>JADLFM010000128.1 GCA_020845495.1 Chloroflexota bacterium
CCTCGAGCTTGCCGATCAACTGTGAGCCGAGCTTCTCGCCGGGCTTGGGGGCTGCCGCTGCGGCGGTCGGCTTGGCGGCCTCGGCCGGCTTCGCGGCGCCAGTTGCCGCGGCTGCTGTCGGCTGGGCCGGGGCAGCCGCGGTCGTCGGCTTCGCACTGGCCGCGGCGGTCGTCGGCTGAGCGGCCGGCTTCGTTTCGGCCGCGGGCTTGGACTCCACGGGCTTCGTCTCCGCCGGCTTGGTCGCGGGAGCCTGCTGCCCGCACGCCGACAAGAGGCCGACACCCGCTACGCTAACTCCGACGCGCAGAAATGCCCTACGGGTCAGTCCATGCGCTAGCACCATGCCTCTGACTCCTCATAGTCAGGAACCCACCGTCAACGGTGAGCCACATCTCCGTGACGCAAGCTCGGCACCCTGCGCCGTCGACGGTTGGTTCGTCGGGTCGCCGATACGTCGGATCCGGCCAGCGACGTCGCAGTCGCCGGCCATACTCGTTAACGACACCATCGTCATGAAAACTGATGACAGTCAGGCTGAAGTCCAGGCCGTAGCGCCACCTCGCGCACCACGCCAGACGCTAGCGTGCGCGCCGGGACTCCCGCCACTGTGCGAAACCAGATTGGAGCTCCCTACCGAGCAAGAAGGCGACGATCCAGCCAGCGAACAGGAGCGCGCCTTGCGCAAGATCCATTCAATCCTCCTGGCACCTCCCTCGATCGCGAGGGTATCACCGCTTGCGGCGAGTCTACGCACCACCCTGGAAGGGTGTCAAGGAAATGTCCTGTCCTCGACGTCCATACCGTCTCGTCAGTGCGATTCGTCGTTCACCAGCCGATGGCCATACCGTCGCGGCGTGCGTCTGCGCCCCCGGAGAGCAGCCCATTGTCCGGATCGATGGCGATCCCATGGCCGCCCCCGACCTGGGGGCTCCAGTCTGGGAGGGTCCGGATTTCATGCCCGAGCGCGGTGAGACCCGCGCGCGTGTCGGCCGGCACCCGGCCCTCCACCTCGACCAGCGTCCGCTCGAACGCCCGCACCCGTGGCGCCTCGATGCTCGCTTGCACGTTGAAGCCGAAGTCCAGGCGATTGAGCAGCATCTGGAGGGTGGTCTGAAGGATGCCGTAACTGCCCGGCGTCCCGATGCCGAGGATCGGATGGCCCCCCTCAGTGACGATGCAGGGAGCCATCGGGCATTCCATCGTCGCGCCGGGGCGAAGATAGTTCGGGCTGGCCGGGTTGACGTCCTGCCAGTACAGGAAATTGTTCATCGGGATGCCGGTATCGCCGGCTACGAAGCCGCAGCCGAACGCCGCTCCGTTACTCTGCGTCACCGAGACGAGGTTGCCCTCGTTGTCCGCAGCCTCGAAGTGGGTCGTGTGATCGCGGCGGTAGCGGACCGGGTCGCCGGCTGCCACGAGCCCATCCTTGACGGCACGGAACCGCTCGCCCTCGCTCGGCACAGCGCGCTGGCGGTCGATGGTCACCCGGCGCGCTGCAACGAAATCGTCGGCAAGCAGGCTAGCAGCAGGCACCGACGGGTCCATGACGTATGCCGCCCGGTCGGCGCTGGCGAGCTTGATCGTCTCCAGCAGCAGGTGGAGGTAGTCGGTCGAGTTATGGCCAAATGCCGCCAGATCGTACGCCTCGAGGATCTTCAACGATTCGAGGTACTGGATGCCCGAGCAGGCTGGCGGCATCGTCAAGATGGTTCGACCTCGGTAGTCGATGGCGAGCGGTTCCCGCCAGGTGACGGCGACATCGGCCAGATCTTCGCGCGTCAACCAGCCGCCAGCCTGCTGCACCGCCGTGACGATCCGCTCGCCAAGCTCGCCTCGGTAGTAGACATCCGCGCCGCCCTCAGCGAGCGTGCGGAAGCTCCGCGCCAGGCCCGGCTGCGGCACCAGTTCGCCCGCGCCAGGCACGCGGCCCTCTGGGAAGTATGTCGCCCGCGACGACTCGAATCGGCTGAGACGAGACTCCTGACCGGCGAGCATCTGTGCGGCAAAGTGGGAGATTGGCCAGCCGCGCTCGGCGATCTCGATGGCGAAGCTGAAAACGGTCTTGAGGTCGAGGCGGCCGAAGCGCTCGAGTGCTGCTAGCCAGCCTGCTACCGCCGAGGGCGTGCAGATCGCGCGGACGTCGCCGTACACTGCCTCCTGGTCGGTCCAGGCGTCGGCCCGGGCGGCGCGCGGCGCCCAACCCAGATAATCCAACCCCACGATGGCGCCGGTCTGGCCATCGCGGATCAGCATATAGCCGCCGCCTCCGCCGAGACCGGACATGAATGGCTCGACGACCGCGAGCGTGGCTGCCACGGCAACCGCCGCGTCGACGGCGTTGCCGCCCTCCATCAGTGCGCGGACGCCCGCTTGCGACGCCAGACCGTGCGCCGAACTGACCATCCCGCGCACGCCGATGGCGGCCGGGCGGAATGCCCCGCCGTGCGGCCCGGCCGTGCTGGCCCCAAGCCCTACCGACTCCAGTGTCGTCGCCATCTGGACCTCCCTCAGGCGCGCCCGCTCTCGGAGCGCGACGCCGGCCTTCAGGGTACGCCGGTCGCACTCGCTCGTGCAGCACTGAGGCGGATCGCCGCCGCCAGGAGTCCAGCGTAGAGCCAGAACAGGGCGACCATGTGCGGGAACCGTGGATTCATGAAGTAGTGATCCAGATTGCCGGCCACCAGTGCCGCTGCAAACGCCGCGAGCAGCGTCGCGACGAGGGCTCGATCATGCTCGTCTGGGGCCGTAACCGCCGCTCGCACTCCGCTGACGGCGAGGATGGCGAGTGTCAGCACGAACAACCCGAGACCGATCAGCCCGGTGTGCTCGCCGACGAGCAGGTACATGCTGGAAACGCCGACGAACGTCCCAAGCTCCGGCGCACCACCGAAACCGACCCCAAGCAGTGGGTACTGGCGGATGATCTCGAGCGCCTGTCGATACTCATCCAGGCGCAGCGCCGCCGCGCGATCCTGGGCCGCGAAGCCCGAGGCCAGCCGTGCGGCCATCGTGCGGCCGATTGGCAGCGCCAGTAGCCCGCTGACGCCGGCAACCCCCGCCAGCCAGAGCCGCCGCTCGCGCAGCGTCGCCAGCACCGCCCCGGCCACGGCGAGGCCGAGCCAGGAGCTCCGCGACTGCGACGCCACCATCGCCGCTGCTGTGACGGCTAATCCCCCGAGCAGGAGCCAGCGCGGCAACCGTGGCCGCGGCGCCACCGCCTCCCCCAGCATCAGCGAGCCGGCGAGCATCAGCAGCCCGCCGAACACATTCGGATCGATCGACGTGCCGACTGCCCGCAACGTGTCTGAGTAGGTGTTGTTCGGGCCGGGCAGGAAGCGCAGCACCTCCGGCCCCGATGGGTAGCCGAGGACGCTCAGCGACGACAGCACTTCCACGATCGTGGGCCGAGGCAATGCCTGAATCCCCAGCCCTATGGCGCTCGCCAGCGCTCCGCCGACGATGAGCGCTCCGGTCAACTGACGAATCTGGCCGCGCTCGCGGATCACATTCACTACGATCACGAACAAGAAGATACCGGTCAGATACTTCAGGACGCTCCGTAGCTCGGCGCCACTGACCGGTGCGAACGCCGCCCCAATCACGAGCGCCACGCCGGCCGTTACCAGATAGCCGAGCAGCGGCCGTCCAGCCGGCGTCAGCACGATCTGGCCGGCCCGCGAGACGTGCCGCAACAGCCAGCCGAGGACGCAGGCCGCGAGCAGGGCGTCGACGAACGTCAGCGACACCCCGACCCGTAGGGGGATCACAGCATACGGAAGCAACGACGCCACCACCACCAACCCCAGCAGTGACGCCTGAACGCTGCGCGTCGCCAACCATGTAGCGAGCAATCCGGCCACGACCACGAATGCTGCGACCGGCGACCCGAGCGCCACGACGGCGCCGATCAGCCAGCCAGCCAGGATCGCGAGGCCCCCTGCCACCGCCGGCGAGCCCCAGCCAGGCCTGTCAGGCCAGCGCGGGAGCGCCGCGCCGCTCGCCCAGCGGCTTCGCCATCCGCCTTTGCGGTCTGCCGATGCGATCACGACCGTCCCCCGGCGTCGGCATCACGTGTGCAGGCGACCCGTGGTGACGTGAACGTTTCCTGGTAGACCCGCAACGTCCGTTCGGCGATCGACGGCCAGGAGATCGCGGGTGCGAGCGCATGCGCGCCTGCTGCAAGGTGCACTCGAAGTCCGGGGTTGCTCGCGAGCCGCGCTAGAGCCGTTGCTAGCGCCGGCGAGTCGCCCGGCGGGACGAGCAGGATCGACTCGCCATCCCGAAGTGCGACGGCGCCCGGCCCGCTGCCAAGCCAGATCACGTCGTCGAACGCGGCGCCAGACGGCGAGCGCAGCGGCTGCGTGCTTACGATTGGAAGGCCGTGTGCGAGCGCCGCCATCAAGGTGCCCCGCCGCGCGGAGGCGCCGTCGCGGAACGGCAGGCAGATAACGTCGCACGCGCGCAACGCTGCCGAAATATCGCGTGGCGGCAAGAAGCCGGTCCGGGCGATCCGCTCGGTCAGCCCGAGTTGTTCGAGGGCGCCGTGGACGAGCCGCGCCTGCCCGAGATCTGTCGGATCGGACGTGCCCGCCTCCGCGCCGATCAGGGCCAGCCGGATCGGCAGCGTCGAAGCGAGCCGCGCGACGGCATCGAGAAGCGTCGGGACACCCTTACTCGCGTTGAGGAAGCCGAAGTATCCAACCAGGAAGTCTCCAGTGCTGGCGCCGAGCAGGCGGCGGACGTCCTCGCGCGGCACCTGAGGTGCAGGATCGGGGTCGAGGTTGCTGCCGATCGGTATCACGGTCCCGCTGACGGCCGGGCCGGCCGCGAGGAGATCGCCGAGGTCGGTGAAGATGGCGGCATGACTCGACCGCGCGAGCAATCGGTTGGCGGCGAGGCGCAGCGGTCCAGCACGCGGGAACAGGTATGGGATGAGGAAGTCGTGGAAGGTCGTGATGATACGTGCGCGGGGCACCAGGCGGCGAAGCAGCGCCGGTAGCAGGTGGACCCAGCCGCCGAGGTCGAATGCGCCCGCCTGAAACTGAATGTGGAGGAGTGGACGCGGTCCAAGCTGTCGGAGAGCGTGCAGAACGATCGGTCCGGCACGTGCATCCCAGGCTGGGACCAGCCCATGCACGGGAACGAACGGATCGGTGGGCGAGCCTTGATACCACCGCCGCGCGGCACGCCCCGCACGCCGACGGGTCAGCACGCCGACCGGCACCCCGAGGCTGGCGAGTGCTGCGCCCAGGCGTGCCGAATAGTCGCCGACCCCGCCGGGGTCAGGTGGGAACTCGCCGGTCAGCAGGCAGACTCCGGTTGGGAGGGACTGCCCTGAGCCTCGTGCGGCCTCGACGACGGGCGGTACGTGGATCACCCCCTGATGATACGAGTCAGCCGTGATTGGCGCTCAGCCGCACCGGTTGGCGGCTCACCGCGCGATCGCGGCCGCGATCGATCGACGGCCACGATCCAGGTAGGCGAGATCGATGGCGAGCTGGATCTGCCGTGTGGCGGCTGGGCGCGGTCGGGGCGAGCGACAGTTCGGTGCGGTCAACTGTCAATGGCTCCTGGTGTCCAACGTCCTGCCCGAGTGCTGGCGCCACGTTCGTATACTCACATCGACGGCTCGGCCGTCGATCTCAGGAAGGATCGAGTGTGAATACCAGCGCGGGGACGGCCCGCGTGCTCGTCGTCGACGACGAGCACAACCTCGTCGAGCTCGTCCAGGGCTACCTGGAGCGAGAAAGCTATGTCGTCCTGACCGCGTATGACGGTCCGACCGCACTGACCCTCGCACAGGTCGAGCGGCCTGATCTGGTCATCCTCGATATCATGCTGCCAGGTCTGGATGGCCTGGAAGTCTGCCGGCGCCTGCGACAGTTCTCTGATGCCTACGTCCTGATGCTCACGGCGCGTGCCGAGGAGATCGACAAGGTCGTCGGGTTGTCGGTGGGCGCGGACGACTACTTGACCAAGCCGTTCAGTCCCCGCGAACTGGTCGCCCGGGTCAAGGCGATGCTGCGCCGCCCGCGCGCCGGCGTGCCGGCTGACCCAGCGCCGCTCCCACCCCAAACACTCGGCGATCTCTCGATCGATCGCCAGCGCCACGAGGTTCGCAAGCGCGGCGAGATCGTGCCGCTGACGGCGCGCGAGCTCGCTCTGCTCTCAGCGCTCGCCGCACATCCTGGCCGAGTCTTCACTCGGAGCCAGTTGTTGGATCAGGTCTGGGGCAGCGACTTCTACGACGAGCACGTCATCGAGGTCCACGTCGGCAACCTGCGGCGCAAGCTTGAAGACGATCCGTCGCGGCCCGGCTGGATCCTGACGGTGCGAGGTGTCGGCTACCGGCTCGCCGACCCGCCGCCGTCCACGCCGACGCAGGCGCCGTCCACGCCGACACGAGGGCTGCCGCCGTGACGACGCTTCCCGCTGTTCTGCACGGGCTCCGTGCCCGCCTGCTGCTCGCCCATCTGCTGGTGATCGTCGTCGGCCTGCTGACGGTGTATGTGGCGGTCAGCCTCTCGGCGCCGCAATTCTTCGCGCAGCACATGGCAACCATGGCGCGGATGCGCGGGCAGAATGCTGGAGCAGGCTCCGGCTTTGGCCCCGGCGCGGGTGGCATGATGGGTCCGGGGGCGGGCGGCATGATGGGACCGGGGATGGGCGGCACGATGCCCCCAGATGCCGAGCAGCAGGTTGCCGAGAGCTACCGCGCCGCGGTCGGTGATGCGCTGACGCTGGCCGCCCTCGTGGCGCTTGGCACGGCGGTGGTGACGAGCCTGATCGCCTCGCGCGAGCTGGCGAACCCGATCGCACGCCTTGCGGCAGCCAGCCAGCGCATCGCACGGGGCGAGTACGGCGAGCGCGTCGACGTGGCCGGGCCGACCGAGATTCGCCAGCTCAAGATGAGCTTCAACGCCATGGCGGCGGCCGTCGAAGACGCCGAGCGGCGCCGCCTGGAGTTGATCGGCGACGTAGCCCACGAGTTGCGCACGCCGATCTCTACATTGGAAGGGTACCTGGAGGGTCTCCTCGACGGAGTCATCGTGCCTTCGGATGAGCTGTGGGCGAAGCTCCACACCGAGGCCGGGCGGCTTCGACGGTTGACAGAGGACTTGCAGCAGCTTTCGCGCGCCGAGGCTCACCGGCTCGAGGTCGTAGTCCGGGCCGTCGCACCAGCCGGGCTCGTCGCCCCTGCCGTCGAGCGGCTCGCGCCAGACTTCGAGGAAAAGGGGCTCGCGCTGACCGTCGACGTGCCGCCTGATCTACCGCCGGTCTGCGCCGATCCCGACCGGGCGATCCAGGTGCTCACCAACCTGCTCACCAATGCCCTGCGCTACACGCCTACACCGGGCAGCGTCGCCATCCGGGTCGAGCCGCTCGCGGGCGCGGTGCGCTTCTCGGTGACGGACAGCGGCGTCGGGATCGCGCCGGAGCACCTGACGCGAGTCTTCGAGCGCTTCTACCGGGTCGATAAGTCGCGTTCGCGGTTGCTCGGCGGGGCTGGGGTCGGCCTGACGATCGCGCGGGCGTTCGTCGAGGCAATGGATGGCCGTATCTGGGCGGAATCGCCCGGACCCGGCCAGGGCTCGACGTTCACCTTCGAGCTACCCCGTGCGCCCCGCGACGCGAAGGCGTCCCAGCTCGCCAGCGCCCCCTGAGTCTTGCGCAAATCTTGAGCTTCTCATAGGGATCAGCTTGAGGTCCGACTGCGACACTGATGGTGGATCCCGTGACGAGCGCGGGAGACCGCGAACGACCGACGGGTAGCCCGGACGGCAGACCCCGGCGGGCAAGGAGGCTATGATGAACCGCAGAAAGGCTATCGCGATACTGGCCGGCGCGGTGCTTGGGGGCGCGGCAATCGGGGTACCGATTGCGACGACGTACGCACAGAGCGATGGACCGTGGCCGAACTGCCCGATGACCGGGCAGCAGATGGGCTGGCACTGGGGCGGCAGTGGAACGCCAGCGGCCAGCCAGGGTGCGTGGGGTGGCCCGATGCAGGCAATGCACGGACAGGCCGGCTTCGGCATGATGGGGCGCGGTCCAGGCGCCGGCTCGTGGATGGGGCAGGCAGGTGCGACCAACCAGGGGCAGCAGTCCTACGACTTTGGCCGCCACTTCATCGAGGAGATGATCCCCCACCATGAGGACGCCATTCAGATGGCGGGCCTGGCGCTCCAACGCGCCGAACACCAGGAACTCCGCGACCTGGCGGCGTCGATCGAGCAGGTACAGCGGGACGAGATCGCGCAGATGCGCCAGTGGTATCAGGACTGGTACGGCACCGAGCCCGGTCCAAGTCGGATGGAGCAGATGATGCCGAATCGGCCCGGTCACGACCCGTCCGCGCTCGAAAACGCCGAGCAGTTCGATAAGGCGTTCATCGAGCAAATGGTGCAGCACCATCAGATGGCGGTGATGATGACCGGCCACATGGCGGCCGGCGTCCAGCAGCCGGAGCTCCAGGCGCTGATGGCGTCGATGGGCCAGAGCCAGGCGGCTGAGATCCAGCAGATGCAGGGCTGGTATCAATCCTGGTACGGCGGCGCGCCAGCCTCGCCGGGTAACGGGCCGGGCGTCGGGCCTCGCTTTGGCCCCGGCCCGCACGGACCGATGATGGGCCCCGGCATGGGTCCCGGCATGCATCCTGGGATGGGTCCGGGCATGGGTCCCGGGATGCACCCCGGCATGTATCCTGGCACGGGTCCCGGACCGAACCAGGGGCCGCGCGTCCAGCCATCGGCACCGTCGAACTGAGGGCGCATGTAGTTTCGCGCCCCTCCCGACGGCACACGGGACATCATCCCAGGGACGCCCGGCCGACTCGGCCGGGCGTCCTTCGTCTCAGGGGAGGCAGGCAGCAATCGAGTAGTGACCCCTGTCGAATTGGCGGTCACATCCCGCGTAGGTTGGGGTCGAGGAGGTCGCGGAGGCCGTCGCCGAGCATGTTGGCGCTCAGCACTGCCAGCGAAATCGCGATGCCGGGGATCGTCGAGATCCACCAGGCATTGCTCAGGTAGTCCCGCCCCTCCGCCAGCATCGTCCCCCACGCCGGCGTCGGCGGCTGGACGCCAAGCCCCAGGAACGACAGCCCCGACTCTAACAGGATCATCGTCGCCACCTGGACCGTCGCGACGACCAGAATCGGCGCCTGGACGTTCGGTAGGATGTGCCGCACCAGGATCCGGGTGTCCCCCGCGCCAAGCGCCTGCGCAGCCTGCACGTACTCCTGGTGCTTGATCGAGAGCACACTCGCCCGCACCGTGCGGGTGTAGATCACCCAGCCCGCCAGCACCAGCACTCCGACGAGCGCCCCCTCGCTCGTACCGATCGCCGCGATGATGGCGATTGCCAGCATGATGATCGGGAACGACAACTGAACGTCGACGATGCGCTGAATCACGTCGTCGATCCAGCCGCCGAAGTAGCCCGAGATCAGGCCAAGCGTGACGCCGATGACCGATGAGAACAGCACGGCCAGAGCAGCGAGCGTCAAGGAGATCCGACCGCCGTAGAGCATGCGACTCAGGATGTCCCGCCCGAGGTTGTCGCTGCCGAGCAGGAACGTCGAGTCGTAGCCCAGGATCGCTGGCGGCCGGACCCGCGTCGAGAAGCCAGTCTTGAGCGGATCGGCCGGCGCGATCCAGGGCGCGAAGATCGAGGCCAGCACCAGTCCCAGCAGCAGGAGCGCCCCCACGACCATCAGCGGATTGCGGCGCGCCTGCCGACCGATCCGCGCCCGCCAGCTCGTCGTCCCGCGCGCCCGGTCCGCCGTCGTCGCGGCAACCGTCTCGGCGCCCACCTTCGCGACCATCAGTCTCCTTCGCTGCCCGCTCGCCTGCTCCTGGCCCAGACGCTGGCCGCTTGCCTGCTGTCATCTCTCGCACTGGAAGCCAACCCATGGTCGAGGCGCGTACTCCCGGTCCGTACGCTGACGTCGCGGACGATCCTGGCGCTCACGAGTACTTGATCCGGGGATCGAGCACCGTGTAGCTCAGATCGACGATGAAATTGATGACGATGAACACCGATGCCGAGAGGATCAGCACCGTCTGGACAACCGGGAAATCTCTGCGGAAGATACTGTCGACGACCAGTTTGCCGATACCCGGCCAGGAGAACACCGACTCGGTGATGACGGCGCCGCCGAGCAGCACGCCGATCTGGAGCCCAAGAATCGTGACGACCGGGATTGCCGCGTTCTTGACGGCGTGCCCGATCACGACGGCCGAATCGTGCAGTCCCTTGCTGCGGGCCGTTCGGATGTACTCGCGGTTCAGCACTTCGAGCATGCTGGAACGGGTCAGGCGGGCGACCAGCGCCATCGGGAAAGCTGCCAGCGTGATGGCCGGCAAGACGAGGTAGATTGGCCCCTTGTAGTCCGAGGTTGGTAGCCAGCCGAGCGCTACGCCAAAGAGGAGGATGAGCATAATCCCGAGCCAGAAGCTCGGAAGGGACTGACCGAGCGCCGCAAGCGCCATCCCGCCGTAGTCGAGCACCGTCCCCCGGCGGGCGGCCGCCAGGATGCCGGCAGGTACGCCGAAGAGCACGGTCAATGCGAGCGCCGCCAGACTCAGGTGGATGGTGGGCCAGATCCTTTCGCCGACGACGGCTGTCGCCGGCGAACGGTACTGAAACGACTCACCGAAATTACCACTGGCGACGCTCTTCAGGAAGACGACGTACTGCACATAGAGTGGTTCGCGCAGCCCAAGCTGGCGGGCCATCTCGTCCACTGCCGTCTGGGGTGCGCCGTCCGGCAGCATCATCCGGGCCGGGTCGCCCGGCAAGACCCGCAGTATCCCGAAGACCACCAGCGACACGCCGAAGAGGGTCACCAGCGAATGGAGCAGCCGCCGTAAGACGTAGGTGCGCATCGGTCAAGCCTGCCCTCCACGTCCGAGCTTCGCCGGCCTCGATCTCCTTCGAGGCCCAAGGAGGCTCCCAATCTTCACGGCGTCGATGCCGTGCGATGCCCGAGCAGCGTCGTGTTTGACGCGCCACGTTACCCGACGCTAACGTCCCAGAGTGGCACGTAGTAGTCCGACCGCGCCTCATAGCCGCCAATCCGGTCGCGGACCCCGTAGATGGCGACGCTGTAGTACGGCCAGATGGTTGCCTCTTCGTCGTTCCAGATGATCTTCTGGAGCTCCTCATACTTCGCCTGCCGGACCTTCGGGTCGGGCTTACGAGCGTCGGAGATCAACTGCTCGACGGTCGGGTTGTTGTAGCGGCTGAGCTTCTCGGCGCCGGCCTTGGTGAACCACTGCCCGAAGTACCAATCCGGGTCGTGCGGCATGTGCGCCCAGCCTGAGTAGAACAGATGGAAGTCGCCGGCGGTGCGGGCGTCGCGGGCAGCCGCCACTTCCATCTCGCGGATGTTCAACTTGATTCCAACCTCGCCGAGCATCGCCTCGACGGCCTGAGCGATCTCGGTCTGCTTTGGGTAGACGCCCTTCATCATGACGAAGTCGATGGTCGGGTTGGGCACGCCGGCGTCCTTCAGCATCGCCTTCGCATCGTCCGGCTTGTACGGCTTCAGGCCGAGATCGACGTACCCGACGAGGCCGGGCGGCGTTGGGCACGGGGCAGCCTTGGCGAACCCGAGATGGAACTCCTTGATGATCGTGTCACGGTCGATGGCCAGGCTGATCGCCTTGCGGACCTTCACGTTGTCGACCGGCGGCTTCTGAAGCTGGAAGACCCATTGCTGCGTCTCAATGGCCGGGACGTTCAGCACCTTGACGCCCTGGCTTCCCTCGAGGGTCTTGACCAGATCGGCCGGGATGCGGTCGATGATGTCGATCTCGCCGGAACGGAGGCCGGCCGTGCGCGTTGAGATCTCGGCCACCGTACGAATCGTTCCCTTGGCGATCTTCGGCCGCCCGCTCGACCAGTAATTGTCGTTCGCTTCGAGCTCGACCTTCTCGCCGCGGGTCCAGGTCGTGAACTTGAACGGTCCGGTCCCGATCGGGTGATTGAAGAACGCCTCTTCGTTGTCTTTCGCCTTGGGTGGCAGCATGCCGAGCATCGTCAGGTGCCCGGGCAGCGACCCGAACGGCACCTTGGTCTTGACGACGACGCCGTAGTCACCGTCCTTCTCGACGCTCGCGACGTCCTGGTACACAAACGACTTGATCAACTTGGTATTGTCGCGGACACGGGTCAGCGAATAGACGACGCTATCGGCGTTGAACGGTGTCCCGTCGTGGAACTTCACGTCTTTGCGAAGCGTGAACTTCCAGGTCAGATCGTCGGTGTTCTCCCACTTCTCGGCGAGCCCGGGGATGAACTTACTGTCCGATGTGACGTCGACAAGGGGATCGAAGATGTGGCGTAGGATCGAGGTGCTGGAGATCGAGTAGTGGTTGGCCGGGTCGAGGGTCAGCACCTGCTCGGACATAGCGGCCGTGACTTCGCCCTTACGCGGACTGGCCGTCTGCGCTGCTGCCTGCTGGGCTGGCTTGGCCTCGGCTGGCTTGGCGGCAGCAGCCGTGGTCGGAGCGGTCGTGGGCTTCGCCTCAGCCGGTTTGGCTTCGGCCGGCTTGGCGGCAGCAGCCGTGGTGGGCGCGGTGGCCGGCTTCGCTTCGGCAGGTTTGGCTTCGGCTGGCTTGCTCGTAGCCGCCGGCGCGGGCGCTTGCGAGCCGCACGCCGCCAGCAAGCCGGTCGACAGGCCGCCGATCACCAGGGTGACGCGCCCCAGGAAGCGTCGCCGTGAGAGCAGCCGCCGGGCCGCGCGAACATCGAGATCGTCCATCGAGACGCCCCCCTTGTGTTCTCCGTCGAGGCCGGTCACGCCAGGCGTCCCGTGGTCGTCGGGGACGCTCCACGCCGGCCACGGTGCCGGACGTCGGCAGTATATTCGCTCACCGGGAGCGGCGCTAGAGTTGCCCTCGCCCAGGTGTGCTGCTGCGCGTGCGAGAGGAGTCGAGGTGAAGGACACCCCGATCGGGGGTCGAGGGGTGCCCGGGGCTAGGAGATACGGGGAATCTCCGAGCGTGAGAGGCGCGTGTGTCGGGCAACGTCGCCGTCGAGATCCGGAACGGCCGGGTCGATGATGGAGATGTAGCCGCCCCAGTCGAGGCGTGCCTTCAGGGTGATCGGCGATCGTCGCGTCAACGACGATTGGCACACAGACTGATGGGGCGCACTGTCAGGGCGCCCCATCGAGCGGGTGGGCGATCTGGGACTCGAACCCGGGACCTCACGGATGTGAACCGTGCGCTCTAACCAACTGAGCTAATCGCCCGTAGCTCGGAAGTATAGGCTGTTTGCGACCCCTTCGCAACCGTGAGTCAGCGTTTCGGCGTTCGGCGCCGCGGCTTTGCAGGAGGCCAGGGCCTGTCTGCACCTCCCCTGAACGACGTCTACGTACCCGAAAACTGGTACCCACAATTCGGATGCACGGCGTGATGACGTTGGCGACACTCTACAGTACGGGCTGCTGGAAGGATGGGCAGGCCCGGCGAATGAGTGGCGGTCGAGACGTGGAGTCGACCGCGCCGCGCAAGACCGGGTGCGATGAGCGTGTGCGTCGAGCCTGGTGCATGCTGGTTGGTAGCGTCCCGAGTCGTTTGTGTGTTGGTATGGCGATGGAGCCCCGACACCAGCCCTTCTACCTTCGCTCTCACGCTGGCGACAGCCGAGCGAGAGTCGTCGTATGCCTCCTTGGCGGACTCCGTCTCCTGAGGGACGGAGAGGTCGTCATGCTCCGGCCGGGCGGGAAGACCGAGGCGCTTCTGGCCGCCCTCGCCTTGCAGCCCGAATACGGCGCGGCGCGGGCGACGCTCGTGGAGCGAATCTGGCCTGAGGCCGATACCTCGCTGGCCGTCCAGTCCTTGCACAGCCTTGTGTACAGCCTGCACCGACGTCTCGGCGACGTGTTGGCCAGCGCGCCCTTCGTGGTGTACAGCGAGGGCCGCTATTTCTTGAACGTCGAGCAGGGTGTCGCCGTGGATACCCGCCAGTTCGAAGCGCTGGTGCTCACTGGGGATGAGGCGAGTTTGCGGGGCGATATGGCAGCCGTAGAGGTCAACTACCGGTCCGCCATCCAGCTCTATCGAGGTGACGTTGCCGGCATCACCGACGCCCACGACGTCGTCGAGCGCGAGCGCCTGCGCTCCCTGTACCTGAGCGTGCTCGCACGGTTAGCGGCGCTGGCCTTCGACAGCGAGCGCTACACCGCCTGCCTGGATCTATCGATGCGGCTGCTCGCCGCCGATCCGTTCCGCGAAGACGCCCATCGGCTGGCGATGCGTTGCCACGTTCGCCGCGGCGAGCGGGCACAGGCGTTTCGGCAGTACCGGCTGTGCGAAGACGTCCTCCGCTCCGAGTTCGATACCCAGCCCGAACCCATCACGCGCGAGTTGTTCGACCGCATCCGTCAGGCACCCGACACGGTCTAGCCCGCGCGAAATCGCCCATCGCTCCCAGCGCGGCTACTGCCAATCCCTCTCCACCCGGCCACTGCCGTGCCCGCTCGACATCAGAGACATCTGCATGGCATCTGACGCGAATCTGCGCTCGATCTCGATGAAACCTCAGTCTGGCCGCAGCCGGATGTCAGCGCACGATCAGGCGCATCTCAGCGGCCCATGCCACAATCGGTGTAGGGGTCACAGTCCTTCGCGTTCCCGTCTACGTCGTATGTAGACCACCGCGACGGCCGCCATCGTCGGGTCATCGCCCCGTCGGCGGCGCCGACGGCATCATACGGACCTGCTTCTCGCGGGCAGCGACGAGGACGCCCGCGACCGTGGTACCGGTCGCGACAACCTGATTCGACCATCACGCTGCCAGCATACCTACCCGTATCTGGCGGCAGGTTCGATACCGGCGTCAGTGCGAACGGCCAGGTGAGCGCAGACCAGCCGTGGATGGGGCGCTGCTGTCTCCGCTCAGCCGTTCGACCGACCGCGCATCTGGATGGAGGGTGCATCGCGACGACGGAGGCTTCGCGAACCACCGCGAATCGCGCACACCAGGAGGGGGAGGCCGGCCATGCCAGTCAAGCGCGCGCTCATCGTCGGGATGAACGATTATCCCGGCGAACGGAACGATCTGCCGAGTTGCATCGACGACGCACACGCCTTTACTCGGATTCTTACGACTCACTACGGGTTCGACGCTGCCAACATCGAGACCTACTTCAATCAGGATGCGACGCTCGCGAAGATCCGCGACCGCCTCGTCAACTGGCTGCTCGTCGGCGCCGGGGCGGACGACCGGCTCGTGTTCTACTACTCCGGCCACGGCTGGCGGACGGAGCGAGACGGCATGCTCCGTGAGTGCCTGTGCCTCTACGACGACTTCCTGTTCGACAACGAGTTGGTCCGCGAGTCGCAAGGTCTCCCGGCAGGCATCCTGACCATCGTCCTGGACTCCTGCCACTCGGGCGGCATGTCGAAGCCGTTCTTCGTGGAGCAGGCCGGCGTCGAATTGACTGAGAACAAGGTCTGGCGGCCGGACGGGCCGCAGCAGGACGACGTCGCGGTTGCGGAAAAGTCGATGACGCCGATCAAGCCGTTCGGGCAGGCGCCGATCCTCCTTGCGAAGCCCCCGCTCGAAGCGGCCAAGACGTTCCAGACTCAGGCACTCTACGACGACGCGCGGTTCGCCCACGAGTCCGATCCGGAGCTGTACCCGGTCCCTGACTCGGCGGATGCCGCCGATGCGTCCGAGCTCGAGCTCAACGGGTTGCTGATTAGCGCCTGCACCGCCGAACAGACGGCTGCCGCCAGCACGTCGGCGACGACCTCGCCGGATGGGCGTGAGCAACTGTCGGCTTTTACCTTCGCCATGAGGAGGGCACTGGATGGGCTAATCACCGCCGAAGGGGACGTCGACCGGATCTCGGCACGCCGGGTGTTGGACGCGACCGCGCAAGAACTGGCCGACCTGAGATTCAGGCAGACGCCGCTGCTCCAGGAGACCGCGCTGTCGAAGGGGCTTGGCGCGTATGCGTTCATTGACCTTCGCCCGGTCGGCGATGGCGTCCCGGCCGCTCCGGTCGGCACGCCACCGGCAACAGGCACGGGATCGCTGCCAATCTGGCAATCCCCCGAGTTTCAGCAGCTCGTCGAGGAGCTAGCGCGTGCCCTGGCGAATGGAGCGTCCGCCGATGCGGCACGCAGCACGACGCTCACCACCCGTGGGAGGATGTGATGACGACGATGTACGGTACCACGATTAACTCTGGCCACCGGCCGGCCGCCTCGATTGCGCTCGGGGCACAGGATGCCGACCAGGAAAAGTTCTGGGGGGTCATCGCGGCGGTGCTGCCCACCGCTCTCCAGCTTGCCTCCACCCTGCTGGGTCAGCGCAAGGGGATGGGCGGGCCGGTCACGGTGCAGGAGGTGGTGGCAGACAAGGGCTTCTTCGACATCGTCCGCGCAGTCCTGCCGATCGTCACCCAGGTTGTCCAGAGCCTCGATCAGCCGGCCAGCGCCTCGGATGCGACGGGGGCGACACGGCCGGCTAGCGCCCAGGACGCTGACGAGGAGAAGTTCTGGGGGATCATCGCCTCGGTGCTGCCCACCGCCCTCCAACTGGCCTCGACGCTGCTAGGGCAGCGCAAGGGGATGGGCGGGGACGTCACGGTGCAGGAGGTGGTGGCAGACAAGGGCTTCTTCGACATCGTCCGTGCGGTCCTGCCGATCGTCACCCGAGTCGTTCAGAGCCTCGATCAGCCGGCCGGTGCATCCGACGCGGCCACCACACCGACACCGATCGCCGGCCCTCAGGCCGGCGAGCAGGAAAAGTTCTGGGGGATCATCGCGGCAGTGCTGCCCACGGCCCTCCAGCTTGCCTCCACCCTGCTGGGTCAGCGTAAGGGGATGGGCGGGCCGGTCACGGTGCAGGAGGTGGTGGCAGACAAGGGCTTCTTCGACATCGTTCGTGCGGTCTTGCCGATCGTCACTCGGGTCGTTCAGAGTCTCGATCAGCCGGCCGGCGACCCCAGCAAGACGCCAATTCCGTCCGCGTACTACCGCTAGGCACGCGGTAGGAAGTCGGCCGGTCGGGGCCCGGTCGATGCGATGCACGGCGCACGTCAACCTGGCGGCGGCCCGCTCGTACGACGGGCCGCCGCTGTATCGCTCACGCGCCACGCTCGCGGGCCGGTGCTATCACGCCACCAGCACTACAGTCCCAGGGGCCACGAGCCATCGATACACCACGGCTGAATCTCGGACAGGCGATACACGCACTGGCACACGCACTGGCGGGTAACCCGGGCGTGGACGCGCCATCCGTGTTCTCACACGTCCTGGAGGGACGCCATGTCCGTCGAGGAGAACAACGAACGAATCGTCCGCCGCTTCCTGGATCGCGTCATGAGCGGCCTGTCGCCGGATGTCGTCGACGAAGTCGTCTCTCCCGACGTCGTGGATCATGTTCCTCTCCCAGGACAGCCGGTCGGGCGTGACGGCGTCAGGCAACTGGCGCAGATCCTGAACGCGACGTTCACCTATCTGGACGTCGACATCGCCGAGCTTCTCCAGGACGGCGATCGCATCGTCGCCCGCTGGACCGCGCGCCCGGCGCGTGGTGGCCGACGCGACCCGAACATCTCGGTCACTGCCATCGAGATCTACCGGCTGGCGAACGGCGCGATCGTCGAGCGCTGGAGCCAGTCGAATCTTGCCGACGTGCTCGAGCAGATCGCGATGCAGGACGCCACTGCCACGCCGGCCGTGAGCGGCGCGGATGCCGCCGACAGCGACGCAGCGGCGCCAGTGACTGGCGTACCAGGCACGTCGGCACGTGGGGCGGCCGCCGGCGGCGACACGAGCGGCGCCTCAGCGGATGAGGTCGCCAGCGTCGCCGACCGCGCTAACCAGCCATCCCCCATCGACACCGCTCGCAAGCAACTGCGGGATATCCCGGAGCTTCGGGACGGTCTGACCCTGAACGATAAGCTCCGATACTGCTTTATCCGCAGCATGGTCGAACCAGGCAAGGTCAAGCCTGCCATCTACGTTCCTCGCAACGCGATCGAGGACGATCGGGTCTTCGCGATCTGCGAGGCCGACATCATCCTCGGCGAGGTCCAGGAGCTGACGGCGATCACCTCGGACCTCATCGCTGCCGGAGACCTGCCCGCGAACGGGCAAGATGTCGAACATGCCGTCGCCATCTCGGGCGCCCGCTACCGCTGGCCAGGCGGCGTGATCCCGTACCGGATCGACGCGAACCTGCCGAGCCCATCTCGGGTGACCGACGCCATCGACCACTGGCAGCAGCGGACCGGCGGCGCGATCACCTGGGTGCCACGCACGAACCAACTCGACTTCGTGACGTTCCGGCGGGGCCAGGGCTGCGCGTCATCAGTGGGCCGGATCGGCGGCGAACAGTTCGTCGAGCTCGCTCTGACCTGCACCACCGGCAACGTGATCCACGAGATGGGGCACGTGGTCGGGCTCTGGCACGAGCAGAGCCGGGAGGATCGCGAGAGCTTCATCACCATTGTCTGGCCGAACATCCAGCAGGACATGCTGCACAACTTTTTCCAGCACATCACCGATGGCGATGACATCGGGCCGTACGATTACGGTTCGATCATGCACTACAACGCGACCGCCTTCACCCAGAATGGCCAGGCGACCATCGTGACGCCACACGGCGAAGCCATCGGCCAGCGGGTTGGACTGAGCGAGGGCGACGTAGCGGCAGTTCGCTCCCTGTACGCCGCACAGCCAGCCCCGGCTGTCAGCACCAACGGCTGGTGGAGTACGCTGGAACTGTCGCTACCCGGCCTGATCGCGGCGCTCCGCGGCGTGATGGACGAGTCCGACGTCCGCGCCACCGTCGAGGAAGGCGCCCGCGCCGAAAAGCACGCCGCCGCGAGCACGGCGAGAGCGGCGCCATCCGCGTCAGCGCGCATACCGGCCGGCGCTGGCACCTTTCGGTAGGGGGACAGCGCCGGCGGGGAACCGTCGGGAAGGGAACCGTCGGGCAGGGAACCGTCGGGGTAGTGGGGCTGCTACCTCCCCGACATCGACACCAGGCAACAGGTCTGAGGGCCGGCACCCCGGCCGTGCGGACGAACGCTCGTCAGCACGCGATCGAACTGGCAGGGGAACGATGAACGCACGCTCGACCGATGCCGAGCCAGTGCTGGTGACAGGCGACGTGGTTCTGCCGCCCGGGTCGCCGGCCTTCCGCGACGCGACGCTGCACGTTCAACTTCGGGACACGAGCCGGGCCGATGCACGCTCGGCGGTCGTGGCGAACGAGGTGCGTAACGGCATCAGCCATACCTCGGGTTGTACCCGGCTGCCGTTCGCGCTGCGCGTCCCGACGGGACTGGACTCGCGCGCAACCTATCTGCTGCACGTCCACGTCGACCTCAACGGCTCGGGCAAGATCGAATCGGGCGACTTCATCACGATGGCGAGTCACCGGGTGCCGCTGGATCGACGCCAGGTCCGTGTCGACGTGGATGTGGGGCGAGTCGGCTGAAGAGTGGAGGGAAGGAACCGATGGAGCACCGAATCGTCTGGGTCCACGGGATCGGCGACCATCAGGCCGGCTATTCCGACGAATGGCGCCTCAACTTCAACCAACACCTCCACCTGCCCGACTCCGACTTCATCGAAGTGCTGTGGGATACCGTCTTCGACGCGATCCCCGGCACTACGCGAAGCGCAGCAGCCGCTACGACACGAGGCGCGGTGATCGTGGTGGCGCCGCCTCGGGCCGAGTTGGGGCTGACGCCAACAGAGACCCTGGCTGCACAGGAGATTCAAGACGAGCTGACGACGATTCTGCAAGCGCGAAAGGTGGCGCTCGATCGCGCCGAGCGAGCGGTTGCGGCCCCTTCGACCCGCTCAGCCGACGCGGATGCGGTCGTTGCCTGGGCCGCGTCGCCAGTCGACGCGGACGTTGCCACCACCCGTGGCCTGCTGACCTGGCTCCTGAATCCCGAAGAGTATCTCGGCGACTTCGTCAAGTATCTGGTCAGCCGCTCGATCCGGACGGCCGTGAAGGCGTGCTTCAAGGAGCGGCTACTGCCGCTCATCGGGAGCGACGCGGCCATCGCCGTCGTCTCTCACAGTTGGGGTACCGTCGTCGCCTACGATAGCCTGCTCGACCTCAGTGCCGAGGCGCCAGACCTCGACGTGCTGGACCTGTTCACCCTGGGCAGCCCGCTCTGGATGGTCCGGCGCTTCCTCGAAGACTCGTCCGGCGGAAAGCCCAGCGACGTAGCATCCTGGGTCAACGTCACGGCACAGGGCGATCCCGTCGGCGCGTGGCTGCGGCCGGCCTTCGCCGTCGACGACGACCTGCACGTACCGGGCATCGACGGCGTCGACGCGCATGGCAGCTACTTCGCCGCCGGGAACGCGATCGTGCAGCGTGATATCGTCGCCCGAGACATTCTCGACTAGCGCGTAACGAGCATTGGTATGCGGGGCAGGCAATCGAACGTGGGTGAGTCGGAGAGGGAGCATCGACCATGCCAGGGGACCGGCTCGCGCGTCAGCTTCGCACCATCTTCTCGCGGCTACTGGCCGGCTTTGACGGCGCGCTAGATCCGGACACCTGCCAGCAGATTGGCGAGCGCTACGACCGCCTGCTTACAGAGCTTCAGGCTGCCGAGACGACCGTGGAGAAGTCGACGGCGCTCCGCTCCTTCCTCGACGCGCTGTGCGCTCTGCCGGAGGCCCGGCGCCTCGTCGGCCCGGACCTCACCCGAGCGGCAAAGCGGGTGCGGCGCGATGGCCTGAGCGACGAGGCAGCCGCACTCCTCGACACGCTGCCCCCGACGCTCCAGCCGGCCCAGATGGCGATGGCCGAGCCGCCCTTGGCGCGCGATGATGAGCCGGCCGGCGTCGTTGCCGACACTCGGTCGGGAGACGCCGCGGCAGCCGTGGACGGTGCCGCCGACGCAGGTGCCGCCGACGCAGGTGCCACCGACGCAGGTGCCGCCGGCCCGGCCGAACGCCCGCCGCTCACCCGCTTTCCCGATGTCGAATATCCCGCGCACGTCGTGGTCGGCCAGCGGACGAGTCTCGGGGTGTTCTTGCTCCGTACCCCGCCCGCGCCAGCCACCCCAGGTATTCGGATTGCCGACCGGGGCGACGCGCCGCCGAAAATCGAGATCGTCATCTGGGCACGCGGCTTCGACGTCGAAGGCTCGAACACGGCGCTCGTCGAGGTGGCGCGCGACGACGATACGTTCGCGCGCTTCGTCCTCATTCCCCGCCAGGCTGGCGAGCAGGCAATCGGCGTCGATTTCTACCAGGAAGGCCGCCGCATCGGGACCGTCAAGCGACGCACGACCGTGGTTGAGCCTGCGCTAGCCGGGCCGGCCCCGGTGTCCACACTGCGCGATGCAGAGGCCGTCGATCCGCTTGAGATCGTCCCCGTCGGCGGCAGGGTTTCCGTTCCAGACCTCGAACTGTGCGTTCAACTCGGCCCGGAGGACGTCGAGCCTGGCGCCCGTCGCGTGCTTCACTTCAGGCTGCACGCGACCAACGATGCGATTGGGTATCACCATGCTGCGATGGGGTCGGTGACGCTGGCGGGACCGCCCAGAGACAAGCTTCAGTCGGTGTACGCCGAGGTCACCCGGCTCGCCCCGGCACCAACGCGTCCACTGACGTCCGACGAGGTCGACGGGCGGCGTCGCCGATTGGAGAGCCTGGGCCGGCAGTTATGGGACGACCTCTTCCCGGACCCGCTCAAGCAAGCGTACTGGGACTTCAAGGACCGAGTACACACGCTACTGCTGACGTCCGAAGAGCCGTGGATCCCCTGGGAGATGGTGAGGCCGTACCGCTTCGACGCGGACGGCATCCGTCAGGACGAGCCGTTCCTCTGCGAGCGCTTCGCGCTGGCCCGCTGGCTCTCGCCGACCTGCCCGGCCGACCGGCTGGCGGTCGACCGAGTGCGACCGGTCGCGCCAACCGCGAGCAACCTCGCAGCCCTGGCGGACGAGATTCGCTTCATCGAAGAGCTCGGTCGGCTTCGCGCTGGCATCGTAGCCGATCCCCCCTACGACGACTGCCGGCGGGTGATCGATCTGTTCGAGGCCGGGCGGTTCAGTGTCCTCCACATCGCCGCTCACGCCAACTTCGACGCCATGAATCCTGATGCCTCCCCGATCAGGCTGACCGATGGGACGCTCGAGCCATCCGACATCGCGGCGCGATTCGGTGGTCGGCGCGCACGCCCGCTCGTGTTCATCAACGCCTGCCACACGAGCCGAAGCGATTTCGCGCTGACCGGCATCGGGGGTTGGGCTGACCGGCTCGTCCGCGAGTCACGGGTCGGTGCGTTCGTGGGGGCCGCCTGGGAGGTGAACGACCAGTTGGGCTTCGCGTTCTGCGAGGCGTTCTATACGGCCCTACTGAAGGAGGGGCGCCCGTTCGGCGAGAGCTTCCGGCTCGCACGTGCCAGGATCCGCGACCTCGACTCGTCGAACTCGACCTGGCTATCGTACGTGCTGTACGCCGATCCTGGCGCCCCCGCGTCCGTCGCCGCTGCCACGGGCGATCAGATGCCTGCTGCCGCTGGCGGCTAGCCTGACGCTGTCAACGCCTTGCACCCGTCGCTCTCACTGGGAGCGGGACGGGATGAGGCGTCTTGAAGGGGGCCGAGCATGACTGTCGTCCTGGCGCTCGTTCGAGCGGCAGGCCAGACCCGTGTCCGGCGTGGGTCCGGCCACTCGCAGCGATCGGGTGGTACGGCAGCGCCGCACACGGCACTGTGGCCGAGGGGAGCCGGACCGAGCTATCAGGGTCCGGCCCCTCGCTGGCCCCGCTATTCGAAGGCGGTTACTGCCCGAGATCCTTCAGGATGGATCGGACGTAGTTCGCGCTGCGGGCATCGTTCGTGAGTTGATCGCCGAGTTGCGCGCCCTCGACGGCCAGGTAGCCCTGGAATCCGGCGTCGACCATCGCACTGACGGCGAAGCGATAATCGATGTCGCCGTCGTCGAGCGGCACCCGGATGAACCAGGACCGTTCGAGTTCCGGAATGTAGAGCCGGCGCAGGTTCTTGCAGTGCCAGTACCTGGCGCGGGGAGCGAGCGCCAGAATGGCCTGCTCGCAGGTCTCCTCGGGCGCGTCGTAGTGCCAGTAGATGTTGCCCAGGTCCGGGTTCGCCCCGACGTTGTCCAACCCGACGAGGTCGAGCAGGTAGAGCGTCGACGTTGAGTTGTCCGCAATGGAGCCCTGGTGCACCTCGATCGAGATGTCGATGCCCAGGTCGGCGGCTCGCTTCCCGGCTGCCCGCAGGTATTCGGCCGTCTTCTCGAAGTCGTAGCCACTCGCGGCGCGGCTCCCGCCCTGGGATACTGTCTCGCCACGGCGGTCGGCGCCCGGCCCGCCGGGATGACTGGCGGGCGTGACGAAGGTCGTGTTCACCACGCTTGCGCCAATGGCGTGGGCGTAGCGGATCGATCGCTCGAGCTTGTCTCGCGCAGCCTGCCCCACGAGCGGATGAGCGATCGGCCCGCCAGCGCGGACGCAGACGGCCGGCAGCCCTGCCGCGCGTAGCTCCTCGCCGAACTCGCGACCCCGAGCCATGTCGGCCGCCTCAGGGCCGGTCACTGGTACTTCGACACCATCGAAGCCGTACGACTGGACGAGCTTGAGGTAGTTGGCGCGGTGCTCCTTCGGCGGCATCTCGCCGAATGCATCACGGGTGCTTGGGTAGAACACACCACGTCGCAGCGCATAGCAAATCTTCACCATAGTCCCCTCATCGCAGTCTCGGTCGCGAACGTGCGTGCGCGATGCCTGAACGGTACCTCATCTGCCTGGGCAGGTGCGTCCTTCGCTCGCTCGGCGCTCCCGCCAACTGGCTACGGCCCGTGCTGGGCGCACTCGCCCGGCCCCGCCCCATGGTTGGTAGCAGGGCACGGCGATCCGTGCATCAGACTACGGCATCTTCAAGACCTCGCCGAAGCAGCCGATCAGTCGTTCGTCGCCGTCGGCCGTCACACCTCCCTCGCTGACGAGATCGTTCAGGGTGCGGCGGCCGTACACCAGCAGTGCGATACTGGCCGCGCCGCCGCGAATCGTCACGTCCGCGGAAGCATCCGTATCCGCTGTGACTGCCAGACGACCGGGCGTAGCGTCGAGCAGCCAGGACGGGCCGCCAGCGACGCTGAGCCTGAAGCGGCCGGTGTGCCGAGGATACTCACCCTTGATATAGGCTGGCAGGTTCTCCTCGACGAGCATCGGTAGCAGTTCAGCCGCCGTGGCCGTGTCGAAGTCGGCGGGCCGCTCGACGGACCGCTCGAGGTCCCAACGATGGAATGCTACTTCCGCGAGTCGCTGATGGGTGAACCAGCGGACGTTGCGCGGCCCGTGGCTATGTATCCCGAGTGTCTCGACCTTGTCGGGACGGAGTGCCTCGATCTCACGCTGGAAGCGCTCGTCGATGGCTCGCAGATCGGCCGCGATCTGCTTGGGCGGCAGCGCGGCGATCTCGTCCATCCGCGTGATCCGGTAGCTGCGGGGATGAGCTGGTTCGAGGTTGCCCTGAAGCCCCCGTTCGATGCTCGTCAAGTACGACTCAGCGCTCCGGACCACGTGCGCGACGAGCTGGCGAACCGTCCACGGAGCGCACGTGCTGATCCGATCCCAGTCCGCCGGCGACAGGCTCTCGACGAGGGCCTCTAGCCGCCGGTCCTCGTCGCGCAACCGCTCGAGCGCCGCGCCGGTCCGCGCATTCTGGTCCTGCTCCCGTTCCCTGGCGTCCGTGGCCATGGTGCAACCTCCGTCGGCGAGTGGCGAGTGGCGAGTGGCGAGTGGCGAGTGGCGAGTGGCGAGTGGCGAGTGGCGAGTGGTAAGGAGATGGTAGCGACTTCGCAGCCATCGGTCAGCGCCGGGCGGGAGAGCACGTGCTCTAGACGCTGCTCGCCTGCCGAGTCACGACCGACGACTGGACCACTCCCCCGTTCGCCCGCTCACCGCTCGCTAGCACTCCTGAGGCACGAGTGCTAAGATAGCGTTCCCACGAGGCGATGCCTCTGGTATACTGGTCTTCGGCGCCTCCTGGCGATCAGCCGCCTGGCTGGTCGTTTTTGTGTGACGCGAGTCTCCCGGGAGGGAGGGACGGCCCCTTGCCGATCTACACCTACGAATGTCAGTCCTGTAGCGAAACACTCGAGAAGCGCCAGAGTTTTAGCGACGCTCCCCTCGCCACGCACGATATCTGTGGCGGCCCGTTGCGACGGGTGATCCACCCGGCTGGCATCGTCTTCAAGGGTAGCGGCTTCTACAACACCGACTACAAGAATGGGTCGAGTGCGAAGCCCTCAGATACGTCGAAGACCGAGGACAAGAACGGCTCGGCATCCCCATCGGGCGAGTCGACGTCGAACGCGAACGGCTCGTCGGGCTCGGACAGCGCGTCCTCGACGAAGAGCGACAGCGCTGCGCCCGCCAAAGCAGCGCCCGTAAAGGCCGAGAGCACCGGCACGAGCGCCTCGCCGTCGACCTGACGCGCTCTCCGCACGGATCGACGGCGCGCTCGCGACGATGAGCCGGGGCCGGCGGATGCAGGCTCCGCCGGCCGCGAACGACCTCTCGCTCACCCTGGCTGAGGGAGGCGGCTGTAGCACACGCTCACACCAGCCGCCTGTCCCGACGCCGCTCCGGCGGCCCGCTAGATCGAGAAGTCCTCGCCTCGCCAGTAGCTACGATCTCGGCCGCTGACCGGATGCGGGATACCGCTCGGATGACCGTTCCCGACCCGCCGTTCGAGCTCGTCGACCCGCTCAATTAGCGCCCGCAGCGTCAGGCCGATCGTATCCGGCAGTGCCCCGTGCTCCAGGTCTGGCTCTCGCTGAGGTGAGCGCGGGCGTGACCGTACCACGATCTGCCCGGGCACTCCGACCACGATCGAATTGGCCGGCACCGGCTTTACCACGACCGCGTTCGCGCCGATTCGACTGTCGTCGCCGATCTCGATGGCTCCGAGTACCTTCGCCCCGGCGCCCACCACCACCCGGTTGCCGATGGTCGGGTGACGCTTGCCCCGCTGCGTGCTGACGCCGCCGAGGGTGACCCCGTGATACAGCGTCACGTCGGTACCAATCTCGGCGGTCTCGCCGATGACCACCCCCATACCGTGGTCGATGAACAACCCTGGGCCAATGCGCGCACCAGGATGAATCTCGATGCCGGTCAACAAGCGTGCAAGCTGCGACACGAGCCGACCCAGAAATCGGGCGTCGTGGCGCCAGAGCCAGTTCGCGATTCGGTACGCCCAGAGGGCGTGCAAGCCCGGATAGAGGAGCGCCACTTCCAGGCGGCCGCGGGCTGCGGGATCCCGAGCGTGAGCGGCCTTGACGTCCCGCCGCAGGACACCGAGCAGGCCATGCCGTACGTTTGACGGTGTCGGACGCGCCAGATCCTCCCGCCGAGTCATATCCTCCAGGTCAGTCGTGCGAGGTAGCGTTGGTGAGGAGGCCATCAACCCTCCGCGAGGTCCGCGTAGAGCGGCGTGCTCAGGTATCGCTCGCCGAACGACGGGACGATCACCACAATAAGCTTACCTCGATTTTCGGGACGACGGGCCACTTCGAGCGCCGCCCAGATCGCCGCTCCGGACGAGATCCCGACCAGCAGTCCCTCCATCCGTGCCACACGCCGGGCCGTGTCGAAGGCGTCCTCGTTCTTCACTCGGATCACTTCGTCGTAGACCGTCGTGTCGAGCACTTCGGGAATGAAGCCGGCGCCGATACCCTGGATGGGGTGCGGCCCCTTCTGGCCACCGGACAGCACCGCTGATGCTTCCGGCTCCACCGCCACGACCTTGAAGGAGGGCTTGCGCGCCTTGATGACCTGACCGATGCCGGTGATCGTGCCGCCGGTGCCGATGCCGGCGACGAGGAAGTCCACCTGACCATCGGTGTCGTCCCAGATCTCCTCGGCGGTTGTCTGGCGGTGGATCTCCGGATTTGCCGGGTTGTTGAATTGCTGGGGGAGAAAATAACGCGGATCGGACGCGGCGATGCTCTCCGCCCGCTCGATCGCACCGGCCATCCCCTCGCTGCCGGGTGTCAGGATCAGGTCGGCGCCGTAGGCGCGTAGCAACATCCGCCGCTCGACGCTCGCCGTCTCGGGCATGGTCAGGACGAGTTTGTAGCCGCGCGCCGCGCAGACGAACGCCAGCGCGATGCCAGTGTTACCGCTCGTGGGCTCGATGATGATGGTGTCCGGCTTGATCAGACCGGCTGCTTCCGCCGCGTCGATCATCGCCACGCCGATCCGGTCTTTGACGCTGTGGGCGGGATTATAGAATTCGAGCTTGGCGACGACCGTTGCGACCGCGCCTTCAGTCACCCGGTTGAGCCGGACGAGCGGGGTGTGACCCACCAGTTTCGTCGCGTCATCAGCGATCTTCATATTCTGCCTCAACATTCTCGCTCGCGATCAAAGCGAACGCCAGACTCTCGATGCGCCCCTCATTCGGAACGATAGCGTAACTCGCGTATGTACCTCGGGCGACCCGATCGTCCTCACCCAGCGGGCGATGGGACTTCCGCACGGCGAGCGGCCACCTGCATCGCCGTGCCAAGAAGGCTATGAGGTAACTATTGCGCGCCGTCGGGCACGCGTCAATCCAGTCCGGCAGCGTCACAGGGTCTCAGCGGGGCGCTGGCCGCCGGCCTTGCCGCGACTGGCGTCTCTGCCGCTGGCTGGTCCGCAGCCAACCTTTCGGTGCTGTTATCGGTCACTCTGCCCTCTCTCGAACGCGCCGGGGGGCTGAGCGCGGAGACTCCGCGTTCGGCCTCCAGTTGGCTGGTCGGCCACTCTCCCGCCTACGCTCGAAGCGTCTTTCGTTCGGCGCACCCAGAGCGGCGCCGCCGCACGATGAGGATGTTTTTGGACTTGACAGATCGAGTAAGTCGAGAATAAACGGTTGGTGGAGGAAGCGTCAAGCCTCGATAGGCTTCCCGAGGGCGAGGCGAGAGGGTTGCTGCACAGAGCGTATGCGCCCGCCTGCCCAATCGTGAGTCATGGCGTACAATCGGCCGGATTACACGTCAGGGCTGGTGAGGCATGCGGGCGGTCTGTCAGCGAGTGAGTCGAGCGCGAGTGACCGTCGACGGTGAGGTCGCCGGTGAGATCGGGAACGGCTGGGCGGTGCTGCTCGGCGTCGGGCCGCGCGACGACACAGCGATTGCTGCGCGGATGGCCGACAAGATCGTCGGGCTGCGGGTCTTCGAGGACGAAGCCGGCAAGATGAATCGCTCGGTGCTCGACGTCGGCGGCGCGGTGCTGGTCGTCTCTCAGTTCACGCTCTACGCCGACACGTCGCGCGGGCGGCGGCCGGGCTTTACCGGCGCGGCCCCACCGGCTGTGGCCGAGCCGCTGGTCCAGTACGTCGCCGAGATGATTCGGACGCGCGGGCTGACGGTGGCGACGGGGCGCTTCGGCACGATGATGGACGTCGAGCTCACGAACCACGGTCCGGTTACCATCGTTCTCGCCGACGAGGGCCAGGACGCGCCCGCATGACTGCGCCAGCGTGACTGTGCCCCCCGAACGAATCCAGAAGTCGGCTGCGTGGTGGGATGATTTCTGGCGGCGGCCGTTCGCGGCCATTGGACGTCCGCTGACCTGTCGACGGACCGTCGAGGAGGCGCTTCGGCTGCTGGGCCGGGATCTCACCCGGCCGAGTCGTGAAGGAGCAGCGGTGCGTCTGCTCGACCTTGGTTGCGGCCACGGCGATCTGACCGGCCTGCTCCTGACCGACGAGCGGGTCCAGATGGTTGGGCTGGACCTCTCGCCGGAAGCGTTGGCGCAGCACCGCGCCCGTCACGGCGGGCATCTGCCGCCACGCCTCGGGCTGGTGCGTGGGAGCGTCTACCGACTGCCGTTCCTGGATGGCGCCTTCGATGCGGTGGTCAGCTTCGGCTACGCCAGCGCCGCCTCGTATGAGGGAGCCGAGCACGAGCTAGCTCGAGTGCTACGGCCGGGCGGCGCGGCCGTCGTCGACTTCGCGAGCCCGAGCCTCTACCACTGGCTCGCCACGCCGGCCGCCACGCGCGACTGGTATCGCCGCTATCGCGATCCTCAGGCCGGTCAGTACCACTTTGGCTGGCGCGGCCTCCGCGAGCACTTCGCGCCGGCCGGTCTGCGGGTCGAGGCGATCCGCTACCTGAACGCCTACCCGCCGTTGCCGTGGCTGGCCGAGCAGCCGTGGACCGCGAGACTGGATCGGATTCTAGCGTGGCTGCTCGGCCCGCTCCTCGGGCGGGTGCTACTCGTGCGTCTGCGCCGGGTCTGAGCGGGCGCAGCCCCCTGAGCGCAGCCCCTTGAGCGCAGCCCCTTGAGCGCAGCCCCCTCCCTTCGGGACTGTCGCCTCGTCAGGAGGGCACTGGTGCGTCCGCCCGCAGCAATCCCTCGGTTTTCAGCTCAGACCAGAAGTCGGCAGGAATGTTTGCACGCATCCATGCGACGTTGGCGCGGGCTTGCTCGGGCGTGTTCGGGCCGGGGATGATCGAGGCCACGGCCGGATGTCCGAACGGGAATTGAAGGGCGGCGGCCCCGAGCGGCACGCCGTAGCGCTTCCCAACCGCCGCGATCCGGCGGGTCCGCTCGACGACCGGCGCCTGGGCAGGCTGGTACCCATAGGTCGGGTCGTCGTCCGGGCCGCGCGCCAGGATGCCGGAGGCGAACGGCGCTCCGATCACGACCGAGGCGCCACGCTGGACGCAGAGCGGCAGTTCGGCGTCCAACGCGGCTTGATTCAGCAGGGTATACGGCATCGCAACGATGAAGAAGTCGAGGTCGAAGCGCTCGAGAAAGCGCGGGATGAAGCCGGTCACGTTGATGCCGGCGCCGATGGCCTTGATCTCACCGCGTTCCTTCAACCCCACGAGCGCACGGTAGCCGCCTCCTCTATCCAGTTCGTCGAAGCGGGCCTGCACCCCCTCCTCGGTCAGGTGGTAGCCAAAGTCGAGGTCGTGGATCAGCAAGGCGTCGATGGTATTGATCCCGAGGCGCTGGAGGCTGTCCTCATAGGAGCGCAGGATGCCGTCATGGGTGTAGTCGAAGTGGACCACGAACGGCAGGCCGCCGGCCCAGCGCTCCTGGCTGAACGTCATGGGGTCAGCCGGGCGCTGAAGGACGCGCCCGACCTTGGTGCTCAGGACGTAGCTGTCGCGCGGCTTCGTTCGCAGGATGTGGCCGAGCCGGTGCTCGCTCTTGCCGGTGCCGTACCAGGGCGCCGTGTCGTAATAGCCGATCCTCTCCGCGTACGCTGCCTCGACGGTCGCGTCAGCCTGGGTTTCCGGGGTAGCGGCTCGCGCATCGCCGAGCGTCGCGGTACCGAACCCGAGTCGGGTGACCTGAAGGCCGGTCCTACCAATCGTGCTCTGCGCCAGGGGGTCCATCGCCGCTCACCTCGTCTGCATCGATCGACACTATAGCGGTCATCGTGGGAAGGGGAGAGCGGTCAGCGTGGGAAGCAATCGAGACGGTCTGGGTGGCGCCTGCCGCCAGCACGTCATCGTGGGAGGGGGATGACGGTCATCGTGGGAAGGGGGGGAATCACCCACCCGCCCGGCGCGCCCAGTCTCTCAGGCCATGGCTCCTCAGCCGCCAGCCAACTTGACGCGGTACCCGAGCTCGGTCAGGCGGGCGGCGACGCGCTCGCGGTGGTCGCCCTGGATCTCGAGGTTGCCGTCGCTGACGGTCCCGCCGGAGCCGCAGAGGCGCTTGAGGGTCGTCGCGATCTCGCCGAGCGCGGCGTCGTTGCCGGGCAGGCCGGTGACGACGGTGACGGTCTTGCCGCGCCGTCCCTTGCGGTCGCGCGAGACGCGCACGACGCCATCCCCGCCTGCTGGTTGTCGGGGCTTCGGGCAGACGCAGGCTTCGAGGCGGCGCTTGCAGTTCGAGCAGCGGTCGAGACGGCCACGATCGGAGTCGTAGACCACGCGATTGCCCTGCATGCCCGAATTGTATCGAACGCCGAACGGTCTTTCTGGGCGGGGCCGGAGGATCCCGCATCCCTGCGCTTGACACAGCGGCGCGTGCAGCCGACGATAGGGCCGCGAGGGACACTATGCGACGATGTTGGTTCACGATTCGCCCGCACGTTCCGTGGCAGTGGCAGGCCACGTTCATCGGCATCGCACTCGGGATGGCGCTCGTCTGGACCGCCGAGCCGGCACGGGGACAGGTCTTCCAGCCGAACGCGCCGGCCGATGCACCGGCCGTCCGGACGGCTGCCTGCCGGCCCTCGACGCCCGCCGTCGGGCCAGTGCCGGGCCGCTCGATCGTGGTGGAGCGTGGGCCGGCTGAGTGTCAGACGGTCGCGCTGACGTTCGACGCGGGCGCGGATCGCGGATACGCCGAACTGATCCTGGATATCCTGCGTGAGCAGCAGGTTCCGGCCTCATTCGGCATGACTGGTATCTGGGCCGAGAAGAACCCAGACCTGGTGAGGCGAATCGTGGACGACGGCCACGAGCTCATCAACCACACCTGGGACCACGGCTCGTTCACTGGCTTCTCGCCGCGCACCCCGACGCTCGGGCCAGCCGAGCGCCGCGACCAGCTCGACCGCACGAACGAACTGGTCGTTGGACTGACTGGCACGAGCACCCGCCCCTACTTCCGGCCGCCCTATGGTGACCTGAACGACGGCGTGCTGAAGGACGTCTCGGACAATGGCTACGACTACACGATCATGTGGACGGTTGACTCGCTTGGCTGGAACCATCTGCCGGCCGCCGGTATCGTCGAGCGCTGCCTGAGCCGAGCGGCGCCAGGGGCGATCTACATCTTCCACGTCGGCGCCGACTCCCAGGATGCCCAGGCGCTCGGAACGGTGATCGCTGGCCTCCGCGAGCAGGGCTACGGCTTCGTGACGATCACTGACCTCCTCGGTCTGTAGGCGCTGTGCGGAATCCTTACGAACTGGCGCTGGTGTAGCGGCGCAGCGAGTAGCCCCAGAAGCGGTGTGAGGCCCACAGCAGCGCCAGCGTCAGCCCGATCTGGTACGGGAGCATCGTGGCGTCGAGGAGGCCGAGCAGCGCCTTCGTGGGGAGGGTAGCGATGGTCGCGATCGGCAGGCCGTAGGTCAGTAGCGGCTTGAGCAGCCCGCTGTAAACGTCGGTGGGCACCCGCGCGAGATCCCGAAACGGCACGATCAGCGCGGCGATGTTGTTGATTCGGCCCGTCCAGAGCGCCAACGTCACCGTGACGAACCAGATCGCGTAGAGCGAGAGGAGGGCACAGAGCAGGAGCAGGCCGTACTGGAGCATCTCCAATGGCCCCGGCTGCAAGCCCGCGCGCAGCACCCCAACCACCACGTAGAACAGCCCGACCACGGCGGTCGGGAGATCGGCGAAGTCCACGTATCGTACCGAAACAAGGAACTGGCTCGAAATCGGCTTCACTAGCACGAAGTCAAGCTCGCCCTTGTTCACCAGGTCCGAGAGTTTCTGCATGTTGCGCTGGAAGACCGTCGAGAGCAGACTCTCGACCACCAGGAACGAGCCGGTCAGGATGAACATCTCGTCGAGCGTCCAGCCGGCGACCTGACGAACGTTCCCGAAGACCATGCCGCTTATCACCATCGACATACCGGACCAGAGGATCGTCGCGGCGGTCGTGAAGGCGAAGTTGGCGCGGAACTCCATCTCACGTGCAAGGCAGGTCCGCAGGCACATCGCGTAGACCCGCCCGTAACGGGCAAGCCGCCCGAGCAGTGCGCGGTCCCGCCCGTCGCGGGCCAGGTCGTCATGCTCGCCCAGCAACGCGCCGCTGTCACCGGATGCCGCCGGCTCCGGCCGAGGTAGCGCCGGCATGGGAGGCGGCGTAGGGGGCGACGGAGCGGCAGGCAGCGCGGCGTCGCTCATCCGCCCACCGACTCGTAGCGGCGGAGGCCGCGCCGCCAGAGCGCCTGTCCCAGCAGCGCGAGCAGCCCTAGCCAGAGCACTTGCTGGCCGATCGCCCACCAGGCATCGAGGCCGACGGTCTGCCCGAGCAGGATCGAGAGCGGAATGTGGTACGTCGCGCCAATCGGCAGCGCCAGCGCGACGGTCTGGAGCGGGCCAGGCAGCAGCGCGATCGGCAGCAACACCCCGCCGAAGACGACGGCGATGACCTCGTAGAGGGTTGAGAGGCCGGTGATGTCATTCAGCCAGAAGCTGAGCAGTCCGAGGCAGAGCTTCAGGAAGAACGAGACGAGGTAGCCGAAAACCAGGCTCAGCACGAGCAGCGGCACGCTGGCCAGGGAGAGCACGTTGCCCCCCATACTCGGACCCAGCCAGAGCAGGCAGAGCAGCACGACCGGTGTGACGAGCAACGAGCGGATCACCTTCCAGGCCATCTCGGTCAGGAACCAGAATGTCCAGAGTGGGAACGGCTGGGTCAGGCGCGTCGAGAGCCAGCCGTTGCGGATATCGAAGTCGATGCCCCACTCGACGTGGGTGGTCAGGACAGTCCGGAGCACCATCACACCCATCGTGTAGGTCAGCATGGCGGCCAGATCGTAACCGGCAATCGTGGTCTGATCCTGGTAGGCCGCCAGCCAGAGGAACGCCATCATGATCGGCGGCACCACGTCGAACAGGAACCAGATCATCGCTTCGACCCGATATTGGAGCGCCTCCTGCAATCCCATCATCCAGAGCGTGGCGTACAGCCTCACGGCACGTCCTCAGCCCGCGCCGTATCATCAACGTCAGACTCCAGGCCCAGCTCTGCCGACGCGCCGTTCCTTGCTAGCCCGTCTACAGCCACCGTCTCCCCGGCGTCAGTGAGGGAGTTCAACGCTTCGGGGACGGCGTCACTCGGTGCGTCGCCGACCGGCTGATCGAAACCCGCCACCTCGGCACGGAGGTGCCCGCTGAACAGGTCGCGGATGACGTCTTCGACCTCCGGCTCTTGGATCGCCAGGTCGAGGACAGGAAAGGCCGCGAGAAGCCGGGCCGCCCGTGCCGAGACCTCGGCGCGCGGCACCCGTAGAGATACCTTCGTCGGCTCCCAGGCGATGACCTCGCCGAGTGCGGCGAACGCCTCCCGCTCGGCCGGCGACTCGAGCTCCAGGATCAACAACTTGTCATCGGCGTAGCGGCGGGTCAGCTCTGACAGCCCGCCGTCGTAGATCAGGCGGCCCCGATCGATCACGATCACCCGCTCGCAGAGTGCCTTGACGTCGTCCATGTAGTGGCTGGTCAACAGGATGGTGGCGCGGTGCCGCTGGCGGTAGACCGCGACGAACTCACGAATCTTCTGCTGCATCACCACGTCCAGCCCGATGGTCGGCTCGTCCAGGAAGAGGACGTCCGGGCGATGGAGCAACGCGGCGGCAAGCTCGCACTTCATCCGCTCCCCAAGCGACAACTTGCGGACCTGAACGTCGAGGAGCGGTCCAAGCTCCAACAACTCGGAAAGTTCCCCAAGTGTCTGGGCGTACTGACGACTGGGGATTCCGTAGATCTCCTTGTTCAGTAGGAACGACTCGCCGGCCGGCAGATCCCACCAGAGTTGATTCTTCTGGCCGAGCACGATCGCGAACCGACGCTGGAACGCGCGCTCGCGGCGAAACGGCTCGTAGCCGAGGACGCGGGCCTCTCCATCGGTTGGCTGGATCAAGCCGGCGAGCATCTTGAGCGTCGTGGTCTTGCCGGCGCCGTTCGGCCCGAGGAATCCGACCATCTCGCCGCGCTGGATCGTGAAGCTCACGGCGTCGACAGCCCGCACGTCGCTGTACACCCGGCGCACGAGCCCTCGGAGCGACCCAAGCAGACCAGGCGCCTTCTTCTGGACACGATACACCCGCGACAACTGCCTGGCGACAACCGCGGTATCGGTCACATCAACTCCGGATGGGGGACACATCACGTGTGGGTACGCTCGGTGCGGATACGCTCTCCCGCCCGGCCAACGAGCGAGGATGATGGTATTCGCAGAGGGCGCGGGAGTCGTCTCGACAGGGCGGGGTGTACGGGGTGTCGGCCGGAACATGGCACGCCGTACGCCCGTGGGGGACGACGGCGATCGTCGTTCGATGATCCGGCCATCCCCTCCGTATGGTGACAGAACTATGCCTGATCAGACATTCGTAGGGGCGGAAAGTGCCCCATCCGCGTCGTCGTCGCGCGCCCATGTGCGGAGAAATCTGGCTCGCTGTGGCGGTGGGCCGGAGACGGGAACCGAGCGCAAGCCGGACGATTGCAGCGCCGTGGGTATGCCTTTCAAGCGCCCGACGGTGCGAGCTCCTGGCCGCCTCGCCCCCGCTCGTCGAGGACACGTCGGGTGTCCATCGCGAAGCAGAGCAGGGCGCCGGTGAGTGCCACCCCCACGGCCGCGAGCATCACCGGCGAGTATCCGCCGAACACCTCGTAGCCGAGCCCCCCCAGATATGAGCCAAGTGCTGAGCCGATCTGGTGCGCGACGACCAGCAACCCCATCAGCACGCCCAGCATGCGCGGTCCAAACATTTCCGAGGTCGCGGCGGCCGAGAGTGGGATCGTCGCCATGTCGGTCAGGCCGAAGATCAGTGCGAACAGCCAGAGAGCCGGCTCGGTGGTGGCAGTCGACAGCCAGAGCAGCGCGACTGCCCGGACCATGAAGACCCCGATCAGCGGCCCGCGGCCGCCCCAACGATCCGCGATCCGCCCGCCAAGCACCAGGCTGACGACGTTGAACAGGCCGACCAGCCCAAGCACCCGAGCCGCCGACACTTCCGGCAGCCCGATGTCAATGCCGTACGGGACGAGGTGGGTGTGGATGAGTCCGAGCGTGGTGACACCGCAGATGAAGTAGGCGCAGAACAAGAGCACGAAGCCGCGCGCCCGTAACGCCAGCCCGAACGTCTGTCCGAAGCTCGGAAGTACCGTGCGCTTCGGGGCCGGCGTCCGTCCGAGCAGCAGCCAGGCAATCGGCAGCACGGCGACCAGCAGTGCGATGCCGAGCGCCATCATGGTGGTCCGCCAGCCGATACTCTCGACGCCGAGCGCGGCGGTGTACGCCAGCACCATCTCGCCGAGCGGCCCGCCAGCACTACAGATGCCGAAGATCAGGCCCTGGTGACGGTCGAAGCGCTGCACGACGGTGGCGGCGATGGTCGCATTGGCAGCCCCGGCGAAGCCGATGCACATAATCAGCAGGAATGCGAGCGCGAACAGCAGGAACGAGCCGCTCGCAGCAGCGGCGATGGCGCCGATACCGCTCAGCAGGACCGCGCCGGGGACGACCAGCCGGGGGCCGTGCAAGTCGACGACGCGGCCGAATAGTGGCTGAAACAGCCCGAACACCAGGTAGGCGAGCGCCCCGAGCAGGCCCATCGTGGCCCGGTCGACCCCGAACTCAACCTCCAGCGGGCGCATCCAGACCCCGAAGATCAGGCGCAGACCACCTACGCCAAAGACGACCAGGAACGCCCCGCCAACGAGCGCCAGACTGCTCATGCGCATGGCGAGCATTCTACGCCAGGAGCCCATTCGCAGTCGCGTCGCCCCCCGAGGGTGCCAACTGACGGGACGCCCGCAGGCAGGACGCCGTCGGATGGGATAGGGCCGAGCGGGACGGAGCCGGATGGCGCGTGGACCGCTCAGACAGAGGTGGGTGATGTCCTGAGTGAGGTGATGCCTGAACGCTGCGTGCAGGCCGCCCTGAGCGCTCTCAGGGTGTCGGGCCAGGTCGTCTCGCCGTGGCGCTCACGAAGGTGCTCGCTCGGGTCGGGGTAGCTCCAACACCATGTAACGGTCATCTGACCAGATCTCGGTCGGGTCGAGGAATGCGTAGGCACCAGCGCGTGCCCGCTCGTCGACGACGTAGCGGACGTCGTAGCGTGCCACGAGCGCGGCGAGCACGTCGGACGGATAGGCGGTCGAGTTGACCACCAGCGGATGGCGGGTAAGCGGGGCCAGCAGATGCTCGCCCAGCACGACGCCCGGACCCCGTGAGACGATCGCGTCGGCCGCCGCACGTAGGTGCTTCGCCTGCTCCACGAACTGGATCTCGCCCTGCTGCCCGAAGTTATCGTCGACCAGTCCGCCATCGTAGTAGTACGTCCGACTGGGGATCTCGAGCATCGTCCAGACGTTCGTGAACAGGCAGAGGCCAGCCGTGACGACGGCGAGCAGGAGACGTTGGCGCGGCGGCCCGAGCCGCCACAGGAACCAGCCGCCAATGGCGAACACGAGCGGCAGCAGCGGCACGAGGTAGCGAAATTTCGTGGTGGGCCAGAGAAGGATCAGCGCTAGATGGACGACGGCCAGGACCACGACCGCGAACGGGGCGGGCTGCCCCGGATGGATGGGCTGAGGATGCCACGCGTCGGCACGTGTGTCTTGCCGCGCGTCGGCCGGTCCGCCCGGCCAGCCCACAGTGCCATCGCTCACTCGCCGCTCGACAGTTGAGCGCACCAGTGGCCGCGGGCTTCGGCTCCACGGGACGAGATCTGCGCCGACGGCAAGCAAGCCGCACAGGAACAGGCCGGCCAGGACCGGCCCGAGCACGACCGCCTGACGGGCGACGAACCCGACGTTCCCATACAGGTCGATGGCTCGCTCACGGAGGGCAGTCACCCGGTCGCTGCTCACCGGCCGGTTCCGCTTGATCACCTCTCCGTCGACGATCGCAAACTCGACCTGCCGGCTGCCACCGGCGAGCGTCCGCTGGAATGGCTGACTCCAGATCGGGCTGCCGAAGGTGCCCGCGTTGTGGATGAGCCAGGGCGATATCGTGAGCAGCATGACCGCGCCACCCGCCAGCGGGCCGGCAAGCGTCGAGCGGCGGAACAGCCCTCGTCCGTGGCGCACGAGAAGCAGGAGGACGAGGCTTGCCGGCAGCACGACAGCCGGATAGTTCGTCAGGTAGGCTAGCCCCATGAGCAGGCCGAGCAGCGTCCAGCGCCCGAGCCACCCGCGCCACGCACCAGCCGCTTTCTCGGCCCTCGGAGATGGGGCCTCGGCATCGTCGGGCGTCGTTCCGAGCGGAGCGGTCGCCCTGTTCGGAGCGGCCACCCGGCTCGGAGCGGCTGCCCCCTGGCTCATGTGGAGGAGCCCGCCGTTCTCAGCCGCCTCGGGCAGGAGCCAGAGCCAGCCGAGATAGAACGCTGCGAGCAGCACCCAGAGCGATCCGTTCGCAGAGAAATCGACGAGTGGATAGGAGGCTGCCGTCAAGAAACTCGCGAACGCGGCCGGGCCGTGCCCGATGTGCCGGCGTAGCGCGAGGTACGCGAGCGGCACCAGCAGCACGCCGATCAGCAGGCTGACGATCTTGAGCGCGGTGTAGCCGTCGCCGGTGAGCGGGACGAGCGACGCGCCGAGGAGCGGCCAGATCGGCGGGTGTTGATCGGGCGGGTAGCCGAACCCGAAGCGCCCGATGGGGAAGTAGCGGACGTCCACGATCGGCACGAGCAATTGGCCGCGCCACGCGACGCTCTCGGCAATGCCGGCGTCGAGGACCACGTCGCCGTGCGGCCAGATGTTGTAGACGAACGAGACCACCCGCCAGATCGCGCCGCCGAGAGTGAAGGCGAGCAGCATCGGGAGCGCTGCCGCGCCGGGCCGCACAGCCGGGCGGGCTGAAGGTGCGCCGCGCTCACCGCTGGTGAGCGCGCTGTCAGTCAAGACACCGCTCACTGACTCGTCGTCTGGCTCCTCGTATGGCTCCGCATTGCGCTTCCGGACGGCGATGATACCATCCACGCCCAACACGCCAGCCGTGCTGATGCTCTGCCCCACGTGTACGGGCGGGTGCGCGGCGAATGGGGCGCGGGCGTGCGCTAGAATCCTCGCCGTGAGCCGCGCACTGACGGGCCTTCAGCCCTTCGTTCAAAACCCGCTGCCGCCGCGCCCAAGCATCCACACCTGGGCTTGCGGACTGATCGGTGACCATCCGAGTACCTACTCGCGGAGCCCCGCGATCTGGAACGCAGCCTTCGCCGCCCTTGAACTGGATGCCGCCTACGTGCCGTTCGACGTCGAGCCGAGCCTTCTGGCTGGCCTGCTCGGCGCGATCCGCCGCGAACCGCGCTTCCTGGGGGTGAACGTGACGGTGCCGTATAAGCAGGCCGTCGTGCCGCTCCTGGACGACCTGGACGAGCGTGCGGAGCGACTCGGGGCTGTCAACACGGTCGTTCGAACCGTCGAGGGACGGCTGCTCGGCACCAATACCGACGGCGAGGGCGCCATCAGCAGCCTGACGCAGGCATGGCCCGGTCAGCCAACGCCGTTCCTGGCGTCGCTCGACCGGCGCAGTGTCCTGCTGGTCGGGGCAGGCGGAGCCGGCTCGGCGGTAGCGTATGCCCTGGCCCAGGCAATCGGGCCGCGCGGCCGCCTCTTCATCGCCAACCGCACGCCGGCCACGGCGTTGACGCTCGGGCTGAAGGTCGACGAACTGTACGGCAATGCCCAGGGACTCGACGAAGCCGACGCCGAACTGCTGGCGCCCGGAATCGATCTCGTGGTCAACGCGACCACGCGCGGGCAGGCTGGCGCGAAGGTGACCGGTCAGGGGCAGGTGGCGTACCTGGAGCCGTACTCGGCGCTCGCGCCGGCTGCGCCGCCGTCCGTTCCTGAGGAGCCGGGCGAACCGGAAACGGACCGGATGCAGCGCTGGTTTGCGGCCGCTATCCCGAGCATCGAGGAGAACCATGCCCTCTCGATGCGTTTCGCGACCCGCGTCGCACGGCACACGGCATTCTTCGACGTCATTTACGCGCCGTCAGAGCCGACGACGCTACGCCACGCACGCTGGGCTGGCCGCCCGACCCTCAACGGTCGGGGCATGATCGTGTTCCAGGCGGTCGCGGCCTTCTACGACTACATCGCCCGGCCGCTGCTGGACGGCCGGCCGGCCGGCCGTCCAGCCCGAGAAGCGGTGGTCGATGCGATGGCAGCGAGCTGGCCCGCATGATGTGGCCGGCCCAGGTGCCGCGGTGCAGTGAAGGAACGCTCGGCAGGGTCCATGGCTCGGCTGATGAGCCGCCGATGACTCACCGGCCGATGGCGTATCGCTCTCTGGATGCGCGCGCCATGCCCGATCCTTCGATTGGCGCCCCACCCGTCCTGCGCCGAGCCGTTGCGATCCGGGTGGACTTCGTGCTGATGCGTGGCGAGTGAGCACCTTCAGCACCTCGTGGACGACCGCACGGGTACGACGGCTGGCCGGTGAGCTCGTGCTCGAGGCATACGGCCGAATCGGGCAGGCGCTTCGAGGGATGCCACCGGTTGAGAACGGCACCCTCGTCCGTATCCTCGGCGGGCCGTTGCGCGGCTACCTGCTGGCGCTGCCCGACCTGGAGCGGCCGTCCTACGCGCTGGGGACGTACGAACGCCACGTCACTCGCGCGCTCGACAGATTGATCCAGCCAGGCGACGTGGTATTCGACGTGGGGGCGCACGTCGGCTACCTGACGCTGTTGACGTCGTTTCTGGTCGGTCCAAGCGGTAGCGTGCTGGCCTTCGAGCCGGACGTACGCAGCCGGGCGGCCTTGAAGCGCAATCTGGAGTTGAACGCAGCGACGAACGTGATCGTGGACGAGCGGATCGTAGCGCACGCAGCCGGCGCCGTTCGCTTCGCGCGCTACGGCTACTCGTCGATCGGGCACATCGCCGGCGAGTGGGTGCCGGGCGATGCGACGGTCGCCATGCTGCCGTCCGTCGCTCTGGATGACGTGGTTTACAGGGAAGGACGGCGGGCGCCGCGCCTCATCAAGATCGACGCGGAGGGTGCTGAGGCTGCCGTGCTGCTCGGTGCGACGCGTCTACTGGCGGAGCAGCGCCCGTTCGTCATTGCCGAGGTGCGAGAGGGGCCAGTCTTCGAGGCCGTAGCGGACCTGATGCGTTGCCACGGCTATCGCTGGCTGACGCTCGGTGCGCGTCGGGTCGGTCAGGCTTCTCGCACCTGGCTCGGCGAGTTGCTGTTCGTCCCGCACGGTTGACAGTCCTGTAGGATCCCCCACGACGGCGGGCGCGATACACCCTGCCCCGACCAATGGACGGCTCGCGCCTATGCTGTCACAGCCTGTCCAACGTATTCGGGCACTCTGGAAGACACGAAAGCGGGGCGGCGATCTTCTCGCCGCCCCGTGTCTCGGGCAATCGGAGGTCGTCAGGCGCGACCTGACTGGGGGTTAGCGGCTGCCCGCCGAGGCCAGAAGCTCCTGGCCCCGCTGAACGACCGTGTCGATGTTCCCTTGCATGTAGAACGCCTGCTCGGGAAGGGCATCGTGCTTGCCATCGAGGATCTCGCGGAAGCCGCGGACCGTCTCCGCGATCTGCACGTACACGCCCGGCGTGCCCGTGAACGCCTCGGCGACGAACATCGGCTGGGTCAGGAAGCGCTGAATCTTGCGCGCCCGCTGCACCGTCAGCTTGTCGTCCTCGGACAGTTCGTCCATCCCGAGGATGGCGATGATGTCCTGAAGGTCGCGGTAGCGCTGGAGCACCCGCTGCACTTCGCGAGCGACGTTGTAGTGCTCGTCGCCCACGACGCGCGGATCGAGCACGCGCGAGGTCGACGCAAGCGGATCGATGGCCGGGAACAGTGCCTGCTCGGCAAGCGACCGCTCCAGGTTGATCGTCGAGTCGAGGTGCGCGAACACCGAAGCCGGAGCCGGGTCAGTGTAGTCGTCGGCGGGCACGTACACGGCCTGGAGGGACGTGATCGAACCCTTCTTCGTGGACGTGATCCGCTCTTGCAACTGGCCGACCTCGGTCGCGAGGGTCGGCTGATAGCCCACCGCCGAGGGCAGGCGCCCGAGCAGTGCCGACACTTCAGAGCCAGCCTGGGTGAAGCGGAAGATGTTGTCGATGAAGAGGAGGACGTCTTCACCCTGGTCCCTGAAGTACTCGGCCAGGGTGACGCCGGTCAGTCCGACCCGCTGGCGGGCGCCCGGCGGCTCGTTCATCTGGCCGAACACCATGACGGTGTTCTTCATGACGCCGGCTTCGACCATTTCACGCCAGAGGTCGTTGCCCTCGCGGGAGCGCTCGCCCACGCCGGCGAACACGGAGTGACCACCGTGCTCCTTGGCAACGTTGTTGATCAGTTCCTGGATGATGACCGTCTTGCCGACGCCCGCGCCGCCGAACACGCCGATCTTGCCGCCCTTGCGGAACGGCGCGATCAGGTCAATGACCTTGATGCCCGTCTCGAACATCTCGGGCTGTACCTGCTGCTCCTCGAACGAGGGGGCAGGGCGATGGATCGGGTACATCGTGTCCGAGACGACCGGGCCAGCCTCGTCGATTGGCTGGCCGAGGACGTTGAAGATCCGGCCAAGGGTGACGTTGCCAACCGGAACCTGGATCGGCGCGCCGGTGTCGGTGGCGGGCATCCCACGCCGCATGCCATCAGTGCTGCCCATTGCCACGCAGCGGACCCAGTTGTTCCCGAGGTGCTGCTGAACCTCGACGACGAGTTTGCCGGCTTCGCCCCCGGTGCCATTGCCGCTGCCGTCTGCTCCCTGGACTTCGAGCGGGATCTCGACGGCGTTGTAGATGTCGGGAAGTTGATCCGGTGGAAACTCGACGTCCACGACCGGACCGATGATCTGGATGACCTTGCCGGTTGCCACTTGATGCTCTCCTTCGAGACGCACGAGCGACGCGAAGTATCGGCGGTCAGGTCTCAGCGTTCAGGGGCGAGCGCCTCTGACGCTCGGTTCTCGCCTGCTGATGACTGACACCTGATACCTCGTCCTGCTCGCCCTAGCGATTCTGTGCTGCCATGAACTCCGCGGCCGACGCGATCTCGGTCACCTCGCGCGTGATGCCGGCCTGACGCGTCTTGTTGTAGACGAGCGTCAGGTCTTTGATGAGATCCTGGGCGTTCTCGTTGGCGTTCCGCATCGCGACCATGCGCGCACTCTGCTCGCTCGCTGAGGTCTCCAGGATCGCCTCCCAGATCAATACCTCGACGTATCGCGGAAGGAGTTGTTCCAGAATCGTCTGGGGGTTCGGCTCGAAGATGTAATCGATCGGCCTGGCGGCACCCGCATGCTCGCTCGTCGCGATCGGCAGGATCTGCTGGACGACCGGCCGCTGCGTCAGGGTCGAGACGAATTGCGGATAGACGACGTAACAGATATCCATCCGTCCCGCCATGTAGCTCTCCATGACGTTCCGGGCGATCGGGATGACCTGGTCGTAGCTCGGTCGATCGCCGATGCCGGTCACGGACGCGAAGATCTTGTAGCCGCGACGGGCCATGAAGTCCTGACCCTTCCGGCCGATCGTCAGCAACTCGACGGCTTCGGTCTGATCGAGGATCAACTCGGTGCCACGGCGGATCGTGTTCGTGTTGAGGGCGCCGCAGAGGCCCCGGTCGGTCGTGAGCAGGATGATGCCGACGGTGTCCACGTCGCGCTGGACGAGCAGCGGGTGGAGCACGTCGGCTGATCCGTTCGCGATCGAGGCGAGCTCCCCGATGAAGGTGCGCATCGTCTCTGCGTACGGGCGGGCAGCGATGACGCGCTGTTGAGCCCGCCGCATCCGCGAAGCCGCGACGAGCTCCATCGCCTTGGTGATCTGGGCGGTGTTGCGGATACCGCGGATGCGGCGCCGAATATCTCGTAGGCTCGGCATGGCCGGCTGTTCGCTCCTAGAGGCTCATGGTCCGCTTGAACGCCTCGACCGCATGCCGGAGCGTGGCGGACGTTTCGTCCGAGAGAACCTTGTCGCGCGCGATCGTCTCGCCGACCTGCGGATACTGGGCGTCCATGAACTGCTCGAACTCAGTCTCGAAGCGACGAACCTCGGACACCGGCACGTCGTCCAGGTAGCCGTTGGTGCCTGCCCAGATGACCATGACCTGCCGGGCCAGCGGAACCGGGCTGAACTGGGGCTGCTTCAGCAACTCCTGAAGCCGGAGCCCCCGCTCGAGCTGTGCCCGGGTAGCCGGGTCCAGATCCGAGGCAAACTGCGCGAAGGCCGCGAGCGAGCGGAACTGCGCCAACTCTAGCTTCATGCGGCCCGCGACCGAGCGCATCGCCCGCGTCTGGGCCGAGCCGCCCACGCGCGACACTGAGATGCCGACGTTCAGGGCCGGGCGGATACCTGCGTTGAACAGGTCCGACTCGAGGTAGATCTGGCCGTCTGTGATCGAGATAACGTTCGTCGGGATGTACGCCGACACATCGTTCGCCTGCGTCTCGATCACGGGCAGCGCCGTCAGCGAACCGCCCCCGTTCTCATCGTTCAGGCGGGCCGCCCGTTCGAGGAGCCGAGAGTGCAGGTAGAACACGTCGCCAGGGTACGCCTCACGCCCGGCCGGCCGCCGGAGCAGCAAGGACATCTCACGGTAGGATTGGGCGTGCTTGGAGAGGTCGTCGTAGACGATCAGCGCATCCCGGCCGTCCTCCATGAACGCCTCACCCATCGCGCAGCCGGCGAAGGGCGCCAGGTAGCGCAGCGGGGCCGGATCGGTCGCGGCAGCGGCGACCACGATGGTGTGCTCCATCGCGCCGTATTGCTCGAGGATCCCAACCGTTTCGGCGATGCTCGACTGCTTCTGGCCGATGGCGACGTAGATGCAGATCAGGTCGCCGCCCTTCTGGTTGATGATCGTGTCGAGGGCGACGACGGTCTTACCCGTCGAGCGGTCGCCGATGATCAGTTCGCGCTGCCCACGGCCAATCGGGATCATGGCGTCGATCGCCTTGATCCCCGTCTGGACCGGCGTCTTCACGGGCTGGCGGCGGACCACGCCTGGCGCGATCCGCTCGACCGGGCGGAAGGCGGTCGTCGCGATCGGGCCTTTGCCATCGATCGGCTCACCCAGCGCGTTGACCACTCGGCCAACGAGCGCGTCACCCACGGGCACCTGGGCGATTTTGCCGGTCCGGCGAACCTCGTTACCCTCTTGAATCTGGGTATACGGCCCGAGGATGACCACACCGACCGTCTCTTCTTCGAGGTTGAGAATCAGCCCCATCACAGTCGGCTCGCCGGGGCCGCCAGGGAACTCGAGCAGTTCGCCGGCGACCGCTTCGGAGAGGCCCCAGACGCGGGCGATACCGTCGCCAACCTCGATGACTTGCCCGACGTTCCGGGTATCGGCGCCGAGGTTCTGGCCCTCGATCTGGCGCTGAAGAATGCTTGCGATTTCCTGAGAGCGAACTGCCATGCTGCCTCCCCGAGCTCCGCTGTCAGCGACCAGCCGCCAGCTCCCGTCGGGCGTGTGTAGGTATGAAAGGTCGTCGACCGGTGCGACGCGGACCTGCGGGTCAGAACCCGGTGCAGGCCGTAGATGGTATGCAATTGTACGTACGCGAACGGATGTCCGGCTCGTCCGAAGTCGGAGACCGTCGATGTTATGCGGTCATCGCTCGGTGCAGCCGTTCGAGGCGGCCACGTACGCTGTCGTCGATCACGTCGTCCCCGATCTGCGCGATGACGCCGCCCAGGATTGCGGGATCGACGTGGGCCTCTATCGCGATCTGCTTCCCCGTTCGCTGGCTGAGCCGTGCGGCGATCACCGTCCTCTCTCGCTCGTCGATTGGCACGGCGGTCGTGACCTGGGCGATCTCGATGCCGTGGAACTCATTGACGAGGCGATGGAAGACGGCGGTAATCTCGGGCACCAGCCCCAGCCGCTCGCGATGCGCCAGGATCACCAGAAAGTTCTGCACCTGGGCCGGTACCTGGGGGAGGAGTTCATCCAGGACGGCGCACTTCTTGTCTACCGGCACCACCGGGCTGGTCAGAAACGACTCGACCGACTGGTTGGCATAGATCGAGGACGCCCGGTCGAGAGCCTCGACCCAGGCGTCCAGTTGATCGGCATCGCGCGCCGCCGCGAAGGCCGCTTCGGCAAAGCGGAGCGCATGGATGTTCGTCCGTTGCACCCGCTACCTCCGCGCATCGGCGACGCCATCGACGACGCCGTCCCTGAGGAAGTCTTCGACCAGCCGTCGATGCGCCTGGTCGTTGAGATTCTGGTTGATGACGCGCTCGGCCGCCGCGATAGCGAGGCTTGCCACTTCTCGCCGGAGGTCGGCCATCGCGGCTGCCCGCTCCGCCTCGGCCTCCTCGCGTGCTCGCTCGACGATGCGCTGGGCTTGTTGCTGTGCATCCTGGCGGGCCTGGGACTGGATGCGCTCGGCCGTCTGCGTCGCCTGAGTCAGCATCCCCTGAACCTCCCGCCGGGTCTCGGCAAGAAGCTGCTCGCGCTCGGCGTCGGCCTGTGCGACCTCGCCTCGCATCCGCTCGGCCTCTTCCAGGCTCTCGCGAATGCGCCTCGACCGCTCGTCAAGCATGTTGATGACCGGCCGGTAGAAGAACCTGCCGATCAGGAAGATCAGGATCAGGAAGTTAAAGGTGTGCCAGAGGAAATCTGGGAGGTTGAGGCCGAGAAGCTCGATGATGCTGTTCATGCGGTTTCCAGTGTGTCTGCGAGAGCGGCGCCAAAGCCCAGGCCAGCTCGGCCGAGCTCGGCGCCGCTCGCGTGACTAGCGCCCGCTGAGGATGAACGCGATGAGCAGGGCGTAGATCGCGATGGCCTCGGCGAACCCGAGACCGATCAGCATTGGCACCAGGATCGGGCCGCTCACCTCCGGATTGCGGCCGATCGCCTCCATCGCCTTGCCCACGCCGTAGCCGATGCCAAGGCCCGGGCCAATTGCCCCGAGGGCGATCGCGAACGCCGCCGCGAAACCTGGGGCTGCCTGCACTGCTGCTTCCACCGATTCCTCCAGAACGTGAGGCCCAACGTGGGCCGGTCGGTTTAGTGGTGACTCGCCGCGTGCCCATCGTCGTGCGCGCCGTGACCGTGCGGCGTCGTCGCGATGGCGAGGTAGACCATGGTGAGCATCGTGAAGATCAGGGACTGGACCAGACCGACGAACAACTCCAGACCCAGGAACACGAATGTCGCGATAGGCGCCAGGCCGAGAATCTGGTGAACCAGGGTGCTGCCCGCGAAAATGTTCCCGAAGAGCCGCAGCGACAGCGATAGCGGGCGGCTCAACTCACTCAGCAGATGCAGCGGGTTCGGGACGACGAACTCCCTCAAGTAGCCGCCGACTCCCAGGTTCCTGATCGCGAAGACCTGCACGATGACGAACACGACCACTGCCATCGCGGCCGTGATGTTGAGGTCACGGTTGGGCGAGACGAGCCCGCGGATGTTACCGAAGAAGGGCGTGATGCCGATCCAGTTCGCGAAGAGGATGAACATGAACGATGCGAAGACCACCGGGGCGAAGGTACGTCCGCGCCGGCCGGCGGTCTGCTCGATGACGCCGTTCAGCGACTGGACCAGAATTTCGCCAAGATTTTGCCAGCGCCCTGGAACGAGCCGCATCGAGCGCGTCGTGCCCCAGACGAACAGCAACATGATCGCGATCACGATCCAGGCGCTGAAGATACTCGCACTGACGGGAATCGGGCCGAGATGAAAGAACGTCTGCGACCCGAAGTGGACGCCTGCTCCGCCGAGCTCGGCGGAACCCTCGACTTCCTGGGTTGCTCTGGTGACCGACGTAAGCAGGCCGTTCATCCAGCTACTTACTCCTCGTGGTGCCGCGGTGTTGGAGGTACTGCAATATCTTGACGGTACTGACGGTGGCGGAGATCATGCCGCCAAGTGCAAACACTAACGAAAAGATGAGCCCGGTCCCAAGGCGCCTATCGAGCCAGGATCCCAAAAGAAAACCCAGCCAGACGGCCACCGCGCAGGTGACGCCGAACTGAGTGACAACGCCGATCGCTTCCCAGGTGCTGATGGTGGACATAGGCGCCCGCTCCTGGACCCTAACCGGCGGCGCAAGTATAGCAGCGTCTGAAGGCGGCAGCAACGGACATGACTCGCTGGCACTCTCCGTTGAGCATGGCGTCCTCCAGAGTGATGTCGGGCGGGGGACGGAGCGCACCTCGACGTCGAGGGACGTTCTCTCAGAATCGTAGGCGGGCTGGCTCGTCTGGTTCAAGCGGAAAATTCCTGACACACGGGGTCAGGAAAATTGGGTGCGACGGGACATCTGGCCTCGCGCAGGGAGCCTGTCCCGAGATCCGCTGCTTGTCGCGATCTAAGTCCGTCGGCGCGAGCTCGTCGTGGCGCGGACGACGCCGCGGCTCAGGTGGCGAACTGGCGGTCCCCGGCATCGCCCAGGCCCGGCACAATGTAGCCGTGCTCGTTCAATCCCTCATCGACCACGCCGACGTGGATCGGCACGTCCGGGTGGGCCGCCTGGAGCGCGTGCACCCCTTCCGGAGCCGCGATCAAGCCCACATACTTGACACGGCGAGGATGCCCGCGCTTGAGCACCTCGACCGCCGCGATGGCTGAACCGCCGGTCGCAAGCATTGGGTCGAGGACGATCCAGGTGTGCACTTCACGACCGCTCGGTATCTGTCCGGCGGAAAGTCGGTTGTAGTATTCCACCGGCCGCAGCGTCTCCTCGTCCCGATAGAGCCCGAGGTGCCAGACCTCGGCGGTTGGCAGGAGCGCCAGGAAGCCATCGACCATCCCAAGGCCGGCCCGGAGGATCGGTACCAGCCCGACGCTGACGCCGGGGACGTAGCCCGTCGTCTCGGTCAAGGGCGTGCACACGGCCTGGGCAGACAGCGGAAGGTCGCGGAGCGCCTCGTAGCCGAGCAACAGCGACAGTTCACGGACCAGTTCGCGGAAGCGGGCCGGTCCGGTCTCGACGTTTCGTAGCTCGCTCACCTTCAGGCGAACGAGCGGGTGCTCGGACGCGAACAGCATAGCGTGTGAAGCTCCCGAGGGGATCTCGGCGGACCGTCGCCCGGCCGGCGCCTGCGGTGAGCATACACGCTTGGTGCCCTCGGCTCCGCCCCCTGTCCGGATCCCCGAGGTCTGCTGCCTGACCTGGAGTCGGGCGCTACTGCACCCTATCGCCACCTCGCCACTCATCGTGCCGCTCCGGGCGCTCGCCGTTCACGCACAGCGGGCGCCCAGAGCGCATCTGGTCCTTCACGGACCTGGCGTATCAAGCATGGCCTCGAATGGGCTGGCCGAGGCGCCCGGCCCGATGCTCCGCCGAGGCGCTCCGTATGGATACTCCGTCACGGCGTTCAGGCGAGATGCTGGCGGAGCATCCAGTGTTGCTTCTCGATGCCGCGTAACACGTCGATGAAGACGTCCTCGGTGGCGGCCTCGTCAGCACTCAGGTCCATCGCCGCGCGGAGGGCCGCCGCGACATGCTCGGTGCGGAGCATGAGCGACTCGACAAGCGCCCACTGATTTCGCTCCTCGAGTGGGAACGGAGGCAAGGTGCTGCGCTCGGCGGCCGCCTGGAGGGTTCCGTGCGCGACCCCGCCCAGCGTCACCGCTCGTTCGGCAACGACGTCCGTGTACTCGCGGACGTCGTTAGAGAACCGGTCGAAGAGTTCGTGCAACTGAGTGAAGCTGGGGCCGGCCACGTTCCAGTGGGCCTGGTCGTACGCCGCGGCAAGGTCGGTCAGGTTCGCCAGATTCTGGTTCAAACTCGCAACGAGCTGACTGCGCAAGCCTTCGTCGAGCCCGAGAATGTTGGGGCTAACACTGGGGCTACCGGCGATCTCGGTCGTCGTCGCCATCATGCTCCTCCCGTCTGAAGGGTGACCGCCGCTCGACGTTCCGCGGCGTGCCACGCTGAGTTGTCCGGTGGGTCGCGTGGTTCCGGCGTCGGCGGTGCCGGGGTGAGGTGACGGTCAGGCACGACCGTCGACCAGGAACGTCGCACGCGGCGACCGGCCCATCTTCCTCACCTCCATCATGCTGCGTGCAGGTTGTGCAGACGGTCACGGAGCATCAACGCCGCGTCAACGGCCCGTGTCAGGAGCTACACGCCAGCCTTGCGACGGGGCGATCTACTCGGGGCGATCTACTCGGGGCGATCTGCCGGCCGAGAGCGAGCGCCACCGGGTCGGGTATCGACTGCCGGACGACGACCGCCTACAAGCCTACGCCGCGCCGCCGGCCCACCAGGATGGCGGGTCGCTCGCCGGGAAGGAGTCCATGGATGCCTTGTCGACGATGTCCGGCTCGGGATTCTGCCGCGGCTCTTGGGCTCGGCTGCCCCCACGTGCTGGTGATGCGCGGACATCAGTTGCCGTGGCAGGGCGAAACTGCTCGTCCGGCCTGGCATTGCTGTGCCTCTTCGGCTTCCGTGCCGCGCTGCTCGAATTCCTCGCACTCGCTGCTGCCATCGCTACACCCCCCAGGGTGCTTGGACGGGCACCCTGACCTGGCGTTCACCTCATCATGTGACAGAACTCACTGCACAAGCTCTGCCACGGGCCGGTGGCGGTGGAGGTGGCGTGGCAACAGCCTGTCCTCCCTCGGCCGTGCGCCACTCGTGTCGCACCACGGTATCGCGAGATCTCACCACACGTGGGCAAACGAAGCCGGCCAGCCGTACAGATCGGAGAGAGGCGCAGGTCACCGAGCCGGTTCAGGTGCTCGGGTAAGGGGCGACCCTTCTGAGACGCCAGGAGCGAACGTATCGGGTGGGGCCGTGCGTAGCGGAGGCCAACGAGGCAGCCTCCGCCGTGCACTCCCCGCGGTTACTCGGCGGCGACCTCCGCTGAAGCCCCAACGTCGAAGATGTAGGACAGGCACATCGCCTGTGCGTGGATATCGGTGGACTCGTCGTCGCTGCGCAGGACGAACGTGCGCTCGTTGTCCGGAGCCGCGAGCCACTCCTTGACCTGGGGGGTCACGTCCCAGGCGCCGGAACTGGCGGTCGTAGCGCCCTCGACGCCGGCGATCGCAGCCGGGCGTGTCGGGACGATCGAGTCCGTTTTCCCATTCCAGGCGTCCGTGGGGACGCCCAGACCGGTGTTACAGGTCGGCAAAATGCCGTACTCGGACTCGCCCTCCGGCGAGCGGTGGGTGGTGCTCGCCTCGGTATAGCCAAGGACGACGCGCGAAATGGCGTTCGGATCCTTGACGCTCCGCAACGGCGTCAGATTGACGGTCAGGACCGTCTGCATCACATGCTTCTCGCCGGTCTCGCTGTTGTTCTCGTAGCCCACGACCCAGAGGTCTGGCAGTGAGCGGACGTCGCGGCCATCGAAGCCACGACAGCTCGCACCGAGCGTTGAGAGCTCCGTGCCACAGCGGCTCTGTCCAGCCGTCGCGACCCGGACGGTAGGAAGGGCGACGGATTGCGCCTCGCTGCTTTGCGGGCTCGCAAAAGCGGCGCCGGATTGGATGCAAAGACCGAGAGTTAGAGCCACAGTCGCGCGGAGGAACGGGACACGTCGCATGGATATGCTGCCTCGCCGTAGTGCTACGGCGAGTCTAGGCGGCGCCGCGCGCGGCGGTCAAGCTGGGCAGGCGCCGCACCCGGCGGCCAAGCCGGACGGGAGGACTGGGATGCGCGATCCCATCTCAGGCGGGTGCGGCGGGCTGCTGAGGCTCGGACGTCCGCTCGTGGGGCCGGATGAAGCGGTAGCCCCGGCCACGCTCGGTCTGAATGTAGCGGGGGCCGCCAGGGCGCTCCAGTTTGGCGCGCAGCCGGCTGATGAAGACCCGAAGGTAGTGTTCGGTCGCGCCATAGTCGGCGCCCCAGACCCGTTCGAGAAGCGCCTGATGCGGCATGAGCCGGTTGGCGTTGCGCACCAGGTGATAGAGCAGCTTGTACTCGACAGGCGTCAATTCGACCGGCTCGCCCCGAACCGTGACCTGCTGACTCTCGAAGTTCACGGTCAACTCGCCGGCCGTGACGTCTGGGAGCGCGCGGGTGGGCGGTGGCAGTTCGGCTCGGCGGAGCACCGCCTTGATGTGAGCCATCAGTGCGATCCGGCTAAACGGTTTGACCAGGTAGTCGTCTGCACCAAGCTCCAGCCCCCGCACGTGATCCATCTCGTCGGCTGCCGCCGTCAGCATCACGACCGGCACGTCCGAGACCTGCCGAATCTTCCGAAGCACTTCGAAGCCGCTCATGCCTGGCAGACCGACGTCGAGCACGATCACATCCGGGTGGTGCTCGTAGAACAGATCCAGACCCTCTTCGCCGTCGTGGGCTGCCAGCACGGTGGCATCCTGCCACTGGAACTGGAAGCCGACGGTCAGGGCGTCGAGCAGGCGCTGTTCGTCGTCCACGACCAGGATCTTCACGCCTTCGCCTCCGAACGGCCCGCGAGCGGGAGGGCGACGTGAAATGTCGCTCCCTGGCCCGCTCGATCCTCCAACCAGATTCGGCCGCCATGGAGTTCGACCATCGCCTTCGCGATCGGCAGCCCCAGCCCGCTGCCCTGGCTCCGGCGGGCCGCGTCGGACTTCGGACGGTAGAATCGCTCGAAGATACGCTGCCGATCGGCGTTCGCGATGCCCGGGCCGTCATCGGCGACCGTAAACACGGCCTCGCTGCGCCGCCGGGCGAGCGCCAGACGGATCGTACCGCCGTCTCGGCCATACCTGTGAGCGTTGACGAGCAGGTTGAGGAGGGCACGCTCGAGCCGCTCGACATCGACGGGTGCTACGAGCGGGCGTGGGGGCAGCGCGAGCACGACCCGCTGCCCGCGCTGCTGTGCGAGCGGCTCGATGGTGGCGCCTAGCCGCTCTGCCAGCGCCCGCAGATCGGTGTGGGCGCAGCGGAGACGCAGACGGCCGGCCCGGAGCCGCGTCAGGTCTAGCAAGTCGTCGACGAGCGTCGCCATCCGCTCCGACTCGTGGTGGATGTTGACGAGCAGGCGGTGGAGCGGCTCGGCCAGGTCGGCCGGCTTGTGTTCCAGCACCACCTCGACCGACGCCTTGATCGTGGCAATCGGAGTTCGTAGGTCGTGGGAGGCGTTGGCGAAGAACTCCTCCTTCTGGCGATCGAGCTCGCGGCGAGCGGTGATGTCGCGCAGGGTCAACACCGCGCCAATCCGAACTCCGTCGTCGGACAGGACCGGCGTCGCGCTCCCCTCCGCCAGGACGGTGGTGCCGTCCGGTCGTTGAATCTGAAGCTCTACCTCGTCGACCCGCTCGCCGTGGAGAGCGGCGCGGGCCAGGGGAAGCTCCTCGGGGCTGGAAACGCCCGGGTGGAGTGGAACGCTGTAGCTGACGCCGTCCCGGTCCGTGACCGTCGTTCGCCCGGTCTGTCCGAAATACCTGCGAGCGGACGCGTTCGCGAAGGTGATACGTCCGTGCTGATCGGCGATGACGACGCCGTCCGCGATCTGCCCCAGGATTGCCGCGCGCTCGGCGGCTAGCCGTTCTGCGTGCGCCCGCGCCTGCCGTTCGGCACCGTAGAGCCGCGCCCGCTCGAGCGCCTGGGCGCACTCCTCCGCGAGCGTCAGCGCGAAGGCCCGGTCGTCGTCGTCCACGAGCCGCCCGCGTGGGAATCGAAACCCCAGCGCCCCGATGGACCGATCGCCTGCTAGCAGCGGGAGGCCGGCCATCATGCCAAACGCTTCCGCCGCCTGAACTGACGCCAGGGTAGGGTACCGATTGACTACCTCTGGCTCGTCGACCCAGACGGCCTCACCGGAGCGGAATACCTCGGCCAGGGGCACCGGCGCGGCGATGGGAAGGCGCCGCCAGTGGTCCCAGGACGCCTGGGCGCGGCCCGAGGAGTGGATGAGCTCAAGGGCCGCGCCGTCGTCGCTCGAGACGGCGATTGCTCCTGCCTGAGCGCCCAGCGCGGCGACAGCTTGGTCGAGGACGACCTCAGCGATCTGATCGCGGGTGAGCGCCAGCGCCAGCGCGGCGGTGACCGCTTGCAGATGCGCCATCCGATCGGCCGCGCGCTCGGCAGCGGCCCGCGCTGCCTGTTCGGCCGCGCAGAGGCGTGCGTTGTCGAGCGCGCCTGCGCACTGGTGCGCCAGGGCTTCGGCGAGGGTCACGTCCTCCTGTGCGTAGGCGCTCGACCGCACCAGGGTCAATGCGCCAAGGGTACGCGTCCCCATCGCGAGCGGTACGACGAGCATGGCTCGCCTGCCCAGCCGGTCGAGGAGCCGGGCGTGCTCCGCGGTCTGGGCCAGGGCTGGTATGAGCGCCCGTCCGTCAGCCAGCGTCGGTCGGCCGGCTCGAAGGGTCTGCCAGAGCGGGTGTGGTCGCGCAGGATCGGGCGGAAACGTCTCGATGAGTTGCTGAACGTCGGCCTCGTAGCGCGGGTCTACGTGCGCCGCCGCGACCCGCCGTACCCGCCCCGCCGTGTCGACGAGATCGATGGCACACCAGTCCGCCAGACTGGCCGTGGCGAGGCGCGCAATGCGGTGCAGTGCCGTCTCGACGTCGAGCGAGGAACCCAGGATCGCACCGGCATCGACCAGCAAGGCAAGGACTGGTTCGACGTGCCGCGCTTCCACGTCGGCAGCGCTCACCTGTTGGTCTCGCTCGACTGACAGGTCCATAGTGCCGCGTCCCCGCTGAAGTCCTGTCGTCTCATCCGGCCATCTCGTTCCGTTGCTGCCGCTGCTGTGGTCTTCGTCCTGGCCGCCCTTTCCCTGACCGCCCGCATCCGAAGGGGCGGTGCTCGCCGCGGACATGTCAATGCTAGCACCTTCACCTCCGCCATCAGGGTAGCCGCTATCTCCGTCTCGCCGACACTGGGCCGCGATTTGCCCACGCTACGGCATCGACGAGCGGCGTCGCTACGCGGTGCGATCGGCCAAGAGTCGGAGAATGGTCAATGCGGGCGATGGCGGTGCGGCGCCTGTCCGCGTTCAGGTCGCCAGAGCCGACGAGGGCGGCGATCCACCTGGTGGAGCGGAGGACGTTGGCGGCACGAGGAGGATCGGCGTACCTGTCGAGTGCAGGCTCCGGCCCGCGACGCCGCCCAGCTCTGACGACGCGCGCCCGCCGCGTCCACGTGTCGTCATGGCGATGATGCTCGCGCGCTGCGTGCGGCTGACAGCGGCGATCATCGTCGGCGCGTCGCCTGCCACCGCGAAGGCCGTGACCCGTCGAGCAGGCGCGGACAACGTCAGTGCAAGCGCCTCGACATAGCGCCGCGCGGAGGCGAGGTTCACCTCACCGCTCTGATGGGTACCGTCGAGCGCAGCAGCTCGAGGTGTGACGACACGAAGCACGAAGAGCTCACCTCCGAGCGCGTCCGCTACCGCGCAGGCCGGCCGCAACGCTTGCTCGGCGAGGTCCGAGCCGTCGAGCGCGACCAGGATGCGGCAGCCTGCTCGGTCAGATGGAAATGGAGCGGCGCCGGTCGGCACCACGACGGTCGGCGCTGACGTTTCCTCAACGACCCTTTGCGCGAGGGTAGCGTCTCGTCCGTGACTCGTCCAGCTTTCGGCGGCCATGACGACGAGAGCCGCGCGCCTGAGCTGGATGGCGCAAAGCATGGCGTTCGCTACGTCTCCAGACACCCCACCTCGGTCGGCTGCGATGAACTGGACGCTTGTCCCCGCGACTGAGCTGGCGCGCCCATCGCTCGTGCGATCCGGATACCCCGCATCTGGAGTGAGTGCCAGCACCTCCAGAGGTGCGGACGCTGCGCCAGCGAGCGCCGTTGCATACGCAAGTGCGCGCTCTGCCATCCAAGAGCCATCGAATGGAACCAGTACTGTCTCGAGTTTCACCTCAGGCGATCCTGCTTCCTGGCGATCGTTTCCGCTGGCGTCGAGGCGACGATGGGTGGCAGCGCGAGCGGCCGCCAGCGGCGTTCGCAGGGTCAGGATATGTGGGTCAGATCGCAGTCACCGTCACTCCTCGTCAACGTTGCATCAATAGACGGCACCAGCGGGCGGACATGGCCTGACGAGAGGGTGAGATCTTTCAGGTTGTCGGCTCGGTCAGGATTGGCCTTTGAGCGGATCGACGTCAGGCGTGCACCGCCTGGCCGCATGGCGTGCACGGCCCGGCCGCACATGGTGTGCGCCGGGTGTGAAGATAGCCCGTGCCAGGACGGCGCGCATGGCGGCTGTGTGCACCCGAACGCCCTTGCACCGTGCGTGGTGAGGCAGCCGACCGTTGATGCCGTATTGATAGTCTGTGACGCCCCTGGCAACAGCCAGGGGGCATCATAGTGGCGCGCGGGGCGCCGGACACCCCGTAGGTCAGGAGGACCATCAAGACCAGGAGAACGGTGAGCCATGCCAGGAGCATCTGCACTTGGAGCGCGATCGATGACGAGTTTGCCGGCTGGCGACAGGCCGGGGGCGAACGCCGCGTGTCGAACGGACCTCGAGGATATGCGGAGCTTCAGCGGAGCGCCGAAAGCGCCAGACGGTGTCTACAGCGCCTATGACGGCGGCGAGTACGACGGCAGCACGTACGATCGCCGGGCTGGCAGAGGCACGGGTATGAACGGTTCGAGGACGATTACCGGTCTCACGCTCGTCGCGGCCGGTGGCCTGCTGGTGCTCGACTGGCTCGGCGTCGCCTGGGCCAGTTACCTCGTTCTCGGGCTGTGGCCGCTCTTCATGCTGTTCGCCGGCATTGGCCTCGTCCTGGTGCTGACCGAACACCGTGCGCTCGTTGGATCGACAGTTGTGCTCGTTCTTACTCTGCTGGTCATCGCTGTCCGGCTGGGCTTCGTGCCCGAGACGGCGTTTACCGTGCTCGGTCCCGTCGCGCTGCTCGGTCTTGGCATCGTAATTCTGATCGAGCAGGGTCATCGCAACGGCTTATCTGGCCCTGACGGACGGGTGGAGCGCCCATCTTTCGAGAGCACTCACGTTGCCGCCGGGCAAACGGAGCACACCCCCGGGGCGGTCAGGGCGCCGCGCGTCGTGGGGCGCCCCGGTGATGGACACCGCGTCGAACCGGCCGTGGTTCACCGGCCCGAGCGCCCCCGTCCGGACCCGGACCGTCTGGACTCCGACGGTTCCAAGCCTGACCGACCTGGGCCTGACCGGTTGGCACACGCCGATTCTCGGTCGGCGCAGGCTATCCGGCGACGCTAGCCTGCGCCTCTGCCCAGCGTCAGGAGGACCGGCGATCTCAGGCACGGTCAGGAGCTAACTCGCCGGCATCTCCGTCCTCGAAGAGATGCTGCCAGCACGGGGGATCGCCTCCCATCGGCTCGTCCTCGTCGGTGGCGTCGCAGCGCGGAGGCTGACGCTGGGCAGCCATCGGGGGCGTGGCGGCCTCATGTGCGGATGGTCGCTGGCCGGAGGAATACTGAGCGGCCGGTCGCTGCACGGGCTCCTCGCCGTGTCGGGCAATCTCGTTCTCCATACTGCTCCCTCCCTCGAAGATGCAGCGCAGCCCTCGGTGGGCCGTCGCCTACAGTCCTGTAGGCACCTGCATGGCCTCGTCGACCTGCTGGGGTGGCAGACGACAGGTGACGGCGGGCGGCCCTGCATCTGTCAGGCATCCCGACTGCTCCGAGCATAACACCCTCCAGATATGCGCACCTCGGGGTACATGCAGAGGAAGGCCACGCAAGCGCTGGGATTGGGCTGGATGACCCGGAGGGCGCGGGCAGCGTTCTATGTGCGTGGGTGGTCGGACGATACGTCGCGGTTGCTACGACCGGCGCCTTCGTTGTGCTCCCGTAGCTCGTCAAACCTGGTGCCCTCCCACAGCGGGACGCCGACGAAGTAGGCCGCCCGGCCGATCATGTGAGCCGAAACCGGAGCGGTCATGAAGATGAATGCCACGATCAGCACGACTCGGACGGCGATCGCGAGATCGCCGAAGACGATGGCCACGGCCCCGAGTACGCAGCCGACCCCCAGACTGGACGCTTTCGTCGATGACTGCATCCGGCTGTAGACGTCTGGCATGCGAACGACGCCGATTGCCGCCAGCAGCATCAGCATTCCGCCCACGACCAGGAGCGCCACGGTGAGTAGTTCGAGGAGGATGGTCATATGCCTCCCCGTTCGAGATACCGTGCGACCGCGACGGTCCCGAGAAAGGCGACTAACGCCAGCGCAATCGCCACGTCGAGAAGGACCGACTCGAGGGTCAGGATAGCGTAGGCGGCGATGATTCCCACCACCAGCGTCCCGCTCAACTCCAGGGCAACCACTCGGTCAGCCAGGCTCGGCCCGCGCACCAGCCGGATGAACGTCACGAACAACGAGCCGACCAGGGCAATCAGCACGCCGGTGGCTGTCATACCGACGATGCTGCCATCAACCGGGATCATCGCGGTGTGGCTCCTGTCGGCTTCATCACGGCGTGACTTCACTTGAGATCATCGCAACAACTCCAGCACCCGTCGCTCGAAGCCTTCCTTGATCGAGCGCCGAAACTCGTCAGGGTCATCGACGTACATGGCGTGGACGTACAAAACGCGACGATCTGGCGAGACGTCGATGCTGAAGCTGCCGGGGGTGACGGTGATCAGGTTTGCGAGCAGGGTAATCTCGACGTCCGTTTCCACGTCCAGCGGCACCGCGACGATCGCTGGGCGCATGTTGTAGCCGGGCGTCACGACGTCTAGCGCGACGCGTAGGTTCGCCAGGACCAGTTCGCGGATGAAGAAGAGAACGAAGCTGACGAACTGGCGCACCTTCAGGAAGTAGTTCGCCGGCCCCAGGACACGCTGGGCGAAGAAGAGAATCAAGTAGCCGAGCGCGAAGCCAAAGACCAGATTGATGGGCGTGAACGCGGCGGTCAGGGCGACCCAGGCCAGCGCCAGCAAGATGTTCCACAGGAACGCGGTCACGACGGCCCTCCGAGGACGGCACGAAGGTAGTCGGTCGGGTCGAGGAGCTGGCCGGCCGCGCTCGTCGCCAGCCCGAAGACCGGTTCGGCAGCCAGCCCGATCCCGACGGTCAGCGCCGCCAGTGCGACGATGGGCAGCAGGACGGTCACGGTTGCCCGGCGAGAGAGCGCGCGTACGGGCTCGACGGGCAGTGTGTCGGGCGACGGTGACGAGGGCGCCAGCGCTTCAGGCCGAGGCTTCCAGAACGCGGCGCCCCAGATCCTGGCGATCGTGAGCAGCGTCAGGAAACTGGCTGTCAGCGCGACGGCGACGATGAGATACTGGCCGGCCAGGAGCCCGGCCCGGATCAGCCCGAGCTTGGCGAAGAAGCCAGCCATCGGCGGCATGCCAGCCAGCGAGAACCCGGCGACGAGGTAGAGCATGCTCAAACTCGGGTGCGTCCGGTACAGCCCGCCGAGGTCCGCCAGCCGTGAGCCCCCGTTCAGTCGCCGAACGATGCCGGCGATCAGGAAGAGGTTCGTCAGGACCACGACGTCCTCGATCACATAGAAGATCGCCCCGGCAAGACCGGGCGTCGTGTACAATCCCAGCCCCATGATCGGGAAGCCGATATGTCCGACGATCAGGAACGATAGCGTCCGCCGGAGATCCCGCTGCGCGACCGCTCCCAGCATCCCGGTCAGCATCGTCAGGCCGGCCAGGACGAGCAGGAGCGTATGAGTGTACGCGACGTCGCCCACGAACAGAAGCGTGAAGATGCGGACCAGCGCGTACACCCCGACCTTGGTCAGTAGGCCGGCGAAGATCGCCGACACTGCCGATGGGGTGGTGTGATACGAGGCCGGCAACCAGAAGAACAGTGGGAACAGGCCCGCCTTGATGCCGAAAGCGATCAGGAACAACGTCGCCAGCGAGGTGATGAGCGCCGAGTCCGGCGCCGTGCGCAACCGACCTGACAGATCGGCCATGTTCAGCGTGCCGGTCACGCCGTAGAGTAGTCCGACGGCTGCCAGGAAGAACGCCGACGACAGCAGGTTCAGGGTGACGTACTTCACCGCGCCCTCGAGCTGGGCGCGTTCGCCGCCGAGCGCCATCAGGACGAACGACGCCATCAGCAGCGCCTCGAACCAGACGTACAGGTTGAAGATGTCGCCGGACAGGAACGCTCCGCAGACGCCCATCAGCATGACCTGGAGCAGCGGGTAGTAGCCGAACGCCTCGCGCCGGACGTCGATGCCGGCGAGCGAGTAGATCGTGACAGCCAGCCCGCTGGTGGCTGCGAGCACGACCATGATCGCCCCGAACAGGTCCGCGACGAGGGTGATGCCGAACGGGGCTGGCCAGCCGCCGGCCTGGGTCGCCTGGATCCCGTCGCGCGCTACCCAGCCGAGCAGCGCCAGCGCGGCGACGAAGAGGCTCGCCGTGCCGACGACCCCCAGCCGGCGCTGGGCCAGCCGCGAGCGCCATGCCAGCAGCGAGATGGCCGCCGTCGTGAGCGGGATGAGGATCGGCAGGACCAGCAGGGCGTTCACGAGGCGCTCACTCGGACGCCCAATCGTCAGTCGACCGCATGGTGTCGAGGTCGTCCGTCCCGACGGTCTGGTAGGCCCGCTTGATGAGGACCAGGGTGAACGCCAGGATCGCGAAGCCGATCACGATCGCCGTCAAGATCAGCGCTTGAGGCACCGGATCGGCGAAGGGCGGGGTCGGCTGGGTGGCGCCTTCCGGGACGATGGGCGGGCGCGCCCGCGTCATCCCGGGTACCACGAAGATCAGGAGATTGGCCGCGTGGCTGATGAGCGACAGCCCGATCACGAGCCGGACGATGCTCCGGCGCAACATCGTGTAGAGACCAGCCGCGTACAGTGCGCCGATGACGAAGGCGAGTACGACGTCCACGTCAGGCCTCCGCCAGGCTCAGGACGATCGTCAAGACCACGCCGACGACAACCAGATACACGCCAATGTCGAAGAGGAGCGGCGTACCGAGCGCGAGTGAGATGCCCCCCGGTAGCGTCACCTCGACCCACTGCCCGGTGAGAAACGGCCGTCCGGCGAGCAGGCCGATGACGCCGCTGACGATCGCCGTCAGCAGCCCGATACCGATCAAGCTGCGAGGAGCAACCTGGAGCGCACGGCGCGTGGTCGGCGCGTCGGTCGCGATCGTGAGCAAGGCGAAGGCGGCGGCCGCCACGAGCCCGCCCGAGAAGCCACCACCCGGCTCGTTGTGACCGCGCAGGAGCAAGAAGATCGAGAAGAGCAGGAGCAACGGCAGCAGGAAGCGCGCGGCCGTCCCGAGGATCAAGGATCTCATGGCGCCTCCAGCGGTCGGCCGGTCGACGAATCGGCCGCGGCGTCTCCGGTCGCGGCGCCTCCAGTCGCGGCTGGCGCGACCGTGAGCGGCTCGGCGACGGGCGGCTTCCTTGCGGGTGGTCTTGTCGAGGGAGTGCCGGGCGCGAGCCGTAGCTTCAACAGCGCGTAGACGCCGAGCGCCGCCAGCGACAGCACGGTGATCTCGCCGAGCGTGTCCAGGGCACGGAAGTCCACCAGGATGACGTTGACGATATTGCGCCCGTGTCCGGCTGGCAGGCTCTGCTCGGCGTAGAAGCGAGGAATTGACGGGTTGAAGCGGACGGTCGAGGCCGCGAGCACGAGCGTCGTCATGAGCCCGCCGGCGACCGTCGCGATGACCGCATCACGGGCGCGGGTTCGCCCCGTCGAGAAGATGGCGAAGCGAGGTAAGAAGTACAGCACCAGGACGAACAGGATCACCGTCAGCGTCTCGATGAGCACCTGAGTCATACCCAGGTCCGGTGCACCGTATAAGAGGAAAATAAGCGAGACACCGTAGCCGACCACGCCGAGCGCTGCGACGGCGGCAAGACGTGACCTCGCGGCAACGGCGGCCAGCGCGGCGAGCACGATCAGCAGCCCGATGCCGGCCTCGTAGACGGTGATACCCGGCCAGGGGAAAGGCCCAAATATTCGACCTCGAGACGCCAGCGCAAAGCCGACGAGGCCGACGGTCGCGACGAGAATCGTCACGAGGTAGTTATGCAGGGAGCCGTTTTGCAGCAGCCGTGTCTGCGCACGTGCCACCGCGTTCAGGCCGGCCATTCCTAGATCGTAGCCACGGGCAGGGCCAACCTGGGGGCCGAGGTCCATCCTTGCCGCCACCTGGCGGAGCCTGGTCCTTGATAGGTAGGCCGCCACGCCGCCCGCGAGGGTGAGGCCGCTCAGCCCAAGTACGATGGTGAGGCCGTGCCAGATCGCCAGGTCGACCGTGACCGGCCTGCCGGCGACGCGCGTGGCGGCCGCGCTCAGGAGCGGCTCGCCGATGGCCGGCGCGATACCGAGGACGATTCCGCCGATGCCGAGCGCGATCGGGCCGAGCCAGAGGCTTACCGGCGGCGCATGCGGCTCCTGCGGGAGCGTGCGCTTCGGGCCGACGAATGGCCCGATGCCGGTGAGCCCGGCCGCCGCGACGAGCAGGATGTTCGCCACCACGGCCAGCCCGACCAGCACCATGCCAGCCGGGGCTGCCAGGGCTGCCCCATAGGTCAGCTCCTTTCCAAGAAAGCCGAACAGCAGCGGTACCCCGGCCATCGACAGCGCGGCCAGTCCGCCCGCTACGGCGACGACTGGCATGGTGCGGCGCAGCCCGCCGAGTATGCGGACGTCGCGCGTACCCGTCTCATGGTCGATGGCACCGGCCACCAAGAAGAGCCCGCCCTTGTAGAGCGTGTGCGCGGGGAGATAGACGAGTGCTGCCGCTATCGCGCTGGCGGTACTCACGCCGAGTAGCATGACGAGCGTCCCCAGCGAGCTGAGTGTCGTGTAGGCGAGGATGCGTTTCAGGTCGGTGTGTCGGACCGCCAGCCAGGCGCCAAGCAGCATCGTCGCCGTGCCGGCCGTCATGACGACGATCTGCCAGATCGGGGTGCCGCCCAGCACCGGGCTCAAACGCGCCAGCAGGTAGACGCCGACCTTCACCATCGTCGCCGAGTGGAGGTAGGCGCTGACGGGTGTCAGCGCCTCCATGGCGTTTGGAAGCCAGAAGTGGAACGGTACCTGGGCTGACTTGGTGAACGCCCCGGCAAACACCAGCAGGAGAATGGCGAGATACAGGCCGTCTGACCTGATTGCCTCGCCGCGTGTCAGCACGTCCGACAGCTCCAAGCTCCCGCCAACCTGCCCGAGCACGAGAAGCCCGGCCAGCATCGCCAACTCCCCGGCTCCCGTCACGAGCAGCGCCTGGAGGGCGGCGCGCCGAGCTCCGGAGCGCTCGTGCTCGAAGCCGATCAGGAGATACGACGTCAGGCTGGTTAGCTCCCAGAAGGCGAACAGGAGGAGCAGGTTGTCGGCCAACACCAGCCCGAGCATCGAGGCCATGAACGCGAGGATGGTTGCGTAGAAGCGACCCAACTGGGGATGACCGGCCAGGTAGCCGCCCGCGTATACCAGGATCAAGGCGCCGACGCCGCTGATCAGGAGCGCGAACAGGAGACTGAGGCCGTCGACCTGGAACGACAGGTTCACGCCGAGGCTCGGCGCCCAGGGATAGCCGACGACGAGCGCCTGACCGGCTACCACCGGACCGACGAGGGATGCGAAGTAGATCGCCAGCCCGGCCGGCAGGATGGCCAGGAGCCAGCCGGCGGCCGGACTGGCGCGTGTCACCCATGGGGCCAGTACGGCCAGCCCGAAGCCGGACAGGACTGCCGCCGTCACCCCCCACCAGGCCACCTCGCTAACGGCCCCGCTCGGTTGGCTGGCTCACGTACACCACGCGACCCGGTAGAGCGCTACTCGGAGCCACCCACGGCACGGGGCACCATACCGTCATCCGTGGATCGCCCCGCGCGGGGCGTGCTGGGTGCGGTGCGCCGCTGAGAGCGGTCGTCTGAACTTCACGTCACATCCTGCGATCCTGCGCCGGCCGACCGCGCTCCGGCAGCCGGCGTGAGTGGCGGGACGATGCAATCATCTACGCACGCGATCGCCGCGGGGATCGAGCGATATCAGGTCGCGTACGCTGGCAATCGGTGGAGGTACCGCTCGCGCGCTGCCTCACACGTATCAGCCAGGATTGCCGGGTGCATCTTCACACCATCCTCTCAGATTCGCCGTGGCCAATCCAAGTTTTGCAGGAGTAGAGTCCAGTCTGGGGCCATCCAGCGTCGCCTGGGCCACGCTAGTCGAGGTCAGAACTCTCCAGAATTGAGCCATAGCAATTCGCGACGCTGGCAGGCTTCCGACGCAGCGAGGCGCGTCACGGGCGTCCGACCCGCTTGCCGGCGGCGACGATGAGGATCGTCAGTGCGATTGGCATAGCGAACCGCACGGCGGCGAGCGGCAGGCTGCTCGACCAGTCCGCGCCCGCTATCGCGCCGCTCGGTGGTCCGAGGCTGCGTATGGTGCGTATTCCCATCGCCGCCGTGAGGGAGAGCCAACTTATGAGCACGAGCCCGTTGAGCCCCACGATGGTCAGAATGACTCGCAACATACTGTGAGACGTGGTGTCGGACATCTGCTTCTCCTTACCGAGCACTGCTTACCGAGCACGGCCGTGTGCGGCGCTCAGAAATGAGCGCCGCACATGGCAAGGTTGTGTCGTGAGTTCGCGCGCGACCTTACCGAACGATGCGCAGCTTCTGGGTTACCTTCTCGGACTCACGCCCGTTCTTGTCGCGTGCCTTTGCGACGATGGTGATCGTGCCGCTCTTGTCCGTCGTCGCTACCTGCCAGGTTGCACGGCAGGTCTCGGAACCGTCGCACTGGCTTGTGTGGTCACGCTTCAACTCGGCGTCGCTGGTGTCCGTCGCATACCACCAGATTTTGTCGAGCGCCTCGCCGCTCCGCGCGTAGACCTCGATCTTGAACTGTTCTCCTGCCGACACGCGCGCCCGCGAGACTCGCAGCTCGACGGTCGGCTTGCTGCTCGTCTTTCCAACCTTGAGCGCCTGCGTCACGTCCTCGGTCTGCTGCCCATTGAGGTCGTGTGCGGTAGCCAGGATGGTGACCTGGCCGGTCGTATCGGTCGTGCTCACCGGCCAGCTCGAGCGGCAGACGTTGGCGCCGCCGCAATCGTACTCACGTGGCTGCTGGAGTGCGGCGTCGTTAGTGCCGGCGCCACGCCAGACCAGCTTGTCGATGCCGTCGGCGCTGCTGGCTTCGAGCTCCACGGTGAACTGCTGCCCGACAGTGACTTTCTCCTCGGAGATGTTTAGCGTCAGCTCGGGCGGGCTGGACGCTTCGCGAACCCGCAGCTCTTGCACGAGCGCATCCGACTCACGCCCGGCCGTGTCGCGCGCCGAAGCGTGGATCATGATCTGGCCGGTCGTGTCGCTGGTGGAGACAGGCCAACTGTAGCGACAGAGGCCGGCGCCGCCACAGTCGACCTCACGCACCTGCTGTAGAACGACGTCGTCGGTCTCGCCCGCGTACCAGGTGATCCGGTCGACACCCTGGTCGGCACGGGCCTCGATCGAGATCGTGAACGTCTGGCCCGCCTGAATCTCGTCCGCGTCGATCTCCATCAGGACGCTCGGGCCGACTGTCGCGGCGCCGGGCGCTGCGGAGGTTAGCTGGGTATCGGTGCTCACGAGCGCCAGAGCCGGGCTTGCACCGCGCTGGATCTGGTAGGTCGCCGTCGTGATCGCGTCGGGACCGGCGAGGCTACCAGGCTCGTCGTACCGATGAAACTGCGCCAGAATCGTGGCGGGACCAGCCAGTGCGACCCGGTCGAGGGCACCGTCGCTGTTCGGATCGGTCGGAGCAGGCGCGAGCGTGCCGACGTACCCGCCGTCGACGAACACGAATGCCTGACGCTGCATCGGACTCGTATCCAGGCCATACGCGGTCGCCGCCTCGACGACGCTCACGCCCCAGCCAGACTGGACCGGGTTGTACAGGCTCCAGCCGGCGGCGACGAGCGCCTCATCCTCGGGTGATTCCACGGCTCGCGCGTTGGCCGGTGCGCCACCCTTCAATGCCTCATCTACGACGGGTGCGAGCGGTATGGGCATACCGGCTTGCTGCCAGCTCGTCGCCGGTGAGTCCAGCCAGCTCCCGCTCGCCAGGGTGCGCGCCGGTAAGAGCGGTAGGCTCAACGCCAGGGCGAGCATGACGGTGATCCAAACCCGGAAATGCTTCATTCCAGACCTCCAGCCAGCCGAGCGGGTGATCCGCTCGCGGCGTGATGGCACGTGCCCAGGGGAGTGCCGTGACACCCGCCCCGCGCGATCCGTGCTCGGCGGATGCTCCATGGCCGTCCGAGCGGGGAGTGACAGCACGAAGGCCGAGCGGGACGTGATGGCATGAATCCCGAGCGGGACGGGATGGCATGGACGCGGCTCCGAACGCCCGTCCGTGCATGCCACCCTCAGTCTGGTACGGGAACCTTGCGGCGCCGCTTGCCCCAGATCAACGCAGCCTCAACGTCGATCGTTGCCAGCGGCCTGCTGAGGACGCCTGTCGATTGCCCGCCGTCGTGCGCACGTGCCCGTCAGGCGCCTGTGCCTGCCGTGGACCCGTATTCGTGCGCTCTCGATGGGGGTCAACTCGGCCACGATCGCGCCCGTGATCGCGAACAGCAGGTGTGTGCCCGTATTCGTGCGCTCTTGATGGGGGTCAACGCCTCTGGTGGTATCGAGCGGCCAGACTGAGATCGAGGCCATCGCCGCTCCAGGTGCCGAGCACCTCGGGCGTGGCACGGTCCGTGACACGGACGCGACGCCAGGAGTGCGCGGTGCCCGCTCGGTGCGGGCGCAGCCGCCTGGCTGCTTGACGCACCCCTGGCCGGCCCGCCTGCGGGCCGAACACGGCCAGCGCACGCGGTTGGCGATGATACGCGTGACGAGGTGCTCGGCAGCAACGTCGAGGGGGATGGCATGTACGAACGTGTGACGCTCCGGCCGGGTGCGCTCGTCATCGGGCGGGATGGCGGCCTGGGCAACCTGGAGGGCGTGGTCGTGCGCCCGGACGGACGGGCGGTACTCGGGCTACTGCTGCGTGAAGGGCTGCTCGTCGACCGCCGGATTGTGATACCACTGTCGGCGGTCGAGGAGGCTGACGACAACCGGGTGCAGGTCTCCCTCGATCGAGCCGACCTCAACGTGCTGTACGCTGCGCGAATCCCGAGAATCCCCGACGCGCCACCGACGGACGTGCCGGACAGGTCCGACGCGAGAGAGGGGCCCGATGTCGTCGGTGGAGTGACCTCCGCCGAACCAGCACCGCTGACGCACGTCCTGCGGGCCGGCCAGACCGTGGTGTGTCGCGACGGCGATTCCAGTCCGCTGATCCTCGTACTGGTGGATGGGTCCTCGGCCCGCATTACCGGCCTGGTTGTGCAGCGCAGCGGACCTGCCGGCCGGCCGGTCATCGTCCCGGCCGAGTGGGTAACTGACAGCGCGACCGATCCGATCGTACTCGACGCCGCGTGCGAGCATCTCGACGGGCTGCCTGACTTCCGGTCCGATGAGGAGATCAGCGACGCAGTGATTGCCCTCCTCTGGCACGGCTCTGACCTCGACCGGGCCGACCTGAACTACGTCACTGTCCGCACCCGGGATGGGATCGTGGAATTGGACGGTAAGACCCGGACCGAGCGGGCACGGATGGAGATCGACCAGGTGGCGCGCGACGTCCGGGGTGTCCTCGACGTGAAGAATCGGCTGCGGACCTTCGAGGCGCTCGACGCCGCCGTCCGGCGCTTTGGTGACGAGCGGCTGAGTGGTAATGCCTGAGACGGACAAAACGTCCGTCTCCAGGACGCAGTTGTGGGAGCGGGCGCAAGCGAGGCATGGGATGGATGCCGTCCCGAGTGAAACCCTGCTGTACGGGGGGCGCGTCATGGAGGCGCCGTTCGGGTGGCTCCATTCTTCCGGGGTCGCTCCAGTACGGCTCCGGCACCGGTGCCTCGCCGCCCTGGTCCCGGAAGCGAGCGTCAGTGCAAGAAGCGGTATCCCAGGCCGCGCTCCGTTCGAATGTAGCGTGGGCGTTCTGGATCGTCGCCGAGTTTGTCGCGTAGACGACGGATGTAGACGCGCAGGTAGTCGACCTCGTCCATGTACTCGCGTCCCCAGACCTTCGCGAGTAACGTGCCGTGCGGAAGGGTCCGGCCGGCGTTGCGGACGAGGTGGTAGAGCAGCTTGTACTCGGTGGGGGTCAGGTCGAGTCGCTGGCCGTGCAGCCGCGCTTCCTGAGCCGCAAAGTCGACTTCCAGGTCACCCGACTTGAAGGAGGGCGCGCGGCTCCTGGGGGTGGGCATGTCGAGGCGCCGCAGGACCGCTTTGACGCGAGCCAGCAACTCGAGGTGGTCGAAAGGCTTGGTCACGTAGTCGTCGGCGCCAAGCTCGAGCCCCTTGACCTTGTCCATCGTGCTGTCGCGGGCGGTCAGCATGACGACCGGTACGTCCGAGAACTCGCGAATTCGCTCCAGTACACGGTAGCCGTCGATGTCGGGCAGGCCGACATCGAGCAGCACGAGATCCGGACTCTCGCGCTCGACGAGATCGATCGCCCGTTCTCCTTCGCCGGCGCCGATCACCTCGACCTCGCGCCACTGTAGTGTGAAGCCGAGTCGCACCGATTCCACGACCTCGGGCGCATCGTCGACGACGAGGATCTTCACAGGTCGCCGAGCTCCGCCGGTCCGTCGAGCGGGACACACAGCCGGAAGGTGCTTCCCTGCCCGACTTCGCTCTCGACCTCGATCGTACCGCCATGGGCCTGGGCGACGGCCAGGGCAATTGGGAGACCGAGCCCAGAACCGGCTCCGGCCGAGTCGCTCGCCGCTGTGAAGAAGCGCTCGAACAGGCGCGCCCGGTCCTCGGCGGCAATGCCTGGCCCCTCGTCCTCGACGCTCCAGACGACGTCCCGGCCGTGCTGGATCACGCCTAATCCAATCGTCGCGCCAGGGGGCGAGAACTTGTGCGCGTTCGAGAGCAGGTTTGTGAGCGCCTGTTCGAGACGGCGGTGATCGCCGTAGACCCAGATCGGCAAATCGGGTACCCGGAGCTCGAGTCTCTGGCCACGCGCCTGGACGAGACTCACGATCGTCGCGGCTGCCTCGCTCGCCAGCGCTACCGCGTCGAAGCGGCGGGCCTGGAGCGACAGGCTCCCCGACCGAAAGCGCGTCAGGTCGAGCACGTCGGCCACGAGCCGCTGCATCCGCTCAGCGCTCCGAGCGATCGTCTCCAGCAACTGCTCTCGGGCGGTCACGTCGGGCTGGAGGCCGGGATCGCGGAGCAGGCCGACCGATGTCCGGACGGCAGTCAAGGGGGTTCGTAACTCGTGAGCGATGGTGGAGAGCAAATCGGTGCGGAGGCGCTCTAACGCTGCAAACTGTGCCTCGAGGTCTGGTTGCCCGCCGAGCGCGTTCTCAGCGTACTGTACCCCGAGTGGGGTCAGCACATAATGGGTCGCGTGGCCGTCGTTGGCCGCGATGCGAACGAGGCCGAGGCTCGCCAACCGGCCCAGGAGTGCGGCGGCGCCATCGGGTTGGCTGGCTGCTGTCAGGACGGCAAAGCGCTCGGCGAGTTGCCGTGGGGTGGCACCCTCGCCGAGCAGGAGAAGCGCGGCGGTGTCCAGCACAGTTGCGGGCACTGCCTCCGACTGCGACGACGAGCCCATACGGTAAGCATAGCGAAATACGCACGCGGGCCGGCATCACCGAGGGCGACCCTGAGGACGAATGGCGCGCAGGCTCCGTCACATGACGGAGCCTGCGCGCTCGCTTCCCGGCGGATTCGCTCGTCAGTTGATGGTACGAGTGCGGGCGCGGCGGCGGTTGGCTTCTGGCGGACCGCTCGTCGCCGCGCACGACGACGAAACCAGGTGCCGATCCTGTCGGCGGCTACTCGACGGTCACGATCGTCGCACTCCAGGTGCCCGCCGGTGCGATCACGTCGACCTCCTCGCCAGCACGCCGGCCGAGTAGCGCCGCTCCGAGCGGGGACTCAGGCGAGACGCGTCCAGCGCGCGGATCGCCGGAGCCTGGAGGTACCAGCACGTAGGTGTCAGACTCGCCGTCGGTGTCCTCGACGGTGACCCGGCTACCGACGACAGCCGCGCCAGTATTGTCGCTCACTCTGGCAGATGCCAGCGTCGCACGGAGGGCGTCTCGGCGCTGAGTCAAGACGTGAAGTTCGCCCGAAACCGCCATCATCGGGGTTTCGGCGTCGCTACCGGTCTGGGCGTCGAGCGCGGCCGAACGCGCTTCGGCGATACCGACGGTCAGGCGTTCGATTTCGGCTTCCATCTCGCGGAATGCAGCTTCCGTCATAGGGATGAAGTTGGCCGTGGCGGCGCTACTGTTGGCGGTGGAGAACTGCTGAGCCATGCGATGAACCTCCAGGTGTGGGAGCTAAGCTACTTGGGATAGGGCGCGCGATCGTCGTGGGGGCGCCGACCGTAGTCATGGGGGCGCGGATCGTAGTCGTGGGGGCGCTGATCGTAGGAGCAGGTACAGGGACCGCCTGCCGCGCAGCCCTCGCAGCAGTAGGGCCGGCCGACGTGCTCGACAGGCGGCCACCCGATCTCCAGTTCGCACGTCGCGCATGAGACCGGATCCAGTGCGAGCATGCGTGCATCTCCGAGGGCCGAAAACTGAGACAGTTGAGAGATACTGGTGTGGCTCGCCATCCTCCAACAGGCCGTGCCCCGCGCTCACACGCCTCCACCTGGAAACGCCGTGAACGCGGCATGAATGACGTGGACAGCCAGCCTACTCGTCCACGCTGACGGACGATATTTGGTGTGCCGATCTTGGAGTGCCCGTCAGCCCTGTCGAGGTCACGATCAGAGAGGTCACGACCAGATCGTTCCCGAGCTACCGCGGGCGTCCCATCTGTCTCCCTGCCTGAGGTTGGCAGGACGTTCCTGAGTGTTGTGGCCGTGCTCGATGGCCGTGCTCGGGAGATTAGGCCGATGTGCTGAGCGTCGGGGTGCCGAGGTGCGGGAATCGATCCCTGGAGGTGGACCTCATGCCGGTCCGCCCCCATGCGAGAGCGCACAGATTCGCCCGACGCTCACCCTTGGGGGAGCGCCCTACCGCCTGCCGCCCTACGGCCCGCCTTCGGCCTCTACTCGCCAGCGGCGCGCTTCGGCAACGAGTGCTTCCTGCGTCAATTCACCGTCGCGGCGGGCCACCCGATCGAGCAACTGGACGTTCGCGAAGGCGTCGCCCTGGCACCAGCCCTGGTGATCGAGCAAATCGTGTTTGGTCGGAGCTTCGCCCCCGCAGCCAGGGCAGAGCCAGGACACGCTCGGATCGGACCGCGCGTGGCGCGCCATCAGAACCTCGGTGGGCGAGATGGACGGCTCGGCGCCGCCCTCCTCACTACGGTACCAGGCTCGCGGAGAACGTTCGCCAGAAACGGCATGAATATTCCGTGAACGATGGCCTCGGAGCGACAGCGCGCTGCCGATGTGGACAACCTGGTCGTCCGGGCCGCCGCGCGTGTCGTGTGGAGGCGCGAAGGACCGTGTCGCTGGTCTCGCCGGCGCATGGGAGCCGCCTTGGGAGCCACCTGACGGAGGGGCGCTAAACATGACGGTAGTGCGATCGGTGATCACCTCATGGTTCCCCCTCACCTGGCGGCCTACCCCATCGGGTAGTTGGCTCGCCCACCCAAACGGGTGTGGCGCGTCGGCGGAGCCGGCAGCATCCTGAGGGCGCGAGGAGGGTCGCGAAGCCGGTCACTGGCCGATGCCGCCTATGGGGGTTAGCCAGATCGGCGCGGATGAACTCGCGGCGGACTGGACGGCTGCTGACCCGGCACGCGCTACCGCGATGTCGGAGGCCGGCTGGCCCAGATGGTCTTTGGGAGCCCGACATGATGATCGCCAGCCCGCCGCTCGTCCGGTCCGCCGTGCCGGGCACCGCCTGGACGCGTGCTGGCCGATGGACGCGGCTCGTCCTCACGGTCGGCAAGGTGCGGGTCGTCGGCCTGGTCACGTTCACCGCCCTGGTCGCCACCGTGGTTGCGGCCGAAGGCCACCCCTCGCTCGGGAGCATGCTCGCTGTCCTGGCCGTTGGCGCACTGGCCGGCGGTGGGGCCGGGGCGCTCAACCACGTGCTGGATCGCGACCTCGACCGGCAGATGCGACGGACCTGCCAGCGGCCGTTGGTGACCGGCCAGGCCAGGGTGCGCGGTGTCGCGCTCGCGGCGACGGTCAGCCTGGCAGCGGGGCTGGGAATTGCCTATTGGACCGCCCCGGCGCTTGCCCTTCACACCGTCGTCGCCGCCGTGACCTACGTCCTGGTGTACAGCCGCCTGCTCAAGCGCCACACCTCTCACAGCGTCGTCATCGGCGGTTGGACCGGCGCAGCAGCCGTTCTGGCGGGCTGGGAGGCTACCGGGCAGGCGCTGACGCTCACCGCCCTGGCACTGGCGGCAGTCGTCTTCGCCTGGACGCCGGCCCACTTCTGGGGACTGGCAGTCGCGCGGGTCGACGAATACCGAGCAGCGGGAATCCCGGCGCTGCCAGTCGTCGCGGGGATACGGTTCGCGGTGTTGGCCATCGTCGTCAGCGCGGCCCTTACTCTCGGAGCGGCGGTCCTTCCGCTCGTGGACGGCCAACTTGGCGTCGTCTACGGAGTTGGACTTGCAATCGCGACCGTGCTGTACGGCCCTACGATCTGGCGGCTGGTCCAGCACGCCAGCGTCGAACGGGCCTGGCGCTCCTACAAGGCATCCGGGCTGTTCCTGCTCGTCGTATTCCTGGGGGCACTGGTCGATAGCCTGCTCTGAGTGCGCTCGCCTACCGCATCTGAAGGAACAGCAGCATGCCCATGGATCATCTGCCTGCGTCAGCCGGCGGCCACGACCGCAATGCCCACATCGACGCCGCTGGTAGATACGTTCTCAACGTGGTGTATATTGTGGCATCTTTTATCGGCTATCTGTACCTATGTTATGACTTATCGCAGCGCTGGTCAGTTCACTAATGTTGTTCCATCAAAAGCCTGCACTACCACAATAACCGCGACCATTCACTTGCCAGATCTCTCGACCACGCGTCCGTCAGACTCGAGGCCACATGAGCGTTCGCATCTTTTCGAGGCGTCGACTCTGGGCGCATTTGCCGCCTTCCTGACAGCACGCGCAACTCGATGCTAGCGCATCGAAGCGTATGGCAGCGCCAGGAATGTTTCGTACCACGCGCACCCGTTCACGGTCAGGAGGCCGATCATGCCCACACGTTCTCGACTCGTCCGTCTCGCGATCCCAGCGCTTGCTGCCGCTGCACTGCTGCTCGGCGCCGGCTGCTCCGCCAAGACGCCTGCGGCGGCACCTGGTGGAGGAGCCGCCAACGAGGTGCGGCTCGCTACGTCCGAGTGGAAGTTCACGCCCGATACCTTGAAGGTGTCGGCTGGTAATCCGGTGACGCTGGTCCTGGAAAATAAGGGGCTCATCGAGCACGATTTTCACGTGGGCACGTTCGACGTGCATGTCCACGCTCAACCGCGCGCGACGGTGCAAAAGACTGTGACGTTCGACCGGCCGGGCACCTACGAGTACGACTGCACGATCCCCGGCCATAAGGAGGCTGGGATGAAAGGGAAGATCGTCGTCAGCGAGTGAGACGATCCCGTCGGCAGGCCGGCCCCGAACACCCTGATGGCCGGGCCTGGCCGAGGACAGATCGTCGGCCGTTCCAGGTGACCGTGACTGTCTGACAAACGGCACGGGCGCCTGGCCTGACATTCATCCCCCGGCGGGTCACAGACGCGCTAGTTGGGCTATACTCGTGATACGGGAGTGATACGCAGGAGTAGCGCACCGGATGGGCCTCCAGCCGCCGACCGACGACGTTTGGTACACCTGGCGCCGACGCGATGGGTGACCGGAGCAGCCGAGACGTACGCGTCAGGAAGCGCCTTGGGGTGCCCCAGGTCGCGCATCACTGCGATATCCGAACGTAGAAATGCACGAAGCGCAGGAAGATCGCGACTGTGCGCTCGCATCGGCAAGCGGAGGATCGAGGGGTGGCGGGCACCAGCGCACGAGTTGATGTGGCGGACGTCGGACTACGAATCACGCGGCGCCGCGAACAGCTCGGTATCCGGCAGGCGGAGCTCGCGCGCCGCGCGAAGCTCTCTGAAGCGTATATCAATCGTCTCGAAAACGGCATCGTCCGCAATCCGAAGGTGAACGATCTAGCCAAGGTGGCCGAGGCGTTGCAGGTGCCGTTGCGCGCCCTCCTCACGGGCGATCGCGCGCCGGCTCAGCCGGACGTCGCTAGCCTGCTCGCCGAGGACCCGCGCCTCATGGGCCTCTTCACGAGCATCGTTCGTGGCCTCGAAGTCGCTCCTCACCAGGACCGCGATTTCGTCCTCGAACACCTCGAAACGCTGGCCCGCCGCTTCGGTCAGCCCCTGCAATCGACCAGCCCTTCGGAGAACGATCTGGCCGCCAATCCTTCTTGAGAGCGCGCCGCTCTGGCCGAGCCGAACAGCGCCAACCACTCGCCGTGCTCGTCCCCGCCGTGCTCGTCCCCGCCGTGCTCGTCCCCGAGGAATTGCCTCGCCAGTGACCGCCTCAGCCCCGCGCGCCTGAACTTGCGCCATCACCGATAGACGTGACTGCGTGGGCCGCACCGTTGACGCGCGGTGCCAGCGTTCCGGTACCGGCGGTGTCGCGCACGAACAGTTCGATCGGCGGACCCGTCCGGTCCGCGTCGTGATGGTCGTCAGATGCGATGCGCCGGCAGCGCCAGCGCTCCTCGACCGCCTGGCGGACACGCGCGTAGTCGGCGGGGGTGTCGCCAGCACGTCTCTCGACGAGCACTGCCGTCCAGGGGATGTCGCTCAGGTCCCGCGGTACTGGGAAGCCAGGTTGGTCCGTGCGATAGATGAGCACCGCACCCTCTGCGCTGCGTCGGAGGCAGGCCGGGACATCGTCGGCGAAGCGCTGTGCCTCGTCTGGACGTGTGGCGACGAACGACGTGCGGGTATTGCCGCTCATGCACTGGATCGCTTCGGCCGCCGCGACGCGACGGTCCCAGCCCATGCCGTAGCGCGCGCCGGCTGCGAGGGCGTTGGCGAGCAGCGTGCCGTTGCCACACCCCACGTCGAACAGCACCCGGCCGTCTAGCGTGATCCCGGCTCCAGCGAGGAGCCGGGCGCAGCGCGCCCAGCGCTGGCGGTCTTCAGCGGCCTGGCGCCGCCAGGTCGATGCCAGCCTCCCCCGATCGGCCTGGACCGCTGCCGTCGTTCCAGACTGTTGCCGCTCGATCGACCGCAAGGCTGATTCGAGGATCGCGGCGCGATTGATGATGACAAACGACTGAAAGTCCACGTACAGCGAGTGCCCGTCACGGGTGCGCCGAAGCAGGTTGCCGTTGCAGCGCGGTCGTCCGAAATCGCGCGATGAGAGCCGCATCGACGCCATCAAGCCGACTGCATGTCGAACCTCGCCGTCCAGAAGGCCGTGCAACCGCTCCATGAAGGCGTCGTAGTCCGCATCGTCGGGCGGGCTGCCATCGACGTGCTCGACCACGAAGCACGTCATGTGGGTGGTACCCGAGGAGAGCTCGGCGACGTCGTAGAGCCGGGGGCCGATACCGCACACGTAGAGGGCATTGGCAGCGTCGGCCTGACGGTCGACCGACCCGATGACACGGCGGGTCACCCAGCGGCGTTCGGCCTGCACCAGGTAGTGAGCGGACGCCGGCGGGGCGAGGTGCTTCAAGATCTTGAAACCGGCGTCCGGCGGGTAGTCATCGACGAAACTGCCGAGGGCGTCTTTCAGGCCGGGCTGGGGTGGGACGTACAGAGTGTGACGACTGTCCACCGCCCGGAAGCCCCCCGCACGCAGGTAGGTCAGCAGGTCGCCGGCGGCCGCCACCTCAGGCAGCGCGGCCGGCCAGCGCAGATGCCGCTGGCGCGGACTGAGGAGTACGTCGGCCGGCGAGGGCGCGAGCCGGGCCATGGCAAGCTTGGGCGCGATGTCGGTCAGGGTACGCAGCAGGATGCGGCCCTCACGCCTGAGATGCGCCTTGACACCGCCAAGCCGACGACGGAAGCGGGAACGGGTGTCGCGCGAGCGCTGAAGAGGAAGCTCCACACCAGACCCCCGAGAGGTCGCAGTCTAGCAATCGTATCTAGCTTCTTGACAAGTAGCAAGACCCAGGCTACAACCTCGGGTGTGGGTGTCGCACACCCTCTCGGCCGCCATCTGCCTCGGTGTGCTGGGCGTTACTCCTGTGCGCCCCTTGCCCAGCCTACCCGGGTCCGGCTGAGGGGTAACCGGGCAGGCTGTGCCCGGGCGCCCGCCCGAGGGGGCTCGACAACGCGGCTGAACCCGGCGTGCGTCGTGCCTCCAGCGTCGTGCCTCCAGCGTCGTCCGATCGCGCGACGACGTAGCGACGTGCCTAGAACGAATCGAGGTTCGGGCGAGACGCCACCACAGAGCGGCGTACCGGCCGAGTCAGGGCTCTCGGAAGGAGATTGCATGATCAAGGTCTTCTCGGATCGACGCTTTGTCACGCCGGGCGGCCGGCACGTCGTGATGCTGTACCCCTTCTGGGGTGCACCAGAAGAAGACCCGGCTGCTCCGCTCAGCGGCCGATTCGATGCGTACCTGAGGCTCGCGCCGTCGCTAGTGTCCCTGACCGGTGTCGAGGCGGCGGACCTCGCGGTGCTGCCGATGCCATGGGAAGACGTGCGCAAGGATCGGGCGGCCCGACACCTGGCAGATGACTTCGTCCGTTACGCGCGGGACCACGGCTGCCGCGCCGCTCTGTTCTTCATCAACGATTCGACAGAACACGTGCCGTACGACGACGTACTGATCTTCCGAACGTCCTATTACAAGTCCCGTGCGAAGCCCCTGGAGCTCGCGCAGCCAAGCTGGAACGAGGACTATCTGGAGAAGTACTTCGGCGGGCAACTCCCCCTCCGCCAGAAGGCTGAGCGGCCGGTCGTGGGCTTCTGCGGCTACGCCGGGCCGCTGGCGCCGACGAACGGCGCGTCGCCCGTCACGCGCCCGCTGAAGATGCGGCTTCGGCGCCTGCTCACCGATACCGCCGACCGGCTCGGGCTACGCAAGACGCTGGCGCCGCGCGCGCGGGCATTGCAGGTGCTATGGGGATCGACACGGGTCGACGCAAACTTCATCATCCGCGATCAATTCCTGGGGCCGGCTGTCATTCAGAAGAAGGCGAAGACGGCAGACGTCGCCGCGCGGATCCGGCGCGAGTTCATCGACAACATGGCTGGCAGCGATTACATCATCTGCTCGCGAGGGTATGGCAACTATTCGCGCCGCTTCTACGAGTCGCTGTCGGCCGGCCGGATCCCGATCTTCGTGGATACGGATTGCGGGCTCCCCTTTGACTTCGCCCTCGACTGGAAGCGCTACACCGTCTGGGTGGATGGGAAGGACGTCGACCGCGTCGACGAGATCGTGGCTGATTTCCACGCCGACCTGTCGCCGGATGACTTCGCCGAGATGCAGCTACGGTGCCGCGATGTGTGGAAGTCGATGCTCTCGCCCGAAGGCTTCTTCGGACGTCTCCGTACGCCCCTCGACTACGTGAACGGGCTTCAGACCGGCGCACCGGCGCGGCAGCCGGAGCGGGTGTAGCTCGGCATCGGGCGCAGGCCGCGGACGAGATGGGAAGCGGGCTCGCGCCGTTGCGCAGCTTCCATCGTTGACGGCGCGAACATACGGCCGCCGAAGGCGCCGCCCTACGGCCCCGACTCGGCCGACAGGCGCGCCGACCCGCGCAAAAGCTGGGCGCGCCGAAGCGGCGCCGTTGCAGGGCCGATACGCGCGAGCGGGACGAGCGCGGCCGACAGGCCGGCATACAGCCAGAGAATGGTGCTGGCGTCGAAGTAGTTGTGGAGCGCACTGCCGAACGCATAGGTGGCCAGCCCGCCGGCGCAGCCGATCGCCATCGATCGAACGAACCAGTCGTTGCTGCGCGCCGCGATCGTGCAATTGACGATCGACCCGACAAAGACGGCGAGGTAGGCGATCAGCGCGCCGATGCCCCAGGAGAACCAGACATTCAGGAAGTCGTTGTGGGGGCGCGCCTCACCCAATCGTCCGCGTGCGCCAAGCTGCGCCAGGCCGGTGCCAATGACGTCCGCGTAGTCTGTCGACGCCTCCTCGAACCACTCGTGGCCGATACCGAAGGCCCAGTTATCGAGCGAGAGCTCCAGGCCGACCAGCATCGTGCCCAGGTGCGAGGCGGCGCTCGGGTCGTCGCTTGTGTCGAGGTAGTATCGCTGACCCACCAGTCCGGTGCCTTGCGCTGAGTAATAGAGGAGTGGCGCCGCGATCAGGGCTGCTACAACGCTCGCACGCCGCCAGCCCCGCACATACGCGGCGATCACCAGCAGGCCCGGGCCGATCCCCAGGAGCGCGGAGCGGGTGTAGGTGACGTAGACCCCGAGCATCAATATGGCGGCGGCGGCACCAAGGCCGACCCGCAGCCACTGCATCCGCGTGGGCGCGCAGAGCGCGAGTGCGAGGACGGGCAGCAAGACGAACGTGAGGTGATTGGCGAGGTTGACGGGGCTTCTGACCAGCCCCACCGACCGGTGGTTGACCTCCGCAAACAGTTCGAGCGAGGCACCGGGAAACGCCAGCGGGTTTCTCGAGACTTGCTGAAGGACGGCGAACACCGCCGAGGTCACGCCCACGAGCAAGGCTATACCGGCCACCAGCGTGAGCGCGCGCCGATGCTCGATGGTCGATGCCGCCAGCAGCAGCGCGGCCATCATGAGGATCTGGCGACGCAAGAACTTGAAGACGTAGTCTGGGTTCGAGAAGTACGAGTTCATCACCGTCGCGATCACGACCAGCGCAATCGCCGGTAGCACCACTCGGCGCACGGGGGCGTTCCAGGTCTGTATGGTGCGCAGGATGGCCGGCGCCGCAACTATCGTCGCTGCCACCGCGATGGCCAACCGCGCGCTGATGGGCAGCCCTGGCAGATAACCGTTCAACGACAGCTCGGCGACGATGACCGCGACGAACGCCCAGAACGGCCTGACCAGGGCTGCCAGGAAGACCGGCGTCAGAAGCGCGTACATGATGAAGTGCATCGCGGTCTGCATCCCTGCGTGTGCCTGTGTGCCTGGATGGCCAGTCGGGTAGAGCAGCGGAGACGGTCGAAGGATAGGCGAGGGCGGGCAAGGCCGTGCTGCGCTTACCGTGCGTCGCTCACCGTGCGTCGCTCACCGTTGTGCCAGGAACATGAAGGCCGGCCAGAGTAGCCGTTCGAGGCGCGCTCTGATGACGAGCTTGAGCAGCGCGCGCTTGTGGGCCGGGTGGCCCCGTCGGACGACATCGAGATAGGGCTGCGGTATCCAGGCCGCCGCATCGCTTTCGCTTCGGTCGAGGTCGTGGGTGCTCCCTTCGACGGGCCACAGATCGATCGGGAACTGGTAGAAGTAGACCGGCAGGAGGGCTCGGACCGAGCGAAAGCCCGCTTCCGAGAGCATCGCCTGCCAGTCGTCGAGCGAGTGGACGTAGGTCCGGTAGTCGCGGCCGTAGGCAGTGCCCGCAACGGCCCGAGCTGCCCCGCGCGGTAGGTGATTGACGAGCGGCCAGCGCACCTGAGGCTCACGCACGAGGTTGATGGGGAACCAGCGGTTCTTGGTCCCCAGAACGTAGGTGCCGCCGGGCTCGAGTACTCGGGCGATCTCGGCGAGGGCCTGCACCTGGATCGCCCGCGGGTCCGGTCCTGGCTCGCCCAGGGGAACCCACTCGATGACGCCGAGCGTGACAATGCTATCGAACGTGCCGGTCTCGAAGGGCAGGCTCGTCGCACTCGCCGAGAGCGCGGTCAGCGACGCGCCCGGCGGCCAGCGCTCGGCCGCGATCCGGTGCGCCAGCGTCTCCAATTTGTGCGTGCTGGTGTCCACAGCGGTCACGGCGGCTCCTCGCCGGGCCGCGTGGATCGACAGCCCGCCATAGCCACACCCAAGGTCGAGGAGGCGCCCGCGCTCGAGGGTGACCCCCTGTCGCTCGAGGAGCGTGGAGAGGACGAGACCGCGAAGGGTACCCTCCGAGTGGAGGTTGGCCGGGTCGTAGCGCCTAGGCATATCGACATGAGCGAGTGTGGCTGCCACGTGAGCCTCCCAGGTTCTGCATGCAGGGCACCGGCGAGGGCACCCCAGCGGATGGACGAATCGGTTCTCGACGAGCGCGCCGCGCACGCGAAGGGGTTCGAGCGGCCTGAAGATGTGTCCACGCGGGCACCCGCGCCCGCCTCGTCAGGTGCGACTGCCCCGTCGGGCTGCACACCGTCATGCGCACGCCTGCGCAGCCAGCCCCGCCCACAGCCAGCTCTCGTGCTGCTCCAGCAGCGGAGCGATGGCGACCAGGAGGCGATCGTTCGATCCGTCGCACTGGTGTCGGCTGGTCTCCAGGCGAGTCAGCGCCCGGAAGACCAGGTGAGCGAGAAAGCACCGGCGTACGATCCGGTCATCGATGGACGGTTCCCAGCGGCGGCACGCCTGCATCACACGATCGAGCAGGGCACTGGGATCGGAGCGGCGCTCGATGAGCGCGTAGCTCTCGACCTCGAAATGAAAGAGATCGTGGAGCGGGACCATCTCCGGCGCCGCCAGCTCCCAGTCCAGGACGAAGAGGCGGCCGTCTGGATGGAGCCGGTGGTTCCGTGGGCGAAAGTCTCGATGGGCCAGCCCCATCCGGAGCTCAGTCGGCCCGACCGTCGTCGCGAGCGTCTGGATCGCCGTCGATAGGCGAGCGCCCCAGGTACGCGTCAGACCAGGTTCGAGGCACTGGTAGGCTGCCGTGATGGCGCGCCACATCGCGGAGCGCTCGAAGGGCACCGTCCGACCCGTCGCTGTCGCGAGCGTGCGTAGAAATTCCTGGTGCGGTCGGCCAAAGGTCGTGGGCGGAGCGCCGGGCGGTCCAGGCGACTGAAGGCTGCCTACGTTCGCGCCATCCTCAAACGTCCCGAGTAGGCGCGGCACGGTATCGCTCAGACTCGGGCGACGCGCCAGCAGGTCGAGGCACTCGATCTCTTGTCGCAACATGCGCTTCGCCGCGTCAGACGCGGCGATCTTGGCATACGAGACGATGCGCCCGTGCTCGGCCATCACTTGCACGGTTGGCTTCCGATGCGGCTTGAGTATTCCGGTCGAAATCGAGAGGAAGACTCGAGGGCAGCCGGCCGCGCGCTCAGCCGCCACTTCGAGGGCCGACTTTTCGCGGCGGGCGACGATCAGGCGATCCCCAAGGCGGCCGGCCTGACCGCAGCGTGCGGCCAGGCTGACCAGCTTCTTCTTCAGCCTGGCCGCACCGCGGTGGGCCGCATACAGGTCTAACCCCCGCGCCGCAACGGCCGCCGGCGCGGTCGGCATGTACCAGCGCGCGGCGTCGAGCGAGGGCAAGACGCTGAACTCGAGTGTCTGGCTGAAACCCTCCGCCTGCAAGTCTGACGCCCTGAGTCGACGCGGGTTGACGAGGATGACCCACCGATATCGGCTGAGAGCGGGCGCCGCTCGGCCGTCGATGCGCCAGCCGAGATAGCCTTCACCGTCGGGGGTGAGACGGTCCCCGAGTAGCTCGACATAGGGCGGCGGCACGTTGCCCGGCACGAAACGACTGCCAGGGGGAAGCAGGTGCAGCCAGTCCGCCGAGCGGTCGTCCATCGCCGAGTCCTCCACGCTGAAATCACTTGCCGTCAGGGGGTAAGGTCATCTCTGTCAGGCCGGGCCCGCAGCACCGGTCAGTGGTGGTCGCTCTAGCCGAGTCGTCGTGCCATCGTTCTCGCCGTTGTGCAGGCCAGCCACGAATGTCGGTCACCCTCGCTCACCGCTCGTGCGCGCCCAGATCGGGCGCCGCGCCGGTGTAGTCGACGCCGGCACGATCCGCGATGTTGGGGACAGGGGTGCCCGCATCCACGAGCGGGGATCCGAGCGGCAGCGACAGATCGCCAGCCTCGGGGTTGGCGAGACCCGGTGGGGTGGTGAAGTCGCCGGAGACGTTGGTGTGGGCGCCCTGGCCGCTCTCTCGCCGATATGCCTCGACGTCAGTCCGAAACCGGCGGCGGAAATGCAACCCCTCGACTGGACTGAAGGTGCTGAAGTAGTCGTAATCTTCGTCCCAGCGTCCTGGGACCGTTGGCGCCTCGAAGATCGCGCCGCTGACGCAGAGGATGTTGTTGCGGAGGTAGAACGCTTCAGGGCTTCCACTTCCGCCCGCGCTCGGCGCCCCGCCGCCAATCGGGTTTGGCACCGTCTGGTCGGTCCAGATCGTGTTGTTGATGACGTAGATGCGGGCTGGCGGCCGGCTCTTGGCCGAGAACTTGAAAACGCGGCCGGCCAACCCCCGAGCGCCCGAGTTGTCAGGACCAGCGCCGGCGTTGCCGATGCGCCAGGCTTCGTTCCGGAACACGTAGACCGGACCGACGTCGACCGGGCCGGTGGACAGGAATGTCGACGCCTGCTCGACGCGGTTGTTCCAAACCCGGAAGTTGATAACCGTTCCTTCGGGCTCGATCGCGTCGTCGGCGATGTGCCGGATCAGGTTGTCGTAGATATCCATGTCGCGGCCGGCCCGCCAGTCGTAGCCGTGATTGTCGCCGTCGTTGAGGGCGTTGAACAGGCCGTCGATCGTGTTTCGCCGCACCACCACCCGTTGCGCGGAGCCGCGGCCGGAGACCGCGGCGTTGCCGTTGTAGCGGCCCAGGTCCGCCGTCTCGTAGGGTGTCCCGTCAGCCTTGGTGACGTTGGCTTTGATGAACAGCCAGGGAATGGCCGGGTCGTTGACCGGATCGCTGGACCAGAGATGGCTGTCGACGAAGCGGTTGTCTTGGACGACGACGTCGTTGCCGTAGACGGTCTGTGGGCCACGCCCGGCCGCGCCCGTGCGGACGCCGATTCGACTCCCGACGAACAGGTTATGGTCGACGACGGCATGGGAGGCGGCGTTGCCGAGGGCGATGGCCGAGTAGAACTGGCGCAGTTCGAAGCCAGAGACTCGGACGTCGTTCGACCAGAGCGTCAAGCCCGCGTCGTTCCCGCCCGATACGGTCACGTACAGGCTGTTGGGGTCAGTGTCGTCGCGCAGGCGAAGGTAGATATCATGGCCGTCGCCGTAGAAGCCGTAGTTGTAGCTACGGTTGGTGAGCAGGAGTTCTGCCCAGCCGGCCGGACTGGCGAGGGCGGCCTGATCCTTCGCCCAGTTGGCAACTCGCTCTGGCGGCGCATCGCGAGACGCCGCCACGCCGAGATGACGGGCATCGGTCACCGGACTCCCGCGCCAGGTCCAGACCGTGTAGTTCTCGCCGCTGGTGGGGCCGACGAGCGCGACCCGCTGCCAGACACCTGCGTTCAGACCGTCCTGAGCGCCGGCCGGCACCGACACGCCGGCCGGTTCGACGACGCTATGCTGTCCAGTGTGGATCGGCTCGCGATTGTCGTCGATGGCCGGATACTGGGCCACCAGGGTGATCGGCGACTTGCGGGTGAGGGTTGGCGCCGTGAAGTAGCCCGGACCGACCTGCACGATGGCGCCCGGCGGAGCCGACTTGAATGCCGCGTCGAGCGTTGCCCAGGCTGAGCCAGGACTCGCGCCATCGTTGGCGTCGTTGCCACCTACCCGCACGAACTGGGTGGGCACGAGATCTCCGGCTGCACCGATGTCCTCGGTGCGCGTCGGGATGGTGTCCGTCAACGCCGCCGGGCTGGCCGCGCCATCCGGGTCGGACAGGATGACGCGCACGTCGTACGCGGTATCTGGGTTGAGGAGCAGTGCAGAGCCGAAGAAGGTGCGCTGCTGGCCGTCGTCGGCCCGCCAGAGGGGCAACCCCTCCCGCCAGTCGGCATCGGATGACTTCTTGAATTGCAGGCCGGCGCTGGCATTGCCGTTGTCGTCACCGGTGAACGGTACCTCGACGCCGATGCTGGCGAAGGTCGCGGTGAGGGTCAGGCCGGTGGCGTTGACGACCCCGCCGGCCTGCATCGCCACGAGACCTCGCGCGCTCGTCGAACGCTCTGAGACGCCTGGCGCTGGCGTCCTGGCCTTCGACGGCGTGGCCTTCGGTGCCCTGGTCTCCGGTGTCCTGGCCGCCAGTGCCTTCATCGCCGTCGTGGTGGCTGCCGAAGCCGTCACGGGAGGACCCGTCACGGGCGGAGTTGCTGGGGAGACGGCCGGAGTGCGCTGACCCGTGTCGGGACGCCACCCGACGGCGACGGCTGGCCGTGGTAACCACCCCGCCAGTCCGGCGACAACGGCTACGGCGATGGTCAGGCTGGCTGCGAGAACGAGCCAGAATCGGCGCCTGAGCGATCCAGCGGGGTGCAGAGCGCGAGTCCACGGCGGACGGTAGTCCACGGAAAGTAACCTCGGATGGGGTCGGCGTCACCTCAGGTCAACGTCGCCTCAGCGTCCATACTCGCTGGCTGCCAACCACGACACGTCGGCGGTTCAACAGCCGGGTAGTGAACGCACGCCCCGAGACGGCAGGCGCCCGTGGCCGGAGAGATAAATCTTGATAGCTAGCTAGTGTACGCCCGCTGAATAGCAAAATCAAACACACGACGCCCGGTCAGGCGCGGCCTGGTGGCGCTCAGCCGGCAGGTGATGGCGAGTCCGCAGCCCATCGACCGGCTTGTCCGCCGATTCAGGCCCCGGCCCATCCGGCCTCGATCAGTCGATGAGCCGTTCGGCGACCCAGCCTGCCGCCAGGCCGGTCCAGCGTGCACCGCTCTCGAGGACGCCAGCAGTGTCGGCGACCCAGGCCGTCAGGACGGTCGGGCGTTCGCTCGTCACCAGGGCGAGTTGCCGGTCAGTGCGGGCATGGTAGGCCGCGCGCCGGTACTGATCCTGGGCGAACTCTGGCGCGCAGGCGCACAGGTCGGCGGCGCGGCCAGCGGCAAGGTGCACCACGTAATGGAGGCGGTCGCCGCGATCGAAGGCGTAGGCGATCTGCTGGGGCAGGGATTCGCGAGGGTTCCGGGTCTCGACCCAATCGGCGGCGAGCAGACTCGACAGGACCGTCAGCAGACCGAGCGCGACGGCCGCGAAGCTCAGGCCGAGCGACAGTACCAGATGGGACCGTCTCATAGTTCTCAGTATGACCTGCTCCTGGGCCAGCGCGCTAGCGGACACGAAGTTCTAGACCCACCGTGGTTCGAGACCCACCGTGTCGCGATCGGCGAGGCCGTGGCTCAGCCGAGCGGATGGCCGCCACCCGACGGCCATACCAAACCCGGTGCTCCTGGGTCTCCACCGTGGCGGTGCACGGTCCGGAGTTCGATGGCGGCGTGCCGGCTTGGCGACCCGACAGGGCCGGCCGCAGCCGCTCATGGGGCACGAGCAGGTGCCCGCCCTGACTGTGGCATGTCGGCGGGCGGCGCCCAGCATCGTCGAGTTGCTCGTTTAGCGCAAGAGCTTTGCTACTTGACAAAGAAAACGATTCACAGTACAAAAAAGAGACGCGGCTCTGCCCACACCTCCACGGCCGTCACGGTGCTGGCCGAGTGCCCTCGGACGCATCAGCCGATTGGGTAGCAGCGCGGTCAGGTGTGAGATTCTCCGCGTCCCTGTGTGCACGTATCAGCGATCTGAGCGCTGCTGTCACCGGGGCGCACGTCAACCGTCCCACGACGGGGGTCGCGGGCTACGACCGCCGTGTAGGTCTGCTTGGGCGGGGTGCGGGCCTACTGGCCGCTTCGCACGGAAGTCTGGGCGCTCGAGACCGCCATCGAATCGCCGTTGTCCGGCATCGGGGAGGGCTTTGTGGAAGATCGACCAGTGCAGGGAGTCCGGCCAGCAGCGTCCGTGCGTGACCGCGTGCCGGAGCAGGAACAGGCGCCTGCCTTCGATCGGCCCGACGCCCTGCTCGGCGCCACTCACTCGCCGGGCGCGGTGACAGGGGAGGATCAAACGGCCCGCCGCGACGGTGTGCGGGCGCAAGGCGCAGTGGAGCACGGCCCACGCGAGACCGCCGCCCGGTGCTCCGGGCCGGCCGTGGCCGACCGAGTTAGTGCCAGGGTGGCCTGGCCCGACCTCTGCTGGCCGGCGGCCCCGGATGGGGACTGGACCTCGGGCGTCGGACCCCGGCCTGATCCGGGGCGAGCCCCAGGGCTCACCCCGCCGGCCGAACGCACACGTGCACCTGCTGAGCGCCCGGCGCGCGCCGCACCCCCACGCGAGCCGCCCCAGCGCGATCGTCCACCCCGCCATGGCCCCGGCCGCCGAGACATTCGCCGCCGAGACGTTCGGCACGTCGCTGGACGTCGCCTCGCACGGCTGGCGGCGTCCGTCTCAGCGGGCGCCGGGACGGCTCTGGCGGCCATCTGTGCGTCCGCGCCGATGCTCGCCCGGTCCTCGGGTGGCACCATCGCTCAGATGGGCGATCGGCTCCTGACGCGGACCACGCAGCCGGCCCTGTATCCCTCGCTGAAGCGGAGCCTGGACGTCGTGTTGGCCTCGGTGCTGCTCGTCCAGACCGCGCCGGTCCTGGCGCTGTGCGCGCTCGCGGTACGCCTCGAGTCACCCGGGCCGATCTTCTTCCGTCAGGAGCGGGTTGGGAAGGGGTGTCAGCCCTTTGTGATGCTGAAGTTTCGCTCGATGCATGCCAACGCCGACCAGCGCGTGCATCAACAGTTTGTGGCTGACTTCATCAATGGTACCGCTGACGGGCAAGCCGTCGACGGGAACACCGTCTTCAAGCTGGTTGACGATCGGCGGGTGACGCGCGTCGGGCGCTGGCTGCGGCGCACCAACCTCGACGAGCTCCCCCAGTTGTGGAACGTCGTGCGCGGCGACATGAGCCTCGTCGGACCCCGCCCCCCGATCCCCTATGAGGTCGAGCAGTACGCGCCCGAGGACCTCGAGCGCTTCGCCGTTCCGCCGGGGATTACCGGCCTCTGGCAGGTCAGCGGCCGGAACCGGACCACGTTCCCAGAAATGATCGCGCTCGACCTTCAGTACGTCCACACCCGGTCGCTCAGAAACGATCTGGCGATCTTACTGAAGACCATACCGGTCGTCGTGAGATCGGCGTACTGATACCCGCGGCCTTGAAGGCGAATGGTGCAACCATGCAGGACAGAGTACGCGTCGGCGTTGTCGGCCTCGGATACTGGGGGCCAAAGCTCGTCCGGAATCTGGCTGAAACGCCAGATGCGGAGCTTTCGTGGGTCGTGGACCTCGACGATAGCCGCCTTGCCCGCATCCGAGTGCAGTATCCGACGACGCGGGTCACGGACGACTACTTCGAGATGCTCGCGTCGGACGTCGAAGCTGTGGTCATCGCCACGCCGATTCGGACGCACTACGAGCTTGCCCGAGCGGCGTTGCTGCGTGGGAAGCACGTGATGGTCGAGAAGCCGCTAGCCGCGACCCGCGTCGAAGCCGAGGAGCTCGTGGCGCTCGCGGACCGACGCGGCCTGACCCTGATGGTCGGCCACACCTTCATCTACCACCCGGCCGTTCGAGCACTCCGCGACATCATCGAGCGCGGCACCCTCGGCCACATCTACTACATCGACATGGCGCGCCTGAACCTCGGGCTGTTCCGGAACGATGTCAACGTCGTGTGGGATCTCGTGCCGCACGATCTGTCGATTCTGCTGTACATGCTCCGGGCCACCCCGCGGCACGTGAGCGCCCGAGGCAGCGCCAATGTCAACCCCGCCGTTCACGACGTGGCGTACCTGGAGTTCGTGTACGACGATGCCATGATCGCCCACGTCCATGTGAGCTGGCTCGACCCCTGTAAGGTCAGGCGGATCACGATCGTGGGCAGCAAGAAGATGCTCGTCTTCAACGACGTCGATGACGCCGAGAAAATCAGGATCTACGACAAGGGCGTGGACCCACCGTTCGAGACCGACGAGTTCTCCAACTTCCATCTCTCGTACCGCTACGGCGACGTGACCATACCCTTCATCCGTAACGAAGAACCGCTCCAGGCACAGTGCCGCCACTTCGTGGAATGCATCCAGACCGGCACCCGCCCAGATACCGATGGTATGGATGGCTTGAGGGTCGTCAGCATCCTCGAGCAGGCGGACCGGTCGCTGCGCCAGCATGGTGAACGGATCAGCCTCGTCGGGCACCTGCCGGCCTCAGACGTGGCGCTCGGCGGGGTCTTCGCCGGGCACTCGGATCAGTCAGCGACGGCTGCCCGCGTGTGGAGCACTGGCCGATGACCGCCATCCCGCTCGTCGACCTTCGGACCCAGTACCGAGCACTCCGGGGCGAGATCGTGCCAGCCCTCGAGGCCGTGCTCGACAGCATGCACCTGATGCTCGGCCCGAACGTCCTCGCCTTCGAGACTGAGTTCGCGAACCACGTCGGGGCAGCGCACGCCATCGGCGTTGGCTCGGGGACGGACGCACTCTATCTGGCGCTGCGAGCGTGTGGCGTCGGTGCGGGCGACGAGGTCATCACGGTCGCGCACACGTTCTTCGCGACGGCCGAAGCGATTCTCGACCTTGGCGCGGTGCCGGTCCTGGTCGACGTCGACCGTACGTCCTACACGCTCGATCCCGCCCGGCTCGACGCAGCGATCACGCCACGCACTCGCGCCATCGTCCCGGTCCACCTCTACGGTGGCATGGCCGATATGGATACCATCCTCGCCATCGCACGCCGGCGCGGCCTGGCCGTGGTCGAGGATGCCTGCCAGGCGCACGGGGCGCGCGATCGGGGCCGGCGGGCCGGCAGTATCGGCGACGCAGCGGCCTTCAGCTTCTACGTGTCGAAGAACCTGGCCGCGTATGGCGAGGCTGGCGCCGTCACCACCAGTTCGCCAAAGATCGCCGAGCGCGTGCGTCAGCTTCGCGATCACGGCGCCACCGAGAAGTACCGCCATGCCGAGTCTGGGCGGAACTCGCGGCTCGACGAGCTTCAGGCGGCCGTGCTGCGGGTCAAACTGCGCCACCTCGATGCCTGGAACGTGCGGCGCCGGGCGCTCGCGCGCGAGTACGACGCGCTGCTGGACGGCTCGGGCGTCATGGCGCCGGTGGTCCGCCGCGGTGTCGAGCACGTCTTCCATCTCTACGTCGTCGAGGTCGAGGCCGACGCCCGGGACCGCGTACGCGCGAGCCTGTCGGCGCGTGGCATCGAGACCGGCATCCACTACCCCGTACCGCTCCACCGGCAGCCGGCCTTACAGAGCGGCGTGCGCATCTCCGGTTCGCTGGCCCAGACCGAGGACGTGGTGGGGAGGATCATCTCGCTCCCGATGTATCCCGAGCTTCAGCCCGAGCAGGTTCAACAGATCGCGGACTGCCTGAGGGCGAGCGTCGAAGACGCAGCGGCCGGCCTGGCGGTCTAGGCTCGCAGTGGCGTACCGCTGCGCGCGTGTGTTGGGCTGGTGGAGATCGACGCGAAGGGCAGGCTTCTAGATGTACTACGCAAGAGACTCGCAGCCAGCTACGAGCGTCGCTCTGTCAGGGCCGACGGTCACCCCGCTCGAGTTCCTCTGGCGATGGTGGTGGCTTTTCCTCTTCGGAATGCTGCTCGGAGCCGGCGGCGCCTATGAGTATCTCCAGTTCGCGCCGACCTGGTACCAGAGCACGGCCCTCGTGATGGTGAACACCCAGCAGCCCGATCCAGAGGGCGGGCTGTGGCTGACGTCGAACCCCGGTCGGCTTCAATCGGCCACCCAACTACTGGTCAATCAGGCCACCTCCCCGCCGGTCTACGCGTCGGTGAGCGCGGCTCTGCCCGACCTCGGGATCAGCCCGTCCGACGTGGCCGATCTGGTCGTCAATAAGCGGGTCGACGTTCATCAGCAGGATCTGAGCAACTTTATCAGTGTGTCCGTCACCGACCGCGATCCCGAGCGAGCCGCCCGGCTCACCGACGGCTATGCGCGTGGCCTCGTGGACAACGTCAATGTCCAGATGCGGCAGGTGGCGGAGCGCCGCCGCGCCGAACTGACCCGTCAGATCGAGTTGACGCAGCAGCAGATTCTGGCACTGCCGCCACGTTCGCTCGATCCGAGCGTCAATTCGACGATCGCGACCATCTACTCGAACCTGCTCCAGAACGTCATCGCGAGTCAATTGAGCCTGGAGTCGATCGACCGGACGCTCAGCCCGGTCGCTCAGTACAGCGCTGCCTCAGACGCGATCTCCACCACCAACGTGCGGCGTATCGCGCTGGCCGGCGTGGCGACAGGTGGTGCCGTTGCGCTGGCGTTCGCCGTGCTCTTCGAGTGGATTCGGCAGCGAAGGATCCAGGCGCGTGAGCGGTTAGCGCGCCAGTCCGCGCACGCGCGGGTGATCCCCTTCGCCAGCCGAGCGACCCTCCGGAGCGGTCGGGTACGACGGCGGGAGACGCTCCCGCGCCGTGTGGACGTCGTCGTGGTGTCGGGGAGAGCGGCCGGCGGCGCCGTCGGCCGCGATGCGGCCGACGCGACGACACGGGGGGGCGTAGCCGACTCCTACCCCCGCAAGGCACCTGACAGCCGTCGCCATCCCGTGGGCGTGCGCTGAAGGGATCGGGTGATGTCGCTGTCACTCACCGCCTCCGAAGCATCCGCGGCAATTGGCAAGCGTGCGGCCAGTGGCGCGTTGTGGATGCTGCTGTCCTTTGGCGCCGCTCGGGGGCTGGCCTTCGCGACGAATCTGGTGCTGGCGCGTCTGCTGAGCCCCAGTGACTTCGGGCTCGTCAGCTACGCGATGATCCTGATCGGGCTGTTCACCCTGTTGCAGGATCTCGGCGTGCCGGCCGCCATCATCTACGGTAAGCGCGATCTCGCAGTCGTCGGTGGTACCGCGCTCACGATCAACGTCGCGGCCGCACTGGTGCTCCTCGGGGTGGCCGTGCTGGGTTCGCCGATGATGGCCTCGCTGAGCGGCCACGAGGAGACGGCTTCGATCGTCGTCGCGCTCGCGGTCGGGCTGGTGCTCTCAGCCATCGGCTCGGTGCAGGGGGCTGTCCTGGTCAAGGAGTTGGCCTTCCGTCGCAAGGTCATCCCGGAGGTGGTGCCGCCGCTGGTGTCCGGCATCGTTTCCATAAGCGCGGCGCTGCTCGGCTTCGGGGTCTGGAGCCTCGTGTACGGCTACCTCACCCGGGTAACCGTCTCGTCGATCCTGCTCTGGTCGCTCACGAACGTTCGCCCCAGGCCCGAATTCAGGTGGTCGGTCGCCGCCGACCTGTTGTCCTACGGCGGCCATGTCTCCTTCAACTCGATGATTGGCGTCATCGCGTCGAACGTCGACTATTTCATCATCGGATCGCTGCTTGGGGCGGCGCAGCTTGGGCTGTACACCCTGGCGTTCGTCTTCGCCGGGCTGCCGTCCCTGGTCTCGAACGAGGTGTTGGCGAAGACCACCTTCCCGGCCTACTCACGCCTGAAGCAGGATCGCGAGGGTCTGATCGGCCTCTTCTCCAACGTGATGACGCTGGCTTGTTGTTTCGCAATCCCGGCCGGCATTGCTCTGTACATCCTTGCACCGGCCTGGTTGCCCAGGGTGCTCGGGCAGAAGTGGGCCGGCGCTGTGGAGTCGCTCCAACTGCTGACGGCGTACGGCGTGCTCCGTTCGATCGTCTTCACCTTCCCTCCGGTCTTCAAGTCGGTTGGGCGGCCGGACGTGGTCTGGAAGCTGAACCTCGCGCGGCTGCTGATCCTCGCGCCGATCATGTGGTGGGCGGTGAGCTTCGGCATCGCGGGCGTCGCAGCCTCACAAGCCGCGATCTACGCCGTCTTCGTCCCGATCAACGGGTACTACGTGGCGCGGACGGTCGGGCTGCCCCTCAGCCAGTTCTTCCGACTCATCGTGCCACAGGCGGCAGCCGGCTTCGTGGCGATCGCGCTCGTCATGGCGCTGAACGGCGTGCCAGAAGGCCAAAGGCTGCTGTCCACCCTGACCGGCTCGCTCGTGATCGCGATTCTCGTCACGACCCTCTTTTTCGCCATCGTCGCCCGGTTCAACTCGCGCGCGGTGGACCTGGCGCGCGCTGGCATTGCCGAGATCGCTGGGCACAGCCGCTGGGTGGCCGTGTGGCCAGGCCGGATGAGTAGGAGGCCAGTGTGAAGCAGACCCCGGACCGTCTTCCCTACGCCCTGGAGCGGATGCGAAAGCGCCTCAGCCGTCTGCGGCGCTGGACGCGACGCGAGCTACGCCCAGGGCTGCATGCCGTGGTCGGGTTCGGCTCGGGGGTGTTCCGATCCCGCCGCGCGGCGCCCTCATTGACCACGCTGCGCCAGCGTGCCGAACGGTGGGTGGCGTGCCCCGGCGTTGCGGAGCACGTCGACCGCCTGCCTGAGTACCTCTCCGCGCAGGGCATCCGCTACGTCGCCGGCCGGCACGCGCTCTACGTGCCACCCCAGGCGCGCCTCGCGGACGTTCTGGGCACGTTCGTCTCGGCGTACCCGGCCGAGGCTGGCTTCAAGTTTGTTCGAGAAGCGGGTGAGCCGGAAGGCCACCCGGGCTCGGCCAACGGCAGCGGTCTGAATGCCGCGGGCGGCCCCGCCTCTGCCCGCGAGCGTCTGGCCCATACCGCGAACGGTCTCTACGTCCTCGGGTTGGGGCCGCGCCTCTACGACGTAGCCGAACTGAGCGCGGGGAATCGGAGTCTGGTCTGCCTCGTGGTCGAGCACGTCGAGGGCGGGCCAGTGCCCAACGGAGATCGGCGTGCCTTCGACGAGCGCGTCCGGCGACTCGTCGGCACGAACGCCGGAGGAGCGGCGGCGTTCGGCGGGGTACGGCTCGGGGAGACGAACGGCGCCGGACGCGTGAACGGCACCGTCGACGGGCAGGCGGATCTGCTTCGGCGCACCCATGATGGCCAGGTCCTGTACGTCGGCGGACGGCCGCCATGCGTGGTGGACCGCGACGCCATCCTGCGTCGGGTGTTGCGGTCCACGACCGACCGCTTCCACTTCGGCGACCGCCGGCTGCTGCGGGGCGGTCGCCGCTACCTCTACCAGAGCGTGCCGGGTGTCGAGGAGGGCAAGCGCGATACCGAGCGGCGCTGGACCTGCTTCTCGGCGCTCATGCGGCAGCACGGCATTACGGTCAATGGCCGGGTCGTCTTTGACGTCGGATGCAACGCTGGCATGATGCTGGCGCATGCCCTCGCCGATGGCGCGCATTGGGGCATGGGCTGGGATCGCCCGGAGGTCGCGCCTGCCTCCGATCTGCTCCAGGTCGCGATGGGCAACACCCGCACCCGCTTCGTGGGGGCCGCGCTATCCGAGGCGTATCCCCTCTCGCAGGACGTGCCAGACTGGCTGCGGCACGCCGCTGGCGACTCGATCGTGTTCTACCTGGCTGTGCGTCGACACATCGGGATGCTAACCGACCTGGCCAATCTCCCGTGGACGACGGTGCTCTACGAGGGCCATCAAAACGACGCACCAGCGGAGACCGAGCGCAGCATCCGGATCGCCGAACAGCGCTGGGGCTGCCGGCTGCTCGCGATGACCGAGATCGTCGACGGCGACTCGAGCTCTCGCCCGGTCGCGCTGCTCGTGCGAGACGCAGTGCGCGATGGCCCGCGGAACGGGCGGTAAGCGGGATGCATACCCTTCTCTTCCCGACCCCGTTTCTGGTCGTTGGCGGTGCGCAGCAGCAGTTGCTGACGCTGGTGCGCGGCCTCGATCTGTCACGCTTCCGGCCAATCGTCGCACCGATGTACCCGGGCGGCGGGCTCGAAGAAACGTTCCGGGCGATCCCCGGTCTGGAGGTGGTTCCGCTCGGGCGAGCCGGGAAGTACGATGCTTCGACCCTGTGGCGGCTGGCCCGGCTCATCCGCGAGCGCCACGTCGACCTCGTGCACCCCTACGTCAGCCCCGCAACCTTCTTCGGACTGATTCCCGGCTACCTGTCGCGCGGCGTGGTGACGGTGGTGTCCGAGCGCGGCGGCTCGCGGCGGACCTATCACGGCGGCGCTGGCGTGTATGTGCGCGCCGAAGGGTGGCTGAGCCGCTTCGCCGATGCGGCCGTCGCGAACAGCGAAGCTGGGCGCGCCCTGCTACGCGAGCAGGGCGTTCCGGACCAGAAGATCCGGATCATCTGTAACGGCGTCGACCGACGGCGTCTGGACGTGGATCGAGCACGGGTTGCGGCGCACCGCCGCCGCCTCGGGGTGCCGGCCGGCGGAAAGGTCGTCGGAATTCTGGCGACTCTGACCCCCGCCAAGGACCACCCCACCTTCCTGCGGGCCGCGCGTACCATCGCGGATCGCGATCCGAGCGTGCGCTTCGCCATCGTCGGCGACGGTCCCTGTCGATCCGACCTGGAGCGTCTGACAGAGTTGCTCGGACTGTCCGAGCGGGTGGTCTTCTTCGGGAATCAGCAGTGGGTGGCCGACTACCTCGCGGCGTGCGACGTGCTGGTATCGTCGTCGCGCGACAAAGAGGGACACTCGAACTCGATCCTCGAGGCGATGTTCCTCAACGTGCCGGTCGTGGCAGCCGACGTCGGAGGCACCCGTGAACTGGTGCAGGACGGCCTGACCGGCCGCCTCGTCCAGATCGGGGACGACAGGGCAATTGCCCGCGCCGTGCTCGACCTGCGAGCGAGTTCGGCTGAGGCCACCCGGCTGACGACTCGTGCGCGGCAGATGGTCGAGCGTCGCTTCACGCCCGAACGAATGGTCGCCGAGTACGAGGCACTCTACGAGAGCCTGCTCGCAGCGAGCCGGCGAAGCGCGCGAGCAGGCTGGCGAGGCGCGCGAGCAGGCTGGCGAGGCGCGGCCGGCTCGCGGGCCGACGTGCGCCCGGTGGCCGATGTGCGCCCGGTGGCTGACGCCCGCGCGGTGTGCGAATGAATGGCCTGGTTGTGGTCGTAACGTCGATCTCGCGTGGGCACGCCGCCCGCGCGGTGTCGGTCGTCAGCGCTCAGAAACGAGCGGCCCTATCGCCGGGCGGCCGAGGACACCTCCCGACGTCCGGAGCAGTATCTCAGCGTCCGAAGGAGCGGTGAACGATGCGTGTATCGATCTTCGGGCTTGGCTACGTTGGCTGCGTCTCGGCGGCCTGTCTCGCCTCGAGTGGGCACGAGGTGATCGGCGTCGATACTGATCCGATCAAACTCGGCTTTCTCCGTGAGGGGCTCAGCCCGATCGTCGAGCCGGGCCTCGGCGATCTCATCCGCACGGGCGTTGACGCCGGACGACTGCGAGTGACCGACGATGCGCGCGCCGCCGTGTTCGACACCGACCTGAGCCTCGTCTGCGTCGGCACGCCGAGCGCCGACAATGGCAGCGTCGATCTGCGCTACGCCCGCCGTGTCGCCGAGGATATCGGCCGGGGCCTGCGCGATAAGGACGAGTATCACCTGGTCGTCTTCCGGAGCACGATGCTGCCCGGCAGCGTCGAGGACGTGCTGCGTCCGATCCTCGAGGAGGACTCAGGGAAGCAGGCCGGGCCTGAATTCGGCCTCGCCTACAACCCGGAGTTCTTGCGCGAGGGCAGCTCGGTCTCCGACTTCTACCATCCGCCGCGCACCGTCATCGGGGAATTAGACGCAGCCAGCGGCGATCTTCTCGGAATCATCTACGCCGACGTCGAAGCGCCGCTGGTGCGGACGTCGATCCGGACCGCCGAGATGGTCAAGTACGTGGACAACGCCTTCCACGCCCTCAAGGTGACCTTCGCTAACGAGATCGGCGCGCTCTGCAAGCGAGAGGCGCTCGACAGCTACGAGGTGATGGAGATCTTCGCGCTCGACACCAAGCTGAACCTCTCACCGGCCTATCTGAAGCCGGGCGCAGCGTTTGGGGGGTCGTGCCTGCCGAAGGATCTGCGGGCGCTGACCCAGCGCGCCCGCAGTCAGGATCTGTCCGTGCCGCTCCTCGAGTCCGTGCTCACCAGCAACGAACGTCACAAGCGAGAGGCGCTCGATCTGGTGCTGCGTGAGGGCCGGCGGCGCGTGGGGGTGCTCGGGCTGAGCTTCAAAGCCGGTACCGACGACCTGCGCGAGAGCCCCACCGTCGAGTTGGTCGAGGCGCTGATCGGGAAAGGGTACGACGTGGCTATCTACGACCGGAACGTGTCGATGTCGTCCATTTTCGGCAGCAACCGCGCCTACATCGAGCGTGAAGTGCCGCACATCTCGTCGCTCATGCTCGACAGCATCGACGAGTTGATGTCTCGGTCGGACGTGCTGGTCGTGGCGAACCGCGACGCCGAGTTCCACGATCTGCCGCGCCGGCTGCGCGACGATCAGACGCTCATCGACCTCGTCCGCATCCCGCACGAGGACGCCCGTGAGGAGCAGTACGTTGGCATTGCGTGGTAGAGCGGGGCGTGGCACACCGCGCGGACGCATTCTGATCCTCGACGAGAACCTGCCGGTACCGTTCGACCGGCGCGTCTGGCTCGAAGCGACGACGCTCCGGGACGCTGGCTACACGGTCAGCGTGATCTGCCCGAAAGGCGAGGGTGACTACCGCGAGAGTCGCGTTCGGCTCGACGGCATCGACGTCTACCGTTTCTCGGTTCCCCGCAGTGCTGACGGCTTCATCGCCCACGTACAGGAGTACGCTGTCGCGATGGCAGCGATGACACTGCTGACCCTGCGTGTCTGGCAGCGTCACGGCTTCGACGCCATCCACGCCTGCAACCCGCCTGATCTGCTGTTCGCGATCGGCGCGCTGTTCAAGCCCTTCGGCGTGAAGTTCGTATTCGATCAACACGACCTGACGCCGGAGCTCTTTCGGGTCCAATTCGGCGGCCGGTTTCCCGGCGTCATCGCCGCCCTGCGCGGCCTGGAGTGGCTGACCTTCAAGACGGCGGATCGCGTGTTGGCAACGAACGAGTCGCTCAAGGAGCTTGCCAACCGGCGCGGCGGCGTCCCGCTCGACCGGATCTCCGTGGTGCGGACTGGGCCTGACTTCGAGCGGCTGCGCCGAGTACCGGCCGGGCCTGAGCTGAGGCGAGGTAAGCGCTTCCTGGTGGCCTACGTTGGCGTGATGGGCCAGCAGGACGGCGTCGATCTGGCGATCCACGCGGCGCAACGCGTCATCCACGACTTCGGCCGCCACGACGTCCATTTCACGTTCATCGGCGCGGGCGACCATGTGTCTGACCTCCGCCGGCTCGCCGGCGACTTGGGGCTGGATGAGGACGTCGAGTTCACCGGTCGGATCTCCGATGCCGACCTGATCCGCTACCTGTCTACCGCCGACGTCTGTCTGTCGCCGGACCCGGCCAACGGCTTCAACGAGCTCCACACCATGACCAAGACGATGGAGTACATGGCACTTGGACGCCCGGTCGTCGCTTTCGATCTGCGCGAGACCCGCTACTCGGCGCAGGATGCTGCGCTGTACGCCCCGCCCAACGACGTGGATGCCTTCGCGGCGGCCATCGTGCGGCTCCTCGAGGACGAAGGGCTACGTGCGCGGCTCGGAGCGGCCGGGCGGGAGCGGGTCGAACACGTGCTGGCCTGGGACCACACCCGCCAGGCATTGCTGGCCGCGTACGAATGTCTGCTCGGCGACGGTCAGGCCACAGACGTCGTCATCAGCCAGGGAGTCGAGCCAGCCACGACCCAGCCGGAGTCAGCCAGCGCGACCGAAGAGGCGGCGACCGGTGGTACGCCACCTGAACGTACGCCCGTCAGGCGCACGTCGGTCAAGCCCAGGTCGACCGCTCGTGCGCCGGCCAGGCGCACGTCGACCCCGCGCAGATCGACCGAACACGTTGAGGACGAGCGCGATGATGCCGCGCACGTAGAGACCGGTCGCGAGCACGCCCTTCAACGCGTCGGGCAGGGCGAAGCGCCCGGTGAGGGCGAGTAAGGTGGATCGACGCTCCGTCGAATGGCTCCAACTGCTCCCGCCGGATACCCGCTTCGTCGTCGATGGTGCGCCGGGGCCGTTCCGCGACCTTCTCGCGGAGCGCCTCGACGACGATGCGGATGGCGCCGCCGAAGGGTACCTCGGGTGGGCGACCACGCCCCATGCGCTGCCCGATCTGACACGCTACCGGTCGGCGGTGCTCGTGAAGCCGCGCGGCGTCGGCCCGTCGATGCTCCGTGCCGCCGGCTTCAGCTACACGGTCGGCTTCGCGGCGCTGCCCTCGCTCGGCGCGACCCACTGGCTCGCTCCACTGGCCGGCCGTCGCGCAACGGTCAACGGGTTGGGGCTGGTGTCGCCCTGGCGCTACCGAGACCGGCTCAAGAAGGCCGCCCTCACCACCCTGGCGTACTGCGGCACACTGAGGCTGGCCGGAGACGTTGTGCTGGTGGCGCGCCGCGAGCCGTCCGAACTGGAGGTGCGCCTCGCCGGGATCTTCGGCCGCGCCGACCTCGTGCTCGCCATGAAGACGGGTCAACTCAAGGCGCTCCAGAAGACGACGCTCCAGGTGATGACGAGCGACGGCACGATCCTCGGCTACGCCAAGCTCGCCGCGTCCGACGTCGCCCGTGCCACGGTCGAGCGGGAGGTTGCCTGCCTGCGCGAGCTTGGCCGCCATCGGGTGCTGGACGGCCGGGTGCCGAAACTACTCGGCACGTTCGAGGTGACGTCGGCCTACGCCTCCATCCTGGCGCCCGGGCCAGAGACAGGCGGGCCGGCAAGCTTCGGGCCGTCGCACCGGGCGTTCCTCGACCTGCTCGCCGCGGCGACCGAGCGGCGAATGCGGTTCCGCGAGTCTGAGATGGCCCGCGACATGGACCAGAAGCTTCAGACACTCTTGCCCGTGCTGCCGGACGATTGGCGGGCGCGGCTGATGCCGGCCATTGAGCTGATGGACAGCCTGCTCGACGACCTGGACCTACCGTTCGCCCTGGCGCACCGCGACTTCGGCCCCTGGAACACGCGCCGCTATCGAGACGGGACACTGTTCGTCTATGACTGGGACAACGCCCGTCAGGAGATGATCCCGCTCTACGACCTGTTCAGCTTCCACTTGCTCGACTATCGGAGCTTCGCGACTGGTAAGCCGTCGCTGGCGGTGGCGCGCGATCTGATCGCGGCCGGACGGCGGTGGATGCCCCAGATCGATCCCCAGATCGTGCCTCCCCTGCTGCTGGCGTATCTGGTCGAGACCACGCTCAGCCGGCTGCTGGCCACGCTCTTCCTGGGTCATCGGCGCTCCGACGAAGCGCTGACTCGTATTGGCGAGCTTTTGGACCGGCGGACCGCCTGGTTGCCAGCCCGGACGACCGATGGGTCACGCCTGCCGTCGTCGGCATGAAGGCGACAGTCGCGCATCCGCCGGCCCCGCCGACGCGGCCGAGCCCCCGACTGGCGGGAGCGTGCGCGAGCCCGGGCACACCGGCACACGACGCGAGCCACACACAGCACTGACAGCACACGGTACTGACAGCACACGGTACTGACGGCACACGGTACTGACGGCACACGGTACTGACGGCACACGGCGCGAGTAATACGAGTAACACGTGAGAGCGACATGATGAGCTACCGAGTTCGGAGCGAGTATCGCGAAGCCAGCGGCGCGGCCTGGTACGACGCACGTTACCGGTCGTCGCCCGCCGCCAAACTCGCTAACTGGAGCGAGCGAACGGCGTTTCGGTCACTGCTGGCGCGAGTACCGGCCCATCAGCGCGTGCTCGATGTCGCCTGTGGGAGCGGCCGCTTTCTCGAAGAACTGGTGAATGAGGGCCATCGTGCGACTGGCCTCGACGTGTCGACGTCGATGCTTGCGCGCGCTGCGGGCAGGCTCGGTCCCGATTCTCGTCTGGAAGGGTTGCTCGTCGCAGATGCCGAGCACTTGCCGTTCGAGTCTGGCGCATTCGACGGGATTACCTGCGTTCGGCTGTATCACAAGGTGCCTGATGCCGCTCGGACGACGATGCTCGAGGAGGTCCGCCGTACCGCCCGTTGGGCCATCCTCTACTTCAGTGTCTCGACGCCCTGGCTCGAGACCCGGCGCACGCTGCTCCACCAGGTTCGGGGTCACGACGCCGGTCGGTTCCCGATGACGCGCTCGCGCATCCGCGCAGAGCTCCGGCAGGCGGACCTTCGGCTGTGTGGCGAGGCGTGGGTGCTGCCGGGCGTCTTCGACGGCCTGTTCGCGCTGGTACGATGCTGAGACGCGGCCGCGATCATCCGCCAGCGAGATAGAGGGCCTACCCAGGGGACATGACCCCAGGCCGGCCCTGGTGTGCATCCCTTCAGGTGTCTCCGTTAGCCGCTCTCGGGCGGGTGGCGCGCCGTTACGCTATGCCCGCGCCAGGGCCTGCGTTCGCCAGCACCTCGTCATAGATCGCTTCGAGCGCACGCGTTTGACGCACGGCATCTCCCCGCTCGCGGGCGCGTTCGGCGGCCCGTGCACCCATCCTGATGCGACACTCCGGATCGGCGACGAGGCGGCGGAGCCCATCCGCGATGCCAGCCCGGTCGCGCTCGGCCACGACCAGCCCGTGCTCCTGATCCACGACCATTTCAGGGATGCCGGCATGTCGGGTGGTCACCACTGGCAGCCCGCTGGCCATCGCCTCGACGATCGTGCCGGGGATACCCTCCTTGTCTCCGTCTGACGCCGTGAGACTCGGATGACAGAACACGTGCGCCGCCTGATACTCCCGCCACAACTCATGGTGCGGAACGAATCCCGCAAACGAGACGCGCTCGCGAATCCCGAGCGAGCGCGCGAGTTGTTCGTAGTCGCCTCGGAACGTGCCGTCGCCGGCGATGCGGAGCTCGCTCTCCGGATACTCGCGGAAGACAGCGGCGAAGGCGTGAAGGGTGTCTCGAACACCCTTACGTTCGGCGCTCAGCGATCCGGCGAAGAGAATGCGCACGCGCTCGGGATTGTGGTCTCGGCGATGGTACGGGAAGCGTCGGAGATCGATGCCGTGGTAGTGGACCCGGATCTTCTCCGCTGGGCAGCCGATTCGGATCAAGTCCGCGCGCATATCCTCGGACATCGCCAGAATCCGGTCGGCCGCCTCCCAGCAGGGGCGCAGGTAGCGGCGGCCATAGCCCCGATAGCGACGTGGAAAGTCTGAGACGTCGTAGCCGTAGCACGACACCACGACCGGCCGGCCGGTGCCCCGGATCACCGGTGCGAAGTAGGCCGTATCAACGGCGTAGTGCCCGTGGATGACCGCTGGCCGGACCGCTCGGAGCGCCCCGCCGAAGAAGCGCCGCTCGTATGGCGACGCTACACGCAGGCGGGAGTAGAGGACGTCCGCCAGGCGGCGCGGCCGGCCGTGGGCTTTCTGACTGAACGCCAGATGCTCGACACCCGGGAAGCGGTCGAGGTGGTTCAGGTCACGGCTGACGACCACGGCGCGATGGCGCTCGAGATGCCTGACCTGGGTGTAGATGAAGGTCTCGGTGGGGACCGTCAGGAAGGTCCGAACGAGCTGCGCGGCGACCGGCGCTTCGGGCATGTCACACGGCTCCACAGCGTTCAGCGGTGGCGTCTGACGCGCCGGAGGAGCGCGCCCACTCGCGGGCAGCCCGACGAACGGCGTGACCTGGGCAAGCGGCTCGGCCGCCTGCCGCTCGCTCGTCCGGCGCGGGTACTGGTGGTTGCCGGCATTGTATCGTCGCTCTCTCGGCCTGGCAAGGCACGCCTGCCGCGACGGCACCGGGCAGCGCCTGCCAACGTCGCGCACCAACGTCGGCCATCTGACGGGCCAGGCAGCAACGCCCGGCCCGTCGTCATCGCCCACCGTCGGTGCGTGACGCTTATGGGCGCTCGCGAGCGCCCAGGTCCGGCGCTGCGCCGCTGAAATCGACGCCAGGGCGGTCCGAGATGTTTGGCACCTGCATGCCAGCGTCGATGAGCGGCGATCCCGGCGGCAGGCTCATGTCACCCGCCGTTGGGTTGACGAGTGTCGGTGGGGTGATGAAGTCGCTCGCGACGTTAGTGTGCGCGCCCTGGCCGCTCGCGGCTCGGTATTCGTCAACCTCGGTGCGGTAGCGCGCGCCGTACTTCAGACCTCGGGCCGGGTCTCCGGTGCTGAAGTGGTTGTAGTCCTCATTCCAGCGGCCAGGGCCAGTCGGCGCCTCGAAGATCTCCTTGCTGGCCCGAAGGATGTTGTTGCGGAAGTAGAAGGCTTCGGTATCCGGGCCGGAGCTCGCGCTCTGGCCGCCGCCGTCGATGCCGTTTGGATCGATCTGGTCGGTCCAGATGGTGTTGTGCAGGACGAACACCCGCGCAGTTGGCCTGCTCGTTCCCGAGTACTTGAAGATACGCCCGCCCAGACCCCGCGCGCCGGTGTTGTCGGCGCCGGCGCCGGCGTTGCCGATGCGCCAGACATCGTTGCGGACGAGGTAGATCGGTCCGAAGTTGACCGGGCCGGTGGATAGGAAGGTCGACGCCTGCTCGATGCGGTTGTTCCAGGCCCGGAAGTTGATGACCGTTCCCTCAGGCTCGAGCGCGTCGTCGGGAATGTGGCGAATCAGGTTGTCGTGAACGTCCATGTCCTGGGCGGCGTAGCGGTCGTAGCTGCTGTTGCTGCCGTCGCCGACGGCGTTGAACGTGCCCTCGATGGTGTTGCGACGGAAGACGACACGCCGGGCTGTGCCGCTGCCCGAAAGTGCGCTGCTCGCACTGACCGCCCCGATGTCCGAGGTGCCGTAATGCGAGCCGTTGGCGTTCCGGATCTTGTCTTTGATGAAGATCCACGGGATCGCTGGCCGGGATTCCCGATCGTCGGTCCAGAGGTTGGAATCGACGATCCGGTTGAATTCGACCACGTCGTCGGCGCCATAGACGGAGGGCGGCCCGACGGCCCCACCTTTGAAGCCGACGCCATAGCGGTTCCCGATCAACAGGTTATGATCGATGATCCCGTTTGCGCCCGGGCCGAACTGAATGCCGTAGTCGCTGAAGCGGACTTCGAAGCCGGAGGCGCGGCTATCGGCCCCGTGGAGCGCCAGTCCGACTCCCGACCCGGCGGTCACGAACAGGGAGTTCGGGTTGGAAGACGGCGCGTTGGGCGGTAAGCGAAGGTACAGATCCTGGCCGCTCAGGTACGCGCCGTAGTTGTAGGTCTGGTTGGTAAACAACTTCTCGGCCCAGCCTTCTGGAGTGGCAAGGTCAGCCGCATCCTTCTGCCAGATGGCGACCCGCTCAGGCATCGCGTCGTGGGTGGCTGCGTAGCCCAGGTGTCGAATCTTGGTGAGGGCCGGGTCGGACCATTTCCAGACGGTGTATGACGCTCCGGCCGGCGCGCCGCCTCGGCCGGGACCGGTCAGGGTGACCTGCTGCCAGACCCCCGCTCTCGGCTCGTCCGAGCCGGTGGGGGCCGAGACCGGCCCATTCTCGACGACGCTCCGTAGCCCGGCCGAGATGGGTACCCGATTGTCGTCGACGGCAGGGTACTGCGCGACCAGGGTCAGGGGGAGGGTGCGAGTCTTGGTCGGATGGTCGAAGTAGCCAGGGCCGACCTCGACGACCGCGCCGGCGGGGGCTATCCGAACCGCTCGGTCGAGGGTGCGCCACGCCGCTCCGCGTGACGTGCCAGCGTTGGCGTCGTCCCCGCCCATCCGCACGAAGTAGGTTGGGACGAGGCTGCTCCGCGGCGGAACGTTGTCGGCGCGGGTAGTCACCATCTCCGCCACAGTCTTCGAGCCAGACACGCCGCTCGGGTCGCTGAGCGTCACCCGGACCACGTAGAGCGTGCCGGGGTCGAGGAGAAGCAGGGAGCCGTAGAAGGCGCGCAGGGTGCCGTCATCGGTGCGCCAGAGTGGTAGCCCCTTGCGCCAGGTCGAGTCGACGGCGCGTCGAAAGGCGACCTCAGCCGTGGCATTCTGGTCGTCGTCGCCAGTAAAGGTCCACTCCAGCCCGACGCTCTGGAACGTCGCGGTCAGGGTGAGTGTGCCGGCGGTGACAGCAGCAGGCCCGCCTGCGAACGGAGCCGCGGCTGTCGCCGAGGGGGTGGCAGTTCCCGGTGGCGCGACGGTGGCGCGGGGCGTTGCCGTCGCCGTCGCCGCCGCCGTCGCCGTCGCACGAGTCGTCGTGGGGGTCGGAGCGCGTGCGGACGACTGCCCAGCCTGGCCGGTGCCGGCGCCGATGAAGCGCTGCATGTCGCCGCAGGCGTCGGTCGCCACGTACTGTGCCAGGAACGGCTGTCCCCTGGTGACCTTCCGAACCACGAAGGAGGCTGTGTCCGCACGCGGTGCGAGCGGAAGACCAGGACCGGTCAGGGGGACGCCATCGACCTCGACGATGGCGTTCGTTCGCTCGGTGATCTGGACGCGATCGAGCCAGTTGTGTACGAGCGCCGCGTTTGTGGCAGCCAGGGTGACGTGCAGCGCCGTGACCTCGCCATTCTCTTGTGCCACGACGGTCGATGTGGCGACGATCGACGGCTGGCATGCGCTCGCCGGGCGCGGAGGCGGCCCGGCGAGGACGAGCATGAGGATGCAGAGACAGCCGAGACGCACGAAACGCGACCGCATGCCAGGGCCTTTCTTGGGACCACCGGCAGCGCGAGCGTGACTGCGAGTTGCCGGAGCTTCGGTAGCACAGCCGTCGTAGCCAGCATGGCTGTAGACCTGGTGCTTTGCGTCCCCGCCTTTCAGCGGGTTTGCCGTTGTCGGTCCCCTGAGTCAAGATTGAGGGCCGGCGCTGAGGCCCCGGATGGGAACGTCGGCCCTCAGGAGGCTGGCCTCTCGGCCAGATAGAACGCACCGGCAGGGGCCGGAAGTGATGCACTGGCCAGAGAGATTTAAATCTCTCTGGCACTCATGGGTCGGACTGCCGCGTATGAAGGCGTGCCGAGGCGGGCGCACCTCACCCGCTGCGAGCGCGGGTCGCGCCCGACGACGCCAACGTGGGGCTGGCACTTCCCTGGCCATAGCCGGGTCGCGGGCGGGATTCACCGAGATATCGCTTTGGTGGAGGACCAGAGTGACCTGATTTGCGAGTGCGGACACACTACACAGAGAGTGTCGTTACAGCACGTAAGCGCCATGACAGATCCGGCGTTCCGATGTTGGGGGAACGTCTTCGCGGAGCGTGGGGCAGGCGTGGACGTGCGGGCGCAGCCGCAAGGGAGGGTAGCGGTGCCGCAGTGGAGTTGGGAACCGGACGACTTCGTCGAGAGGATGACGCTCGACGCAATTCTAGAGGCGATTGCCACGCTCCTTGACCGCCTTCCAGAGGCGAGTACTGCAACAGAGCGTGCTACACTAGGCCGCGCATTTGAGGCAGAAATGGCCGGCCTTCACCGAGATCTCGCCTGCCGCCTCTCGCCCGACGAGTGGGATATCGAGGCTTCAGCCGGCGCGTCCATGGCGAGAATGCTGAGCGCCGTCGCCGACCTGTTGCAGGTCTCACCCATCGGCGTCTGACGGCCAGGTCGACGCTGCCCGAATCGGTCGGTCGGGCACAAACCTGGTAACGGCGGCGCCGCGATCGCGGAACGCTGGCCGGGAAGACCTGTTGGTGCAGGCTCACGTCGGCGCGGGTTGATTCCGTGCGCCCGTGCGCGCCGTGCGCCACGGGCTGCGACCTTCTGGCGCGCTTGTGTGCCGTAACCGCGTGCCGGACCCCTCTGAATCGAGAGCGCGACCATACGTCGTGCGGACGGCTGGGCACCGGCCGCCCGCCGCTCCAGCCATCGCGCGATTGAACCTCATCAGCCGGAATGCCCGGCGCGTGTGATGCCTGCGCTAGAAGGCGCCCGCGGCGTCGGTCCGCGCTCGGACGGCTTCAGGCCGACTCGCGGGACCGTTATGACGGACGGCCAACTCGACAGGGCACACCTTGACACGGCCGCCTGCCGCTGCGACAGTGCCGGCGCAGGTACGGGTCAGACTGGTGGAGGCAGCGAGCGATGGACCTTCAGGGCAAGGTGGCGATCGTGACCGGGGGCGGTACAGGCATCGGCAAGGCGATCTCGCAGGCGCTGGCAGCAGCCGGCGCCGACGTGGCGGTCAATTACTCTCGGTCCGAGGCAGATGCTACCGCGACGGCACACGAGCTCGAAGCGGCTGGCGTGCGTGCTCTCCCGGTCCAGGCTGACATCTCGCGCAGCGGCGACGTGTCGGCGATGGTCGACCGGGTGGTGCACGAGCTTGGGCGGCTCGACGTGCTGGTGAACAACGCCGGCTTCACGAAGTTCGTCCCCATGCGGGATCTCGAAGGCATGGACGAGAAGACCTGGGAACGGGTCTTCCAGGTCAACGTCAAGGGCGCCTGGCTCTGCGCAAAGGCCGTCGCGCCGGCAATGCGCCAGCAGGGCGAGGGTGCCATCGTGAACGTCGCATCGGTGGCCGGCTTGCGGGTGACCGGGAGCAGCATGGCCTATGCTGTCTCGAAGGCCGCGATGATCCATCTGACGAAATGCCTCGCCCTGGCGCTCTCCCCGGAGATTCGCGTCAATGCCGTTGCACCGGGGCTGGTGGTGACGCGCTGGTGGAACCATGCCGACGAGCAGTTTCTGGCCGCCCGGCGCGCGGACGCGCCCCTCAAGCGCTCGGTCGCACCGGAAGAGGTCGCGACGGTGGCGCTGGAGTTGATCCGAAACCCGTCGACCACGGGCCAGACCGTGGCTATCGACGCGGGCACGCTGCTGTAGGCGACACCATCGGTATATGGGCTGGACAGAAGATGCAGTCGGCGCACAGTTGGAGCACAACCAGTCACCTGGAGCCGGCACAGTCCCGACGATGAGGTGCGCGATTCGCGTGAACTGGCGCCGACGCGGTACGAACTGGTGCGGCCTACGGTGACGCGGCTAGGAAGGATGGAGGCTCGATGAAACTGACCCCGCGAGAGGTCGATCGCCTGACGATCTTCACGATGGCCGAGCTTGCGCGGCGCCGGCGAGGCCGCGGCCTCAAGCTGAATCACCCGGAGGCAGTCGCGCTGATCTGTGACGAGATTCTGGAGGAGGCTCGCGCGGGCCGGCCCTACGCCGAGGTGCTGGCGCATGCCGGCGGCCTGCTCCAACGCGACGACGTGATGGATGGGGTACCGGAAATGATCCCGCTGCTCCAGATCGACGCCCTGTTCCCGGACGGGTCGAAGCTGGTCACCGTGCACACCCCGATTGCGTGAACGAGGGGTTGGAGTGGACATGGCTGAGCAGGCACTACGCGGAATCCCCGGCGAGGTGATCGTCGGCGACGGGCCGATCCTGGCAAACGCCGGCCGACAGACGGTGACGCTGCGCATCAAGAATACGTCGGTCTGGCCGGTCCACGTCGGCTCCCACTACCACGTCTTCGAAGCCAATCGGCGACTGGCATTCGACCGTGCGGCGGCATTCGGAATGCGCCTGGATATCCTGGCCGGCGCGACGGTCCGTTGGGAGCCGGGCGAGGAGAAGGAGGTCCGGCTCGTTGCATACGCGGGCTCGCGGGAAGTCTATGGCTTCAACGGCCTCGTGGACGGTCCGTTGACAGAGGAGAACCGGCGGACGGCCCTCCAGCGGCTGCGCGAACGCGGATTTCTGGACACCGGGCACCCGCAGCAGGGTGATGAACCACCGGGGACGGATGACAGGCGCTAAGCCAGGACCGGGGTGGCGTCCACAGGTGGCGTCCACAAGTGGCGTCTCAGGCAGACCTGGGGGTTCCCTTCGCAGGTCGGGTTAAGAATGGCTGGCCGCAACGGGCGCGCCGATGGTGACGTTGCGACCCGCCCGCATACCTGGCAGCCAGAGCACGACGGCGGCGGCGACCAGGAACAGGAGCGGGCCGAACCAGCCCCCAGTAGCGGTATGGAGGAGCCCCATCGCCAGCGGCCCGACGGCCGCAATGAGGTAGCCGCCGGACTGGGCCATGCCAGACAACCGGGCGGCGGTGTCGGCATCGGCCGAGCGCAGGACAATCAGCAGAAGTGCCAGACTGAGCGACGCGCCCTGGGCGATGCCGAGAACGCAGGCCCAGAAGAGTGCGGTCGTCGTGGGTGCAAGCAGGATGCCGAGCAGACCGATCGCCGTGAGGGCGACGACGGCGGCGATGGCTGGCCGCTGATCGGGCAGCCGGACCGCGACGATCGGCGCTATCAGATTTCCGACGATGCCGAGCCCGTTGAACGCCATCAGCAGGAAGCCCGCCATGACCGGGTCAACCCCCCGATCGCGGTAGATCTCGGGTAGCCAGGAGAGCGCGCCGTAGTAGAGGAGTGACTGAATGCCCATGAAGAGCATGACGTGCCAGGCGAGGGGCGCACGCCAGACGCTGCTTCGATGCGTGTTCGTCGAGCTTCGGGTGAGTGCTGCGCCCGGCCAGATCTGGGGTAGCCAGGCAATGAGCGCGCACGCGACCGGGATCGCCCAGATCCCAAGGGCCGCGGTGACCGACCCATTGGCGACCTGGAACATGGGCACCGTCAGACCCGCCGCGAGTGACGCGCCGAGGGTGATGGCAGTCGTGTAAACGGCCATCATTGGGCCAAGGCGAGTCGGGAAGCGATGCTTGACGAGGCCCGGCATCAGGACGTTCAAGACGGCGATTGACAGCCCGACCAGGATCGTACCGGGGAAGAGCGCCCAGCCGGGCCAGATGGCTCGGGCCGCCAGCCCCAGGAGCTGGAGCGCCACGACAGCGAAGACGATCCGCTCCTCGCCGAGTCGCGCACGTGCGGCCGGAGCGGCGAGCGCCCCCAGGCTGAAGCAGAGGACCGGGATCGCGACGAGCAACGACTGGCCGCCGAGCGAGAGGCCAAAGTCTCCGAGGATCGGTGGGACGCCGGTCACGGCCTGCCGCATCGCGAGCGCTACCAGCGCGACCCCGACCGCGGTGACCACGACGCTCGGCCGCGCAGGCACGCGCGCTGAGCGCGAGGCGACTCGCGGCGCCGTTCGCGCATGGCCTTCGACCGTCACATCCCGAGAAATCCTCACCTATGCTCCTTCGCCGTCGACCGACCTGGCACGTACGTTCTGCGCGGCCCGCGCAGCCACGGGCCGCACGGTTAGTGCGGCCGGTGCGCACGCTTTCACTCTACCGTATCATCCCGTCGCCCTCTGCCGGCACGCCCTCCTCCCTCGCGCCCACGTCAGCCCGGAGCCGTGGCATTCCCACCACCGCTCGGATTCCCACTGCTCAGCCTCGGCTTCCGTTCTCCTTGGGATCGTCGCCTGACCTACCCACCCCAGCATGTTGTGAATGCTGATGCGGTCGGCGGGCTCCTGGAGAGACGCGTCCCGAGGTGTGGTGTCCGGCCCGTGGCCCCCCCCAGGGATGGTCGATGCCGATTCCCACCAGTTCTGTCTGGCTCACGAGATTCGCAACCGGAGGTACGCGGCCGTGGTACCTGGTCGCAAGTACAGCTCGGGTTTCCTCGGCCGGCTCCGCTCCATTGCCGATCCCGCCGCATCACGCCGCCGGCCTGCCAGGTTGTGCAGCTACGACGGTCGAACATCGGCCGCTGTGCGGCCTGGCTCGGGCGAGGCACGCTCGGGCCGCGGCAGGTGCCGAGAATCATGCGGACATCGAGTATGGAACGTACTCACTGTCGAACCACGTCGCCGTGACCTGGGTCTGTGGAGGCTACCGCCAGTGTCGTGGGAGCGGTGGGCGGTCTGCCGACCAGACGGCGATGCTGGATGCGGAGTTGATGCGGCGCAGTTGGCTATGATGCCATCCTGACTCGAGCCTACGGGAGCGCCAGATGCCCTTCGAGATCGAGCGGGAACTGTACGCCCGGATGTACGGGCCGACCGTTGGAGACCGGGTGCGCCTGGGGGACACCAACCTGCTCGTCGAGGTCGAGCGGGACGAGACGGCTTACGGCGACGAAACTCTCTGGGGCTTCGGCAAGACGATTCGCGACGCGATGCAGATGACCGGTCGTGAGAAGCGGGATACCGCGCTCGACCTGATCGTCGGCGGCGCTCTGATCCTCGATCCCGTCCTCGGGATCTTCAAGGGCAATATCGGCATCAAGGACGGTCGAATCGCTGCCATCGGGCGGGCCGGCAACCCGGACCTTGCCGACGACATCACCGTCCTCTCCGGCGCCAATACCGGCTGGATCATGGCTGAGGGATTGATCGCGACGCCCGGCATCGTCGACTGCCACGTCCACCTCTCGACCACCAGCCTGATACCGGCCGCCCTCTCGGCCGGCACCACCACGATCGTCGGGATGGGCTACGGCCACGTCTCCGATCTGGGTGTGAACCCTGAATACAACTTCCATCGCCTGCTCGAAGCCTGGGAGGCGTTCCCGCTCAACGTCCAGTTGCTCGGCCGGGGCAGCGCCGCCGATCCGGGGCCGATCGAGCGCAACCTGGAGATGGGCTCCGGCGGCCTCAAGATCCACGAGGATACGGCAGGCTATCCGACCGTCGTCGATACCGCGCTCACCGTGGCCGAGCGCTACGACGTGCCGGTCTGCATCCACACCGACTCGCACCAGGAGGCCGGCGAGATCGAGGACACGCTTGCCGCCATCAACGGCCGCACCATCCACGCCTACCATGTTGAGGGGCTGGGCGGCGGTCACCCCAACGTACTGGAGCTGTGCTCGTACGCGCACGTCCTCGGCTCCTCCACCACGCCGACCATCCCGTACACCGTCAACAGCCTGGCCGAGTATCCAGACATGAAGATGGTGGTCCATCGGATGCACGGCTTCCTCGATGAGGATGCCGCCGCGCTTCGCTGGCGAGCGCGCGGAGGGACGGTCGCCGCCGAGACGGTGCTCCACGATCGTGGCGCCATTGCCATGGTGTCGTCCGATTCCCAGGGGATGGGGCGGATCGGTGAGGTCGTCACCCGCACCTGGCAAATGGCCCATCGCATGAAGGAGTACCTTGGCCTCCAGGACCGCAACGACAACGAGCGGGTGCTCCGCTACCTGGCCAAGATCACCATCAACCCGGCCATCGCCCAGGGGTTGGCGCACGAGGTCGGCTCCCTGGAGATCGGCAAACTCGCCGACGTGGTGATCTGGCGGCCCGAGTTCTTCGGCGTCAAGCCGCAGTTCGTGGTCAAGGGCGGGTTCGTCGCCTGGGGGCCTGTCGGCTCCGGCAACGATAGCACCCGCGCCGGGCAGCCCCAGATCTATCGCCCGATGTTCGGATCGCACGGGGCCGCCCCGGCCTCACTGGGGGTGGCGTTCGTGTCGCAGGCGGCCATCGACAATGGGTTGGCGAAGCGGGTCAACCTGCGACGCCGGCTCTCGCCCGTCAAACACGCTCGCCCGCTCACCAAGTTGAACTTCGTCCGCAATCAGGCGACGCCGGCTGTGAAGGTCAGCCCGGACACCCTGGAGGTCGAGATCGACGGCAAGCCGGTCGACCTGCCACCGGCCGAGACGCTTCCACTGACCCAGCGCTATTTCCTGTAGTTGGCCGTTCGGTGCGAGATGCTGACTGGGACGATACGTCCGTACGAGACCCACCGCCGGGCGAACCTGTTCGCACCGTGACATCACAGACGTGGTACATTTGGCTGACCCGGTGTGAGCCTTGCCGTACCCTGAACCTGGATCCGCTGGGCGACCCGTTCGACGGATCGCCGGATTCCTGGATCGTCGATCGGCGAGTGCCTCGGGTGGCCGACCGCTTCGTTCGCGGCCGACTCGTTCCGTGGCGTGGATGCGACGGAGGTGTGGGCTGCTATGGTCGGCATGGTGCACGGATGGCCGGATGGAGCCAGTCCATCGGCCGAGACGACGGCCGAGGATGCGGGCGCCGCGCTCACGGTTCGCGTGCCGGGCGGGGTGCGGTTGCACGTCAGGCGCTGGCTCCCCGAGCGGGGCAACACCGACGCGAGCCTGGTCTTCTTGCACGGAATCGCCAGCCATAGCGGGTGGCTCGACGAGACAGCCCGGTTCCTGGCCAATAGAGGTATTGCGGTCTACGCGCCTGACCGGCGCGGCTCGGGCCGGAGCGAGGGGGTGCGCGGCCACCTCGACAGTTGCAGGCAGGCGCTCGACGACCTCGACCGCGTGCTTGCCCAGGTTCAGCGCGAGCAGCCCGGGCGCCCGATCTTCCTGGCCGGCTCCAGTTGGGCCGCCAAGCTCGCCATCGCCTACGCCGCCGTGCGCCAGGATCGGCTTGCTGGCCTGCTGTTGCCGTACCCCGGCCTCGCGCCGCGCATCGGCCTGACCCTCGGCCGGCGGCTGCTCGTCCTCGTCGCCTACCGAGTGTGGCCGCGGCTCCGGCTGGCGATCCCGCTGACGCCGGAGCAGTACACTGCCGAGCTGCCGCGCCAGGACTTCGTCCGCCGCGACCCGCTCCGGCTGCTGACCGCGACAGCCCGCTTCTTCTGGGAAACCGGACGGCTGGACCGACGACGCGACCGCCTCGCGAGCCGGCTGCGGCTGCCCCTGCTGCTCCAGATTGGCGATGCGGATCTGATGATGGACGTGCAGGCCACCAGACGATGGTTCGAGCGTATCGGCTCGGCTGACCGCGCCATGGTCGTCTACCCGGGTGCGGGTCACACCCTCGACTTCGAGCCGGACCCGGCGCCGTATCGCGCCGACCTGCTCGCGTGGATGCTGGCGCATCTGTCTTCGAGCGAACGTTCGGGCGGGCATGAGGGCGGGTATGAGGGCAGATATGAGGACGGGCGGGGGGAGGCCAGCGATGGGGAGTGAACGGATCCAACTGACGCGGAGCGCGGGCAGCAACGTCGTGCCCGCTGCGCGTCTCGGCGTGCTGCCGAGCGGCCCTGTCGGCGCCATGCGGATCGAGCGCCTCGAGGCGATGGTGCTCGAACTGCCGTTTCGCTTCAGTTTCGGACACGCCCTGGCAACCCGCGCCAGTTCCTGCAACGTCATCGTCGCCGTCCACCTGGACGACGGCACGATCGGCTACGGCGAAGGCGTCCCCCGTGACTACGTGACCGGTGAGACGACGGGCGGCGCTCATGGGCGGGTGACCGACGTCTACGGGCCGGCTCTCGTCGGTACGAGCCTGCCAACGACGCGGGTGGCCGAGGCGATTCGCACGCTCCGCGACGACCTCCATGCCGATGGCTCGGCCCCGGGGGCAGCCTGGTGCGCGGTCGAGACTGCGTTGCTCGACGCGGCTGGCAAGCGCCTTGGGCTCCGGGCCGAGGCGCTGCTCGGCGGTCAGGCTCGGTCGCGCGTGCGCTACAGCGGTGTCGTGCCGTTCGCGCACGGGCCTGCGCTCTTCGGTATTCTTGCCTTCTTCCGGCTCTACGGCGTCCGCGACGTCAAGCTGAAGGTCGGACGTGGCGAGGCCGCCGACGTCTCGACCGCCCGGCTCGCGCGGCGCGTCCTCGGACCTGGCATCACGCTCCGTGCAGATGCCAACTGTGCCTGGACAGCCGATGAGGCGCTGGCGATGGCGGCGCGGTTGCGTCAGTTCGGCATCCGAGCGTACGAACAGCCGGTGCCGGCCGACGACCTTGACGGGTTACGCCGGCTGACGGCCGACCTCCCCGAAGATGTCGTCGTCGACGAGTCGCTGCGCTCGGTAGACGATGCTCGGCGGCTGGCTGAGATGCGCGCGTGTACGGCGTTCAACATTCGTGTCTCGAAGTGCGGCGGACCGCTCGCCGCACTCGAGATTGTGGAGATTGCCCGGCGCGCCGGGCTAACCTGTCAGTTAGGCGCCCAGGTCGGTGAGAGCGGCATCTTGAGCGCAGCCGGACGGCTCGTCGCGACCGTTGCCCGTCCGGGGTTCCGCTGGCTCGAAGGTTCCGACAATCGCTTCCTGCTCCGGAGCGACCTCACCGCCGAGGATCTGACCATCCGTCCTGGCGGGTGGGGCGCCCCGCTCGATCGCCCCGGTCTGGGCGTGCGGGTGCCGCGCGCGCGGGTGCTGGCGCTGGGTCGGCGCCGCGTCACACTCGACGCGGCCGCCGCCTCTCGATCTCGGCTTCTCTCGTTGGTGGAGGGATGACGTCATGGACGTGTCGCTTGGAAGTGCGGCCCTTGCGGCGAGCCAGTTGTGGCGCTGGCTGGCCGACGCGAATCGCTTCGAGCAGACCACCCGAGACCTCGAGTCGACCCAGCACCTGCGACTGATGACCATCCTCCGGCGCAACCGCGATACCGAGTACGGCCGAGCCTACGGATTTGCTAGCACCTCCAGTATCGCCGCTTATCAGCGGAACGTCCCGATCAACTCGTACGAGTCGCTCTCGCCGTGGATCGAGCGGATGGCGAACGGCGAGCAGAAGATGCTCACCGCCGACGCCCCACAGATGTTCGCCACCACCAGCGGCACGACCGGCAAGCAGAAGCTGATCCCGGTCACGCCCTCCTCGCTGGCTGAGTACAACCACGCGGTTCAGGTCCACACCTGGCGGCTGCTCTCGGATCACCCTGGAGCGGCCGATGGCAAGTTCCTCGTGACGTCGTCGTCCGACGTCGAGGGACACACGCCGGCCGGGATCGCCTACGGCGCGATGTCCGGGTACGTCATCAAGAATCAGCCGGCGCTGATCCGCCGCCATTTCGTGCTGCCGTACGAGGTGGCGCTGGTCAAGGACATCGAGCTGAAGTACTACCTGACGCTCCGGCTCGCTGTCGACGCGCCGGTGTCAGCAATCTCGACGCTCAACCCGTCGTCGATCGTGCTGCTCTGCGAGAAGCTCCAGGTGCACGCCGAGCGGCTGATCGCGGACGTGCGCGCGGGTACTGCGACGGCCCTCGGCACCCCGCTGCCGCCCGATCTGGCCCGCGCGCTCGCGCCCCACCTGACTCCGAATCCACGCCGCGCCGACGAGCTCCAGTCGCACCTGCGCGCGTCTGGCGAGCTACGCCCGCGCGAGATCTGGCCGGACCTGGCAGTCGTCGCGTGCTGGAAGGGCGGGACCATGCCGCTCTACTTCCGCCAGGTGAAGCGCTGGTTTCCGGACCTGCCGACCCGCGATCGCGGATACATGGCGAGCGAGGGCTGCGGCTCGATCCCGCTCGTGGACGCTGGCGCGGCCGGCGCGCTGGCGATCACCAGCACTTTCTTCGAGTTCGTGCCGGTCGACGAGCGTGAGCAGCCCAACCCGCCGGTCTACACCGCCGAGGCGCTCCAGCCAGGTCGGGACTACTACGTCTTGCTCACCAACTCGGCCGGGCTGTACCGCTACGACATCAACGACATCGTGCGAGTCGTCGACTTTTACCACGACGTCCCGATGATCGAGTTCGTCCGCAAGGGCCGCGGTATGACCTCGCTGACCGGCGAGAAGCTGGCCGAGCAGCAGGTCACGGCCGCGATGATGACGGCCGTCGAGGCGCTGGACCTGGACGCTCAGGTGAGACACTTTGCCGCCGTCCCGCACTTCGCCAACCCGCCCCGCTACGCCGTCTTTCTGGAGACGAGCGGCGCGCTCTCGGACGAGCAGGCGCGGGCGCTCGTGGCGCGGCTGGACCGCGCCCTCTGCGATGAGAACGTGGAGTACCAGACCAAGCGCGAGTCGCAGCGGCTGGGACCGCCGCTCCTCCGGATCGTTCAATCCGGTACGTTCGATGCCTACCGCCAGGAGCGGGTACGGGGCGGAGCGCCAGAAGCCCAGGTCAAAATCCCCCATCTGACACCAGATCGGTCGTTCGGCAGCGAGTTCGCGGTGGTCCGCGAGATCGAGCAGGTGATGTCATGAATCTCGAGACAGCGCTGAGTACAGCCCCCTTGTTCGCTCACCTCAGCGCGCGACAGCGGACGCATCTGATGAAGTTGATGACGATCCGGGACTTCGAGGCCGGGACGACGATCGTCAGCCAGGGCGCGTCGGCCGTGACGCTCTATCTGATCCTCGACGGCCGGGTCGAGGTGGTGCGCGAGCCGGAGGAGGGCGAGTCGGCGCGGACGGCGCTTGCGACGCTTGGCCCGGGCGAGGTGTTCGGCGAGATGGCCCTGTTGGACGACGAGGCGCGCTCGTCCTCGATCGTTGCCGTGACCCCGACGCGCTGTGCCCTGCTGTCGCGCTGGGAGTTCCGAGATGAGCTTCAGAAGCAGCCGCGCCTCGCGATGAACCTGCTGCGGATGCTCTCACAGCGTGTCCGTGAGCTCGACGAACGGCTGTTGAAGCTCCAACTGGCCCGCGCCGCCGGCTGAGCGAGCACACGCCGTGGTATGCAGGGTATCCCCGGCTCACGCATGGACGATGTCCCGTGGGGAGCGCTCGTCGTGACACAATACTGACCGGCCGGGATAAACGGCACGGAGCGGCCAGGGAGAGAAGCGCGGGCGTGTCGGTTCGAGGGATGCTGACGGCGGGATTCGCGGTTGTTGGGGCGCTGGCACACGTCGGCGGTAGCGCTGCGCTCTACCTGGCACTTGGCCCGACGCTGCCAGAACCGGCGCAGGCGCACCTCGCGGCAGCGCTCGTCATCGGTAACCTGATCCTGGTTCCGCTAGTAGCGCTGGCCGGCTGGGTGCTCGCGTGGCTGGCGTTCGAGCCGGTCCGAGACGTGACCCGGACGGCGGCGAAGATTCTCCACACGGGTCGCCTCGACGGCCGCTGCTTCTACCGTGGCCCGCGGGACGAGGTGGGCAATCTCGTCGTCGTGATGAACGAGACATTGACTCGCCTGGACGTGGCGATTGGCACGATCGAGCGACTTCGACCCACGTCGACGGCGTCCGAAAGCGCGAACGGCTCGGCGAGCGGCTCCAGCAACGGCCAGCCCGACTATCCGGATGACGCGGTCTTCCGCCTCGGTCTACTGCCCCGGGAGGACGAGCCGCCTGCCCGACGCGTGTGAGGCTCCCTCCACTCGACGTACCAGACGAGCGCACGCTCGTCTGGCGGCATGCTCAGCCCGGGTTGCTCGGCACGGCCGTCACCGCTCGAGCCGGCAGCGCTCAGCCGGGGATGAAGCTCAGGCGGACGGTGCGGACCGGATTGTCGCGGTTCGTGTCCACCAGCACGACTGACTGCCAGGTGCCGAGCGCCGGCCGGCCGCCCAGCACCGGGATCACCAGCGATGGGCTTACGAAGGCTGGCAGAACATGGTCGGCGCCGTGGCCGGGCGAGCCGTGCTGGTGGACCCAGCGGCCATCGCGGGGTAGGAGCCGCCCAAGTGTCTCTTCCAGATCCTCCTCGGATCCGGAGCCGGTCTCGATCAATGCCACGCCCACCGTTGCATGCGGCGCGAAGACGTTGACGAGGCCGTCGCCGTGCGGCCGGCAGAAGGCTTCCACCGCTGCCGTCAGATCCACGAAGCGTCTGCTCCGGGTGTCGAGCGTCAGTTCGCTACTTTGCACTCCTACATAGTAGCGGGGAACACGGCCTCAGCGATCGATCGGTAGCCGTCAAGAACCGAGGTGCCGAGAAGCGGGTGCCGGAACGACACCACGGCCTCGTACACACGTCTTGATGATGGAGACCTGGGCGCTCTCACCTGGGTCCTCACTCGCCGCGCTCAACTCCCGATTCTCGATGCCGGCGTTCTCGCTCGCACGAGCCGGGTGAGGGCGTAGAGCAGGATGCCGGCCAGGACCAGCGCCGAGACGGCCGTGAACGTATCGTTCAGGTAGTCGAGGAGCCCGACCCAGTTCGCGCCGTACCACCAGCCGAGACTGACGAGCCCGCCGGCCCAGAGGCTCTCGCCGAGGACCGAGGCGCCCAGGAAATGCCAGGCTGGATAGCCGCTCGCGCCGGCCACGAGGTTCGTTGGGAGTGCCAGCCCGGTCAGCAGGCAGCGGGTCGCTACCACCAGCAGGCCGCCCCAGCGCTCGAAGCGACGCTCGAAGGCCGCGACCCGCTCAGGCGGAAGTCCGACGCGCGGCCCGTAGCGCCTCACGATGGCCTCACCGCCACGCCGCGAGATCGTGTAGCTCGTCAAGTCGCCCGTCACCGCCGCCGCGAGAACGACGCCGAAGAGGATGAACGGTTCCGGGTCGCCCTCGGCCGAGAGCGCGCCAGCAGCAAGGACGATGACCGTGCTCGGGACTGGAAAGCCAATGGCCGCGATCAGCACCGTCAGCCCGACAACCGGGTAGCTATAGACGACCAGCCAGGCGAGCAGCGCGGTGGCGATGTCGCTCACGCGAGCCGCCGCTCCGCCGTTGCTGGCTGCATGAGACGCAAGTCAGTTCCTGCTGGCATGTGGCTGGCTGGCCCGGGGCGTGTGCGCTCGGGGCCACCCGGTCCGCGCGGTGGAGGCGGGTGGGTTTCCTGCCACGCGGTCACACTGTCTCGGACGGTCTGAAGCACGTCCGCCGGTGTCCGGCCGGTCTCAGCCGCGAGGTCGTCGAGCGTGGTGGCGCGATGACCTTCGAACGGGATGCCGAGCGCGTCGAAGAGCACGCTGGGCGGCACCCGGTACGCTCGCGCGACGTACGGTACCGTCATCCAGCCAGCGATGTTGTCCACGTTCGTCTCGCGCGGTGGCGGCGGCGGTCGGGTCAGTCGATAGGTCAGGCGCAAGGCGGCTCGACCCCCGAACAGGAGCACGACCACCAGCGCTACGGCCAGTAGACCAGCCAGAAACGGGCGTCGCATAACGAGCGTGGCCATGCCCGAACTATATCGCCGTCCCAGGTCATCCCAGGTCATCTTCAGCAAACCCCCAGGTTTCTGGTCTGGGGCCTTCAGGTCCGGATGTGACCCTTCAGATACCGGCGGGAGACACTCGCCGAGTCGCTCGAGTAGCAGAGGTAACGATCGTGAAGCTTTCGTCATTCAAGCGCACGGCGATGGCCGGTGCAGCCGCCCTGACCGTCGTCGGGGCGAGCCTTGGCGTCGCCGCCGCGCAGCAGGCGCCTGACGCGACGCCTGCGCCGGCCGCCAGTCCCGCACCTGGGCAACGCGGGGGCGGCCCACAGGGTCTACACCAGCAGCGGCAGGATCACCGCGATCAACTGCTCAAGGCCGTTGCCGCGAAGCTCAACGTCTCACCCGATCAGCTCCGGCAGGCGTTCACCGACGCTCGCAAGGATCTCGGCCTCCCTGATGGCCCGCGAGGTTTCGAGGGGCATGGCCCCGGCCGGCGTGGCGGTCCTGGCGGCCCCGCTGGCCTGAACGCGGCAGCGAGCGCGATCGGTATCAGCGCCGACCAGCTCCGGCAGGAGCTACCCGGCAAGTCGCTGGCCGACGTGGCACGCGCCCACAACGTCGATCCATCGACCGTAGCGAACGCGCTGAAGCAGGATGCCAACGCGCGCATCGACCAGGCGGTATCGGCAGGCCGCCTTACCAGTGACCAGGCCACTCAGGCGAAGCAACGGGTGTCCGACCGTATCGACCAGATGATGAACGGTCAGATGCCGTCCGGACAGCCGGGGCACGGCAACAAGCCGGACCGGGGCGGCCGGTCAGGCGGGCGCTGAGACCCCCACGCCACGGCTCAGGCTACCCACTCACCCCCTCTCTCCTGCACGCGGGAGAGAGGGGGTAGCCAGTGGGCGAGAGGGGCAGCCCAGGACCGAGGAGTGCGGTGCTTCCCGAACGACCAGGCACGAGACTTGGAGACCGCATGAATGAGACAGCACGGGAGAGCGGCGGCGCGCCCGCCGGGCAGGTAGCCCGGTCAGGTGTCTCGGCCGTGCTTCCCGCGTACAACGAAGTCGCGTCGATCGAGCGCTCGGTGCGCCGCGTGGTGAGCGTTCTCGAAGCCCTGATGGACGACTTCGAGGTGATCGTGATCGACGACGGCTCGCGCGACGGTACGGCCAGGGTGCTGGCGGACCTCATCGAGACCGAGCCACGCCTCCGTGTCGTCACTCATGCTGTCAATCACGGCTACGGCGCCGCGCTTGCGAGCGGCTTCGACGCCGCCCGCAGCGACGTGATCTTCATGACCGATGGAGACGAACAGTTCGACGTTCGCGAGATTGGCCGCTTTCTGGCCGCGCTGGATGAGTCGACCGATCTCGCGATCGGCTGGCGCGAGAAGCGGGCCGATCCGCCCGTGCGGTTACTGAATGCCTGGGGTTGGAAGCTGCTAGTCAACAGCCTCTTCGGGTACACCGCGCGCGACGTCGACTGTGCGTTCAAGCTGTTCCGGCGGCACGTCTGGGACAGCCTGACCGTGCACGCGCACGGCGCGACCTTTAGCGCCGAGTTTCTGGTCAAGGCGCGCCGCCTCGGCTTCCGCGTCAGGGAACTGCCCGTCCAACACTTTCCGCGTACGGCCGGTAGCGCTAGCGGCGCTCGACCAGCCGTCATTGCGCGGGCGTTCGTCGAGCTCTTCCAACTCTGGCGCCATCTCGATGGCGAGCTTGCGACCGATCCGCGTGCGCGTCGCATGCAGCAGCGACGGCCCGTCGCTGCCGGAGCGCCACGCACCGTGTGAACCGCATGCCCGTCGGCAGGCCTGACGGCACGTCTGACAGTACTGCCAGGTCCGCTCGTCCCGAATACCGATTGGGGCATTCCGTGACCGATCGTACTCAGATACGCGCTCGGCGGCTGCCGCTCGACGGATCCCCGAGCCTCATCCCAGCCCTCGTTCGGCGGGTGCTGGTTCGCCCGCCGAACGGCGGTTCCCTCGACTCCCCGACCGGCACCCCGGAGCGATCGGCCGCCGGTCCGCCAGGGCCGACGCACGGTGGCACTCCTGATTCACCCGCCACCCATCGGTCGCCTGAAGATGCACCACGACCATCGTCACGCGGCCCACAAGGTTCAACCGGATCTGGGATGCAGGCGGCTCACGGCGGCCTGGCCGATTTCTGGCAGCGGCTCGCATTCGGCGCGATCTTGCTGCTCTCGACCGCGCTCAACGTCGTTGGGCTGAGCCGCGAGGGCTACGGTAACGAGTATTACGCCGCCACCGTGCTGAGCATGCTCCAGAACTGGCGGAACTTCTTCTTCGCCTCGTTCGATCCGGGCGCGTTCGTCTCGGTCGACAAGCCGCCGATGGGGTTCTGGATCCAGGCGATCAGCGCGAAGGTGTTCGGCTTCTCGGGTTGGAGCGTCTTGCTCCCCGAGGCGCTAGCAGGGGTTGCCTCGGTTGCCGTGCTCTACGTGCTGGTGCGGCACGCCTTTGGCACGACTGCCGGGCTGCTGGCTGCGCTCGCGCTGGCGGTCATGCCGGTCAGTGTCGCCGTCAGCCGCAACAACACCATTGACTCGCTGCTGGTGCTGACCGTTCTGCTTGCGGCCTGGGCAGCGACACTCGCCGTCGAACGAGGACGGCTACGCTGGCTGCTGGTGGCGGCGGCGACGCTCGGGCTCGGCTTCGAGATCAAGATGCTCCAGGCGTACCTGGTGGCACCGGCGATCTTCCTGCTCTATCTTGCCGCCGCGCCTATACACCGCGCCGTCCGTATCGGTCACCTGATGCTGGCCGGTGCGGTGCTGCTGGCGGTGTCCCTCGCGTGGCCAGTCGTCGTCGATCTGACGCCCGCTGACCAGCGGCCGTACGTAGGCTCGACCGAGGACAACTCAGCCGTGAACCTCGCGCTCGGCTACAACGGCCTCGAACGGCTGATGGGCCGGAGCTGGGCACTCGGCCAGTCCGGCGGGATCTTCGGCCGGCTGTTCGGAGAGGTGGGGCAAGGCGTCGACAGCCGCGGTCAGAGCGGCCCCGGTGGGCCGGGCGGCTTCGGCGGTCCCGGCAGCGCCGGCGAGAATGGCGCGGCGGGCCTGCTCCGGCTGCTCAATCAACAACTCGCGGGACAGGCAAGCTGGCTCCTGCCACTGGCGATGGTGGGTATGCTGGTGAGTAGCTGGTCGGCCTGGACGCACCGCCGTCAGTTGGCGCGGGATCGGCGGGGGCAGGCGCTCCTGCTCTGGGGCACCTGGCTCGTGGTCGCGGGCGCCTTCTTCAGCGTCGCCGGCTACTTCCACCGCTACTATCTGGTGATGCTCGGGCCGCCTGTCGCGGCGCTGGCAAGCATCGGCGTCTGGGGCTCCTGGTCCGCCCTGCGGCACGGACGCCGGCTCGGCTGGCTGTTGCCGCTCGCGCTTCTGGCGACGGCCGGGGTCCAGGCGTACATCCTGAACGGATACCCCACCTGGGCAATCTGGCTGACGCCGATCGTGCTCGGCGGTGCGGCGGTTGCAGCGCTCGCCCTGCTCGGGGTGCGGTACGGCGTGCGAGTGCTCCGCGATGGCTCGCGCCTGACCCTGACGGCCAGACTCGCGGCCTCACTTGGCGTGCTGGCCCTGCTCGTCGCCCCAGGTGTCTGGGCCGGACTGCCGGCGCTCAGCGGCCAGCCCCTCGGCGGTCTGCCGGCAGCCGGTCCCTCGCAGCGAGGCAACGTCACTGGCGGCGGCTTCTCCGACCCTGGCAGCGGTGCCTTCGCTGGCTCCGGCGCTTTCCCGCTTCCCGGTGGATTTCCTGGCGCATCGGATGGCGCTCCGAACCTGAATGGCCCTGACGGCCGCGACGGACAGATGACACCGGGGAGCACGAACGACGGTGCTGGGCCGATGGACGGCCGGGATGGCGGCGCCTTTGCACGAGGTGCGCGTGATGGCGGGCGCGGCCCCGGCGGCCCTGGCACGCAGGCCGAGGTGATCGCCTTCCTCCAGGCCAATCGCGGCGACACGAAATATCTGGTCGCGACCACGAACGCCAACAGCGCGGCACCGATCATTCTGGCGACCGGGCAGCCGGTCATGGCGCTGGGTGGCTTCCTCGGCAGCGACCCGATCCTGACGATCGATCGACTCGCGGCACGCATCCAGGCTGGCGAGGTGCGCTTCTTTCTGCTCGGCGGCCCAGGCGGATTCGGCGGGCCGGGCGGGGCTCGCGGTGCAACGGCCGGCTGGGTGCAGTCCACGTGCCCCCTGGTCCCAGCGAGCGAGCTTGGCGGCTCGTCCGTGCAACTGTACGACTGTGGCGGCGCGCGGGCGCCGGCGGCATGAGCGCGGCGCCTCCCGTCGTCCGAGCCCAGCACCCGGCCGGCACGCGGGTGGGCATGCTCCTCCGTTCGACGCGTCTGCGGCCGTTCCGCTTCGCGCTCACCGGCGGCACGGCCGGGCTGGTTCAGCTTGGGCTGCTGCGCGCCCTGGAGGCGGTCGGCATGACGGCGCTCCTGGCAAACGGCGTCGGGCTGCTGGTGGCGGCTCAGATGAACTTCATGCTCGGTCAGGCGTTCACCTGGGCCGACCGCGCTCCCTCCGTGGACTCGATCCGAGCGCGCTGGGCACGCTTCCACGTCTCGATTGCGGGTACGGCTCTGCTCAACATGCTGGTGTTCGCCGGCGCGCAGCGAGCCGTCCCTGATCCGATCGCCTCTGCCTTCGGGATCGGCATCGCCGCACTGGCGAACTATCTCCTCGGCGACCGATTTATCTTTCGTGATGCGAGACCGATCCGAGGAGGCGACTGCGAAGGGTGGGCGCACACGCGAGGACCAGTGACTCGCGAGAGGACGTCGTCCCCACTGTTACAGGCAGTAAGGGGCGCACGTTGGCTCGTTGGCCGGCGGCAATCCCAGGCCCTGGCGTTTGAGCTCCTCGGCGGCCTGTCGATCCTCGGACTGGCCGCGTTCCTGATGCTCGTACGGCTCGACCGGCAGGGTTTCGGCAACACCTACTACGCCGCCGCGGTCAGCAGCATGCTGACGACCTGGCACAACTTCTTCTTCGCATCCTTCGATGGCGGCGGGTTCGTGTCGGTGGACAAGCCGCCGCTCGGGTTGTGGGTGCAAGCAGCCAGCGCGGCCCTCTTCGGCTTCAGCGGCCCGAGCCTGTTCCTGCCGCAGATCGTCGCCGGGCTGCTATCGGTAGGACTCGTCTTCTGGCTGGTGCGGCGCACGTTCGGGCCAATGGCTGGGCTCGTGGCGGGGCTGGCGCTCGCCGTCACTCCGGTCGCCGTCGTCACAGCCCGCAACAACACGATGGATAGCCTGCTCGTGCTGGTCCTGCTGCTGGCAGCCTGGGCGGCGAGCCTTGCTGCCGAGCGTGGCCGGCTCGGGATGTTGCTCGTCAGCGCCGCGCTAGTGGGGCTTGGCTACAACGTCAAGATGCTCCAGGCGTTCCCCACGCTGCCGGCGTTCTGGTTGCCGTATCTGCTCTGGGCGCCCAGCCGGCTGCGCGCCCGCGTGGGGAACCTGGCGCTCGCGACCGTCGTACTCGGCGTCGTCTCGCTGTCCTGGTCGGTTGTTGTCGACCTCACCCCGCCGGACCAGCGCCCGTATGTCGGTTCGAGTGGCTCGAACTCAGCGCTCAGTCTGGCACTCGGCTACAACGGCCTTGGTCGGCTGACGCAGGCGCTCGCCGAGCGTATCCCGCTCCCGAACCTACCCGGCATCACCATTGACTTGACGGTCGCACCGGGGTTCGCCCCACAGATCGGAGCGCCCGGACCCTCGCGGCTGGTGCGACCCGGCGTGGCGGATCAGGCAAGCTGGCTCCTGCCCCTGGCGCTGGTGGGTCTGGTGGTCGCCAGTTGGCAGGCCGCGCGCAGTCGGCGCCTGTACCCCCGCCCAGGGAACGATTCGGCGGTGCCCGATCGGACGGGCGGGACAGCGGGGCAGGCGGCGACTACGGCCATCAGCCACGAGCACGATGGTGTTGGGCTCCGTCGGCGACGGATTGCACTCGTCCTCTGGGGCGGCTGGCTGCTCGCCTGGGGCGCCTATTTCACGGCCGCCCGCTTCTACCACCTCTACTATTTCGTGATGCTCGCGCCGCCCATCGCGGCTCTGAGCGGAATCGGCGTGGCGGCGCTCTGGCGCGCCTACCGGCAGCATACCTGGGGCGTGCTGTTGCTCCCCCTTGGCCTGCTCGGGACAGCCACGCTGCAACTGGTGATGCTCGCGCGTAGCCCCGCCTGGGGGAGCACGCTCGTTCCAGCAGTGGCTGGCCTGAGTGTGTGCGCCGCGCTGACGCTGGTCGTACGGTGTCGCGCGCGGCGCTCGCCCCTGGCCGGGGCGGCTGTGGCGGTTGGGGTACTGGCGCTGCTCGCCGGCCCGGGCGTCTGGGCGGCTCGCTCAGCATTGGATGGGGCCGGCGGCGCCTGGCTACCTGAGGCCGGGCCAGGTGCGGCCTCAGGGCCAGGTGCCGCCTCAGGACCACGCGGCGGCCAGTCTGGCGGGACGCTCGGCGGTCTCCTGGGCGGCTGGCCTGGTGGAGCGTCGGGCCAGCCGAGTGGCTTCCCCGGACTGCCGAGCGGCGACGGCCGGCCGTTTCCATTCAATCCTGGCACGAGCCACCCGGATGGCTCACCCCGCGCCAACGGACCGGGCCAGGGTCGCATGCTGCCGGGCGGGCAGATTGGCGGGCCGTCCGCTCCGCCCGGCCCGGGTGGAGCGCGGCCGGATCGTGGCCAGGGCATCGGTGGCCAGGGCATCGGTGGCCAGGGCATCGGTGGCCAGGGCATCGGCGGGCCGCGTGGAGGTGGCGGCATGGCGTTCACGTTCGCCGGCGAGCAGTGGAACAGCCTCGATCCGGCGCTCGTCCGCTACCTCGAAGCGCATCAGGGCTCGGCGCGCTTCCTGGTCGCCACGCCGACTTCGTCGCTCGCCAGCCTGTTCATGCTGATGTCGAACCAGCCGGCGATGGCGCTCGGGGGCTACCAGGGGTGGGATCGTATCCTGACCACGTCGCAGCTTGCCGATCTCATGGCAACGGGGACGGTACGCTTCTTCCTGCTCGGCGAAGGGCGCGGCTCGGATCGACCGAGCGACCCTGCCGACGCGACCGCCGACCTTGCCGCGTACGTCCGCTCCGCCTGTGCCCCCGTGCCGAGCACCGCCTGGGAATCTGGTGGAACGAGCCAGGACGGATCGAGCGGGTCGGCACAGGGGGTGTCGGCTCGCGGTGGGGTCGCTGCACGTGGGTTCGGGCCGGGGCTTCAAGGACAGCGCCTGTACGACTGCGGTCAGTCGGCGGGCTGACTGTCGTGGCGATCCGTCGCCCGGCTGTCGGGGTACGCGGCCCGGTCGTCCGATCTGGCCTGCGCGTGGCCGTCAGGCTCCGCATCTGGGTGCAGACACGTACGCACGCATGGGCGGACGTCATCTACGCTGGCGCCGGGGGGAGTGATCGCTACACCAGGACGACCCTGCCGGCGTGGTTGATGCTCCGGTCCTGGCTTGTCGCGCACACTGTAGGGAGAGATTCCGCGCCGGCCTCCTCGCTGGAGACCGGCCTCCAGCGAGGAGCAGCGAGCGTGACGAACGGCGAACGTGGCCCGCGCGTCCTGGTGGTCGACGACGAGGAGTCGATCCTCGACTTCGTCGAACTGGGCCTGCGCTACGAAGGCTTCGACGTGGAGATCGCCCGCGACGGCCCGAGTGCGCTGGAGGCCGTTGCCGCGCGTCGCCCGGACCTGATGATCCTCGATCTGAACCTGCCCGGCCTCGACGGGATGGAGGTCTGCCGCCGCGTCCGTCAGGTGAGCGACGTGCCGATCGTGATGCTGACGGCACGCGGCGACGTGGATGAGCGAGTCGAAGGGCTCGAGGCCGGCGCGGATGACTATCTGCCAAAGCCATTCAAGTTCAAAGAGCTCCTGGCGCGGGTGCGAGCCGTGCTGCGGCGGCGCAACACGCTGTCCGAGCGGGTGCTGCGCTTCGGCGATCTGGCGCTCAATCGAGACACCCGTGAGGTCTTTCAGGATGGCCGGCCGGTCCATCTGACCCCCCGCGAGTTCGAGTTGCTCGAAGTGTTCCTGCTCCATCCGCGTCAGGTCATGACGCGCGAAGTCTTGTTGGATCGCGTCTGGGGCACCGACTTCCTCGGCGATGGCAACTTGATCGAGGTACACATTAGCTCGCTGCGCGACAAGCTCGGCGATCAGCAACGCAAGCTGATCCGTACTGTGCGTGGTATCGGGTACGCCCTGTCTGGTGCATGATGATCCCCGGCTTCACCCTTCACCATCTCGATCCTCGCTCCTGGCCGATCCGCTGGCGCCTGACCGCGCTCAACGTCGGCGTGCTGATGGCGACGCTGGCCCTGTTCGGCGGCGTCTCGCTCTGGCAACTCGACCGAGCCCTGATTACTATCACCGGCGACCACCTGAAAGACCAGATCGAACTGGTCATCCCATCGCCAGGCCGGGGGCCCGGCCTTGACGAGCGCCGCCAGCGCCCGAGTCAAGAGCGTGGGCCCGGCGGCGTCAGCGGCCCCGGCGGCGGGGGTGGTCCGCCGATCGCGCTGGGGCGGGTCGCTCCGGAGCTCGTGCGTCGGCTGAGCGGACCGGACACCGGCGTGCTCGTCTTCGACCTCTCCGGAAATCTGGCGTCGGTGAGCGACTGGAACGAGGACGTAGAGGCGTGGCCCCGCCCCAGCCGGGAGCAGCTTTCAGGAGCGGTCTCGGGACGTGAGTACCGAATGGTGGTGGATCAGGAGACGCGCCGAGCGCTCGTGCTGTTGCTGCCGCTCCGGACACCGGACGGCCAGGTTGTCGGTGCGCTGGAGCTTGCCCGCTCCCTCGAGTTGACCGACTATCTGGAGGAGCGGCTGCGGCTGATGCTGCTGGCCGGAACCTCGATCGCGGCCGTCGTGGCCGGCGGCGTCACGCTGCGAGCGACGCGCGCTGCGCTCGGGCCGCTCGACCGAGTGGTGCAGGCCGCACGTCGGATCGAGGCCGGCGCGCTGAACGAGCGGCTACGCCTCCATCGGCGCGACGAGATCGGAGATCTGGCCGAGGCATTCGACAGCATGCTGGACCGCATCGCGGTGGTGCTGGCCGCCCAGCGACGCTTCGTCGCCGATGCTGCCCACGAGCTACGGACCCCGCTGACGGCGCTCGGCGGGATGGTCGAGATGCTTCAGCTTGGCGCCGACCGGGGCGACCCCGCGACGGTGCGGCGGATGCTGGACACGATGGACCGCGAGCTTGGCCGGCTCGGTCGGCTGGTGGCCGACTTGCTCACCCTGTCGCGCCTCGACTCCGAGCAGCCGCTCGCGGCAGAGCCCGTCGAACTGGCGCCGCTTGTGGCGGATGTTGCCCAACAGACGCGCTTGCTCTCGCACGGACAGCATATCCGGGAGCGGATCGACGGGACGCCGGTCGTGCGCGGTGACGCCGACCGCTTGCGTCAGGTGCTCATCAACCTGGCCTCGAACGCGCTGGCTTTCACGCCCGCGGGCGGCACGATCGAGTTCCAGGTGGAGCGCTCCGCTGGGCAGGCCCGGATGGTGGTGGCTGATACCGGCAGCGGGATCGCCCCGGACCTGTTGCCGAGGGTGATGGACCGCTTCGCACGGGGCGACGTCTCGCGGGCCAGGAGCACCGGTGGATCGGGTCTGGGCCTCGCTATCGCCCGCGACATCGTCGATGCCCACGGCGGCACGATCGCGTTGGAGAGCACGCCTGGGCACGGTACGCGTGCCATCGTCACCCTACCGGCCTGGGCCGGTGCAGCGCCGACCTCAGAGCATCGCGCCCCGGCCCGCTCTGGCGCCTGACCACCAGCCGCCGTGATGAGGTGCGGCTATTCTGCTCGGTTCGGACGGACCGGCTGGCTCGTGGGGGCTGGCGTCGTGTGAGCCGCCTCTTGACGCGTTCCACGCGAGTGGGTGCCCGTCGCTCGTCGTGCCCGAGTGTCCGAAGAGGTGCTGCAAGGCTCCATGCAGGCCGCGTGAGGGCCGGCGAGTACCCAGATCGCAACCGTAGCCTGACCGCGCCGATAACCGACTACCATCAAGATGATGAAGAGACCGGATCCACCCAATCCGGCGCTTCATCTCCTGACGGGAGCCGCCACCCACGGCTCCCGTCCCTGCGTTAACGGGCCGAGATCAGCATGCACGTTCACACGGCCTGCCAGTGATGGGGTTGAGGGGCTCGCCGCACCTGAGTGGCGAACGCACGCCTTGGCCGAGGATTCACCCATCGTGACTGGCGGTCAGGAAGCGGCTGCACGTGGTACTCCCTGACCGCCGAGCCATCACCGCCAGCCATTGGCATCGTGCGGTTTCACCCGATAGCGGGGTACGGCCGTGAGGTTATCTATACCTGACAATCTAGACACTACCTTCCGCAACATGTAATGTGATATTGACACGCCGGATCGGGTGGACCTGGCTCAGGAGGCCGCACTCATGAAGCATATCCAGGCTTTCCGCGAGCATGCAGGACTCACGCAGGATGAGCTTGGCAACCGCGTCGGCGTGACGCGTCAGACGATTGCCGCGTGGGAGCGAGGGGAGCGCTCTCCCACGGTCGTGCAGCTTGCTCGAGTCGCCGAGGCTCTCCGGGTTCGCCTTCCATTGTTGCTAGCGCTACCCGAAGATTCATCTCACGTGTTGTTCCGATCCGACGATCCGGCCGCGCTGTCGCCCGAAGTCAAAGCGCTCGCCATCCAGCAGGCAACGGACTATGCGGAACTAGAGCAGATGACTGGGACGCCGCCGGTCCTTCCGGAGTCGCGTCCGCTCGACTCCTTTGATCTGTTCACCGTGGAGGACGCGGCGAATCGGCTGCGCGGGTGGCTTGGCGTCGAAGGCACTCCACCCCTCGGCGACGTCATCAACTTGTTGGAGGCGAACGGCCTGAAGGTCATTCCCTCCTCGCTGCCCGCGAAGGTATCCGGATTCTCCGCGCACACGGAGGAGTGGGGTGGTGCGATCTTCGTCAACGCGAATCACCCACCAGAGCGCCAGTATTTCACGGCCCTGCACGAACTGGGGCACTTGATCTTCCATCGGCGTGGGTACAACGGTGCGCACGTCCCGGCAGGTCCGCGGGACCCTCGCGAGAAGGTAGCCCAGACGTTTGCTGGCGCAGTCCTACTGCCACCCACAGCGATCGAGCGCGAGTTGCGCTTCTATCGTGGGCGATGGCTGCCGGAGCCGCTCCTGCTTGACATCAAGCTTCGGTACGGCGTCAGCATGCAGACGGTCGCCTTCCGTGCCGCTGAGGTCCGGCTTATCACCAAGGAGCAAGCTGGGAAGCAAGTCGGCGTCCTTCGGAGGAAGTACGGCGATACGGAGCCCGGTGAGGTGTGCCGTCCCAAGGGTACACACCGTCTCGAGCGCCTGGTCTATCAGGCGCTCCTGCTGGACAAGATCACGACGTCACGCGCTGCGGAAGTCCTTGGCGTGCCACTCATCGAGATTCGCCGACGACTTGCCGAGTGGACCGACGAGGAGCCGTGTGATCCTGCTCGCTGACGCCAATGTCCTGATCGACCTTGGATACGTCAACGGGCTCGCGTGGCTGTGCGCACTCGCGCCGGTTGAAGTGCTCGACATCGTCCTGGCGGAATGTCAGCACGGCAGCCAGCCAGATCTGGTGCCAGAGATCAAGCGTGCAGGTGTACAGACGGTGGCCACCGACTCCGCGTGGTTACCAGAAGCGCTCCCGTATCACTGCCGCGGACTCAGCCTCAATGATGCGCTCAACCTGTACTACGCCAGGCGCTTCGGGCGCGTGCTTCTGGCGGGCGACAAGCCGCTGCGCGATCGCTGTGGTGAGGTCGGCGTAACGGTGCATGGCTCACTTTGGGTCGTCGAGCAATTGCATCAACACTCGCTGGTGGAGGGCGCCCTCCTGTGCGGCTGGCTGGATGTGTGGCCACGCTTCGGCCGTCGGCTTCCACCCCGCGAGCTCGAGCGTTTGCGCAGAATGCTCGTAGTGCGTGCCCGGTGAGCGTGGTGAGCGGATGGTCCCGCGGATGACGTAGGCACGCGCCCGGAGGCACACGCCTGGAGGCACACGCCTGGAGGCACACGCCTGGAGGCACACGCCTGGAGGCACACGCCTGGAGGCACACGCCTGGAGGCACACGCCTGGAGGTACGCGCCGGTCGGTTCAGCTTGCCGGAGGCGTCCGTGTCGCGAACCATGCGCCCGCGGGCGTCCTGTGGCCCCCCCGTCTCGAACGCGGCCCGGACGATTTGCTGAGTGCGCTGCCATGTCAGGAACACGCCAACGTCCGCGGGTACGGAATCGCGCTGGACGAGCGCCGGTCCGGTTTCTGCCGCTGCTTCGAGGCGCAGTGTGTCGAAGTCGTTCCGACAGCCGTCAGGCATCGGGAGCAAGTGGCACGCGGCGAGAGAGGCGAGGTGAGCCCATGCGCGTAGATTTGAGCGCCACGGTCAAGACCCGTGACGGCGAGGACGTTGGGAGCGTCGAGCGCGTCATCATCGATCCGACGACCCGTGACGTCGTCGCCTTTGTGGTCAACACCGGATCGCTGATCGGCCGCGACGTCCTGGTACCGCTGGATGAGGTCGTCGATACGGCCGATGAAGGTGACACCGTCTGCCTCCGGATCGACAAGGCCGACCTGGACACACTGCGGACGTACGACCCGACAGAGTACGTCGCACCCCCGATGGGTGTGGTCCCGGCTGGCTACGCGTTCATCGCCGATGGGTTCTTGTGGCCCACCACGGCCGGCGCCGTCATGGACCCAACCGAAGGGCGTACCCAGTTACAAGACGTCGCCAGCGGCGCGGCTGTGGTGGATCGAGACGGTGACGACCTGGGGATCGTCGACGACGTTCGGCTCGATGCCAAGACTGGCGACTTGTGTAGCTTCGTACTACGAGTCGGGAGCGGACTGGTGACGCTGTTCGGGGGCGGTGAGACCGTCGAGGTGCCGGCCGAGGCGATCGACCGAATCGAGGACGGCGCCGTCTTCCTGAAACACGGCAAAGCTGACCTGCGGCCGCGCCACGAGTCGTGAGTGGCGCGTCGGGAGTGGTGACTGGCGCGCGGGCCGACGAGACCTACCGATGGGCGGCCTGGTCGTGAGGCCGTAAGTGTGGGCGTACTGCCCGCGAGGTCGGGTCTCCACCAGGGAGGCACGTCGACGATACCGTGCGGGTCTCGAGAAGGTGGCACCTGCCTGGGCGGCCGGCTACCATCCGCCCACAACGGCCCTCGCTGAAGCGACAGGCCCGGGAGGGGTAGCGTGCCCACGTCTGATGGAGCGTTTGGCGGTGTGATTGGCCGGACCTATCGAGACTCGGTCCCCTGGCGGCCGGAGCCGGTCCGGCCGCCAGCCGGCGCGCCAAACGTCGTGTTCATCGTGCTCGACGACGTGGGCTTCGCTGACCTTGGCTGCTACGGCGCTGAGATCGAGACCCCAAACATGGACCGTCTGGCCGCTGGCGGGTTGCGCTACACCAACTTCCACACGACCGCCATGTGCTCCCCCACTCGCGCCTGCCTGCTGACCGGACGCAATGCACACAGCGTCGGCATGGGCATCATCGCCGAGTGGGAGACCGGCTACCCGGCCTATAGCGGGCGGATCACCCGGCGGGCCGCCAACCTGGCCGAGATCCTCAGCGACCAGGGCTACAACACGTTCGCGGTCGGGAAGTGGCACCTGATGCCAATGTCCGAGGTAACCGCCGCCGGCCCGTTCGGGGACTGGCCGCTCGGACGGGGCTTCGACCGATGGTACGGCTTCCACGGCGCCCTGGCCGACTCCTGGCATCCTGAACTGTTCGAGGACAACCATGCGATCGAGACACCCGAGCGGCCCGGCTATCATCTGAGCGAAGATCTGGTCGACCGTTCGATCGGCATGCTCCGCGACCGGCAGTCGGTCGCGCCCGACAAGCCGTTCTTCTTGTACCTCGCCTTCGGCGCCTGTCACTGGCCCCATCAGGTGCCGCGTGCCTTCATCGACAAATACCGGGGGCGCTATGAGGCCGGCTGGGATGTCATCCGCGAGCAACGCCTGGCGCGGCAGAAGGCGCTTGGTATCGTGCCCGTGGATACCGAGCTTGCGCCCCGCAATTCCGATGTTCGACCCTGGGCCGAACTCTCCGACGACGAGCGGCGAGTCTTCACCCGGATGGAGGAGGTGTACGCCGGCTTCGTCACCCACACCGACGCACAGATCGGACGATTCGTCGGCTACCTGGAAGAGCAGGGACTCCTCGACAATACGCTGCTGGTGCTGATCTCCGACAACGGTGCCAGCCCCGAGGGCGGGGCGGTCGGGGCCGTCAACGCCCGCAAGCATCTCCAGTACGAGCCCGAGACGCTGGCCGACGCGCTGGCCGTCCTCGACGACCTGGGCAGCGACCGGACCTACGGTCATTATCCGACTGGCTGGGCCCAGGCGAGCAACACGCCGCTCAAGTGGTACAAGAAAGACACGCACGCCGGCGGCGTCCGCGACCCATTGATCGTCCATTGGCCGGCCCACGTGTCGGACGGCGGTGGGCTGCGCCACCAGTACCATCACGTTGTGGACGTCACGCCGACCGTTCTCGATCTGCTCGGCGTGCGGGCGCCGGCTGCGTATCGCGGCGTCGACCAACTTCCGCTGCATGGCGTTAGCCTGGCCTACACGCTGGACGAGCCGGCCGCGCCGACCCGCAAACAGACCCAGTACTTCGAGTTGTTGGGCGACCGGGCGATCTGGCGCCACGGCTGGAAGGCGGTCGCACGGCACGAGAAGGGCAGCGACTTCGACGAGGACCGCTGGGAGCTCTACCACCTGGAGGCGGACTTCTCAGAGTGCCATGATCTGGCCCAGCAGCAGCCCGGCAAGCTGCGCGAGCTGGTCGAGCACTGGTGGGCCGAAGCCGGCCGCTACGGCGTTCTGCCGCTCGACGACCGCGAGTACGAGCGGGTCGCCGCGACCGTCGCCGAGCGGGCGCGGACCCGGTCGGTCTTCTACCCGGACATGGCTCGTATCGACCGCTTCAGTGCCCCGGACGTCACCGACCGCTCGTACACGATCTCGGCTGAGGTCGACATCCCGCCGGCCCGTCTCGACGCCGAGCCGCCCCTGGAGGGCATGCTGCTCGCGTCGGGTGCACGCTTCGGCGGTTACGCCTTCTACGTCAAGGACAGTCATCTGATCTACGAGTACGCGTTCTCGGAGCGCGAGGGCACGCGAATCGTATCGAGCGAGCCGATTCCGGGCGGCACGCGACTGCTTCAGTACAGCTTTCGGCGGATCGGGCCGCGCCGGGGCATCGGCACACTGTCGATCGATGGGCGGGTCGTGGGGCAGGCTGAGCTTCCGAAGACCTGGCCCACGGTCGCGGTGACGGCGGGTGTGCGCTGTGGCCGCTCCGGCCGCTCGCCGATAAGCGACGCCTACACGCCGCCCTTCCCCTTCACCGGAACGCTGCGCCGGGTCGTCGTGGAGCTCGACGGCGACGGCGCTCCCGACGCCGAGGCGGCTCATCGGGCCGCGCTCGCCGAAGAGTAAAGACGCCTCTTCGCCGCTCCCGCCCCATTCGCCACCCCCGGCCCGTTCGCCGGGTCGGCTATCGTATCCAGAAACCCCTGCTGTAGCCGGGCGGCAGGACGTGCCCCGCCACGCCATGTTTCGCTCACACGGAAAGTGCGTATGACTGCTGTACACTCCTCGCCGTCGCCGACCGACATCGGGATTGGCTTCGATCCGACCGCCGAGCAGCGTGCCGTCCGTGACCGGATCGCCGCGTTCGTCGCCCAGGACGTCGTGCCGCACGAACCGGCCCTCCTGACACCGGCAGGTGTCTCCTGGCAGGTCGTTCAGGAGCTCCGCCAGCGTGCCCGTGCGGCCGGCGTCTACGGTCCGACGCTCCAGCCCGACCTGAGCGGCCTGGGGCTCGACTGGCGGGGCGTCGCCATTGCGCTCGAAGAGGCTGGAACCAGCCTGCTCGGCCCCCTGGCACTCAACTGCGCCGCCCCGGACGAGGGCAACATGCACCTGCTCGGGCAGGTGAGCCGCCCGGACCAGCGCGAGCGCTACCTGCGGCCACTAGCAGCCGGTGAGATCCGCTCCTGCTTCGCCATGACCGAGCCGGCCCCGGGTGCTGGCGCCGATCCCTCGATGCTCTGCACCCGTGCCCGCCGCGACGGCGATGATTGGGTCATCGACGGCGCCAAGTGGTACATCACCGGCGCGGATGGCGCGGCCTTCGCGATCGTGATGGCGCGTACCTCAGACGATCCCGATCCTCGGCGTGGCGCGACCATGTTCCTGGTCGACGCCGGCACACCCGGCTTCGAGATCGTGCGGCACATCCCCTCACTTGACCGCACATTTCCCGGCGGCCACTGCGAGCTGCGCTTCACCGACTGCCGGGTGCCGGCCGATGCCGTGCTGGGCGAAGTGGATCGCGGCTTCGATTACGCCCAGGTGAGGCTCGTACCGGCTCGCCTCACCCATTGCATGCGCTGGCTGGGATTGGCGCGACGCGCTCAAGAGATCGCGGCTGGCTGGGCCACCGAGCGGACGGGCGGCGGCAAGCCGCTCGGCGAGCACCAGATGGTTCAGGCGATGCTTGCCGACTCCCAAATCGACCTTCAGGCTGCGCGGCTGATGATCTGGCACGCGTGCTGGCTGCTCGACCAGGGGCACCCGGCGCGGGGCGAAAGCTCGATGGCAAAGGTGTTCGTCGCGGAGGCTGTGAATCGAGTGGTCGACCGTGCCATCCAGGTCTGTGGCGCGCTCGGCATCAGCGAAGACCTACCGCTTAGTCTCTTCTACCGAGAAGTCCGCGCCTTCCGCATCTACGACGGCCCGAGCGAGGTCCACCGCGCGGCCATCGCCCGCCGTGTCCTACGGTCGGCCCGCGCGAGACGGGAGGCGCCGGGCGACGGATCGGCGCGGTGACGTCCCCTTCGCTCGGCGATCTCGTGGATGCCGCCGCGCTCGGGCGCTATCTGGCCGGCGAGCCATCGCTGCGCGATGCCCTCCCGATCCGGTCCATCGAGCGCGTCGGCGGCGGTCAATCGAACGTGACCTGTCGGGTCACCCTGACGGACCGAGCTGTGATCCTGCGCCGCCCGCCGCCTGGGCCGTTGCCGCCCCGCGCCCACGACGTGCTACGCGAGCACCGCGTGCTGTCGGCACTCACCGTGGGCGGGACGGTGCCAGTACCCCGCCCGCTCGCTGCCTGCGACGATCCTTCCGTTATTGGCGCGCCCTTCTTCTTGATGGAAGCGCTCGAGGGTGACGCGATCCGTTTCACGCTCCCGCCCGCTCTCGCCACCGCCTCCGCCAATACTCGCCGCCCGATTGGCGAGCAGGTGGTGGACGCACTCGCCGCCATCCACCAGACCGACCTGGACGCCGTCGGGCTGGTCGACTTCGGCCCGCCGTCCGGTTACGTCGCCCGTCAGATTCGCCGCTGGAAAGGCCAGTTGGAGCACGCACGGGTCCGACCTGTCCCGGACCTCGAGTGGGCTGGTGTGTGGCTTGACGCGCGAATGCCACCCGAGCCAGCGCGGGTGACGCTCGTGCACGGGGATTACCGCCTCGACAACACGATCTTCACTCTCAACTTGCCCCCCCGCCTGCTTGGGGTGGTGGACTGGGAGTTAGCCACGCTCGGAGACCCGCTGGCTGACCTCGGCTGGCTGCTGGCGTTCTGGCGCGACGCCTCCGACGATCCCCCGGACCTGCCGATCCTGCCGCGCGTCATGGAGCAGCCCGGCTTCCCGTCGCGTGCCGAGGTCGCCGCTCGCTACGCCGAACGTACCGGCCGCGAGGTGTCTGACCTTCAGTTCTACGTCGTGTTCGCACTCTGGCGGATGGCGGTGCTGCTGGAAGGGCATTGGGCGCGTCACCTCCGAGGCACGGCAGCCGGCTTCGACTTCGCATACCTGGAGACAGCCGGGCCGGCCTTTCAGGCCCGCCTGCGGCGGGTGGCAGAGGCCGCCGACTGGAACACCGTCCTGTAATCGCGGCCCCCACTCGTACCCCGGGTGCGGGAGAGTCCCTGGCGCCGTTGCGTGGCTGCGGGAGAATGAGAATGGCGGGCCTACGCTCAGAACTGGGAGATGCGGAGCCCTTCCGTCACTCCAGCCCTGGCTCCCTCTCATCAGCTACGACAATCGGGGTACGATGACCCAGCCGCCCCGATATGCCGCCTATATGCCGCACAAGTATGCTGCTGCACATCGCCTGCCCGGAGGAAGCGCCCCACGATGACGCCGCTCGACCTGTACCGCTGGCTGGTGGTTGCCAGGACGCTCGATCGTGCGCTCTGCGACGAGAACCCGAACTGGTTCCCCATCATCGGGGAGGAAGCGACCGTGGTCGGGAGCTTCTGCGATCTTCGCCCTGCCGACATCGCCGCCCCCCACTATCGCGACCCCTTCGTGGTGTATCTGATGCGTGGCGCCGAGATGTGGCGGCTGGCGGCCCAGGTGATGCGCAAGGCCGGCGGCTACAACAAGGGCCGTTCGGTGCCGTTCAACGGCCCCGTCGAACTGAATCATGTGCCGTGGGTGGCAGGCGATCTTGGCACGACCCTCGGGACCGCGACCGGTGCCGCGCTGGCGTTGCAGGACGCTCAGACCGATAGCGTCTGTGTCTGTACCTTTGGCGACGGTACGGCCAATCGCGGTGACTTCCATGAGAACGTCAATCTGGCGGCTTGCTGGCGGCTCCCCATCGTCTACGTCTGTCAGCACAACGGCTGGGCCATCTCCGAGGCGGCCGATGCGTACCTGCCGGCCCCCATCGTGGCGCGGGCGGCTGGCTACGGTATCCCCGGCGTGGTGGTCGACGGCAACGACGTCGAGGTGGTACGGGTCGTCGTGGGCGAAGCGGTCGAGCGGGCGCGGCGCGGCGACGGTCCGACGCTGATCGAGGCGCGGACCTGGCGGGCGGGCGGGCACTGGGCCGGCGATGGCGCGGCGTACCGCACCAGTGGAGCGCCCGAAGGTACCCGCGATCCGTTGGAGTTGTGCGCCGAGCGCCTGCGGCTATGCGGCGTGGCCGACGTCGAAACGCTAGCCCGCATCCATGAGGCGGTGGACGCGGAGGTGAGGGCAGCCGTCGAGCGGGCGCGGGCGCTACCGGACGCGGGCGCGGCCGAGCTCGGCCTGGATGAGGTGTACGCGTGAGTGTGACGGTCGAGCAGACGTTGACGACCACCCGCCGTCTCACCCAGACCGAGGCCATCGTCGAGGCGATTGCCGAGGAGATGCGTCGCGACCCGCGTGTGTTCATGATCGGGCAGGACGTCGGGCGATTCGGCGGCTCGATGCAAGGCACGAAGGGGCTATGGGAGGAGTTCGGCCCCCGCCGGCTCCGCGAAGCGCCGATCTCCGAGTCGGCGATGGTGGGCGCAGCCATCGGCGCGGCCCTGTTTGGGCGACGGCCCATCGTCGAGGTGAGCTTCGGCGAATTCCTGCCGTCTGCGATGAATCAACTGATCAATCAGGCCCCGAACCTCCACTACATGACTGGTGGTGCGGCGACGGTGCCGGTCGTCATCAGGACGCGTGTCGGCGACGGCCCGTATGGCGGGCACCCACAGGACTACTCGGCATGGTTCGCCCACGTGCCGGGGTTGAAGGTGGTGATGCCGGGCACGCCGCGCGACGCCAAGGGGCTGATGCTAGCGGCCATCCGCGACGACAATCCGGTCCTTTTCATCGAGCCGATGTCGCTCGCACACGGCCCGCGCGAGGTCGTGCCCCAGGACGACGCGCCGGTCCCAATCGGCTCGGCCCGGCTGGCCCGCCCAGGGACCGATCTGACCGTCGTGACGGTCGGCTCGATGGCGCCGGTCGCGCTCAAGGCCGCCGCCGCGCTCGACGAGGAGGGAGTCGACGCCGAGGTCATCGACCTTCGTTCGCTGGCGCCCTGGGATGCGGATATGGTCGTCGCGTCGGTGCGGAAGACCGGCTGCCTGCTAACGGTACAGGAAGCGTGGACGACAGCCGGTTTCACTGCTGAGGTCGCGGCGACGGTGGCCGAGCGAGCGCTGGAGGACCTGCTCGCGCCAGTCAAGCGGATCGGCACGAAGCCGGTCCCGGTCCCCAGCGGAGCGGTCCGTAAGCACGCCCTGCCGACCGCCGAGGAGGTTGTACAGGCCGCACGCCAGATGCTCGCCGAGTCCGCGAAGTAGCCACCCACCGACGTCGCCACTCACCACCGCCGCCGGTGTCTGCATGCACCCGGCGCGGCAGTGGGGTAGCGTGTCCAACTCCGATCGAAGCACACCCTGAGCGTTCCAGGCGGCGAAGATGGCCATCTCGGGTGGCCTTCAGGCGCAGCGGACGACACGGGATCTCCAGCCGAGCTCGAGCTTTGTAGGGAACGTTCGTCGCGATAGTGGTACCATCTACCAGTCAGCCGTGGGTGCTGCGCGCCCGCTCGGGTTGACGATGCCGTGTTGCCGCCGGTAAGGTTCAATGTCGAGCTACGGATACCGCAACACATCTGCCCCGAAAGAAGACGAGGACACGCGTGCTCAAGATCAGGCTACGCCGGACCGGCGCCCGCAAGAAGCCGAACTACCGTATCGTCGTCGCGGAGTCGACGGCCCCGCGCGACGGCCGATTTCTCGAGATCATCGGCACCTACAATCCCCTGACCGACCCGTCGACGGTAGTGATCGACGGCGACCGAGCCAGGCACTGGCTCGGCGTCGGCGCCAAGCCGACTGAGCGAGTCGTCAAGCTGATGGCACGTGAGGGGCTCATCGCGACCCCGTCCTTCATGACACCTTCGGCAGGCGCTGAGGCCAACTCCGAGGCCGCTGCTGAGGACAAGCCCACTGCTGGCGTCGAACCGGCGACGGCCGTCGAGCCAGAGGCCGAGTAGCGACGATCATGCGTGACCTCGTCGAGTACCTCGCCCGGTCGCTCGTAAGCGATGCGGATGCCGTCAGCGTCGAGGAAGTGAACGCCGGGCGTATCACCGTCTACGAAGTGACCGTGGCTGAAGGCGACGTCGGCAAGCTGATCGGGCGGCAGGGCAAAGTGATTCGGGCCGTCCGCAGTGTCGTCAAGGCCGCCGCGACCCGAGCCGGGACGCGGGTCGACGTCGACGTGGTCTAGACGCTGCGCGCGGACCATCGCGCGATGCCGAACAACCCCCCACCCAGGGGCAGGCCACCCGACGGCGGCCTGCCCGACGGCTTTCTGACGATCGCTCGGGTTCTGCGGGCTCATGGGACGCAGGGTGAGGTTGCCTGCGAGATTGTCACCGAGTTCCCCCGACGCTTCCGGCAGACGAAGCGCATCTTCCTGGCTCGCTCGGATACGCGTGGCGCACCGTTGGACGGGCCCCGCCGAGAGTATCCGGTCGTGCAGGCGCGCATCGCGCCGCACCGAGGCCATGCCGAGGTGATCCTGCGCCTTGGCGGCGTCGAGAATCGCGACGATGCGGAGACGCTACGCGGTATGCTTGTACAGGTACCGGAACGCGAGGCGTGGAAGCTTCCGCGTGGCCGGTTCTACTGGCATCAGATCATTGGGCTGCGTGTCGTGACGACGGATGGGCGCGAGCTTGGGATCGTCGCCAACATCCTCGAGACCGGCGCCAACGACGTCTACGTCGTGAAGCGCGAGCGTGGCGACTTGCTCGTGCCGGCGATCAAGCAGGTCGTCAAGAAGATCGACCCCGCGCGCGGTGAGATGCGCGTTGACCTGTTGCCGGGCATGCTGGAGGAGGCAGGCTCGGCCGAGTAGCGAGGAGACCACGGCCGTGCCCCGACCACGCACCTACCGCGTCGAAGCGGTCGTCTTGCGCCGCGTGGACTTTGGCGAGGCGGACCGGGTGCTCGTGCTGTACACCCGTGAGCGCGGCAAGCTGTCCGTCGTGGCCAAGGGTATCCGTCGGATCACGAGCCGCATGGCCGGCCATCTGGAACTGTTCACCGACGCCGAGGTGCAGCTTGCCAGGGGCATGAACCTGGATGTGATCACCCAGGCCGACACTCGCCACGCCTTCCGGGTCCTGCGCGAAGATCTGAACCGAACGTCGGGCGCGTATTTCGTCGCCGAACTTGCCGATGCCCTCACGGAGGAAGGCGCCGAGCAGCCAGAACTGTTCGACCTGCTCGTTCAGACGCTTCACGCCCTCGAAACCACGACTGACACCCGGCTGGTGCTCGCCCACTACCAACTGGCACTGCTCGACGTCGTCGGCTTCCGCCCGGCCTTGATGCGTTGCGTCACCTGCCGCGAGGAGATCCAGCCTGGCAAGAACGCCTTCAGCGCCTTCCTGGGAGGCGCGCTCTGTCCCCGTTGCGGGCCATCCGAGCCGAGCGCTCGCCCGATCGCGTCAGACGTCTTGAAGGTGCTGCGCAACCTCCAGCGAACGGGACCGCCTGGCTCGGTCCAGTTCCGGGTGCCGGACAGCGTCCTGCGGGAGGTCGAGCGAGTGCTCCGTGATGTGACCGAGCGCCACACCGAGCGGCGACTGCGCTCACCGGACCTGATCGAACGCCTGCGCGCGGAGGCGATCGGGTGAGATCGCCCGAGGCGTGCTGAGATCGACTGAGAGAGACACCCGGATGCCGTTCACCATCACCGTCGAGTACGGTCCCCGTTCGAAAGACGTCGACACGCTCGAGCAAGGACTGACCGGCCACGCCGTCGCGGCCGTTGGGTTTGCGCCACCCCATCCATTGGCGCTGTTCCTCCGCGACGAGAGCGAGCGGGTCGTCGGCGGGCTTCAGGCCACGATCTGGGAAGGCGTCCTCGAACTTCGCTTGCTCTGGGTCCATGAGGATTTTCGCGGCGAGGGGTACGGGCGTCAGTTGATGGAAGCGGCCGAAGCCGAAGGGCGACGGCTCGGCTGCGAGCAGGCAGTCCTGCGCTCGTTCAGCTATCAGGCGCCCGCGTTTTTTCGCGCACGTGGCTACGACGAGTACGCCGTCGTGGAGGGCTGGCCGAAGGGTCACCGCCAGCACCATTTCAGCAAGCGCCTGACCCCGGACAGGTCGGCCCGTTCGGACGGCTGATGGGCGGCTCGGGATCGACGCCTCGGCGCGCGAACGCCCGTATACTAAGGGGCGTGGCAGACACTGGCGGCCGTGCTCTGTACCTGGCCTGGCGTCCCCGTCGGTTTGACGACGTGGTCGGGCAGCATCACGTCGTCCAGACGATCCGGAATGCCGTTCGGAACGGGACGATCGCGCATGCGTACCTGTTTTCCGGCCCGCGTGGGACCGGCAAGACGTCGATGGCGCGGCTGCTCTTCAAGGCCGTCAATTGCCTCCGGCCGATCGACGGCGGCCCCTGCGAGACCTGCGCCATCTGCACGTCGGCGAACGAAGGGCGAGCCCTCGATCTGATCGAGATGGACGCGGCGTCGAATCGCGGTATCGACGACATTCGCGACCTCCGTGACAAGATCAACTACGCGCCCGCGGATGCCCGCTACCGGGTGTACATTCTCGACGAGGCCCATCAGTTGACCCAGGCGGCCTGGGATGCGCTGCTCAAGACGCTCGAAGAACCACCGCCTCACGCGATCCTCGTGCTAGCAACGACCGAATCCCACAAGGTACCGGCGACGGTCGTTTCCCGCTGCCAGCGCTTCGACTTCCACCGGATCTCGGCAGTCGACATCCGCGAGCGGCTGGCAATGATCGCCCAGGAAGAGGGTGTCGAGGTCGAGTCAACGGTGCTGTCCTGGCTCGCCCGAGCGGCGCGCGGCGGACTGCGCGACGCGATCAGTCTGCTCGATCAGCTTCGGGCCTTCGCCGGCGATCGTATCGACGCGGCGAGCGCCCGTGACGTGCTCGGCCTGGCCGGGCTGGAGACGGTCCGCCCATTCCTGGAGGCGCTTCAGGAGGACCGTCCGGGCGACGCCCTCGAAGAGTTGAACGGCTCCCTGGAGCGGGGCGCCGATCTACGAGTCTACGCCGCAGACGTGGTGACGTACTTACGCGCGCTGCTCCTGCTCCGCTACGGCGCCTCGACGACGCTCCGCACCGAACTGCCGGCCGAAGAGGTGACGTGGCTCGAAGAGCAGGCGACCTCCTGGGAGGCCGGCCGGCTACGTCGACTCGTCGGGGGCTTCGGCGAGGCGATGGCCCGCTTCCGCGATCCCACGCAACTCTTGATCCAGATCGAGTTGACGTTGCTTGGAGGGTGGGACGCGCCGGATACGACGGTGGCAGGCCGCTCGACGGCTCGCGCGAGCAGGCCACACTCGGCTGAGCGAGCCTCCCCGAGCCGCTCGACCACCCCTGACGAACCCCGCTCTGACTTCGAATTGCGGGTGCCGCCGCGCCGGACGGCGCCGGGCGAGCAGGGGGGGCGAAGCGCCAGGGAGCGGCCGGCTGGCTTCGGCTCGTCGACTGCACCAATTGAGGCGCCACTCCCTGGTGGTGGATCTACGGCGGCTGATGGCTCAGCGGGCGCGGCAGTAACGCGCGGGCCGGCCTCGCGCTGGTCTGAGTCAGATCTGGACGTCGCGCCGCCACGGAGCGCCGCGACGGGAGCAGCGGTATCTGAGGGAACGGCCAGCGCAACGGCCCAGGTCGGGGGAGCCAGCCGAGCCAGCGCGGCGACGCATGCCAGCGCGGCCCTCGCTGCGCCCGCGCCTGCCCGGCCGCCCGCGCCAATGCCGGAGGACTACCCGCTCGATGAGGATAGCTTCGAGTCGGACGAGGCGTGGACGCCCCCTGAACTACTCGAGACCTCGAGCTGTTCAGCTTCGGCTGGGCACACGTCAGCGACCGACAACCTGGCGCCCTCCCGTGAGTCCACCGAGCGAGAGCCGGCCGTCGATGTTTCAGGTAACGGCTCGTCCACGAATGGCGCCTCGGGCGCCAGCCCGTTGGCTGACGGCTCGACCACAGGTGGTACGCCAGCGGTGCCGGGTGGAGTGCCCGGCGATGGGAAGCCGCGTTCGAAGTGGGATGGCATGGGTGTCGGTGGCACGACCGTTCGCGCCCACTGGGAAACCGATGATGATGACGACACCAGCGTGGTGCGCATCGTCGTCGATGCGCCACCGCCTCCGCCCGTGCCAACGGCCGGGTATCCGTCGGGCGGCCGGGATAGCGCCGTCTCGACAGGTACGCCCGAGGACGTGGCGGCTGGCACTCCCGCACTTCGGTTCGACGATCTGCACGCTCGCTGGTCCGAGATCCGGGATGAGCTGGCCGGCACCCGCCTCGACCGGATCATGCTGAAGACGTGCGAGATCGTCGGCGTGGAGGGGCAAGTACTGGTCGTCCAGATCGGGCGCGGCCACACCCGCTTGCTCGAAGGCAAGCAGCGAGAATTGAAGCGCGATCTGGCCGGTATCCTCGGCTGTACCGCCGACCTTTGCTTCATCGACGACTCGACGCCCTACACCCCCCCCGATCCGATGTCGGCGCCGCCCACGCCGTCCTTGCCGACACAGGATCCGGTGATTCAGGCAGGTCTCCGCTACTTCGGCGGGCCGCTCGAGCGCATCGACGACTGACGCGTGTCCGAGACGCCTCCACCCGGTCTCGGCCTCACCCGGCCCTATTCGCTACACGTGGGCGACGGAGGTAAGACGCGGAGCACACCACGCGTAGCCCTGCTGACCCTCCTGGCAGTCCTCGGAGCCGGACAGTCGGTCATACATGCAACCGTGGGGCATCGGGTGTTGCTCCACTGGTACAATTCCAGGAATTGCGCGCACGTCGATCGGAGGAGATGCCCGCCATGATGGGTGGAAACCCGAACCAGCTCGCCAGGCAGATGCAGCAGATGCAGGCTCGGCTGGCGAAGATCCAGGAAGAGCTCGGCTCGGAGACCGTCGAGGCCAGCGTCGGCGGCGGGGTCGTGACCATCGTCATGACCGGCCACCAGCAGGTGCAGTCCGTCACGATCGATCCCGAGGCGCTCGATCCGGACGACGTCGAGACGCTCCAGGACTTGATGATGGCCGCATTCAACGAGGCGCTCAAGAAGTCCCAGGATCTGGCCTCCAGCCGGCTCGGCGCGCTGACCGGCGGACTCAAGATCCCCGGCCTGATGTAACCCTGCGCGAGCGCTGGATCGAGTGAACGTTCGCTCTATCCCCACTCCCTGACGCCGGCCGCGGGAGCACGAGCTCTACCGCGTCTCCGCTCCGGGCTCGCGTGTAGCGGCCGTCGCGGGGCGGTTGCTCGGCGTCTTTTCAGCCCCCTCGTGGGCCACAGCACGCGCCTCCAGACCTGGAACCGCGCGTCTAGACTGCCGTTAAGAGAGCATGCAGACCACTGTCGAGCCGGTCGCCCGGCTCATCGAGGAGTTCGCCAGGTTGCCCGGTATCGGTCCAAAGACCGCCCAGCGCCTGACGTTCCATCTGCTTCGTCTGCCCACCGAGCACGCCCGCGCGCTCGCCGACGCGATCGTGCACATGAAAGAGGCGGTGATCTTCTGTTCTACCTGCCTCAACATCACCGACGCCGACCCCTGCGCCGTCTGCCGCTCCGCGACGCGCGACCGCTCGACGATCTGTGTGGTCGAGGAGCCGTTGGACGTTGTCGCCCTGGAGCGGACACGCGAGTACAAGGGGCTGTACCATGTGCTCCACGGCGCGATCGACCCGGTCGGCGGGATCGGCCCGGACGACCTGAAGATTCGCGAACTGTTACGCCGCCTCGATGGCACCGTCTCCGAGATCATTCTGGCGACCAATCCGAATGTCGAAGGCGAGGCGACCGCGATGTACGTCGCCCGGCTCGTCGGGCCACTCGGCGTCAAGGTGAGTCGACTGGCTCGCGGACTGCCGATCGGCGGTGACCTGGAATATGCCGACGAAGTGACGCTCGCCCGCGCAATCGAGGGGCGGCGCCCGATGTAGGTACGACGGCGACCGGCCGGTTACTCCGCGTGTTGCCCAGATCGGCCATCGTCTCCGACCTGCTGTCATCTGCCTGACGGACGCGAACGAATGCCATCTCATCTGCGTCTCCGACGCCCGTTTCGGCCACTGCGCCTTCGCCGCCGTTCGCCGCGCTCGCACGTCATCCCACGGCCGCTCACAGCGCGCACACGGACTGGCCCGCTGTCCTGGCACCTCAGCAGGCTCGTCCTCGCGTCGATCCTGGGGTTGGTGACGTTGGCCGATATCGCATCCAACCCGCTGGTACCCGCGCCCTCGGCGGCGCCGGCCCTCGCCGCAACGGCCCTGGCCGAGCCGGCGCTCGATCCGCTCGACGATGTCGCCCTGGCCGCCGAAGGATCGATGCTAACGCGCGAGCGCGTACCAGTGTCAGGCGTGGCCCTACAGGTGGCGCCATCCGCCGGGCCGCTCGATGCCGGGGAGGCAGCGCGACGGCTGGGCGACTTCCCCCGTGCGACAGCCATCTACCGTGACCTCGCAGGATCTTCGGACCCGGGTGTCGCAAACGAGGCCCTCCTCCAGTTAGCCGTCGTCCAGGTGGAGGCCGGCACGGCGAGCGCGGCTGCCGACACAGCCCGCGAGTTGCTTGGGCGGAGTCTGGACCCGGCCGCGCGTGCCCGCGCCCTCTTCGTCCTCGGCCGAGCGCAACGCTTCACCGGCGACTGCTCGGCTGCGCTCGCAACCTTCGACAAGGTTCAGGCCCAGACAGGGGACTTCGGGCCGTACGTCGATCTCCAGGCCGCCTACTGTCTCGCGGCCGCGGACGACCGAGCCGGGCAGAACGACCGGGCTGGAAAGGCGCTCACGCTTGCTAGCGCCCGGCTCACCAAGATTGACGCCCTCGAGCATCAACTGAGCGCGTTGCAAAAGCCTGGCGACCGTACGGGGGCGCTGGCCGTAGCGCGCCAGTTGCTCGATCTGGCCGGCACCCGCACGTACCGCGCCCAGACGCTCGGCAACATCGGTGACCTCAGCCTCCAGCTCGAGCGGCGGGATGAAGCCATCAGCGCCTTTGCCACCCTCGTTGCCGAGCACCCGGAGTCGCCGGCCGCCGGGCGCGCCCTGACGGCGCTCCGCGACCTTGGCGCCGCGGCGAACGTCGGGCCGGAAGACGTCGGCGTGGTCCAGTACTTCCAGGGTCGAGCGACCGATGCCGTGGCGACCCTCACCAGCGCACTCGATCGAGGACTGCCCAGTCCGGAGCGCACCGCACGGGCGCGCTTCTACCTCGGGCAGGCGCTGTTCAAACTCGATCGCGTGGACGACGGTGTCGCAGTACTCCAGCAGGTGGCGAACGATCTCCCCGGGTCGGAGCAGGCGGCACAGGCGTTACTGCGCGCCGGGCGCCGCCTGGAAAGCGATGGTCGATACGTTGCCGCGAGCGACGCCTACGCGCTGGCTGCCGCCGCGCTGCCGTCGTCGGCGGCGTCTCAAGAGGCCGCCGCACAACTGGTCTTCGCGCTGACCATGCGTGGGGCGGCGCCAGAAGCCGTTGCGGCCGCCCGCTCGCTCGCGGATGGCCCGGCCGGCGAGAAATGGAAAGGGCTGGGGTTGCTCTGGGCCTCTCGTGCGCTGGCTGGAGTCGGCGACCCGGCCCAGGAGGCCGCGGTGCTGGCCCAGGCGGCTGACCTCGACCGGGCCGGTTTCGGAGGGCTCCGCGCCCGCGACATCCTCGACGGTGGTGCACGCCCTCGCCAGCAATCGACGACGCTGGACCCGGCCGTACTTCAAGTCTCGGCGGATGATGCCGCCCAACTCGAGGGCTGGCTCGGCGGGTTCGGGCTGAGTGTGGCGGCGCTGGATGCCGAGCAGGCCAACGAGCCAGCCTACCAGCGGGCCGCCCTGCTCTACCGCGTCGGGCTGGCCGAGTGGGCCGGCTGGGAAGTGCAGGATCTAGCCACCCGCTACGCGTCGGACCCGGCCCGCCTGTACTGGCTCGCGCGGTTCGCCAGCGAGCGCGGCGCTACCACTCTCGGCATGCGGACCGCGATGGCTGCCCAGAAGGCGGCGGGCGCGCCAGTCGCTGGGCTCCCTCGGATGGTGCAGCGGCTCATCTATCCGCTCCCCTACGCTGATACGCTTGTCACGCAGGCTACGCGCCGCAACGTCGATCCACTGCTCCTGGCCGGGCTGATCCGCCAGGAGAGCGCCTTCGACCCCAAAGCGAAGTCCTCAGCCGGAGCGCTTGGGCTTGGGCAGGTCATGCCGGCGACGGGGCAGGGCATCGCGCGGGCACTCGGGCGGGCCGGGTTCTCCACCGAGGAGTTGCTGCTGCCGGGCGTGGGCATCGAGTTCGGCGCCTACTACCTGAGCAATCAGCTTGGAGCGTATCAGGGGCAGGTGTACCCGGCGCTAGCCGCCTACAACGCCGGCGGCGGCAACGTGAACCAGTGGCTCCGAGACTACAGCACGGACGATATGGACGTGTTCGCCGAGCGCATCCCCTTCGCCGAGACCAGCGCCTACGTCCACATCGTCTACGAGAACTACCTGAACTACCGCCGCCTGTACCGCTGACGCGCGATCGACGGAGTGGCTGGCAGCACGACGAGTGGGCTGGGAGTTCGCGCAGCCACCTGGCGTCCTGCAGGCGCCACGCGCGGAGGCCGGCAGTTTGTCACACGTCGTTCTGCGAGGCCGTTCTGCGAGTGCGTTCTATGAGACGACGTAGATGCGCGTGGCGTCGCCGAGCGGCATGCCACGTGGGGCCGCTCGGTGAATCTCGGCAGTCTCGACCGGCAGGCGCAGCCGAGCAGTGGCAAGCGTCACCAGATGGGAGGGGGTCGCTCGCTCGTGGTCCAAGTAGAGGTCGATGGTGCGCCCGTACAGGTCGATTGTCGCCGACTCGACACCCGGCAGAGCCACCAGCCGATCGTGGAGCCTGGCGGCGTCCACACCTTCGAGCGTCTCGCAGATGAGGCGCAGGATGGCCGCGTCCGGAGGGAGCGGCGCCCGCTTCGCGGGTTTGACCTCCGGCTCGCGGCCGGCCGCTGCCAGCGGCCGCCGGTGCGGACGGGGGCGTGGACGTAGCTCGATCGGTCCGTCTAGCTGCCTGCTCTCTGGTGGCGTGGGGCGTGGACGGGACGACGGACGGTTGGGCGGGGCCGACGGGCGCGTCGCGTCGCGCAGACCGAAGCGATCCGGCGCACCAGTCCCCAGACCATGGGCTTCGGCGAGGTGGTCGCGAGCTGAGGGCGCGGACGTACCACAGAGCGGACACTTCCAGAGCGCGTCGGTCACACCAGATCTCCACGTCTCCGTGCCATGCCACGACAACGCCTGGCAATGCTCGGGAGACTTCTAGATGAGGGGCGCGTCGCAGGGCGACCCAGCCATGATACCGCGCCACCCTCACCTGACCGATCCGCTATCCTGATCGCTGCTGGCCTGGCCACCGGCACATCACGGCGGCTGATACTCGGAGCGATCCGTGGCTCGAAGCGCGTCTCGCGGTGGCACGCGTAGTGGCCCGGCAGTGCGTATCTCGCTGATAGCGCTGGACGCCTGCTGGCGTCGCCTGACTCTGCAAGCCTGCCCTCTGATCACGTGTCCAGTACACATTGCATCCGGACCCCCCTGCACTCTGCCCCAAGGAGACACAGCGTGACCACTCTCCCCGGCGGCGACCTGGTCGCCAAGACGCTCGCCGCGGCCGGCGTCGACACCGTCTTCGGTATCCTCAGCGTCCACAACATCCCGATCTACGATGCCATCGGGCGGCTCGGTGGCATCCGGCCGGTGCCGGTCCGGCAGGAAGCGTCCGCGATCCTGGCCGCCGACGGCTACGCCCGGGCGACCGGCAAGCTCGGTGTGGCGATCACCAGTACCGGCCCTGGCGCCGGCAACGCGATGGGCTCGATGGTCGAGAGTCACTGGGCAGCGTCGCCGGTCTTGCACCTGACCGGCAATGTCGACAGCCGGTTCATGGGCAAAGGTAAAGGCTTCATTCACGAGGCCAGGAACCAGCTTGGGATGCTCGAAGCGTGCTCCAAGTGGGCGGTCCGGCCGTCCAAGACCGCGGAGATTCCCGACGTGCTGACCGAGGCGATCCGACAGGCCACGACCGGCCGGCGGGGACCGGTGTCCGTCGAGTTGCCCATCGACCTCCAATACTTCGACGCCGAGGCAGCCATCCCGACAGTCGATGCGTGCCCGCGGCCCCAGCCGGACCCGTCCGATCTCGAGCGTGCTGCTGACCTCATCGCCGCCGCCCAACGCCCGCTTATCTGGGCTGGCGGCGGCGTCATCACCGCCGATGCCAGTCCAGAGCTGACGGCGCTCGCGCACCGGCTCGGGGCAGGCGTGGTCACCAGCCTGACCGGGCGGGGCAGCATTCCTGAGGACGACGACCTGTGTCTCGGGTCGCTGACCTGGGAGAAGCCGATTCAGGACCTGCTGAAAGAGGCCGATCTGCTCCTGGCCGTTGGCACCCGCTTCCAGGGACCGAACACCCAGAACTGGCAATTGCAGATTCCGTCAACGCTCGTGCATATCGACGTCGAGGCGGACGAGATCGGGCGGAACTACCCGGCCACGGCTGGGATCGTCGCCGATGCGAAGCCGGCTCTCGCCGGCCTGCTCGCACGTCTCTCCCACACGCTCCAAGTCGAACCGAGCTGGCGCGAGCGGGTTGTCGAGACCCGAGCGGCGGGTCGAGCCGGCATTCGCGAGCGAATTGGCCAGTACGGACGAATCATGGACGATATGCGGGATCTCGTCCCGCGTGAGTCAGTCGTGGTGAAGGACGCCACCATCCCGGCCTACACCTGGGCGAACCGCATCCTGGACGTCTACGAGCCGCGCACGACCATCAACTCGGCGTCGCTGGCGATCGGCGTCGGCCTACCGCTGGCAATCGGCGCGGCCATCGGCCGGCCGAACGAACCGGTCATCTTGATTGCCGGCGATGGCGGCTTCGCCTACAGCATTGGCGAGCTCGCGACGGCGATGCAGGAGCGGCTGCCCATCGTGGCCCTGATCTTCAACGACCGAGGCTACGGCATCCTCCGCAACATTCAGGACGGTCAGTTCGAGGGGCGGCGGATGGCCTCGGTGGACCTTCATACGCCCGACTTCGTGAAACTGGCCGATTCCTACGGCGTCTGGTCGAAGCGTGTGGCGAGCGTGGAGGAGTTCGGGCCGGCGCTCGGCGAGGCGCTGCGGTCGGGCGGCCCATCTCTCCTCGACATCGACTGCGATGCGATCGGTCCGATGCCGGTCAAGTACGGCGGCACGTCGAGGCGCCCGGTCCGCAGTTGAGGCCCGTGGGCTCTCGCCTCATGACGAGGGCCGCTCTCTCCTGGCTCCCGCGCGGGAACCGGGAGAGAGCGGCCCTTCGACCTCACCCAAAGGAGCAGCTTCCTTCACCGGCGCTCTAGCGATGGACAGCGCGGAGTTCCTTGGTAGCCCTCCAGTCGACAACGTACTGCTCGGGCAGGGTGATGCGCTCGCCGGGGCGGCTGGTGCAGTGGATTTTGACGCCGTAGTCGCGCTCCGCCCCTTCGAGCGTCACGTAGCCGAGAATGACGTCGTCCAGTACCCGCTCGGGATCGCGGCCGAACGGATCGTAGTACCCGCCGCCGCCCGGTAGCTCCAGCGTCGCCTCGACGTCCGGCTCCAACTGAAGCAGCGCCTTGGGGTTGGGACGCTCGCCGGTGTTCAAGTAGAACTCGCCGATGGCGCCGTCTTCGCCTCCGAGATATCCCTTCGCCCGGAACTTGGTGCGGTCGCGCATGCCGGCCATCGACCACGGCCGGCCGCTGGTGGTGCGGAAGGTGGTGACCTGACCGCAGCCGCCTCGGTAACGGCCCGGACCGCCCGAGTCTGGCTTGATCTCGCGGCGCGTCAGTTCGATGGCGGTCAGGTTCTCGATGACCTCGGCCGGCACGCCGGCGACTCCGCTCGGAAATCCGACGTTGTTCAGCCCGTCCTTGGTGGGGCGGGCGCCGGTGCCGCCGCACTGGAAGATGGTCAGGTTGAAGGAGCGTGCAGCACGATCCTCCCCTCGAAACACCGTGGCCCAGAGTGAGGCCGCTCCCTCGGCCATCAGCCGGTCCGGGATGACTTTCGCCAATGCCCCGAACACCAGGTTGGGCAGGAAATGGCCGACGATGTGACGGGCAGCCACCGGAGCCGGATACTTCGGGTTGAGCACCGTCCCCTCGGGCGCGATGACGTGGACGGGCCGGAACGAGCCCTCGTTGTGCGGCACTTCGGGACTGATCGCCGCTTTGACGGCGAAGCTCGTGTAGGCGTGGGTGTAGTTCAGGACCGAGTTGATGCCGAAGCGGCTCTGCGGCGAGGAGCCGGTGTGGTCGACGGTGAGCGAGTCACCCTGGACGATGACTTTCGCCTTCAAGACGACCGGCGCTTCAAAGCCGTCGCTCCAGAGCTCGTTCTCGTACACCCCGTCGGGGAGTTGCGCGATGGCCTGGCGGAGCGCCTGCTCAGAGCGCTCGATGATGGCATCGGCGAGCGGATCGACGCTCTCTAGCTTGAACTCGTCCATGAATTCGAGCAGTCGCGCCCCGCCGACGTCGTTGCAGGTGGTCATGGCGTACAGGTCGCCCTCGACCTCGTCGGGCGTGCGGACGTTGCCCCGCACGATCTGGAAGAGGATCTCGTTTCGCTCGCCCCGATCGAAGAGTTTCATGATCGGGATGTAGAGCCCCTCTTCGTACACCTCACGGGCCTCGGCGGAGAGGATACGGCCCCCGATGTCGGCGACGTGGCAGGTGTTGGCGAAGAAGGCGACCGGCCGCCCGTGCCTGAAGATCGGGGTCAGAATGGTGATGTCGTTGATCTGACCGGCCGTCATCCAGGGATCGTTGGTCAGCAGAACGTCGCCGGGCGCCAGGGTCTCGGGCGGATACGCCTTCAGAAAGTGGCGCACGCCGGTGGCCATAGCGTTGATGTGGCCAGGCGTGCCGGTCTCGGACTGAGCCATCATGTTGCCGCGGGTATCGAAGACGCCGCAGGCGAGGTCCTGGGACTCGCGGACGATGGTGCTGAAGGCCGTCCGCATCAGTGCGGCCTGCTGCTCGTTCGTGACTGAGAGCAAGCGATTCCAGAGCACCTCGAGGGTGATCGGATCGATCGTGGTGGCGGTCTGCGAGACAGTCATTGGATCAAGTCCGCTCCAAATCATGACTATGTTGCCTGCAAGTGCCCGCACGGAGCGGCCGCGTACCCAGGTGTGCTCGGTCGCACCGTCGTCCACCGCGACTCGCCACGACGAGAGCCGACCGGGGTCAGCAGCATGGACATCCTCCGGCGATTCTACCCCGTTTCACCCGCGAGGACGATTGCCTGCTCGCCTTTTCTCCTCGTCGCGCACGTTCTCGAGGCCAATCCTGACGGAATCGGGGCAAGGACAGCGTGGTACCCGCGGTCCACCATCAGGTTGGTTAGAGCTGGCAGATTGGTTAGAACTGCCCGGTCGTAGTGTCGCGCCAATCCCCATGATCCTACGTTCCTGCTATCCTGCGTGCCGTGCAGCAGGGACCGGGGCCACGCCCGTTCGACGTGTCGACCAGCTATTTGATCGAGCTCAACGCGCGAGCCTGGCTCGACTGGCTCGAATTGCCCGTTGATGGCCCGGTCCGGACGATCGAGTCGGACGTCGGCACCGTTCTCGCCGAAGTCGACAAGGTCGTGCGCGTCGATGCCCCATCGCCCTGGCTGGCACACATCGAGCTCCAAGCCAGTCGAGACACGCGCCTACCGTCTCGCCTCCTCCAGTACTACGCGCTGCTGCGCCATCGCCATGACCTGCCCGTCGAATCCACGGTCGTCCTGCTCCGCCAGTTGGCGGATGGGCCTGAGATGTCTGGCCGCTTCGAGCAGCGCGGCCTAGCGGGCGATCTGACGGTCTCATTCCACTTTCGGGTCGTGCGTCTCTGGGAGCAGCCTGTTGAAGACCTGCTCAGCGGCGGTATCAGCGTCCTGCCGCTGGCGCCGCTCGCCAGAGTCGAGCCCGACGACATGCCCGGCATCATGCAGCGCCTGCATGAGCGCTTCGACCGCGAAGCGGATTCGTCACGTGTCAAGGAGCTCCGCGCGGCGACCCAGTTCATGCTCGGCCTGCGCTATGATGAAGACCAAATCCGAGAATGGATGCACCGGATGTCTTGGATTCGTGAGTCATCACTCTATAAAGTCGCCGTCGAAGAGGGGCGCGAAGTGGGGCGTGAGGAAGGGCGCCTGACTGAGGTCCGCCGCCTTGTGCTCGACCTGGGCGCCGATAGGCTCGGCCAGCCCGAGCCGTCGGCTCGTCGTGCAATCGATGCGATCGACGATCCGGAGCGGCTCGAGCGGATGCTGCGGCGTTTGTTCACCGCAGCGACCTGGGAAGAGTTGTTCACGGCAAATGCGGAGCGCTAAGGGCGCCCATGCCAGTACTGCCACCCGGGCTGCCCAAAGGCATGGGACGGGGGTGGCTACGGTAGGTCGATGCGGAGGTTACGGAGGGCGTCGATGCTGGCTCGGCCGCGTGGGCCAATGACGACCGTCGACTCGCGCTCCTCGACGATAGCCGGGCCGTCGAAAGTCACGCCGGGCGCCAGACGGTAGCGGTCGTAGACTGGTGTCGGACGATGCTCGCGCCATTCGGGGTGGTAGACCAGCCGCTCCCCCTTGAGCGCATCCTCGGCCTTGCCGCGCTCCGGCCCCTCCGCCTTCAGGTGGAGCGTGGGCTTTGGACCCGAGACGATCAGCCGCCAGGACATGATCTCCAGCCCGATGTTCGGACCGGAGCGGCCGTACAACTGCTTGTAGACCCGCTCGAAGTCGGCGGCGAACGCGGTGCGCGAGTCGGGGCCAAGCGTGCCGGCCGGAATCGGCACTCGCACCTCGTAGCCCTGGCCGATGTAGCGGACGTCGGCCGAGCGCGTGTAGGTAATCTGCTCCTCGGGGACGCCGGAGTCGAGCAGGATCTGGCGCCCATTCGCCTCCATCTCGGTGAAGAGACCGTTGACCGTTGCCCAATCGAGCTCGTCGAGGCGCGCGTACAGGGTGCGCACGAAGTCGAAGGCGAGCGGCGCTACCAGGAAGCCGACTGCCGCGGTAACGCCTGCGCCGTACGGTGCGATCGCGGCCGGTGCGTGGAGGATCTCGGCGACGCGGTAAGCGTGGACCGGGCCAGCCCCGCCGAAGGCGAAGAGCGGGAACGAGCGCGGATCCTTGCCCCGCTCGATAGCATGCACGCGAGCCGCGTTCGCCATGCCCTCGTTCACGAGCTGGTGGATGCCCCAGGCTGCTTCCGGGACCGAGATCCCGAGCGGCTGGGCGATCTTCTCTTCGATGGCTCGTTCGGTGGCGGCCAGGTCGAGTTGCATCCGTCCGCCGAGGAAGAAGCGCGGGTCAAGGTAGCCAAGCACCAGGTCCGCGTCGGTGACGGTCGGCTCCGTGCCGCCGTGTCCATAGCAGACTGGACCAGGTTCGGCGCCTGCGCTGTCTGGCCCCACCTTGAGCAGCCCCAGCGCGTCGATCCGGGCGATGCTACCCCCGCCCGCGCCGATCTCGATCATCTCGATGACCGGCACCTTGACGGGCAGGCCGCTACCCTTCTTGAAACGATAGACTCGGTCGACCTCGAAGTCGTTGGCGGTGAGCGGCTGGCCCCTCTCGACGACGCACAACTTGGCCGTCGTCCCGCCCATGTCGAACGACATCAGGTCGGCGGCACCGGTCAGACTGCCGTAGTAGGCCGTTGCGAGGGCGCCGGCGGCCGGCCCTGACTCGAGCAAGCGGATTGGGAAGCGAGTCGCGGTATCGACCGTGCCGATGCCACCACTCGATAACATGACGAACAAGTGCCCCTGGAAGCCGAGGATCCGCAGCCGCTCTTCAAGGTCGCGCAAATAGCGGTCGACGCGCGCCTGCACGTACACGTTCGCACAGGTCGTGCTGGTCCGCTCGTACTCGCGGATCTCGGGGACGACGTCTGAGGAGATCGAGACCCGCAACTCGGGCACAACCCGCTCGATCAGGTCGGCAACTTGCCGCTCGTGGGTCGGGTTGGCGTAGCTGTGGAGGAAGCAGACGGCGACGGCCTCGATGCCCTTGTCGCGCAGTTCGCGCACCAGCGGCTCGATCTCGCTCAGGTCTGGCGCCTTGACCACCTGGCCGCTCGCCAGCACCCGCTCGTCCACTTCGAGACGCAGGTAGCGCGGCACGAGCGGCGTCGGCATCTCAAGGAAGATGTCGTACAGGTCGTAGCGGTGCTCGCGGCCGATCTCCACTGCGTCCTTGAAGCCCTTCGTGGTCAGGAGCGCCGTCTTCGAGCCCTTCCGCTCGATCAGGCTATTCGTGACGAGGGTGGTGCCGTGGATGACGTGCTGAACCTGCGCGGGGTCGACGCCAGCACGTTCGAGGGCGTCGCGCAGCACGCTCTCGACGGCCTCAGACGGATTGGCCGGGGTGGTCAGGGACTTGCCCACGGTGAGGGCGCCGGTCCCGGTCTCGACGAGGATCAGGTCGGTGAACGTCCCGCCGATGTCAACGCCGACGCGATAGGTAGGCCCGGCCATCGCTTCAGACACGTGCTCCTCACTCCTCAGACGCCAGGATAGCGTACGTCTGGATGCGGGCTGGCCCTCGAACCGGCCCGATGCCCGGGAATGCTACCCCAACGGACGCTGGCTGGGAACTGCTGGGGTCCAGGTCGACATGGCGGGCCAGTCATCTGCCGCGGAATGTCATCCCGCACGAGGCACGAGAGTGACATCGCGATGACGTGTGTTCGCGCTGTTGTCGAGCCTGTGGATTCGGCTGCCGCGGATCAGAGCGGACGCCACCCCGGAACGAGGATCAGGCGATCGTGAGCGGGGGAGCTTTGGCGCCGCCAGGTCATGAGGACACTGACGGCGCTCTCGACCGAGAGGAGCAACCTGCCCCAAGACAGCACCTGCCCCCAGGCAACGAGTACCGCGAACGGGACGAGGGGCGAGCGCCGTACGCTCGCCCCTCGTCCGCTGTGCCTGAGAGGTGATGGCTACAGAGGTGACGGCTACGCGCGGGCACCCGCCTTCAGTGACTGCGCTTCCTTCGCCGCCGCTGCCAGTCGCTGCGCGCCAGCACGGATGTTCTCGCGGCTCGTGGCAAAGCTCAGCCGCACGTAGCCCTCGCCGTGCGGCCCGAACTCGGTGCCGCTCCGGACGGCGATGCCTCGTTCGAGCAGGAAGGCGGTCATCTCCTTCGCCGAGAGGTCAGCCTGATACTTGACGAAGGCGTAGAACGTGCCCTCCGGTTTCCGCCACGACAGGCCCTCCGCACCGCTCAGGATCTCGTCGAGCATCTGACGGCGGTGGGCGTACTCCTCGAGCATCCGCTCGGGCGCGTCGGTCGGGGTGGTGAGCGCGATCAGACCCGCGCGCTGGACGGCTGAGTTGACGGCCCCCACGGCCGTCCGGTGCACCATCATGCCGTTCGCGGACATCCCGTTACGGGCCGCGAGGAAGCCAAGCCGCCAGCCGGTCATGGCGAACGTCTTGGAGAACGTCTGGCAGAAGAGGATGCGATCCTCGATCTCCGGCAGGTCGAGCACCGAGACATGCTTGCGACCGTCGAAGACCAGATGGTCGTACGCCTCGTCGGCCAGGATCAGCCAGTCCTTCTCGATGCATAGAGCAGCCAGCGCCTCTACCTCCTCACGATGGAGTACCGCTCCGGTCGGGTTGCAGGGGTTGCAGAGCACGATCATCTTGGTGTTCGGCCTGGCCGCTGCGCGGATCGCGTCCAGATCGAGGTGGAAATCGGAGGTCGAGGGCACGTAGGTCGCCTGGGCGCCGATCGAGAGGGCGACGTCGCCGTAGAGCGAGAAGTTCGGGTCGGGGATCAGGATCTCGTCGCCAGGGTTCAGGTAGGCGACCATGGCGCCGTAGATCGCCCCGCTGCCGCCCTGGGTGATCGTGATGTCGGCGGCAGTCCAGGTCTTCCCGGTCCGCGTGCTGAGTTGTTCGGCGACGACCGCCCGCAACTGGAGGTCGCCCTGGAAGGGGGCGTAATGGGTATAGCCGGCCTCGACGGCATCGTTGAGGGCTTCGACGACAAAATGGGGCGTCGGGAAGTCCGGATCACCCTGCTGCATCGGGATGACGCCCGGTCCTGGTGGGGCGGACGCCCCCGCGCGCTCCGACTGGCTCAGTCGCTGGATTACCGCCGAGGGCTGGCGCACATTGAACCTCCGACCCGCCTGCACGTCGCACGGGTAGTGTTGACCGAATTGTGCAAGCCAGCCGGGACGGCGAGCAACCGGGCAGCCCGAGTCCATGCCGATGGTCCCCTGTCTGGGGGCGGCGCCGGAAGGTGACTGACTCCCGAGTCGGCATCGCTCGACACGAGCGCGCACGGCGCGACGGAGCCTCGCTCCCACTCCACCATGCGGCCGTGTCCGCTCGACACGGGCGCGCACGGCGCAAGAACCGCCAGGTGTTTGGACGTGTCGACGCGCGGGCCAGCCTCTCCTGACATGCTGGGGCAGCGCTGCTGCCCAGGACGATCGGCCGTGTGCCAGCCGAGGAAGCGCAACGGCCCGACTCTCGGCGAGCCGGGCCGTTCAAGGGAGCGGGATAACGGACTCGAACCGTCACTAGAAGCTTGGAAGGCTTCTGTGCTGCCATTACACCAATCCCGCCGGTGCGACGCCCTCCAATTCTACGGCCAGACGGCTGCGCGAGCAAGCCCGAGATGGGCGAGTAGCGGATACGAGCGCGGCCGTTCGACGACCGTTCTAGGCGCTCCAAAATCAGGCGGCTCTTATCTGGTCAGCGCTTGTCAGAACTCCCACGAAGGGGTATACTAGACTAGAACATACGTTCGCCATCCGGGTGGACGGCGCGAGCGCGGGCCGGCGGCTGGCCGGCCGATCAGAGAGGAGTGGATCCGTGGCAAAGAGTGCAACCGCCGACGCGAAGCGACCAGCCGATATCTCCGTCGAGCAGGCGACGTCAGCCCCTGAGCACGCCGACTTGTACGCTCGGCTGGCTTCCCCATTCGATACTACCTTCAAGGACATTCGGGGCGGCGTCGAGCTCGAATATATCACTGGCGAGCAGGCGGTCAGCCGGCTCAACGAGACGCTGGGCGTGGCGGGCTGGGACTTCCGGATCGTTCAGCACGGCATTCACACCGAGGCCGACGAGTGCTGGGTGCTGGCCGAGTTGACCGCTACCGTCGACGGGAGGACGGTCACGCGGCAGCAGTTCGGCAGCCAGAAGATCAAGCGCTCGCGTTCGAGCGGCACTCCGCTGGATATCGGATTCGACCTGAAGGGCGCTGCGACCGATGCCCTGAAGAAGTGCGCCAGCCTGATCGGCGTCGGGCTGTACCTGTGGAAGAAGGAGCCGATCCCGGCCATCGCGCCAGTGGCGAACGGGTATGGTCAGGGGGCGAACGGCGCGAGCGCCGTGCACGACGCTTCGGCCGCTGGCGACTCCCTGACCTGCGAGGAGTGCGGCGAACCACTCACCGAGACCCGCTTCAAGGACGGTACCAACTGGGCGCCGACGCAGTTAGCGGTCTTCGGGCGGCGCAAGCACAGCCGGATTCTCTGCATGACCCATTATCGCGAGGCGAACCAGGCCAAGCGACGCGCCGAGGATGCGCTCCAACAGGTGCCTTTCTGATCCGCGCGCCGTTCTCATCGGCCGACCCGCTTCAAGGCTCTCAGTGGCGCGACAGGCTCCCACGACTCTGGTTGTGGGAGCCTGTCGCGTACCTGACCGGCCGGCTAGCCCAGTCGGAGCGCCGCGCTGCTCCCTGGATCGGCCAACGCGTATGCTACGGCGGTGTGCTACGGCGATGTGCTACGGCAGGCTGTCGGATTGGGCCGGCAGGGAGCAGCGCAGCCCATCTGGTATCCCAAATCTCATGCTCTCGCCGAGGCCCGTCAGTTGGCAGATGCAACGAATTTCACGGTAGCCTGACAGAAGCTCCGAATCGTGACACCGGGGCCTTGACGCTGCTCGACGCCATCCGTACAGTCTGTAGATAACGATACACCGCCGACGAGACTGACTGACATGCGGAGGTCAGCCCTGCGACAGAGGAGCGATCGCCGAACAAGTGCCCGGTACCCGCTGGGTGCCGTTCGCCACGATCGCTGCCCCGTGGGTACTCGCCCCCGGGGCTTCTGTTTAGGCGGCCCACTCGCGCCGCCCGCCTGCACGACCACGACGGCCGTCCCTTGTTGGGGCGGCCGTCGCGCATTCCGCCTCGTTGTGGCGGACTGCACGGCCGTCGCGTGGGGGCCTCGGCATAGAGTGGCCGCTGTACGTGTCGGTCGTACTCGGTGCGGATGCTGATGATGTCGGTGAACGTAGTTCTGGTCGATTTCTGGAGGTCCAGATGGCGACGAGCCTGACGAGCGCACGATCTATTGATGACGAGTATCGGCCCGGCCCGGGGCGGCGCCTTCGCCACGCGTATGGCTTCGACGATGTGGCGCTGGTGCCGGGTACTGTGACCGTCGATCCGAACGACACCGATATCTCCTGGCAACTCGGCTCGCTGCGACTCGGCCTTCCGATCCTGGCCTCAGCAATGGATGGCGTGGTCGACCCTTCCTTCGCGCGAGCGCTCGGTCAACTTGGCGGTCTTGCCGTCCTCAACCTGGAGGGGCTACAGGCTCGCTACGACAACCCCGAGGAGCACCTTGCCGCCATCGCGGATGCGCCGGCCGACGCGGCCACGGAGCTGCTCCAGGGCTTGTATCGCGCGCCAATCCGCGACGACCTTGTCGGGCGGCGGATTCGTGAGATCAAGGACGGCGGCGTCCTGACCGCCGTCTCAGTGACGCCGGCCCTGGCACGTCGTCTTGCGCCGATTGCTGTCGAGGCCGGTGCAGACGTGTTCGTCGTGCAATCCACGGTCAGCACCGCGCGCTATCGGTCCCGCAACGAAGGGCTGGACCTGAGCCGCCTCTGCCATGAGACACCGCTGCCCGTCGTGGTTGGCAATTGCGTCTCCTTCGCAGCAGCGCTCGAATTGCTCCAGACTGGTGTTAGTGGCCTGCTCATCGGCGTCGGGCCAGGCTCGGCCTGTACCAGCCGCGAGGTGTTGGGCATCGGGGTTCCGCAGGTGACGGCTACGATGGACTGCGCCGAGGCTCGCGACCTCTTCTACCGTGAGACCGGCCGCTACGTGCCGATCGTCACGGACGGCGGCATGCGGACCGGCGGGGACGTCTGCAAGGCGATCGCGAGCGGTGCTGACGCCGTTATGCTCGGCTCGCCGTTTGCCCAGGCTCGCGAAGCAGCCGGACGCGGCAACCATTGGGGTATGGCCACGCCGCACGGCGCGCTGCCGCGTGGCACCCGCATCCGGGTCGGCGTTCACGGCAGCCTGGAGCAGATCTTGTTCGGGCCGACCTCGCGCACCGATGGCACCCAGAACCTTGTCGGGGCGCTGCGGACGTGCATGGGAGTCTGCGGGGCCGTCACAATTCAAGAGATGCACGATGTCGAGATGGTCGTCGCGCCAGCAATCAAGACCGAGGGGAAACTGTGGCAGCTAGCGGGGGCCAGGTGAACGAGGAAGAAACGCCAGGCCTGGGTGAGTCGCATCGCCTGGCTATCTCCGGGGACGTCGAGGTCGGGACGTACCTGGAGATCGGCGGTGCGGTTGCCGTGGCGAACCAGCCGCACGGACACGAGGCTGAGCGGGCCGGCCGAAGCAACCGCCCGCCGACCCGTGACTGTATCGCGATCTTAGATTTCGGCTCCCAGTACAGCCAGTTGATCGCCCGGCGTGTCCGCGAGGCCCACGTCTACTGTGAACTGCTCCCCCACGACGTGGATGCCGCGCGCATCGCCGCGCTCAACCCGCGGGGCTTCATCCTGAGCGGCGGCCCGGCCAGCGTCTATGAGGAACACGCCCCCCAGATCCCGGCCTTCGTGCTCGACAGCGGCCTGCCAATCCTCGGTATTTGCTACGGCATGCAGCTTCTGGCACATCAGCTCGGCGGGGCGGTCGCCCAGAGCGGCAAGCGCGAGTACGGGCCGGCCGTGCTCGAACGGACCGGCGACAGCGCGGGTATCTTCGCCGACTTGCCCGATTCGTTCGCGGTCTGGATGAGCCACGGCGACAACGTCACCCAGGTGCCGTCCGGCTTCAGCGTCGTGGCGACGAGCGACAACTCCCACGTCGCGGCGATGATGGACCCCCAGGGACGGGTGGGCATCCAGTTCCACCCTGAGGTCGTCCACACCCCGCTCGGCAAGGAGATCATCCGCAACTTCCTGTACCGGGTGTGCCACTGCGAAGGAAGCTGGACCTCCGGCAACTACATCGACCGTGCCGTTGAAGATATCCGCGCTCAGGTCGGGGGCGGGCGGGTGATTTGTGCGCTGTCCGGCGGCGTCGACTCGGCGGTGGCGGCGACGCTGATTCAGCGCGCGGTCGGCGACCAGTTGACCTGCATTTTCGTGGACAATGGCTTGCTCCGACGCGAGGAGGCCGAGCGGACAATCGCGACGTTTGGCAAGCATCTCCATTTCGACCTGCGGGCAGTGGACGCCTCGTCGCGCTTCCTTACCCGCCTCGAAGGCGTGACCGACCCGGAGCAGAAGCGCAAGATCGTCGGCGGCGAGTTCATCCGGGTCTTCGCTGAGGAGGCCCGCAAGCTTGGCACGATCGACTTCCTGGCCCAGGGGACACTCTACCCAGACGTCATCGAGAGCACCGCACCCGAGACGAAGGCAGCGGCGAAGATCAAGACCCACCACAACGTGGGCGGGCTGCCGCCGGACCTCCCGTTCAAGCTAATCGAGCCGCTGCGCTACCTGTTCAAGGACGAGGTTCGCGAGGTTGGTATGGCGCTCGGGCTGCCGGAAGATATGGTCTGGCGCCAGCCTTTCCCAGGCCCGGGCCTCTCGATCCGCATCCTCGGCGACGTCACCCCGGAGCGGCTCGAGATGGTGCGCGGCGCCGACTGGGTGGTGATGAACGAGATCAAGCAGGCGGGGTTGTACCGTCAGGTCTGGCAGAGCTTCGCCGTCTTGACGCCACTCCGCACCGTCGGCGTGATGGGTGATTCCCGGACCTATGGCAACATGGTTGCCATTCGGATCGTCACATCCGACGACGGCATGACGGCGGACTGGGCGCGCGTCCCCTACGACGTGCTGGCGCGGATCTCGAATCGGATCGTCAACGAGGTCGCGGGGGTGAATCGAGTCTGCTTCGACATCACCTCGAAGCCGCCGGGAACGATCGAGTGGGAGTGAGCGTCTGTGTCCCACGCGCGGACTGAAGCGTCCCTCACCCCCGGCCCCCCTCCTGCACGCGGGCGAGGGGCCGGGGGTGAGGACACCTGGTCGGCGATGCAGTTCGGGCTCGCCCCGCACGCGGGCGAGGGGCGACGGCGGGACGTCCACTGCCCATCCACCGATCGGGAGCGGGATGCCGGTAACCACAACGCCACGCCTCTTGCTCCCCCTCGCCCGCGTGCGGGAGAAGGGGCTGGGGGGTGAGGGCACCTCGGGCGCAGCCCTGATACGTACGGAGCGGATGATTCGGTGATTCCACGGTATTCGCACCCCGAGATGGCTCGGGTCTGGTCAGACGAGAACAAGTACGAGTGCTGGCGGCGCGTCGAAGTAGCCGTCTGCGAAGCCTGGGCCGAACAGGGCATCGTTCCGCGTGATGCCCTGCCGGCGATTCAGGCGGCGACGTTCAGCCTGGAGCGGATCGAGCAAGTCTTCGCCGAGACTCGCCACGACGTCATTGCCTTCGTGCGGAGTCTGGCGGAGTCGGCCGGCCCGTCCGGCCGCTACATTCACTTCGGGCTCACCTCCTCCGATGTCTGGGACACCGCCACCTCGCTGCAACTCGTCGAGGCGACCGATATCCTGGCTGACGATCTGGAGCGGGTCGAAGCGGCCGTTGCCCGGCTGGCCGTCGAGCACCGACGGACCCCCTGTATCGGCCGCTCGCACGGCATCCACGCCGAGCCCACCACGTTCGGGCATAAGCTTGCTGTCTGGGTGGCGATGCTGCGGCGCGACCGGATCCGGCTCCAACAGGCTCGGACCGAGATCGGCGTCGGAAAGATCTCCGGCGCGGTGGGGACCCACGCCAACGTCCCGGCGCGGGTCGAGGAAGTCGTCTGCGAGCGGCTGGGGCTGGCCGTCTCGCCGGCCTCGACCCAGATCCTTCAGCGTGACCGCCATGCCGCGTACGTGGCAGTGCTGGCCGTCGTCGCGGCGACCCTCGAGATGATGGCGACCGAGCTACGGGCGCTCCAGCGGACCGAGGTTGGCGAGGTCGCGGAGCCGTTCTCGGCGGGGCAGCAAGGCTCGTCCTCGATGCCCCACAAGCGCAACCCGGAGCTTGGCGAGCGGATCACCGGGCTGGCGCGGGTGATCCGAGCGGCGGCGGTCCCGGCACTCGAAGACGTGGCGCTCTGGCACGAGCGGGACATCAGTCACTCGTCGGTCGAGCGGATCATCTTCCCGGATGCAACCATCGGTCTCGACTACATGCTGCGGCTGTTCGCCACCATTATCGAAGGGCTCCAGGTCTTCCCCGAGCGGATGCGCGCCAACATCGACCTGACGCACGGGCTCGTCTTCTCGGAGCGGGTGCTGCTCAAACTGGTCGAGTCGGGCATGGCCCGCAATGACGCCTACCTGATCGTTCAAGGTACGGCCAGGCGGGTCTGGGCCGGCGAAGGTGACTTGCGGACGCTGCTGGCCAAAGATTCTCGGGTGACCGAGCGCCTGACTCCCGAGCAGCTAGACGACTGCTTCGAACTGGAGTACCACTTGCGGAACGTGGACGTGGCCTTCGAGCGACTCGGCCTGCTGCCAGTCGGCGCCGAAGCGCACTGAGGCCGAGACGATGCAGGCAGGAATGCATGCAACGATCCGGGCAGCGTGGACGCCGCTCCGCGGCAGAGGACGGCAATCATGATCCGACATCCGTTCCTCGACGGCGGTGAGGCACCCCCGCCGCTCGGGGAGATCGGCCTGCCGGAACTCCCGTTGCTCGCGCGGGGCAAGGTCCGCGAGATCTACGACCTGGGCAACCGGCTGCTGTTGGTGGCGACCGACCGGGTGTCGGCGTTCGACGTCATCCTGCCTGAGCCAATCCCAGGCAAGGGCATCGTCCTCTCCTCGCTCTCGGCATTCTGGTTCGAGCGGTTCCGCGACGTGGTGCCCAACCACTTCCTCTCTGACGACCCGGCCGACTGGCCGCCCGAGGTGAAGCCGCACGCCGACCGCCTGCTCGGCCGGGCGATGCTCGTGCAGCGTTGCCAGCGCCTCGACGTGGAGTGCGTTGTCCGGGGCTACCTGGCCGGCTCGGGTTGGGCCGAGTACCGGCAGCAGGGGACACTCGCCGGCGAGCCGCTGCCGGCCGGGCTGGTCGAAGCCGCACGCCTGCCGGAGCCGCGCTTCACGCCGTCGACCAAAGCTGCCAAGGGCCACGACGAGCCGATCACCCGCCGGCACCTGGCGGAGATGGTCGGGCAGACGTTGGCCGCGCACCTCGAAGAATTGAGCCTGCTACTCTATCGCCGCGCCCATGAGTATGCGCTGGCGCGGGGGATCATCCTGGCTGACACCAAGTTCGAGTTTGGGCTGCTCGGCGACCGGGTCCTCCAGATCGACGAGTCACTGACGCCAGACTCGTCGCGCTTCTGGCCGGCGGTTGACTACCGTCCGGGCCGGACGCCTCCCTCGCTGGACAAGCAGCCGATCCGCGACCTTCTAGACGCGAGCGGCTGGGACCGCCGCCCGCCACCCCCCCACCTGTCAGCAGCCGTCGTGCACGAAACATCTGAGCGCTACCGCGAAGCCTTCCGCCGGCTGGCCGGTTCCTCGGCGTCGATCTCTTGAGCGCTGGCGCCCGCTCACACCGAGATGGGGTGCGCCGCGCCAGGGCCGAGACTCGTCTGCCACGAGCCTTCAGGCGCACTCCTTCATGCTGGCATCGCCACGTCACTCTCCATCTGGGAGAGTGGCAGCGGCTGAAACGGGGTGGAGCCCCTCGGGCGCGTCACGAGGTCAGGCGGGGGCAGAGCTACGCGGCCAGGGCATCGAGCAGGCGCGCATACACCGAATAGGGAACGTGCTGCGAGCCGATGCGTGGCCCGTAGGACGTGCGCGGCCCGTGGCAATCCGAGCCCCCCACAGGCACCAGGCCCAGGGTCTCGGCGACGGCGGCGTAGTGCGCTCGCTCCGATGCTCCGTGAACGATCTGCCACACTTCTAGACCGTCCAGGCCGGCGTCTGCCAGCGGGCGAAGGTCTATGGCGTCGAGCAGCGGGCGGTTGCGGAGGATCTTGGCCGGGTGAGCCAGCGCGCTGACACCGCCAGCCCCACGGACGAGCGCGATTGCCTCGACGGCCGTGTAAGCGCGCGGCTCGCGGCTGGCGAGGCGCAGCAGCCGCCCACCCTCGCTCGTCCGCCGCAAGACGCCATGCTGTACCATCGCCAGCACCAGCGCAGCGCCGTTGGCGTAGCGGACGCGGTACCGCTCGAGGTCTTCGGCTGCGATGGGCGTGCCAGCCTCCGCGAGCGCGCGCAGCACGTCTTCCACGTGCTCGGCCATGAGCGCGCGGCCCCGTTCGAGCGCCGCGACGAGGCCAGGATCGGCTGGATCGATGCCGTAGCCCAGCACGTGGACGGTGCGGCCGTCCCAGTCAGCCGTCAACTCGACCCCGGGCAGGAGGGCGATGCCGTGCTCGGCGGCCGCTTCGGCTGCCTCCGCGAGCCCGCTCAGCACGTCGTGGTCGGTGATGCTGATGGCGGTCAGCCCGCGTGTGACCGCCTCCTCGACGACGCGGCGTGGCTCCCAACGGCCGTCGGAGCGCGTGGTATGTAGATGCAGATCGACGTAACGATCGTCGGTCATCGGGTCGGGCAGTGCTGGCATCCCGAGGTTCTACCATGCTGAGCCATCCGGGCGGCGTCCGGCATCATGGTACGATCTTCAGGCGACGAATCCTGGTGAGCCTTCGAGTGGAGCCGCGGCGTTGGGTGACGCAAGGCCTTCGAGTGAAGGCGGGAGTTGATGACTGATGAGCGTGCAGGGTGGGGCGCCCGCGATCAATCCCCTTATGTTCCGCGCGTACGACATCCGCGGCCTGGCGGGGTCCGACTTGACTCCTGAGGTGACGCGCCGAATCGGGCAGGCCTGGGGGACGTGGCTGCGGCGGCATGGCGGTACGTCGATGGTCGTCGGCGGCGATCTGCGCCCGCATACCCCGGGCCTCAAGTCAACCTTCATCGAGGGTGCGCTCGCGGCCGGCTGCGACGTGACCGACATCGGCAGCGCCACGTCGCCGCTCATGTACTTCGCGACCATCGAGCGGAAGACTGACGGCGGCGTCAACATCACCGCCAGTCACAACCCGGTCGAGTACAACGGCATCAAGATGGTCGCGGCCGAGGCGCTGCCGATTTCTGAGGAGGAGATCCGCGAGGTCCGCGACCTTGCCATCTCGGAAGACTTCGAGCACGGTCAGGGGGCGCTCGACTCCTGGGATCCGCAAGAGGCGTACTTCCACCACCTCACCTCCTCGTTTAGTCTGGCCCGCCCGATGAAGGTCGTGGCGGACACCGGCAACGGCGTCGCCGGCCTGTTCGTGCCGGAAGGGCTGCGCCGGCTGGGCTGTGAGGTGGTGGAGCTGTACACCGAGCCAGACAGCACCTTCCCGAACCACCTGCCCGACCCCGAGAAGGAAGAGAACATGCGCGACCTGATGGCGCTGGTGCCGAAGGTCGGGGCCGAGGTCGGGCTGGCCTGGGACGGCGACGGCGACCGTCTGGGCGTCTGCGACGAGAAGGGCCACCGCTGGGAGTCCGACTTCATCAACATCCTGCTCGCCCGCGACTTGCTCACCCGGCACCCTGGCGCGACGGTGCTGCTCGACGTGAAGTCGTCGATCAACGCGCTCGAAGACATCAAGGCGCACGGCGGCAAGCCGGTTCTTGGCAAGACCGGCCACTCGTTCATGAAGCGGCGGATGAAGGCAGAGGGAATCTTGCTCGGCGGCGAGTTGTCCGGGCATATGTTCCTGGCCGAGGGCTACTACCCGATCGACGACGGTCTGTTTGCAGCGGCGCGCTTGCTCAGCATCCTCTCACGCTCCGACAAGCCGCTCTCCCAGCAGTTCGAGTCTTTGCCGAAGCTGTACGCGACCGAACTGATCCAACTGCACTGCCCGGACGACAAGAAGTTCCAGGTGGTGCGCGAGATGCGCGATGCGCTGGCGGCGACGTACCCGGTCAACGACATCGACGGAGCGCGGGCCGACTTCGGCGACGGATGGGCGCTGGTCCGCAACTCGAACACCTCGCCGTCGTTGACGGTGCGCTGCGAGGCCCGCACGCCCGAGGCACTCGCTCGGATCATGGAGGAGATGCGCGGGCTGCTGGCCCAGCACCCCAGCGTCGACATGAGCGACTGGCCCAAGGAGTAGCGGTTAGGGCCCTGGGCGTCACGGCCTCGGCTGACCGGCTGACCGGCTGACCGGCTGACCGGCTGACCGGCCGACCGCGGCGCTCGCGCTGCAGCCTCGGTCGGCGCGTGACGACAAGGAGGTCCGCTCCCCTCAATGGGGAGCGGACCTCCTTGATGCCTTCGCCGGCCGATCCGGTCAGGCGGCGATGGCCACTTCGGTCTCGATTGGGGTCGCCGCGCGGCGGGTGAACGTCAGGGCATCGCCGTCCACGTCCACCAGCACGCTGTCGCCCACCGAGAACTCGCCCGCCAGCACCCGCCTGGCCAGCGGATTCTCGATTTGCTTCTGAATCAGCCGCTTGAGCGGCCGAGCGCCGTACTCCTCGTCAAAACCGTTCGCTACCACCCACTCACGTGCCGCATCCGTCAGCTCGACCGTCAACTGACGCTCTTCGAGCCGGGCCCGTAGGTCGCGCAGCATCTTGTCGACGACCAGCTTGAGGCTCTCCTTTCCGAGCCGATGGAAGACGATGATCTCGTCGATACGGTTCAGGAACTCTGGGCGGAAGGTCTGACGAAGCGCGCCCCGCAGACGGTTCTCGATCGCCTGTTCGGCTGCTGCCGCCGCACCCCCGACCTGGAAGCCCAGACTGTCGCGTCGCTTGCTGTACGCGTCCGTTGACCCGACATTTGAGGTCATGATAACGATCGTGTTGCGGAAGTCCACGGTCCGCCCGTGGCCGTCCGTCAGCCGGCCATCGTCGAGCACCTGGAGCAGGGCACTCCAGATCTCCGGGTGCGCCTTCTCGACCTCGTCGAACAGGATCACCTGATACGGCCGTCGCCGGACCGCCTCCGTCAACTGGCCGCCCTGGTCGTACCCCACGTAGCCAGGCGGCGACCCGAACAGCCGCGAGACGGTGTGCGGCTCGCGATATTCGCTCATGTCGATCCGTAGCAGCGCATCCTCATCGTCGAACAGGAAGTCGGCCAGCGTCTTGGCAAGCTCCGTCTTCCCCACGCCGGTAGGGCCGAGGAACAGGAACGAGCCAATCGGTCGATGTGGATCGCTCAGGCCGGACCGCGAGCGACGAATGGCATCTGACACCGCGGCAATCGCCTCGTCCTGGTCGATCACCCGTTCGTGGAGCGCCTCTTCGAGGTGCAGCAGCTTGTCCGCCTCCTCGGAGAAGATGCTCCGGACTGGGATGCCGGTCCAGGCCGCCACCACCTCCGCGATGTGCTCGGCCGTGACCGTGAGCGCGACCGGCTCGACAGCCGCCGCCTCCGGATGCTCGGTCTCGAGCGTGAGCCGCTCCTGACGGAACTTGGCCGCACCCTCGTAGTCGCGCGCCTGCCAGGCCTCGTCTTCCTGAGTCCGCAGCTTCGCGATGCGCGTCGCCGGAGTGTCCTCCTGCTCGCGTGCCGCCCGTAGCCGTAGCTTCGAGGCCGCCTCGTCCACCAGGTCGATTGCCTTGTCAGGCAGGGAGCGATCCTGAATGTACCGGTCGGACAGCCGTGCCGCCGCCTCGAGCGCCGCGTGGTCGATGCTCAGGCCGTGGTGCTCCTCGTAGCGCGTACGCAGACCCTCGAGGATCTCGATGGTCTCATCCACGCCTGGCTCATCCACGAAGATGGGCGCAAAGCGCCGCTCCAGCGCCGGATCGTGCTCGATGCCCTCGCGGTAGTCGTCGAGGGTCGTCGCACCGATCAGGCGAAGTTGGCCGCGTGCCAGCGCCGGCTTCAGCAGATTGGCCGCGTCGATCGCGCCCTCGGCGCCACCCGCGCCGACGAGCATATGAATCTCGTCGATGAACAGGATGACTTTACCGTCTGAGGCCTTGACCTCTTCGACGATCGATTTGAGCCGCTCTTCGAACTCGCCGCGGAACTTCGAGCCGGCCAGCACCCCTGCCAGATCGAGCGCCACGATGCGCCGGTCCTTCAGCGGACCGGGCACGTCGTCCTCGATCATGGCGCGGGCCAGCCCTTCGACGATGGCTGTCTTGCCGACGCCGGGCTCGCCAATCACGACCGGATTGTTCTTGGTCCGGCGGACGAGCACCTCCATCAGGCGCAGGATCTCCTGATCCCGCCCGATGACCGGGTCGAGCTTACCCTGACGCGCGAGTTCGGTCAGGTCGACGCCGTACTTTTCGAGCGCCTGGAAGGTGGTCTCGGCGCCAGGATCGGTCACTTTACGGCCTCCGCGAACGGCCTCGAACGCCTCTTCGAGCCGACTGCGTTCGAGCCCGCAGGCTGCGAACAGGCGACTAGCCGGATCGTTCGGCTCGGCGATGGCCGCGAGCAGCAGATGTTCGGTGCCCACGAACTCGTCGCCCCGCCGCTCGGCATCGGCCATGGCGCGGTCGAAGAGCGCGTTGACGCGGCCGGTGACGTACAGGGAGTTGCCCACCTGGGTCGACGGCCGGCCGGCGAGGTCTCGCTGCAACTGGTCGAGCACCTGGGCCGGAGAGACTTCGAGGTGCTTGAATGCCAGTGGCACCAGCCCCTCGCGCTGTCCAAGCAGGATCAGCAACAGGTGCTCGGTATCGAGCGCATTGTGGCGCAGCTTCAGGAGCAACTCCTGCGAGCGCCCGAGCGCCTGTCGGGCCTGCTCGGTCAGCTTTTCGAATGGAATCATCTGGAACGTCCTCTCCCACCGAGGGGTCACCACAGGCCCGGCGGACGTTGTCTCCCGCCAGACTTGCTAACGTGATTATAAACCTTTGTGTCCCAGGTACGCTAAACCTGCTGCGAGGAGTGTGACAGCCTGCGTAGTCGCGGGATGTCTCGGGTCGGGTGGCGAGCCGTGCTGTGAGCGGACGGATCCGGCCGCCTACGCCGACACTACCTAAAACGCGGACCGGCCGCGTCCTATTCCAGAACGCGGCCGGCCATGCGCACTCGATCGTCAGCCGAGAGGGGTTTGGTAGTCAGGAGCGGCTGGGAGAGGTACCTGCCCGTGGAAGCTCAGACCGGCGTTGTGGCGGCCGTGCGTTCGGCGAAGGCCGGCATCACCTCACGGGCAAAGCGTTCCAACTGCTCCACGACGACCCGTTGCGGCGTGCCGACCGGGTGACCGATGTTGACCCGCTCCAAGCCTGGCCAGCGCCGCTCGATATCGTGCAGTTTGTCTGCGACCAGTTCTGGCGGGCCGCACAGCCATGAGCCGGCCCGCACGCCGTCGCGGACGGTCGGCAGGCCGGCCTGTGGCGCGCGGCTCGGGTCGGCAGCGGCGGAGATCTGCTCGTCGGTCAGCCCAGGGACGAAGCCGAGCGGCGCGAACATCTTGACCCATTCCTCTTGCAGGGGTGTGGCCTCACGGATCGCCTGCTCTTCGCTATCGGCGAGGTAGACGTTCAGGCCGAGGGCGAGATCGCCGCCCAACTCGGTCTCGCGACCGTGGCGAGCGAGCGCGTCACGCCACGCCGACACCACCTTCTCGCTGGCACCGCCGGCCGCTGCGCCGCCGCCGATGATGCCCTTCATCCCGTGCTTCGCCATAAAGTCGAGGCCGCGCGGGCTGGCGCTGACGATCGGCTGCCAGCACTCGACCTCTCGGTAGAGCGGCTTCGGGACGAGCGTGAGCTCGGACAGGTCGTAGCCCCGGTAGGGCACGCGCGGTGGCAGGGAGTAGTGCTTGCCCTGGTGAGAGAAGGAACGCGCGTGGAGCGCCTTCAGGGTGACCTCCACCTGTTCCTCGAAGAGCTCGCGGTTGGCGGTCTGATCGAGCATGGGCGCGCCGAACGTCTCGACCTCACGAGTGTGGTAACCGCGTCCGACGCCGAACACGACCCGCCCGCCGGTCAGGATATCGGCGGTGGCGTAGTCCTCGGCGAGGCGGAGCGGGTGCCACATCGGCGCGATGTTGAAGCCGCACCCAAAGGCGAGGTGCTCGGTCAGGTGGGCCAGGTGGACGCTGAGCATCAGGACGTTCGGGATGCACTCGTACCCTTCGCGCTGGAAATGATGCTCCGCGAACCAGAGGATCTCGTAGCCGTTGCGATCCATGACCTCCGCGATGGCGCGCGCCTTGTCGAACGCGCTGGCGAGTTTGTCATCCGAGAGCCAGCGGTCGTTCACAGGAGTGGCGTCGTAGCCGTAGTCGTCGAGGTCGACGCCGCCAGCGTAGAGGCTGCCGAACTTCGTAATCATGGATCGCCTCCCAGACTCGTAGTGTGGGCCGTCAGCCGGGCGGCGTCAAGCGGGGGTGGCCACCTGGAGGTGATCGGTGGTAAGGGGAGGGGCGGGCTGGCGGCTGACAGTGCGCTGCCCGGGGGTAAGCGGTACGATGGGCGCGACGTGGAGGGAGTTGCTCGATGACCGTACGTTGCGCCTGGGTCAGTTCGGACCCGCTATACGTCGCCTATCACGACGAGGAGTGGGGTGTGCCGGTCCACGACGACCGCAAGCAGTTCGAGATGCTGATCCTCGAGGGGGCGCAGGCGGGCCTGAGCTGGCTGACGATCTTGCGCAAGCGTGAGGGCTACCGTCGCGCCTTCGCCGGCTTCGATCCTGAAGCGGTAGCGCGCTTCGACGAGGCGGACGTCGCCCGGCTCCTGGCCGACGACGGAATCGTGCGGAATCGGCTCAAGATCGCCTCAGCTATCACGAACGCGCGGGCGTTTCTCGCCGTTCAGGAGGAGTTCGAGCGATTCGACGCGTACCTCTGGCGCTTCGTCGATGGCCGGCCGCGTCAGAATACGTGGCGCTCTCGTACTGAGGTGCCCGCCCGGACCCTGGAGTCGGACGCGCTGAGCAAGGATCTGAAGAAGCGGGGTTTTCGGTTCGTGGGCTCGACGATCATGTACGCCCATATGCAGGCGACCGGGCTGGTCAACGACCACACCACCGACTGCTTCCGCTACGCCGAGATCGCTGAATCGCACGCCTGAGCGCATGCCCTTCTACTGTGAAGCGGATGGGATCGACGTTATATCCCACACTGGCACGCGTCACTGATTCGCGTAAGGATCGGACTGGCTGGGTTGCAGCCGACTCGGCCGGCGATCATCCGGCCTCTGGACGGTTGGGCGGCCAGCATCGGCCTGCGTTGTAGCCCGATCCGATATCGCCTCGGGGCATCATTGTCTCGGTACGTGCCCACGATTCGAGACCGCAAGGGCGCGCGTGCCCCGAACGCACTCCGACTGGCGCTCGAGATACCCAGGCCGGTGGACGGCCAGAGCCGGCGCGACTGACGTCAGCATAGCGCTGGCCGAGCGCGCATGCCATCGACCAACAGATCCAGGTACGTGTCGAGCAGGGCATCTGGCTCGAGTGCGTCGAAGCGGCTGAAGAGCGCCTCCCAGATGATGACCAGCGACGCCGGCGCGAGCAGCACCTGTGGGAGCCTGCCAGCAGCGGTGGCTCGGAGCTCGCCGGATGCTTCCCCTCGCGCGATGACCAGGCGCAGCGCTTCGAGGCCTGGTGTGACGACCTCACGGTAGTAGAACTCGGACAATTCTGGGAAGAGGTGCGCCTCGGCGACCAGCGTCCGCACCAGGCCGCGTGCCTCCGAGCGAAGGAATCGCTCTAAGAGCTGCCTGAACGGCCCGCGCAGAAACTGTTCGGCAGTTCCCGTGAACTCGCGGGCGGTGTCGCGAAGATCCTGGAACCGCGCGGCGATCGAATGCCGCACGACAGCGTTGAACAGATCGGCCTTGCTCGGGTAGTAGAGGTAGACGGTGCCCTTGGCGACACCGGCACGGCGGGCGATCTGCTCGATGGTGGTAGCGGCGTAGCCGTGGGCCACGAATTCCGCGAGCGCCGCCGCCAGCACCTCCTCGGGCCGCTCCTGCTTGCGGCGGCGATTCCGCACCCGCTCGCGGACCTGCACACGCACCTGTCCATCTGACTGCACCACGCCCCCCCCTTGCGTACTGACTCCACGGTCAGTACTATTGTACTAAATGACCGTGCGGTCAGTAAGCGCGAAGGCTGGAGGCCGTCATGATCGCGACCCGACGAAACCGCGACCCCTGGACTTCGTGGACACCACCCGGCCACCCGATCCTGGTGCTCGCTGTCGCCAGCGTGTTGGCGCTGGTGGCCGCGCTTACTACGACCCCCGCTCTAGCCGCACCCTCGACCCCCGCGGTGTGGGCAGCTACGCCGGAAGATGTCGTTCGAGCCTGGGTCGCGACCATCAACCGGGGCGATACCGAGGCGGCCATTGCGCTGTACGCCGACGACGCGCTCATCGAGGCGCCGGGCCAGCGAGTTCTTGGCAAGCCAGCCATCGCTCGCCGACAGCGGACCATCGTCGCCCCGGTCGTGCGTCCGCGGGTCGACGTCGAGCGGCTCACCGTCGAGGGCGAGACCGTCGTCGTGCGGCTGGCGGGTGAGAACGCCCTCACCCGCTTCGACGGACGGGGGCCGGTCCACGCCACGACGACCTTCCTGGTGCAGAACGGGGTGATTCAGCACGAGGCCGGGCCGGTCCTCGATCCCGCCGACGCCGCCTGGTACGCCGACGCGATGCCCCGATTCCGGGTGACTGGCACCCTGCCAACCCTCCTTCCCGGCACTGGCATCCTGGATCCCGTGAGTCGACTTGTCGCAGTGCTGTCCGCGCTCGCTGGAGCGTCCCTGCTCGCGGCCGGCCTGCTCCTGCTCGCGGCCGGCCTGCTCCTGCTCGCGGCCGGCCTGCTCCTCCTCGTGCGCCGGCGCGCGCAGCCGGTGCCGGTCCGCTCAACTGACGTCGGGCCTCGGTCCGGCTGAGGTGTTTGACGAGATGGCGCCGGATGAGCCGGCGTCGCGGGGGACGTCATGGGACTGACTCGGCTCTCGGTCTTTCACCCGGTGGTTGCGCTGACCGCCTTCCTGGCGCTCGTCATCTTCGGACTCATCAGCTATGTCGGCCTGGGCCTCGAGAAGAGCCCCCGGCTCACGCTGCCGATCGTCACCGTCCAGGTCGTGTACCCAGGCGCCAGCGCCCAGACCGTCGAAGAGCAGGTGACCCGTGAGATCGAGGACGCGGTCGCCGGCCTGGGCGACATCAAGAAGCTCTCGTCGATCTCTCGACCTGGGCGCTCCAGCGTCACCGTCGAGTTCCGGGAGGGTGTCGACGTCGACGTTGCGGCGGCCGACGTCCAGCAGCGAGTCAGCGGCGTCGAGCGTACCTTGCCGATCGAGGCCGAGAAGCCCAGCTACCTGAAGCTCGATCTGAACGACGTGCCGATCCTGTATCTGGCGGTCACCGGGCCATCCGGCGCCGACCAGACCCAGTTGTACCGAGTGGCTGATGACATCGTCCGGCCCCGCCTGGAGACAGCGCCGGACGTTGGGCGCGTGCTCGTGGTCGGTGGCCGCGAGCCGGAAGTGCACGTCGAACTGCTGCCGGACCGCCTGCGTGCGTACGGCCTGGCGGTTGGCGACGTGACCGCTGCCGTGCGGTCGCAGTTTCTGACGACCTCGGGCGGTGAAGTTAAGAGCGGCGAGGGGGAAGGCACGCGCCGGACTACCCTGAGCGTGAACACGCGTCAGCCGGACGTGGCCGTGCTCGGTGGCCTGCCGGTCAGCGGGTCCGACGGATTTCGGACCGAGCTGCGCAACGTGGCGAACGTGTCGCTGGGCGGCAAGGAGCCAGACGAGGTTCTCCGCGTGAACGGGAGCCCGGCCGCTGGCCTCCTCGTCTACAAGCAGGCCAGCGCCAACGTCGCTACAACTGTCGACGCGCTGCGGCCACTCATCACGCAACTGAGCGCAGGCTTGCCGCCGGGGTACCGGCTTGACGTCGCGATCGATACCAGCACCGCGGTCCGTCAGACCGTCAAGGGCGTCGAGCACGAACTTCAACTGGCGATCGTCATCACCGGCATCGTCCTCTTCTTCTTCCTGCACAGCCTCCGCCCGACGTCGATCGTGCTCCTGGCGATCCCGACCTCGCTCCTGGCCGCGCTGGTCGTCATGAAGCTGCTCGGCCTGACGCTGAATACGATGACCCTGATCGGGCTGACGACGGCGATCGGGGTGCTGGTGGACGATAGCATCGTAGTGCTGGAGAACATCCACACCCACCTCGAGCGCGGCACCGAGGCGAAACAGGCGGCGATCGACGGCCGCTCCGAGATCGGTCTGGCCGCCATCGCGATCACGATGGTCGACGTTGCGGTCTGGGGACCGATCCTCCTGATGACCGGGCTAACCGGCGCGTTCCTGAAGAACTTCGCCATCGTCATGGTCGCCGCGACCCTCGCCTCGCTCCTGGTCAGCTTCACCCTGACGCCGCTGGTGGCCTCACGCTGGCTGCGGCCCGGCGAAGACCGATCCTGGCTGGCGCGGCTGACCTCGTGGTGGGAGCCGCTGTACCGAGCAACCGAGCGCGCCTACGAGCAGGCGCTGCACTGGGCGCTCCGCCACCGACCGGCGATCGTGCTGGCGGCGCTGCTGGTGTTCGGCAGCAATCTGCTGCTGTTGCCTCGGATCGGCACGGAGTACGTGCCGGAGACGAACGACGACACGGCCATCGTCATCGGCCAGCTTCCAGCAGGTACCGCCCTTGAGGCCGCCGACCGCGCGGCCAGGGCGTGGGAGATGCAGTTGCTCGACGCCGAGCGCTTTCCGGAGATCCACACCGCCTACGTGCTGGTCGGACGAGGCGAGACCGACTCCGATCGCGAGCCGCGCTTCATCTCAGTGACGCTCGATCTCGGCGAGCCAAAGAGCCGCGCCAGGACCAGTAAGGAGATCGGCAAAGCCGCCGCGAAGGCCGGCGAGCTCGTCGTGCCCGGCCTGCGGACCTATCTCGGCGGTGCGCGTGGGGGTGGGCAGGGCCAGCCCGTCCAGGTGCGGGTGTTCGGCGATGACCTGACCGAGCTGGCCGATCTGGCACACTCCGTCGAGGCGACTCTGGCGGCTCAGCCGGAGTTGACCGACGTTCAGAATAGCGTCGCCTTCAGCCCCGAGTTGGTGATCGAGCCAGACCCCAGCCGGCTGCTCGACCTCGGGCTCACCGCGCGGCAGGTAGGCGACACAGTGCGTGTGGCCTATCAGGGCGGCGTGGTCGGTCAGTGGCCCGACCCAAACGGCCGGGAGCGTGACGTCCGCGTCCGCCTGCCGGACGGCCTGCGGTACGATCCGGCGGCGGTCGCCGATCTGCCGCTCATTCGCCGTGGCCCCCAGATGTTGACGGTGCGCCAGGTGGCGACGGCGACGACCGTCGACCGGGCGGGCAAGGTCGAGCGGATGAACCGCCAGCGGTTCGCGCTCATCGGAGCCGAACCGAACGGCGTGCCCCTCGGCTCGGCGACACGCGCGGTGACCCAGGCGATGAATGGCCTCGATCTGCCGGCCGGCAGCCGCTGGGCCTTCGCCGGCCAGGGCGAAGACCAGCAAAGCTCCTTTGGTCAGCTTGCCACCGGCCTGGGGCTGTCGATCCTGCTGATGTACATGGTGCTGGCGATTCTCTACGAGGACTGGCTCCAGCCGTTCTTGATCCAGACGGCACTGCCGCTCGCGTCGGTGGGCGCCTTTGCCGGCCTGCTCCTCTTCGGGCGAACCCTGAACCTGCCGGCCTTCATTGGGCTGATTGCGCTATTCGGTCTGGTTGGGAAGAACAGCATCTTGCTCGTAGACCGGGCCAACGATCTGCGCCGGCAGGGAATGGAGCGGACGGCTGCGCTCGAACAGGCCGGCCCGTCTCGCCTCCGCCCGATCCTGATGACGTCGGCAGTGTTGATCCTGAGCATGCTGCCGGTGGCGATGCAGATTGGCGAGGGCGGAGAGGTCCGCGCACCGCTCGGCGCGGTGCTGGTGGGCGGCATGACGACGTCGTCCTTCCTCGCTCTGCTCTACGTACCGGTCGCCTACACCTACTTCGACACCGCCGGAGAGTGGATTCAACGGCTGTTCCGCCGGCGGCCTCGCCGCGATGGCGACGGGGCTGATGCACCGGCTGGGAGCCTATCGACGGCGGCACTGGCACCCGCCGACGAGCATCACTCTGGCAGATCGCCCGCCGCGCAGCGCGACACACTCGTGCAGCCGACCGGCCAGCGGGCTCCCCTGGACGACATAGCGAGCCAGATCATCGCCCGAATCCGGCGAGCGGAGTCGACGCGACAGGAGGTGGTCGATCGAGTCTTACAGAAGGCCGACGCGTTGGGAATGCGAATTCTGGTTCAGGAAGGAACACTCGACGTGTTACCAGATCTCAGCCTTGACGAGCGCGAGATCCTCCGACCGCTGGCGACCTCCGTAGCGACCGAGTTCCTGCGCGAGCGCCTAGCAGTGGCCGAGTCGCGTATCCGGAAGCGCGCGGAGTATCTCGACGAGATCTATCCGGATGGACGCCCCAGCGAAGGGGGCGACGAGGACGTGACCGAGGTTTATCGCCAGGAGCAGCGAATCCTGGCGGACCTGCTCACGAAGGTGGAAACCGAGTTGTTCGTCGATCTGCTGCGGCACCGTCTGGAGCGTGCCCAGGAACGGGTGCGAGACATCGCAAGCTCGGCCAGGCGACCGGCCCGGAGCGCTGCCGACCGGCAGCGCCTCGACGACTGGACGGAGGAGCGGCTCCTGGCCGACCTGGCGCGGCAGTGGCTTACCTGGCTCAAGGAACGACACGCTCCCCCAACCCCGGAGGAGCAGGTACTATCCTGACGGTCGCTGGACCACATCACGGGGCGAGCGGCGTCAGGGAGCGAGCGATATCAGGGAGGCGAGCGGCGTCAGGGGGGCGGGCAGTCAAACCCTCGAGGTGATCTATGAGGTTCAGCCTCAGGTGCAGGCTTGCGGCTCGCCCTCACCTGGCGACGAGCAGCCGCTTCCGCCGCTCCCCGGGTCGCGCTCGGCGTACTGGGTGATGATCCGGCGATGGATCTCGTCCCAGCCAACGCCGTCTCTGGCCCAGGTGACCGCGTCAATGGCTTCGTCCTGACAGGTCTCGCAGAACGCGGCGTGCGCCTCGATCTCGCCACTCGCCGGGGTAACGAAGCAGTCCCGTAGATTCAGATGGGCGCCCGTCTGGAAGGCCATGCAGCCGCAATAGCAGGACAGGGTGGCGAGCAGGTCGAGCTGGGTGTAGGCGGCCGCATACGCCTCGCGGCCCCTCGGCATCGTGGCTACCCAGGCCGGAAAACGGCTGTCGTCGCGGGCGAGCGGCACGGTCCATGACGTGTAGACCGCCCCACCGATCACCAGCGCTCCGGCGCCGCCGAGCATGGCGAGCACTCGTCGTCGCATGAGGCGCCCGGTCATTCGGGCGCCATCCGGATAAGCCCGGTCTCGCTGCCAACAGTCATTATCTCGCTACCCCCGATATGGGGGACGCACTTCGGACGGAGACCGCCAGATAGGACGCCCAGACTGGTGCGTGCCTCATCGTGCATTCCCGGAGTGGCGTCGCGATAACGCGGCCTCAGCCCTGCTACGGTGCGGATACGGTGGCGTGTTCGGGATGACGTCGGCGGACGGCTGCGCGCCAGCCGACGCAGGGGAAGCGTACCCGGCAGACGGGCATGCCAGACGGTGACACCTGTCCCGTTGCTGATGCCACTCCGTCCCGGCTCCCACATCCCGGCCTACGACATACCCGGCCCACGACACCCTGGCCTACGACATCCTGGCCTGCCACGCCTCGGCCACGGCGGCCGGGCACGAGCACGAAGCGCCGACGAGCGTGCCTCAGCGGATCTCGATCTCGCCAAGAGCTGCCAGGTGAACCGGCGCGCGCTCACGTTCGTCGGCATCGCGGAGGCCGCCGAACAGGCGATACCGCCCGGGCGGTGTGCCCTGAGGGATCCGGAGCAGCAAGGTGTCCGGCACGATCTCACCGACCAGCCACTTGCCGGTGGGGGTGCGCTCCCGATTGGGCCGGCCCCAGCGTTCCGCCACCACCGACGTGCCATCGGCGCGGGTCATGCGGACGCCACTCTGATAATCGTTCGGGCTATAGGCCGTCGCCTGCCAGACGAGGGTGATCGGGACGGTCTCGCCCGCTCGGACCGGACGATCTGTGCGCTCGACGGTCAGGATGCGAGCCGAGGGCAGGACGTCGGCGCCAACCTCCTGGGCCGGGGGGCGAACGGCCGCGCCGTGAGGGGCATGGAGCAGGCGCGGCACGCCGACTACGAGCGCCAGGGCTGCCAGTCCGAGAAGTGCACGAGACGCTCCGACGCCGGCTGCCAGCGCTCCGACCACCACCACGACCGTGGCGAGCGACACCGCCGCCGCGACAGTCCGAATCGGCGTCTCTCCGAAGCGGATGATGACGGTGTGGTGGCCGGGCGGCACCTCGACGCGGACCAGCCCGAGCGGGCCGACCGGCTCCATGAGGAGTGGCTGACCGTCCGCCGTCGCCTGCCAGCCGGGAAAGTAGAAGGCGTGCAGCACGAGCGAGGTCGGCTCGGCAGCGTCCGCCTCGACGGTGGTCTGATAGTAGCCGCGCTCGACGAGGCGGGTCGCGGGGGCGGCGTGAGGGCTGACCTCTGCGTACACCTCGGCGCGAGTCGGGCTGGGCGGGCGCGCGATCAGGTTTGACTCTTCCTCGACCCAGACTGGAAAGTAGTCGTCGAAGGCGCTGCGCTCGGAGAGCCGGCGGTCGGCCTGGGTGCCGATGCCCACCTGCTCCTCGGAGATGCGGTGGCTGTCGGCGATGGGCCAGGTCCAGAAGATGCCGGGCAGGCTGGTCGCGCCGAGCGTGACGATCAGTGCGGCCGCCGTCGCGATCCCCAGCCACGCACGCCGTCCTCGGAGGCCGCCGCTCTGGTCAGCCCCCATCGCGCTATACCCTCCGCGCCGATCCGCGAGCACCGTGACGGCCCATGGCAACGCCCCAAGCACGACCGCGCCCGCGAACGACCCGAAGACGAACAGGCGCTGCGGGAACTGGATGAACGAGATGAGCGGGATCGTCTCCCAGAGCACGAGGCTCGGCTCGAGTTGGAGGGCCAGCACACCGACGATGCAGACCACGAACGCGACGAGCGGCAACGGCGCGGGCGAGTCAGACGCCTCACCGCTCGCCAGTGCCTGCCGCCGCCCGATCGCGAGCGCAGCCAGGACCAGGATGCTGGCCAGCAGGGTCAGCACGCCGATCGTCAGTCCGAAGTGGGGAACGGCCTCGCCGTAGTAATCGAAGACGAGCGACCCCTGGAGCAGATTCGGCAGTTCCACAAGGTACCGACCGACGCTAAAGGCGCCCTTCCGCTGGCTCGAGACGTTGCTCGCCGAAAGCTCGGTTAGCGCTGGCAGCCAGTACACGGCTGCCAGACCCAGGCCGAGAACCATGGCTGCCGCCGCCCGCATCAGCCCGCCGAGGGCCACGCGCAGGCGCTGTCGACGCTCGATCTTCGCCGTGTCCGGCTGTTCAAGCCCGACCGCTGTCCCGAGCGTGCTGCCAGGAGCCACCCCGCCGGGGTCACCTGTGGTCGCTCCGCTCGGTCGGCCGATCGTGCTCCCGGCCGCCAGGAGCGCCGCGTATGCCCCGATGAGCCCGATGAAGAACAGGGCCGTGATGTTGTGCCCGAGGACGATCGTTCCCAGGCTGATGCTGACGGCCGCGAGCATCGCCCACCCGCCACTGACCACGAGCCGGTGCACGGCGAGCATCGACCACGGCATGATGGCGAGAGCGACCGATTCGCCGAGGACGCCGCCCTTGTGCGCGTCGAGCAGGACGTACGGCGCCCAGACGTAGGCGATGGCGGCTACGGCCGCGCGGAGCGGCGCACCCAGGACCGCCCGCGCGTAGGCGTACATCCCGGCTGCGCTCGCGAGCAGGCAGAGGGAGTAGGTGGCGCGCGCCGCATCGATATACCCGAGCCCGAGCGTATGCAGCCAGACAGCCAGTTCGATGCCGAAGGGTGGGTAGAACTGGTGGAGGAGCCGACCGTAGCCGAAGCCAAGCTCCGGCGCCAGCCGCGGATACAAGATGCCCCAATGATGGGCGAGGTCGGTGTGGAGAGACCGGAAGAGCATCGGCAACTGGTCGTCCTGGTACCACTCCGGTTTCCAGGCCGGAACGATCGCGACCAGCGTGGCCAGCCCGACGAGCACGATTGCGCGCCAGTCCGCGGACCACGACGCGGTTGGCTGCTCCCGCCTGGAAGTTCGGGAGTGTGGGAGGACAGCGGTGCGACTCACGCGCCCCCTCGTTGAGGTCCGGTCATCGGGGCGGGACCATACCATGCGCCTTGTCGCACTCGCGAAGCATTCTCGTCCCCGATTGCCCGATCGCGCCTTGGGGCAGGACGCGCTCGGTACGGTAGAATTACCGTCCAGAGAAGTCGGCGGGGAGGAGCGTGTTGGCGCGGCATCGCCCGCGGGGAGAGGACGACGAGGTCGTGCTGAGCATTTCGGCGGTGCTGCCCGCATACAACGAGGAGGAGGTCATCGCCGCAAGCGTTGCGGCAATGACCCAGTCACTCGAATCGCTCGGGGCTGAGTACGAGGTGATCGTCGTCAACGACGGGAGCCGCGATCGGACGGCCGAGATCGTCGCCGAGCTCGGCGAGCAGAACCCCCGCGTTCGGCTCGTGTCGCACGTCCAGAACCAGGGCTATGGCGCCGCGCTCTGGACCGGTTTCACCAGCGCCACGAAAGACCTCGTCTTCCTGACCGACGGTGACAAGCAGTTCGACGTTGCGGAACTACGGGAGTTCCTGCCGCTCCTCGAGGGCGCGGACATGGCGATCGGGTATCGTCGACCCCGCGCCGACCCGCTCATTCGACGACTGAACGGCTGGGGCTGGAATACAATCGTCACCCTGCTGTTCGGCTACACCGCCCGCGACGTCGACTGCGCCTTCAAGCTGTTCCGACGCGGTATCCTCGATCACGTCCAGGTGCACGCACGCGGCGCCACGTTCAGTGCCGAGTTCCTGGTCAAGGCACGGCGGCTCGGGTACGTCATTCGCGAGCGCCGCGCCAGCCACTACCCGCGTCCAGCCGGGCAGGCAACCGGTGCGAAGCCAGCCGTCATCTTTAAAGCGTTCCAGGAGCTGCTGCGGCTCCGGCTCAGCCTCGACAGCGATCTCGCACGCACCGCCCGTGCCCGTCAGGTCACCCGCCCGGGCGTCTGACCGCCCACGCGGCGTGCGCCAGCCTGGTCACGAGCAGGTCTGGCGCCCATCTGTCCGCTCCTTGCCGGCCCTTCTCGATTCCGGCGTGGTCTGACGGCGGCCGCCGTGACATTCAGCATGACCCTGCACCTGCCCACGGCCACTCATTGACCTGATGCTCGTAGCGAGCGTGCGATGGTCCGCGAGCGGCTGACCGGGCTCCTGCCGATCCTTGCTGGGCTGGCAGGCTTCGGCCTCGCCTACGCGCTCTGGGCGTTCTCAGTGGCCCTACTTCCGATGCCGACACCCCTACCCGGCCTTCGCCCCGATCTGCTGCGACTGTTGTCGCCGGGTATCTGCTCAGCCTGGCAGGCCGGCAGCATGAAGCGGTGACGGACTGGCGTTGGTGCGGAGCAGGTCGAGGAAGCGCTGGCCTCGCTTGCAGGCGGTGGCGAAGAGTGAGGTCAGGATGGCCGAGATCTTGGCGCCGGCCCAGGAACGGAAGCCGCCGGTGACCTTGCGGTGGATGACTGAGGGGCGGAAATCCTGCTCGGAGGCGTTGTTGGCGGGCGGGACGTTCGGACGGTCGAAGCAGGCGAACAGGCTGGCCCGATGCTGGCGATAGCGCTCCTGGAGACGGCCCGCAGTGGCGGTGTCGAACTGCTCTGAGAGGAGGGTGCGGAAGATGAGTCGGTCGGCGGCGTTCTCGATCCGTCGCCGCCGGAGCGTGAAGGAGGCCGCGGGGATCGTGTCGCGGATGGTGTGGAGGTGGATGGCGCGGCCGAAATTGTGCGCGGATCGCTAAACCGTGGCCTGTCAGGCTGTTGACGAATCAGGGCCTCGACGAAGGGGAGCATGCGACGGCCGCTGTCGCCCGCCGTTCCCAGATGTGCAGGGTCTGCCGGAGGCCAAGCCCAAAAGCGATGCTCCAGAGCGCGAGTGCCGCGAAACGGTGGCGCCGCAGCGCCCCTGAGAACGAGCGGCCAGCCAGCGCGGCAAGTCCGGCAGCCGCCAGGAGCCGAATGCCGCGCGCGACTCCCGCCTGGAGCAAGAACGGGCCGACCGGCAGGTGTAGCCCGCCGGCGACGTACGCGAAAATCTTGAACGGAACGCCTGAGAACGGCTGATGCCAGACGCCCCTCGCTCCCTCTCGGTCGAGCCATTGGTACACGGCGACGATCATGGCCGGGCGCACCAGCGCTCGGCGCTCGACCGTGGTGGTCCCCCACCCCAGACGTCCAAGCTGATAGCTCATGGCTCCGCCGACGGTCGAGCCGGCCGCCGCGACGAGCGCCAACCGCCACCAGCAGGCTGGCCGAAACGCTGTCAACGGCACGAGCACTGCGTCTGGCATGATCGGCCAGACGGTGGCCTCAGCCACTGCCCAGGCGAACACCAGGACCGCCGCCCGAGCGTCAGTCGGTAGTCGCCCGCGCCAGTTGAAGCGGGCGACGATGACGAGTGACTGATTCAGAAGCCGGCTGATGGAGGCAGCACTCACGCTGCGCCCTGGGTTCAGGATAGCGGACACGCTCGCCTGGACTTCGAGGGAGTACCTTGTCTATCCGGCGATGGTCGGCGGGGCCGGCTCGGCGGGCCAGCGGTCGGCCCAGGGCCGGGCCTGCTCGTAGGCGGCGGCGGTCTGGAGCACGAACGCATCCGCCGCGAACGGCCCCACGATCTGGAGCCCGACCGGCAGGCCGCTCCCCGTCCATCCCGCCGGCACTGAGATGGCGGGTAGACCGCAATGGTTGCCGAACGGCGTGAACGCGGCGTGCCCGCGCGGCCCCACCGCCTGCCCCTCGATCTCGCCGGGGTACGGACGGTCGACGGTCCAGGGGAGGCTGGCGGCGGTCGGGGTGAGCAGGAGATCGTAGCGCCCGAAGAAGGCCAGCAGTTCCTGATAGACGGCCGTCTGGTACTGTCGGGCGCGCACCATTTCGCGGCCCGTCACCTGGGAGCCGGCCTCCACGCTGGCCAGTGCCTCTGGCCCGAGCGTGTCGGCCTGCTCGGGGAGGAACGGCGCGAGTAGCTCGGCGGTCCCAGGTGCGCCGAGAGCGCGGGTCACGACGTCCTCGAAGTCCTGTGGGATCGCCGGCGTCGCTCGCTCGACGACGCAGCCCAGATCCTCGAAGGCGCGGGCGGCTCGTTCGCAGAGCGCGCGAACGTCCGGGTCGACCGGGCGGTCGCCCAAGTCTGGGGTCCAGGCAACGCGCACGCCCCGCAGCGCGGCCGGCTGCGCAAGCGTGGCGGCGTCCGGAAGGTCGGGCAAGAAGGACTGGCGATCGTAGGGGTGCCGGCCGGCCATGACCGAGAGCATCAACGCCGCGTCTTCGACGGTGCGGGTCAGCGGGCCGGCGACGGTGTAATCGCCGGTACTCGACGGATGGCCCGGGCCGAGCGGGATGCGCCCCTGGGTCGGCTTGTAGCCGACGATCCCGACATGGCAGGCCGGCCGCCGGATGCTGCCGCCGGTATCGGTCCCGATGGTGACCGGGCCGAGACCTGCCGCGACTGCCGCCGCCCCGCCGCCGGTCGAGCCGCCGGGCGTGCGGTCGGTGTCCCAGGGATTGCGGGTCGTGCCGATCAGCCGGTTCGTTGTGAAGCCGGTCGAGCTAAGCTCCGGCACGTTGGTGGTACCGAGGACGATTGCGCCGGCCTGGACGAGCCGGTCCACGCAGATGGCGCTTCGGTCTGGCACGAACCGTGCGAGCGGTTCGATTCCTAACGTCGATCGGATCCCTGAAACCCAGATGGCATCCTTGATCGTGAGCGGTACGCCGTGGAGCGGTCCGTGCGCGTCGCCACGCTGCACCGCCGCTTCGGCCTCACGGGCCGCCGTCCTGGCCCGCTCGGGCACCAGCGTCATGAACGCTTTGAGGATCGGGTCGACCCGGTCGATCCGATCCAGCACCGCGTCGACGACCTCGACCGGCGAGACTTCGCGCTGCCGAATGAGCGCGGCCAGCCGCACGGCCGACAACCGACAGAGAGCGTCGCGATCCATCGTTTCCTCCCGAGCCGAGCGATCACCGTCGAGGGCGACGCGATGGGGATGCGGAGCGAGCGGCGAGCGAGCATGCCGCCGCTGGGGCCGGCACCGGGATAGTAGCCGATGGCGAGACGGGCAACCCGCGAGTGTCGCGGCGCCGCCCGCGCAAACGTTATGGCAGATCGAGACGCTACTTCACGTCGTAGGCGTACAGGTTGTACTTGTCCATCAGGGTGATGAGCTTCGGCGCATAGGCGGGGTCCGTGGCGTAGCCAGCGTCGTTGATCGCCTGGGCGAACTTCTTCGGATCGTCCTTCACCTTCAGGGCCGGGCGGTAGCGGGAGTTGTCGAGGAACCAGCGGCCGTGGTCGGAGATCGAGTCGGCCAGCGTCTTGTACGCCTTGAAGCCGGCCATCACGATGACGTCTTCGCCGTCGATCACTTCCCAGGTCTCGATGTTATAGATACCGGCGGTGCCCGGATCCCTGAGCGCCTTGATGCCGAACAGGTTCTTGGCCTCACGCGTCAGCTTGCTGCGGCCCCAGTCGGACTCGAGGATCGCCTGTGCGAGCGTCACCGAGGCTGGTACGCCGGTCTCGCGCATCGACTGACGGGCGCCGGGCGCGACCGAGAGGATGAACTGCCGCTGCGACGTGGTGGTGTTCGGCGGGGTTGGCAGGTGGTCGTCCGAGGGGGCCGGTGCAGGCATGGCCGGCGCCTGTGGCACCACGACGCGCAAGGTAGGAGCGGGCCGCTGCTCGACCGACGCCAGTGGCGCCTGCTCGATAGCCGGCGCTGGTTGCTGAGCGATGGCCGGCTCGCGGTTCGGCACGGCCCCGCCCGCGACGATCAGCACCTGACCGGGCAGCAGGTGGTCCGGATCGGCGATAGCGTTCGCCCGGATGAGATCCTCGATGCGCGCACCGTACCGCTCGGCGATCGCGGTGAGAGTATCTCCGTCCTGCACCAGGTGGAGAATGCCGCCGACCGGCAGCAGCGTCAGCTTCGCGCCCGGCTGGATCTGGTCCGCGCTGTCCAGGCCGTTGTTCCAGAGCAGCGCCGCGACGTCCGTCCCGAAGCGCGCCGCGATCTCGTCGGCGGTCTCGCCGGGTCGGACCTCGTACTCGAAGGTCTGGGCGGGGGTCCGTCGACCGAACAGGCGTGCCAGCCGAGGCCGTGGGTCGACGACCTGGGCGAGGCGAGAATCCATGGCGGGAACGTCAGCGGGGTCAGTCCAGTCAGCGGCGTACGCCTGCTGGATGCCAAGGCCGTTGACAGCCTCGTGCGTGAAGGTCAGCACCTGGTCCTGGTGCCACAGACTGGTGGTGGTCAGGAGGAGGGCGCTGGTAGCGAGGGCCACGGAGATCTTGGAGGTCGGCCGGCCGACTGGGACGGCCATCTGACGATCGGCGCGGCGGGGGGTGCTTTCGGTGAGCAGTGCGGGGGCGAGACGCAATCGAAACGCTGGCGACGTGCGGAGCAAACTCAGCACGATAAACGGGGCCTCCCAGGCAGGGTAACGAAGCGTTCTAGGAACGCAGGACACAGGGAGCGGGTGACTATACTAAAAAAACCGAGCGGAAATCGAAACACGTCTGTGATACGCAACGTGCGCAAAACGAGCAGTTCTGAGCGTTCCGGGAGGATCAGATGCCGACGATCGTGACCCGGATTCCGAAACGGCAGGAGATCCCGCTCGCGGGTCGACGGCAGGTTGGCGACGCCCTACGCGAGCTCGGCATCACGCCTGAGACGGTGATCGTCATCAAGGGCAACCGCCTCTTGACGCGCGACGTCTGGCTCGAAGAGGACGACGTCGTCGAGGTGCGGCCGGTCATCTCCGGGGGAGGAGCCTAGATGAAGTGCACCCGCTGCCGAGGCGAGGCGTGGGTCGAGGTGCGCCGTCACAACGCCGCCTACTGCGACGGCTGCTTCGTCCGCTACTTCCACGATCAGGTGGCGCGGGCGATTCGCGGCCACCAGATGTTCGGGCACTCGCAACGGGTGCTCGTGGCGGTGAGCGGCGGCAAGGACAGCCTGGCTCTCTGGGACGCCCTGATCGAGCTTGGCTACCAGGCCGATGGACTGTATGTGGACCTGGGCATCGGCGAGTATTCGGGCACGTCGAAGACGCTGACTCAGCAGTTCGCGGCGGCGCGTAACCAGACGCTCCACATCGTCGACCTGGATCAGCGCTACGGCGTTACGATTCCGCTGATCGCCGACCAGACCCGGCGGGCGCCCTGCTCCGGCTGTGGATTGGCGAAACGTTACCTGTTCAATCGGTACGCGGCCGAGCACGGTTACGACGTGCTGGCGACCGGTCATAATCTCGACGACGAAGCAGCGACGCTGCTCGGGAACCTGATGACCTGGCAGACGTCCTATCTGGCACGCCAGCATCCGGTGCTGGAGGCCGAAGAGGCCGGGCTGGTGCGCAAGGTGAAGCCGCTTTACCGCCTCACCGAGCATGACACGGCGTCGTACGCCGTCATTCGTGGCCTGGAGTACGTCGTCGAGGAGTGCCCGAACGCGGTCGGGGCGCGCTCGATTGCCTTCAAGGAGGCGCTCAACCTGCTGGAGCAGCGGTCGCCGGGCGCGAAGCAGACGTTCCTGCTCGGCTTTCTGGAGAAGGGGCGGGAAGCGTTCTCGGCCGACGACCCGCACCAACTACGGCCGTGCAGCGAGTGCGGGCAGCCGACGACGACCGAGCGCTGCGCCTTCTGCCGGCTGATCTCCGAGACCCACCAGCCGAGCCGCCCGCGTCGTGGCCGCCGGCCCCGCAAGGCACGCCGGCCTGCTGACGCCCCGGCCTCAGCGCCAGACGCCGTAGCAACCATAGGTGCAGAAGCTGAGGAGCCAGCGCCCTCTAAAGCCGCCCCAACCACCTGATCCGAAGCCGTCCCAACGACCTGAATCGTCAGGTGCGCGGTTATGCGGACGCCGCCCCAAAGAGTACACCTGGCAGGGGTGCGGCTGCGGCGATGTCCTTGCGTTAGCCGCCCGGAGCGGCTCGCTCGCGCGTGTCGGTAGGGAGTGGTCGGGCGCCAAGCATGACTAGCGGGCGCCCAGCATATGCTCGGTCAGCCGTCTTTTGGCTTGTACGGGTCGAAGGCCAGGAACGGCTTGCCCTGGTACATCGAGGCCTGGATCGTGAGTGTCTGGCCGTTCGTGAAGCGGACGCGCCAGTGCGTCAGGTCGGACGTCGCCGACGCGACTTGCGCGCCTCCGAGCCAACTCCAATCGACCGTGCAGCCGCTGTCCTCGTTCGTGTCAGTCTCATCGACGTGCGTCAGGTCGTCGTGCGCCGCCATGCTCCACCTCCGAGGCGCCGGGACAGCGCCTGATACGGCTCCTGGAAATAGTCACGAGTCGTGGATTCATCGTACTGATCGTCGCCGGCAACATGCTTGCCATGTCAAGGTTGGGACTGGCCGTAGGAGTCGGGATCACACCTCGGGCATGAGAAGCCTGGAGCCATGATGGCGGGGTCGGGGGGCCGGATCTCAGGTTTCGGCACCAGGAGGTGCAGCCGAGTGCGCGAGGGCTGAGGCATCGCGTTGGGCGCCGACCCGGAGGGCCAGGGCCAGTCCCACCAGGATCGCGCTGACCGCTCCCATGCCTACCGCTGCGCGCGGCGACACGCTATCGCTTACCAGCCCGACGATGAGGCCGCCCAGCGGGGTGGTGCCCATCGACCCGAGCGTGTAGAGGCTCATCATCCGCCCGACCATCTCACGCGGCGCCTGACGCTGGGCCAGCGATTGGGCGGTTGCGGTGTACGCGACGACCGCCGCGCCAAAGAACGGCATGCTGAGGATGAATGCTGTCGGGGTAGGCGCAAGGGCCACCAGGACCAGCGTGACGCCGAACGCGGCACAGGCAAGGCCAACTATCCGCATCGTGGGTACGTGGAGCCAGCGTGCCAGGACAATCCCCATGAGCACCGCCGCCACGGCGTTGACACTCTCGGCGATGCCGAACAACTCCGGTTGCTGGAACGTCAGCGTAGATAACGTGGCGAAAAACGTCGGGAAGTTGAAGGCGAACAGCCCGACGATGACGTTGCCCAGCAGGATCGGCCCGAGGGTCGGCGACTTCCAGGCGTACCGTACGGCTTCCATGAGCCGGCCGCCTCCAACCGCCCGATGCTCGCGGGGGAACATCGCATCGTCGCGCAGCGCCAGGAGTGCGGCGATGACCAGGAAGAACGAGGCTGCATTGACGGCGAAGACCAGCCCGGCGCCGCGCCAGGCGTACAAGACGCCGGCCAGCGCCGGGCCGCCCAACCGCCCGAACGCCTGCACCGAGCTTGCCAGACTGACGGCGCGATGAAGGTTGCTGCGTGGGACCAACTCGCCGAGGAACGCCTGCACGGCTGGGCGGTCGAAGACCTGCACACAGCCGCCCATGAACGCGAGACCGATCACCCAGGGTATGGCGATCTGGCCAGTCAGGGCCAGCACCGCCAGACTTGCGGCCTGAAGTACCCCGACCAGCGCCGTGACCAGCAGCAGTCGGCGCAGCGGCACCCGATCCAGGAGCGGGCCGGCCCAGGGGCTGAGCAGCAGTTGCGGGATCGCCTGCACGCTCATGGTCGCGCCGAGCGCCAGGGCGCTGTCACTCAGGTCCAGCACTAGCAGCGAGAGCGCGACGACCTGCGAGAAGCTGCCGATATTCGAGAGCGCCTGCCCGGCCAGGTAGATGCTCAGGTTGCGATAGGCGGCCGACGTGCGCGGCCCATCACTCTCCATCCCTGCTCCAGCTCCGCCTTACGACGATGCAACGCGACCTGTACCGCGCGGGGTCACCTGGCTCGGTCACGTGGCCCGTCCACCTAACTCTGACGGCGCCTCCGCCGCGGCGAATCCACCCGCTGCTATGTTCTACCGGATGGCCTGCCTGCCCCTGGCATCTGTCTCGGGCCTTCAGCGGCCTGCCCGCCCACCGGCACGCTCGGCAGTGCGGCCAGGCCCGTCCATCGGCTGGACAACGGAGTGGCGCAGCGGTGGCCGAAGCGCAGGACAGTATGCCAGCGATGCCGCGGCTCGCGAAGGTCAAGGAGCGGCCGTGCGCGCCCATCAGCGCTCTGCCATCTCCGGGCCTTCTCTGGGCTGAAAGGGGGTGAGGGCCCCCCCAGGAGGTCAAGGGGTGGGCGACAGGTGCAGAACAGCAGGGGCCGCCCGAGCACGTTGAAGCCTTGGCGCGCAGAGCGGGCGCGGCTACACTGCCGGACGTTAGCCGACTGCGTGCAGAAGCAGGCCATCGACGGCATGCGAGGTACTCCCGCCGCGCATGCCCGACGATCCATGCTCGCCAACCGCACCCTGCATGCTGAGTCGGCTGCCGAGGAGGTGACCGTGTCGCGACCGCGAGGCTCACCCGAGACGTTCGAGACGTCCGTCGTCCGCCCGTCAGACTTCGATGCGTTCTGGGGTGACGTCATGGCGACGGCTGCCGCTATCCCCCTGAACCCGACGCTGGAGCACGTGCCGCACCGTTCGACCGAACAGGTCGACGTGTTCGAGATCGGCTACGACAGCCTCGATGGCGTCCGGGTTGCCGGCTGGTACTGCCGTCCGACCGAGCGCTACCTGCCGCCGCCATACCCGGCTTTACTGATCGTGCCTGGCTACATCGCTGAACCGACGCTGCCAAAGTCCTGGGCGAAACTTGGCTACGCTACCATCGGCGTCGCGCCGCGTGGCAAGCTCCGTTCGAACCGCCAGTTCAACCCTGGCTATCCCGGCCTGTTGGTACACAACGTCGTCGATCGCAACACCTACGGCTACCGTGGGTTCTACGTCGATGCCTGCCGCGCCGTCGACTTCGCACAGTCCCGCCCGGAGATCGATGGCAACCGGATCGGCGTTCACGGCTCGAGTCAAGGCGGCGCGCTCACGATCGTGGTCTCGGCACTGCGGCCGGACGCCATCACTTGCGCAGCCGCCGGCGCGCCCTACCTGTGCGCGATGATGGACGCCGCCGCGCTGACGCATACCTACCCCTATGAGGAGATCAACGACTACCTGCGGCTCCACCCCGAGCGTGAGCCGCTCGTGCGTGCGACTCTCGACTACTACGACGGCGTGAACATGGCGCCGAAGATCGCGTGCCCTACGCTGGTGTACATCGGGCTGAACGACGACGTCTGCCCGCCGGAGACCGGGTACGCGCTGATGGACGCGCTGATCTGCCCGAAGCAACTGCACGCCTATCCCAACTGTGCTCACGACGCCGGCCGCCACTGGGAGACCCCAAAGGTCGCCGCGTTCCTCGCCGAGCACCTGTCGCCCGCCGTGACCGGCGGCCGGGCCGAGCCGACGGTCGGCTGAGGGAGACTCGATGAGCGACGCCACACCCCGCCAGCCCGGCTCCGCGCCTCGCCCGGCTGACTTCGACGCCTACTGGCAGACCGTCGACGATGACCTCGCACGCCTGCCTGCCGCCCTGGACCTGGAACCGTTGCCGCTCCGCTCGAACGAGCACTGCACCGTCTACACCGTCAAGATCACGAGCGTCGGGCCGTACCGCATCTTCGGCTATTACTCCGTGCCGAAGGGCACAGGGCCGTTCCCCGGCCTGCTGCTCACCCCCCGTTACGGGAGCGTCAATCACGTCCCGGACTATAACGACCGCCGGCGCTACGCCGTCCTCCAGATCATGCATCGCGGCCAACGCCTAGCCGACGAGCCGTTCGCGGCAGCGTATCCCGGCGTGCTGACCCACGGCATCTCCGATCCGTCGAGCTACGTCTACCGTGGCATCGTCGCCGACTGCCTCCGAGCAGCCGAGCTCCTGACAGCGCGACCGGAGGTCGACCAGACCCGCGTCGCCGTCTCTGGCGACGATCTGGCGATCCTGACGGCAGCCCGTCGGCCGCGCTTCACGGCGGCGCTGGTCAACGGCTACTCGCTCTATCGGCTCGCCGAAGCGCGCCAGCGCACCGACGCGTACCCCGTCGAGGAGGTGAACGACGCGCTGCGTGCCCATCCCGACGCCGCCGAGGCCGTCGCGCGGACGCTCGCCTACTTCTCGGCCGAGTATCACGCGCCGAGCGTCACGGCCCGCACCCTGCTGGCGGTTGGAGATGGCGCGCTCGGCAACGCGGACTGGCTCGCACCGCTGACCGATGCGCTCGGCGGCCCTGTCGAGCACTACCCGCTGACCCACGAAGGCCGCATCGACGCCGACGCTCTCGACGCCTGGCTCGCGCGCCAGCTTGGGACCGAGCCGATGTCGGCCTTCCGCTGGGTACTGGTCTGACCGGTGGGCGCCGGTCTGACTGAGCCTGTGTCGGTGCCAATCTGAACCTCTGAACGCGGGCGGCCTGGGCGCCGTCCGCGTCTCGTGTGGGCCGTGCTTCTTCGTGCCCTGGCGTACAATCGGCAGGAGCCACCGCCGGGGGGACGACGCCATGCCGCCGACCGAGCCGCCACGCGAGCCGCCTGAGGATGCCGCGCTGTCTGCCGATGCCGACCCGCCACGCGCCCTCGATGGGCTCCGGGTGCTCGACTTCGCGACGTTCGTCGCAGGGCCGTTCTGCGCGGGGCTGCTGGCTGAGTTTGGCGCGGACGTGGTCAAGGTCGAGCAGCCGGGCGTGGGCGACACAATGCGCGACCTCGGCCACAAGGTGCACGGGCGGGCGTTGTTCTGGGCGCTAGAGGCACGCGGGCGGCGCTCGATCACGCTGAACCTGCGCGAGCCGGAGGGCCAGGAGCTCGCACTTCGGCTGATCGAGCGGGCTGATATCGTCGTCGAGAACTTTCGCCCTGGCACCCTCGAGCGGTGGGGCCTTGGCTACGACCGGCTGCGCGAGGTCAACCCCCGGGTCATCCTGGTGCGCGTCTCGGCCTACGGGCAGACCGGTCCATACGCCAGCCGCCCTGGCTTCGGGCGCGTGGCCCAGGCGTTCGGAGGACTCACCTACCTGGCTGGCTATCCAGACCGGCCCCCGGTCCTGCCCGGCTCGGCCACGCTTGCCGACTACGCCGCCGGATTATTCGCATCGACGGCGGCGCTCGCGGCGAAGCAGTACCGCGACCGGACTGGCCAGGGGCAGGTCGTCGACGTTTCGCTCTACGAGTCGATCTTCCGGCTCTGTGACGTCATGGCCCTGGAGTACGACGCGCTCGGGATCGTGCGCGAGCGAAAGGGGTCGGACGCCCACGCCACCCCGCATAACCATTATCCAACCGGCGATGGCAAGTGGATCGCCATCGCCTGCACCAACGACCGCATCTTTCAGCGATTGAACGAGACGATGGGAGACGCCGGCTTCGGCAGTGATCCGGCCTTCGCGACCCTGGAGCGGCGCGTCGAGCGTCGGCGTGAGGTGGACGAGCGCGTTGCGGCGTGGACCGTGCAGCACGATCTGGCCCGGCTTCGGGCTATCCTGGACGCGGCTGAGGTGCCGAATGGCCCGATCGCTAGCATCGCCGACATCGTCGCCGAGCCGCACGTCCAGGCGCGCGGCACGCTGACTGAGGTCGACGACCCCGTCATCGGGCAGGTCATGATGCCGGCGCCGGTCGCGCGCCTGTCGGCCACGCCGGCCCGCGTTCAGCGCCCCGCACCCGAGATCGGCGAACACAACGCCGACGTGTATGGCGAGCTTGGCCTGTCGCTCGCCGACCTGGAGCGCCTGCGCGCGGACGGCGTCATCTGACGCGGGTGAGGCGGAATCAGATGACGCAGCATGTCCCTCTTCCACACGCCTACCCGTTCGAGACCCTGCCCGACTATCTCGCCCCAGACATGGAAGTGTTGCTCGTCGGAATCAATCCAGGGCTCTACTCGGTGCGCCAGGGCCACTACTTCGCGCGGAAGACGAGCCGCTTCTGGCCGGCCTTCTCACGCTCGCGGCTCAGCGAGGAGGCACGGGCCGGCCTCGGCCGAGGCGTGCTTGGGCCGGAGGACGACGCCGCCCTGCTCCGGTACGGCATCGGGCTCACCGATGTGGTAAAGGTGCCGAGCGCCAACGCCAGCCAGGTGACGCCCGCCCTTTTCGCCGAATGGGCGCCGCGTCTGCTCGCCCGGATCGAAGAGGCCCGGCCGCTCGTAGTGGCGTTTCACGGCGTCACCGGCTATCGCGCCTTCGCCCGCTACGCGCTCGGCATCCAACGGCCGCAGGTCGCGCTCGGGCCGCAGGCCCAGCGGATCGGTCACTCGGCGGTGTTCGTCGTGCCGAACCCCAGCCCCGCCAACGCGCACGTGCGCCCGGCCGACCAGGTTGCCTGGTACGACCACCTCGCCGACTTCGTCGAGGCCGAGGAGTGCGAGGCCGCCGCCGACTGACGCCGGCCTCGCTCCGTCGCACGCGTGAGCCGTCAGTCACGCGGCCACGTCTCCTGGATCGATCCATAGCCTGGCCCCGGGTATCAACTCATGACGATACCGCCGTCGACGGTCACAGACTGACCGGTCATGTACCCGCCGTCCGGGCCAGCCAGGAAGGTAAAGACGCCGGCCACATCCTCGGGCGTTTCGGCCCGCCGCAGCGGGATCGGGGCGATCCGGTCGCGCCACACGGCGCCCTTCTCGCGGCCTTCCAGTTCGCCCCATTCGGCGTCGATCTGCTCCCACATCGGCGTGTCGACCGCGCCCGGGCAGACGCAGTTCACCGTGATGTCCGGCGCGAGTGCTGCTGCCGCCGACTGAGTGATCGAGATGACCGCCGCTTTGCTCGCTGCATAGGCCACGAACATCGGCCGCCCGCCGGGCTTGCCGGCGATCGAGGCCGTGTTGACGATCCGGCCGCGTAGACCGTCCGCGCCCGGCGACTGCTCCCGCATCTGGCGGGCAACGGCTTGAAGGACGAAGAACACCGCCCGAGCGTTGACCGCCATGATCGTGTCCCAGTGCTCCTCGGTAACGTCGAGCAGACGTTCCACGCGGACGACCCCGGCGTTGTTGGCGAGGACGTCGATCCGGCCGAACGCAGACACTGTCCGCTCGACCATCGTGCGGACCTGGTCGCTGCGCGTCACGTCAACGGCGATGGCACGCGCTCGTCCACCGGCCGCTGCGATCTCGGCCGCCACGGCTTGCGCGCCTTCATCGTTCCGATCCGCTACGGCAATCGCGGCGCCCTCTTGAGCGAACCGCAGGGCGATAGCCCGCCCGATCCCGCGCGCCCCACCGGTGACCAGCGCTGTCTTGCCCTCCAACGTGCCCATCAGTTCCTCCCATGGCGCCACGATGCCCACGCCTACACTTCCCACAGTCTAGACGCCCAGTGCATCGCCGTGTGGAAGGCGCTTCCCGACCAAACGGTAAGGGTGGATCACGGGGATGTTCCGGCCTGATGTGACGGCGGTCCGAGCTTCCTGCCCGATGGGTGGGTCGGTAGCCGTTCGGCGGTCCCACCAGACGCACTCGACGCGCGTCAGGGCCGTTCGTTGTGAGCTACGGCCTGATCCTGGTCCCGACCGTCCGTGTCGAGACGCACTCGACGCGCGTCAGGGCCGTTCGTTGTGAGTGTCGGTGCCGGCCTCGACGGGGGCGCGGGGAAACAGACGCAGGCGGGTGATGCGCACGCCCTCGACCGCCTCGACGACGATCTTGTGGCCGTCCACCTCAACCTTGTCGCCGGCCTGGGCCAGCCGCCCGAGCTTCTCGACCACCAGCCCACCGATGGTGTCAACCTCGCCCGTCTCGTCCAACTTCACCTCGAATTCGTCGGCGAACTCGTCCAGGCGCATCGTGGGCGCGACGATCACGGTACCGTCAGGCTGCGGCTCAGTGCTGGGAGTCTGGGCATGGAACTCGTCCGGCACGTCCCCGACGATCTCCTCGACGAGGTCGTCGATGGTCACCAGGCCTGCCGTACCGCCGTACTCGTCGATGACGACAGCCAGCGTGGTGTGGGCACGCCGGAAGTCGGCCAGCAGGCGCCCGGCCGGCATCGTCTCCGGGACGAACAGCGGCGGGCGCATCGCGGCGCGCAAGTTGAAGCTGGTGCGTGCGCCCCGTGCCGCCCGCAACAAGTCCTTGACGTGAATGACCCCGACGATATTGTCGAGCGTCTCCTCGTAGACCGGGAAACGGGAGTGCGGGCTGTTCTCCCCAAGCGTCAGCAGTGTATCCAGGTCGACGTTGATCGGTACGGCCGCGATGTCCCGCCGCTGGACCATGATCTGATACAGGGCCAGATCGGCGAAGTCGAAGACGTTGCTGAGCAGGTCACGCTCGGTATCTTCGAGCGCGCCAGCCCGGTGGCTCGTCTGCACCATCAACTCCAACTCCTCGGCCGTCACCGCGGCATCGTGCTCGGTGCCTGGCCTGATGCGTAGCAGCCGGAGCGCGGCGCTCGTGGCGATGGTGAACAGCGCGATGAACGGCCGGAAGACGCGGAAGAACGCCTCAGTTGGTCCAACGGTGACGATGGCAGCCCGCTCGGGATACTGGAGCGAGACCATCTTCGGCACCTGTTCGCCGAGCACGATGTGAAACATCGTGATGATCGCGAAGGAGAGCACGACCGAGATGGTTGTTGGCACTGCCCCGTGGAGGTTGGCTGGCAGCGCTTCAAAGAGCGGGTCGATGATGGCGGCGATGGTCGATTCCCCGATCCAGCCGAGTGCCAGCGACGCCATCGTGATACCAAGCTGCGCGGCCGAGATGAACCGGTTCGGATCGTCTTTGGCGCGCAGGAGCATCCTGCCGAGGGAGTGGCCCTCCTCGACCATCTGCTCGATGCGGCTGCGGCGCAGGCTGACCAGCGCGAATTCGGCCGCGACGAAGAACGCGTTCAGGAAGACCAGGAGACCGACGGCTGCAAGTCGGATCGCGACGTCTGTGGGGCTCGTAGCGCCCTCCGTGCACCCTTATGCTCTACGAGCATGGTACATGCCGATCGTGAGGTGGTGAGTCGGCCGGCGGCTGCGCTAGAGTGCGATTGAAGCTAGACGGTCAGCGATGGGAGCCAGCAACGTGATCGACCGCGATGCCGCCCTCGAATATCACCATCTCGGCGGCCGGCCCGGCAAGATCCAGGTCGTCCCGACCAAGCCTACCCTCACCCAGCGAGATCTCTCGCTGGCCTACACGCCCGGCGTCGCCCAGGCCGTGCTGGAGATCGCGCGCGATCCGTCGACCGCGTTCGACTACACCGCGCGCGGCAACCTCGTCGCGGTCATTACCAACGGCACGGCCATTCTCGGCCTGGGCAACCGCGGTCCGCTGGCGGCCAAGCCGGTCATGGAGGGCAAAGCACTCCTGTTCAAGCGCTTCGCCGACATCGACGTGTTCGACCTGGAAGTTGACGCGCACACCGTCGACGAGATGGTTGCATTGGTGAAAGCGCTCGCCCCGACGTTCGGCGGGATCAACCTCGAAGACATCGCCGCGCCCGCGCGCTTCGAGATCGAAGAGCGCCTGCGCCACGACGTCGACATTCCGGTCTTCCACGACGATCAGCATGGCACCGCGATCATCAGCGGCGCCGCGCTCATCAACGCTCTGACGATTGTCGGGAAGCCCATCGACCAGGCGAAGGTCGTCGTCAGCGGGGCTGGCGCGGCCGGCATTGCGAGCGCCGAGTTGTACCTGGACCTCGGCGTGCGCCGCGAGCATCTCGTGCTCTGCGACTCGCGTGGCGTGATCTACAAGGGACGTCCCGAGGGTATGAACCGCTGGAAGGAGCGGCTCGCGTCGGAGACGCCGGCCCGCACCCAGTTGGAGGCGATGCGCGGTGCGGACGTCTTCCTCGGGGTCTCGGCCGCCGATACGGTCACCCCCGAGATGCTGGACGGTATGGGGGAGCGGCCAATCCTGTTGCTGCTCTCCAACCCCGATCCCGAGATTCGCTACGATCTGGCGGTCGAGACCCGCCCGGATGCCATCGTCGCGACTGGCCGCTCGGACTACCCGAACCAGGTCAACAACTCGATGGGCTTCCCGTACATCTTCCGAGGTGCTCTCGACGTGCGGGCGCGTGAGATCAATCAGCCGATGAAGCTGGCTGCCGCGCACGCCATCGCCGAGCTGGCACGCGAGGACGTGCCCGACATCGTCTTGAGTGCCTACGGCCTTGAGTCGCTCCGGTTCGGGCCGCACTACATCGTCCCGAAGCAGTTCGATCCGCGGGCACTCAGCCGGATCGCGCCGGCCGTCGCCCAGGCCGCGATGGAAACCGGCGTCGCACGGATCGCGGTCGATCTGGACGAGTACCGCGAGAGCCTGGATGCCCGGTTCGGCCGAGGCTTCCAGATCATGAACCGGCTGATGCAGCGTGCCCGCACCGCGCCGAAGCGGATTGTCCTGCCGGAAGGCGAAGAGCCAAAGATTCTGCGCGCGGCCGTGCAGATCCAGGAGCAGGGAATCGGGCTTCCGATCCTGCTTGGCCGGCCGGAGGTCATCGCCGAGCGGGCCGCCAGTCTGGGCCTGAACCTCGTCCCGGAGGCGATCGACCCGGCCCGGTCGAATCGCCTGCCGGCCTACGCCGAGGAGTTGTTCCGCCTTCGTGCCCGCAAGGGCATGACCCTGGCGCGGGCGATGGGCCGGATGGTCAGGCCGAACTACTTCGGGCTGATGATGGTGCAGCAGGGCGAGGCCGATGCATTTCTCTCCGGCCTGACCTACGAGTACGGCGCGGTGATCCGCCCGGCCCTTGAAGTCGTCGGAACCCGGCTCGGCGTGCAGCGGGTCTGCGGCGTCTATATCCTGCTGGCCCAGGAGATCCCCGGTAGTAGCCTCCAGTTGCGCCCGTATTTCCTCACCGACGCGACAGTGAACATCAGCCCAACGGCCGAGGATCTGGCCGAATCCGCCATTCAGGTGGCTGAGCTTGCCCGCGAGTTCGACGTCGAGCCCCGCATCGCCATGCTCTCCTTCTCGAACTTTGGGAGCACCCGGCACCCCCAGTCCGAGAAGATGCGGCGCGCCGTCGAGATCGTCCGCGAGCGGCGCCCCGATCTGGCAGTGGACGGCGAGATGCAGGCCGACACGGCGGTCGTTCCGGAGTTGATCGAGCAGCGCTACCCGTTCAGTCGGGTGCGCGATGCCAATGTCCTGGTCTTCCCGAGCCTGGAAGCGGCCAACGTCACCTACAAACTGCTCCAGCGGCTCGGCGGCGCCGAGGTGATCGGGCCGGTGCTGCTCGGGATGGGCAAGGCCGTCCACGTCCTCCAGGCCGGCGACGAAGTGAAGAACATCGTCCGTATGGCGGCAATGGCGGTGCTCGACGCCCAGCTTAGGGAAGCTTCGGGTCAGCCGGGCCGTTCGGGTGTGGAGGAGGGAGCGATGGCGGGGACGTAGGCCCCCGCTTGCCTCGCGGCGCGTACTCCCGGGCCGGATGCCAGCAGGGACCGACGTTGCCTGCCGGCCGCACCGTGGTTCGGTCGGTAAATGGGGCTCTGCGCCTGAAGTCCATGGCGAGGACGCGGCGTCCCCTCAACAACCCATCACGTCGAGCGGCGTAGCCGATCAGGTCGTGGGGTGACTGGCGCCTGCTCCCTGCAACTGGCGATGGAGGTCGCGGAGCGCTGCCTGACGGGCAGCCGCCTTTGCTTCAGCGTCGGCCAGCCGCCGCTTGAGGATGCCCAGGCTCGTCAGTCGCGCGGCGCTTTCTTGCTGCGTGGCCGCCAGCCGCTCTTGAAGCACCTGAAGGCTCATCCGGCGCGCTTCGCTCTCCTCCTGCGCGGCCACGAGCCGCGCTTCGATCGTGCGCGTCTTCGCTTCAGCCTCGATCAGGCGCTGCTGAAGCACGCCCAGGCTCACCAGCCGCGCTTCGCTCTCAGCGGCGATGCCGATGAATTGCGCCTCGGCCGCCTCGAGTGTGTTGGCATGCTCGTTGGTCAGCGCCGCGAGCAGTCCGGCCAGGACGCCCGGCACCGCGCCCACCGTCGCTTCCCGGGCGCGAGTCTCGTACGTGAGGCTCGCCTCTGAGAGCGAACGCTCGATGCTGGCGCGCACCGCCATGGGCAGGTATCGCTGCCACGCCCGCACCTCGTCCCAGCGTCCCATACGGACGTCGTAGCCCGAACTGACCGAGAGCGCGTGTGCAAGCTGAAACGCGGAGCCGCGCCAGCCAACGGCAGTCGCGATCGCGAGTCGCGTGCCGAGCCGGGTGTCGTCGTCGCCTCCGAGACGCGCCCCGACCACCCGCTCGAAGGGAGCCCAGAGGGTGTGTGGGTGATTGCGCCAGGTATCGAAGCGGGCGAGTTGGGCGATCAGACCGTCGCTGTGGCCCTGGCCCTGGCCGTGGCCCTGGCCGTGGATCAGGGCGTCAAGGGCCGGCGACAGATCGCGGGCAAATGGCGCGCCATTCTCGGTGGTAGCAGACCGGCCGGCGGCACGCAGGGGGGCGCCAGGCGCGCGGTTGGCTGGCGTGTGGCTGGCTAACGTGTGGCTGGCTAGCGTGTGGCTGGCTAGCGTGTGGCTGGCTAGCGTGTGGCTGGCTAGCTGGCAGGCGGCGTCGCGTGGGTCGCGCTCCACGACGACGATCTTGACACCCTGCGCCGCGAGCACGTCCATCAGCGCATCATCGCCAGGTGGGCTGGACGGGTCAGCGTACAGGCTCACCCGTCCGCTGTGTGCTACGGCGCCGACCATATCGGTGGGGCTTTTCGGCGCTGTCACGGTCTGTAGCGAGTAGCCGAGGGCTCGCCAGAAGGGCTCGAGTGGCCAGGTCGGTACGCCGGGAAGTGCGACGACGAGCACCGGCGGGCGAAGGACAGCGACGGTCGGCGAGCGCTCGCCAGACGCGGTCGTCACGTGCGGCTTTCTACATGGTGCCGCGGATCGCTTGTCGTCACGTGCGTCCGCCTGCGTGATTCAGCAGCCGGAATGCTGCCAGGTCGCGCGTGAACGCCGTGCCGGCCGCCGCCGTCGCCTGGTCGAGACGTCGGCGCGCGTAGGCGTAGAGTTCCCGATCCATCCGGTTGTACGTTTCGATCAGGGCGACCGTCGACGGATCGAGGATCGCCTTCTTTGGGGCTGCTGAGACGTTGCTCGCTCGGTACAACGGCATCTGCCAGCCGTAGCGTCGCCACGCCAGCACGAGAAACTCGTCGAAACGGTCGGTCGTCCCGACCAGATCGAGCGTCTCATCGACGAGGTGAACCGCCCGCGCGAGACGCTCTGAGTCGTAGACGCCACGTGGCAGACGGTCGGCCGTGACGGCGCCGGTCAGCATTCGCAGTTGACCGTTGTTGAACTGGAGCATCGGGTAGTCCGGGTGGGTGAGACAGTCGGCGAGCGTCCAGCCGTCGCGAGTGATCCGTTCGTGCAAGCGGTGGCTCGGTTGCTCGGCGATGAACTGGTAGAGCGACGCGACACGCTCGACCGGGTCTCGGAGAATGGTGACGTAGCGGGACGGGCCGGGCACCCAGGAATGCAGCCCCACGCTCATGTGACCCGATATCGCCGCGTACCGCTGCCGCCTCTCCGCCGTCAGCCGCACGAACGGATCGTCGCCCGCCGTCACGAAGCCGTGCTCGATCGCGAGCCCATCGTGGACCTTGTACAGAGCGTCTGCGCCATACTCGCGCGACAGGATGCCGTTGAACGTTGTGCCGGCCGTGCGTGGCAAATGGACGAATAGCAGGACCGGCGCCGGTAGTGGCTGAAGCTCGCCCCGGGTGAGGTGCGCGAGCGTATCATGTTCAACGGTCCAGATGATCTCGCTCCGTGGGGTCGTCGGCCGCGCGATGAACGGAGTCGTTCGTAACGCCTGTCGACGACGGGGTGAGGCCCGCGCAAGGATAGCGGAGGCCTGGCAACTCTGTCACTCAGAAATGTGGCCGTGTGACAGTGCTGGTCACTCAACCTCTTGCCTCGCGGCGTGCGCGGCCCTAGACTACGAACCAGCCGGTAGGTCGGATGTGATGGCCCCGCCGGTTACCCGCGTTGCGGGGAAGGGAGATGCCGATGCCAGTCGTGACGATCCAGATGTACGAAGGGCGAACCGTCGAGCAGAAGCGCGAGCTCGTCGCCGCGATCACCGAGGCGGTCGTTCGCATCGCGAAGACCACGCCGGAAGCAACCGAGATCATCATTCACGACGTCCCACGCCACAACTGGGCGATGGCCGGCAAACTCGCCTCGGACAGCTAAGCTTGTCGGACGGCGTCTGTGCGACGTCGTTCGCTCGCCCATCCTGGCCGGTGCCATCCGGTTTGAGTAAGGGTAGCGCGCCGCTATCCAGGTGCCTTCAGGGCGGGCAGCAGCGTGGCTGCCCGAGCCGAGAGGGTCAGATCAGGGCGATCAGGTATGGGCGTCGCGGCGCGCGGCCGGCGTCGAGCGGCTGATGCGCTCGCGGAGTGAAGGCGCTGGCCGAGTGGCCCACAGGGCACAGGCCATGAACGCGGCGAGGAGCCCCAGGAAGCTCGAGAACAAGAGCGCAAGGTCCATCGGCATTGTGATCCATGCCTCTCGCGAGGAGTACGCGTACTATCGTTTGGACAGGCGTCGGGGTGTTTGCACAAGCGCCGGGCCGCCGCCCTTCCGTCAATCGCAGAGCGTGTGCCAGCAGGTGGGACTTCGCCTGAGGTCGTCACGGGAGGCTTGCTGCACCCCGCGCTGGTGTGACGCTTGCTTAACGTTGATGTGCGCCCGCACGGAGACTGGTACCCACCCCTGCCCATTCTGGACGTGCGTGACCGGCAAGGGGCTCTCCGATGGACGTCGGGCCGGTTCACACAATCCTGGTATGCGCTTTGCGGTCCCTAGCAGCCAGGACGCGATGGAGCACCTGCGGAGGAACGACCTTGAATGACGCGCAGCGAGCCCATGCCGAGCGGCTCGCCGAGCTTCTCCTCGAACAACTCGAGCTCCTCGACCTCACCGAGCACGAGGAAGCCTGCATCCTGACGGCAGTCGCTGGGGGGCTGATTCGCCGCACCGTGGAGTTGGGCGAGGTGATCGAGGCCGAAGCGCGCGAGCTCGGTGACCAGAGCGCACTCCAGATGGCGACCGCCATCCAGACTATCGGCCCCTCCGCCGAGCACTTGCTCGAGCGGCTCGCGAGCGATCCTCGCTTCGGCTTGCTGCCAGCGGGCGGGCCGTCCCATCCGGTCATGCCGCCCTGGCACGAGCCAGATGATCCGCCCGTCACCGAGCATTGGGGGCCACGCGCACTCCGGGCGACTCCATCAGAGCGTCGGCCGTTCCGTAACGGTACACACTGACCGTCGTAGCTTTGGCCGCACCGACAGTCGGGCGAACCCGCGCTCGCCGGCGCGGCCCGGCTCCCCACTATGCGCGGCCGCCAGGGTCTCAGGATCTGACCGCACACCCGCTGGGTGGTATGGGGCTGCGCCGTCAGCCGAACTTGCGGACGGCGTAGAGGCCGCCGCCGACGAGGCTTTGCCCGAGCAGCACCAGCCGCCGCAGCAGCGCTACTGCCAGCGCGACCTCCGGCTCGACGCCCATCAACCCGAGCAGCGCCACGAAGACGAGCTCCTGGGTGCCGATGCCGTTGATGGAGAGAGGAAGCAGCCCGACCACCAGCACGACCGGCGCGACGACGGCGACTTCGATGAGGTGAACGTCCGCGCCCACCGCGAGCGAGTAGAGGTACAGGTTCACAATCGAGAGACCGTTCGCCACCATCGAGATCGCCAGCGCCCACGTCAGGACGCTGGGCGCGTCAGCGTACGAATACACTGCTTCAGCGGCAGCTACCGCCTTCGAGCCGAAGCGCTTCCCAACGACCGGCACGGACGTCAGCCGCCGGATCAGTGCCAGGGCAGGCGCATGGAGTGGCGTCCGAATGACGAGTAGGCCGACTGTTCCGAGACCAACCGCGAGGCCGGCGATCAGCACCTGACTGATCTGCCATGGCACCACGGACGGGTTGGCGGCGATGGCGATGACGGCCAGCAACAGCACGGAAATGGCGCCGATGAGTCGGTCCATCAAGACGGCTGCTGCCGAGCGCGCCTTCGAGGTGACGTGGATCGAGGCGCCGTACGCCCGCACCACGTCCCCAGCGAAACGCGACGGCAGGATGTTGTTGAAGAACATCGCGATCAGGTAGAGCCGGATCAGGGTCAGGAGCGGCGCGGCGTCCTTCTGGCCGCCGATCATGATCTGCCAGCGCTTGACGTTCACGATCATCGCCACCAGGGCCGAGCATGCTGCCAGTCCGACCCAACGCCAGTCCGCTGAGGCGAGCGTCGCCAGCGCATCCGACAGCCCCACCTGCCACAACACGTAGGCCGACACGCCAACCGCGATCGCGATCTTGAGGATCTGGCCCAGCGGACCGTTCCGCTTCTTGGCAGGCTGCTCGACCCGTGGCGACGCAACGGCTGCCACGGGTGACTCGTAGCCGATCGACATCAGCGACGCTCCTTGCACCGGGCTCGTGCGGCGACGTCCGCATACAGGTCGACGTACCGCTGCGCGAGCATCCGCCAGTCGAACTCGCTGCGCACCCGGTCACGGGCACGCTCGCCGAGCCGCCGGGCCTCGTCGGGGTGGCTGGCCAGATGCACCAGCGCGCTCGCGATCCCGGCTGGGTCTTTCGGGCTGACGAGAATGCCGGCGTCCCCTACCACCTCCGGCGTACCTGCCGAATCGGCCGCGATGACGGCGAGGCCGGCGCTCATCGCTTCCTGAATGACCGTCGGCGAGCCTTCGCGTTCGGACGGGAAGACGAAGACCGACGACCCGTGGTAGAGCCGCCGCAGGTCCGGCGAGCTACGGTCGAGCCAGCCCCAGAAGCGGACCGGCTTGCCGATCCGAGCCGCCTGGGCCTCGAGTACTGCGCGGTACGGCCCATCCCCCACGATCTCGACCTCGAGGTCCAGCGGCACGCGGCTGGCCGCTTCGAGCAAGTACTGCACACCCTTGAACTCGTGCAGGCGCGTCACCGTCAGGACACGAATCGTCCCGTTGCGCGCAGGTGCTGATCCTCCGTGGTCGACGCCGTTGCTCGATCCGAGCGGGCTACAGCCGTTCGGGATGACCTCGACGGGAACATCCGGTGCGTTGGCCTGGATGCGGGAGGCCAGGTGCCGCGAGACGGCCACGACGGCGTCAGCATCGCGGACCAGCCCACGCCAGACCGGCCCGAGCAGGTGGTGGTCGAGCCGGAAGCGATTCGGGTTGTGTCCCGGAACGTCCGAACCGCGCGCAGTCAGGACGTAAGGCAGGCGCCGGAGCCGCCGCAGTGCGTAGGCAATCGGACCGGTCGGGAAAATGAAGTGCGCGTTGCAGAGATCGTACTGATGACGAGTCGCCAGAACCGTCGCGGCGGTCAGCCCGCTGGCCACGTAACTGACCATCTCGTGCGTGTGGCAGACCTCTTTGCGAGTGCGGATGCTCGGCACCCGGAAGACCCGCACGCCGTCCATCGTTTCGCGGCGCGGGATGCCCCCGATGCCCATCGTGACGACGTCGACATCGTGGCCGAGGGCGACGACGTTGCGTGCCAGGTTGAACGACGAGGTCGACCCGCCCGCGCCGAGGGGTGGGAACTCGTAGTTGAGCATCAGGATGCGCACGGGGCTACCTTCATGGCGCGGGACCGCCGGTCGACGGCCGTTCCCATGCTCTCCATCTGCTGCCGTGAGCCGGCAGGCCGAGGGCTGCCCCAGCGCACGATGCGCGAGACCGCGATGGGACGTCTCAAACGGAGGAGCGCTCCCTTCAGTGCACGGGACGGAATCTGTCGCCCGGCCCGGGGCGGGTCGATTGTGGCACACCCCCCCACGAGCCATCAACCTCACGGCTTCCCTCAGCGCCCACGGAGCGCCTCACCGGACCTGATTCCAGGCCCGTCAGGGGGGACGTGTTCCGGCCTCGCGGAGTCAGAACGCGCCAGGGCCGCCGCCGACGAATGAGGACCAGGAGCCGCAATCGTCCACGGCGACCAGCACGACCGTTGAGGTTTGGGTCGAGTTGATGCGGTAGATCGAGAATGAGACGGCCTGGGTGCCTTCGTCGAACTCGAGGACCGTGCCGGCGTCGATGCGGTCGCCGCTGAAGGTCACGGTGGCATTGGCGATCGTCGTGAATTGAAGGGCGTGCAAGTAGTTGTCGGGTGCACCCGTCCCGCTGCCAGCCTCAACCGTGACTCGAAGGCGCCCGGTCCCCGACGGAACCGTCGTGAAGGTGACCGCCGGGCGGGGTATGCACGACGCCCGCGGTGTGGCGGTCGGGGTGAGGGTGACGGTTGGCGTCAAGGTGACGGTCGGTGTCGCGGTGGGAGTGCTGGTGGGCGGAAGGGTTGGAGGGAGCGTAGCCGTTGGCTGTGGCGTCTCGGTCGGCGCGGTAGTCTTGGTCGGCTTTGGCGTCTCGGTGGGTGCGGGCGTCTCGGTGGGTGCTGGTGTCTCGGTCGTAGTGGCCGTTGGCGTGAGCGAAGCCGTCGGAGTGATGGTCGGCGTGGACGTTGGCGCCGCGGTCGGACCGCCCGGCGTGGGTGATGCGCTGGTGTCGCCGGCAGCGTGGAGTGGTGCCGTGGCCTGTCCCGAGCCAGGGTCGAGCATGAGCGACGACGTGTCGACGGCTTCGAAGTTCGCGCCGAACACTTCACCGAGCGCCTTCAGGTCGTCGGCGTCCCAACGCTCGTCAGCAGAGCCACTCAGTCCCCAGGCCGGACCCGTATCGGCGAGAAACATCCCGTAGCGTTGGAGTGCCACCAGGATGGGCCGCACCTGCATTGGAAAGGCGGCAGGATTGACGCTCGGCTTGAGACGGAAGCGGGCGCCAGCCGGCGGCGCGGCAACGTCGTCGACGGTGCCTCCGTGACGGGCTGGCCAGACGTAGGCGGCAGCGACACTCGGGCCGGTGAAGCGCAGGGCGTGGCCGATTGCGCCGGTCGATACTTCATCGTGACGCACGAGGCCGGGAAAGACTGGCAGGCCGGCGAGATCGGCCGAGGACCAGCCGTCCGGACGCAGATCGTTCGAGCCCAGATCGAAGAGCGCGGCGTTGGCTGCGCGCCACGAGGCCGGCGCGTCCTGCTCGGCGCCACGGAGCTCGGAGAGCAGGCACCGATCCCGATCGACGGCGATGACGCGCCGATCTGGCCCCGATACCGACGCATTGACGGGCAGCCGATACGGCCCCGGATCGCTTTCCGACGGCTGCTCGAGCGTCACCTCCGACGCCCGCGTCGTGCCGTCGACGACCCGATACGCGAGCCCTTCGCTCGTGCCGAAGCTTGCCCGAAGGTGCTCGGATGCCCCGATGCTCTCGACCCACGCCGCCGACATCGGATGCACGGGGAGCCCGTCGACTCGAGTGTTCCAGATGCTATCACGAGGGAAGACGGAGCATGCGCCCAACTCGCCGGGCGCAGCGGCCGATGCGCGAATGGTGTTCGCCCCACGAGACGTGGTTGCACTCTGGACGGCGAACACGGTGGCGGCGTGCCCCGGCACGCCGACTGCGGCGTGCAGCCCGAGTACCCCGACGAGCAGCACGAGGACCGCGATGCGGGCGCACTGGCCGCGCCTGCGCACCGGTGAGAGGCCGCCAGCCAATGACCGGCCTGCCGATGACGATCCACCCGATGGCACCGACGCCCCATCGGCCGATGACGGACTGGCGGATGACAGAGACGACTTCACGACTGGAACAACGTGTTCGACGAGCCGCTGGGGACACCCGGCCCGTCCATCGTGATACACAAGCTGAATGGGCTCGTGACATCGGCGGCCGCAAACTGGTGGGCCGCTTTTTGTGGACCGCGCTGCTGATATCGAGTAGGGATCGATCGTGCAGGTGAGTCTCGACCCCGAATTGGACGAGGTGGTGCGCGCGTCGGATCGGCCGACCTACAACACGGCGGCCGTCGAGCAACGTACGGGGCTGCGCCCAGCCACCTTCCGCGCGTGGGAGCGTCGCTACGGGTTCCCCAAGCCGAATCGTCTGCCCGGCAACCAGCGGCTTTACTCCGATCAGGATGTTGCGGCGATTCGCTGGCTCCAGCGGCGCACCGACGAAGGGCTCTCGATCAGCCACGCGATACGGCTGTTGCAAGATCGGCTCAGCGAGCGGCAGACGGCTGCCTCGACGATGGTAGTTGGCCGGCCCCCGGCCGAGATGGCCCGTGACCTGGTCGGCGCACTACTGGCGTTCGATTCGACAGCGGCCATGTCGGTGCTCGCCGAGGCGTTCGCGATGTACCGGGTGGAGGATGTCTGCCTCGAAGTCGTCCAGCCAGCGCTGGTCGTGGTGGGCGAACGCTGGGAGCACGGCGAGATCAGCGTCGCCGTCGAGCACTTCGCTTCAAACTTTATCCGGCGTCAGTTGTTCGCGCTGTTCAACGTCTACGAGACCGGGCACGGGCGCGGCCGGATCTTTGCGGGCTGCGCCCCGGACGAGCGGCATGAGATCGGCTTGCTCATGCTCTCTCTCTTCCTCGCTCGGCGCGGCTTTCGTATGACCTACCTTGGGACCGGTCTCGTCGCGGTGGGCCTCGGCGAGACGCTGCACCGCTACCGCCCCGATCTCCTCGTCATCTCCGCGTCCCGTGAAGACACCGCCAGGGGCTACGAGGAGATCGCCGCCGTCGTCAACACGCTCCCGGAGCCGCGCCCCATGCTCGGGTACGGTGGGCACGGGTTCGACGACCCGGCGTATCGGGCCTGCCTGCCGGGACTGTACCTTGGCCTGGATGGGCGGACGGCCGCTGACGTCGTCGAAGGGCTCATGATCGGCTCATACGATCGTGGCCGCGCGTGATGGAGGAGCGCACGTGGCACCAGAGCTGGACCTGTGACCGCCAGCGCGCCCTGGCTGGTGCGCTGCTGTCGGAAACTCCCGAGGTGTCGACCAGTCGTGCCCCATCGCGAGCGCCCGTTCAGTCGTTCCCAGCCTCGCTCGATGGGGCCGCCGGCCCGAACCGATGCACGATCTCCGCGATCAGTCCCGACGTCGAGCGGCCGGCTTCGAGCGGTACTAGTACGACTCGCCCGCCGTTCCGCTCCACGCTTGCCCGCTCCGGGAGAGGCCGGACGGCGTACTCGACGCCTTTGACGTACACGTCCGGGCGAACGGTCTCGATCAGCCGCTCGGCAGTCAACTCGTCGAACAGCACGACGTAATCGACGCACTCCAGGCCGGCGAGCAGCTCGGAGCGCTCTGCTTGCGGCAGGACCGGACGATCCGTCGCCTTGTAGGACCGGATCGAAGCGTCTGAGTTCAGCCCGACGACCAGCAGGTCGGCCTGTGCTCGCGCCCGCTCCAACGAGCGAAGGTGCCCGACGTGTAGCAGATCGAAGGCGCCGTTGGTCAGGGCCACTCGCCCGCCGCGCGCCCGGTGGGCGGCTAGTTCGCCCACCAACGTGTCAAGCGCCACAATCTTCCCGGCGGCCGGCCGCCAGCGTCGTTCGGTCATCGTGTCCATCCCCGGGCGAGGATCGTAGCAAGTGGCGTCGCTCCTGTCAGTCCCTAGGAGGGGACATGGGGGCGTGTACGCCATGGGGGGATATGAGAACATGTAAGCCGCGCCGCCCAGAGGAAGACGGCATTCAGGCCACGGACGTGGCGCGGCCGAAGCACCGGGCTGGCTATACTCGCTCTGGGGCCGTCGCTGGCTGGACGTCGGCGCCCGAATTCGAGGCAGGAAGGCATGGCATGGATGCGACGCAGCTTATGGTGCGCGGAGTCGTCGTCGGCCTCCTGCAAGCAAACTGCTACATCGTCGGGTCTCGGCGCACCGGCGAGGCGATCTGTATCGATCCAGGGGACCAGCCCCAGGAGATCCTGGCGCTCGCCCGTGATATGGGCGTGCGGATCACCAGGATTCTCGCCAGCCACGCCCACTTCGATCACATCATGGCCGTGGGTGCGCTGAAGGATGCCACGGGCGCTCGCTTCCTGCTCCACCGCGACGACCTCACTCTCGCTCGTGATCTGCCCGCCGCCGGCCGGACCTGGCTCGGGCACGATCTCCCGCCGGCACCCGACCCGGATGCCTTCGTCGCGGACGCTGACGACGTCGAGATTGCGGGCACCTCCCTGCGCATCCTTCACACGCCGGGTCACACCGAGGGCAGCGTCTGTCTCTACGGCGGCGGCATGCTTTTCAGCGGCGATACCCTCTTCCGTGGCTCGATAGGGCGGACCGATCTGCCCGGCGGAAGCTTCTCGAAGATTATGGAGAGCATTACGACCCGCTTACTCGCCCTGCCCGACGACACTATCGTGCTGCCAGGCCACATGCAGCAGACGACGATCGAGGCGGAGCGAGCCGGCAACCCCTTCGTGCGCCAGGCGCTCGCCGAGCGCCGGGGCGGCTGAGAGGGCCGGGGCGGCTGAAGGCAGTGGAGTTGAGGGCATGGCACTGGATGCGAGAGACGGTGAGGCGATCGAGTTGCGCCAACGTATAAGCGGGCCGGACTGGCCACAACGAGCCGGCGCATGACCCTCGGAGACGTGGGCGCACCCTGGCGTCTTGCCGTCGTCGGACCAGGCGCGCTCGGCTGCCTGTTCGCCGGCTCGCTCGCGCTTGCCGGCCACGACGTGCGGCTGCTCGGACGCCGCCCAGAGCAAGCGGCTGCGCTCGCGCGTGATGGGCTGACTATCGAGCACGACGGGACCGTGCGCCGCGCGAGCGTGCGTACCGATACCAACCCGGCTCGGCTCGGGCCGGTCGATCTGGCCATCGTACTCGTGAAGGCGACGGACACCGCCGCCGCCGCGGAGGCCCTTCCAGCCCTGCTTGCGCCGAACGGGGCCGCTCTGAGCCTTCAGAACGGCCTCGGTAACGTCGAGAGCCTGAGCGCCGTGCTCGGGCCGGAACGCGTCCTCGCGGGCGTCACCTCGCAGGGCGCGACCCTCCTTGGCGTGGGCCGGATTCGGCACGCTGGCTTCGGGCCGACCACGTTCGCCGAGGCGGTCGGAGGCCGCTCGGACCGCGCCGAGCGTATCGCGGCCCTCCTCGAAGCGGCCGGCTTCCCGACCACGGCGGTCGAAGCAGTTGCGCCGGTCGTCTGGGGCAAGCTCATCGCCAACGCCGCGATCAATCCACTTGGCGCGCTCCTCGACTGCTCGAACGGCGAACTGGTCGAGCGGCCGTCGTCAGCTCTGCTGTTCGATCGCCTCGCCGGCGAGGCAGGGGCGGTCGCGGCGGCCCTGGGCGTCGTGCTCCCGTTCCCTGACTCGATCGAGCATGCCCGCGCCGTCGCTCGAGTGACGCACCGGAACCGTAACTCGATGCTTCAGGACGTCGAAGCCGGCCGCCGCACCGAGGTCGAGGCGATCAACGGCGCCGTCGCCCGCCTGGGCGAACACGCGGGGGTACCGACCCCGCTCAACGCCACCATGGCAGCGTTGATCCGAGCGCTGGAAGAAGCCCGGGACTGAGCGCCTCTCTGCGCGAGCCGCGCCAGGGGCAGCATACGGCGGTCGCTGAAGGCGGCTCCTGCCTGGCCGGCAAGCGGCGCAGTTAGCGCACATCGGGGATGGATCCCGGACGTGCAGACGTCGAGCGGGCTCGAGTTGGGCGGAAGACCGGTACCCAGTGGAAGCGACGGGCCGGCTCAGCCGCCGATCTGTGACATGCTGCGCGAAGCGCGCTGGAACTGCTCGCCCTCGTTGATCTTGTGCTTCTTCTCTTTGTGGGCAACCGCTTGCAGGAAGATGTCCGCAAGCTCGCGGTCGGTCGCACCGGATCGCATCGGACCGCGCAGATCCCACTCGTCGACGGAGAAGAGGCAGGTCCGGATCTGCCCGTCAGCGGTCAGGCGAATCCGGTTGCAGGTCGCACAGAACGGCTCACTGACCGGGTTGATGAAGCCAATCTCGCCGATGCCGTCCGCGAAGCGGTAGCGGCGGGAGGTCGAGGAGGCTTCGGCCGAGACCGGCACCAGCGGCATGAACTCGCGCTCGACGATCGCTTTGATCTCGGCGCCAGTCAGCACCAGTTCGCGCCGCCAGTTGCCATCGGCGTCGAGTGGCATGAACTCGATCCAGCGCACCACGTAGCCGGTCTTGCGTGCCCACTTCGCGAAGTCGACGATCTCGCTCTCGGTGAAGTTCCGCATCCCGACGGCGTTGATCTTGATCGGGCGGATGCTCGGGTGCTTCTCCAACTCCGCGAGCCCTTCCAACACCTGATCGAGCGCCGGCCGGCGAGTAATCTGGTGGAACTTCTCATGCTTGAGGGTGTCGACGCTGACGTTGATCCGGGTCAGACCGGCTTCGGCAAGCGGCCGTGCGAGCTTCTTCAGCAGGAAGCCGTTCGTCGTCAGGCTGAGGCTCGCGAGCGGCTCGATCTGACTCAGGTCGCGGACGAGGTCGGGCAGGCCCGGCCGGAGCGTCGGCTCGCCGCCCGTGAGCCGGATCTCGCGAATGCCCAGGGCCACCGCGATCCGGGACAGCCGCGCGATCTCGTCGAACGTCAGCAGCCGGTCGTTCTTGAGCCAGGTCAGGCCCTCTTCCGGCATGCAGTAGGTGCAGCGGAAGTTGCAGCGGTCCGTGATCGATATCCGGAGATCTTCGATCCGCCGGCTGAAGCTGTCGATCATGATGTCCCCGCCGAGATCGGGGAGGACAGCCAGGCCCGAGCGGGCGGACATCGCCGGCGTAGCGCCCGCGGGCAGGCTCAGCAGGTCGATCGGCACCGTCGTCACTGAAAACCTACCTATCTCGTCGGATTTTCATCCAAGTATACCGCCCGCTGTCGATCGGCCGCAGAAGTGGCCGCCAACTCGCCCTATCCGGTGCTGATGTCCAGCGGCCTCCCCACGATCGGCCCGGGTCGATAGGGTAGCATAGGCAGGGCGGTTGCGGTCACGAGTCGACGCGCCAACGCGCCAGGACACCGCGATGTGGGCGAGTGCAGGATATGACGTCGCCCGCCGCGCAGGAGTAGAGTGATGGCACGCGTGCTCTTGACGACCATGCAGGTGAAGAGCATCCAGGACGACGTGCTGCGTCCACTGATCGAGGATGGCCACGAACTGGTGCTGCTGCCGGCGGCCGAGGCGGCGAACGAAGAGCGTTTGATCGCAGCCCTTCGTGATACGCCGGCCGTCATCGCCGGGACCGAACGATACACTGCCCGCGTCTTCGATGCGTCCTCGTCGCTGAAGATCGTCGCACGGACGGGCGTCGGCTACGACGCGATCGACGTCGACGCGGCCATCGCCCACAGCGTGCTCGTGACGACCACGCCCGGCGCGAACCATCACAGCGTCGCCGAGGCGGCGGTCGGGCTGATCGTGGCGGCCCTCCGCCGCTTCGCCTTCGCGGATCGCCAGATGCGCACGACCGGCTGGAACCCCCGCCCTTACGGCATCGAACTGCGTGGCAAGACGGTCGGCGTGGTCGGGACCGGCCTGATCGGCAAAGAAGTCGTGCGGCGGCTCCAGGGCTGGGACGTCTCGATCCTGTTATCGGACGTGGTGCAGGATCAGGGCTTCGCCGAGCGCTACGGCGCGCAGTACGTGGATCGCGACGCGCTGTTTCGCGAGGCCGATGTGGTGACGCTGCACGCGCCGTTGCTCCCCGCGACCCGCCACCTGGTGAACGCGACGACGCTCCGCGCGATGAAGTCGACGGCCTTCCTGGTGAACACGGCGCGCGGCCCACTCGTCGACGAGGCGGCGCTGGCCCAGGCGCTCCGCGAGGGCTGGATCGCCGGCGCAGCGCTCGACGTCTTCGAGACCGAGCCGCTTCCAGCCGAGAGCCCGCTGCTGGAGTTGCCGAATGTCACGCTCAGCCAGCACATCGCGGGCGTCACCGCCGAGTCGATGCAAGCGATGACGGCGATGGCGGTCGACAGCGTCCGCGTGGTCCTACGCGGTGGACGCCCGGCGACGATCGTCAACCCATAGGGCCGGCCGTCGTGAACGCGCCGTCGCCCGGCGCGTTCGTACTGCCCTTCCATCCGGCTGCGCCCTCGCCGACCGAGGATGGGTGCTGATGCGTGCCGCGGACACCTGAGCCGATCGCCATCATCGGGAGCACCCGGTACCTGGGGCTTATCCGCCCGGATAACCGCATCTGGCGCTCGCGAAAACAAGAACGCAACCGCTGGGTATCTGAAACCACTTGAGCAACGCCGACTCGCGATGATACGCTAGTCAGTAGCTAGTGCCTGGATCGTCACCATATCTCCGCTGCTGTGACGGCGGGTGAGATGCACCACGGAGATGGGGGCGGCTCAAGGGCGATCCGGCCCCGCTGTGGCGGCCGGCGAGGGGGTGGGTTGCTCGTGCGACTCAGTCGGGGCACCTTCTGGATTCTCTGTCTTGTGCTTATCGCCGGCCAGTTTGTCACGGCCTCGTCGTCGATTGTTCTCGCACAGCGCGTAGCGATCGAGCCGCGCGACGTTGCGCTCACACCGGCGGACTTACCGTCGGGCTTCTCCGTGACCGAGGACCAGGCGACGCCGATGGATCCGGGGCCCGGGGTCATGTATTCGGTGACTCTCAAGCGGCCGGTGACTGGCGGTACTGTCGGGAACGGCCCCGTCTGGGTGAGCCAGTTGATCGGCCGCTTTGACGGGCCGGTGGCCTATGAGGGATTCCTCGATACCATCCGCCAGCGGTTCATCGACGAGAAGGGCTATCAACTCGTGCCCGGTGCCCCCAACGACGGCGGTACGGCCAGCCTGATGTGGGCGGATGGCGACGGCGTTGGCTATATGGTCGGCTTCATCAAGCGAGACATGGTGATCTTCACCGGCTGGGCCGGAGCGAAGGGCGCCGTCGACCTTCAGGGTGTGCTCACGCTCGCCGGCGTGTCGTCCGCGCGCTACGACCAGGTCCTCGCGTCCGGCGGCATGCCGGCCACCGCCTCGACGACCACGACGCACCCCTCAGAGGGTGTTGCCACGCAGGAGGCAGCGCCGCCGAAGCCGACCGAGCAGCCGACACCTCCACCGCGCACGGCATCCGCTGCACCTCCCGCTCCGAAGGCGACGATCGACCAGCGCGTGCTCCCCGCCCTACGAGCGCTCTACGCCATCAAGAGCGCCCCAGTGGGCGGCCTCCCATGGGGCGACTGGTTCCGAGCGATCGTCGACCGGAGCGCGGTAACGATCGCCGCCGCTCCGCTGCCTAGGGGCACACACGGCGTGTATCGCGGACGCTCGAACACGTTGACGATCGGGACGTCGGCGCTGAATGAAGACGTGCGGAGCGTTGCGTCCGTACTTGGGCATGAGTTGACACACGTCGCGCAGGCGCTGGAGAACGGTGGCGTTCCTGGCGATTGTGTCTCGGCCGAGGTCGAAGCGTTTCGGGTGGGGCTCTCTGTCTTCGTCAACCTCTTCGGAGGACCAAGCCCCGGCCGGACGAGCTTCGAGCGATCCCAGAATCTCGTAGCCTACAGGTGGCTGACGGAAGGTGACCCCATCCTCTACAAGTTCGTCGTCGACACGCCGGGCTATCAGGATCAGTGCAGCCTCTGGGTGCCGTGACCGCGCGGGCGGAGCACTCAGAACGTCTGGATCAGAGCTTCCGGATCGGGGCCTCCGGATCCGGGCCTCCGGATCGGGGCCTCCGGATCGGGGCCTCAGTACCAGGGCCAGGGCATGCCTCGGCGGCTCGACATGGGCGGGAAACGGCCCTTCTGAAGGGTCTGGTCGATGCGCTTCAAGAACGCCTCGACCTCGCTCCTGGTCAGCAGGTCGTTCAGGTCTGCGCGTAGCGCCGCCACCCGCTTCGGGTCGCGGCGGAACGCTTCCAACTGCGTTCGGAGGGAGGTCGGGATGGCCTCGCCCTGCCAGTCCCAGAGGATCGTCCGTAGCTTGGGCGCGGTGTTGAACGTCAGGCCGTGGTCGATGCCCCAGATCTTGCCGTCGCCGTCGCGCAGGCAATGGCCGGCCTTACGGTCGGCATTGTTGGCGATAACGTCGAACAGGGCAATCGTCTGCACCTGATCGAGGTGCTGATCCTTGTAGCGGAGGAAGTCGGCTCGTTGATCGGCGTCGATGAGCAGTTGGAATGAGCCGACGCCGTGCGGGCCGTCACGGATGATCGTAGGAGGGATGAAATCCCAGCCGATCGCGACGCAGGCGAGATACGCGGCCCGCTCGCGGCGATACAGCGTGCCGTCCGGAAAGTCCCAGAGGGGGATCTCGCCCCGCCGAGGCTTGTAGACCGCCAGGAAGGGCGGCACGCCGTCCGTTTCCAATCGAGTAGCGAAGGTGTAGTTGGAGCTCCAGGGGATCGACTCGATCGCGACGACCTCGGCGCGCTCCATCAGCCCATGCAGCTCCTGCCGTGCGACACTGGCCCGCTGCCCGTTCTCTCCGATTGCGAAGGCTCGCTCCGTCATACGTCCTGGCCGCTCCGCCTCACACGTTCGTGCCACGGGACGCTGCCGTCCTGGCATCCATTCTAGCGTGGCACGCCGAGCGGGCAACACGAATCTGTACCCGCAACCGGCCAGCGCGTGATGGGTCCGTGTTCCGTTCGTGAAGCGCCCGTAACGAGGAATCGCGCGATTCGATGGTACGGTGTCGCGGGCGCGCACAGAGGAGCACTCAGACAGATGGCAATTCTCGATGACGTGTTGGCCGGCCTTGTGGCTGGCCTGAAAGGCGACCTGACCCGCGGCGGCCTCACCCGTCAGCGGGGCGGGATTGCGCGGGGAGTCGGCTGGGCCGAAGCATCCGGTCGCGGGCCGGACGGCTCCTGGCTGGAGCTGCGGCTCCATCACCGGCCCTCGGAGCACCGCCTTGATGCCGGCCTGCTCGCATACCAGCCGCTGGCGCGTGGCGGTCGGACGGTGGTGGTCGGCGAGCGAACACTGAGCTACAGCTACGCGGCAGGGGAAGTCTGCCACGTCCTCGCCGATGACGTGGCAGGCTGGCTGCGACGGATTGGGGAGTCGGCGCCGGCCGAGTCTGATATCCCGGCGGCCAGCGGGTTTTGAGCGGCGGACCAGTCCGCCGCCAACCCCACGCTACGCCCCCGCCGCCAACCCCACGCTACGCCCCCGTGTCGATCGCGCTCTTCATCGCTTGTCGCAGCGCTCGAGCGGCCCGACCGAGGCGGCAGGCGTGTACGATAGTGCAGTACGTGACGTGGCGGCACGACGGGCGGCTCGTACGAGCGACAGCACGGGGGAACCGGTATGGAAGTTGCGGGCGGAGGGCGGCAGCCCGCCCGCGACCACCCCGGGTCCAGACGGCTAGTTGAGCGGGCCAGTTGAGCGCGTGACGCTCGGCCGCTATCCTCGCCGTGCAGGCTCTGGAGGTGACGGGATGAAGCTGCGAATCGAGCGTATCTGGCGGCGAGGCACGTGGGCAGCCGACGCGCAGCCATGCCACTCACCGCTCTTCGCCGACACGCCGACTGGATGGCCTGACGACCAGGTGGCCAGCCTCGTGAGCGATGCCCCGCGCGCCGACGTCACCGCTGACCACACGGTCACGATCGATCGAGCCAGTGCTGAGGCTCAGGCCGTCACCGAAACCCGCCCGGTCGTCGAGGCTCGGGATGCTGGGGGGGCGGGTGCCGTGGTTGAGGAGTCGGTGGCCACCCAGGAGCCTGCGCGGACCTACGTGCAGCCCGAACAGCCCGTCGTTCTGGCTCCGGCGCGGCCTGGTCGAGCGGTGCGTGTCGGAGAAGTGCTGCCGGCGGTCCGGTCGCGCGCCTTACTCGCACGGCTCCCGGTGCCGCACGTGCCAAAGCGAGCGATTCTCGCGGCCGGCGTCTGTGCCGGGCTGGCCGCACCCGGCATTACTCGTCACGTGGCGACGCGACTCTTGTTCGGGAGTAGCCGCAGCACCACCCGGACGGGCCTGGGCGCACTCGAGATCACCCGCGTGACCTACACCGGCCCGATCACGTCCGAGGCGCTCTCGATGGTCACGAAGGCGCTCGAACGGACTGGCCGCTGAGCGTTACGACATCCGAACGACTATTAGCGGACCAGCATCACCCAGAAGCCACCCAGGCAAAGGGCGGGACCATAGGGCATAAAGGTCTGTCCGGTGCCCTGCCGCGCCAGAACCACCGCCGCCCAGACGCCCCCCACCGCGATCCCAACCAGCAGCGCCGTTACGATGCCGGGGAAGCCGGCCATCACGCCGAGCAACGCCGCGATCGTAATGTCGCCGGTGCCGAGCGGCTCGCCACCTCGGTACAGCGCCCGGCCGAGCGCGTACAACCCTCCGAACGCCAGTCCGCCGATCGATCCGCCCAGGGTTGCGCTGAGCAGCCCGCCGCTCATGCTCAGGGGTGCAAGCGCGAGACCCAGCACCACCCCGCCCAGCCCGAGGACGAGGTAGACGTCGCGGTGACGCAGGTCGATCGTGAGGATTACGAGCAGCAAGGCTGCGAACAGCAGATCGACGGCCAGGGTTGCGCCGAGCGGCTCCCGCCCCACGAGCGCTGCGAAGAGGACTGCCGTGCCAAGCTCCAGCAGCACGTCGCCCCGGGCTGGCCTGGCGCCGCAGGTTGGGCAGGCGCGCCTCAGGCCGCAGACTCGGAGGGTCTGGCTGAGCGCCGTCCAGTCCAGCCCGCACCCGTGCTCGCCGCAGATCGGGCGCCCGAGCAGTCGGCCGCGCTCGGGGAGCGTGCGGGCGACCAGTGCGACGACCGCGCCGATAGCCAGCCCGAGCGCCGCGCCAGCCAGCACGCGTACCAACATCGCGGCGCTCAGTAGAGGCCCGGTAGGAGCCGGGCGGTCGTCGCCTGATAGGCGGCGTATTCAGGATACGCCGCGCTGAGCGTCCGCTCTTCCTGCTGGATGCGGTACATCTGGAGCAGCACGAACACGGCGTATACGGCGGCCGTGAGCGGGCTCAGGACCACCAGCAGGGTGCCGCCGAACGCCACGAACTCGCCAAGGTAGATCGGGTGACGGATCGAGCGGTATAGCCCGGTGGTGACCAGGCCGCGTGCGCGTGGCATGACGCCGAACGAGCGCCCCAGGCTCGCCAGCCCGACCAGCGTCACGGCCAATCCGGCCAGCATGAGCGCGTCCGCCAGGATCAGCACCACGATGTCATCGGTCGTGGCCGGGGCCATCGCGACGCCCAGGATCACCGTCGAGCCGGCAATTGCCGCGACGTCGGCGATGATGCTCCGTCCGACCGCCAATGACGGCCGCCGGATCAGGAACAGCCAGGTCACCAGGAGCATGAACGCCGAGGTCAACCCTTGATGGCCGACGGCGACCCAGGCATGCAGTTCGCCGCGCGTGGCCGCGAGCGTGCCGACGTTTTCGAGAGTGTCGAATAGCGCGGCCAGGCGCACCCAACTGAGGATCATGAAGAGGTAGGCCGGCATCAGGCTCGCGGCGCAGATCAGCAACCCCTCGCGGCTAGGTCTGGCGAACAGCACCCGGCCGCGTCGCGATGATGCTGCTCCGTTGGTCGCCATGGGCAGATCCTGAAGCATCGTGTCCTTCCGTTGTCGGACGAGCGGCCAGCGCGTCGGATGGTTACGGTGTAGGAGAGGGAGGACTCGTCCGCATCGTGGTGGTCTTACTGATGCCAACGCCGGGCGTAGGAGCCGGGGGATGGCCCAGGCGTACTGACTCACCTGGGCATCGCGCGGCCATATGGGGGAGAGATGCTTACCCTGGGTGGCCGAGCCAAAGGTCGCCGGCGTGCTCGATCCGGGCGAGTGCACGGCCGGACGCCCACGTGCCTTGCCTGCGACGTGTTCGTCAGAACGTGCACGTCAGGAATGGACATGACGCAACGACGACGGTATAGTGCTGCATAGCGTCAGACAGGTCAGGAGGGCTATGCTCCTGACCGTGTGACGTGGGGTAAGCCGTCGACGAGGATGGCTCGTGCAAAGCTCTCGCCGAGTGTATTTCGAATGCAGGTGAGGCGCGTGCTGATGACTGGCACGGCGAGCATGGGGCTCGCGAGGCTGGTGCCCGAGGTCCAGGGATTCGGGGGTGTGGGCTTCCCGATGGAAGCGCCGCATCGGCGAGCGCGGCCTCTGACAGAGGCTGAGACCTGCCTGCTCCTCGAACCCCTTCACCCGTCACGGCCGCCGATCCTGAAGCATGAGATGGGCGTGACCGCCGCCCAGGCTGGCCCCCCACTCTCAGGTGAGCAACCCGACGCGCGGGTCGGTGTAGTCGTCCGCCATCTGGCGGTACGCCTGACAACCCGCCCGTGGGGCGCTTGTAGGGTAAGTCTGCGAAAGGAGACCGTCGATACACTCCCGCCAGTAACGTTGGCGGTGCGCTCGGCGACCTGAGCGTAGCGAACGGGAGCGGCCCGTGCGCCGCGCTCATTGCCGCTGACCTGACGATAGCAACCGCGCGGCCCGGCGAACACCCCCACAGGGAAGTCGTACCGCGCGATGGAAGCATCTCGAGCGCTGCTCGACACCGTCACGTCGAGTAGCGGCACGAACCGAGGGAGGTTCGGCATGCGTTTGACTCGTCGGCGTCTCCTTGGCTCTCTGACCCTGAGCGCGGGCGCGCTCGTCCTGGCCGCGTGTGGCCAGTCTGCTCCAGCGTCGACTGGCTCGACGGCCCCGACAACGTCGAGCGGCTCGAGTGGAGCCTCCGGTGCGGCGGCTCCCAAGCCAGCCGCGACGACCGCGCCGGCTGCTAGTGGCGCCTCGTCGGCCAGCGGCGCGCCGGCCGCGACCAGCGCCGCTGCGAAACCGGCTGCTGGCGGCTCCACCGCGCCGGTGACACTCAGCGTCATCGCGTGGAACTCCGGCTCGAGCGCCGAGGCGTTCAAGAACGCCATGAGCCAGATCAACGACAAGTTCAAGGAGAAGCGGTCGAACGTCACGATTACCTTCGAGCCGCTCGGGCAGGGCGCGACCTGGACCAACGCCCAGATGGCGCGCATCGCCAGCCAGACGACCGACGTGACCGCGACCTACGGCTTCGCACCCCAGGACATCATCAACTTCCAGCCCGACACCCAGTTCATCGACCTGACCGACCTGCCGTCGCTCAAGGCCTTCGACCAGACCAACGTCAAGCGCTTCATGACCTGGAAGGGCAAGGTCTGGCAATTGACGCTGGCATACGTGGGCCACATCGTCTGGACCAATGGGGACATGCTGACCAAGGACGGCGTCAAACATCCGACCACGTACGCCGAATGGCAGTCGATGTGCGACACCCTGAAGTCTAAGGGTGAGACGCCGATCTTCTATGCGGCCAAGCCCTCGAACGCGCTCAACCGCTGGGCGAGCATGGCCGAGATGACTCTGGTCCGACCGAAGCAACCGAAGTTCTGGGCCGACATGCTGGTAACCGGCAAGGCCGACTTCACCACACCGGAGTGGGTCGAGGCGTTCAAGCGGGCGAAGGAGTTCGCCACCAAGAATTTCGATCCCAGCTTCAGCGGCATCGACTACCCGACCGGCGCCGGCCTCTTCGCCACCGGCAAGTACGCGATGTGGCCCGAAGGCTCCTTCTCCGGCGGCGACATCATGGCCGCCAAGCCGACGTTCCAGAAACTGGGCGCCTTCACCGCGCCGCTCTCCGACGACGCCGAGGCGAATGCCGTCCAGCCCGTGTACGGAGACCTCGGGTGGGCGGGCCTGCGCTACAGCAAGAACGCCGACATCGTGAAGGAATGGATCGATTTCTTCGGCCAGAAGGAGAACTTCCAGACCTTCATGCAGGTCTTGCAGTACTACCCCACCCAGAACGTCCAGCTCACCGGGCCGGTGCCTGAGGCCGAGGCGCCGCTGCTCAAGAAGACCGCCGTCTCAGAGGTCCGTCTGGCCCTGCCCGGCATGACCTACGACAACCAGTGGTCTGAACTGATCCTGTCCGATCAGTACACGCCCGAGAGCTACGCGAAGTACGTCCAAAAGAACTTCGAGGATTCTCGGCCGCAGTGGCAGAAGTACATCGGCATGTTTGACGAGGACTGGGCCAAGCTCTACTTCAGCGTGTAGCCGTCCATCCGTAACGCCTTCAGTACGCGCCTGCCGAGCCGGGATTGACGCCGTGGCTCGGCGGGCCGCTCGCATCTGGCGCGATTCTCCGGGAGGAGCTCCCCTATGGGCCGAACGGCGGGTATCTGGCCGTACCTGTGTCTGGTGCCGGCGCTGGCCGTGTTCATCGTGTTCGAGCTGGTGCCCGCGCTGGCCACCTCGATCTTCTCGCTGACCGACTACACCGGTCTCCCACACGCCACGATCAACTGGGTCGGTCTCCAGAACTACCACGACCTTCTGACCGGCGGCCAGACGTTCCTGGTGCGTGCCCTCCAGGTGACCGTCATCTTCTCGATCCTGGTGACGGTGATCCAGAACGGCCTGGCCGTGCTCGTCGCCTGGCTCCTGAACTCGGGGCTGCGTGGGCAGGTCGCCGTCCGCTCGCTGGTCTTCCTGCCGGTCGTGCTCGGAGCGACTGTCAATGGCCTGACCTGGTACGTCATGTTCAATCCGCTGAGCGGGCCAGTCACGACGGCTCTCGCAGCGTTCGGCATTCGGGCAAACCTGCTGGGCAACGCGTCGACGGCTCTGTACGCCGTCATCTGGGTGCAGATCTGGACCTATCTCGGCTTCAGCATGATGGTTTTCCTGGCCGGCATGCAGGGCATCCCCGCTGAGGTGTACGAGGCCGGCAAGATCGACGGCACGTCGCCGTGGGAGGCGTTCCGGTATCTCACCATCCCACTGCTCGCGCCGAGCATCACCATCAACGTGCTCCTGGCGGTCATCGGCACGATCACTGGCTACGAACTGATCTTCGTCTTGACTGACGGTGGCCCCGCCTTCGCCTCACAGACGCTCGGCATGTGGGTCTTCAATCAAGCGTTCTTCAGCGGCAACAGACTGCCTGGATTTGCCTCGGCGATTGCGATGGTCCAGTTCGCCATCGTCTTCGTGATCGTGCTGATCATGCAGTACTACTTGCGGCGACGGGAGGCCGTGCTGTGATCCAACAACGCGAGCTTGGCCACGCCGCCGAGCGCCCGGTAGCGGGCGTACGCCTGGGGCTCCGGCCCGCCTCGATTGGCGCGTACGCGATCCTGGCACTGCTGACGCTGATCTACCTGATCCCGCTGGTCTTCGTCGTCTTCGTCTCGCTGATGTCGAGCCGCCAGTTCGCCCTGAGTGCGGCCTCGTTCCCCGATCCGGTCGTGTGGTCGAACTACCCGGAGGCCTGGGTCAAAGGCTCTTTCAACAACTATTTCATCAATACGCTGGTCTACACGGTCACGATCGTCGGCGGGACGCTGAGCCTGGCGACGCTGGCGGCCTTTCCGATCGCGCGCACCCACGTGCGTGGCAGCAACATCTTCTACCTGCTGTTCCTGTCAGGCATTCTGCTGCCGGCGGGCATCATCCCGCAGTTCTTCGTCTTGCAGCAGTTGAACATCTTCGACACTCGCTTCGGGTACATCATGCTCTGGCTGAGCCGGGTGCCCCTGCCGATCTTCATCCTGACTGGCTTCATCAAGAGCATCCCGACCGACCTCGATGATGCGGCGGCCATCGACGGCTGCGGGTACATTCGCTACATCTTCCAGGTGGTGGTGCCGCTACTGAAGCCAGCGCTGGCCGTGGTCGGACTGATCGTCGCCATCCGAGTCTGGAACGACATCATCGGGCCGGTGATCTTCCTGCCCTCCAACTCGATCAAGCCGATCTCAGCCGGTCTGCTTCAGTTCTTCGCCGAGTTCGCTGCACAGTGGACGCTGATCGCCGCCGCCATTGCGATCACGGCGTCGCCGCTCGTCCTGCTCTACCTGTTCACCCAGCGCTACATCGTTGCAGGGATGACGAGCGGGGCGCTCAAGGGCTAACTGGACGTGCGCTGAGCCGTGCCGATCGCGAGAGGTGGGTAGGCCGCAGCCTGCCCACCACGTATGGCGTCTGGCGCACACGCGCCGAACGCTCGTATCGTCATCAGGCTCGTTGTCGCGTTGTTGCCGTTATTTCGCCGCCCCCTGGCAAGGGTGTATGCTGCAAGATTGGGCGGCGCTGCGTTTCTGCCGCCGGACGATGGACTGTGGAGGGTGGATGAGCGCGAAGGTTGGCGCGGTCGATCGACGCGCCGGCGAAGCGAGCCAGCGTACGGGTGAGGCCGCGACGTCGTGGGACCGGGCCATCGTCCTGGCATCGCTGGGTGTTGGGACGTACATGTCGGCGCTCGATGGTAGCATCGTCAATTCGATCCTACCGATCATCGCCGAGGCATTTAGCGCCGATGCCGCCACCATCGAGTGGGTCGTGACGACCTACTTGCTGGTCCAAAGCGGGCTGCTGCTGACGTTCGGGCGGCTTGGCGACATGCGCGGGCACCGCATGATCTATCTGATCGGGATGGTCATCTTCAGCGGTAGCTCGGCGTTCTGCGGTGCAGCGCCAGGGCCGTTGTTCCTGGTGATCGCCCGTGCCGTCCAGGCGCTCGGTGCGTCGATGATGATCGCCAACTCGCCGGCGATCCTGACGCGCGTCTTCCCGCCCGAGCAGCGCGGCAAGGCGCTTGGCTTCCAGGCGACCACCGTCTACCTGGGGCTGGCATCTGGCCCGCCGCTCGGCGGCTGGCTTGCCGGCGCGCTCGGCTGGCGTTCCGTCTTCTACGTGAACATCCCGTTCGGGATTCTCGGCTTCATCCTGGTGTACCACTTCATCAAGGTGCGGGCGCCGGCCGGGGCAGGCGAACGCTTCGACCCGTGGGGGGCTGCGAGCTACGTCTCCGGCCTGATCGTCTTGTTGCTTGGCCTCAATCAGGCCCATGCCTGGGGCTGGACGTCGCCGCTGACGCTCGGCTGCATGGCCGTCGGACTGGTGCTGCTGGCGACGTTCACCACGATCGAACTACGCGTCCCCAGCCCGATGCTCGACCTGACGCTCTTTACGAGCCGCGCGTTCTCGGCACCAGTGCTGAGCGCGATGCTGAACTACGGCGCGACCAGTTCGATCCTCTTCCTGATGCCGTTTTACTTGATCCAGGGACGGGGCTTGAGCCCGCAAGAGTCGGGATTCGTCCTTATCACCCAGCCGCTCGTGATGGCGATCACCGCCTCGTACAGCGGGAGCCTCTCTGACAGAATCGGCTCCCGGATCCCAGCCACGGTCGGCATGGCAATCCTCTCCTGCGGACTGTTCTTCCTCTCGCGCGAGGGGGGCACCGCACCGCTTCTGGTCGTCGTCGCGACGCTGGCGCTCATCGGGCTTGGAATCGGCCTGTTCACCTCGCCGAACAACAGCGCGGTGATGGGAGCGGTGCCGCAGACCCGCCGAGGCGTCGCCGCTGGTGTGCAGTCGACGGCTCGGACCCTTGGCAACGTGCTCGGCATCGGCATGGCCGGCGCGATCTTCTCGACGGTCCTGGCAACGAGCGATTTGACGGACCCGGTGGCGGTCGTCAGCGGCGCGAGCCTGGGCTGGCTTGCCGGCAGCATCGTCGCGGCGATCGGCGCCGTGATGTCGTTCACCCGCCCCAATACCCCGCTCGATCTCTGAGGACGATCTGCCAGGAGACGACCCGTCAGAAAGCGACCCATCCTCGACCCTGCCCCTGGCCCGACGCTTGCACATCTGGCCACTTCACCGCGGCCGATGCGGGCGTCGGCTTGCTCGACACGCGGACTGACGCACACGGGCCATCGGGCCAGGGACTGATACCATGCCGTCATGTCGTCCTTCGCTCGCGGCGCGCTGCCTGCTAGCGAGTGCCGTCGCGTTGGTCTTCTCGATCGTACTGCCCGCGAGTGCCAACGTCGCCCAGGCCGGGCGCTTCGGGCTTCCCTGGCAGGCTGACGTGGTTGTCGACTCGTCCGACATCCACGTCCGGCCGGATCCCTCCTCGGCGGTCGTCGGTTCGTTGCCCAGGGGTCAGATCGTCCCGGTGTTGGACCAGCAGGCCAGCCCAGACAGCGCGTCCTGGTACTCGGTCGGGAATGGCTGGATGCGGGCGTCCGCACTGCACGAGCGGCTCACGCCGTGGGTCGCTGAGGTGACGGCCGACAGCGTCCCAGTGCTGGCCCGCCCCCGCGCCGATAGTGTCGCCCGGCGGAGCGCAGGCCGAGGCGACGTCCTGCGAGTGATGGGCCTGGCCCATGGTATCGACGGCGATCCGTCGGCATGGTGGTCGACGACTGAGGGATACGTGCCGCTCGGCTCGATTGCGCAGGCTACGGGCGACTGGGCGGCGGGTTGGACGCTGCCACAAGCTTCCGAGGCGCCGAATGGCTGGTGGGGCGCGGTGGTGACTCAGGCGACCGTCCGAGCGGCGCCGTCGGTCCACGCGCCGGCGCTCGGCACCCTGGCACCGGGCGACCGAATCAAGGTGCTAGCCGAGGAGCCGGACCGCGACGACAACGATCCCGTGCCCTGGTACCGCATCGACGGTGGACGCTTCGCGGGCGGGCGGATCTACGCCGCCCACGTCCGGCGCATGCCGCCGCCGACCCCGAACACCACCCCACTCCCAGACGGGCGTACCGAGGACCAGTACATCGTTGTCGACCGTACGGCATTCACCTTGACACTCGTGCGACATAGCGTGCCGGCATTCACGACCTACGTCAGTATCGGCAAGGCTGGCACCGACACGCCGGCCGGCCTGGACGAGATCTTCTCCAAGTACGTCGCTGACGATATGTCGAGTGACTCGGTGCCCGACCACACCGGCGAGTCGTACTATCTGCCGAACGTCCCGTACACCGAGTACTTCACCGAAGACGGCGCGGCGATCCACGCCACCTACTGGCACGATCTGTTCGCCACCAAGGAGAGCCACGGCTGCATCAACCTGACCTGGTCAGACGGCGCGTTTCTCTTCGAGCAAACGCAACCGGCTGTGGCTGTTGGCTCGACAGGTGCGCAGGGCGACGGCACGCTCGTCCTGATCGTCGATGAGCCAGGGTCGGTGAGCCGGGGTCGATGAGCCGGGGGCACGACTACTCCTCACGCACTTAATGAGGACTGCGGTGGGGATGCCTGAGGGCGTATGGCTGGCTCAGGCATGGGTGTGGTCCGAGTCCTGCATTCGGCAGGAGCAGGGGCTCGAGTTACCGAGGGACCGTGAACGGTCTGGCGACTCGCCTGTGTTGGGAGGAGCGTCATGCGGAGTCATGATAGCGTCGTCTGTGTGTTCAAAGATCTCGAGGATATGTACGACGCGGTGAGCGCGCTCCGTAGCGCCAACTTCCACGCCACCGATATCGGCTTCGCCGTGACGGACCACGAAGGACTGGGCAATATCGAGACGGTGGAGCATGAAGGTGGCGAAGAGGCGGCGCACCGCCTGTCCGACACCCTCGTCGACGTGGGTCTGACACCCGCTGAGGCCGCCTGGTACGACGCACGAGTGCGCGAGGGCCAGGGGCTCGTCAGCGTCCACGCGGCCGGCCGTGCCGAGGAAGCGCGCCTCATCCTGCTCGACTACGGCGGGCTCGACTATCAGGCGGACCGTGCCATTCGACAGGGACGACCCTGGCACGAGATCGCGCCATCGTTGCGGCAGCGGTTCCTGGCGAGGGGCGGTACGCCGAGGCAGTGGAAAGACGACGAAACAGCCCATCGCTTCGGCTACGAAGCGTTCGAGCGCGTCCGCGCCGAGGGCGGCCCGATGACCTGGGAGGCCAACGAACCGCACCTCCGCGTGCAGTGGGAGCGGGAGGGTCACGGATCGTGGGATCTCGGCCGTAAGGCGATCCGGCGCGGGTTCGAACTGGGGGACGGCCGGCTGCGCTTCGACACGGACAACTACCCTCCGCATGCCCGCGAGATTAGCGGCGCCCTGGCAACCGCGACGTCCGGCGCCTTGATCGGCGGCCTGGTCGGCGGCCCGGTTGGGCTGGTGGCGGGCGTCATCATCGGCGGTGCACTGGGAGCGATTGGCGGCGCCACGCTCCGCGACCGAGACGACGAGCAATAGCCCGGCCGACGAACCCGGTCGACGAACACGGCCACCTGCCCGGTCGACGAACACGGCCACGAACCCGGTCAACGAACACGGCCACCCCTCGCGGGCGGCGAATCTGGGCAGCGCACCCGTCTTCGCCAGTTCCTCGGCGACCTTGCCGGCACCCCCGCCGCGCCATGGTACAATGCGCCACGTCCAGTTTCGAGACGGTAGCGCACGTCTGCGCGTGGAGGCTGAGATGCCGATCGTGACCATCGCGCGCCTGCTTGGGAGCCGGGGAGACGAGATCGGCCGGGCTCTGGCCGAGCACTTGCACTACCGCTATCTCGATCGCCACCTGCTGCTCGACTCGATCCGTGAGTTCGGCGACATCGAGCCGAATGCTCCCGAGATTGCCGAGACGAGGCCGTCCTTCTGGGACCGCCTCAACGAGGAACGCCGCCGTCACGCTATCGTGGTGCGCTATGGTGTCTACGGCTTCGCTCGCGAGGATGACTGCGTCATCGTCGGACTGGGCTCCAACTTCCTGCTACGTGGGTTGAGTCACGTGCTGCGGGTCATGATCGTCGCACCCAACGACGTGCGCCGGCAGCGGGTGATCGCGCGCCAGGGCGGCAATCTGGACGTCAATACCGCGTCCGAAGTGATTCGCCGCAGTGACCGTGAGCGGAGCGGCTACATCCGCTACATGCACAATGCCGACTGGATGGATCCGCACGCCTACGATCTAATCGTGAACACGTCTGTCGGAACGGTGGAACAGATCGTCGACTTCATCGCCTATGCGCTCGAACGGGCCGAGATCTCACCGACTGCCACGTCGCTCCAGCAGATCGATGACCAGGCGCTTGCGGCCAGAGTCGAAGCGGTCCTGATCTCGAACGCCGGTATCTGGATTCACGGTCTGCGGGCGACTGCCGAGCGAGGTGTCGTGACCATCGCGGGTGAGGTCATTACCGATGAAGACCGCGAGTACGCTGAGGAGATCGCTCGAGACGTGGCCGGCGTGCGTGCGGTGGCGAATGAGCTCCGGATCCAGCCCCCGCCATTGACCGGCATGTAGGCGTCGTGGCGACCACCGAGGCGTGGGGGCTCGTCGGGCACGAGCGGGCAGTTGACTTTCTTCGACGCGCCATCGAGCATCACCGGATCGGACACGCCTATCTGTTGAGCGGCCCGCGCGGGGTCGGTAAGCGTGCGTTGGCCGTGGCCTTCGCCCAGGCGCTCAACTGCGAACGCCTCGGCCCAGCCGCTCGCCTCGGCCCTGGCGCCGAGCGATCCTCCGGCGAGGACGAGGAGCCGCCGTGTGGACGCTGCCGGCGCTGCCGGCTGATTGCCGAAGGAACCCACCCGGAAGTGCGCATCGTCGGGCTACAGCCACCACACCGAGTGATCCGCGTGGCCGACGTCGAGGCGATTCAGGCTGACGCGGCGCTGCGTCCGGCCGACGCCTACCGCAAGATCTACGTCGTGGAGCAGGCCGAACTGCTCCACCCCGACGCCGCCAACCGGCTGCTCAAGACGATCGAGGAGCCGCCGCCGTTGGTCATGGTGATCCTGACGACAGTGGATCCCGAGGCCACACTCGAGACCATCGTTTCCCGCTGCCAGCACATCCGGTTGCGCCGCGCGGACCGAGCGGCGTTGGCCGAGCATCTGGTCGGTCAAACTGGCGTCGCGCCCGAGTGTGCACATCTACTAGCCGCACTCGCGGAAGGGTGCACCGGGCGCGCACTGAACCTGGCGAACGACGACCGAGCGCTGGAGCGGCGCACCAAACTCCTGGACGACCTGGACGGCCTGCTCGGCGCGGACCGACTCGCGCGCCTTCAGTACGCCCGTACGCTCGGCGATCGCTGGAGCAAGGACCAGGATGAGGTGCGCGGTGTGCTGGCACAGTGGGTTCGCTGGTGGCGTGACGTCCTGCTCGTCCAGGGAGGCACGCCCGATCGGATCGTCAACCTGGATCGTCGTTGCGCGATTGAGCGGCATGCGGCCCGCCTGTCGCGCGGTGAGACGGCGGGGGCGCTAGCCAGTGCTCGCGACGTCCTCCAGATGCTCGACCAGAACGTGAACGCGCGCCTCGCACTCGACGTCGTCCTGCTCGATCTGCCACGCCCCGGGCGCGCCGCGTGAGCGACGAAGCGCCGGCCGGCGTGCGGCCGGTTGGCCAGTCGGCGCTGCGCTGGGTCGACCCCGGTAACTCGATCCTTCGGGTCGGCGACCGAATCGTCGTGTGGGACGGGGTAGCTGTCACCGCGCCCCGCTATTCGCCCTTGACGTCGGCCCAGGGGGGACTGACTGCGCCGGGCTCGGCATCGATGGAGACTGCGCCGGGCTCGGCATCGATGGAGGCTGCGCCTGAGTCTGGTTCGACCGACAACGAGGGCCGGCCAGACGGCATCACCTGGCTCGGCGAGGTCGTCGTCGCGCCATCCGATGTGGTCGAGTGGCCGCCAGACCTGGGCGATGAGACGCCGCGGGCGGTTGTCGAGCGGGTGGCACGGCCTGAGGAGTGGCCGGCCGCTCCGGAGACGGCAGGATTGCGGCTACTGCGCGCGCTTGGACTGACCGACGTTCCGGGCGCTGTTGGCGGCGGGGACCATCTTGACCCGGCCGAGCAGGAGCGCCGCGAAAACCAGCCCGCTGGCAAGGAGCCCTGACGCCACGGTGGCGATTCGTTCCCAGGACTGAGCGGAGTCGCCAGCCGTCGATGCTGCCGGTACAGCGTCACCCCCAGCCCCTGAAGACAGGCTGACACTGGACGCGAGCGGCGTGGCAGCCGCGACACTCGTGGCCGGCGCGGTCGGGGAGGAGCCTGCTGCCGACGTCGTTGGCGGGCCGGCCTCGGCGCTGGCTGGAGCGTTCGCCGGAGCGGCTGCGGACACGGCGGCATTGGGCGGGGCGGCCGTGGCTCTTGCGACGGCTGCGCCCGCGGCAGCGGCCGGAGCCGGAGCCTCGTAGGACGAGGCGGGCTGAGGTGCGGGCGCACGCGCAGCGGATTGAGGCGCGCTGGCCGCTGCCGGCTTGACTTGCCTTGATGGGGCCTGAACGGTCGGTTGCGGCTGGCTCGCCTGCGGCTGGCTCGCCGGGGGTTGCGATGGGCGAGCGGCAACAGCGGGGGCCGCACCGGCGTCAGCCTGACTCTGGGTGACCGTGCTCCGCTCCATCAGCGTGTCGGAGCCGCTGGTTGGCCGAGCCTGCGGTGCCGACCGGAACGCCGCCGACGTCGTGATCTCTGGCTCGGAACGACGTGCCTCGAACGTTGACAGCGCGTCGACGGAGGCTGCCAGCACGAAGATGATGACCGCGACGCTGGCGAGCGATCGCAGCGTGACGACCAGCCTGGGAAAGCGGAGGATCCTGGCTGGCGTCGGAATCCTGAAATCCCGGGGTGGAACCGCGGTGGGCAAGCACCGCAACAGATCGCGGACCGTACGTAGTCCTTCGAGGTCGTCACGGCACTGCTGGCAGGTTGTGAGATGCGCCGCCACGAACCTGGCTTCGACTGGCTCGGCTCGGCCGTCGAGGTACGCCGATAGCATCTCGGTCGACGCATGTGCCGGTCGGCTCGCGTCAGACACCGATGGATCCATCTCGTCGTACCCTCGAAGGCTCGAACTGCCGGCGTGGCGCCGGTTCTGACCGGCACGAGGTCGATCCGGACTGGCTCCGAGCGACGCCGTGTCGAGCAGAGTTGCCCCTGGCTGCTGCCGGTCTGTCATCCATCATGACGCTCCAGAGCGGCCGGAAGTTCCCCTCGTTCGGTCAACAGGTGGCGCAGACGGGCGCGCGCTCGGCTGAGCCTCGACTTGACCGTGCCAAGCGCTACGCCGGTGATCTCGGCCGCCTCCTCGTAGCTCTGGCCCTGCACGTCGCAGAGCACCACGATGAGCCGCTGGTCGTCCGGCAACAAGGCGAGCGCGTGCTCGATTGCCTGCGCCGTCTCCGATGCCAGCGCCGCCCGCTCCGGTCCGATCTTCCGATCGGCAACGGCCGGGCTTTCGCCGGTCTCCTCAACGAGCTCGTCGAGCGAGCTCGACGGGCGCCGCTGCCGTCGCCGTAGGAGGTCGTAGCAGGTATTGACGACGATCCGCAGTAACCAGGACTTGAAGGAGCCGCCCCGGAAGTCGGAGATCGCTCGGTAGGCCGAGAGAAAGGCATCCTGAGCGGCGTCGGCGGCATCGTCGGGATTGCCGAGCGTTCGCAGCGCGACGTTGTAGGCGGTGGTCTGGTACGCCAGCACGAGCTGATTGAATGCCGCCGGGTCTCCCCGCCGAGCGGCCTCGATCGCGCGGGTCTCGGCAATGCCCTGGTCGACGGATGAGGACACCTGCCGTGCCTCGCGCATGCTAAGAGTGGCGGCCAACTATACGATACGCTGGCCGGCTCACGGTATCGCAGGGTTCGCCGTATCGCAGCGTGAGCCTGAGAGCCACTCGTACAATGCTATATGGCGCTCAGGATCCACACTGCTTTCCTCGTTCGGCCGTGGCCGCGGGTGCGTGCCGGACGAGTGACGCCTGTGGTCCTCGCCCTTGTCGCCGCCGTGCTCTTGCTGTCCGGCGGCGCGCCGCCGCGCGAGTTGCGGATCACGCAAGCCGCCGCCCCGTACGCGTTTCACCTCGTGGACTGGCACCTCGCGCAGATCGGGGAGCGTGCAACTCAGATTGTGGGCGGGCTGCTCGTAGGCGCCGATAGCGTGTCGAGCCACGACCGAGCGGCAGCAGCAGCATATTTCGCTGCCTCGCTCTCCGCCCGCGAGGCGCTCCGACCGGCGGCCGAAGCCGCTGTCGAGCGCGCTCTGACCAGCGTCTTGCTGCGACAGAATCTCGGGTATCCGGCGCCCTTTGCCGACCGTCGCGCCCTCTTCCCGCCGCCGAGCTTCACCTTCGTGTCGCCACCCCAGGTGCTGATCGTGTCCCCCCGCGATCGTATCGCCGTCGTGCAGTCCGTGGTGCTCCGGCCCGACGTCACGCTCTCCCAGGATGAACAGCTCGAGACGGGCGTCGACTCGCTGGGGGTGTCCGCGTTGGTAGTCCCAATCGGCGGCCTCGCCACCTACCCTGCCATGGTGCTCGAAGGCTCTCCCAAGACTGACGCGTTGGCGTCGGTGGCACATGAGTGGACGCATGGCTACTTGTTCTTCACACCGCTCGGGTTGCGGTACTGGAGCAGCAGCGCGGCCCACAACATCAACGAGACGACGGCCGAGCTCGTCGGGCGGGAGATTGGGCCGCAGGTGGCGCGTGAGCTTGGGTTGGACTCCCCGCTGCCGGCGGCGCGGCCGGCCGGGCTCGCACAGGATTCGCAGTATCGGTCGGTGCTTCGAGCGACCCGCATCGAGGTAGATTCTTTGCTCGCAGACGGGAAGGTCGACGAAGCCGAGGCGTTGATGCGACAGCGCCGTGACGAATTGGCCGCGATGGGCGACGACATCCGAGTGCTGAATCAGGCCTACTTCGCGTTCTACGGGAGCTACGGTGACGCCGCCTCCGGCTCGAGCCCGATCTCCCGCCAGGTAGCGAAACTGCGTGCCCAGAGCGCGTCCCTCGGCGACTTCCTGCGCCAGGTCGGTCAACTAACCTCGGCCGACGACCTGGCCCGAGCCGTCGGCGAAGGCTGAGCCGACCAGTCTTGGGTTCGCACGGGCAGGCCAGTCGCAGCCGCGCCCGACGTGCACGCGTACCATCCGCGATGCAGCAAGGAACCGGTACAGGCCGCCCGCATGGCGCTCGAACGGTAGATACTGGGCGACCGGGTGCGTCCCATGGCTCCGGTGGAGTTGCTGGCGAAGGATCAGGCCGACGCCGCCCGGTCGCCCGCCAGGAACTCCAGGACGGCGGCGTTGAACGCATCGGGCTGATCCCACATCGGAGTATGGCCGGCGCGTGGCAGCACGACGAGCTCAGCGTTGGGCAAACTGGCCACGAGTCGCCGACCCAGGGCCAGCGGTACGATGGTGTCGCGCTCACCCCAGACGACCAAAGTCGGTATGTCGATGGCGGCCAGGGGCGGCGTGTCCACGTGGAGAAGATCGCGCGCCGCTCGTGCGATGGTGAGTGCGCCGGCCTGCGCCGCGTCGGTCAGCAGGATCGGATAGAAGTCCGGCCGGCAGCGCTGGATGCCGGTCAGCAACCCGAGGATATGTCCCGCGTAGCCGCGTTCGAAGGGGAGCGCCGCCGCGTCCACCAGGACCAGCCGGTTGACGCGATTCGAATGGCGCGCGGTCATTTCGGCGGCGACGTACCCGCCCATCGAGTGCCCGATGACGGTCGCACTCGAGATGGCAAGCCGATCGAGGAAGTCGGCCAGGAGGTCGGCGGCAGCGCCGAGCACGAATCGCTGCCGCGCCCGCCAGCGCCCGCTGCGGCTGCGTCCGAACCCGATCAGGTCGAGCGTGTAGACCCGGTGATGCCGCGCGAGGGCCGGGACGTTCCGTCTCCACCATCTGCCCGAGCCGGACAAACCGTGCACCAGCACGAGCGGATCGCCCTGACCGGCCGTCTGATAGTAGAGCGTCACGTCGCCGATCGTCACTCGATGTTCGGTCGGCTGATTCGCAGCGCCTACGCGGACCGCTCGCACGTCGCGTTACCTCCAGGTCCGGACTCCGCTTCGCTCGTTCCCCTCACCATCGCCATGCTACGATCGCCAGCTTCACGGCCCGTGTCGCCGCCTCTCCCCATAACCTCCGACGATACGCGGGGACCAATGAGTATGGGGCAATCGGCATGCCGCCGCGCTCGCTGGTACGCCACATCGACCACACAAGCCGAGCCGGAGTGTGACACCTGCCGAGGTCATCGCGTCCCGTTGGTCGGCGTCAGGCCGGGTATGCCTCACCTGCGGAGTCTCGACGAGCGCTCGCGTGGCGACGCCGAGCGCTGCCAGGCCGCCGCGAGGAGATCGGCGAGCTCGTCTGAGTCGGACTGGGGCGTGCTCAGGCGCATGAGAGCCAGTCGCGCGTATACTGGCATTCCGGCCTCAGTCCGGCGAAGCGCACGCGTTCCACTACAGCGACCTGTTCTCGCACCTTCCCGAGAGTACCTGTGAACCTCGATACGATTGGCGTCCCGCTGTTCGTCGCGATTGCGACGGTCGTGGTGCTCGGGTACGTCCTTGGCTCCTTTGCAACACGCCGACGAGCGGCCCAATCGATCCGCTGGGTAAGTCGTGGGTTGGATGAATGGCGGGAGGACGGTGCGCGAAGCGCTGCCCTCAAGTGGCGTGCCGGCACGGCCTTCACCTTCGTGCTCGAAGACGCCCGCTCGCCGTTCGGGCGGATCTTCGTCACGGTGCTGCTCAGGAGTCGCGCACCGCTCGCCTTCTGGCTGTTCGACCTGGCGCTCGGGCAGCGCGACCTGCTGCTGTTACGCTGCGATCTGCGCTGGCAACCGATCTGGGGGATGGAGGTGTTCCGCCCCGGTAGCCTGCTCGATGCCGACGTGCGCCGGCTGGCACTGGTCGAGCGCTGGCCCGTCGAGCCGCTCGCGCCGGGCCGGCTGCTGGTGGCCCATGGCGGTGGACGAGCGGCTGAGCTCTGTCACCGCCTGCTCGATGCACTTGGAGAACACCGGCGGCGGCTCGTACGACTGGGCATCCGCCGGCGGGCGCCGCACCTGACCCTGGCCATCGACCTGCCGGACCCGGAGCGGAGCGATCCCCGTGCGCCGTTCCTGCTTGCCGAGCGCCTGGCTACGATCGTGCGTGACTACAGCACGCTCCGAGTGGAACAGCCGTGACTTACCAGCCTCGGCCGATGGCGTCGCGGTACTGCGCCGACAACTCCATGTAATGCTGCGACGTGAGCCTGACCCGCTCCAACTCGGCATCAGTGAGTTGACGCACGATCCGGCCCTGCTCCCCGACGATCAGCGAGCCGGGCGGGACAGTCGTACCGGGCGGGACGGTGGCGTTGGCGGCGACGATGCTCCCGGTGCCGATGTGGCAGCCGGGCATGACGGTCGCGTTCATCGCGATCAGGACACGGTCCTCGACAGTGGAGGCGTGGACGATCGCGCCGTGGCCGAGGCTTGTGTAGTTGCCGAGCCGACAGGGCTGGCCGGGCGCGCTGTCCACCAGGGAGTTATCCTGAATGTCTGTCCCCACGCCCAACGCTACCGGCGCCCCGTTCGCGCGGATCGCGCTGCTGAACCAGACGCTCGAACGCTCGGCCATCGTCACGTCGCCGCTCACCTCCGCGTTCGGCGCGACGAAGACGTCATCCGCGAGGCGCGGCGCTGTCCCATCCTGTGCATGTACCGGCACCGTGTCGTACCTCCAGCCATCAGCCATCAGCAGTCAGAGGGCAGGCAGTTGACGACCCATTCTCCTGACTACTGGCAACTGACTGCTCGTCTTTACTCGCCGATGGTGATCGTAACTGTTATGCCCGGGTCGACCGTGTCGTTCGCGCCGGGGTTCTGGTTGATGACCTGGCCCTTGTGGTCGCGAGTGCCCTCGCGGATCACGCGGACTTTGAAGCCGCGGTCCATCAGGAACTTGCGTGCCTCCTGCTCGTCCATGCCCTCGACGTTCGGCACGAGCACGCCGATCTCCGGCGTCGGCTGCGGCTTCGGTTTGGGCTGGGCCGTCGGTGGGCGCGGCCGGCTGACCCGGACGGTGACCGTGCTGCCGCGCGCCAGGTTGGTGCCGGGGGCCGGGTCCATGCCGATGACCGTGCCGTTCGGTGCGGTTGAGCCGCGATCCTCCTGCACTCGCACCTTGAACCCGCGCTGCTCGAGCGCCTGCCGTGCCTGCTCCTCCTGCTGGCTCACGACGCCCGGTACCTCGACGGGCGGGGGGGCAGACGTGGCCGTTGGCGCCGGTTGGGTGGGGGTGGGCGGCACCGGCGTACTGGTGGGCGGCGGAAGCGTCGCCGTCGGCGGAGCCGGCGACGGCGACAGCGTGGCGGTCGCCGGCGGCGCAGCGGTCGGCTTCAGGGCTGGCTTGCTGACCGGCGAGGGGCTGGCCACGATGACCGGCCCGGGCGTCGGGCGGGGAGCGCGTGTCTCGGGCGGACTGGCGAGGATCCAGCCAGCAACCGCCCCAGCAACGGCCAGCAGCGCCGCCACGACGAGGAACGCGCGGACGCCGAGGCCGCCACGCGTCGATGTGGGCGCCTGAGCACGCCGTCTCGACACCAGATCGTGCGGCATCGTCGCCCGATCTGGCGGCGGCTGCTGACGGACCGCCCGCCGCCCGGTCTGACGAGCCGCCTGCCGGGCTGGGCCCGCAACCGCGCTCACGACCTCGGTACGGTCGCGTGCACGGGCGCGTTGGCCGCGCAAGGCTGCCGCGACGAGTGCCGCCGAGGCCGGACGAGAGGCGGGGTCTTTCGCCAGGCAGGCGAGGATCGTCTCGCCGATGGTCGGCGGGAGGCGTGGGTTCAACTGCTGCGGCGGGACTGGCGGCTCGTCCAGGTGCATCCGCGCGATCGCCAACGGCGACTCGGCAGTGAACGGGAGTTGGCCAGTCGCCATCTCATACAGCACCACCCCGAGTGCGTACACGTCCGACGCCGGGGTCGTCGGCCGGCCTTCGGCCTGTTCCGGGGCCATGTAGTGCACCGAGCCGATCACCATCCCGGTCTGGGTGATCGACCGCTCGCCCAGGGCCACGGCGATCCCGAAGTCGGCCACCTTGACGTGCCCATCGGTCGTGACCAGGACGTTCTGGGACTTCACGTCGCGGTGCACCAGGCCAGCCCGGTGAGCGTACTCCAGAGCGGCGGCGATCTGGCAGCCAATGTCGACGAGCTGGTCCGGCGGCAGCGGGCCATCGCGCTGGATGATCTCTTTGAGATCCTCCCCCTCGACGTACTCCATCACGATGTAGTTGAGGGGGCCGTCCTGGCCAACGTCGAAGATGGCGATGACGTTCGGGTGATTCAGGCGAGCGGCGGAGCGGCCCTCACGGCGAAAGCGCTCCAGAAACTCGGCCTCACCGCCGTACTGCTCGCGGAGCACCTTGATGGCGACCGTTCGGCCAAGGGCCATATCCTCGGCCTTGTAGACGATCGCCATGCCGCCCTGGCCGAGGACGCTATCCAGCCGATAGCGCCCCCCCAGGACGTGCGCGCCGACGGTCAACGCTTGACCCCCGACGCCTCCGTCGGGAAGTACTTCTCTCGCAGCACGCGCAGCCCCTGGCAGTTCACGAGCGCTACGAACGATATCGCCAGCAGTGGGTAGACCGGCATCGCGACCACACTCAGGATCGTGGCCAGCAGCGTGCCGAACAGCATGATGAAGCTGAACAGCGGATTCGCAAGCGCGAGAATCGCGGCCCGCTTGTAGAGCGCACCAAGCGATGGGACCGGCGGCGGCTCGACTGGCGCGACCGGCTTCCTGGGCGCCAGCCGCCGTGCCCGGCGCTCCTCTTCGTCGATTGGCCAGCCTTCATCCTCAGCATGGGCACTGGGCGGGGGCAATTCGGCCGTCACCAGCAGCGGCACCAGGTAGCTCTGCATCGTGATCCAGAAGATGATCGCGTAGAGCCAGAGGATGCTCACCGCCTGGAGCAGCCCGGTCGCCACCGACGCATAGAACGACGTATTGAAGATCAGCCCACCCAGCACGAATGCCCCGATGGCGTACATCGCCAGTCCGCGCTTCCACCAGCGGCGGACGGCGGTCCAGAAGACGGAAAACTCCGGTGACTCACCGTTCACGATGACGGCGGCCACGGCGTACACCCCGATGGCAAACGGGCTCGGTACCACCAGCATGACGAAGCCTGACAGAATCATCGGCCAGACGACCGAGCCGGATTCAGCGTCGCCTGGTGCCACGAACAGCCAGCTGACCGCAATCGTCAGCAGGAATAGCGGCAGGCTGCACACGAACCAGGCGACGTTCGCCTTTATCATCAAGAGCGACTCGTCCCAGAAGTGGACGAGCGCTCGCCAGAGCACGCGGAAGCCTGAAATCATGTAGCGATTGTACCAAGGATTGCGCGGCGTTTTGATGCGTATACTGGTGCTCGTTTCCAGGCTCTTCGTGTCGACCGATGCACCTATCCCCTCATCGCCCCGATGCATCCCCATTCGCGGCCACCGGCGGCGCCGCCCTACTCGTGATGGTCGGCGCGCCGGGCTCCGGGAAGTCGTTCCTCGCCCGCCGTCTCGCGGCGGCACTCGCTGCGGACCTCGTTCAAACAGACGTCGTGCGGAAGGAAATGTTCCCCCAGCCGCGCTACACGACGTCTGAGGCGAGCGCGGTCTACGCCGAGTGCCACCGCCGCATCGCGCAACTCCTCGAGCGCGGCCATCGTGTCATCTTCGACGGCACGAACCTCCGCGAACGGCGCCGACGCCTGCTCTATGCGCTGGGAGAGGAGCGGGGGGCGGTTGTCATTCCGGTGGCGGCGTACGCGCCGGTAGCAGCGGTGCGCGAGCGGCTCGCTCAGCGCGCGAGTGCTCGTGATCCGCAGGATCGCTCGGACGCCGACTGGGGCATCTATCGACGCCTGGCCAGGGATGCTCAACCCATTGTGTACCCACATATCGTCGCCAATACCACCGTCGATCCAGCGCCGCTGATCCGGCTGCTCCGCCGACTCCTGGCCGGAGCAGCCCGGCGCACCCACCACGAGCGAGTGGATTCTCCCTCGTCTCCGGAACGCGGGCTGGGGTGAGGAGTACTCCCGGTAGGCTGTCGGATGGGAGTGCTTCGGATGAGAGTGCTTCGGGCCGTTGACTGGTGCTGCGACTGGGCCATTACCCACGCCGAGCGGCCACTCCCTTGAGGAAGCGGCCACCCCCAGGAAGGCGAGATGTGGACCGCCGACTGTGTACAGCCCCGGCTCAGCCGGCAGCGGCTCCCGTTCTGCGAGCAAGCTCACCAGCGAGATCGAGGCGACGGGTGCCGCCGGCTCGGGTGCTCCACTCCTCGCGCGGGACCATCCAGAACACTTCGAGCTCGTTGCCGTCCGGATCCTTGATGTAGAGGCTTAGGCTCGCGCCGTGATCGGACTCACCGACGAGTGCTCCGGCCGCGATCAGCGCCTCGCGGGCGCGGGTCAGATCCTCGATGGTGGGGACTTCCCAGGCGGCGTGGTACATGCCGACGCGCTCGCCGTGGGTGGGCGGTGGCGCGCCCGCACCGATCCCGAACAGGCCCAGGTCGTGGTGATTGTTGCTGCCGCTGGCACGGAGGAAGACGGCCTGCTCGTTTCCGCCCTCAATAGGCCGGAAGCCGAGGACGTCGCGATAGAACGCGAGCGACTGCTGGGCGTCGCGAACGTACAAGACGAGATGATTGAGGCGGCTGATCGTGAACATCGCGTGCATCTCCCGGCTCGATGTGTCTCCCTGAATTGGCTGGCGCCCTGGATCGGCTGGCGCCCTGGATCGGCTGGCCCCCTGGATCGGCTGGCGCCCTGGAGTCGACTCTCGCTCATACTCTGCAACCCACGATCTGGCGCCGCGATTCCTCACGCTCGACGTAGGTGCTACGTCTCCGAGGCGGGAGCGGATTTCCCACCAGCCGGATCTGAGACCCCCACCATCAGGTGTCCCGGCATCCGTTGCCATCGAGCGTCCCGGCATCCCTCGCCATCTGAGGTTCCCTGTAGCTGGGGCTCAGCCCGGCGAGATCCTGCAACCGGATTGAGATGTCGTTGGTTTGTGAGATGGCACGCTCCGTGCAAAGAAGGGCGCAGATAACCAGGACCGCGAGGCGTCTGTGGATCCCGACAGCGACAACGACCTGAAGGCGGACTCTCCCGAGGAGACGATCCAGCGAACCCGCAAGCTGCTGGCGCGCTCGCGGGCCACGCTCGATGCTGCTGCGCGCCGCCTCGCCCAGTCGCGGCGAATCGAGGACGCGAGTCCCGACGTGGACGGCGAGTAGGCTGCTGGGCAGGTGTTCCGCCCAGATGAGTCACAGGCGCCCGCTTGTGGCCGGAGCGGTGCGGTGGATCCGCGACGACTGGTCGGCTACAGCGCGGCCGTGTTGCTGGGCCGTGTTGCTGGGCCGTGTTGCTGGCGTACTGAGTGCTGCTTCAGCCGCGCGGGTGGCCGAGCAGGCCGAGAAGAATCTCAGGTACGGCCCGCATGTCGACCTCGTCTGACGGAGGACGAGAAGCGCTCGGATCGGCGACGACTAGGGCAGGTCGTCGCGGCTCCATGTCGGCGGGGCGCCCGTGCGATCCCCGCACCAGTTCCGGGCGGAGCGGAATCGACCTGGTGGCTGGATCGAAGAACAGCTCGACCGGGTCGTAGGCTGGCTTACGGTGGATGTCGATCTCGCGGGCGTAGGGCGGCGCGAGCACGTCGTCGAGCCACCAGTAGTATTGGAACCAGGCGTCTGACGCGGCGATGGCGATCAGGTCGCCGCTGGACGGATGGTCGATCTCGTAGGCGCGCTGCTCGTCGCGGCTCAGCACCCGCTCGACGCCGGTGATCTCGTCGAGTGCCCGTCGCGCGGCTGCCTCCTCGCCGGGCTTGACGTAGACGTGCGCTACTTGATGATCGACCATCGCGAACGCCCGGCTCAGTTCCAGGTCCAGGTACTCGTGGCCGCCGATGGTCCGAACCGAGAGCAGGCCACGCTGCCGAAGCTCGCGGTTCAGCAGGACCGGGCGGCTGACGTCGGTCATGGCGTACTCGCCGAGCAGCACGACGGCAGTATCGTCGCGTAGCCCGCGCCGATCGAGCCCGTCGAGCAGGCTGGCGACGATCTGATCCATGGTGCGAAGGTCGGCTTTGAACTGCTCGCTCTCAGCCCCGAAGCGCTGGGTGTTGTAATCGAGGTGTGGCAAGTACGCCAGGGTGAGGGTCGGCTGGTGCTGCTCCAGGGTGTCGAGCGTGGCTCTCGCGATCCACTCGCTCGCCTTCGCGCCGGCCAACGGTCCCCAGTACCAGGGAAGTTGGAACCCGCCGTGCTGCTCGGCCAGACCCTCGTAGTAGCCGACCGGCTTCGAGTAGCACCACGGAACCAGGCCCCCGTCGAGGTGGATTGGCGCGGGTGTGACCACGATGTCGACACTCGCGAACATGGTGTTCTGGAAGAACAGCAGCGCGGTCGTCGCGGCCGCGTCAGACGCGCGTAGCATCTCCCAGACCTTGGGCCGCTTCACCATGCTAGTCGGCTGGTCCCAGAAACGGATGGCGTAGCGATCGCGCTCGAACAGGCCGTTGCACACCACGCCGTGCTCGCGCGGTGACGCCCCAGTCGTCAGCGTCGCCTGCGCGGTGCAGGTCACGGCCGGGAACGGCGGGCGCAGATCGACCGCGTACCCCTGCTCGGCCAGCGCCGAGAGGGTCGGGGTGGCGGCACGGTCGGCGAGATGTCCGCGAGTGAGGCAGACGAGGTCGAGCACGAGGACGCGCTTCGCCATCGCGGGTCTCCTTTGGGATGACGTACGGGGTGACGTGTATGAACGACGCTCACCGCAATTGTCGCCGTGGCCCGCGCCGCGAGGCGCACCGGGTCAGGTCACGGCGTACAGCCGGGCCGCGTACAGCGCCGGCACGATCAGCAACGCTACCACGATGCCGTACTCGAAGCCTCCGCCCCCGGCGCTACACGCCGCATCGAGCAGGAGTAGCGAGAGAATGCACACCTTGATCGCGCGGCGAATGTTCGGCGCGGATGGCGCCTGAACGACGTTCCCGATGACCCGGAGCGTGGCCGCCGCGAACAGGGCCAGGAACGGTGCAACGGCCCAGGGTGCGGCGAAACGGCCGGCGAGCGCCAGCCAGATGACGCCGCCGACGACGGCCAGGTCGGCGCCGAAGACGAGGCTGGCGATGCCACGATTACCGCCCCAGACCTCGCCGGTGCTCAGCAACGTCACTGCCGTGATGTACAGAAAGATGATGAGCGCAACCGGCAGCGCCGACCAGAGCCAGACTTCGGGGCGCAGCGTGGCCGCGCCACCCGATGCCCCGAGCATGACGTTGAGGAAGCGGCAGGCGCCCATGTTGACGCTGCCGACGTACTCGATGCGCTTGCCTCGGGCGTCGTACAGCGTAATGCAGGCCGCGAGCAGCGCCGCCACGATCAGGCTGGTGACGCTCACGCCAACCGCGAAGATGCAGCCAAGGCCAAGCAGCCGCGCACCGAGCGCCAGCGCCGAGCGAGCATCGATCCGGCCGCTCGGGATCGGCCGCTCGGGGCGCTCGACCTTGTCGACGTCGCGGTCGTAGTAGTCGTTCAAGACGACACCGCCGGCGTACAGACAGACGCTGGCCAGCACAAGAACGATCAGGTCGCGCCAGGACACTTCGACGCCGCGCGTGACGATCAAGTAGCCGGCGACGATATCGCCGGCTGCTGTGAACAGGTTCGGGAGACGGACCAGCTCCAGGTAGGCTCGCGCTTGCGGCGACCGTACGAGCATCAACGGCGGTCCGGCCTACGCCGGCGGTCAAGCGGTCCCGAGCGAAGATCGGGCGCGCAGACGAGGCGCGCGCCCCGGCGTCCGTGCGCACTCATCATCCTCGTCGGCATCCTGGGCCAGCAGACGGCAGCATGTCGCGGTGAGGGTACCAGACGCCTAGCGTGCGCTGCCGTGCAACGCCACTTTGACGACGTCGCGGTCACCAAGGCGGTAACTGCCCGAGAGCGCCCGGAAGCCCTCCATAGCCCGCTCGATAGGGAGCGGCGTGACCAGTTGCCCAATCGGCAGTTCGCCGCGTTCGAGCACCTTGAACGCCCGCACGAAGTTGTCGTTGCCGCCGGTGCCCCAGACCGCTTCGAGGCGCAGGTTCTTCCGCATCAACTGTTGATTCGGGTTGATCTCCAGGGTGCCGACGTCCACGAAGTGACCCATCTCGACAAAGGTGCCGCTACGCCGCAGATACCCCAGCCCCTCCGGGATGGCTGGCAGGAAGCCCGCCGCTTCGAACACAACGTCGGCGCCCTCGCCGTGCGGGGTCTCTGCCAGGACCAGTCGGGTACGCTCGTCTGGATTCTTGACCGTCGTGATGTCGACCGTCACGTCGGCGCCGAACGCGCGTGCAAGAGCTAGCCGTCCGGCTGGACCGCCGACCACGATCAGCCGCCCGGCCCCTCGCGCCCGCGCAGCCACGAGCGTCATCAGGCCGATCGCGCCTGAGCCCTGTACGACGACGGTATCGCCGAACTGGATGCCCGAGCGGGAGACACCGTGTACGCCCACCGAGAACGGCTCGGTCAGGACGCCAACCTCGGGCGGCAGGCTCGTCTTCAGGATGCAGCTTTCAGGATGCCAGAGGTAGATGTAGTCCGCGAAGCCGCCCCGGAAGTACGGTGGCTCGTCGGCTTGCTGGAAGCCGTAGGCACCGGCCGGGGTGCCGGGTGACAGCACCACACGGTCGCCGACGGCGAGCGGTTTGCCGAGGAAATCGTGGGTGACGCCCGCCCCAAGCGCCTCGATCGTGCCGACGTTCTCGTGTCCAAGCAAGATCTCGCCGCTGAGGCGCTGATGCTCCCAGTTATGGACGTCGGTGCCACAGATCCCGGAAAGCTCCTGGCGCAGCAGGACGGTGCCAGGCTCCGGCTCCGGCACCGGGTACTCGCGAAGGACTAGATCCTTGCCGACCATCACGATGGCGCGCCCTATCCGTGCCATGGTTCGCCTCCCGCGGTAGTGTAGCCGGGCGTCCGTATCGTTGCTGTACAGAACGAGAGGGCGATGGAAGGGCGTGAAACTCGACACGCGGGCAGCGTCCATCGACTCATTCTTGCCGGATAGCGTCGGAGGACACAGGGGGCGCGGCGGGCTGGAGGCGTGGATGCCCCGAGATGTATGTGAGCAGCGACGCTACCAGGAAGGCAGTGTACGCGGACACGCCGACCGCCTTGAACCCGCCGAGAGACAACGCCAGACCACCCAACGATGCACCGAGCGCGATGCCGACGCTCCAGGCCGCGCCGTTGAAGGTCAGCGTCGTGGCCCGGCCGGCTGGGGACTCGTTGGCGAGCACCAACGAGGTCGCGATGGTCTGGAAACTGCCCAGGACGTACGCGACTGCCAGGCAGGCGACGGCTGCCGCCGTCGGGATCGGGATCACGAACGGCAGCGCCATCAGCAGGCCGCCCCCGACTCGTCCGAACACGATCAACCGTCGAGGTGCAATGCGGCCGATCCGTCCGCTCATCAACCAGCCTCCGGAGAGCCCGCCCAGTCCTTGCACCAGCGATGTCCAGCCGACCTCTTGTAGCGACAGGCCGTGTTCGAGCACCCAGAAGGCGCCGACGTAGGTGTAGATGTGCCAGAGCCCGATGTTGCCGAACAGCGACGAGACGATGAGCAGGGAGGTGGGGTGGTGGCGGAGCAGTGGGCCGTAGGGCGAGGTCAGTGTCCGGAAGCGCAGCCGGCCGGTCCGGGCTGGAGCTTCCCGAGGCAGGCCGCGCCCGATCAGGAACATGGTCGCCACGACGATCCCGACGAGTGCGCCGAAAGCTACTCGCCAGCCGGCGTACTGGCCGATCGTCGTCAGGATGGGGATGCCGAGAATCGGGGCACAGGCGGTGCCGGTTGAGGTCCAACTCAAGGCGCGCCGCTGGGCGTCACCCACGAAACGCGTCGCGGCCACGGTCAGCGTCACCGGCAGCACCGACGCCCGTCCGACGGCGCCCACCATCATCGCGGCGAACAAGAGCCCGTAGCGGGGGGCGAGGCTTGTGCCGAAGGCGCTCACCGCCATCGCGCCGAGCCCCACCAGCAAGGCACGCCGCTGCCCGTAGCGGTCGGCAAGCGGCCCGACCGCCAGCCCGAGCAAGGCGGCGAGCAGCATGCTGACGGCCGGGATCTGCCCGAGCAGCGCGATGGTCGTATCGAGCGACTCGGCCATCACGGGCAGGAACGGGCCAAAGGCGCTCTGGGTGAGGATCGCTGCGAACGCGGCCAGCGCGATCGACGGGGTGACGAGCGGCCCCACAGGGCCGCCGCGCGGCCCTGTGGCTACGTTTGGTCCTGGCGCCGCTTCCCCGCCGAGGGGTCCGGCCGTTGCTTTCTGGTGCGTGTGGACGCTCGATTGCTGGTCTGCATCGGCGCCCGACCCGTCGGTGCAAGATGGGGTCTGGCCGGCGAGCAGGGTGGCCTCGGCTGGCGCTGAGGGTAGCGTCGATGGCGGCGTAGGAGACGGTGTAGCGCCGTCGCCCTCTGCTCGCACCGGGCGGTTCAGTAGCCCAGCGCCCGCAAGTGCTCCAGGCTCTGTCGGGCGGCGGCGGACGGGTCTTCCAGGTAGGGGTAAAGCTCGACGGTCACGAAGCCATCGTAGTCGATGTCGTCGAGGGCGCGTCGGAAGGCGGCGAAGTCGATGACGCCTGCGCCGGGTGCGAGATGGCGATGCTCGCGGCTGGCGGCGATGTCCTCGATCTGGATGTGCCGCACGTGTGGGCCGAGCCGGCGGGCGGCATCGGCTGGATCCTCGCCGACGCAGAAGAGGTGGCCCACATCCAGGTTCATCCCCACCATCGGCGACGATACCCGCTCCATGAAGCGGAGGTACTGGTCGGTCCGCTCGATAATCAGGCCCGGCTCTGGTTCAATGCCGATGACGACGCCGTGGCGCTCGGCATGCTCGGCGCACTCGGCGATGGCGTCCGCGAACAGCTCCCAGGCCCGGGCTTCTGTCTGCCCGTCGAGCGGCCCGCCCGGCTCGATCGAGATGGTGGGCGCCCCGATCTTCGCCGCCAGCGCCAGCGCGCCGATAGTGTGGTCGATCCGCTTGCGACGGTCGGCGGGATCGGCGTCGACGTAGGATGGCAGCCAGAAATCGTTGGCGACGCGCGGCAGGCTGTCGTCCGCTGCCGGGCCGTGAACCGCCGTCATCATGAAGGCGTTCAGGTTCGAGACGCTGAGGCTCTGCGCGGTCAGATCGGCGTTGATGCGCTCGATGTCGGATGCCGTGAGCTGCGGCGGATAGGCGTGCGGTGCATCGCACATGATCTCGATCGCGTCGTAGCCGGCTGCCTTGATGGCCGACATCGCCTCGACCAGGGGGAAACGCCGAAAGGCGCTCGATGCGAACGCAAGTTGAACCACCGCTGCTCCTGTCCTCTGTTCTTGTCGCGGCCGCTCGCGCCATCTCGACGCTGTCAGTGCCGCCAACTGCCTGTGTGCTGAACGTGTACCGGTTGGCCGAGCGACCGGTTCCCACAACACGGGCGCCTCGGCCATCTGATGCGGGACCGGCTCGTGCCTCGACGCAGTACGCCGATGCCGTGGCCAGCCCCTTCTTGATGCGGCCTTGATGCGGCCTTGATGCGGCGTGGGTGTCACCGCGACGCGGGTGCTCGGTCAGGCCCACACCGCACGGGATGAACCCGCTCCGGTCAGGCGAGAAGGCCCCTGCGAGGCGCCAGATGCTGCGCTCCGTCCGGCAGCTTGAACGACCGGGCCTGGGAGTAGACCCGCAGCGGATTCTGCCAGACCACCTTCTCGATCTCCTCCTGGCTGAAGCCGTACTTTCGCATCAGTAAAGCCGTCTTCGGCACGCTGAGCGGATCGGACGGACCCCAGTCGGCCGAACTGTTCACGAGCATGCGGTCGGTGCCGTACTGGCGCAGGATGTTGACGGCGCGCTCAGGTGAGAGCTTGGTGACCGGGTAGACGGTCATGCCGATCCACATCTCGGTGGCCAGCGCAAGTGGCACCGTCTCCTCGGTGTTGTGGTCGAGTACGACGAGGCGCGGGTCGATACCCTCTTCGCGGACGATCTCGATGGACCGCTCGACGCCGGCCTTCTTGTACTGGTGTGGGGTGTGCACCAGCAGCGGCAGGCCGCGGTCCCGCGCCATCCGAACCTGCGTGCGGAAGATCTCCTCCTCAGCCTCGGTCTGCCGATCGAAGCCGACCTCGCCGACTCCGACGCAGTGCGGATGATCGAGATACTCCGGCAGGCGCTCGAGCACCTCGTGTGCGAGTGCCAGATCGTTCGCCTCACGCGGATTCATCGAGAGCGTGCACTGGTGCTGGATGCCGAACAGGGCGGCCCGCTCGTGCTCGTAGCCGAGCAGATGCTCGAAGTAGTCGAAGAAGCTCCCGGCCCGAACACGGGGCTGCCCAAGCCAGAAGGATGGATCGACGACGATTTCAATGCCGGCCAGGGCCATCTTCTCGTAGTCGTCGGTCGTGCGTGCGTACATGTGGATATGCGGGTCGACGATCCGCACAGTGATGCCTCCCCCGGGCCCAGCGGCTCAACGTGCAACGGGTCCAGATCGTACTTCCGTGCCAGATGATCGCCCCGATCCACCCGGCCGGTCAACTCGAGTCGTCCCGTCGAGTCGTCCCCTGGAAGGAGCCCGGTCACGTTCCTTCGCTATAATTCCGCTTGGACACGCGAGGCCTCGCCGCGCGCCGCACCGAATCAGGAGAGCCCATGCCCCGCACGAGTCGTGCCGTTGCCCAACGGCTGGCATCGCAGGCGAAGTCAAAGAAGCGTCGCGCGCCGCGCCCCGACATGCCGGCGCCCGAGGGAGGCACGCCCTCCCCAGAGGCGACCGCATCGGTGTCACCTACCGTCGAGCAGATTCTCGATGAGGTCGTGCCGTCCGGCGCCGGATCGCGCGCTGCCGCATCGCCGGTTGCCACGGCGCGGACCGCCGCGCCGGCTGGATCGCCGGTGGCGGCCGCTCCACGCCGCACGCTCGGGACCGGAACGCGTACGGGGCCTGGGCGTGCTCCGGCGCACCGCGCCGCCGCACCCCGCCGGCGCTACTCCGAGTACGCGGCCGAGTACGCGTACGTCTGGGCCGATCTCCACCGGATCGTTATCGTCGCCGGTGTCCTGGTACTGTTGATGGTTGCGCTCTGGTTCGCACTCGAGTAACGCCCGAGGCTCGTACCGGAACCGGGTGCGGCGATATCCGAGAAGTGTGAACGGGGCGGGCCACCTGGCCCGCCCCGTTCATTTGTGCTCCATCGTGCAGCCTCGCTGCCCGCCGCGTCAGATGCAGCGGGACCGTGACGAGCGGTTAGTACAGGCGGGCGGCTCCGATGTAACGCGGCCCCCAGTAGCTATCGCTGAGGCTGGAGATCTTCACACCCGACGACTCATCCGAAGCGTGGATGAAGCGGCCGCCTCCGATGTAGATCCCCGCATGCGACAGTCCTGGCATGTAGGTATTGGCAAAGAAGACGGTATCGCCCGGCTGAAGGTTGTTCATCGAGATGCGCGGCCCGCCATTCAACTGACCCCATAGCCCGCGCGAGACCGGCCTACCGAGGGCGTTGTGGATATACCAGACGAAGCCGCTGCAATCGAAGCCGCTCGGCGACGTGCCACCGAAGACGTAGCGAGCACCGAGATATTTCATCGCCGCCCCGACGACCGCGCTCCCATTGCCGCCGCCCGCGACCGGAACGGGAGCCGTGACCGAGGCCGCTGCCAACCGATTCGGCGCCTGCGGTTTCGCGGCGACCGGCGCGGATGGCCTGGCGGCGGCTTGCGAGCGGGCAGCAGCCGGCTGAGCCTGGGCCAGAGTGGACTGCGCTGCCGGGCGCTGCGCGGAGGCGACATTCGCACGAGCCGGCGCGGCGGCGACGGGTGCGGCCGGTGCTGGCACCGCCGCAATCAGCGCGAGCGGCGTACCGGTGCTGGCGCCAGCGAGCGAGTAGGTGGGTTGGGGCCGTTCGGCGCCAGGGATCGTCAGCATCGAGCCGACTTTCAGGCTGTCCGGATTGGCGATCGCGTTGAAGTCGATCAGCGGCCCAAGGTCCACCTTGTAGAAGGAGGCGATGTCGGACAGGCTCTCGCCAGCCAGAACTTCGTGCTGGATACCGTTGACGGGGAGCACCTTGAGCTTCATCCCCGGCCGAATCAGGTCGGCATCGCCGAGGTTGTTGGCGCTCAGGATCGTCCAGACGGTGACCCCAAACTGCGTCGACAACTGTCCGAGGGTGTCGCCATCCTGGACCTCGTACTCGACCGGCGACGGCTTCGCCAGCGTTGCCGGATCGACGTTGGCGGTCTGGCCGGCCTGGACGTTCTCCTGCCGCCTCGTCTGACCGACGGCTCGCTCGGCCGTCTCCATCCCCGGCACCACAACCCGCTCGTACGGGATCTTGTGATCGGGATCGTTTGGAAGGGCGTTCGCCGTCGCAACGTCGATTGCCTCGACGTGGTACCGCTCGGCCAGATGCCCGAGCGTCTCATCTGGCTCGACGTCAGCGACCACACCCTCAACCGGTGGGATCAGCAGATCCTGGCCCGGCTGGATCATGTTTGGGTCGTCGAGTTTGTTCGAAGCAAGGATGGTGCTGATGCTGACCGAATACTCGGCCGCGATCGAGCGGATCGTGTCTCCCTCGGCCACCCGCCGTACCGCTGGCTTGAGTGGCCCGCCGCTCGTGTCGGCTGCCGATCGACCTGGCGCGGCCTCGGCCGCGTCGTCGACGCTCCGATTGGCGGTCGCATCCTGCATCGTCGTCGTAGAAGCCAGGCTCTCGGCTGCGCTGTAGTCACCCACCGCTGTGCCGAGTGCCACCTGACTTACGCTGACGGGAGCATCAGAGATCTGACCTCGATCGGTGGTCCCGTTCCAGACGGTCACGGCTGCCGTCAGACCAACGGCCACGATGAGACCGTGGAATCCTACCCGTGCCAGCCCGCGTCGGAGGGCCGAACGTCCGCCACCATCGATTCTGCGCGCCCGCGAGAACCGGCGGCGCCGGACTCCCCTCGACAGATGCTGGCTGCTCGTGTCGATCATCGTTTCCTCACGTCGTCCGACTCGACACGGCACAGCGCCGTCCGTGCGCGATTCGGGAATCGAGAGGTCGTCAACGCCGCCACAGCGCCATGACCTCGCCGGCGGCGCGCATGCCGCCTTTGGCTGAAGCGTTCGTTGTACCCGCCAATCGCCGGGCTCCCACCGTGCCCGAGGATAACCTGCCGCTGCTGGCGGTAGCCGTTGGTACCACGACAGCGGCTCGCCCTCGGAGGCGCTGGTGAGTCATCGCAGCCCGATCCTCGTTGGGATATTGCATGCGGTCCCTTCGGCTGGAGTGCCACGAACGGCCCCATTCTACTTGCTACCGTCGTTTGGGTCAATATCTTGACGGTTTTGTGACGGACGTCCGCTTGACAGGTAACGGAAGCGTGGGATCGTGGCTCGAAGGTGGACATCGGCTAGACTAACGTCGGAAATCGCCGACCGGTGACGGCGCAGCACCATGACCGACCGAACTGCAATCTCTTCTGTTACGCCCTCGCCCAATCCGAGTTCAGGCAGCGAGGCCGCTCCACTCTGCGAGGATGCTCCGAACCCCGGTAGGGCCGCGTCACACGCGCCTCGCTGGCGTGTCGTCATCGGGTGGTCGCTTGGGCCGGCCGCCGTCTACGCGTTCGTGAGCCTGCTTCAGGCGCTTGCGGAGGGGCACCTGACCGTCGACGTCGGATTCGGGCGGTCACTCGCGTTCTGGGTCGGGACGACTTACCTTGCACTGATCCTCTGGGGGTTCCTGCCGGCCGCCCCACACGGCTGGTACGCCCGCCCCCGCGCGCTCATGACGTTGAGCGCCCTGGGTGCGCTCGGGGTGGCTGTCTGCGGCGGGTTCCTGGCGCTCTGGCTCGCAGACCACTGGCAGGCATCCGTAGGCACGCCGGTGCTGCTGGCGCTGGCAGTGGTGCTCGTCGCGGCGCTCGGAACGCTCTGGCTGGCCGGTCGCGCCGATCCACCGCGCCAGCCGGCGGAGTGATGCAGCCTACGGGCTCGTCCGGAGGTTGCAAAGGTTGCCAGCGCCGAGGCCAATGCCCGGTAGTACTGGGTCACGCCGCATGTGGCTGAGAGCCCCCACCCACTACCTTTCCCCCGTGCGCGAGAGAGGGCCGGCTGATCCGAAAGCACCGATGCGCAACCACTGGTGGCGTGACCCACTGGTGGCGTGACCCACGAGCAAGGCCGTTGAGCCTGGCCTCAGAGGGGCCGGCCTGGTACCGGGCGCCCGGACGAGTCGGTCCGCCGCACTCTCGGCCATGCGTGTTGACCTGGCCGTGCACTTGACGTGATTGAGCCGATCCGCCCAGGCGCCTCACACTGTTAATGCGACATAATCTCGATCAAGCGCTCGAGGCTGAAATCCGGAGACTGCACGAACTCCATCGTGCGGCGTTCGCGCTGTCGGATCTCGTCGACGGCGTCCGGTAGCCCCTCGGCGGCCTCGTCTGGGATCAGGACGATGCCGTTACGGTCGGCGTGGAGAAGGTCGCCCGGCCGCACGGTCAGGCCAGAGATCGTGACCGGTACGCCGACCCTGGTGATGGCGATGTTACCGTGCGAGACGACGGCCCCAGGCGCGAAGTAGTGGAACCCGAGCGCCTCGACCTCGGCAAGGTCGCGGACGCCCCCATCCGTGATCAGCCCGATCGAGCCAAGCTTCTGAGCAGTCGTCGCCATCACTTCGCCCATGTAGCAGGAGTGCGTGCGCCTGGGACTGACGTCCTGGAACACGCATACCACCGGCTTCGGTGACGCCTCGATGGCCTTCAACCAGTCGAAGTATCCTGCTCGGCCGGCAACCGGCCCGGGGCTGTTGTCACAGAGCGCCGTGACGGCATACCCGAGCATCGTCCCGAACTGGGGGAACAGGCAGCGGATGTCGAAGCCGGTGTAGCCCTGGGTGCGGTCACGCAGCTTGAACGGTTCGATGGCGTTGGAGATAGTCGGCGAGTCGATGGCGCACAGCTTCTCCATCAACTCGGGGGAAAAGTTGCCACGAGGCATCTGGCGGTCCCTCACTCTTGGTGTCACCCGCGTCGGCGTGGGCGAGGACATGATAGGCGAGGAGGCAAGTCTCGGCAGTCAGGCGTCCGTGGTGAGGCGCCAGCCGTCACAGTGAGTCAGCCGTGGTGAGGCGCCAGCCGTCACCAATCCGTGGCCGGACGATGGGTGATTGCTGACCGTTTCTCCCAACCACTGATCGCTGACGGCTGAGGGCTCAGCTACGCGCCCAGGCCGGTCAGGACGTCGTACCAGAGACCAATGGCGATAGTGGAGACCAGAACCCCGTAGGCCCAACGTAGGAATCGTGGCGTCGCTCGCACGCTCAAGGCGCTGCCGAACTGCGCCCCGATGATGGCGCCGACGACGATGATCGCCGACATAATGAAGGGCACCTGGCCGGTCGCAACCTTCCCGATGGCGGCGCTGAACGCCGTGGGGAAGCCGACCGCCAGGACCGTGCCCAGGGCGATGCGGGTCGGGACGCCGACGAGGTAGATCAGCATTGGCAGCATCAGGAACGCGCCCGAGCCGTTCATCCCGATGACCAGCCCGATCGCGAAGGCCGCCGGTACGACGATCAGGGGCCGGACCGCGAGCAACTCCTCCTTCTGGAGCCCCTCGGCGCGCGACGGCAGGAACATCAGGACTGCCGCCATCGTCGCCAGTGCCGCCGTCGCGACGAGCAGGAACGCTCCTGAGACGAATGCTGAGAGGATGCCTCCGAGCAGCGCACCGAGCGTGCTGCCGATCGTCATGACCAGAGCGAGCCGCAGATGGACGCCGCCATGCCGGCGGTGCGCCAGCGCCCCGGAGAGGGTCGCGGCCGTGACTTGCACGACGGCGACGGCGCTCGCGGTCCGGATGCCGACCTCCCCGAACCCAAACCAGAGCGGGACGTACAGGAGGAGGGGGACGATGATGAGCCCGCCGCCGATGCCGAGCAGGCCGGAGAGGGTGCCGCCAATCAGTCCCAGCACCAGAAGAACGACGCCATAGAGCGGGCTCATACCGTAGAGAATGTTCACACCATGAAGAAAGGCCCGCCATACGCGACGGGCCTTTCGTCTACTCCTCGCGAAGACTTAGCCTTTGACGGCTCCGGCCGTCAGGCCCGCCACATAGTACTCGACGAAGAACGAGTAGATGAGCGCGACCGGCACCGAGCCGAGCAGTGCGCCCGCCATCAACGAGCCCCAGAAGAACACGTCACCTCGGATCAACTCGTTGACGACGCCCACAGGGAGGGTCTTCATCGGGGTGGTGGTGATGAACACCAGCGAGTAGATGAACTCGTTCCAGGAGAGCGTGAAGGCGAAGATGCCGGCCGACAGGATACCCGGCATCGCCAGCGGCAGCACGATGTCGCGCAGAGCGCGGAGCCGGCTCGACCCGTCGATCATCGCGCTCTCTTCGAGCTCCTTCGGGATGCTCTTGAAGTAGCCCATCAGGAGCCAGGTGCAGAACGGGATCAGGAACGTCGGGTAGGTGAGGATCAGCGCCCAGTAGGTGTCGCCGATGCTCAGCGACTTGATGACGTCGAACATCGGGATGAAGAGCAGGGTCTGCGGCACGAGATAGCTGATGAACACCCCTACCCCGAGCACAGCCGCGCCGGCGAACCGTAACCGCGCCAGCGCATAGCCGGCCAGGATGCCGAACAGGAGCGAGATCGCCGTCGACGAGATCGAGACGATCAGCGTATTGAGCAACCAGCGGGCGTACAGGGTCTTCTGGAACAGGTAGGCGTAGTGGTCCAGGGTGGGCTTGAAGACCCAGAACGGGAAGACCCGCAGGTTGTAGAGCTCGTTGTTCGGCTTCAGGGATGCCACCAGCATCCAGTAGAAGGGGAACAGCGTCAGCACGACGAAGAGGACCAGCGGCAGCCAGAACGTGAACACCCGTGCAGCCGGACTCGTGCGGTCTACGCCGACGCCGTGGGACTGAACGGTTGGAGCGACACTGCTCATTGCCCGGCCTCCCGACGCTGGTACCAGAGGGTCGCGACCACCAGGATCGCCATGAACGGGAACATCCAGAGGGAGATCGCCGCGCCCATGCTCAGCTCGCCGGCCGTCATACCGATCTGGTAGGCCAGGGTTGCGAGCAGGTGGGTGCTGTTTGTGGGACCCCCGCGTGTCAGGACGTAGACGAGCTGGAAGTCCGCGAAGGTCCAGATGACCGAGAAAAGGGTGACGATCGTCAGGACCGGCATCATCAACGGCAGGGTGACGTGCACGAAGCGATTCCAGGCATTCGCGCCGTCGATGGCCGCCGCCTCGTATAGATCCTGGGAGATCGTCTGGAGCGCCGCGAGCAGCGAGATCGCGAAGAAGGGCGTTCCCCGCCAGATGTTGACCACCACCACCGAACCCATGGCCAGGACCGGGTCACCCAGGAAGGCGATGTTCGACCGGATCAGCCCCATGTTCTTGAGTACCCAGGAGATGATCCCGTAGGTGGCATCGAAGATCCAAAGCCAGGCCAGAGTCGAGAGTGCCGTTGGGATGATCCACGGCAGCAGCAGCCCGGCCCGCACCAGGTTCTTGAGCGGGAAGCGCTGATTCATCAACAGCGCCAGCGCCAACCCGAGTGTCAACTTGAAGGTGGTGGTGATGGCCGTGTAGACGAAGGTATTCCTGAGCGTCTGCTGGAAGATCCCGTCCTGCGCGTTGCGGATGAAGTTGTCTATCCCCACGAACTGGCCTGGCACGCCGATACGGGCGTTCACCAGGCTGTACCAGATGCCGAGAAAGAACGGATAGGCGATGAACACCACGAGCACGATGACGGCCGGGGCCATCAGGATCAGCCCGAGGCTGCCTTCCCGCTCGAAGAGATCGCCGAAACGGCGCGTGGCCGGCTGACGGACTTCTACACTTGCGCGCGACGTGACGCGTGTGCTCATCGCCATGCCTTTCTCGCAGCCCCCTACTTCAGTGGAGGGGCGCCTGGACCCGGAGAAACGTAGGCGCTCTCAGACGTAGATCTCTTTGAGCTCCTGCTCGGCTTGAGCGATCGTCTGGTCGACCGGCGTGCCCTGAACGGCGCGGGCAAACATGTCGACGATGACGTATTTCGACTGTGCCAGCCCCGCTTGCTGGTTGTAGGGGCCCGCATAGCCAGGAGTTCGCGTCTTCGACCCGGAACCTTTCAGGCTCTGAACCGCCGGTGGGAACGTGTTCCAGGGTGAGTCGTTGTCCTGCTTCTCAGAGACTCCGCCGATGTAGCCACCGTTAACCTCAAACCAGGGCATCCAGACTGGATCGCTCACGGCCCATCGGATGAACGCCTTTGCCCCCTCCACGTTCTTGCTATATTTCATGATGGCGTAGTTGTGATTGATCATGAAGACGTAGGCGCCCTTTGGGCCGGCTGGCACGAGATCCATTGCAATGTCGTCGAAGAAGGGCAGCTTCTGGTCACGTGCTGCCCACCAGATACTCGTCCCGTTGACGGTGCCCGAGATTGTCTCGGCGAGGAAGGCTCGGTTATTCGACGAGTCATCCCACCCAAGGCCGGTCTCGTCGAAAGCCGCCGGCCAGGCGGCGGCCATCGCCTTGACGGCGGCCGTCGTCTCAGGGGAGTTAATCGCGACCTTGCCGGACTGGTCAACCTCCCGGCCTCCGTAGGCCCAGAATAGCGGATAGGCAAAGGTCGGCGGATCCCCGAAACTGTGCGAGAGCGCCTGACCGAGTGGATGGCCCTTGTCCTTCAGCTTCTTCCCGACTGCGAACAGATCGTCAAAGGTCTTTGGGAAGCTATCGGCCCCGACCTCCTTGAACCAGGATTTCCGCCAGTGGACCGCGTTCGGTACGACGTGGTGCGGCACATCCAGCCACTTACCATTAACCTTGGCCGTCACCTCAAGGCCGGGGTAGACCGAGCTGTGCGCCCGGACGTACTCGTCGACGATATCCGACACGTCGACCACAGAATCCTGATAGAGGTGCGCCCAGTTGTACTGGAACAGCACGAGGTCTGGGCCGGAGCCGGCTTGAATCGACGCCGCGATCTTCGGCTGAAGGTCGTTTGCGTTGACGAATTCGACCGTCACCGTGGCGCCGGTCTTCTTCATGAAGTCGTCCTCGATCTGCTTCTTGAAGAACTCCTCGGCGGCTGGCACCGAGCCGGTCCACTGCAGGACCGAGAGACTGGTGCCTCGGAGATTCGGCAAGGCGCCCGTGGTCGTCGACGCTGGCGATGCCTGAGGGGCCGGGCTTGCGCCCGCGGCAGGCGATGCGCTCACGGCGGGGCTGGCCCCGGCCGCTGGCTTGGCAGCGGCAGCGCTGGTCGGCTTCGACTCGGCAGGTTTGGTCTCAGCGGGCCTGGTCTCGGTCTTCGCGGCCGGCGCTGTCGCACCCCCGCAGGCCGTTACGAGCAGCAGCGCGGTGCTGCCCACAGCAGCCTGCAAGAAACGGCGCCGTGTGAGCGGTCGAAACGGGGCATCGCCACGACCGTCAGCCTCAGTCATTTGTCGCCTCCGGATTGCCTTGAAATTGTCGGCCCCATTGCTGGATGACAGGATTAGCCCCACAGACAGCATCGCTTAGTAGTGGTGCACTCCCTTCGAGGGAGCATACGAACGGCCATCCGGGGTGTCAAGGATAGATCGTGCCGAGAACTGCTCCTGTTCTGTCGCCTCTGGGCAGACCATGCGTTGGCGGCGCCGGAGGCCGCTCGTAGCGGCTGAACCACGCGTATAATGTGGCCGCTCACTCTTGGTTCCGGAGCTTGTGTGTCCCTGACACGGGAGACTCGAAGTCGGCGATCGGTCGTTGCAGCGCAATCTGATGATGAGTTGCTGCGTCGAAAGGCCGCCGAACTCGAGGCCGTCTTCGAGTCCCTTGCGGACGGCGTACTGGTGGTGGACGCCTCTAGCCGTGTTGTCGAGGCGAACCGTGCGATGGTCGCGCTCGTGGGGTGCACCTCGAAGGACGATCTGCTCGGCCCGATCGCCCAGGTCTTCTACGCCCGTGCGCGCCGTGCTGATGGCGGTACCCTCAGCCGGGAGGACATCGGCCTGCATCGCACCCTGCGCGATGGCGACGTCATGCGCGGTGAGGCGCTCATCCAGGAGGGCGCTGGCCGACCAGGGGACGGTGGACGTGGCGAGACGTGCTGGCTGGAGACCATAGCCAGCCCGATCCGTGACCTCGAGGGCGCTGTGCTCGGCGCTACCCTGGTCGCCCGCGACGTCACCGACCGTCGCCGCCACGAGCGAGAGCTTGCCTTCCTCTGCGCCGCGAGTGAGATTGTCGTATCGTCTCTGGACGCCGAGAGCACGCTCGCTGTCCTGGCTGAGCGCTGCGTCGCGGAACTGGCCGACTGGTGCTCGATCTCGCTTCGGGACGAGCAGACGGGCACGCTCCGGCTCGTCGCGCTCCAGCATCGAGACGCCAGGGTTGCCACGGCAGTGGCCGACGAGCTTCGAAAGCGCCCGCTCGCGCTCGGCCAGGAGTTTGCCAGCGCTGCTATTCGAGCCGATCAGACCCTGCTGCTGCCCGACCTCACTGACGAGGTCGTCAAACGGTACACTCGGAGCAACCGTGAGGCCCAGCTTATCCGGCGGCTGAACGTGCGCGGCATCATCTCGGCGCCACTGCGTGGTGCAGACTGCGCGATCGGCGCCATCTCGGTCGGCTGGGCAGGCTCTCGACAGGTCGAAGAGTCGGACCGCCGTGTCGTCGACGAGCTAGCTCGTCGCGCTGCGCTGGCCATCGAACAGGGCCGGGCGTTCGATGCGCTCGAGCAGGCGCTGGAGCGGCTGGAGCTCGTGCTTGATTCGATGGCCGCCGGCTTCTTGATCTTCGGCGGAGATGGCCGCTCGATCCTGGTGAACGCACCGGCTCGGTCGATGCTCGGGATGGAGGGGACTGGCCTCGGGCTGAAGATCGAAGAGATCATCCACCACTACGCCGACAACTTCGAGGATGATCGGCAGGTCGATGCGCTCATCGCCAGCGTGAGCGACCGTGACCAGTACGGACGTGGCACGTTCCGGCTGGAGGCGCCGACGCCGCTCGACGTCGAGTGGATCGCATCGCCAGTCCGAGAGTCGGACGGCCCGGCACTCGGCCAGGTGGTCGTCTGGCTCGACGTCACCCACGCTCGGTCGGTCGAGCGAGTGAAGGACGATCTCGCGGCCGATCTGAGCGCCGCGCTTCGCTCGCCGCTTCAGGCAGCTTCCACCTACGCGGTCCAGGCGCTCCGCCGCTCGCGGCGGCCGGGCGGAGATAATCAGGTCGCCCACGCCCTGGAAGTCATCCTGCGGAATACTCGCCAGATCGCCGTACTGGTCAACGACCTCGTCGACGGTGCGCGCTTCGACGCATCCGAGCTCGAGCTCAGCGTCCACGATGTCGACGCTGCCGATGTCGTGCAACAGGCCGTCGATCAGGCGCGGGCGATGACGACCGTCCATCGCTTCCGGCTCGATGTGCCGGCCGGGCTGCCCCGGCCGCGTTGGGATCCCGACCGGGCGCGGCAAGCCTTGCTCCACGTCCTGACGAACGCCATCAAATTCTGGCCTGAGGGCGGCCAGATCGGCGTCAAGGTGCGTCCGAATCCCGAAGGCATCGTCATCAGCGTGCGGGATCGCGGGCTTGGCATCCCCCCGGAGGAGCACGAGCGCGTTTTCGAACGCTTCTACCGACTCTCAAACGACCCGGAGCGGCGGCGGATCCGGGGGAATGGCCTGGGCCTCTACCTCGTCCAGGGTGTCGTGCAGGCGCACGGCGGAACCATCTGGATCGAGTCCGACGGCCTCCCCGGCGAGGGAACGATCGTCCATCTGCTGCTGCCCTGGGAGCCGTCGCTAGACGCCGACGCCTGATCCCCGGTCACCCCCGGAAACGCCGCCGCGCTCGATCGGAGACCCGGTAGCTGCACTCTGGCGGAGTGCCACCAGCGCGGCGGCGTACGCCAGCAGGAGCGCCGCCAGTTGCTGGCCGCCCACAGCCGCGTATGGCTCCACGTATTGATGCGGTGCCATCACCGCGACGCTCACTGCCTGCGCGCCGAGACCACCCCATGCCCACCCTGCCGAATGGGCCCCGAGTGCGCCTGCCCTGGCACGATGCCAGAGCCAGGCCGCGACCAGCGCGACCGGCATCACCAACACCACATAGTAGTGCGGCCAGACGATCGGGGTGACGAGCAGGGTGAGGACCGACAACGCCGCCATTTCCAGGTCGTCACGCGGGGAAGCGGGCAGGCTCGCGGGCGGCCGGAGCCAGCCGAACGGCCGTGCGCCCAGCAGGTAGGTGGCTTTCGGGCGAGTGAACGAGTCAGGTGTGGCAGCCTGGGCGGCAGCACGCTGGCTCGCGTCGGAAGCTCGAGCAGGCGTGCGGCCAACGGCGAGCAGCAGCAACCCAAGCAGTCCGCCGCTGGCCGCCCACAGCAGCATCGAGGCGAACGGCACAGGATAGGGCGGGCGCTTCCACTCGCTCGGCCCGAACAGGCGGGTGAAAAAGCCTCGGAGTGAGGCGTTATCCGGGTAGGCTGGCCAGACCTTCGCGTGCGATGGATAGTTCACCGTCGCCCACAGCCACGCCCCCTCCAGGCCGCCGAGCCAGAGGCCGGCCGCACTCAGCGCGACGACAGCGGCCAGTGCTGCGCCGATCAGCCGCCACTCGCGCCGCCACACGTAATAGACGAAGAAGAGGCCCGGAATCGGCTTGAGTGCGAATGCTATGCCCAGGAGGATGCCGGCGAGGACCGGCCGCCCTTCCCGCCGCGCTGCCCAGCAGCCGATCACGCCGGCTACGACGACCACGTTGAGCTGGCCTTCCTCGAAGTTCTCGCGAATCGGCGGCAGCAGTTGGAGTGCGAGCGCCGCCAGCAGCCCGGCGAGGGCCGGCCTGGGCGCATCGAGCCGGCGAAGGGTCAGCCAGCAGATGCCCCAGAGTGCCAGCAGGCTGGCCGCCCCCCAGGCCAGGAACGCGCCGGGGTAGCCCCAGGCCGACGCGAACGGCAGCAGCCAGATGAGCGGCAGCAGCGATGACGGCGCGTGAAAGCTGTACAGCTTGCCGCGATGGGGCGGGCCGCCGAACAGTGCCTGGGTGACGTCGTTGTACGGTTCATAGGGATTGCGTCCAACGCCGATCTTGATGACGGCCGCGTAGTCTTGCACGAAGTCCCGGCCGCCGCCTATTCCCTCGCGCCACGCGCCTACCAGGAGCCACGCGCCGACGATCGCGAGTGCGCCGAGCGCCACCCAGACGATGACTCGCAAGGATACGGCTCTCGGCCTAGTTGGCTGGCGTTCGAGGGCGGTTGTCATGGCTGGTGCGTGCTGACTCCTGGAGTCACCCTCGGCGAGTGACGGCCGATGTCGCCGGGTTTCCAGTGGCGGTCCCGCGCGTCTCCCTGGCGGTCCGTATCGTACTCAATGCCGCTCGACATCGTAGACGAAGTGGGCTGCCTCGCCGGTCGGTAGGGCGACGGTCAAGAGGGGCGCCGTGTTGGGGAACACGTGCTGGCCTTCGGCGGGCGTGACCCAGACGAGGTAGCGGCCGGGCCGGTCGAGCACATCGCTAATCTTCCCGAACCTGTACACTCCGATCTCGCCACGCGAGCGCACGTTCGGCTGGCTCACGTGGATCGGCGCCTGCTGGTAGCGCACAGGATCGAATTGCGCGAAGAACAGCACCAGGATGTGCGGGGTATCCAGCCGGTCACTCACGAGGACGCCGTCATACCCGGAGCGCTCGGCCTCGAGGAACTGAACCACCTGCGCGGCGCCGTACTCCCAGTCGTCGGCTGCGTACACCGGGTACTCCAGGTACAGTGCGCGGGCCGCGAGGCCGGCCGTGATGGTGGCAGCCACGAGCCCCGCAAGCGCGGCTACTCGGGCCAACCGCACCCCCCGCTCGGCCAGCCAGACGATTCCCGAGACCGCGCCCACGGCGGCGAGCGCCTGCCAGGCCGGGATCGCGCCGAGCAGCAGCAGGGACGACGGGCTTTCGCGGTGGAGGGCAGCACTGGCCGGCGCGGCGACGATCCACCAGAGCCAGAAGGCCAGCGGCCGGGCGGGTCGCCGGATGGCGGCCAGCAGCCCGAGTGTAACGAGCGGTACCATGAACGGCAGGATTGGCCCGAAGCCGGCGAGCCGATGATGATGGGTCGGCTCGCTGCCCCAGACCAGGAACCAGGGCGCAAAGTAGGAGACGAAGTTCGCGAGCACGTAGGGGATGAGCGCGAATCCCGGGTAACGGTCCAGTGGTACGACGGTGCGCAGGCGCGTCTGACCCTCGGGCGTCAGGCCAAACTGGACGACCGGTAGCGCCAGGATCGCGAAGACCAGCAGCCCGGTCAGCGCCCAGCACCAGTGCGGCCGAAGTGCTCGCCACCAAACGAGCGCGAACCCGGCGACGAGTAGCGGTTCGAGGACACGGGCGAAGGCGTAGCTGTACAGCCCCATCCCGAGCATGGCTCCCGCTAGCACGAGCGCGGGACCGCGCTGCCGCCCAGCCGCCAGCGACCACACGCCGGCTGTCGTGAAGAGCGGCAGCAGGATCCACTCGGCCCCGGTCCGGCTCGGGAGTATGTGCCAGGGCGAGGTGGCGAGCAGCGCCGCCGCGACCAGCCCGGTCGGGGCGCCAAAGAACGCCGCAACCGCGCCATAGGTCAGCCCAACCGTCGCGATCCCGGCCAGCGCGGCCGGCAGGCGCACTGCGAGCGGCGTCGGACCGAGCGCGGCGACGAACGGGACGGTCAGGTAGGTGTAGAGGCCGGGAGTGTAGTCGTCGAGACCTTCGGCGAAGAGCGGCCACGCCACGCCGTACTGGTCACGGCCGGTCCGCGACAGCGAATAGGCGTCGTAGCCGCGGGACGCTTCGTCGAGGAAAAGGCCGTTCGGGATACGGTCGAGCAGGGGCAAGCGGAAAAGGGCTGCGACGACCAGTACGAAAGCCAGGGTCACCAGCCGTACCCGTGGTGACAACCATGCACCATTCTGGTCCGTGCCATGGGCGACGGAGAGCGAGGCGTTGGTTGCGTGGAGGGCAGTTGCGCTCACCGCGTCACCTCGACGGCGCCGAGGGGTAGCTCGGCGGCTGGCCGGCCGCGCAGGCGCGCATCATCGGCGCCGGGCGGCACCATGCCGCCAGCGGTCAGATCGCGCGGATACACCAGCGTCACCGCCTCGTACTGCCCTGGCTCCAGGCCCACGGGAACCACGAGGCCTAGCCGTTGATCGACGACATCGCCGGCTTGCCAGAAGGGCAATGGGTTGAACCACGCACCCGGCCGCGCTGACTCACCCTGGATATTCTGGCCACGCCCCCGCAGCACCAGGAGGCTCAGATACTCGCGCGACGTGTCGAGCGATGCTCCCGTCGCCTGCCAGGTCAGGTCGGCGACGAGCGTATCGCCGCCCCGTACGCTGTTGCGGACCGCCGCTCCGGGCGCCGGGTGCAGCCGGCCAGCGACCGTCAGGCCATCGGCCACCTGGAGGCTCCCCTCCGTGGTCGACTGCGAATCGCCGACGCTCGGCGGCGCCATCAACTGACCGATCGTGACCTCGTCGGGCGGATGGGCCGGGTTGGTGACGACCAGCGTCAGCGTCGCGCGGCCGGCCGGAAAGGTCGAGGGGAGTCGTATGGCGAGCGGCGTCCGCACCAGTTCGTTCGCTTCCCAGCCGCGACCGAGCGCTTCAGAGGGCCAGTCGACCCGGTGCTCGTCGCCGTTCCCCGCCCGCACGACCAGGGCCGTGCGCGTTCCTTCAGGCAGCGGCGTGCGGACGAGCCATTCCAGAGTCAGGGTGACGACGCGGTCAGAGGTCAGACGGGTGGGGTCGGTCCGTACGGTCAGGAGCTCCAGGCTCGTGCCGACCGAGCGGTGCCGCGTCGACACCCAGCCCGGCGAGCGTACACCGAGGAGTGCCCAGGCAAGTGACACCAGGACGAAGAAGCCGGCGACGGTGCCGCCGAGCGTCAGCCAGCGTGCCGGACGGATGTCAGGCCAGGGCCGGGCTGCTTCAGATGCACCTGAGTCGCGCCCCGCTGCCGTATGCCGGCGGGTGCCAGCCCATCGAGATCCCGCCCATCGAGATCCATGCCATCTCCATCCGATGCTCGGCGCACGTGTCAGCACGAGCAGGCCGAGGAGCCCGAGAGCGCCAAGCATCGACAGCCCCAACCCCACGAGGCGGGGCGTCGTCCAGCCCCAGGTGATCCGGACGTCGTGCTCGCCGTCAGGGACGTCGAGGGTGAGCACCCCGAACCGGCCGCTCGGGTACGGCTGGGCGGGAACACCGTCGACGCTGGCGATCCAGCCGGGAAACGCGAACTGGTGCACCCGGAGCGTCTGAGGACCGCGCGCCGTGACCTGCATGGCAATGTCACCAGGCTGCCACTCCAACTGGTCGACCTGAAGTGCGGGTTGAACGCTCGGTGCCCCGACGCCACTCTGACCGGTCGCAGACCTCTGGGCGCGCGGGTCGGCGAGAACCGGGCAATCGTCGAGGAGTGACTTGCGGAGCCGATTGGCGTTGCGCTGGCCGCTCGTAAGTGGCAGGTACTCGCCGCTGTGGGTCGTGCCGAGCCCGTAGTCGGCCATCTCGGCGCGGAGGAGGCTCTCGGCGGTCAGGTACCGCTCGTCGGGGAAGACGGCGTCCGGACTGAGCCGCGCGACGGCCGTCCAGATCGAGCAGGCGGCGACGAGGCCGGTCAGCAAGAGCCGCGTAGCCGGCCGCTCGGTCAGACCCTCCACGAGGCCCCCGGCGAGCAACGCCGAGCCGAGGCCGACGACGGCCAGCAACCGCCAGGGGAATTGCACGAACGCCGCCAGCGGCACGGCCTCGAAGAGCGCCTCGGCCGGTCCAAGCTGGAGCACCCAGCCGCCCAGCACGAGCAGGACCGCCCAGCCGAGGACCACACGCCGGACGCCGCGCGTCCGAACCACGGCCAGAGCGCCCAGTGCACTCGTGACGACCTGGACCAACCCAGGCTGAGGCCAGAAAATCGGTGAACCAAGGGCAGTGCTGACCGGTGCACGGTAGTCGAAGGCGGCGTCAAGGTTGAACGGCGGCCAGGACCGCACGAAGAAACTCCGAAACAGAGCCGGCTCGATCGTCTCGCCGATCTGGACGAGGTCGCGCTCGGCGAGAGCCGGCCACCAGTACCAGCCCGCCAGCAGGACACCGGCGACGAGCGCCAACGGTACCGTCGCCCAGGTACCTCGTGGCGCCCTCCTTTGCCCGCCGAGCAGCAGGAGAGCTAGCACGAGGACGGCTGGCAGGAACATCAGCGCCGTGATGTTGTGGGTCAGCACGAGTGCGGCCAGCGTGAGGGCCAGCCCGGCCGCCCAGCGCCCGTATCCATTCCTCATTGTTCGCAGCAGACAGAACGTGACGAGCGGTAGCCAGACGAACGCCGCCGTCTCGGCGAGTGCGCCCCGCACGTACAGATCGACCATCTGATACGGCAGCACCGCGTAGACGATCGCGGCAGTGAGCGCCGCCGGTCGCGAGAACAGCGAGCGCGCCAGCAGGTACATGGCGATGGCCGAGGCCGTGAGCCACAGTGCCGACGTCACCTCGAAGCTTGCCAGCACGCCAATGCCCAACAGACGGCCGGCGACGGCCGGGGCGTAGGCGAGCGGCGCGTAGTAGAGGAAAAGGGGCTGACCGAAGCCGTAGGCGAGATCCGGCAGCCAGCGGCTCCAAAGGGGGCCGAGCGCCCAAAACTGGTCGAGGGCGATCAGCCGCTGGACGTGCAGGAAGCCGTCGTGCGTCAACGGCAACCCCGGCGCGGCCAGCGGGAGCAGCGCCGGCACGAGCGCCGCCGTGAGGATCGCCAGAGCAACGGCTTCGGCGATCCAGGCCGGCCGGGTTCGTGCCGGCGCGCGTCGCGGCAGGGCGCTGACGGTCACGTCTGGGTCGCCGCTCCAGCCGGCCCGGTGCTCCTCGGCCGGATGTCCCCCGCTTGAGTGCCGCCCGACGGAGTGTCTCCCGTGCGGTCACGCCCGCTCGCAGCGTCCCCGTGCTGGCCAGGCTCCGGGGCGGTCTGGCCGGCACGGGCCTCGCGCGTCTCGGCCTTCCCTGGGATGATCTCACCCGCTCGGCCAAGGACTGCGAGCCCTACAGCGTACATGGCGAGCAGGGCCGGTAGCTGGGCGTTGCCGAGGCCGCGCGGCAGCAGGTCGCCGCGCGGGATCAGCAGCACCCCGATGGCGAGGCTCAGCAGCGCTAGCCAGCCCCAGGCTCGGCGCCGCCAGAGCGACGCCACGAAGACCGCCACCGGTGCGGCCAGCACGACGTAATAGTGAGGCCAGATGATCGGCGTCACCAGCAGCATCGTCGCGCCGAGCGCCGCGAACTCTCGGTTCAGCCGGTCGGGCGATGGCGGACGCCGGCCGATTCGCCAGAACAGCAGCCCGACCGCGACGGCCCACGACGTGAGCGTCAGCCCCGTGGAGAGGCCGCGAATCGGGTAGGGCGGACGCGGCTTCCAGTCGGACGGGCCGAAGAGGCGGGTGAAGAAGCCCTGCGGCGAGGCGTTGTCCTTGTAGCCCGGCCAGAGCGCCGCGTGCATCGGGTAGGCAGCGGTGAGATAGTCGCGCACCCCGTCGACGCCGGCCAGCATCGCGCCGACGACGGTGACCGCTCCCAGAGCGACGCTCGCGCCGGTCAGCAGTCGCCACTCGCGGCGCCAGAGCGCCCAGAGCACGAACAGACCGACGAGCGGCTTCAGGGCGATGGCGATGGCCAGGGCGACGCCGGCCAGGACTGGTCGCTCGATGCGGCGGGCGTACCAGCATCCTACGATGCCGGCTGCCACCGCCACGTTCAACTGGCCCTCGACGAAGTTCTCGCGGAGCGGCCAGACCGCGACCAACCCCAGTGCCAGCGCCAGCCCGGCCAGCGCCCGGAGCGGCCGACCGAGCGCGCGTGCCGTGAGATCGACGATGAGCCAGAGGCAGGCGAGGCTAGCCAGCCCCCAGACCACGAATGCCTGCTGGTACGACAGCAGCGCCAGCGGGATGAAGAAGACGAGCGTGGTTGGAGGGTGGAAACTGTAAGCCGGGCCTTCCTTGGGGGCCGGCATGTCGAACAGTTCGCCGATCCGCTGGTTCTGGGGCCGGAACGGGTTGCGGCCGGCCAGGACGTCCTCGGCGGACACGTAGTCCTGGGTGAAGTCGTGCCACGTGTACGGACTCGTCTGAAAGATACCCACGAGGTTCCAGACGCCGAGTCCGCTCATGGCGAACAGCGCTGCGATGACGAGAGGCCGTCGGACGTGGCGGAGTGAATCTGCCAGGAGCCGCTGGGAGGCGGAAGTGGACGTGCGATCCGCGATCACGGCGCATCCCTGCCGACGACACTCGGACGTCGACCCGTGGCGCGTGCCAGCCTCCCCGCCGTGGCCGCTGCCTCGGCCATCCCATCGGGGGTGCTGGCGGTCTCGACGGTGCGTGGCAGCCGGGCGACTCGCCACGCTAGCAGCCCATACAGCGCGGCTACGCCGAGCGCCTTGTACGACAACACGAGCCGGCTCAGCGCGGTCGGATACAGGTGCTGGAGCGCGAGGTTTGCCGCGTCGGCACGGCTGCGAAGCCATAGCCCACGGTCGATCTCTGCGCCGTAGAGCAGAGCCGGATTCGGAAGCAGCAACACGACGTACACAGTAGTCAGCATGATCCAGCCAGCCACGTCGCGACGACCACGCTGGAGGCGGTCGATAGCGAGCACTGAGAGCGGCAGCAGGCAGATCGCCTGATAGTGGGTCCAGGCGGCCGGAATCACCAGAATCGAGAGCGGGACGAAGAGACTGACCTGAAGTGCGGCGTCGAGCGGCGAGGCGGCTGGCCGCCGGCGTGCCAGCCAGATGGTCGCAGCCGTCGTGACGAGCGCGACGACGCGGATCGCCAGATCGACGCCAGGAGCGCCGGAGAGCGGCAGCGGCTTGAAGTCGTCGCCGATCAGGCGCGCCAGCACACCGCCGAGCGTCTGATTGTCCGGGTAGGCCGTCGTCGTGCCGCTCGCCGGCAGCACCCGCGTCAGGAAGGCGATCGTCTCGTCCCAGCCGACCGCCAGCGCCCCGATGCCGACGAACGCCGCGAGGGCGGCAGCCGTGACAGCGAGCGCCCGCCACCAGGCCCGTGCAACGAAGATGCCCGCTACCAGCAGCGGGTAGGGCTTGATGCTGGCGGCCAGCGCGATTGTCAGCGCGGCGACGAGCGGTCGGTGCCGCACGACGGCCAGCGTAGCGATGGCGAGCAGGAGTAAGAAGAAGGGATCCCACTGCCCCTCGCCAACGGCGATCTGGAGCGGCCCGAAGATCGACCAGAATCCGAGACCGGTGACGCTCACCCAGCTTAGCGGCCGGACGCCGAGCGCTCGGGCCGTGATGAGCCACGCCACCAGCATCGCCGCTACGAGTACCAGCCGCCAGATCAGGCGCGCCTGCTGGATCGTCCCAAAGGAGAACGGCGCCATCAGCAGGGCGGCGGAGGGTGGTAACTTGAAGACCTCGCCGAACGGATTCTCGTCGAGTTGGATCAGGTCGTAGAGCGGTACCTCGGGGTGACGGACCGCGTAGCCGGCCGAGTAGAACGACTTGAAGTCAGCGGCGTGGTCGTAGAAGCTCTGTTGCACGAACAGCCCGATCGATGCCCCGACCACCAGCAGCCGTGCGAGCAGCCCACCCCGCATCATGGCGCAGTACCACGGAGCAGCCTGCTCGCGATGCGCGACCTGGAGGACGGTGTCAGCCGAAGCACTCGGCGCGCTCATCGGGCGGCCTCCACGTCGCGCGGGCCGCGGACGGTCGGCAGCAGCCCGCGCCGCGCGAAAAGGCGTTGGATACCATCGACCATGGTGGCCGCTCCGATCCCGATTAACAGCGCTCCGTAGAACGCGGTCGGGACGTAGTAGCGCGGCCAGTCCAGGCTCAGGTTTGCGGCGATCCCGAGCGCGTAGCAGCCGAGCCAGCACACGAACGCTACGTCCGCACCGCGGCCTGCACCCAGGTCACGGCTCCGTCCGACCCTCCAGAGCAACGCTCCCAGCCCGATGACGGCAAGCCCTAGCTCCAGGCTGATACCGCCAGGCGCGGGCATGTCAGAGAAGGTGCGTTGGATGAGCGGGTCGCTACCAGCCGGAAGGTTGGCATCGAAGGGCGGCGTGGAGCTCTCCACGAAGGTGCGGCGTACGAGCAACCAGATTCGCCCTGGAAGATCCTCGTGAACGGGGTTGCCGAACTGGACGCCTTGCTCGACCATGATCTGCTGCTGCTGGTCGAGCATCGAGAGGGTCCGTCCGACCGGATCCGGCCAGAGGAACGGGTTGACGGCGACCCACACGCCCGACGCGATCAGCCCCGTGACTGCCGCCCAGGCTAGCAGCCGCGTTCCCTCACGTCGGCTCGCTCTCAGCCGCGCCAATCCAGCCGCCGCGCCATACCCGCAGACGCCGACGATCGCGAGAGCAGCCGTGAGTTTGGTCGCGAGTGCCAGCCCCAGGATGACGCCGACGAGCCAGCCGGCGACAGGGATCCGCCCATCTCGGCTGAAGCGGCGCGCGGTCAGGAGCAGCCCGAGCAGCGCGACCGTCGATACGAACGCTAACAGCGCCTCGGTGCGGGCCTGCGCGAAATACAGTTGTAGGAGCGGGCTGGACATGGCCGCTAACGCCGCCACCACCCCGACGAGCGGCCCGCCGAGCAGCCGGCCCACCACGTACAGCAGGCCGACGCTGAGCGCGCCGAGCACCGCCATCGCACGGCGCACCGGTAGGAGGATCCGCGGCTCCGGCACCCGGCCGTCGCGCAGGTTGGCCGCGTAATCCTTATCCCAGGCGTAGGTGCGATTCACCTTCTCGGGGTCCGTGCCAGAGGCCCAGACGATAGCCCCGATGACGTAGCGCCCGACAGGCGGCTGGTCGCGGTTCAGCCAGGAGGGTCGCCAGACCTGGCTGGTCAGGTCGTGGTCGAGGAAGACGTAGCGGAAGTAGCGGCCGTTGGCGATCCACTCACTCTCGTCGCCGTGGAAGGGCGCCCGGTCGACGGCACCGAGGAAGGTGACGAGCGCGGCGACGAGCAGCCCGACGAACGCCACGGCATCCAGGCTGCGCGACGGCGGTCGGAGCCAGCCGGCCCGGACAGGCGTGCCCTCGGCCGTTGCGTCTCGCGGCGTGGCGCGCTCCACGGTCGACGCGGCCACGGCTCAGCGCCGCTCCGGCGCCTGGAGGATGGAGGGCGTGTGGCCGACGATCTGGGGAGCGGCGGGTCGATTGGTGACAGTCTGGACGACGGGAGCCGGACCGCCGCTGACTCGGGCGATGCGCGACGGATCGAAGCGTACCAGCCGATAGCGCTCGGCCGGCTTCGGTGCCTTCGCCGGCTTCCCGTCTAACCCGACGAGGCGGTACCGGTCGATGAGATCCTGGAGCTTGTTGGTGTCGACGCTATCGAAGCCGGACGACAGGATGATGACGGCCGGACGCTGACGTGCGGCCAGTCGATCCATCGCCGCCGCATCGACATTTGGCGTCTCGTAGGGCACGTTCTCGAATTCGAGGATGTACTTGAAGACTCGATAGGTGCTCGCCTCATCCCACGGCGAGGCGTGCTCGACCTTCCGGTCGTTCAAGTTGCCGTCCACGACCATCAGGTCGCCGGGCCGGAGGGCGGCCGTCGCCTCGGCCATGGCGCTGACCAGGCTTGCGTTCGTCGGCTCGGACTTCACGCCACGCGCGTAGAAGCGACCCAGCGAGAAGAGAGGGGCAGCGATCAATACCATCAGCAGCCCGCTAATGGCGACCTGCACGGCAAGCCGCGTTATCCGGCCTTGGAGGCGCCCGCGGACGAACCGTGCCGTGTCCACGGTGACGAGCCCCATTGTGGCGTACACGAGCGGCAGTAGCGGCATGATGTAGCGGCCGTCGTAGCCAATGTCGTAGTGGGTGGCGTTGGCCAGCGGCAGGATGAGCGAGAACGACCCAAGCAGCCACAGCGGCAGCGCGTAGCCCCGCCGCGCTGCCCAGATCAGTCCTGCGGCGGCGAGCGCCGAGGCCGCGACCAGCAACGGATCGGTCAGGTAACTCTCTGCGTTCGAGCGCTCGTCGACGGCGCCCCCGAGCGTCCCGTAGACCATCAACCAGTAGGCTTGCTGCCGCTCCAGATACGTCGCCGGCGTCAGTTCGGTGGACTGACCGCGTGCATAGTCGCCGCGCTCGGTGGCCGTCCAGGCGGCGTGGCGAATCGACTGTCCGCCGGTCATGACGTTGTAGGCGATCATCGGGCTGAAGGCGACGACGAAGAGCAGCGCCGCGACGTACGGCCAGCGCGTTCGCAGGCTGTCCCGCCAGTGCCAGAGCACCCAGCCCAGCGCGCCCGGTAGGAACGCAACGATGGTCGGATGGGTATGCAGGCCCATCCCGAGCGCGAAGCCGGCCCATGCCAACGCCCACCCGCTGCGCCGAACGACGGCCCGATGGAGCAGCCAGAACCCGAGCGTCGTAAAGAGCGGCGTGATGCTGCCGGAGAAGGCGACGTGTCCCATCGGCGCGATGTGGACGCCGTTCGTCACCATGAAGCCGGCCGCGATCAGGCCAACCATCCGTCCGCCGACCTCGCGGCCCAGGCAGTAGGCCGCGCCAACGGCGGCTACCCCGAACCAGGTGACGATGGTTCGGGCGGCGTAAATAGTTGGGCCGATGACAAACATCCCGGCAGCGACCGCGTAGTTGAAGAACGCCCCAATGTACGGCTCGATGTCGGTAAACGGAAACTCCTGCCCTCGGTAGATCCGCAGCGCGATGAGCGTGTTGAACGTCTCGTCGCGGAAGCGGGGTACCGTCTCCAGGTAGGGGAAGCGCGTCACGCACGCGAGCGCCATCACGAGGAGCGTACCGAGCACGTCGGAGAGCAGGCCGGACAGACGGCGACGCTCGATTCGGGCGGAAGCGGCCGGCAGCGGAGGCAGCGTGGCGGGCGACGGCGTGTCGGTGGCCAGCATCGGTGGGAAGGAGTCTCGGCGTCGGTCCGCGGCAGGGCGTCAGGATGACGGCACGGACGTGGACGGGTCGGCGGATGCTACCAGATTTCCGGCCGCGCATGCTCGCCCCATGACCTGCTCGCGCCGTTGCCTTAGCCCGGGACGACGCTCACCCCGGCCGCACTCTCGGGCGTGGCCACGCCCGAGACGAACGACCCTCGGTTGATAGCGTCGAACGTCCCTCGGGCACCTTCGACCCTATAATCACGCTCGGGCCGGCTGGCCGGCCAGGTTCGACGATGGCAGCTCGCACGACAACCACTTCGCGCTCGGCCGCTCCGGCGGAGGCGCGCCGGCCCTGGGCGGCCAGCGCCAACCTGCACGCCTGGTGGAGCCGCCATCCTGACCTGGGCCGGCTGTCGGTGGTGCTGGCGGTCGGGCTGGTGCTGAGGCTGGCGTTGCTCTATCGCATCCCGCCACTCTTCATGCCGGGCGATAGCCAGAGCTTTCTGACGCCGGCCTACGATCTGGCCCGCGGCCTCGGCTTCGATCCGATCCTGAAACGTCCGCTCGGCTACCCGCTCTTCATTGCCGCAACCATCCTGGCGCTGAGCGAGGATCCACGCGCTCTGATCTTCGTCCAGGCGATGCTTGGCCTCGCGACCGTCGCCGTGACCTACTGGATCGGACGGCTCGCGTTTGGGCGCGCAGCCGGGCTGCTCGCCGCACTGCTGGTGGCGATCGGCGGGCAACTGTTGATCTACGAGCACTACATCCTGGCCGAGAGCGTTTTTGCGCTGTTGCTGGCGCTCGCCGTCCTCGGCACGATGGCGGCGGTTGGGCACGGCGCGCGAGCGGCACTGCTCGGTGGGGTGGCGCTGGCCGGTGCAAGCCTGTTCCGCCCGATCGCCGAAGTGCTGATCCCAGTCCTTCCGGCCTTCTTCCTGCTCGTCGCGCGGCCGTCGCGCCGCGCGCTGACACTCTCCGCGTTCGCCGGGCTTGGCTTCCTCGGCCTGATGTTGCCGGCCGTAACCGTAGATGCGACCCTCCGAGGCGGCTTTAGCTCGGGCGCGGTAGGTGAACACTTGCTCTGGCGAATCACCCGCTCGGACGCCGAGTACATCTCGCGCGATGACGTCCCACGCGCTGAGCCGGACTCACCACACGCAGTGGCGAAGCGGCTCGTCATCCGGCGCGCCGCCGACCGCCGACTGCCCCAGGAGATCTACACCGAGCTCCATTCCGACCTCGGGCTCGGCGCGTCCGAGGCGGATGGCGTCATGCGTGAGGTCGCTCTGGAAGCGATTGGACGGCAGTGGCAACGCTACGTCACGAGTACGCTCGCCATGTCAATCCAGCTTTTCCTCGGGGCTGACCAGCCGCTCGGCGAGGTTTCGAAGCGCGACGGCGAGGCCCGGTACGCCAACCCCCAGACGCGCCAACGGTCCTGGTTCGAGGATCGAGTGCTGCATCTGGGCGAGCCGCCATCGCTGGCCGTCCAGAACGAGTTTGACGAAGCCGCCTGGCTGACCGGGCTGTTCCAGCCTGGGCAATTCGGCATCGTCTGGCCCGCGCTGATACTGCTTGGTGGGGGGCTGGCAGCGTTCGGCCGCCCGAGCCGGCTCGGTTTGCTGCTCGTCCTGGCGCTGCCGCCGCTCCTGCTCGCCAACGCGGCCTTTGCCGGCCCTGAGGCTCGCTTCCGTTACCCGCTTGACCCCCTGTTTGGAGTTCTGGCGAGCGGCGCCGCTATGACGGTGCTCGTACTCGCCGTCGACGCGGTCAGGAAACGCGGCGCCGGCGCCGAGGTCCGAGCGCACCGGTCGCCGGCAGCCGGCCCGGCTGCCGAGCCGGCCGCCAACCTCGCGGGGGATCGGTAGTTGGCGCGTGCGTCGTGTTGATGGCCGGTATCCTGGCTGGCGCCGTCCGTCGATGATGAGGATCAGGTGGCGGCGCCTGGATCGTGCCGATCGTCCAGGCAGCGGGCACGTTGTCATCGGCCCCGACACGGAGGGATGACACGCTGCCATCTACCCCGCTCTGACGGTGGGATCGTCACGAGAGTAGCCAGGGCAGGCGTGGGATTCACCGTGGCATCGGTGAAGGCCGTGCTTTTGGCCCCTGGGTATCGCGGAGTCGTTGGGTAGGGCGAGCGGCCGGGCAGGCGGATGTCTGCTTCGCGGTGACCCGCGCGAGCGACGCTTCAGGCTGGACGGCCGGGTGGCACGCGACGGACAGGTTACAGTCTGGGGCTCGGCCCGCCGCTTGCCACGAAACCGGTGACTACTCCGCGGTTTGGGTGCTAAGGTGGTCCGGTAGTGGATGTCTGGGAGCGGGTCACTGCGATCCTCCTCCGCCTCCTCGAGCGTTACGACGACATCGCAGTCTTCCTGTTCGTGCTCGTCGAGGAGAGCGGGGTGCCATTGCCCGTTCCCTCCGATCTCGTCATGGTCGTGTCGGGGTATTGGATCGCCACCGGCCGGATGAGCGCCCTCTGGGCGCTCTTTTTGCTTGAATCGGCCACCCTCGTCGGCACGAGTATCTTGTACTGGCTGGCGCGGCGCGGTGGCCGGCCGCTGGTGTACCGCTACGGCCGGTACATCCACCTCGACCGCGAGCGGCTGGATCGCGCGGAGCGCTGGTTTCAGCGGTATGGCGGCCTGGCCGTCGTGCTTGGGCGGATCATCCCGGGCTTGCGCATCGCCACCCCGCTGATGGCGGGTCTGTTCGGCATCCCCTACCGGATCTTCCTGCCGGCTGTGACGCTCGGCTCCTTCACCTATATCCTGGTGTTCGTCGGGCTCGGCTACTTCGTGGGGCCGCGGGCGCTGTCGTGGCTGCACGGGCCCGAGTTCTCGCTACGCGCCGTGATGACCATCATCGTCTTCCTCGGCGTCGCGGCGTTCCTGGCGACCACCTACCGCCGCACCACGATTGGGCGGCAGCGCCCACGCGAGCACGTTCCCGAGGGACGCCGACTGGAGACCACGGCGCTGGCCGGCTTCGTCGCAACACTCGAGATGTGGCTTGCGGTCAACGTCGTGTTCTACGTGCTTGCCGAGCTGGGGTTGCGCCGGCCCGAACAGACGCTTGTCAAGCTGGCGCAGCGCGGAGCTGACCGCTACTTTGACGGTGAGCTCTTCGGGTTCACCGTCACGGTGGCCGTCATCTTGTTCGTGGGCGGGATTGCCTGGGCGTTCGTCTACTCGCACGTCGCCGAGCCGATCTTGCCCGGCCCGCCGGTCGTGCGCGGACTGCTCTTTGGCATCCTGCCGTTCTTGTTCTCGGCCCTGGTGCTGGTTCCGTCCTTCGGCGGCGGCTACTTCGGGCTGGCGCTCCAGGCCGGCTTCGTGCCGGCCATCGGCGAATTGCTCCGCAGCCTGTTCTTCGGCGTCGGCCTGGGGACGACGTACAGCCTGCTCCGTGCTGCCCGGCAGCCGGGCGCCCCGAAACCTCCGCCAGCCACCGCACCGTCGCCCGGTACTGGCCCGCCAGCGCTGCCCCCTGCCCCGCTACCGGCGCATCCTAATGGCCTGCTCGTCACCGGTAACAAGGAGCAGCACACGCGCAGCAGGCCGCCCAGGTCAGCCCATCGCAAGCGCACCGACGATTCGTCCACGCTGATCCGCTAAGGGGCTCGCCGCCGTCGGGTTTTCAGCCGGTGAGATCGACGTAAGGATCAGCGTGAGCGGCTACTCGTAGCGAAGGGCCTGAGCTGGCTGGATGCGGCTGGCTTGCCACGCCGGCAGGAAGGTGGTTGCCATCGCCGCGAGGTACGAGAAGACGATGATGCCGGCGATCTGCCACCACGGGACGCTGAAGGCGATCTCCGGGAACTCCCGCCCAAGGTACTCGACGAGCCGATACGCCAGCCCGAGCCCGAGTAGCGTCCCGACGAAGATGCCGAGCAGCGCGACGAGCGACGCTTCCAGCAGAAAGCTCGCCTGGACCGTGCGTCGCTTGAACCCGAGCGCGCGCAGCATCCCGATCTGCTGACGCCGCTCGACCACGGCGCGGGTGCTCAGCACGCCAAGGCCGGCGATGCCCGCCAGCAGCCCGATGCCGATGAATGCCTGGAGCAACTGATTCAGCAGCATCCGCAGGCCGAGGATACGGCGCACGTCTGCGCCGATCTCGGTCGCTTGCAGGCCGCTGTCGCTCAGGGCCAGGTTCAATCCCACCGTCTTCACGGATGGGTCCACACCGGGTTGGGTGCGGAGGTAATAGGCCGTTTTCTGCGGCGGCGGTGCACCCGCATGCGCCAGCGCCTCGCTGGAGGTGTAGATCCCGGTTCCGAAGGTGGCGCGCGGATCGAGGATGCCGACGATCGTGAGTTTGACGGAGCCGCCGCCGCGCGAGTCCCGCACCCAGACGGTGAGCGGCGAGAAGGTCGTGTCCTCGCGAGCGATGCCGTCGAGGCGTAACAGCCCCCCGAACGTGGCCTCCGATTGGCGAGGCGGCACAATCGGCCCGGCCACGACGGCCATCCCCGGCCGTGCCCGGAGCGCCGCCCAGATGGCATCGTCCGACGGATAGCCGATGGCCCGCCCGCTGAAACCCGAGCGCACGGACCGCATGAACTCATCGTCAAGCAACTGGACGTTGACCGAGCGCCACGTTCGTAGACCGTTGCCTGGCTGGATCGCCTCGGCGTTGGTCGACTGGAGCGTCCCGATCGCCGCGAAGTCGTCCGGCCGGACCGAATCGACGGCGTCGAGGCGGGCGCGGAGAGGCGTGGTGTCGTCGCCCGGCTGGTCGATCCGGATCTCGTAACCGCCAGCCATCGCCTCCGGATCGCTGTAGGCGCGGTGCGTACCGGTCAGCAGGACCGAGGCGACGACCATCGTGAAGATCACCAGGCCGAACATTGCGACCGTCATGCCGGTCCGGAAGCGGTGCTGAGTCGGGAAGGCCAGTGCCGTGCGCGCCACCAGCCCCCCGCCGGGCGCCTGCTCCGTCACCCAGCGGACGAACCGGCCGAGGAGGTCCAGGTTGAAGACCACCAGCCAGACGGCCCCCAGGACGAGGCTCAGCCCAGCCAGGAAGAAGAGGTCGAGGTTGCGCGGCAACGGCCGCAGCCGGCCGAAGGCGAGAACGTCACTCGGGACCAGCCAGTAGCCGAGGAGCAGGAGCCCGCCCAGGGTGAACCGTAGTCGGTCAACCGCGCCTGCCGACAGGCCAACCCGCAGCAATGGGATCTGTATCAGCGCACTGAGGCCGATGACCGCCAGGACGATTCCGGCTCCGAGCGGCATGGCGTACGCACTCCAGCCCCCCCACCAGACTCCGGCCGCGCCGGCGAGCAGGCCCAGGCCACCGAGTGCCAGAGTGCGGCGGGAGCACGACGCTCGCTCCGGCTCGGGAAGGTCTTTGATCGCGGCGACGATGGTCAGCCGGCTGGCCTGCCAGGCGCTCGCGGCGATGCTCGCCATCGTGATGACGGCTCCCAGACAGTAGGCCAGGACGAGGCTGCGCGGCTCGACCTGCGGCCGCAGCTCGATGCCGAAGCCGCTCAGCACGCCGGCGCTCGCCTGAACCAGCCCGACTGCCACCGTGATGCCGACGAGCAGCCCGATGGCTGCCGCCGCGAGGTCGTACGCCAGTCCCTCGTACAGGAACATGGCTATCAAGTGCCGCCGCTTCGCGCCGAGCGCCCGCGTCACCCCCATCTCGGAGCGCCGCTCGGCGGCCAGCAAGACGAAGATCAGGACGATCAGCATCACGCCGGTTGCGATCGAGAACAGGCCAAGGATGACAAATACGGTCGTCAAGGCCGAGCCCCAGCGGTCGGCAAGCTCCTGGCTCATCCGCTTCACTTCGATGACGCGCAACGTGGAGACGTTCGCCAGGGGGCTTCGTCCAGGTCGCCCCTGTCCGCCCAGGCGCGCACCAGCCGACAGGATCCGCCGTTCGAGGTCTGGATCGGCGGCGAGCGCCTTGAAGGTCGAGCTCGGCTCGGCGGCGTCGCTTTCGGCGAGCAGTGTCTGAACCTGCTCGCGGGTACGCGGGTCGAGCGAGGGCAGTACCGAGGTCACCTGAGCGCGCGCGACGTCGCTCCGCAGCAACTCCTGGAGCCGTTTCGCCGCCGCGTCGTCGACGAGGTACGGCCGAATCGCCCGTGCGACGTCCTGGCTCAGTTGGACCGATGTCGTGCGGCTGCCCTGATTGGCAACCAGGATCTGGTTGATCTGGCCGGGCCGGTCGAGCAGACGCTGGAGGTTGTCGAGCGGCATGACGATGGTTGGCTGGACGCCGAGGTCGCCATTTCGGACGACGGCCATGACCTCCACCTCGAACTGACGGGCCTCGACGTACAGGCGCAGGCGTTGGCCGACGTCGGCTTGCAGTGCAGCGGCGGCCTCGGCGTTCAAGAGTATGGCATCAGCAGGTAGGTCGGCCAGGGAGACGCTCGTGCCGTCCTGCCGCTCGAAACCGCCGAACACGGCCGGATAGACGCGCGGGAGGCCCTGGAGCCGCACCTGCGCCGTGAGCTCCCGGGTCGCGAGGTTGACGGCGACGACCTGCTCGATCATGGCTGGCGCCAGCGCGGCGATGCGCTCGTCGCCGGCGAGCGTGGCGCTGAGCCGCTGGTACTCCGACTCGTCGAACAACTCCAGGGTGCCGGTCAGGAACGTGCCGTTCGCCACCGCCTGGACGGCGTCAAGGCCGAAGCGGCGTGGATCGCGGTGCGGCTTGACGATGACCTCGTCGGCTCGACCGACCGTGCCGGCGACCAGCGACCGTATCGTGTAACTCATCGTGTCGCCGATCTGGAGGGCCGTGGCCACGATCACGGTGGCGAGGGCGAGCCCAAGCGCGATCAGGAACGATTGCGCCGGCCGGCGCGGCACGTTCCGCAGGGCGAGGAGCAGGAGCAGCCGGTTCCGCAGCGCCGCCACGAGCAGCGCGCCTACGCCGAGTATGAACAGGGCGGCCACAACCGCCAGGACGATCGAGATCGGGATGCCGAAGATAGCCTGCATAGTTAAGGTGGTCAGGACGAGACCACGTCCGCCTCGTTACGCTGGCCGCCGCGCGGGGTGAGGGTGGCCCAGGCGTGTCGCCGCGCCATTCTGAGACGGAGACGAGCCAGCGCCTGGGCGTTCCTCACGCTCGATCTGGCCGTCGCGCATCCAGAGGATGCGGTGAGCGCGCTCGGAGACCTGGGCTGCATGGGTCACCAGCACCAGCGTCTGACCCTTCTGCGCGTTCAACTGCTGGAGCAGGTTCAGGATATCCTCGGCGGCGTGCGAGTCGAGGTTGCCGGTCGGCTCGTCAGCCCAGACGACGGCCGGCTCGTTCACCAGCGCGCGGGCGATGGCGACGCGCTGTTGCTGCCCGCCAGACAACTCACTCGGGCGATGGCGTGCTCGGTCGTTCAGCCCGACCGCGTCGAGGGCGGCGAGCGCACGTGCCCGCGCCTCCTTCCCCCGCACGCCGGCCAGCAGGAGCGGCAGTTCGACATTCTCGGCAGCGTCGAGGACTGGCAACAGGTTGTACGCCTGGAAGATGAAGCCGGTGTAGCGCGCCCGAAACTCGGCCTTGCGGTCGTCGCTCATCCCCCGCAGGGGTGTACCGGCCAGGTGAACCTGTCCTTCGTCGAAGTCGTCGAGGCCGGACAGACAGTGCAGCAGCGTCGTCTTGCCGCAGCCGCTCGGCCCCATGATCGCGACGATCTCGCCGGCCGCAACCGACACGTCGACGCCCCGGAGCGCCTCCACGGCGACGCTGCCGGTGTGGTAGCGCTTCACCAGCCCACGCGCCTCGACGACAGGGAAGCCAGCATCCCAGGCTCGCTCGTTCGACCTCGATCCGGTCGAACGTAGCAGGCTCATCGCGGCAATTCGAGCCGTCGGGCCACGGCCGCGTAGAAGACGTCGGCAAGGCGGGCGTAGCCAAGCGTACTTGGATGGAACCCATCGGCGCTGATGTACTCAGGATGCTCGGCCACATCCTGCCAGGTGCCGCGGAGATCGACGAGCTCGGCGCCATTCCGGACCACCACCTCGGTGATCGCGGCGTTCCAGCGGTCGACATCGCCGAGATTCATCCTGTTTGCGCCTGGCAGGCGGCTGAGGTCCGGCAGGTTGCCGACGAAGACAACGGCGTGTGTTTGCGCGTGCAGGGTCTGTAGCAGGGTGTCGAGATCGTCGACGTAACGACCGAGCGGAACCCGGGCATTGTAGTCGTTGACGGCCAGCCAGACCGTCACCAGGTCGGGATCGCTGTCGAGCACGACCGGCACTTGCTGTTCGAGTGCCTGGTGCGCGATGGAGCCGCTCACGCCGAGGTTGAGCAGCCGGCTGCCCGGTGGCAGGCGCCTGTAAAGCACGGCGGCCCAGTTCTCGTGCTCGGGGACCGCCGCGCCGACACCGACCGTATCCGACGCCCCGATAGCCGCGTAGGTGAGGGGGCGCGGCTCGGATACCGATGAAGCCGGCACCGCCGACCGTCCGGCGACGGTGGCGAGGGCACCCGCTGCTACCGCGAGTGTGGCGATGAGGAGCAGGGGGCGAAGAGGGATCATGGGTACGTGGCCGGGGATAAAGGTCAGGAAAGGTCTCGGCGCGGGTCGCGGCCGTAGATCCAGGCGAGGCAGCGGGCACGAAAGGCCAGGAAATACGGGTCTTTCCAACGGGTAAGGGCCAGCTCGCGCTCCGCCTCCTCAGTCAGGACTGCGCCCGGCTCTCCCAGGATGAGGTTCACGAACGGGCGAGTCAGCCTGAGCGGTAGCCCTCGCATGGCGCTAGCGCCTCGCCTCCGGCGGTGCGAGCAAGACGACGCGCGGCTCGTCGGGCAGCCCCGACCTGGTGATGGACAGGCGGGGAATGGTCGCGAGGTCGTCTACCGCCATCTCCTTGCAGAAGCGCTCCACGCCCTCGAGGGGCACGTTCGGCGTTCCATAGTGCATGGGGATGACGAGCTTCGGCTCGAGCTGGCTCACCACCTCGGCCGCCTCGGCCGCGTCGATGGTACAGCCGCCCCCAACCGGCACCATCACGATGTCGGCGTCCTTCAATGCTTCGATCTGCGCCTGATTCAGGGTGTGGCCGAGGTCGCCGAGATGGCAGACCGTCAGGTCGTCCAGGTGCAGCAGGTACGCCGTGTTCTTGCCGTGCACCTTGCCGCGCTGCTTGTCGCGGTAGGTCGTCACGCCTTCGATCAGGACGCCCGCTACCTCGTACTCACCCGGGCCGTTGACGACGCGCTGTCGCTCGGCGGCCGGCTGGACGACAGCGAGCGTGCTGTGGTGTGGATGCTCGTGTGAGATCGTTACGATGTCGGCGGTGAGCCGAAGCGCTGGATAGCCGCTCGTTCGGTCGTACGGATCGGTCACGATGGTCGCCTCGCGCCCACGAATCCGGAAGCACGAGTGACCGAGCCAGTTGATGTCCAACGTGTCTCCGTCGAGGCAGACCGGGCGGGCGGACTGCCCGATCGGGTGGCGTCACCGGCCGTCGCCGGGCGCGGTCTGCTCTCCGGAAATGGTACCGGCCGAGGTGCCCGGGCAGCCACGTATCTCGGCCATCCTACGCCCCGGGCCGGGAGTTCGCGAGCGACTCCTCAGCGCCCGGCCGTCGCGAGGTAGCGGGCAGACACCCAGCCGCTCGTGCCGGTCGCATCGCGGACGTTGCGCCAGGTGGCGCCATCGACCGTCTGGTCGGCGCCGACGACTTCGAGCGCCGAGCCCTCACGGAGCGTCTTGAGGCGCTGTCCGCGCTCGCCGGGCTTCGCCCGCACGTTGACGCCCGAACCGTTCGTGAACGCAACCTGCACTCGCTCGGCGATCGGCTCGGCCGGCTGTGATAGCAGCGCTCGCACCTCCGACTGGAGCGGCGGGGCTGGAATCGGTGTCGGGGCAGGCGGCGTGACCGTCTCGACCGGCGCGGCCGCCGCCGATGCCATGCGAACGTCTCCACGACGCGGCGCCGCGAGCCAGGACACTCCTACCACCACGACGACGGCCAGCACCAGCCCGACCACGGCCGATGGCCAGTGAATCGGCGGTTCGCTTGTGGCAAGAATCGGACGAAACTTACTGTCAACCTGCGGAAATGCGACACTCATCGCAGTAACGAACACCTCGGCGGGTGTACTAGAGGGCGCACGGCTGCGCCTCGGTCGGCGGCCGAGGGCCGCGGGAGCGGCGCCAATCGGCACGTCGCGAGCGTACGTCATCCCCCCCGGAGCATCAAGCGGGGAGCCGTCACGATGCGCTCACAGGGTCGGCACAGGGCCGCCGGCGGCCCTCCGTGGTAGCATCCGGCGCCTATGAGCCCGCCGACTCGAACTCACCCCCGAACCACGTGCCGAGCCATCAACAGGGACACGGTCAGTGGCGCGCAGCCGGGCCAGGCGGTGCAGAGTGTGAGCCGGCGGCGCCTGCTCGTCGCGCTGATCGGCGGGTGTGGGCTGACGGCCTGTCGGCTCGACGTGCCGCCGCCGACGCCGCGTGCGACGCCGACGCCGGCCCCAGCAGGCGATGCGCTTGTGGTTGGTGCGACACTGAGCCTGAGCGGCCGCTACTCGCGCGAGGGCGCCATCCTCCAGGCCGGCTACGAGACCTGGGCCGACGCCGCTAACGAGCGTGGCGGCGTGTCCCTGGGGGCAGCGATCAGGCCGATCCGGCTGCTCGTCTATGACGACCAGAGCGAACCGCTCGTCGCTGCCCGCCAGATCGAGCGTCTCGTACGCGAGGACGACGTGCGGCTCTTGCTTGGGCCGTTCACAGGGCAGATCACGACCACCGCCGCGCTCGCCGCCGAGCGGCTGGGCGTCCTGATGGTCGCGTCGGATGCGAGCCAGCCGGAGTTGTATGCCCGCGGGCTCACTCGCCTGGTTTCGATCCTTCCGACCGACGACCGGCTGTTCGTCGGGCTGGCCGAACTTGCTGCACGGGTGACGCCACGCGCCTGGCCGATTGCCGTGCTTATTCCCGAGGAGCCTGCCTACGTCGCCGCTGTGGGCGGGCTGCGTCGGCGCGCCGCTGAGGTCGGAATCGACATGATGGAAGCGGCCTCGTATGCGGCCAATGCCGTCGACGTGAGCGAGCCGTTCGAGCGGCTGGCGCGCGCCCGGCCGCGCCTGCTCGTCCTCGTCGGAGATGCTGAGCGACAGGCCCAGTTGATCCGGCGGGCGCGCGCGCTCTCGCTCAGCCCGCCGATGCGCACGATCGTTCCGCTCCCAGTTTCTGACGACCGACGCGGGCTGCCGCCTTCCCTGTACGACGGCGCCCTCACCGTCGACTGGTGGTCGCCGCGCCTGACCGGCGTCGGCCCAGTGCTTGGGTCAGCCCGCGACTTCGCCGCGCGGTTCCAGGCCCGCCACGGGTACCCACCGGATACGCGCGCGGCGGCCGGTGCAGCCGCTGGTCTGGCGCTCCAACTGGCGATCGAGCGGGCTGAGTCGCTCGTTCCGAGCGCGGTCAGGGCCGCGTTCGGGAACCTGAACGTCACGACGTTCTGGGGACGCCTGGCCTGGGACGAGGCCGGCCGCAACATCGGGACGCTGCCGCCGGTCGTGCAGCAGCAAGGGGAATTGCCCGTGGTGGTCTACCCGGTCGGTGCAGAGACCGGGTCAGTGCAATACCCGCTCGGCGCGTGGACGGGGACGGGTCAGGGGTAGCCCGCTCAGAGCCGCCCCGCGTCGCGCAGGCTACGTTCGAGCTTGAGACCGCGCCGATACTTGCCCATGGTGGAGGGTTCGAGGCGATCGGGATAGCGTTTCACCAGCGCCTCGCCCAGGCGGCGTGCCAGCGAGCCGTCGCCGGCGCCGATTTGCTCGATCTCGATCTCGTGGTAGTCCACCTGCATGTGGCCGAAGTCGTAACGGGTGCGGTCCAGTGCGAGCTCGGCGACCGGGACGCCGGCCCGGAGAGCGTTGCGGACCGTACGCTCGGTCCGTCGATCCTGGGTCACCACCAGGCCGGCCGCGGCCAGCCAGGCCATCGGGTCCGACGTGGTGACGCCGGCTCTGCCCGCACTGGTTCGCTGCCCGTCATCGCGCAGCGCGACGCCACGCTCGGCGAACTCCCGCCGGATCGTTGCCCAGGACTCACGGGTCGCCGGTAGCTCGAGCTCGTCGCGCAGGAACAAGCCATCGTGCGAGCTCGTGCCACCCTTGACCGTGAACAGCACCCGGTCGTCGATGTGGCGCAGGCGGAGGGAGAGGCCATGCTCGTGTACGGAGCCGTTTGAGAGATCCCAGTAGACGTCGTGGAGGTGGTGCCGACGCGGAGTATCGAGCGCAAGGCCAGCCAGCGAACGCAGCGACGCCACGTCTTCAAGAATGGCGTCCAGATCGCCGCCGGTGACGCTGAGCTTGAACTCGATCTCCTGATGATCCTGGAGTCGCATGGCCCCCTCGAGGCGCGTACGAGGCTCCGCCACCGGTCCGGGACGCCCGGGTCTGGAGCCTCACAGGCAAAGGTTCGTGTACGGTGCTCGTTCGTGTGCGTGAGTGGCGCATCTGCGCCGGCGCTTCGGCGGGCGCACAGGCCACCGGGCTCCCCGGGCGTCGCAGGCTTACCTGGCCGCGTGGCGCTGAAGCTCAGCCCGAATCGTCGACACGGCTTCGTTGGCCTGGGCGCGTAGGCGCTCCCAGATGCGGCTGCAATCCTCACAGCCCTTCGCATCCTTGAGATACCGGTCGTAGCTCTCGATGTCTTCGAGCTGGTCGTGGAGAGCGGCGATCAGGTCGTACTCGGCTTCGCGGCTCGGCATGCGCCCTCCTCCTGTGAGATTGCCGCCGAACCGGGCAACGGCGCAAGTTTTGCGGTCGCCGGCGGCGGCCCCTGCCGCTCTGCGACGACGTCGACAGTCACGTCGTACACCCGCTCCACGAGGTGGGCACGATCGCGGGCCGCTTTCACCTCGGTGCGGGCTTTCGTCCGGCTCTGCATCCGAACCAACAGATGCCGGTCCTCGTCCAGCACGGCCTCGACCCAGCGGACCGTTTGCTCGTGACTCAGGTCCATGGCATCGGCCAGGCGGGCGAGCGGCGCAAGCTTCTCGACGGCGTCGCGGTACTCGACAGGCACGGTGGAGAGCCAGGCCTCGAGCTCACGGTGATGCTGAATGGTATGGGCGGCCGCGATGACGCTCACCGCATTGAGCTCGTCGGCGCTGAAGCCGGGAAGCTCGCTGTTGCGGATCGTGGCGGCGGTCCGGATGTGACGGTCGCGCTCCTCGCCGTCCGATTCTCCGACGTTGTGAAGCAGCACCCCAAACTCCAGCAGCTCCGCCTCGCGGGCGCCAAGGCTATGCAGGGGCTTGAGCTGGTCAAAAAGCTGGAGAGCGAGCGTCGCGACCTGCTGAGCGTGCGGTGGGTCGTGATACTGCTTGTAGAGCATCTCGAGCACACTGTGGTGCCGGACGTTGAAGTCGGACGCCTCCAGCCCGAGGAGCCGCTCGATGCGCCCGATCATCTCGCTCATAGTGGCCGGCGTCACCATCTCGATCTGGTGCGCTTCCGCCCACTCCTCATACGCGTCCAGCGTTCGCTCTTGATAGAGCTGGTAGCTGAATGGCACGTCGCGGGTCAACCCCAGGTCCATCCCCGCCTCGTACAGGTCGAGCGTGGTCAGGTCGAGCTTCCGTGACAGGATGGACGGATCGCCGGCGAAGTGGAACACCAGGTCTGGACGCGGGGCGGGGGCGCATAGCGTCTCCAGCCACTCGGTGTCGAGGTCACGCGCCATGCCCTGGATGATGCGGTAGATATAGCGGTCGGCGAGAACGACCTTGCCGGCGTTGAGGGCCGGCAGGATTTCCCACTCCAGCCGCTCGGCCATGTCGCTCGCCGCCACAAGCACGAGGGTGCGGGGAGACAACTCGTTCAGGGGGGCGGCGCTCCGGTAGATGCCGCCGGCGAGCGTCGCACCCAGCGGACGGCTGACGACGACGTCCTTGCCACGGGCCTGGAGCGCGCCGCGCGCCTGCGCGAGCGCCTCGCGTCGCCCGGCGCCCTCGGGGCCTTCGAACGCGATCAAGTAGCCTGGATACGTGCGCTCGTCAGCCACGCACCACCTCCCGCCGCCGGCGCCGCTCGTAGCGGCTCTCCTCGCGCTCTTCGAGCACCTTCAGATGGCGCTCGAGGATCGGGCGGGCGAGCTCGCGGACCTCTTCGCGCTGTGGGTCGATCGACCGATTTGCGTCGATCACGGTCAGGCCGTATTCGTCGATCATCTGGTCGTACTCGGTGACGACTCGGCTTTGAAAGAGCCGATAGCTCTCCTGAGGGTCCATGCTCAGCCCGAGGTCGAGGCCGGCCTCATAGTATTTGAGCCCCTCGCGGCCCGGACCGGTGAGCACCCGATTCATTGCCACGTCGAGCGGGACGTGGAAGTAGAGCGCCAGGTCCGGCTGCACCGCGAAGCTGTACAGCCGTCGCACGGATGCGCGGTCGGCGTTCCGCGCAACGTCCCGAGCGAAGGCTGTGAAGACGTACCGGTCGGCCAGGACGAGCTTCCCTTCGCGGAGGGCCGGTAGGACGATGTTCTCGTAGCGATGGGTAAAGTCGGTGACGTGGAGAAGCACGAAGCTCAGATGGCCGAGCCAGAGCCGGCGCTTGCCGCGCCGGACGGCCTTCTGAGTCAGGCTGGAACTGTTCCACTCGGTGAACAGCACGTCGGCGCCCTGCTCCACGAGCCACTCGCGCAGCAGTTGCAGCTGGGTACTCTTGCCGCTCCCGTCCACGCCCTCGACGACAACCAGGCTGCCGGGGTATTCGAGGCGCTGAAGCGGAATGCGGCCGGTGCCGTGCGCCGCGAGACCGTCGGCCTGACCGTTGACCGTCATCATGCCTCTTCCTCCCAGTGCACGGATTGCACGCCGTGTTCGAGCACGAGCAGCGTGAGATCCTCGGTGGTCACGTGCGCATTGGCTTCGACGGCAAGCGCGATCTTCACCGTGTTGTCCTTCTTGCCCGCTCGTGCATCGTATTCGAGCAAGCGATAACGGATATCGTTTGTGGCGAAGCACGCTTTGAGGCGGGCCAGTGCGTCGATACCGTCGTCGGCGGTCACAGTGAGCGTGTAGCCGCGTTGGGGGTTGTAGAGCGTCGCCGGGAGCAGAGACGACAGCGACCCCATCATCCCCTGAAGCGCGACGATCAGGACGCCCGCGACGAAGGCAAGCTCAAACAGACCGATCCCGATGGCGATGCCGATGCCCATCGTCACGAACAACGATGCCAGCGCCTTTGGATCGCGGACTGGCGTACGATAGCGAATGATGCTGCCGGCGCCGAGCAGCCCCACCGCCCGCACGATCTCGTTGCCGATGATGATCATCATCAGTGCACCGGTGAAGGCGATGATGACGTGCGCGTGAACGATGTACTCTTCGACGTGGAGCCGCTGGCGGTACCCGATCAATCCACCCAACAGGGCCGCCAGCATGAGCTTGCCGAGCACGACCGGTAGCGAGTGGTTACTCGGCGCAAGGAGCCCCTGAACGCTGCCGAAGATGCGGGTGAACTCGTCGTCGGGTACGGCAGCACCCTCGGGGACCGGGCGGCTCCCTGGGAGCGCGACCAGTCCGACCATCAAGATCGCGGAAAGCACGATGCCCGCGACGATCAACCAGACGCCGTAGTCGCGTTCGCTTGCGGGCGGCGGTAGGTGCCGGAGAGCGGCCGTCGAACCGTTCGCGCTTGCTGGCGACGGGTCCGGAGCATCCACTGTGGCTGGGCTCTCGCCCACCCGAGCCCCCGCGCTGTCCTGCTTCGGCATGCCGATCCCCTACTGCCCTGCCAACGACGGTGTAGCTCGCAACGACCCGACAGAGGGCACCCGCATCGCCTCAACCGGTGCGCCCAGTATACCGAGGCGGTGCGGGTGCTGACTGTACGCTCGGACACACTTTCCGGCCAAACGGTCAGCATCGTCGTCCAGAAGGGCACCTACGTTCGCGGCTCGGCCGTATGGCACGATCGGCCGCCCGCGTGTGCGGTGTTTGCTACCGTAGCCAGGTGGCGACATGCGCCTGACGCGCGTCCCTCGGTGGTCAGTCGGCAGCCCGGTGCCGGTCCGCCGATGCCCCGTGCGATGCGTCTCCAGCGCCATGGCCCCACCAGTGCGTGGAGGCGTCCTGCCGCTAGAAGCCGCGCTCTACGAAGAGCGGCGCAACCAGGTTATCGGCCGGCGCGTAGTCGTCGGTGAGCACCGGCGCGGGTGTCTGGGCCAGCCACTCGTCGAATTTGTCCTTCGGCATCACCGAGGTGATCGTAGCGCCGTTCAACCCCTGGCCGCGCTTCTCGTTGGCGACGATCTTCAGCCGCTCGAAGTCGATCGGCGTGGCGCTGGCCGCGACGACGTAGGTGTTCGGCGCTTCGCTGTTCCAGTTCGGCGCGTCGTTCAGGATGTACACGTACGGGAACACTTCCTGGACTGTCCGTACATAGGCCGGGATGAAGCGTCCGCCCACGAGCTTGTCGATGACGAGGGCCAGGTACATCCCGTCGTCCTTCATCATCGCTCGTACCTTCTGGGTGAACTCCTTCGTGGTCAGGTGGTACGGGATCTGAAGGTCATTGAAGGCGTCGCCGAAGACGAGGTCGAACTTCTCCTGCCCCTGGAACTGCTCGACGATCTGCCGAGCGTCGGCGTTGTAGGTCACAATCCTGGTATTCGGGTCGACGCCGAGCATCTCGAAGTTCGTCTGGGTGACGCCTGGATCGATCTCCGACACCACGATATGAACGTCTGGGCGGAGCGTCTCCATCTGGCGAGGCAGGGTGTAACCGCCGCCACCGATGAAGAAGGCGCTGTAGTTGGGGACGCGCTGAGCGAGCGTCTCGATCATCTCGGCGTACACCTTGATGTAGCCGTACTTCAGGTAGGTCGGGTCCGCGAGCGAGTTGTAACTGTGGATCAGGTGGTCGAGGACCAGTTCGCGGGTCAGCCGCTGCGGCGATGGATCCTCATCGATCACCTTGATGCAAAAGTAGTTGGTCTCCTTGTAGCAGCCGCTGTTCAGGGCGTCTGGCCGCTCGGCCGAGAACGTACTGTGGGGGTTGATCCAGAAGATCAGAAGCGCCAGGACGGTAGCCGTCGCAGCAGCGACCGGGGCGTCGCTCTTCTTGGTGCGCCGGAAGAACTCGCCGAAGACGGCCGCCATGAGGATCAAGATGATCGCGACACCCAGGACGATGTTCCGGGTTCCGAACGTCGACACGAGGTAGAAGCCGGTCAGGAACGTGCCGAAGATGCTGCCGGCAGTCGAGTAGGCGTAGATTTTGCCGGCGATGCTGCCGGTGTGGCGCAGGTCGGTCACCGCGAGCTTGATGACGATCGGCGAGACCATACCGAGGACCAGCGTCGGCGGCAGGAACAGGAGCGACGTCAGCGAGACGATTCGGATCATCAACCAGGCGTCGCGGCCAATCGCGGCTGGCCCGAGTCGCGGCAGCAGAGTCGTCAGATCCCAGGCCGCGAGCGGCAGGATCAGCAGGCTGAATAACCCGCCGCCAAGCAGGATCAGGCCGAGCGAGCGCCGCGAGCCATAACGGTCGGCGAGCGCGCCGCCGAGATAGTTCCCAATCGAGATACCGGCCAGACAGACGCCGATAATGCTCGTCCAGGTGTACAGCGAGACGCCGATGAACGGCGCCAGAATCCGGCCGGCTACCAACTCGAGGACGAGCGTACAGCAGCTCGCCATGAACACGATCAGATACGACACCCAGAGCCCACCTGCCACGTCCGTTGCCTCTCTTCCTTGGGCCCGGGGATCGAGATGCTCGGCGGGACCGGGCCGGGTTCGCACAGGGGCGCTATTGTATCATCTCGAAGAGGCGCCGATCGCAGATCAGCGTTCGGTCGAACCATCAGCGTGCGAAGCCTACGGCAGCCACCCGACGGTGGCCTGCCAGAAGTCTGGGCGGCGCGGAGAGGCAGGACGTGCGGCAAGGGATGCCTGGAGGCGCGGTGATCGCCACGATCCTCTGCATCGTCGCCGTCAACCTGCTGCTCGCGCAGGTGCTTGCCCGTCTCGTCATCCAGGGGCCGGTGCTCCGGCTCGGGCCGCCGATGCTCGCGGCGCTGTTCCTGGTAGCGCTCGTGAGCGGCGCCGCGGCCGTCGTCGGCTGGCGCACCTACGTCAACGAACGCCGCCGTGTCTCGTAACATCCTCGCGCCCCGCCAGCGGGTGAACGGCGAGGGCCGAGCCGCTGGCGCCTCGTACATAGCGCCATCTGGAGGCACCAGCGTGAGACACTACGCCGTGGCAACGATCCCCGGCGACGGCATCGGCCAGGACGTCATCGCAGCCGGCATACGCGCCCTGACCGCCGCGCAAGAGGTTCGCGGGGACGTCCGTCTCGAATTCACGTCGTTTCCCTGGAGTTGCGCCTACTACCTCGAGCACGGCCGGATGATGCCCGAGGATGGCCTCACGACCCTCGCGCCGTTCGACGCAATCTACCTCGGCGCAGTCGGGTCCCCGCGCCTCGTACCCGACCACGTCTCGCTATGGGGGTTGCTGCTGCCGCTTCGCAAGGGCTTCGACCTGTACGTCAACATGCGCCCCTGCCGGCTCCTGCCCGGCTTGCAGGGCATCTTGCTCGGGAAGAGGCCGGAGGACATCGACTTCGTCGTCCTGCGTGAGAACACTGAGGGGGCGTACGCTGGCGTTGGCGGGCGGGTCCACACCGATGCGGACTACGAGGTCGCGATACAGAGCATCGTCTTCACCCGGCCGGCCGTCGAGCGAATCATGCGCCACGCTTTCCAGGTTGCGCGGCGAGACGGTCGGAAGAAGGTGACGAGCGTCACCAAGTCGAACTCGATGCAGCACTGTCAGGTCTTCTGGGACCACATCTTCGAGCTTGTCTCGGCGGATTTCCCGGAGATCCAGACCGAGCAGGTCCACGTCGATGCGATGGCCGCGCGGATGGTCCGCAACCCGGAGAGCCTGGACGTGGTGGTCGCCTCGAACCTGTTCGGCGACATCCTGACCGACCTCGCCGCCGCCCTCCAGGGCAGCCTCGGCCTTGCGCCGAGCGCGAACGTCAATCCTGACCGCAAGGTGCCGGGCTTCTTCGAGCCGGTCCACGGCTCGGCGCCGGACATCGCAGGCAAGGGCATCGCCAACCCGATCGCCGCGATCTGGGCAGGTGCGCTGATGCTCGACTACCTGGGCGAGCGGGAGATGGGCGCGCAGATCTCCCAGGCAATTGAAGCGGTCACGCGGGCGGGGAAGGTGCTCACGCCGGACCTCGGGGGCCGCGCGACCACCGACGAGGTCACCGACGCCATCTGCGACCAGATCCGGGCGGGCGCGGCGCTCGGAGCGTGAGGGCCTTCCTCACCTCCCGTCCTGCTCCCGTGTGCAGGGAGCGGGACGGGAGGGCCAGCCGATAGTCCGATGTGGTCGGGTGAGGGGCAGCGTCGTGGTGACGGCGGACCTACTTGCCCCGCCGGCCTCGCCGTGAGGAGCGGGCCGCGCTGATCGAGGTCGGCTCGGAGGCGGCGGCCTCAGCCTTGTCGGCGTCCGCTGCCGCGGCGGCATCGGCGGCGCTCACCTCGGACTCCGGCTGAGCCGGGACTTCGATCTGCTCGTCCCAGTTCACTTCGGGGAACAACCGCTCGACGCCCCGTGCGAACCGGTCCGGGTCGGTAAACTTGAGTTGATAGACCGGGTTCTCTTCGAGTGGATCGTCCGGGAACTCCAGTTCGACCCAGCCCTCGTCGATGCCCTGGGCCACGAGCCGTGTGACCAGGTGGCGGAAGACGTCGTAGTTGGCGTGCTGCGGGGAGATGCCGTTGTAGAGCGTCTCGCCCTGACCGTTGGCCGTCCAGAGCTTCTCGATCAGGTAGAACGGGTTCGGCTGATGAAGGTCAGCGCGCCAGCGGCGCGGGTAGAACCACTGATCGAGCAACTGATCCAGTTGCGCGATCCGCCCCACTCGCTCACCGCAATGCGGGCAGTTCAGGACCGTGCCCCAATCGGCGCTGGGGAAGGTCTTGCGGCAGCTTGGGCAGGTAAAGTCGAACGGGGTGCGGGCCACGAATCCTCCTCCTCGTCGAGCGAGACGGTTATACACGTTGCCTTGAAGCCCGGCAAACGTTGCGGCGATGCGGCAGGAGTGCCGCCCGAGCCGGCCGGCACCGTGTGGGTGGACGCCGGGCCGTGTGGCGTCCAGGCCGGTCGGGTGTGACGTTGAGCGGATGCCGCGCCAATTGGTAGCAGGCCATAGTATTGGGTGCGTACTGGATGTCAGGCCGTCTCACGGCTGGCCTGACTGCGCCTCAGGCTATCAAGAAGTCAGGCCGAGCGGGCTCGCGCCTTCGCCAGGCGCGCCTTCAACTGGTCATTGATTGTCGAGTAGAGCCGCAGCGCTTCGTCGCGGAAGGCGGCGATCGCCTCGGGCGGCGGCTTCTCGCCCCGTTCGTAGTAGTAGCGCGCCGCCTCTCCAACGGCGTACGTTCCCGCGAATGCGACGGTTGCCTTCGGTAGAGCGGCGAGTACAGCGGTTGGCCCACCTGGCGCGGCCACGGCTTCGACCGCGGTGCGGGCAAGCGTTCTCCAGACGAACGCACCGCCGATGACCGGCAGGATCTCCCGCAGGACGCTGAAACGGTCGTCGATGTTGCGGCCGTAAATACCGGCGAGCTTGAAGACCAGCATCGCCTGATTCTTGGTCAACACGAGCATGTCGGCCACGCCGCCAACGAAGAACCCGAGCAACGGGATCACCGCCGGCAGGCTGGACACCAGTGCGAACTGGGCGTTCACCCGGCTCGTCTCGAAGATCAAGTCCTCCACGATCGCGTGCCGGATGGCTGGGTACTGGTGTGCGAGCGCCAGCCGCTCCTGGGGGATGGTCTTCAGAATCGGCCCGAGCAGCCGCTGTCGAGTCTGCATCACGTCGCGTGGATCGACGACGGCCATCAATTCTGGAGGGTGCGCGGGGAACTGCGCTCGGAGCGCGTGCGGTCCTTGTTCCGGCGACGGCAGCAGATCGGCGTGGGTCAGCACCAGAAAGCCGGGATAGCCTCGGCTGGCGATCTCCTGCGCGATCCGCCGCTCGGTCGTCCAGTCGGGTTCGGTGGCATCGAGCACTATCAGGGCGAGGTCGGTCGGCCCGGCGGCGGCCACCGCCCCGACGTCGGTACCAGCGATCGAGATACCGCGGCCGGGTCGTTCGGCGACGCTGGTGCCGAACAGCGCGTGGGCGAGGGTGTGCCGGCCGCTACCCTCTCGGCCGAACAGGTCGATCGCGACCGGCCGTTCGAGGTCGGCGCGGACGTCGGCCGGATTGATCTCCCGGATCGCATCCCAGAAGTAGCGGCCCATGCCAAACAGGCGGGTCGTTCGTTGCAGCATCCTACTTTCGAGTGTACCACCGACTCATGAGAGGCGCTCGGATTGGCGAGCGTGTGCCGGTATCCTCCGCGAGGTCTTCCAGGTCGGTACAATGAGGCCGGCGCGACCGTGACGCTTCGCGCCAACTTTTCGCTGGTCGGAGGCACCCGCCGATGACGTGCCCGCAGTGCGGCACTCGCAATCCGGACGACTTCATGTTCTGCCTCCAATGTGGAGCGCAGTTAGGCGGTGGGTCAGCCGCGCAGCCGTCGCCCGATTTGCTTGCGGCGACGCGCGCCAACCTGGACCCCGTCGACGGCAACCACGACGCGCCAGAGGCCGAAGCGCGGCTGCGCGTCGAGCAGGGCTCGGTCGACCAGCGGGAAATCCTGATCGACCGGCCGGTCATGATCATCGGGCGGCGTCTCGGCAGCGATATCGTTATTCACGACACTAACGTTTCGCGCCAGCACGCCCGGATTGCGAAGACCGGCTCGGTCATCACGATCGAGGACACCAAGAGCTCGAACGGAACGCTCGTCAACGAGGAGCGTCTCGAAGACCCGCGCGAGCTACGCCACGGCGACGTGGTCCGGATTGGAGACGCCGTGTTCGTCTTCGAGCAGGCCCAGCCAGAGCCGATGACCGCCGAGGAATCGTCGTTCGAAGGTGCGACGCTCGCCATCGATCTCGATTCACCGATGACGAGCCTGGGAGCGCCTCCCGAGCTGTCGCCGCCGGCTGCGTTGAGCGCCCAGGCATCTGGGGCGACCATGCAGCCATCCGGTCCGTTGACACCGCCGCCCCCTATCATGGACCCCGGCCAGACCGCCATCGCGGACAACGTCCTGGACAACAGGCCGGACGAAGCGCCGTCGCCAGACATGCCACTCGGGTCTAGGGTTGGTCCTCATGATGATGCGGAGTCACCCGGAACGATTGCCTGGGAGCCATCCTCGCACGAGTCTGTCGCCAGGGAGCCGGCTGTCAGCGAGCCGGCGGTTCGATCGGCCGCCGCCAACGGTGGTAGTACCCCGTCTATCGACGCTCTGCGGCGAGAGATCGGGCAACTCGGTCAGGATCTCGTGAGCTTCGCCAACAGCCTCGGCGGCCTCGCCGACCGCGTGGAGCGGATCGAGCAGGGGTTGGATCAGGCGACGGCCGGCCTCGTCGACATGCAGCAGCGGGTTCGCGGGCCAGACGGCGCCTCGCTCCGGGAACTCCGCGAGTTGGCCGCCGAAGTCGAGACGTCCGGGCTGACCTCCCAGATCGATGCGGCGACCCGCGTTCTCGAACAACTCGTGCAGCAGCCTCGTGACATCGAGCTACTTCTCAAGCTCTCGCAACAGGCGACGGCTATCGAGGCTGCGCTCCGGGTGCACGGGCGGCTCGTCGCGCTGGCGCCGCGGTTGCGCGGCGTGCTCGGAAGCTTGCTGGACTGACGCGGACGCCGTGGAAGGCGGGCCGATCGGCGACACCCCGGCGCGGGGCGGCTTCTTCGCCAGCCCGCTGTTTCGTGGCGTGCCGGCGGATCGCCTGCCGGATCTGGCCGCGAGCTTCGAGGCCCGCACACTCGCTTCGGACGCGATCGTCGTCCGCGAGGGCGAGCCGGGCGATGCCCTGTTCGTGGTCGAGACAGGTCTCGTCGAGGTGTTTCTTGCCCGCCCCGGTGGCGAGGAGGTCGTCCTCTCGCGGCTCGGGCCGGGCGAGGCGTTCGGCGAGATGTCGGTGCTCACCGGCGAGCCGCGTTCGGCGGCCGTCCGAACGGTCCGCCCGACGACCGTTCGGGTGGTGACGCGGGAGCAGTTTCTTCGCCTCGCGGCGGATCTGCCGCTCTTGCTCTTCAATCTGAGTCGGACGCTGGTCGGACGACTATCGCAGGCGAGCCGCGCAGCAGCCAGGGTGCAGGGGTGCGAGGTCGTCGCGATCGTTGGACGAGTGCCGCCGCTCGTCGGTAGCCTGATCGCCACCAACCTGGCGGCTGCCCTCTCCTGGACGACCCGCGAGCGCGTGCTGCTGGTAGATCGGCCACCCGGGCAGGCGTCGTGGTTACCCGGGCGCGAGCAAGCGCCGGCCCTTGCCGACGTCTGGTCGGCTGGGGCCGAGGGACTGAGCGTCCGAGCCTTTCAGTTCGGGGGCGCTCGCCTGCGCATCGTGTCGTTACCCGAGGATGGCGGCTTCCTGGCGGCGACGCGGCCGGTCAGTCTGCCCGAGGCGTTCGCGTGGTTGCGGCACAATGCCCGCTTCGTCGTGCTGAATCTCGCCGGCGAGGACCGTGGCGACCTGGAGACCTTGTTGTCTCAGGTGGACCGGACCTATCTGCTGGTTACAGCGCGCCAACTCGAGACGCCATTTGCCGGCGAAATTGTCGCGGCGTTTCACGCGGCGCGACCAGAGGTGCAGCAGCGCTCGTATCCGATCGTCATCTCAGGCGAGGGACTGTCGCTGTCGGAACTCCGGCGGCGCACGATGCGGCGGCTCGGGATGCCGGCCCGGTCGATCGTGCCTGGACTGGCCCAGATCCTCAAGGATGCTGCCCGCAATCAGGCACCGCTGGCGATCGAAGCGCGGCACCTCTCGTTCAGCCGGGCGATGCACTGGCTTGCCCGCGATGTGGCTGGCCTCAAGGTCGGCGTGGCGCTTGGCGCTGGCGGCGCTCGTGGCTTCGCGCACGTCGGGGTGTTCTCGTTCCTGGAAGAGCACGACATCCCGAACGACTTTCTGGCCGGGACGAGCATGGGCTCGGTGATCGCTGCGCCGAAAGCGCTCGGCATGGACGTGGCGCAGGGCCGTGAGACGATGCTCCGCCTGCACGAGAAGTTCACCAGTCTGATCCGCCCGACCTTCTCGCTGATGGCTTCGCTGCTCTCGCCGAAGGGCGTGGAAGATACGTACCGCGAACTGGTTGGCGACGCGAACCTGGAGGAGTTGCCGGTGCCGTTCGCGGTCGTCGCCGCGGACCTGGAGACGGCCCGCCCAATCGTCCTGACCGAAGGCTCGCTCGCGGACGCGATGCGGGCCAGCAGCGCCATCCCGCTCGTCTGGCCGCCGAAGGTCATCGGGAAGTACCGACTGGTCGACGGCGCTGTGCTGAACCCGGTCCCGACTCAGCCGGTGCGCGATCTGGGCGCCGACATCGTGATTGCCGTCGACCTGTCGGCTCGTTCGGAGCCCGGCGCAGACGGGGCCCGCGGCGAGCGGCACCCGAATATCTTCCAGAACGTCTTTCGCTGCATCGATATCATGACCGCCGATCGCGCGGTTCGAGACTGCCTGCTCGCGGACGTGGTGATCCGGCCGCGCTTCGAGTTGACCGGCTGGAAGCACTTCGATCAGGCCGACGCCTACGCTGCGGCCGGCTATCAGGCCGCTGAGGAGATGTTGCCGGCGCTCCGAAAGGTGCTACCCTGGCTCGATCGCGCGGGAGCCTGACGAGCCGGCGAACTGGAGAGTGCCAGGACTGGACGGCGCTCGGCGTCGGTGACGGGCAGTGAGGCAGGGCGAAGGCACCGGCAGCGAGGATGTAGCGTCGAGGGTGTGCGCTGAGGGTATAGCGCCCGAGGGATGTGTCGGAGGCTCGGGCAGGTCGCGTACGAGTCGAGGGCGAGGAGGGGTGACGTGTCACGACGCCGCGTGGTAGTGACTGGAATGGGCGCCCTATCCCCGGTGGGCAACACGGTTGACGAGTCCTGGCGAAGCCTGCTCGCGGGGCGATCTGGCGCGCAGGCGTTCCCGGGGATGATGCCGTACTCGGATCGTCCGTTCGACGTCTCGCCGTACCCCACGCGGATCGCCGCTCCGGTCAAAGACTTCGAGCCGACCCGCTTCATGGACGGTAAGTCGGCGCGGCGGCTGGCCCGCTTCAGCCAGTTTGGCGTGGCGGCGGCGAAGATGGCCGTCGAAGACGCCGGGCTTCACGTTACGCCAGAGAACGCCGACCGAGTTGGCGTGCTGATCTCCAGCAGCGTCGGTTCAGTCGCCGTCACCGAGCGCAACTTTGCCACCCTGCGAGAACGCGGCTGGCAACGCATTCACCCGCTCTTCATGGCGATGGTGCTGCCCAACATGGCGGGCGCCAGCATCGCCATCGCGCTCGGCGCCCGTGGCTACAATTCGACGGTGGCCACGGCGTGCGCGGGTGGCACGACGGCTATTGGCGAGGCGGCCGAGGTGATCCGCCGGGGCGTTGCCGACGTCATGCTGGCCGGTGGTGCCGACGCGCCAATCTGCGAGATGACGCTGGCTGGCATGTCGATGATCGGGGCGCTCTCCAGACGAAACGAGGCGCCCGAGCAGGCGAGCCGTCCCTTCGAGGCCGGCCGCGATGGCTTCGTTGCGGCGGAAGGGGCAGGCGTCCTCGTGTTGGAGGCGCTGGAGCATGCCGAGGCGCGCGGTGCCCCAATCCGTGCTGAAGTGCTCGGCTTTGGCTGTACCGCCGATGCGTACCACCTGACCGGGCCAGACCCGACCGGCGAGGCATCGGCGCGGGCCATGACGCTCGCGCTGGACGACGCCCGGCTCGCGCCGGAGGACGTCGACCACATCAACGCTCATGCGACCTCGACGCCGCTTGGGGACAAGATGGAGACGGTCGCGATCAGACGGGCACTCGGCCAGCATGGCGAGCGTATACCGATCTCAGCCAACAAATCGATGACCGGTCACATGTTCGCGGCCAGCGGCGCGCTCGAAGCGGTCGTATCGATCCTGACGATCCAGCACGGCATCATCCCACCCACGATCAACTACGCTGTGCCGGATCCCGAGTGCGATCTTGACTACGTGCCGAACGTGGCGCGTGAGTCGCGTGTCGACGTGGTAGTGTCGAACAGTTTCGGCTTCGGCGGCCAAAATGCCTGCCTGGCGTTCCGCCGGATGGCCTGAGGGCGGGGTACCGCCGACGCCCGGCCCTACGCATGCGAGGCATCGACACGCGGGCGCCCTATGCTCGTGCTCTTCGCCGTGGCAACGCTCCTCTCGACAACGACCTCATTCGAGCGGATGCCGCTCTTCGACGGTCGCCCGATTGCGGGCAGGGACCATACCGGGCACCTCGAATCGTCTGAGCAACGCCTGCCGATGGTACGATCGGCACGGCCGCGCGTCATCACCTCGTCCTCAGGCCGATGTGGCTGTGTCGCATGTCACCCGCGTATCAGCGTGCGATGCTACGATACGCCCCGCGTAGGCCGCGCCGACACTGGCCTTCGACGGACTTCGGCAGCGCCCCCACAATGACCGCGGCCGACAGGATCAGGCGTCTCTCCGTCACATGGAAGGCTGGGCCACGCCAGGTGATTTCACCCGCAAGGAGGTGACTGTGGGCCAGGACGAGGCTGCCCAGGACCCGGGCCGGTTTCAGGGAACAGTCGGTCGAACGCGCGAGGAATCGACGCCGTGGTGGCCGGAGCGAGCCAGTGCCCCAAAGGGCGCGCCAAACATCGTCGTCATCTACCTGGACGACATGGGCTTCTCCGACCTCGGCTGCTTCGGCTCCGAGATCGACACGCCCAACATCGACGCGCTGGCCGAGCGTGGGCTGCGCTTCAATCACTACACCACGCATCCGATCTGCTCGCCCGCCCGCGCTGCCCTGCTGACCGGAATCAATGCCCACGCCGTCAGCACCGGCTGGCTCGCGAACAACAACCCCGGCTACCCGGGGTACACCGGTGAGATTCCCCTGGACGCCGCGACGATCGCCGAGACGCTGCGAGCGCGCGGCTACGAGACGATCATGACCGGCAAGTGGCACAACACGCCCACCCTGGACGCAGTCCCCTCGGGACCGAAACACAACTGGCCTACTCAGCGCGGGTTCGACACCTTTTATGGCTTCATGGAAGGCGAGACCCACTATTTCTTCCCGAGCGCGCTCCGGCTAAATAATCAGACCCTGCCCGTCGATGAGTACCCGAGCGACTACTACTCCACCGACGATTGGACGGACCGGGGTATCCAGTTCGTCAAGGAGCTTCGGGCGTCGTCCGCGACCAAGCCATTCTTCCTCTATATCGCCAACAACGCCGTGCATGCGCCCTTCCAGGCGAAGACCGACGACCTGGCTCGGTACCGTGGGCGCTATGACGCCGGCTGGACCGCGATCCGCGAGGCGCGCTACCACCGTCAGATCGAGCTCGGGATCATCCCCGCCGATGCGAAGCTGGCTCCATCTGACGAGAAGCTGCTGGCCTGGGACGAGACCGATCCCGACGACCGCCCGCTGTTCGCCAGGCACATGGAGACGTACGCGGCGATGCTCGACTGCGTCGATCAGAACGTCGGCAAGCTCGTCGCCTTCCTGGAGCAGATCGGTGAACTCGACAACACCATCATCGTCTTCACCTCGGACAACGGCGCCACCGATGCGGGCGGGCCGACCGGCATGGTCAACAACAATCGCCGCTACAGCGGGCTAACGCCGAAGCCGGTCGAGGAGGAGCGCCTCCGGATCGATGATCTGGGCGGCCCGCGCAGCGTGGCGCTCTACCCGTCGGCCTGGGGGCAGGTCTGCAACACCCCGTTCCCAACCTACAAGACGTACACCGGTGGCGGCGGCCGGCGGGTCTCGTTCATTGTCTCCTGGCCCGAGAAGATCCGCGAGCAGGGCGCGATCCGCTCGCAGTTCATCCACGTCACCGACGTCATGCCGACGCTCCTGGATCTGGCCGGCGTGGAGCCACTCGTCACTATCAATGGTGCTCCGACGCGCGGAATGACCGGCCGATCGTTCGCGCCGGTGCTGCTCGATTCAGACGCGCCCGCGGCCCGCAACGAGCAGTATTACGAGTGTTGGGCAAACCGCGCCTTCTACCGCGATGGTTGGCTGGCACGATCCATCCAACGGCGCGGCGAGCCGATCGACATGGATAACTGGACGCTCCACAACCTTCAGGCAGACTTCTCCGAGAGCGTCGACCTGCGTGCCCAGCATCCAGACAGGCTCGCCGCGCTCGTCGAGGCGTTCGACGCCGCAGCCTGGGAGAATCAGGTCTATCCGCTCGACAACCGCAGCCGACCGCAGAAGTTCTTCGACACGCCGGCGTGGGCTCGGGAGTTGGCGGATGAAGCCCGGACGTACCTGCCCGGCATGCAGACCGTCATTCGGGCCGACGTGATGCCGAAGATCAGCGACCGATCGTTTCGGATCCGCGTGCAGTTCAGCCACCGCGAGACGGACCAGGGCATCCTCTGGGCCCTCGGCGATCCGATCGGCGGAATGGTCGCCTGGATCGAACGGGGCCAGATCTTCGTCCACTACAACGGCTTCAGCGACACGGTGACGCTGCCCGGCGTGGCGCTGCACGACGGCGACCACGAGGTAATCCTGGAATACGAGGCGCTGGGCAACCGCCAGGGGCGCGGTCGTCTCATGCTCGACGGTGCCGGAGCCGTCGGCTGGACGGCGATGTCGCCAACGCTGAGCTTCGGCGTCTTCGAGGGCCTCGACGTCGGGCTCGACCGTCGTGGCCCGGTCTACCCGGACCTGTTCGACCGGCACGGATCGTTCCCGTATACGAACGCCATCCACGCCGTCAGGATCGAGCCTGGCGCCCGCGCGCCGCGGTTGTAGAGCAGGGGGGCAGGATTGATGGTGGAGCGGCTCCCACACCGTCAATCCTGCTCATCCGGTCAAAACACTCAGATGCGCGAGATGCCGAACTCATCGGAGGACGGGCGTGAGTACTTCCCCGCCAAACGGGTCTCAAACCTCTCGATAGGTTCCGTGACTCGCCTGCTCCAGTCCGTCGATCAGGCCGATGGCCTCATGAGCAAGCCGTGTCCAGGCGCCCATCGCGCCTGCTTCCGCGCCGAGAGCGAACAACTGGGTCAAGTCGGTCTGATTGCTGAGCCGGGCATGCAAGAGCGCGGCAAACCTGGCAAGCTCGGCATCTCCGCCAAGCTCCTGATGCCGAGCAAGGACCCGATCGAGCCGTAGGAGTGCCGCTCGTGTCGCGCTCTGTTGCTCCGTCGTCGGCGGGACCGACGGGGCGATGGTCGCGACGAGCTGCTCGCCGGCCGCTTTCAGGCGACGGGCACCCGCGCGCAGGGCGCCCGGCGTCGGGATGGCGGGCGGCACCAGCGGTGCGTGGAGGCGGACGGCGGGCGTTGACGGTGTGGGCGTTTGCGGTGTGGGCGTTTGCGGTGTGGGCGTTTGCGGTGTGGGCGTTCGTGGCGGGCTGGAAGCCGCGGGTGGCCTGGTCCGGTCCGATCTAGCCGGCACGTTCGGCCTGACTCGTTCACGCTGCGTGCCGGTCGTGCCTGGTCCAGACGGCTCGCCGGAGGTAGCCGGAGGTGCTGGCGGTCCACTCTGGGCCGGTGCGTGCGATGCTCCGGATAGGGCCTGCCCCGATGGCTCCACAGACGGTGAGCCCGCTTCGGTCGGCCGGTGTACGGTCGGTTGCCGGTCGGCGTGCCACCGAGCTCGTTCCGCACCAAGGTCGAGTTGGAGCAGCACGCCCCCCACGACTATCAGATCGCCGTGTTCGAGCCAGCGCGATCCGCGCACCAGCCGGTCGTTGACGATGCTCGGGTTGGCTGGCTGGAGGTCTTCCAGAACGACCCGTCCGCCGGCCGATCGCAGGCGAGCGTGGTGTCGGGAGACTTGCGGATCGTAGAGCCGGATGGCGCAGTCTGGAGCCCGGCCGATCGTGGCGTCCGGCCCGGCCACGACAAACTCGTGCTGGGCAGTTGGCCCTTCGAGCACGACGAGCTTCATCTGCCCGTCGCCTTTTATTGCCGGATCGCGGCTGAGTAGATCCAGGCGAGGGCGCCAATGGCGATCGCTGCCCAGACGATCATGACCGCCCACAACACCGGTCCCCGCAGCATCCCGCCGGTCCCGGCGGAGTCGGGGGCGGCGGGGTTCTCGGCCGTCCCGAAGTCGAAGCCGCACTCTTCGCAGAAGCGGGCGCCGGGCATACGGGGATCTCCGCAGGCTGGACACGCCGTCTGGGAAGTTGTTGGCGGCGTATCCAGCGGCGGCGCCGGAGGTGGGGGTGTGCGTGGTGGCTGATGCTCCACGGGCAGTGCTCCTCGACTGACCCTAGAACCGGACCCGCGCATTGCGGATCTGAAGTTCTGGGGGATCCTGACCGGGGATCGGGCGGACATCCAGGCCCTGCACCGAGATCGTCGGGATGCTCGGCATGCGCGGGTCCTTCTCGACCTGGCAGTCACGCAGGTTGAGCCAGGCCCGTTGCTCGACGTTGCCGAAGCGAATGAGGATCGGGATCCGGCGCAGCCCGGTGGGCCCGGGCGGCCCCGGCGACGCGATCGCCGAGGCGGCCGGATCGTGTGCGGCCATCGACGGATCGAGTGCAAGGCTGCTCGTCATCAATGTCTCACCGCCCGCGCCGGCCGCCACGAGGACTGGACCCCCCTGCGCGTATGGCATGCCGTACGCCGCTTGACCGCCGAGGGTGGTCCCACAGCGTCCGCAGAAGCGCGCTCGGGCCGGCAACTGCTGGCCGCACGTCGGGCAGATCCGACCGGTCGACCCGTGTGCGGGGATCGGCGCGCCATGCTCCTCCTCGCCACCTTCGGAGATCTCCGGGATCCAGTTGAGCGCTTTCGGCATCCACCAGTTTAGATGGCCCATCAGCTTCATCGAGGCCGGTACCAGCACGACCCGGATGATCGTCGAGTCGAGCAGGACCGCCATCGAGAGGCCGACGCCCAGTTCCTTGATGACCAGGACGTTGCCCATCGCGAAGGAGCCGAAGACCACGATCATGATCAGGCCGGCCGCCGTGATGATCCCGGCCGTGCGCTCCAACCCTTCAGCGACGCTGTGCTCGTTGTCGTTCGTGCGGCGGTAGATCTCCTTGACTCGGCTGAGCAGGAAGACCTCGTAGTCGGTGGACAGCCCGAACAGGATCGAGAACAAGATCACGGGCGGGAACATCGTCAGCCGGCCAAGGTGCTCGAAGCCGAGCACCTTATCGAGGATGCCCCACTCGAAGACCATCACCAGGAAGCCGTAGCTCGCCAGGATCCCGACGAGGTTCATCAGGATCGCCTTGAGCGGCAAAATCAGCGAGTGGAAGAAGAGCACCAGCACCACATACGTTACGAGCAGCACCAGCCCCACGAGCGTCGGAAACTGCGCGAACAATTCGTTGCGGTAGTCAAGCGTCAGGGCGGACTGGCCGGTGACCAGGGCGTTCGTGCCGCTCAGTTCACGGACGCCCGGTACGATCGACGCGCGGATGTCGGATACGAGGTTCGTGGTCTCGGGGTCAACTTCCGCGTACTTCGAGACCACCGAAATGTGGTAGGTGTCCAGCCCCTTATCGAGGTTCAGATACTGGGAGGCGATGGCCTTCTGACGTGGATCGGCCGATAACTGCGCCGGCGTGATCGCCTTGAACTGTTCGAGCGTCATGTTCGGCTGGAGGTTCGCGATCGACTCGACGCGGGCAACGCGCGGATCGCTCTCCAGATCCTTGGTCAGCCGCCAGATCCCTTCCCGGACCGTCGGGTCTAGCGCGCCGTCCGGCTTGTTGGTCTGGATCAGGATCGAGATCGGGGCCACCTCGCCTGGGGGGAACGCGGCGGCGAGGACGTCGAAGCCCTTGCGCGACTCCGCCTCCGGGCCGACGCCCTGCGGCCCGCCAGCACCGATGGCGTTCATCTCGCGTGCTGGCCACGCCATGCCGATCAGGACGGCGAGTGAGAGAATCAAGAACGCCCACGGGAAGCGCATGACCAGCAGGCTCCAGGCGTGCCAGCGCCCGGTGCCCACCTTCGGCTGCGCGCCGGCCTTGCGGCCGGGGATCAGGTTCAAGGCGTTGACGCTGCGTCCGAATACGCACAGCAGCGCCGGGAGCAGTGTGACGGCGCCGAGCACCGCCAACCCGGCGACCAGCAGCATGCCGAGCGCGATCGAGCGCACGAGCGTCAGGTTGTACAGGAGCATGACGGAGAGCCCGAGCATCACCGTCAGGCCCGAGAAGACGATCGACTGGCCGGCCGTCGCGACGGTCCGAACGGTCGCCTGATGCGGCGTCAGCCCGCGTGCCAGTTCCTCACGGAAGCGGCTGACCATCAGCAGTGAGAAGTCGATGCCCAGCCCAAGCCCGATCATGGAGGCGGTGTTCATCGCGAAGATGGACGTCTCCATGTGCTGTGCGACGAGGTACAGGCCGCCGAGTGCCGCGACCACGGCTGCCGCGCCGAGGATGACCGGCAGGCCGGCCGCGAGCACGGTCCCAAAGACGACCAGCAGCAGGAACACCGTCAGCGGCAGGCTATACAGTTCCGCCTTATGCAGGTCTTCGGCGCTTCCGTCTGAGATGTCATAAGAGACGGCTGGGAAGCCGATGATGTACGCCGAATCCAGGTCCGTGAGATCCTGGCGGAGCGCGTCGCGCACGGTGGGGATGTGCGCCTTCGCCTCTTCCTCGTCGCCGGCGAAGGTGATCGGCGCGTAGGTGGTGTGTCGATCTTGACTCACCAGCCGGGGGAAGCCGGTCGAATAGAACGAGAGGACGTTGGAGACGCCGTCGACGTTCTTGACGTTACCGAGCGCCTTCTCGACGGCGGCCTTGTACTTCGGGTCGTCCACCGTGAGCGTGCTGCTGGTGAAGATCGCGGCCGCGGTGCGGGTGGGAACCCGGTCGAACTCCTCTTCGAGGACTTTGCCGCCGCGATCCGATTCGTTGCCGGGGACGTTGATGCCGCCGCTGATCAACTCGCCCTTGACGTGGCTGGCCCCGATGGCGGAGACGCCGGCGAAGATGATCCACAGCGCGAGGATGACCCAGCGGAGTCTGGCGACGAGGTCACCAAGCGTCGGGAAAAAGCCAGTCACGAGCCCCCTCCTCGGTCCGCGGCTGCGTCAACGTCGCAGTGAGGTCACTTTATACATCGTGACCGGCGAGAGTCGACCTTTCACGTAGATCGACCCAAGCGGCTCCGCCTCCACCTCGCCCGAGACCCGGCGGAAGGTCTCTTCGGTGATCAAGACTTCCCCGGCGCGCGCCTCGCCCTGAAGGCGTGCGGCCACGTTCACGACGTCGCCAATGACGGTATAGCTCATCAACTGGCTCGCGCCAATGGTTCCCACGATGCCTTCACCGGAGTTGATGCCGATACCGAAGCTCGCTCGCTGGCCGCCAGCGGGTGACGTCTCGGCAAAGGTGCGCTGCATGGCCAGCGCCGCACGTACCGCCTGGATCGGATGGTTCTCGATCGGTACCGGTGCGCCGAAGAGCGCCATGATCGCGTCGCCGATGAACTTGTCGATGGTGCCCTGGTGCTCAAAAATGACCTTGGTAGCCGCGTCGAGGTAGCCGTTCAGCACCTCGACGACTCGCTCGGGCGGGAGCCGTTCGGACATGCCGGTAAAGCCGCGTATGTCGGCGAACAGGATCGTCAGGTCGCGACGGTCCCCGCTGATCCCCGTCCGCTCCGGCCCCTGCCGCAACAACTCCTGAAAGACGGCCGGCGCCATGTAGTGCTCGAAGATCGACTTGATGTGCTCGCGCTCGGCTGCCGCCTGGCGCCGCTCGCGCTCGAGCCGCTCCCGGTCGGTTCGGTCGTCGAGGACGAGCACGTAGCCGATGGTCGCGCCGGCCTCGTCGCGCAGCGGGGACAGACGGTGCTGGAGGTGGACGTAGCCTCGGCCCGGCAGGTCGCCGGCCATCTCGAAGCCCTGGATGGTCATGCCCGGCTCGGAGCCGCCGCCATCGAAGGGTGCGCCGAGCGCGAGCATGAAGCGCGGTGGGAGCACGCTGCTCAGGGGCTTGCCGACAGCGCGCTCGGTCGGGACGGCGAGAACGTCTTCGGCGCCGCGATTGTAGCTGGTGATCGTCCCGGCGCGGTCGACGGCGATGATCGCGCTCGTGACGCTCCGAAGGATGCGGTCCTGGGTGGTCTTCATCGCGCCGATGGCCCGGACTTGCTCGGCGAGCTGCTGGTGGAGACGGGCGTTATCGATGGCTGAGGCGGCCATGTTGGCGAAGGCCGTCACGAGCTCCAGGTCTTCGCGGGTGAACAACTCGGCGTGCAGGCTGTTGTCGACGTAGAGGATCCCAATCGCCTCGCCCCGCACGACGAGCGGCACGCAGATCACCGAGCGCAGGCCCTGGACCACGACGCTCTCGAAGGCTTTGAAGCGCTCGTCGCCTCGGGCATCACCGAGGAGGAGCGGCGTGCCGTCGCGGACCACCTGGCCGACGATGTTGCGGCTGATCGCCACGTCGCGCTCGATGCCGGCTGCATCGAGGTTGCGCCCGACGCGAAATTCGAGCCGCCCGGTCTCGTTGTTGCGCAGCATGATGAAGCCGCGTTCGGCGCCGGTGAGCTCGATGAGGCTCTCGACGATGGCCGCCAGAGTGCGGTCGAGGTCGAGGCTGGCGTTGATGCGCTGGCTGATCGCCTGGAGCGCCGCGAGTCGCCCGAAGCTCAGGTCAGTGAGTGTGGGGCGAGGGCCGCTCGTGCGCTCGCGCGACTGGACGAGCGTCACGTCGAGGACGCCGATGGTGATGTTGTCGGTGCCGCCTCGCGCGTTCGCCAGGTCCACCAGTTGGCGACATGCCACCCGCGGCTCGGCCGCGCCGGCAATCTGCGCAATCTCGGCCTCCACGACGTGTCGCGTGATGCCGTCCGAGCACAGCACCACACGGTCGCCGGCCTCCAGCCGCTCGTGAAAGACGTCCGGTTCGAGTGTTGCGCGCTGGCCGAGGCAGCGCGTAATGAGGTTGCGGCGAGGGTGGGTTGCCACGTCCTCGGGCCGCAGCTTGCCGAGCGCGACCTGCTCGGCGACCCAGGTGTGATCACGGGTCAGTTGCCGGAGGGCGCCGCGCCGAAGCAGGTAGGCTCGACAGTCGCCGGCGTTCGCGATCCAGAGATCGTCTCCCTGGATGACGGCTGCCAGGAGGGTCGTCGCGTATGGCCGCGACTTGTCATGCGATTCTTGCGCCCGCTCGACGAGGCGTCGATTCGCGGTGTCGAAGGCGGTTCGCAGCACGGTCTCCGGACCGCGCGGAGCCGAGTCCCAGCCGGCCGCCAGCACCGTCTCGACCGCGAGCCGCGCGGCGTCCCGGCCGGTGCCGAGGTTGCTCACGCCATCGGCGACAGCCCAGACCGATTGCTCGGCACCATCGTCGCCGCTCTCCGGCTGGAGCGAGCCACACCAGTCTTCGTTTTCGCCACGACGGCGGCCGAGGTCGGTGAGGAGTGCGCCGTTGACGTGAAGCGTCATGCTGGCTCTGCCGTACCCGACGGGTCTGAAAGCGATCGGCGCTACGACAGCGTCGGCCGGGCCGCCACATCGTCGCAGACGTCAGGCGTGGCCCCGCGTCCGCAGTGTAGCCAAATGCCCTTGCCAAATGCCCTTGTCATCTGCTGTATCGGTCTCGCACCCGCGCCCCGGCCCGCTCGAACGTGCCTGAGTGGAGCCAGATCGCTCGCCCGAATCGCGCTGCTGGCGCTTGCCCTGGCGAATCGGGGGACGTTCAGCCACTGGTGCCAACCAAAGTGCCTGTCGATCGAGCGCGGAGGACCGACGTGGCTCTTCGTCCATCTTTCGGGTGATCCCAACATCGCGCTTGCCGCCGCACCAGGCGCGGGCAGACTTCGAACGACGTTTCTCCTGGGCCGTCTGGAGCGCTGGAGGCCGCGGCTGATTGTCGATCACGGTGCAGTTGGGATGACAGAGCGTGTCCGCGGCAATCGAGGGTAGTATCCGCGCCTACGCCCGGCGAGTGGGGCAGGCTGCGCATTACCACGAATCAGCCGAGGCCAGTGCCTTGCTCGCCGAGCGCATTCATGACGACCTGCGCGGGCTCAGCCGCGGCGCGCCCCCGCGACGAGGTAGGTCCGGATCTCGTCCGCGAACGTGATCTCGGCGTCGTCCTCAGGCGCGTAGCCGATCACCCGGCGTGCGTTCACCAGGCTCCAGAACGCCCGAGTGTTGTTCGAGATGCCGTAGAAGATCTGAAACGGGATGCCGTGCTCGTCTTCGATGTTTGACGTCTCGATCGATTTGATGACCAGTTGCTGTAGATCGCGCTGGCTGAGGTACGCGCCAAGATCCCGCGCGTACCGCTGTGCGTCGCCACTGGCATCTGGACCGTTCGGGAAGAACGTGCTGGCCGAGATCTCGCGCGGCGCTCCGATGCGAAGTTGCACGTTCTCGAGCTTCCGCCCGAAGACGCCGGTCGCGAACATGAAGCCCAGCAACTCATAGGCTGCTTTCGCCCATCCGTAGTAGTTGTCGGAACGTGGCGGTGTGCGATCTGGGTCGACCACATCCATCTTTCCGACGTGCAGAAGCTCCTCGTACCAGTCGGCGGCGTGGTTCGAGCTTGCCATCACCACCCGTCGCACGCCCTCTTCGAGCGCCAGTTGCAGCACCCGCTGGGCCATGTCGACGTTGGTACGCTCGTCGATGTAGCCGCGCGTCAGCCAGCCATCGCGGTCGCTGAGGTTCGCGTCCGGCGGCCGGTAGTAGGCGAGGTGGACGACGGTGTCACAACCGGCGAACCAGGGACGCAGCGTCGCCAGATCGGCCGTCGCGAGGTCCAGGACGTCGACGCCCTCGACAGGATTGCCCTGGCGGTCATCGGGCCGCGCATCGATCGCACGAACGTCGTAGCGCTCGCGAAAGGCGGGTAGAAGTTGCGACGCGATGTAGCCGGTTGCACCGGTGACCAGCACGGTTCGACGGGGAGATACAGCCATCACTCGGTTCCTCGCGGACAGGTATTCCGGAAGGGTACCCGCCCGAGGGTACGTCGATGCTGGAGGCCGGGGGCCGGCGCTGCTCAGATGGCGCGCTCTTTGCGGCTCACTGGGCGCCATGCTTGCCCCTGATGCCCTTGTGTGCGGCGCGCGCCACCGCCATCATTGACGAAGCGCTCCAGGGCAGCTTCACAGGGAGCTAGCCTACGAGGTGACAGGTGGGGAGGGGTGAGGCGTGGCCCACGATCGAGCGGTCCATCAGCAAGCAATCGAGAGCGGTGACTACGCGGACGAGACGCTGTTCGACTCCCAGGACGTCACGGCGAGCCTGATCCACTTTGCCGATGGCAGTCACAGTATCCGTCTCGATCTGACGGACCGCGGAATGTCGCTGGTGCTGGACACGCCCGCCTGGCTCGACCTCGACACGGTGTTGGGTGAGGTCAGTGAGACCGAGCCCACGCTCGGCAGCGGCTACGTGACCGTCGAGCGGGAGGCGTCAGCCGGCGAGGTCGGCTACCGCGTCACCGTGCAGGGCGGGGACGTCGTCGGACGGGTCAGCGTCATTCTGCTTCAGCCTGAAGTCGACCAGCTACGGCTGGCACTCGACGCCGTGCGGGACGCCGCTGAGGCTGCCGACACGCTCGACCACGAGGCCCAGATCCCTGGCCTGGCGTCGGACGGCCGAGCGCAACCCGGCGGGAAGTAACTGGCTGGCGGCTACTTGATGGCTGGCGGCTACCTACTGGATGGCCGCCGTCTGGCGTGCGGCCGTGATGCAACAGCCGGACGTCGACGTTCTGCCGCGCGCTGCCACACGCCCGAGTAGTCAGGGCCGTAGCGGGTGTGGCCTGACCTCCAGTCCGCGGGCACACTGCTATCCTGCTGATGTACTGAGTCTCACGGCCTACCCCTGCACGGCCCACCCTTGCGAGGAGGCGATCTCCGTCCATGGCAAGCGAGCCCACCACCGAGTACTTGAAAGATGCGCCGCCGCGCGTGTTCGACGTCCACGTTCATTATCCCTGGCGCGGCGACGTTGCCAGTGGCCTGACCGCCGAGTTCCAGGCGCGCATGCTGGCCTACACCTGCCGGCGGCTCAATATCCGCAAGGTCGCTCTGCTCGGCCGCTACACCGACGATGGCTGGGAGGCGACCCTCGACGCGAGGCGTGCCTTCCCGGACCTCGTCGTGCCGCTGGCGCAGATCGACCTCGACACCCACGTGCCGGACGATATCTCCCGCCTGCACGACCGTGGCATGCGGGGCCTCAAGATTACCGGCCCGAGCCGCGACTACGACGACGAGGCGTACTACCCCGTGTACGAGCGCTGCGAAGAGCGTGGGATGCCGATCCTCTTTCACACCGGCATCCGGGGCGGCCCGATCGACTACCTGCTCTTCCCTCCGCGCGACCGCGAGCAAGCCGAGCATGCGAGCGCCGAGCACGAGGAGCGGTCTCGCGGGACGCGGCGCGGGGCGGCGCGGATGCAGCCCATCTTTCTCGACACGCTCGGCATCGCCTTCCCACGCCTCAAGATCATCGGCGCCCACCTGGGCTACGGCCTGTACGACAGTGCGGCGGCAGTCGCGCGGTGGCGCCGCAACGTCGTCTTCGACATCTCCGGCGGGGCCGTTGTCCGTCGCCACATTGTCGACCGTGAGATGATCTACAAGGAAGTTCTGCCGGACAAGCTGGTCTGGGGCTCGGACTGCGACGTGGCGCACATGAGCCGCGAGCTCACCGCCTGGATGGACGCCTTCAACAGGCTGGGGATGCCGGCGGACGATCGAGACAAGATCTTCTACGCCAACGCGGCGGCGATCTTCGGCGTCGACTGACCGACGCAGGAGCGACCTGACGCGGGGACAACCTGACGCGGGGACAACCTGACGCAGACAGGACACCTGCGCTGCTTGCGCGGCTCCGTCCGTCGGCTGTGCTGCGCCGCCGGTGGTTCCCTCCGATTCAGCCCGAGGCTGGCTCGGCGGCGCCGTGCTCGCTGGAGGCGACGCGGTTGCCGCCGCCCGCTTTGGCCCGCCGCAGGGCCGCGCTCGCATCAGAGAGCAGCGCGTCGTAGGTACCAGTCGACGATGGTGTGAAGGCGGCGATGCCGGCGCTGATGGTGACGACGTTCCAGGGCGGATTCCCGGCGTCGGGCAGTGCCTGGGCTTCTAGCGCTTCGCGCAGCCGTTCGACCGCGATCCGCGCCGACTCCAGTGTCTGCTCCGGTAGCAAGAGGATGAACTCCGCGCCGCCCGAGCGATAGGCTCGATCGCCGGTCCGTACTTGCTGGCTGATGGTCTGGGCGAACGAGCGCAGGGCCTCGTCGCCAGCCAGCCGGCCGTACGTCTCGTTGTACGCGCCAAAGCGGTCGATATCGCAGATGGCGGCCGCATAACGGTGCCCGTAGCGCGTCAACTGCCCCTGGAACAGGTCGAGGTCTTCCCGAAGTTGGACGTGATTCCCCAGGTTGGTGAGGGGATCGGTGCGCGAACTTGCCCGCAGCGCCTGGGTCAGTCGCTCGACGTCGGCGCGGCGGTCGGTCAGGTCGCGATGGAGCAGCAGAACCCGCTCGGCGACTTGGAGGCGAACGTGAAGCTCAACGTCGTCGAGAGGCAGAGTAAGACGATCGTCGGCGCCGGCCTGCATGGCGTCGCTGCCAGCCGCTTGCTCGCCCGGCTCGCTCATCAAGATCAGGTAGGTGTAGCGGTCCCCGCGGGCTCGGACCGCTCGGCACAGGTTGATGCCGTCCTGATCGTCGACTCCGGTCGGTCCAATCACGATGTCCGGTGCGACGAGCGCGAGCGTGCGTATGGCCTGATTGATGTCGGCGACGGTATGGCAACGATAGCCGAAACGCTCGATGGCCCGGCCAGCGCGCTCCCGGCGTAGCGGATCCGGGTCGGAGAACAGTACCTTCATGTGCGCTCCGACTCACCCGTCAGACGTGCCGTGCCCCGAGCGTCGTCCGCGCTCATCCTCGGCTTCCGTCGCCGCGCGGTCGGGCGTGCCTCAGGGCGCGGTTGGGATGATGCGGGCACGTACACCGCACGCCTGGCACTGCGCGTTGGCGAGCCCGGGGCCGGGCGCGGGTCCGCCGAGCACCACGTCACCGCGCCGCGCTGCCTCGGCTGCTGCCGCCGTTCGCGCCGCTTCGCCGTAGACGATCGGGCGCATCGTCTTGACCGCCTGACAGCGCGGGCAGGCTACCGGTTCCCAGGGCGCATGAAAGAGGACCGGGACTTCGCCGCCTGAGCCGCCCGCCGCCTGGCCGCCCGCCGCCTGGCTGGCCGCCGCCTGGCCGGCTAGCGGCTGGCCTGCACCTGCCTGGCCGGCCGTGCCCTGTCCGGCCGGGGCGGCCAGCGGCTGCGCCGGCTGTTGACCACGGTCGGAAGAGTTGCCGGGCATAGCGGTGCCTTCGGTGCGGAAACGGACGACGGTGTCGCCGACCGCGATCACCGCACCATCGTGGAGCGGCTGAGGTCCGTGAACGGCACGGTCATCGACACGGGTGCCGTTGCGGCTGTTGAGATCCTCGACCAGGAAGGTAGGACCGTCGCGGAAGATCCGCGCGTGCTGACGCGACACCCGGTTATCGTCGAGGCTGATGTCGCTCGAACGCGATCTGCCGATCGTCAGGGCCGGTCTGTCGAGCGGATACTCAGTCGCCCGCCCTGCCCGCTCGACGATAACCCAGGCGCGCGGCTCGGCGGCGATCTGTCCGCCACCACTGCCACGTGGATCGTAGCCGGCCTGCCCGCCGTAGCCAGGTTGCTCGCCGTAACCGGCCTGTCCGCCGTAACCGGCCTGCCCGCCGGGCCATCCCCCCTGGCCATAGCCTGGTGGATTTAGCCCCCCGTCGAGCGGTCCCCCTTGACGGCCCCAATCGCCGAGTTGTGGCGCACGCGGATCGCCACCACCAGGGTACTGGATGTCTGCCCCAGGCTGACCTCTGACCGGCTCAGCAGGCTGCCGTCCTGGCTGGTCCCAGGGCTGGCCCCCTACCGGCCCGACCTGTAGATCGGGTAGGTGGGCGCCGCATTCGATGCAGAAGACGAACTCGTCGGGGTTGTCGTTGGCACAGGCCGGGCAGCGCACGGCCGCCTCCCTACCGCCCGGTCTCGAAGCGCAGCCGCGCCGAGCCGATGGTCAGCGTATCACCGCTCCTGAGGGGCCGCGAGCCGGCGATCGGTTCGTCGTTGACGGCCACAGCGCCGCCGGCGCAGCCCTCCACAGCCCAGCCGCTAGCCGTGCGGACCACCCGCGCCTGCTCGGCGGCAATCGACGGGTCGTCGATGCTGACTGGACAGGCGATACTCTGGCCGATGGTCGTGACGTCACGAGTCAGGCCAAATGAATGCCCTCGCACCGGCCCTGACACCGCGATCAACTGCGGTCCGGTGCGTGTCGCTGACAAGGCCGGCATGATCATCGTGCGCGACTCGTGCTCGTCCTCGCGGCCGTGGTCCGAGATTGCCTGGGTTCGCTCGTCGTCCAGCGACGGCACGGCGGGAGCGGTGGGCGCAGGAACGGAATCACTCGCGGACCGCCCGCCAAAGGCAGTCGTCGGCGTGTCAGCGGGCAGCATGGCGGCCGTCGGCATGAACCCCGCTGTCGCCGACTCATCCGGCACGCTGCTTCTAGCCTGACAGTCGGGGCAAGGGATGGCCATCGCAGCGCTCATCCGCTCGACCCAGAGCGCCTGGCCTCGCTCCCAGATCTGGCGCTTCACTTTCACGAAAGGGAGAAATCCGAACAGTCCATCGAGGACTCCGTCCGGCGGACGACCCGCCCAGGCAAGGCGCGAGATCATGCGCCCGAACTCGAGGCTGAGCGCCTGGTCGATGTCGGAGGCCACCGCTTCGAGATCGGGGGCAGGTAGCGGCCCGCCACAGATCGCGCACGTCCCCGACGGCTCCGGCACGTCGTTCACCAGGACACCCCCGTCCTCCATCGGCCTGCCAGCGCGACGGGACCCCGTGCCCGGCTCACGGCTCGTTCCATTGTAGCAGGCTATTACAGGATACGGATGGTTGGTTGGGCTGGGGAAAGGTCCCCATTCTGCGGTGGCTGTCCATGGCTGAATCTGCTGACCGAATCAGCGCCGCCGCCGCCGACGGCCGCTCCGACTGCGCCCGCCGCTCGCCTCTGGCCGATACTGGCGCAGACGGCGGCGGTCTTCGTAGCCGGCGCGCCGGAAGGGGTACACGCTCCGCACGAAATAGGCGCCGTAGACCGCACAGCCCAGAACGGACAGCACCCAGAGATACGTCCATAGTCGCCGATCCAGGATCGGCACCATCAGCCAGCGGAACAGGAGCAGGAGCAGGCCGATCGCGGAGAGCCAACCGCAGATCGCCGCACCCCGCTGGACGAGCCGTCGATGGTAGTTGTGGCCCCGAAATCGGTGGGGAGCGATCAGGTAGATGAAGACCGCGCCGACGAGCACCAGGGCGAGGACGACTGCGAATGCGATATACATCGGCCCGCCGATTGGCGAGAGCGGCTCGGTCCACCAGTGCGACGGCGAAAGACGGTCCACGACGATCACGCTCCGCACGCCGATGCTGGAGGAGATTCATGGTGAACTGTCCCTCCCTCGCGCATCGGCTCATTCCCGGCAGAGCATGATATACTCGGTTGGATACTGCGCGGACCGGCGAGACGATCGCAGCGAGTATGATGGGCATTCAGGAGCGCTTGAGCGACGAGCTCAAAGAGTCGATGCGAAGCGGCGATGACGTTCGCCGTGATGCCGTGCGTCTGCTGCGAGCCGCCCTCAAGAACGAGGAGATCGAGCTGCGGCATCCGCTCTCCGACGAGGAGGCGCAGACCGTCGTGGCGCGCCTTGCGAAGCGCCACCGCGAGTCCATCGAGCAGTTCCGTCTGGGCCATCGAGACGACCTGGTCGCGCGCGAGGAGGCGCAACTCGCCGTCGTCGAGCGGTACCTGCCAACCCTCATGCCGCGAGAAGACGTCGAGGCCCAGGTGCGGGCGACGATGGCGAGTATGGATGTGTCCGGCCCGCGCGCACAGGGCGCCATCATGGCCGCGCTCGCGCCGAAGCTGCGCGGCAAGGCAGACATGAAGCTGGTGAGTGAGATCGTCCGCGACCAGCTCGCTGTCGGACGTTCGAGCTAGATCCGGCCCGGCCGCGTCTCGGTCCATGCTCGCGACGCCGCCCCGAGGAAGGTGTGCGCTATGACTTCAGCCGGTACGTCGGTGCGCGGGCGTCGGTCTCGTAACCGCCCGCAACAGGCGGTCCGACACGGCGCCACCCGGCTCGTGGTCTTCACGGTACTGCTTGCGCTCGTCGTCTGGGCGCTGCTCAGCGTCAACCTGATCCCTCGCGCGTACGAAGTCCGCGAGGGCGACGTCAGCCAGACGAACGTCCGCTCCCCGCGCCAGTTGACCTATACCAGCCAGGTCCGTACAAAGGCCGAGCGCGAACGCGCAGCCAGCGCGGTGTCGGAAGTGCTGGAGATCGACCCGTCGGCGGTGCAGCGCCAGCGCGCCGCGCTCACCACGTTCCTCCAGGGGATCTCGGCGACTCGGAACGCCTCCGGCCTGACCCCGGACCAACGCAAGGAGCAACTGGCCAAGCTCGGCAATCCGCCGCTCGAGGAGCCGGCGATTACCTGGCTGCTCGCGCTCGACGACGCGCGCTGGTACATGGTGTCTAGCGAGGCGCAGCGGCTGCTCTGGGATGTCCTCAAGGAGCGCGTGCCGGACTATCGCGTCGCCGAAGTCCAGCGCGAGTTGCCTCTGCGGGTGAGCGATCAGCTCACGGAGAGCGAGCGCACCCTCGCCGTCAATCTGGCGAGCCGATTCGTCGCACCGAATCTCGTCCCCAACCGCGACGCGACGACCCGTCTGCGGCGCGAAGCCGGGGAGGCGGTCGCCCCGGTCGAGGTCACGGTTGAGAAGGGCGAAACTGTCCTCCGCGAAGGACAGGTGATCACGGCGGCGGACATCGAGAAGCTCGAGATGCTCGGGCTGCGGAACCCGACGACCGACTGGCGGCAGATCGGCGCGGCCGGCGCATTCGCCTTCCTGACGATGGCGATGTTGGCCGCGTACATCCAGGCGTATCAGCCGGAACTGCTCGGGCGAGACCGTGTGCTCGGGCTGCTCGCTCTGCTCGTCATTCTCACGGTGCTCGGCGCGAAGATCATCCTGCCGACCCGCCCGCTCTGGGTCTACGTCTTCCCGTTGCCTGCCGTCGCCATGCTGGTCGCGACCCTCGTTGACGGCCGGCTGGCGATCCTGCTGACGACCTTACTGTCGATCTTGATCGCCTTCGTGACCGGCAACGCCTTCGAGGTCGCCACGCTCGGCACCATGACCAGCATCGTGGCGGTCTGCGGCGTCTGGCGGCGCGAGCGGTTTCACTCCTACTACGTAGCCGGCATCCTGGCGGCGATCGCACAGTTCTGCGTCGTGGTCGCCTTCCAACTGGCACAGCGCGGCGAGGATCTCCAACTGCTACTCATCGTTGGCGGTGAGTGCCTCGTGAACGGCCTGCTGTCGGCGACGCTCGCGGCCGGGGCCGTGAGCTTGCTTGGTCGTCTGTTCGGCATCACCACGCCCATGCAACTGCTGGAGCTTGCGAACCCGACGCAGCCGCTGCTGCGACGGTTGCTGATGGAGGCGCCCGGCACCTACCACCACAGCATCATGGTTGGGAACCTGGGCGAGCGCGCCGCCGAAGAAGTCGGGGCCGATCCGCTGCTGGTGCGCGTGGGGGCGTACTACCACGACATCGGCAAGCTGCGCCGCCCGTACTTCTTCGTCGAGAATCAGGCTGGCGGCGAGAACGTCCACGAGACGCTGGAACCGGAGGTCAGTGCTGACATCGTGCGCGCTCACGTCCGCGACGGTGTGGAATTGTGCGAGCAGTATGGAGTGCCGCCGGCTGTCCGTAACCTGATCCCGCAGCACCACGGCACCCGGCTGGTGAGCTTCTTCTACGATCAGGCCGTCGACGCCGCCCAAGAGACCGGGCAGGCACCTCCCGAGCCGTCCCGCTTCCGCTACCCCGGCCCCCGCCCCCAGACGAAGGAAGGCGCGATCTTGATGATGGCCGACTCAGTGGAGGCGGCAGCTCGTGCTAGCCGCGATCACTCGGCCGAGGCGATCACAGCGCTGGTCGACAAGCTGGTCATGCAGCGGGTGTCCGAGGGCCAACTCGACGATTGTGACCTGACGCTGCGCGACGTCCAGCGGATCAAAGACGCCTTCCGGGCGATCCTCATTGGCATGTATCACCCCCGCATCGAGTATCCGGAACGAGCGACCGGCCCGAAGCCCATGGCTGCGCCGGCGCCAGCGGGCGAGCTTCCCGCGCCACTCGGCGATGCGAGCCGCTGACGAGACCGGAGCGCCACTCTCGCTCGACCTGCGCTTTCACGTTCGGCGTAAGAGCGGCGCCCGCCCGGATCGCCCGACGATTCGACGGGCCTGTGAGGCGGCACTCCGTGGTGAGGGCATCGAGGGACCAGTCGTCTTGACGATCACACTCGTGGACGACGCCGAAATCCAGGCGCTCAACGCCGAGCATCGGCAGATTGACCGCCCGACCGACGTCTTGTCCTTCCCGCTGGCCGACGAGCGCGCGGCTGACTTCGTGCTACCGCCGGGTCTGCCCCGTGAGCTCGGCGATGTGGTCGTGTCCTACCCACAGGCCGTAGCCCAGGCCGAAGAATACGGGCACAGTGTCGCACGCGAGTTGACCTACCTGATCGTGCACGGTCTGCTCCACATCCTCGGGCACGATCACGAGCAGCCCGACGAGCAGATGACCATGCGGGCGCGCGAGGAAGCGGCCATGACTGCCGTCAACCTGTCCCGCGCCGAGCCAGCCTCCTACGGTCCTGCTCCGGACGATGCTCCTCACGCCGAGCCGCGGCACCTGGACTGAGCGCACCATGCGCACCGAGCAGTCAGGACTACACCGTACGCTGCGGAGCTTTGGCTACGCGGCCGAAGGGCTCGTCTATCTGCTTCGAACCCAGCCGAACTTCAGGGTCCACCTCCTTGCGACGGTGGCCGTCATCAGCCTCGCCGTGGTCCTGGGCGCGACGCCGGCCGAAGTGGGAGTGCTGCTGCTGGCCATCGGGCTGGTACTGGTGGCGGAAGCGCTCAATAGCGCTCTGGAAGCGCTCGTCGACCTTGCCGCGCCGGAGTATCACCGGTTGGCAAAGATTGCGAAGGACACGGCGGCAGCAGCCGTGCTGATGGCGGCGGCCATTGCGGCGCTCGTGGGTCTTGCCGTCCTCGGGCCGCGCCTGCTGGCCCTGAGCATGCGCCTGACCGGGTTGTAACCGCTGGCCGCGTGCCGAATGGCGGACAGTAGCGATCGGTTACCGTCGCGACGCCTTCCCGCTCTCGTTGGCGCGGGTTCCAATCCAGCCATTCAGCCAGGCGAGAATCCCGCCGATGGCCACGTTGAGCGCGAGTACCCCGACGGCGTCCTGCCAGCCAACTGATGCGCTCGCATCGGGCCGCAGCGTGAACGACAAGACGATGGCGATCCCACCAGCGATGGCCCCGGCAATGACGCCGGCCTCAGCGGCGGCGCGCACGACTCCGGTCGCCCGCCCGACGCGCAATCCGGCCAGGGAGTACAGAGCGATGTTGGCCAGCCAGTCCACGAGATCGATGATTTCGGCGTTCGAGCCGGCCGAGCCCACGATGAGGCCGGCGATGGTATCGATGGCAGCAATGACGAGGCCGATACCGATGCCCCAGAGAAGCGTGGGCGGCACGCCGGTCCGGCTCCTTGGTAAAAGTGTCCGCACTATAGGCCCATCCACCCGACTGCGCAACCGCCTGTAGCCGGGTCGGTATGACTGCGGCCGTGCCAGTCTGAAGCGAGTCCACGAAGTGTACCGCCTGGAAGAGCCCTCCATCCCGGGATCTTTCCTCACCCCCCAACTGCCTCGCCCGTGTACGGTAGACGGGGAGCAGTGCTGATATCCGCGCTGCGCAAGGCGCGGGGCACCTCCCGCAGGCGGGCAGGGGGACGACCGGGGCTACGGCTCGGCGCTGTCGCCGGGCACTCCTCCCGCACGCGGGAGGGTGACAGCGGGATTCCGGTCAGGGCCGAGGGGGTGCTGACCGGGTCGCGGTATCATGAGTGGAAGCGCCTGCTTGGGGAGTACGTGGGCGGCCATCACCAGCGAACAGGGTACGGGGAGCAGGATGGCGTACCAATTCGAGCAGTTCCTCAACGCGCGGTCCGCGTACGGTCCCACGTTTGATGCAGGTGGCAGGCGACTCCAGTTCTTGTCTGACCTGACCGGCGTGCCGGCCCTCTGGGGGTTGCCGCTCGGCGCACCGGATGCCTGGCCAGAGCCGTTGACAACCCAACTCGACCGCGTTCAGGCAGCCTATCCGTCCTGACGGCCGGGGCGGCTGGCACTTGCCGCCGACGTCGGCGGGAACGAGCGAGCCCAGTTGTACGTGCTCGACGGATACGGCCGCTCACCCCGCCGACTGACCGCGAACGACGATGTTATCCACGTCTTCGGGTCCTGGCATCCAGACGGCCGTGTGTTTGCCTACTCTTCCAACGAACGCGATCCGCGCTTCTTCGACGTCTACCTGCTCGACGTCGAGACCGGTGCGCGGCACGTCCTCTGGCAGCACGACGCCACCCACTACGCCGAGTGCTTCGCTCCGGACGGTGCGAGCCTTCTCGTTCGCCGCGTGGATGCTCCGTTCGACCAGCACGTCTTCCGCGTAGGGGTGGCTTCCGGGGAGGTCACCCCGGTTGCGGTGGGTGGACCTCCATCCGTCTACGAGAGCCTCGCCTGGACGCCGGAAGGCCAGCAGATCCTGACGGTCACCGACCGGGAACGCGACCTGCGTGCCCTCGTCCGCATCGACCCTGCCGGTGGCCAGATCGTGCCCGCAATCGAGACTGATGCGGACGTCGACGACTTCGCGCTGTCCCCGGATGGCCGTACGCTCGTCTACACACTGAATCGCGGCGGGTCATCGGAGGTGTATCTGCGGGATATGCCGAGCGGTGCCGACCACAAGCTCGACGTGCCAACCGGCCAGGTCTACGACGGCTATCGTTGGGTGCCCACCTTCTCCTGGCATCCGGACTCGTCGGCCGTCGCCTTCGCCTTCAGCCGGCCAACGACTCCGGCCGACGTCTTCCTCGCCAGAACGGAACCGGGCGCATCCGGCGATAGAGTCGTCGATGTCGGTGCCGTCCAGCAGGTTACCCGAAGCTGGCGGGCTGGCCTGGACGCGGCCGACCTGGCCGCGGCGGAGCGCGTTCACTATCCGACATTCGACGGACGCGAGATTCCCACCTGGGTCTTTACGCCGCCGGATGCGCGGCGGGACGGCACGGCGCCGGCCCTCTTCTTCGTTCACGGCGGCCCAGAATCGCAAACCCGCGCCATCTTCAACCCGATCGTCCAGTACTTCGCGTCGTGCGGCTTCACGGTCGTCGCGCCGAACGTGCGGGGAAGCGCCGGCTACGGTCGTGCTTACCTGGCTCTCGACGACGTCGAACGGCGGATGGACTCGGTCGCGGACCTGGCGGCTGGCGCGGAGTGGGCCGCTCGGACGGGGCTCGCCCACCCGAAGCGGATCGCCGTCATGGGCGGGAGCTACGGCGGGTTCATGGTGCTGGCCGCGCTCACGAGCTATCCCCGGCTGTGGGCCGCCGGCGTCGACATCGTCGGCATCGCTAACTTCGTCACCTTCCTCGAGAACACCGGCCCCTGGCGGCGCCACTTGCGCGAGGCCGAGTACGGCTCGCTCGCGCGGGATCGCGCGTTCCTGGAGTCGATCTCGCCGATCCACAAGGCCGACCAGATTACGGCTCCCTTGCTGGTCATCCATGGCGCGAACGACCCGCGCGTCCCCATCAGTGAGGCCGAGCAAATCGTCGCGCGGCTCCGCGAGCTTGGCCGGACGGTCGAGTACCTACGGTACGCTGATGAGGGGCACGGGCTGGCCAGGTTGCACAATCGCCTGGATGCCTACCCCTGCATCGCGGACTTCCTCCAGCGTCATCTCACGGTGACGCTCGACGCCGTGGACGTGCCGCGCGACGCGGGCGGGACCTGAGAGGCCCGCGATGCTCGGCTGGCGTGTCGTGCTTGACAGGTTCTCGGAAGCGTCCGCATAATCCCGCCCCGTGCCGCCCTGGCAGCGACGTGGCGCACCCTGATGAGGATCGAAGCGCTCTGGAACTCCGCGAGACGTATGGAATCTTGCGGCGGCGGTGGTGGATCGTCCTCCTCGTCGCCCTCAGCGCGACGGTGGCCGCGTTCATCTACGCTCGCCTTCAGGCCCCGACCTACCGCTCGAGCATCCGCCTTGAGGTGAGCGCGCGCTTCGACAACGGCCAGCAGTTGGCGCTCGAACGCCAGCTACCACAACTCGCTCAGCGGGTGCGGACGACAGACGTGGCGCGTGAGGTCGATCAGCGGCTGCGCCTCGACCTTGGCTCTCAGGCGGTGCTCGACCGCCTGCGTGCTGACGCGGTCGTCGCCAGCGGTCAGATTCAGATCGAAGCGGACGATGCGGACCCCGCACGGGTGGAAGCCATCGTGCTCGAAACGGCGCGCGTCTTCGAGGAGCAGCACGCCGCCAGAAACCAGGGCATACCCACCCAGGATCGCGCTATCGTCTCGATTCTCGACCGCCCCACCCTGGCCCGTCTGGTCTGGCCCCAGACCCGTATCATCATCCTGGCCGCTGCTCTCCTCGGAGTGGTGGCCGGGGGCGTGCTGGCGTTTGCCATTGACTACCTCGACGACACCTTGAAGACGGCCGAGGACGTCGAACGGGCGCTCGGCACAATCGTGCTCGCCTGTATTCCCCGTCCGTCGGTGCTCCTGGTGGCGCCATCTCATCGCCGCCAGCGGGCCGCGCGCCTGCCCACTCCAGACCTGTCCAGACCGGAGCGAAGCTGATGAAGCTAGGAAAGCCGAGTCCCGCGAGCGGGGGACCGGACGGCCTGATCGCCGTCCGCGCGCCGAATTCGCTCGCCGCGGAGGCGTACCGAACGCTCCGCACCAACATCCAGTTCTCCAGCCTCGACCGTGACGTTCGAACGTTGCTCGTGACGAGTGTCGGTCCGAAGGAGGGGAAGTCGCTCGTGCTCGCTAACCTCGGCATCACGATGGCCGAGAGCGGCCGACGGGTCGTGATGGTGGACTGTGATTTGCGACGCCCGTCGTTGCACGACCTGTTCGGCCTTGCCGATGGCCCCGGCGTCACGACGATGGTGCTCGATGCGGGACACACGCCGCCCCTCCAGCCGACACTCGTCGCCAACCTCAGCCTGATCCCGAGCGGGCCGCTGCCACCCAATCCGGCTGAGTTGCTCGCCTCCGAGCGCTTTTCGTCGGTCGTGCAGGCGATCGCGAAGGAGGCGGATCACGTGCTGTTCGACGCGCCGCCGGTTGCGTCGGTTTCGGATGCGGCCGTCCTGGCGACGCGGGTGGATGGGGTGCTGCTGGTGGTTGACGCCGGCCGGACCCGCCGCGACGCCGCGCGCCGCGCGAAGGAGCAACTGGAACGGGTCGGTGCGCGGGTATTGGGAGTCGTGCTCAACAACGTACGGCCGGAGCGGGTGCAGGCCGACTATTACGGCGGGACCAAGTGAGGCGGCGCGCCGACACCCGGCGGCTGCCTCAGGCGAGACTGCCTCAGGCAGGATGGTGGTCTGATGCACTGCTGTGGGCTGATGTGACCCGCGCGCTAGGGAGGGCAGAGTCGCGATGAAGGGCGTAATTCTGGCGGGCGGCACCGGGACGCGCTTGCACCCGATGACCCGGATCACCAACAAGCACCTGCTGCCGGTCTACGACAAGCCGATGATCTATTACCCAATCGAGGCGATGGTCAACGCCGGCATCATGGACATCATGGTCGTGACCGGCGGCAACCACGCCGGCGAGTTCCTGCGTCTGCTCGGGGACGGCAGCGAGTTTGGCCTCCGCACCCTGGCGTACACCTACCAGGAGCGGGCTGGCGGTATCGCCGAGGCGCTGGCGCTGACCCGCAATTTCGTCGACGGCGATAAGTTCGTGGTCATGCTCGGAGACAACATCCTCGAAGAGTCGATCGCCCCGTATGTCGAGAACTTCCGCCGCCAGGAGCGCGGCTCGCGCGTTCTTCTCAAGGAGATGGACGAGCCAGAGCACCTGAAGCACCTGGGTGTCCCGATCATCGAAAACGGCCGGATGCTCTACATCCGCGAGAAGCCCCAGAACGCGCCGTCACCCTATGCCGTCATCGGCGTCTACATGTACGACCGCTCGGTGTTCGAGATCGTCAAGACTCTGAAGCCCTCGGGGCGTGGCGAACTGGAGATCACCGACGTCAACAACGCCTTCATCGACCGCGGTGAGATGGAATTCGACATCATCAACGGCTTTTGGGGCGACGCCGGCGAGTCGATCGACGTGTACTACGAGGTCATCGACTTCGTACGCGCGAACGGCGTGAACAAGAAAACAGCGAGCGTCACGGTATGAAACTGCTGGTCACAGGCGGCGCCGGGTTCATCGGCAGTAACTTCGCCCGCTACGTCCTCCAGAAGCACCCCGCCTATCACGTCACCGTCCTCGACAAGCTGACCTACGCCGGCAACCCGGAGAACTTCCGGGATCTGGCCGACAATCCCCGCTTCCGCTTCGTGCAGGGCGATATCGCGGACGACGTGGTTGTCGACGAGCTGGTCGGCTTAGTCGATGCCGTGGTGAACTTCGCGGCCGAAACCCACGTCGACCGCTCGATCCTGCATGCTGGCGCCTTCATCGAGACCGACGTGCGCGGTACCTGGGTGCTGCTGGAGGCCGCTCGCCGCCGCAACCTGAAGCGCTTCGTTCAGGTCAGTACCGACGAGGTGTACGGCGAAGTCGAGCGCGGCTCGTCGGTAGAGACGGATCAACTGGCGCCGCGCAGCCCGTACTCGGCCAGCAAGGCCGGCGGCGACCTGATGGTGCTCGCCTACCGCACCACCTACGGTCTACCGGTCCTGATCACGCGGGGATCGAACACGATCGGCCCGTACCAGTACCCCGAGAAGGTGGTGCCGGTCTTCGTAACGAATGCGATCGACGACCAGCCGATACCGATCTACGGCGACGGCGGCGCCCTGCGTGACTATATCTACGTCACCGACCATTGCGCCGGCATCGACACCGTCCTACACCAGGGTGCCGACGGCGAGGTCTACAACGTTGGGGCGGGCAATCAGGTCAACACCATCGTGCTGGCGAAGGCGATTCTCGCGCGGCTCGGCAAGCCGGAGAGCCTGATGTCGTTCGTGCCGGACCGCCCAGGCCACGACCGACGCTACAGCCTGAACTGCGACAAGTTGAAGGCACTCGGCTGGGCGCCGGCGCACAGCTTCGAGTCGGCACTCCAGGCGTCGGTGGACTGGTACGTCGGGAACGAGTGGTGGTGGCGCCCGCTCAAATCCGGCGAGTACCTTGAGTACTATCGCCAGAACTACGGCGACCGGGCGGCGCTGACCCGAGCGTAGCTCCCGTGAATACCTCTGTCCAGGCGACCCTCTTACCCCCGGCCCCACGCTCACGTGCGGGCCGGGGGTAAGCCAGGGCGTACCACGCCGCGGGCCGCTACCCGGGCGCTGGTATACTCCACGGCTGTGCCAGGCTGGCGGAGGCCGTGCGGGAGAGCCGTGCGGCTGGTTCGCCGTGCCGCGGACTATCTGACGGAGTCAACATCATGCCGGTCCTCGCCGTCGTCGGCGGCCAGTGGGGTGACGAAGGCAAGGGGAAGATCATCGACCTGCTCGCAGGTCGTGCCCACGTCGTCGTCCGCGCGCAGGGCGGCGACAATGCCGGCCACACCGTCGTCAACCCGCGTGGCAAGTTCGCCCTCCACCTGGTGCCGGCCGGCATCTTCAACGACCAGACCGAGTGCCTGATCGGGCCGGGCGTCGCCCTCAACCCGGAAGTGCTACTTCAGGAGATCGACGCGCTCCACGGGCGAGGCGTCAGCACGAAGAACCTGATCGTCAGTACGCGGGCGCATCTGGTCATGCCGTATCATCGCCTGCTCGACCGGCTGGAGGAAGAGGCGCGCGGCGCGAGCGCTATCGGTACGACCGGGCGCGGGATCGGCCCGACCTACGTCGATAAGGTCGGGCGGGTCGGGGTGCAGGCCGGCGATCTGCGCGATCCGGAGCGGTTCCGCGCCAAGGTGCGCCGCGTCGTCGACCAGAAGAACGCGCTCCTCGAGTGTACGTACGCCAGTGAGCGCCTCGACGCCGACGAGATCGCCGAGCGCTACTTAAAGCTCAGCGATCGGCTCGTGCCGATGATCGCCGAGACCGAGCCAGTCCTGGCGCGAGCGCTCCACGATGGGCGCACGATTCTGCTCGAAGGCGCGCACGGCACCCTGCTCGACATCGACCACGGTACCTACCCATACGTCACGAGCTCCTCGTGCACCGTCGGCGGCCTGCTGAACGGGACGGGTATCGGCCCGCGCCATCTCACCACGGCTATCGGCGTCTTCAAAGCGTACAGTACCAGGGTCGGGGCTGGACCGATGCCGACCGAGCTCGTCGATGCGACCGGCGAGCACATCCGCGAGCGCGGTCAGGAATTTGGTACGACCACCGGCCGGCCGCGCCGCTGTGGCTGGTTCGACGCAGTGGCCGCCCGCCACTCGGTGCTGGTCAACGGCTTCCACGCCATCGCGCTGACTCGCCTCGACATCCTGGACGATCTCGACGAGCTGGCGATTTGCGTGGCCTACGAGCTCGACGGCCGCAGGATCGACTACTTCCCCAGCGACATCGAGGAACTCGCACGCTGCACGCCGGTCTACGAGGGGCTGTCCGGCTGGCAGGCGCCAACCGGCGAGGCCCAGAACTGGAAACAGTTGCCGCGCGCTGCCCAGGACTACGTCCGGACGATTGAGGAGTCCATCGGCGTGCCGGCCGGCCTGATCGGGGTGGGCCAGGAGCGCGAGAAGACGCTGTTCACCGGCGCGTTCGTCTGACGCGCTTGTCTGCCGCGCTTGCCTGTCGCCCGCGGCGCTCGCGCGAGATCGTCGCATCACCGTATCCCCCGTTGGCTCGATGGCGCTGGCGGCACCCACCAGCGCCATCGCCCAACAACGGCGCCATCACGACCCGAAGTGAACGCGCGCCCGCGTGGCGTTCGGTCACCCGCCCTATCATCTACTACCCGCTCCGCTTGCCCGATGAGCTCCGCTGACGCAGACACGATGGGCGCAGGAGGCTCGACGTGCTCGACCGAATCGTGCTGAAAGAGCACCAGATGTTCCTCGTCAGCGATGGCGCTGGCAATCTGGTCGCCCGCAACACGGAAGGCCAGGGGCTGTACTGGAACGATACTCGCGTCCTCAGCCTCTTCGAGCTTCAAGTTGGGCCGGCTCCGCTCCAGCTCCTATCGGCCGCGAGCGAGCACAACTTCATGACGACGCTCCAGTTCGCCAATCAGATGTTCGAGCTAGCGAACGGCCAGAAGGTATCCGCGCGGTCGCTCAGCATTCGGCGCAACCGCTTCCTCTTTGGCGGGCTGCACGAACGCCTTGGCATCTTCAACTACAACCCGTTTCCCGTCCCGATGCGCGTCACGATGGCGCTTGGCTCCGACTTCCGGGATATGTTCGATATCCGCGGCTATGCCCCGCGTGCCAGTCACGGAACGATCGAGCGCCCGGTTGTCGATGGGCAGTCCATTGCGCTGGCGTACGCGGGCCTCGACGGCCGGCGGCGCGAAACACACATTCACTTCGACTGCCGCCCGGCGTCGATCGTCGTTCACGAGCCTGACCCCGAAGCCGAGACTGCCGCCGAGACGTTACCTGGCCTGAGCGGGAGCGGCGATCCGCGCGTCGACGTACCCATCGTGCCGCCGACCGCGACGGCGATTTTCGACGTCGTCGTGCCGCCCGGCAGATATGCTGCCATCACGACCCAGATCACGCCGAGTGTGGCTGGCACCTCGCCGCCGCTGGCTCAGGCTCCCTCCCTCGACGCCGCCTTCAGCGCGGCCCGAGCGTCGTATCGGCACTGGGAGGAATCCTGCACCCGGATCGTGACCGACGACGAGATCGTCAACGCACTGCTTCAGCGCTCCCTGCACGATCTGCGGCTGTTGTGCGACCAGATCGAGGATGGGTACCTTCCATCGGCTGGCATCCCCTGGTTCAGCGTGCCGTTCGGCCGTGACAGCTTGATCACGTCGCTCCAGACGTTGATGCTCCAGCCCGACATCGCGCGAGGCACGCTCCTCTTCCTGGCCGAGCATCAAGGCCGTGAGGTCAACGACTGGCGCGACGAGCAGCCGGGCAAGATCCTTCACGAGATCCGGCTGGGCGAACTGGCGGCGCTCGGACAGGTGCCACACACGCCGTACTATGGGACGGTCGATGCGACCCCCCTCTTCCTGATCGCTCTCGGCGAGTACGTGCGCTGGACCGGCGACCGAGCCTTCGCCGAGCGCCTCCGCCCACATGCCGAGGCGGCCCTCCGCTGGATCGACGAGTACGGTGACCTGGATGGGGACGGCTACGTCGAGTACGTGTCGCGCTCGGCGCGCGGCATTCGCAATCAGGGCTGGAAGGACTCGGCTGCCTCGGCCACGCACCGTGACGGGAGGGTCGCCGAGCCGCCCGTCGCACTGGCCGAGGTGCAAGGCTACGTCTACGGTGCCTGGGTCGCCATGGCCGACTACTTCGCGTGGTTGGGTGATCCGGCGCGGGCGGTGGGATTACGCTCGCAGGCGGCGGACCTACGCGCGCGCTTCCTGCATGACTGGTGGGTCCAGTCCGAGCGCTTCTTCGGGATGGCATTGGACCGCGAGAAGCGGCTCGTGGAGACGGTCACGTCCAACATCGGGCACTGCCTGTGGACTGGCCTGCTCGACGATGCGGCCGGGCGGGTCGTCGGTGCGCGGCTCATCGGCGAGGATATGCTGTGCGGCTGGGGTGTCCGGACGCTCAGCAGCCTGGCTTCGTCGTTCAACCCGATGAGCTACCACAACGGCTCGGTCTGGCCGCACGACAACTCGATTGTGATTGCTGGGCTGAAGCGCTTTCGGATGGACGCTGAAGCGCTGCGGGTCGCCGACGAGGTGCTCGACGCGGCGATTCGCTTCCCTCTCTATCGGCTGCCAGAGCTGTATTGCGGGTTCGCGCGTGACCGCCGGTATTTCTCGATGCCAGCCCAGTATCCGGTGTCGTGCAGTCCACAGTCGTGGGCGGCGGGGAGCGTCTTCCTGCTTCTCCAATCGCTGCTCGGGCTGCGGGTGGACGTCGACGCGGAACGCGTGCTCCTGCGGCCCACGCTCCCGAACGGCGTCAACCGGGTGACCGTGGAGAACATGCGGGTTGGCAGCCAGCAGATCGCCTTCGAGGTCTTTCGCGATGGGGTAGCGACACGCGTCGACGTCACCCGTGCCGCACCACTCGGGGTGGTCGTCGAGCCGCCCGTCGGGTGACGGCCGATTGGCGCACGCGTTGTGAAGGAGTTGCGCAGGGGTTCCGAAGGTCAGGCGCGGCGGCTCGCTCCCCTTCGCGCCCGAGTGTGCGCGAGAGCGATCAGGTCGCTCGCGATTCGCTCGGTGGCGTCGCGTGGCATCACGCGGCTCAGCGCTTCGCCGAGCGCACGGCGACGTGGCGCGTCGGCCAGCAATCCGAGGACGGCGGCCGCCAGGTGCTCCGGGGCGAGACGTGCCTGGTCGAAGACGATCGCGCCGCCGTCCCGCCCGAACGCCCACGCGTTTGCTTCCTGGTGCGAGTCCGGCATCGGCACGATGATGGCAGGCTTCGCAAGTGCCGCAAGCTCGCTCAGCGTCGCCAGTCCCGCTCGCGTGACGACGATAGACGCTGCCGCTAGCGCGTGCGGCATCTCCTCCACCAGGAACTCGCGCTGCTGGTAGCGCTGCGTGAACGATCCAAGCTCTGGTCGGTCGACGCCGCGGCCCGGGCCGGTCAGGTGGAGCACCTGGCACGCCTCAACCAGTCGAGGTGCGGCAGCCGCCACGATCCGGTTGAGACCGAGAGCGCCGGTGCCCCCACCGGTGACCAGTACCAGCGGCAGTTCTGCGTCCAGAGCGAGGCGGCGAACAGCTTCGACCGGGTCGCCGGCCAGGATGCGGGAGCGGACCGGATTACCGCGCAGGGTGGTTCGTGCCCATGGGAACTTCGACAGCGTCTCCGGGAGCGAGACCGTGATCTCGGTCGCGAACGGGACGAGCAGACGATTCGCGAGGCCGGGGATGACGTCCTGCTGATGGATGTGGACGGGCACCCTGAGCAGTCCGGCCGCCGCGAGCGGAGGGACGCTCGCGAACCCGCCGGCCCCGAAGGCCACGTCCGCTCGGAAGCGGCGCACGTGTGCCATGGCCTCGCCGATGCCACGGACGACGCGGACGACGTCGGTCAGGTTCTGACGGTCCCAGTAGCGTCGGAGCTTGCCGGTCGACACTCCCACATAGGGTATCCCCTCCTCGGCGGCGAGGCGTGCCTCCGGGCCGCTGTGGGTGCCGACGTAGAGCATCTCGAGTGACGATACCCGGGAGCGTAGCTCGCTCGCGACCGCGAGGATCGGCGTCGCCGAACCGCCCGAGCCGCCGCCAGCCAGCAGAACTCGCACAACCCCTCCGTGCCTCAGATGAGACGGACTCGCGGAGCGAGTATAGTCGCGCGCAGGCTGGGGATTCCCCTCGCCCCGTCGTTCAGCCCCGAAGTCTCGGCCTCTCGCCCGCACATGGGTGAGAGTGTGTGGTGAGAGCATGCCCCGGCGCTGGATGTTGACACCCCGGCCGCCACGCCGGTACGCTTCCTAGGTCGGCGCAGAGTGCGGCGATTCTCCTACTTTCCCCCAGTTTTCCCCGGAGCCGTCGCTTGCCCGAAGATGGGTCTCACGTCCTCAACACCGCCCCCGAGGACGGTCCCTGGGTGAGCATGCGGCGCGCCTGTGAGATCCTCGGCGTGAACCAGTCCACCCTGCGTGTCTGGACCGACAGTGGTCGTGTGCCAGTCTTTCTGACCCCCGGTGGCCATCGCCGGTACCGCGAGTCCGACCTTCGGGCGCTGTCGGAAGTGGGTGGGGGCGTGCCAGTGCAGAGCGCGACTCAGCCGCTCTCGACGGCGCTGCTTGCGAGCCACGAGCGGTACGAGACGGTTGCGCGTCGAGCGCTTCAGTCGAGCCCCTGGTTCCGCCGCTTCGACGACGACGCACGTCGACGTTTCCGCATGCTCGGTCCGTCGATGCTCGGGCTCTTGACCACCTACGTCGTCGCGACGAGCCGGACCGAACGCGAGCGATGTCTGCTGCGCGGCCGTGAGCTAGCTGCCGAGTACGGCGGAATGGCGTCTTGCCTCGGCCTGACCGTCGCCGAAGCGACCGAAGCGTTCTTGCTCTTCCGCAATCCGGTCCTCGAGGTGGTGCATCAGTGGCTGGGCAGCCAGCCATCTGGGCAGCGGCAGGCCGCCGAGACGCTCCGGCGCGTGAATTACTTCATGGATCACATGCTCGTCTCCCTGGCGACCGCCCATGAGCAGGCCCACGGCGGTTCGCCGGCGCAGGAGCCGTCGTGACGGATACGATGGCCGGTCGTGACGCGAGCGCCATGCCAGAGGTCGATCCGAGTGTGTCTTCTGGCCTCGGTCGGGGAGAGAGGTCGGCGGCGTGCCCGGACTTCGGGCCGGAGGTGTACCCCGCGTTCCTGCGTCTTGCCGGGAGACGGTGCGTCGTCGTTGGCGGAGGCAGGGTTGGCGAACGCAAGGTGCACGGCCTGCTGGCGGCCAGAGCCGACGTGCTGGTGGTTGCGCCACGGACGACGCCGGGGATCGACGCCCTCGAGCGAGCGAGCCGACTCGTCGTGGAGCGTCACCCGTATGGCGCGGACGTTCTCGACGGCGCCTTCCTCGCCTTCGCGGCGACTGACCTGCCCGAGCTCAATACCGCCGTGGTCGAGCACGCCCGCTCGCGCGGTGTCCTGGTGAGCTCGGCCGACGACCCGCCCGGGAGCGACTTCAGCGTTCCGGCGACGGTTCGACAGGGTGGCGTCACGCTCGCCGTCTCGACCGGTGGGCGCAGTCCAGCGTTCGCCCGCCTTCTGCGCCAGGAGCTCGAAGCATGGCTGACGCCTGAGCGGTGCGTGCTCCTCGATCTGTTCGCTGAGGTACGACGCGACTTGCTGGCGGCCGGCCGCAACCCCGGTCCAGACGCCTGGCGACGGGCCGCCAGCCCCGGCGTGATCGCCGCGCTCGCGGCCGGCGACCACGCTCGCGCACGGGAGCGGCTGCTCGCTGCGCTCGACTCGCGCGAATGATCTGCCCTCCATCCTCCCACACCATGACCCGATCTTCCACCCCACGGTTGCGAGCATTCCCCGAGGTTGCTCCCTTATGACAGTCCCCTGTGCCTACGCAATACGAATTGCCCCCTGCCCGAACGATCGCCGCCGTTACCGCCGTGTGGCACTGGTCGAGTGGTGCACACGATGACCCCGTCGACACCAACCCTGCCGGCCGTGCTGCGGGTGGCGACGCGCGGCAGCGTCCTGGCGCTCCGGCAGACCAACGACGTCGTCGACATGCTGCGCGCGATGCACCCTGAGATGTCCGTCGAGATCGTCAGCGTCAGTACGCCGGGCGACCGCGACAAGTCGACCCCGCTGACCACGCTCGGGCAGGGTGTGTTCGTCAAAGGGGTCGAGGAGCAATTGCTCGACGGGCGGGTAGACGTGGCGGTCCATAGCTTGAAGGACGTCCCGACCGCGCCGACGCCAGGTCTCGAGATCGGCGCCTACCCGCTGCGCGCCGATCCGCGCGATGGTCTGGTCTGCCGGGTGGGCCGGAATCTGGCCTCGCTGCCCGAGCGGGCACGTGTCGCAACTGGTAGCCCTCGGCGAGCGGCTCAGCTCCTCGCGCTCCGGTCGGACCTTCAGATCGTTGCCGTCCGCGGCAACCTGGATACTCGCCTGCGCAAGCTCCGGGACGGCGAGTTCGACGGGCTGATGCTGGCCGTGGCCGGGCTCCAGCGGCTCAACCGCCTCGATGAGCTGGATCAGGCGTTCGAGGTCGACGAGTGTACGCCGGCAGCCGGGCAGGGCACCCTGGCCGTGCAGTGCCGCACTGATGACGCGCCGGTCCGGGCTCTGCTGGCGCGCCTCGACGACGCCGCGACCCGGGCTGAAGCGCAGGCCGAGCGGGCGTTTCTGGCAGCACTCGGCGGCGGCTGCGAGCTACCGGCCGGAGCAGTCGCGCAGGTGCACGGGAGCGTGCTCCACCTGATCGGCGTTGTTGCGTCGGCGGATGGCCGCTCGCTGGTGCGCGAGCGTATCGCCGGCGGCCTGGACGATCCGGCGGGTGTCGGGCGCGAACTCGCCGAGCGCCTCCTGCCACGGGCGCGCGTCTTCCTGGGCCCCAGTATCAGGAGCGTGTGAGATGGCCGGAGCATCGCAGGCTGGACGGGTCTTCCTCGTGGGGGCTGGCCCCGGCGACCCCGGCCTCATCACGCTTCGCGCTGTCGACTGTCTGCGCTGTGCCGAGGTCGTCGTCTACGACCGCCTTGCCGCGCCGGAGTTGCTGGCGTACGCACCGGCCAGGGCGGAGCGAATCTTCGTTGGCAAGGGTCCGCGCCAGCATACACTGAATCAGGACGAGATCAACGCACTCCTGATCCGCAAGGCCCAGGAAGGGCGGACGGTCGTGCGGCTGAAGGGCGGCGACCCGTACGTCTTTGGGCGAGGCGGCGAGGAGGCCATCGCGCTCGACGCGGCCGGCATCGCCTTCGAGGTGGTGCCCGGCATCACGTCGGCCATCGCCGGGCCGTCCTGGGCCGGCATTCCCGTCACGCACCGCAAGGTCGCTGCCTCGTTCGCCGTCATCACTGGCCACGAAGACCCGACCCGCGAGGAGAGCTCGATCCGCTGGGAGGGGTTGGCGAACGGTCCGGATACGCTCATCTTCTTGATGGGCGTGGAGCACCTCGAAGAGATCGTCGCCAACCTGCGCCGGTACGGCCGCCCCGACGACGAGCCAGTGGCCGCGATCCGCTGGGCGACGACCCCGGAACAGGAGGTCGTCGCCGGGACGCTCGCCGACATCGTGGAGCGGGTTCAGGTAGCCGGACTGCGTCCGCCGGCTGTGCTGGTGGTCGGGCCAGTGGTACGGCTCCGGACGGACCTCGACTGGCGGTCTCGGCTACCATTGGCCGGACTGCGCGTGCTCGTTACTCGGGCGCGACAGCAGGCGAGCGCGTTGTCAGCGCGTCTGGCCGAACTTGGCGCGCAGCCGGTCGAGTATCCGACCATCGAAATCCAGCCGGTCGAGGATACGACGGAGTTCGACGGCGCCGTAGCAGAAGCCGATCGCTTTGCCTGGATCGTGTTTACCAGCACGAACGGCGTGGACGCGTTTTGGGAGCGGCTCGGAGCGCTCGGGCGGGACAGCCGCGCGCTCGCCCTCTCCCGAGTCTGTGCCATCGGGCCAAGCACGGCAGCGGCGCTGCTCCGGCGCGGCATCGTCGCGGACTGGATACCCGAGCGCTTTGTGACCGACAGCATCCTCGACGGCTTCAAGGCGTACGATCTGCGTGGCGTCGACGTGCTGCTTGCCCGCGCCGACATCGCGCCACCACTGCTGGCCGACGGCCTGCGACAACAGGGTGCAATCGTCACAGACGTGGCGGCGTACCGAACCGCTCCATCGAGCGAGAGCCGCCAGCGGCTCCTCGACGTGCTGGAGCAGCGCCGCATCGACGTGGTGACGCTCACCAGCTCCTCGACGGCGCGCAACCTGGTCGCGGGCCTCGGCGGGCGGCGCGATCTCTTGAACGGTGTGATCGTCGCGGCTATCGGGCCGGTCACCGCCGAGACAGCGTCTAGCCTCGGCCTCCCGGTCGACGTGATGGCCGACGAGTACACCATTGACGGCCTGGTGGATGCGCTGGTCCGTTGGGCGGCGGGGCGCGGCGAGGCTCCCGAGTAACCGAGGCGGAGCGGGCACCGGTGGCGAGCGAGCGGGGGGCGCCCTGGCGGGAAGAGCGAATGGTTTTCACTTCGCTGCGACCGGGCTATACTGCGCCACATTGAAGCTGGGGTGACAGGGCGATGGCGTTCACGGTTGTTCGGGGACTGCTCGGGCGTGGCGACGACGAAAGCGCGCTGGACTTCGAGCGCAGGACGCTCGCCGAGGTCGGGGCCGAAATCGTCCCCGTACCAGTGGCGGACCGCGAGCAAGTCATGGCACTCCTGCCGCGTGCGGATGGGCTGTTCGCCTTCTCGACCATCACCGCCGATATGATCGCCAGGCTGGAGCGGTGCCGAGCAGCCGTCACGATGAGCCATGGCTACAACGGCGTCGACCTGGAGGCTGCGACGACGGCTGGTATCCCGGTCTCGAACCTCTACTTCTGCCACCGTGAGGTGGCAAATCACACCCTCATGTTCCTGCTCGCGTCCACCCGTAAGCTCGTCATGCTCCACAACGCGCTCAAGGAAGGCCGTTGGGAGCGCGAGCGCCAGCCGCCGGTACCGCCGCTCTACGGTCAGACCATGGGCTTGATCGGCCTCGGTCACATCGGTCGGGAGGTCGCGCGGCGAGTCCAGGCCATGGACATGCAGGTGCTGGCGTTCGATCCGATCGTCTCGCGCGAGCGGGCCGCCGAACTTGGCGTCGAGTTGGTGGACCTGGATGACCTGCTGCGGCGGGCCGACTTCGTCTCTCTGCATGTGCCGTCGAGCCCGTCGACCGTGCGGATTCTGAACGAGCGCACCCTCGGCCTGCTGAAGCCGACGGCCTGGGTCATCAACACGGCGCGTGGCGACTTGATCGACGAGGCGGCCCTGTACCGGGTGCTCGCCGAGAAGCGGATCGCCGGAGCCGCGCTCGACGTGTTCGAAGTCGAGCCCACGCCGCCCGAGAACCCGATCCTACGCCTCGACAACGTGCTGGTGACGCCGCACGCGGCCGGCTACTCGGACGAGGCCCTGAACGAAGGGCGCCGTCAGGGCGCACGCGAGATGGCGCGCGTGGTCCAGGGCTACCTGCCGAGCAATATTTGCAATCCAGAGGTTCGGGGCCGCACCCGCTTCGCATTCAAGGACTGAGATCGGGAGGATGATGCATCGCGATGGCTTGGCGCACTGATGCGTCGGTGCCTCGGATCGCGGCGTGCGTGGCTCATCACGCTCGCCGCGAACGCAGCGATGGACCGTACCAGGAGCGGGCATGTTTGCCAGTCAACCCATGACTCCGAGGGCCAGAGGGGTTATGCCTGGGTGGCTGCGATAGCACCCAGGGATCGACTCAACAGCGGCGTGACACAACCAGTGGGTGAGACAAAGACGATCTGATTCGAACGGTGCGAGGGCGCATCAGCCTTTGCACCGCTCATGTTCTGCTCGGCGTGGGGCGGGATGGACATCTCGCGCAAGGACGGAGGACGCGATGACCGCGAAGACGCGACTGACTCGCCGAACGTTCCTGGGGCGGACGCTCCTGCTTGGGGCCGGGACGGCCTTGCTGGCCGCGTGCCAACAGGCGCCAGCACCGGCCTCGAAGCCGGCTGAGGCTCCCAAGCCTGCCGCGGAGGCGAAGCCCACGACGGCCGCCGCTGCGCCGGCCAAGCCGACCACCGCGCCGGCCCCGGCCAAGCCTGCCGAGGCAGCTAAGCCGGCTGAAGCAGCCAAGCCGGCTGAAGCAGCCAAGCCGACCGCGCCAGCCGCTGCTGCCAAGCCGACGTCCGCGCCAGCCGCACAGACGGCACCGGCCGGGCAGGTCAAGAAGGGCGGCACACTCACCATCGCCCAGGAGCTCGACCCGGTCTCGCTCGATCCGCACAAGACGAGCAACTTCTCGGCGGTCCAGGGCTTCGAGATGGCCTATGAGAGCCTGACCCAGTACGACGAGAAGCTGAACGTCCAACCTGCCCTTGCCGAGCGCTGGGACGTGTCGCCAGATGGCCGCCAGTACACCTTCCATCTCCGGAAGGGCGTCAAGTGGCACGACGGCAAGCCGTTCACCGCCAACGACCTCAAGTACTGGCACGAGCGGCTGATGGCCAAGGAGACGGTGGCCCCGTACAAGAACTGGTTCGACTCCATCGAGCAGATCGAAGTGGTCGACGATACGACGGCGCGCGCCAACCTGTCCAAACCGTACCCCCCGCTCCTGGCCACCTTCGCTGCTCTGCGCGGCGGCGCGATTATCCAGCAGGGCGCCGGCGAGAGCATGAACCTGGCGACCCAGGCCGTGGGCACGGGGCCGTTCAAGCTTGCTGAGTACGTCCCGCAGAGCCACCTGCGGTTCGTGAAGAACCCGGACTACTGGAACAAGGAATTCCCGTACGTCGACGAGTTGGTGATGAAGATCGTCACTGAAGAGGATGCGCGCGTCGCGGCGATACGGGCCGGCCAGATCCAGTACGCCTTCTTGAGCCAGGAGGGGTCCGACCGGGTCAAGGCGGACAAGAACGTCACCGTTCTGGAGAGCCCGAAGGCGTGGCTGACGGTGTCCCAGATCAACACCAGCCGCAAGCCGTTCGACGACATCCGGGTTCGGCAGGCGCTGCGGATGGCGCTCGATCCGAAGGAGATCATCCAGAAGGCGGTATCGGGCGCGGCGACGCCCTCCGGCCCGGTTCCAACCGGCCACACTGACTGGTTCCTCAAGCCGGAAGAGCTCAAGTACCAGCAGCCAAACCTCGACAAGGCAAGATCGCTGCTTGCCGAGGCCGGTCAGAGCAGCTTGAAGTTCACGATCCTGTGTTCGCCCCAGTACCCCGAGTTCGTGAGCACGGCGCTGGTGATGCAGGATTCGTTCAAGAAGATCGGCGTCGACGCCCAGGTCCAGCAGCTCGAGTGGGGCGCGTTCGTCAAGCAGACGAACGCCCCCAACTTTGACTACGATCTGCAAATCACCGCGCGCACCTTCTACCCGGACCCGGACCACTACCTGTACCCGTACTTCCACTCGACCGGCGTCAACAACCCGAACAAGGGCTACAACAACCCGAAGGTTGACGAACTGCTCGATAAGGGGCGAACGGTCGCCGATTCGGCCCAGCGGCACCAGTTCTACACCGAGGTCCAGAAGCTGCTCGAGGACGAGCTGCCGCACATGTGGTTCTACTCGGGCATCAACATCGAGGCGCTCAGGAACGACGTCAAGGGGTACGTGCCGTCGTTTACCGGTCGCCGGATCTTCCTGAAGCAGACCTGGATCGACAAATAATGCCATCGTGTAGCGCGCCGGCGGGCCGAGCGAGAGCTCGCCCCGCCGCCCTGACCGCCTCCACGCCGGGGAACGTCGTATGACCCGCTACGTCATCAACCGCCTCCTGCTGGCCATTCCGGTCCTGATCGGCGCCTCGATCGTCATCTTCATTTTGCTGCGCTTCCTACCCGGCGACGTCGTCGACATCATCATCGGGACGGAGGGCAGCGCGACCCCGGAGGTTCGCGAGACAATCCGTCGGATGTTCGGGCTGGATCAGCCGATCTACATCCAGTACCTCACCTGGCTCGGAGCGATTGTGCGCGGCGACCTGGGTAGCTCGTTGCGGACCAGCGAGCCAGTCGCGGGGATCCTGCTGTCACGCCTACCGATCACGCTCGAACTGGCGTTTCTCTCGGTGGTGCTGTCGATCTCGATGGCAGTGCCGCTCGGGGTGCTGGCGGCCGTGAAACGCGGCGGCCCGATCGAGCTTGTCTCGCGGTTGATCGGGCTGATCGGGCTGAGCCTGCCAAACTTCTGGCTGGCGACGATGATGATCCTGGTGGCGTCACTGTGGTTCGGCTGGCTCCCGAGCCTGATCTACGTCAGCCCCCTCAGTGACCCGGTCGAAAATCTTCAGCAGATGTTGATGCCGGCGTTCTCGCTGGCGCTGGCGTTGATGGCAATCGTGCTGCGGATGACGCGCTCGGCGATGCTAGAAGTGCTCGGCCAGGACTTTGTGCGGACGGCGCGCGCCAAGGGCCTCAACGAACGGCTGGTGTTGATGCGGCACGCCCTCAAGAACGCCCTGATTCCAGTCGTCACGGTCGTTGGTGTCCAGATGGGCACGCTCTTCGGGGGCGCCGTCGTGGTCGAGCAGATCTTCGGCCTGCCTGGCATGGGCTGGACCTTCGTCAACGGGATCTACCAGCGCGACTACCCCACGGTCCAGGGAGCCGTGCTGATGCTCGCGACGTCCTTCATCGTGGTCAACCTGCTGGTTGACCTGACCTACGCCTATCTGGACCCGAGGATTCGCTATGGCTGACAGCGTCGTCACCGGCTACGCGGCCGTTCCCGCCGAGCGGGTAGGCCGGACGAAGACCGCCCGGCTGAAGCGATTGGCCGCGAAGAACCCGCTCGGGGTCGTGGGCGCGGCGCTCATCCTGCTGCTCTTGCTCGTCGCCTTGCTGGCCGGCGTCCTCGCGCCCTTCGATCCGGTGGCCCAGATCGCGCGGCGGTTGACTGCGCCGAACGACGTCTACCTGCTCGGGACCGACGAGTTCGGGCGGGACGTCCTGAGCCGGATCATCTACGGCAGCCGGATCTCGCTGTACGTTGGTGTCGTCTCGGTCGGGATCGCGCTGGCGGTCGGCGGAACGCTCGGTTTGATTGCCGGGTACTTCGGCGGCTGGATCGACAACGTCATCATGCGGTTCATGGACGTCATGTTCGCGATCCCGTCGCTGGTATTGGCCATCGCGATCACGGGTATCCTCGGGCCAAACCTGCGGAACGCGATGATCGCGATCGGCATCGTCTACACCCCGACCTTCGCGCGGGTCGCTCGAGGCCCGGTATTGTCAGTGGTCCAGCACGAGTACGTGCAGGCGGCGCGGACGGTCGGAGCGCGCGACTGGCGCATCATCTTCCGTCACGTGCTGCCGAACGTGACCGCGCCGATCATCGTGCAGACGACCCTCAGCCTGTCGACGGCGATCCTGGCCGAAGCGGTGCTGAGCTTCCTGGGCCTGGGGACGCAACCGCCTGAGCCGTCGTGGGGCACGATGCTTGGCACGGGCCGCAAGTTCATGGAAACGGCGCCCTGGATCGCAGTCTTCCCGGGCGTCGCGATCATGCTGGCCGTGCTCGGCTTCAATCTGCTCGGCGACGGCCTGCGCGATGCGCTGGACCCCCGCCTGCGCTAGAGCCCGAATCGCTAGAGCCCGAATCGCTAGAGCCCGATCCGACATCACTACAGATGTGCCCACCGTGGACTCACGGTTCGAGTCTTCGTACGGTGATGACCCGGTCAGACTCCCGTCGAAGCTGACTATTTCCTCGATGCCGTGCTGCTCCATCAGGCCGATGGGGCACGCATCGGCAAGGGCGACGTTCACGTCGACAAGGGGGCCGAAGATGCGGTGGAAGCGCCGCGTACCGAAGAGACAGACGCCCGTAAGATCGACGATGGCAAGGACAACTTCACAAGCGGCTGCCTCTGGCCGACGATGAGTCCGAGTGAGTGTAGAGACTATCTCGACGACGATGCCTGATACCAATCCCGCGTGACTCCGCCGTGTCTGGCAGCGCGGCCGCCTCCGGTCAGAGGCTGCAAGTGCGATACGGCCGGCCAGGATTGGTCTGAGATACGATTGTCAAAGAGTAGTGTCAGGCGTCGTCAGGCTCGATGAGCTTGCTGACAGCGTCGATGTAGGCATAGGCGCGCTTGAAGCGGCGCAGCATGGAGTCAAGCGAATCGTCGCCGGGCCGCGCGAACTGTTCGGCCCAGCGGGCCGCCAACTGGATCTTGGCGACGTTCTCGTCGCCAGCGCCGACGCTAATGCGCTCGCTACGCGGGGCCGCCGGTGCAACGCTGGTGGTCCCATCTGGACCGTCCGCGCTCGTCTCACCGGCCTCAACCGGCGCCGTCTGGTCGTCCACAGATGCTCCTCCTTGGGACGGCCACGAGACTCGTGTCGGCACGGCCGCCGTGTGCAAGTCGATGGTAGGGGGCGGTGGTGACGGTCTGGCACCCTCGTCAAGCGACTGGGAGCCGCCTCGGCCTCCTGACAACGGTTCGACACCCCGGTTGCCGACTATAGCGGATCGCGGCGATGCCAGATCGAGGATTTCGAGGCGGGCCGGAAGTCGTGCGTCTCCGCTTGACAGCTTACGGTCCCCTGGTCACCTGGACCCGGGCGAGTTCGTTGAAGCCGGGCGGTTGCCCGACGAACGGTTCGCCGGGGTGCTGAGCGACCTGCTGGCGGATGGCCTTGTCGCCGTCAGCGTCGACGACGCCAATGGCCAGGATGTGGTGCGAGCCGGGCGTGCCGCCGATCTCAGCGTCGGTCACGTCCAGCGTGCCATCACGGTTGGCGATCAATTCGTGCTGGTACGGCCACCAGTTATCCGGCCCGCCGAGTGGATGGATTAGTAGCCAGAGGTGTTCGTCTGGTCCCTGAAGCCCGGTTCGGCGCGCATCGATGCGCGGCCGCGCCGGAACGGTTGCGCCATTCGTAGGCGACGTAATCTGGACGGCGAGTGGGCCGCGCAGCGGGTTCGGTGTCTGCCTTGGCAGTGGGACGGGTGTGGCCGTCGCGATGGTGACGGCCGGGGAGGGGCGAGGCGGGAGGGTGACTGCCACTGGCGCAGCGGTGGGCGACGGCTCCGGCGTGGCTGCGGGGGACTGTCTGGGGGCGGCGGCTGTCTGGGTCGCGCTCGCGGCGATATCGCTCGGGACCACCGTCGGTGGGGGTGTCGGTGAAGCGACTGGTGAGCCAGGTATGCCCCCTACAACAATTCGCGTCGGGGCTGGCGTTGGTGTGACACCCGTCCCCGCTGCCGCCGACGATCGCCACAAGAACGTCAGACCACCCGCTACGAACGCGAGTGTCAGCACGCCGAGGAGCGCGAACGGCCAGATTGGGCGGGCCTGGGCAGGCGCCGCGACGGCCTTGCTGCGCGGAAGATTGCGCGTGTGCGCGTCCGGGGCGGATGGCGGGAGCCAGAGTGTCGATCCTGGCTGGGGCGTCGGCTCCTCGGCCGCGAGCAGTGCGTCGTCGAACGCTCCGGCGAGGGCGGCGCCGCTCGGGAAGCGGTCGGCCGGGCTCTTGGCGAGCGCCCGCGCGATGACTGGCTCGAGTTCGGCTGGTACGGCTGGGTTGCGATGGCGGGCGGGCTCTGGCTGGTCATAAATGTGGGCGCGAATCGTCGCGATGGGCGTCTCGCGCGGGAAGGGCGGGCCGCCGGTCAGCATCTCATACAGGACGACCCCCAGCGAGTAGAGATCGCTGGCAGGCCCGACTGGCTCGCTCGCTGCCATCTCAGGGGCGACGTAGTGAGGTGTCCCGACGAACGTGCCCTGCAGGGTGAGATGCTCGTCGCCTTCGAGCAGCCGCGCGATGCCGAAGTCGGCCAGGACCGGCTCGTCGTGGCCCGTGAAGAGGATGTTGGACGGCTTGACGTCGCGGTGGACGAGGCCGGCGGCGTGGGCGACGTCGAGCGCCGCGCCGATCCCGTGCAGGACGCGTCCGACAACATCGAGCGGCAGTGGCCGGCCGAGTCGGTCGGACAACGCTCCGCCCGGTAGCAGTTCCGTCACCATGAAGGTGAGGCCGGCCTGCTCGCCGAAGTCGTAGACGGTCAGGATATTCGGGTGGCGGAGCCGCGAGACGATGCGGGCTTCACGGCGGAAGCGCTCGATGAATCCGGGCGAGTCAGCAAGGTTCGGCCAGAGGACTTTGATGGCGACGTCGCGGTCAAGGGCCGAATGATGCGCTCGGTAGACCGTGGCCATCCCACCGCGCCCAAGCCGGGCGACGATGACGTAGGGGCCAAGCGCGGTGCCCGGGGCCAGCTCGAGCATAGTCGTCGCTCGATTCTAGCAGGGACGATCCGCCGGAACTGTCAATCGCATGACTGCTGGCCTCACCTGATCTGGAGCACCGCTTGCGATCAACGGCGGGTCGAGCGCTCTTCGAGCAGGCTCAGGATCTCCCCGGCCTCGAGATCCGGGTACTCCCCGTTCGCGCTACTATAGGCGTCGGCAGGGTCGATGCCCCGCGCTTCGAGGCGGGCGCGAAGCATCAGGGCCCGGTCTCGCAGGGCGTTCCAGTCGGCCGGGCGATCGCCAAGCTCCCACGGTAGGTCGAGGTACTGAAGGGCGCGGTCGTCGCCGGCGGCGCTGAGGTCGGCACGCATTTCCATCACCCGATACGGCGCGACGCCATAACAGAGCACGTCCGCGACGACGTACCGTTCGATCGAGTGGCGTCCCTCAGCCGTAAGCTCCAGTAGGCGTGGCGTCTGACCCTCCATCCGCTCCAGTCGGTCGACTTCTTCGACTTCTTCTTCCTCCGGGTCGTCAAAGATCGACCGCTGGGTGCGAGCGCGGCTCACCTGCTGATGCACTCTCGCGAGCAACTCTTCGGTCGTGGTGCCTGGTGGGGCGGTTTCATAGGTGGTGGCCAGGTGGTCCTGGAGGTCGCGCCAGTCATGGGGGACTTCGCCATGCACGAAACGGCGGTCCAGATACTCGGTGGCGGCGCGATCGTCGACGATCTCGGGTGACGTGCACAGGTCGGCGATGTCAGCTGGACTCGCGCCACCGCGAATGATGGCCGTCGCCAGGAACAGGCGAATCCGCCCCGAGGCAGCCGGACTCAGATCGACGAGGCCGGTCTCATGTCGCCGCTCGCCGTCCTGCACGCTACCCTGTGCTATCGGGCTGTCTCGCCCATCGCTTGCGTCGTTCCCGCCACCTGGCGGCACGGTTTCACTGGTTCCCATCGCTCCGCCCTGGTGCTCGCTCGTCCTGGCGCGCTCACACTCCCTCGATGTTTACCCCGGCGCTCGCTCCAATGTCAGATCCTCGCCGAGAGACGCCCCATAGCTCCGCCAGTGGGGCTACGAGGCTCACCTCGCGACTGTTTCATGCAGAGATACGTGTACACTTGTCCGCCCGACTCTGCCGGGCCGCGCCTGCCCGAGCTTTCAGATCTCTCAGAAGAGTGTAGCGCGGACGCGTCGAGATCCAGAAGGGGGGCCGTGTGGACGCGGTCGGTGTGCGGGCCATCGTATGGTACGCTCAGCAGCGATGAGCCTGACAGCCGCATCCCGTGGCCACCTCCACCTCATCAGCATTGAGGAGACCGCGGCCGGCATTGCGCGTCGCGCCGGTGCGATCCTGCTCGAACGATTCCGCTCTGGCGTCGTCGTCGAATACAAGGACGAACGACAACGCGATCCGGTGACGGCGGTGGATCGTGCCGTCGAGACGCTCGTCCACGACGAGCTACGCCGCGCATTTCCGGATCATGGCATTCTCGGCGAAGAGGGGGCGGCACACCGCGAGGACGCCGATCTGCTCTGGGTGCTCGATCCGCTGGACGGAACGGCGAACTTTGGCGGCGGGCTGCCGTTCTTCGGTCTGTCGCTGGCGTTGCTGGATCGCGGTGTGCCGGTCATCGGTTGCCTGTTCGTCCCGTTTGGGCCGCATTTGACTGGCGGAATCCTGCGCGCCTCGTTGGGCAACGGCGCCACCGTTGATGGCGGGCCATTATGCGTCGCGACAGGGCCATTTCGACCGTCTGGCCCCGTAGCCGTACCACCGGGGCTGCGAGCCATGTTCGCGCTCGAGGGATCGGCCGGCCGCCAGCCGGGCGAAGCGCGTAACCTGGGCAGTATCGTCTACGAACTGGCGATGGTCGCGGGTGGTGGGTTCCAATACGCGGTCTTTGGCGGCCCGAAGCTCTGGGACGTCGCGGCTGGCGTGCTCGTCATCCGCGAGGCCGGCGGCATGGCGTTGGCCTGGGAGCGGGGTAGATGGCGGCGGCTCGAGCGGTTCCGGCCGATGCATGCCCGCGACCCCAGGCGGCCGGCCGGCCTGCGCGAGTGGAGCCAATCGATTCTCGTCGGATCGCCAGAGGCGATCCGTCATATCGCCCCGGGGCTGCACCGGCGCCCGCCGCCCGGCCCGGCGCTACGGTGGGCGTTCGCCCGTAAGCGCGACGCCCGGCGCTGGTGGAAGCGCTTCAGAGATCCGCCAAGAGGCGGCGACATGACGCCGACACAGCCCGACCAGGTCAGGGCGTCGAAAGCAGGAGATTCGCACCCTGTCGATGGTGCGATCGGCGGTACCGACACCCCCAGAGTGGAGCCATTGACGTGAACGAGTGGGGGTGAGTGACCCGTGGTGAGAGCCTGGCGGTGAGGAATTGGCGCGCCGTCAATGCCCTGTTCCTGGTTTCGACCATTCTCGAGTCGCTGGCGATGGGCCACCTGAACGCCTATACGCCGCTGTTCCTTCAAGGGCTTGGTCTCACGCCGGCCGAGGTCGGCTCTTGGACCGGCATCATGTACGCCGCGATGATGGCCATCGCGTTCCCGCTGGCGCCGTTCTGGGGCCCGCTCGCCGAACGCTACTCGCGACGTCTGATCATCGTGCGGAGCCAGTATTTCGAGGCGCTGGCGTATGCGATCGTGGCGTTCGCACCGAATGTCTGGTGGATCCTCGGCTCACGGCTGCTGCTGGGGCTGACGTTCGGCAACATCGCGGTCGTCGTCGCAACGCAGGCACTGCTGACGCCCAGCCGTCATGTCGGGACCGCCATCGCGATGATCCAGATAGCCGGCCCGATTGCTGCTAGCTTCGGACCACCCCTGGGGGCCGGGCTGATCGACTCCATCGGGCTGCGGGGCCTGTTCCTGCTCGACGCCGGGATATGTCTCACGGCTGCGCTGCTCGTGACGTTCCTGATGCCCGAGCCACAAACGAAGCGCAGGGCTGGCTCGGTGCTGGCCAACACGCGCGAGACAGCGGTGCTGGTCGCTCGCCGGCCCGCCACTCGCTGGAACTTCGTCTCCTGGTTCTTGAGCACCGGCGCGCGAGCCGTGGTGGACGTCTATCTGCCGGTCCGGATCACGGCCCTCGCCCCGGATCCCGCGCCGGTGATCGGGACGATCCTCGGGGTCTACGGCGTCCTGACGGCGATCTCGACCTGGATCGCCGCCAGGCTCGTCGATGAGCATGGCGGCATCCGCTGGTTCGGGCCAGCCATGGCCGTCGCGGCGATCGCCACGATCGGGATGGTCGTGGTTCCAGACGTCTGGGTGATCGGGGTGCTCTGCTGGATGCGGGCGCTCCCCTTCGCTATCGCCAACACAATCCTCTACGCTCACCTCGCGCGTATCCTGACCCGCGACGAGCAGACGCCAGTCCTGGCCCTTACCACCACGCCTCGTAACCTTTCGATGTTCGTGATGCCCTCGTTGGCCGCCGCGGCGGCAGTTATGGGGGCCGGTGCCGCACTCATGGTTGGGGCGGCCTGCTACGGCGGCGCGTCCATCTCCGGCTGGCTCGCGACCCGTGCGACGAGGCCGCGTCCCCAGGAGTCAGGTGTCAGTCGTCAGGCGTGAGGGCCGACTGAGTGGCGAGCAGCGGCAGGACCGCGCGCAGGCCGGCCAGATTTCGCTCGACCTCGGCGGCGTAGGGCGTCGACAGTTCGATGAACAGCGCGTCCAGGCCGACTGTGCGTGCCCAGACGTTCAGGCTGCCGGTCGCGCGGTAGGGCAACGGGCTCGATCCGGGCGTGGGAGCCGGGCGAGGGTAGCCGCTGGCGGCGGCGTAGGCGGCGGCGATCTCACCGCTCCGGCCGTCGCGGCTGCCGAACAGGAACCCTCCGGCGCTGTGATAGTTCACCGTCAGGACTGGGCGGGTGCGCAGCATATAGTCGGCCAGCGCCCGGGTCTCCTGCTCGGAGAATGGCTCCGCTCCGCCGAGCCCCGTCCGAAACTGGGCGTTCGAGTCGAACGCGTCGGCCTGCCAGTCCGGCCCGCCCCAGTTTCGGTTGGGGTCGACGCCGCTGAGATACTGACGCATGCCGGCCGACATGCCATCAGGATTGGCTATCGGGATGACGTCCATCGTGAGCCCATCCGGCAGTTCCTGGCGGTTGGCAGCGAAGTGCTCGTGCAGCGCCTGGACGAGTTCGACAGTGTTCGCCTCGGGTCCGCCATGCTGTCCGCCCAGGATCAAGATCCGTGACGGCGCGGCGCCGAGGTGATGCACGGCGATCGGCGCGCCAGCCTGGGAGAAGCCGATTGGCTCCCAGGGTACGGCGTCGTCGGCGCGCACGGGAAGACGGGTCACCGGGTTGGCTGATGCGGCATGTCGAGGAGTCGCCGCCGCGAGGGCAGCCAGGACCAGACCTTGCACGATTCGGCGACGGCTGATGCAGGTCACGACGTCACGTCGGCGAGTGGTATGCGGGTGGTTCGAGAAAGAATGGTACGACGATACGTGGCCCCATCGTGGCAACCCCTCTGTGCCATCGACGGTAGCATGGACCGGCCCGCGTGGACTACCGTAGCGTGCGCTGCCAGCATTGGCTGAGGCTTGATGCTAGCAGGCTGTTGGAGACGTAGTACGAGATGTTCGGACAGGTGCTCCTGGTGATGACCTTTATGGCGTCGAGCCTGACGCCCCTGCTCGTGCCACCCGTACCGCCGGGTGGCCGGGCTGGCGCGCCGACGTACGATCGATGGGAAGTCCATCTCTCGTTGCTCGCCATACGGCTCCACAGCGCCCCGACCGCCGTCACGCGTAACGACGATGGACGGGCGATCGCGATCTTCGGCCTCGACCCGTCGGAGGCGCGTGTGCTGCTGCTGCCGGTGACGCCCGAGCGCGGCCTCCCCGATGACTACGTACCGCCGGACCTGACGACTGCCTCCGGGGCGCGGGTGCGCGCTGTCCTGGCAAATGATCTTCGGCAGATGATCGCGGCGGCCGCGAATGACGGAGTCGAGATCGCCGTGGTCTCGGCCTACCGTTCACCGGCCCAGCAAACGATGGCGTTCGAGTCAGCACTCTGGCGGGAGTTGGCGCAAGCACGCGGGCAGGCGACGGTCGCCGACGCCGACCTGGAGGAGGCCGAGCGCGCAGGCGCCGAGGCGCGCGTCAGCCGTCTCGTCGCACTGCCGGGCCACTCCCAGCATCAACTGGGGACGGCCCTCGATCTTTCGAACTGGACGATGGGCTATGCGCTCCAACCGCGCTTTGCCGAGACGGCCGCCGGCGCCTGGCTGGAGGCGCACGCCTGGGAGTACGGCTTCGTGCAGCCGTATCCCCGACACGGCGAGGCCCGAACCGGCTACGCTTACGAGCCATGGCACTATCGCTGGATTGGCCGCGACCTCGCCGCGCTCCTGGCGCAGGACGATTACCTGCACCGCGAAGACCTCGTCGTCGACGACTACCTCTCGGCGGCCGAGGAAGTGCTCGATGCGGAAGCAGGCCCGTGACGACGTCGCCTTCCGCGAACCGCGCGGCTGGCGCCTGGCGAGCGGCCGGAGCCGGTAGAACGGCAGGCATCCATCAGGAGGGCGTCATCCAGCACGAGCAGCACGAGGCCCGCCCCGGCGAACTGCCCCCCGAGTACCGGCCGCTCCTCGGCGCCGCACCTGCGCTTCCCGGCGCCGCACCGGTGCTCCTCGGCGCTCCGGCGCCATGACCTCGGGAGCAGCGCGTGCGAGACCGCTGACGGCGGTGCACGAGTTTCGCCCGTTCCATGCGCGGGTGACGGCCCTGGCCGGCCTTGCGTTCCTCGGCAACGGGCTCGATCTGAGCGTGGTGAGCTTCGCCCTGAACGGCATGCGCGCCGAGTGGGAACTGACCGCTACCCAAGTCGGCTTCGTGCTGCCGATGGCGGGCCTGGGGCAGTTGGCCGGAGCCATCGCCTTCGGGTCGCTATCCGACCGGATCGGCCGTCGCCTCGCCTTCGCCATCACCAGCACCCTCGCCGGGCTCGCCATCGGGCTCGCCGCCCTCGCGCCAAATCCGGTCGTGCTGGCGTTGCTCGTGCTGCTTGGCGGCCTGGGGATCGGAGGGGTCGCGCCGGCCGCTGGCGCCCTGCTCAGCGAATTCGCTCCGCCGGCCTATCGCGGCCGGATGATGGCCTGGACGCAGGTCTTCTGGGTGATCGGGTGGTCGATCGCAGCCACGGCTGGCGGCTGGTTCGAGCAGTCGCTGGGTTGGCGCGGCATCCTCGGCGTCGGCGCGCTGCCGATGGTACTCGGGTACGTGTCCTGGCTGTTGATCCCCGAGTCGCCGCGCTTCCTGCTGGCGCGAGGCCGCACCGCCGAGGCGGAAGCGCTCGCCGCTCAACTCGCCGAACGGTACGGCATTACGATTCCACTGGTCGCCCCGGCGACTGGCAGCCGACGAATGTCGCTGCTCGCTCAGGTCGCAGCGCTCTGGAGTCCAACCTATCGGCGTCGGACATTCGCCCTCTGGACGACCTGGATGGCAATGAACACGGTGTTCGCCGGGCCAATAAACTGGATGCCGGTCCTGTTGGCCGGCGTCGGTGCGGAGAATCCGCTTCGCCTGAGTGCGCTGGTCGGGTACGCCATGCTACCGGGTGCGTTCGTGTCGGTCGTAACGATCGACCGCTCGGGACGCCGGCCACTGATGATGTTGTCGTTGGCGGTGGCCGGGTTCGGTGCGGCGATCGCCGCGCTCGGCCGCGACCCCCTCTGGCTGGTGCTCGGAGGCTGTGCGCTCTCGGCTGGGGCGCTGGCAGCCTGGCCGGTCGCGCTGGCATGGTCGTCCGAGCAGTACCCCACGAACCTGCGAGGGACGGCAGCAGGTTGGGCGGCCGCCGCGTCGCGGATCGGATCGGTGAGCGCGCCAATCGCCATCGGCGTGCTCATCACGGCATCAAGCGGCGAGCACCTGGCGGCCCTGGCGCCGTTTGCGGTCCTGCTCTTTGGGGCGGTGGTGAGCGTCGCGATGTTCGCCAGCGAGACGGCGAACCGGACCCTCGAGGAGCTCACGGCCCAGCCGCCGAAGGCCACGGCGCCCGAGGCGCGATCGGGCTACTAACCGGAGCGGGGCGCCTTGCCGAGATCCGCGCCGGGGAAATAGTAGGCGAGGATGGCGTCATACGCCTGGCCGCGCGCTGCAAGACCGCGTGTGCCCCACTGGCACATTCCGCCACCGTGGCCATAGCCAGCCCCGTAGACGGTCAGTTTCGTGACCTTGCCGTCGGCGCTGCGCTCGGTGTCGAGGGCAATGGCCGAGCTAGGTAAGATCTCGCCGTCCGGCGTGCGGAGAAAGTTCCGGATGCCCCAGTCTCGGCGTACGGTCCAACTGACACCCGGCGCTTCGAAGCGCAAGCTCAACACTCGGCCCGACACACCGCGCTCGGGCACGCTCACGTCGGAGATCGCCTTGACGCGCTCGTCGGGGATCGCGCCGTCGACGGTCTGGGTGCCAGCAAAGCGCCGCAGTCCAGCGCTGACCGTGTCGGCTAGCGCGCCGTCGTCCCAGGTGTAGCTCCAGCGGTAGCGATTGGAGCCGGCACAGTTGCTGTCCCAGGAGCCCTTGAAAAACTTCAACGCGCCGTCGTCGGTCGTGAGCTTCGTGCCGCCGGGCATCTCACCATCGGCAATGCCGTCGAAATTGGCGGCATCATTCCGTGCTGGACCGAAAAGCTGGGCAATCGCCTCGGTGTGACCGCCACAGGCGGAGGAATAGATTGGCTCGAAAACCTCGCCCTTCCGCATCAAGACCTGACCCCGGGTCGCGTCCACCGCGGAACGGCCGGCGTCGAGCTCCGCGCCGAAGCCGCCGTAGGCCTGACAGTGAATGCTGTCGCAGACGTCGGCCGACTGCGCGACGTGCATACCGGCCGCGCGCCGCGCAAACGTGTACGTGCGTGCCGCGACGGCCTGAGCCTTCAGCGGATCGCTGCCGAAGCTGGCGGGCAACTCTTTGGTGACGAGCCCGTAGAGATACTCCTCGACGCCCAGGACGTTGACGAGTGCCACTCGCGATCCGCCAGACGTGACGATCTCGAAGGTGCCTCGGTAGGCGAGCGGGTTTCCCAGGTTCCCCGATACGTCGCGGAGGGGCGCGCCGTCGCCAGTGCCGTTGACCCGGAGCGGACCCTTGAGCGAGTCGCGCCGCTTGTCGTCCCCGGCCTGCACCCAGAAGCTCTCGCCGTCGCGCCCGACGGTTAACTGACGTCTGGCACTGGCCTTCAGTACTCGGTCGCCGTTCCCGTCTGTAACCGCGACCTCACCATCCCCCGCGACAACAATGCTGCCGGCGTCGGCGCTGCCGTCAGCGCGCCGGAGCAGGATGCGCGCAAGCTGTGATGGCGGGTCGTCGTCTGCTCGAGCCTGACCCCGGACACCGAGGATAGCCGGCCCGAACAAGAACAGCCCGGTTCCGGCCGCACCGGCAAGGACGTTCCGACGGGAAATGACCTGCCTACGCCACGTCACGTGTCGTCATACCTCCGTCAACTGCTCAATCTGCCAGAAACGAGCACATGTCTATCCTGACAACGAGCGAATGCGCCGTTGGGCGTCGGCTGGCCGCGATTCCGCATCCGCATGCAGCCTTATGCGGCGGGGATCTCGGCCAGGACTGGCGCGTCGAGCAGCGACTCCACCTGGCGTCGGTCGCGCAGGCGGTCGTCGAGGTACTCGAGCAAGAAGGCCAGGCCGACGGCCGCCAACAGGCCGGCAGCCGTGCGCAGACCGATCTCAGCCACGGTCAGCGGCAGCGAGGTGGTCCGCGACACCTTCGGATGGTTGATGATCCGGACCATGCCATTGTTCGCCTGCAAGAACCCGAGGTACTCGGGCAGGCGGGCGTTCAGCACCCGCTCGTACGCCTGGGCGATCTCCATGGCCGACGCTGGATCGGTCGAGAGCACCTGGATGTCGAGCAAGCGGTGAGTTTTCTTGGTACGGGTGGCGTTGGAGAGGGCGTCAGCGTCGATCCTTTCGCCAAGCTCGGTGCTCACGTCCTGGGCGAACGCCTCGCTCTTGACGAGCTCGCTCAGATCGTCGGCAAGGTATTCGGAACTGAGCCAGGCGTAGTAGCTGTCGTACTTGAAGAACTCGCCGACCCTCGGATCGGGCACGACGCTGACGGCAAGCCGCATCGTGGCGGTATAGGAGCCAGGTCCGCGGAGGGCCATGACGACCGAGATCGCCAGTGCGGCGAGCGTGACCAGGCCGATCATCCGCGCGTGGCGGCGGAAGACCGCCCCGAAAGCCCTGAGCTCCATGCGCTCTCCTGTGTGGTATGCGGGTGCGTGATGGGTCCAGCGGTCCCCGGACTGCTCAGGCAACGGAGATCAGCGTGCTGGGTGTACCACCGAGGCGCCACGGTAGTGTGGGGGATGCTCGATCCCTCCGAACCGGTGTGCCGCGCTACTATGCGGGAACGATGCCGATTCCGACAAGCGCGCGAGCCCTCATTGGCGTCGCATTGGCGGCACGTCGCCCCGCTTCAACCGCTCATCCGTTCCCTGGAGGCGTGTGCCAACCAGGCGCCCTGGCCTGAACTAGTACCAACTCAGGCCATGACCAGGGGTGAGACCCGCTCGCCGGCGCGCCACTCATCATGGGCACGCGCCACGTACGCCGTGAAGCGCTGGCGGAAGACTGAGGCGCTGAATCGCTCCGCGTTCTGACGGATACGCTCCGGATCGAACGACAGCCGCTCCAGGCGACGTACCGCGCCGGCTAGCGCCTCCGGGGTTTGCTCGCGGAACAACACGCCGGTCTCGCCGTCGATGACGGTATCCAGCGAGCCGCCGGCCGCATAGGCGGCGACCGGTTTCCCGGCCGCCTGTGCCTCAACGGGTGCGATGCCGAAGTCCTCCTCGCCGGGGAACAGGTACCCTCGGCAGCCCGCGTACAGTTCACGCAAGCTCTCGTCGTCGACGCGCCCGAGGAACTCAATATTTGGGGTGGCGCGGGCCTGCAAACGAGCGCGGTCCCGACCATCACCGACGATCTTGACGGGCAAGCCAAGGGTCCGGAACGCCTCCACCACCAGATCGATGCGGCGATAGGGGATCAGCCGGGCGACGGTCAGGTAGTACTCGCCGCGCGGCTGTGTGGTCGTAAACTGGTCGGTGTCGACGGGCGGATAGATGATCTCGGAGTCGCGGCGATAGTACTTCTTGATCCGCGCAGCGACCGCCGTCGAGATTGCGATGAAGCGGTCGACACGGGTGGCCGCGCCGGCGTCCCAGAGGCGAAGGTAGTGGATGAGCGGTGGTAGGACGGCGCGCGTCATCGCTCCGAGCCGCTCCCGTTCGACGTAATCGCGGTAGCGCCAGACCCAGCGCATCGGCGTCAGACAGTACGAGATGTGCAGGGTGTTTGGCCCGGTGACGATGCCCTTGCAGAAGGCACTGCTATTCGAGATCACGACGTCGTAGCCGCTCATATCGAACGACTCGAACGCGATCGGGTACGCCATCAGATACGCCTGATGGCGCTTGGTCACCAGGGGGAGCCGCTGCATGAACGACGTCCTGATATCCCAGGTCCGATAGCACGCCGGCATGGCCTGCCGGTCGTACATCGAGGTGTAGATGGGAGCGTCGGGATACAGGTCGTGCAACTGCTCGAGGACACGCTCGGCGCCACCGTACTGATTCAGGTAGTCGTGCGTAAGGGCGACTCGCATCGTGTGACTTTCAAAAGGCGCCGCGGCCCTGGAGTACGGCGGGAATGGTACGTAGCAGGATCCGGAAGTCGAGCCCAAGCGACCAGTTCTCGATGTAGTAGATGTCGTAAATGACCATTTCGTCGAAGGTGAGCTCGCTTCGGCCGCTCACCTGCCAGAGCCCGGTCAGGCCCGGCGAGGTGGCCAGCCGCTTGTAGTGCCAGTCCTCGTAGTTTGCGACTTCGGGCGGGATCTGCGGGCGTGGACCGACGATGCTCATGTCTCCGACCAGTACGTTCCACAACTGAGGAAGCTCGTCGATGCTCCAGCGCCGTATGACCGTCCCGACTCGTGTCCGGCGCGGGTCGCTGCGCGCTTTGAAGAGCCGATTGTCGCCGTCCGCATCCTTGACCAACTGGTCACGGAACTGGTCGGCGTTCTCCTGCATCGAGCGGAACTTATACATGGTGAAGGGTTCGCTGTCTCGACCAATCCGGATATTGCGGAAGATGATTGGTCCGCGCGACTCGAGCTTGATGAGCACGGCGACGATCGCCAGGAGCGGGCTGAGCACTAGCAGCGCAACTCCCGCGACCAGAATGTCCAGGGCGCGCTTCAGGACCGCGTTCCACCCCTGAATCGATACGTCCTTCAGCCCGATGAGGGGGATGCCGCTGACGCTGTCGACGTCCACCCGGCTCAGGCTCATCTCGTACAGGTCGGGCACGAGCTTGAAACTGACCTGGCCGCGCCGACAATGGTCCACGATCCGGAGGATGGCGGCGTGTGACGCGGCCGGGAGTGCCACGATGACCTGATCGATCTGCTCGGCGCCGGCGATGCGCTCGACGTCGTCGAGGCCGCCCAGGTGCCGGAAGCGCCCGAAGTCGCCCGCCCGGTCGTCGTCGACGAACCCGATGACGCTGTACCCCAGGTGAGACTTTGAGGCCAGGCTCTGCATGATGATGCGCCCGAGGTTGTTGCCGCCCACCACGAGCACTCGCTCGACGCCCAGCCCGCGCTGGTGCAGAGTGCTGGCGATGAACTGATAGAGCGCACGTCCGTTCACCACCATGAAGGCGCTCAGCGCCCAGGCCAGGATGAAGGTCAGGCGGGAGGTGGCCGGGTAGCGCAGGAGCGCCACACCAGCGAAGAGGATCATGACGCCAAGCGCGGTGCCACGCGCGATCATCGGAATGTCGTCGAACCACTCGCTGCCCCGGCGCCCCCGGTACAGACCGCTCAACTGGAAGGTGACGAGCAGCAGCGGGATCAGCCAGACCAACAGGGGCGAGAACACCGAGAAGGGGACGTAGTTCACCTCCTCGATCTCCGGCCCGATCTCGAGGACGTACCGGATCGCCCAACTGGCGTAGAACGCGCTAGCGATGGCGGCGCTGTCCAGGAGCACGAGCGCGATGGCGGGAATCCAGGAGCGACGGGCCGGCCGTGCGGCGGGGGGTGGCGCAGCGGCTTCGAGTGATATAGGCGACGTGCTCGAGGAGTCGATCACGCTCACCGTGCCGTCACCCCTTGCCTCGCCGTCAACCGCCGCCCCAGAACTGGCTGCGTCGGTGGCAGGCTCTTGCCCGTCATGCCCCGAGCACCTCCCGATAGACCTGGACCGTCTCGGCGGCCGTGCGATGCCACGAGAACTGCCCTGAGCGCGCCAGTCCGGCCCTGGCGACTGCCTGGCGCTGCTCCGTGCCCTCGAGTAGCCGCGCGAGCGCATCGGTCAGCCCCTCGACGTCGGACGGGTCCACCAGGATGCCGGCATCCCCGACGACTTCTGGTAGCGAGGAGGACCGTGACGCGATAACGGGGACTCCGCATGCCATCGCCTCCAGCAGCGGCAGACCGAAACCCTCGTAGAGACTCGGGTAGGCGAACACGGCCGCGCTACTATACCACAGGGCCTGTTCGGCGGCTGGCACGAAGCCGGGGAACCGGACGTACGCCTCGATGCCAAGCTCGTGGACGAGGCCGAAGATCGATTCATACTGCCAGCCGCGCCCCCCCGCCAACACGAGGATGTGATCGGTGCTGCCGCTGGCACGCAAGGCGGCGTACGCTTGTACCAGCAGCCCGACGTTCTTGCGTGGTTCGAGCGTCCCCAGGTAGAGGACGAACCGCTCTGGCAGCCCATGTCGCGCGCGGAACGCCGCAACGGCGGCCGGACTGGCTGGTCGGAAATGCTCGTCGGCGGCGAGCAGGACCGAGGTCACGCGTTCGGGCGGGACGCCGAGCAGATCGATGACGTCGCGCCGGGTATGCTCCGAGATGGTGATGACCCGGTCGGCACGCCGAATCGAGGGCGGCGCGAACGTCCGAAGATAGTGGCGATTGCCGCGGTTGAACAGTTCCGGGTAGCGCATGAAGCTCAGGTCGTACACCGTGACGACGATCTTGCCGCGCCAGCCGAACGGTGAGACGTAGCCAAGTGCATGGAGGAGATCGACGCGGTCACGCCGCAACTGGAGGGGCAGAGCCACCTGCTCCCAGGTGATGCGGACCGGCGGACGGTCCATCGGCAGCGTGGTCAGGCGCGGCCAGAAGCAGGCGGGCTGCAACAGATCGCGGCTCGCTTCGCTGGCGGGCGCGTACACCACGAATCGGTCGTCGTTGGCCACGGCCGGCAGGTGGGCAAGGAGCTGGTAGATGACGCGGCTGATGCCGCCGGTTCGGTAGGTGGGCGCGGACGATAAGAGCTGAGCGTTCAGGCCAACCTGCACGGAGCAGTCGCCTCCCTGGTGGACTTGACGATGGCGATCCCGAGGACGGCCATTATCGCGGCAGTAATCTCGACGGCGGTGATCTTGACGGTGACGCGACAGGCCGGCCATAATCGCCGCCCGGACGATTGATGCGTGGGACGGCCTGCGCACTGCCACGGAGCGCTCACACGGATCAGGTAGCTGCACCAGTGCCCGATAGCTCGTGGCGTGTGCGCGCGTCGAGCGGCGGTGCACTCGGCATCGCCGTGGTCGCGGTCCTCGGCCTGGCCAGTACCGCAAGCGTGCTCTTCGCGATCCGGCAGCCGGTTGGGTTCGTCATGTTCCTGGCGCTGCTCGTGGCGCTGGTGTGCGGGGGCCTGGGCCTGACCGTCGCCGTTCTCACCTTTGGCTACTTCCGCTTGCGCTACCGCTTTGGGCCGGACGCGCTGATCGTCACCTGGCTTGGGCGCCGCGAGGCGGTTCCCTACGACCGCGTCGACGGTATCTTCGCCGGGCCTCGGCTCGGGCAGGCGATGCGTGTGCGGGGGCTCAACTGGCCAGGCTATCACATCGGCATCGGACGGACCCGCGCCATGGGGTTGGTCCGGTACTTCGTCACGACCGGCGACCTGAGTGAGATCACGCTGATCGTGACGCCCGAGGCTACATTCGCGCTGTCGCCAGCGGACGCGGCCGGCTTTCGGCGTGAATTGATCCGCCGTGTGGAGCAGTCCGAGGACGCGGTCACCTCGCCGGAGGCTCAGAGTGCGGTGCCCGAGCAGGCGCCTCAGCACGCTCCGTCGGCTCTGCGCGATCTGGCTCTGCCATTCTTCTTCCTGGTGTCGCTCGGTGTCCTGGCGCTCACCGTCCTCTACATCTCGCTGCGCTGGAGCGGCCTGCCGGACGTGCTCGCGACCCAGGTTGCCCGCGACGGGCCAACCATCGCCTGGGGTCAGCGCGAGGATATCTTCATGCTGCCGGGCATGGGAGCCGCCATCCTGCTCGCGAACCTGGGGATCGGCCTGGCCATCTACGCGCGCGAACGGGTGGCGGCGCGCATGCTCTGGGGCACAACGGTCGTCGTCCAGGTGCTCGTACTGGTCGCAACCGCGCGGGTGCTCCACTAGCCGACGTGGACAATCAGCCAGCCAGGCCGTCCCCCGAGCGGTCCATCGAGTCGTCGTGTACTCGGGCACTGCCGTTGCCGCCGTTGCAGGCCGACGCGCCGCTGCGCCGGTCCCGCCCGGTCGATCCGCTTCCGCCTCTCGTACGACTCGTAGCTCGCCTCGAAGAGCGCCTGGAGTTCGTGACGTTCGAGGATGTCGCGGAGGCCGCTTCACGCGCTCGCTCCCAGAGTCTGCGCGCGGCCCCGCTCGCCGATCTGCTGCGAGCAGCGGTCGAGGACTCGATCCTGCTCACCGACCTGCGTCAGTTCTTTGACCGCGACAGCCTGACTGTGGCCGACGGCTGCGTCTATCGGGTCAATCAGCGCCATCCGCTCGTCCAGAAGGTCTTGTTCGGTGGCCCCGTTCGTGAATGAGGCGGCGGCCTGACGGTACTGAAAGGCGGGGTCGGGGGGCCAGAGCATTCGTCGCCAGGTATAGGGCGCTTCTGCGGATGACGACGCTGGTACCTGCTACGGCGTGTAGGTCCGGCCGAGCACGATCCGGATGTCGGCGGTGGCGCCGGCCAAGGGCGTGACCTTGATGGCAGATGGCGGCAGTTTGAGCCGCGTCGCCAGCACGCTCGCCGCCCGTTCGTTGCCGGTCAGCACCTCGATGGTCGTGTCTTGATAGTCGGTGCGGTCGGCATCCGCGATCCGGACAACCTCGTAGCCCGCGCCCGCCAGCCGGTCGGCCGCCTGCTTGGCGAGGCCCGGCCGGATCGTTCCGTTCAGGACTTCGAGCTTCGCGGTCTGGCCGGATGCTTCGTTGAAGGCATGAACGATGGCGCGCTGAATGTCTGCTCGGCGCGGCATCAGCAAGTCCTCGCCGTTTGGCCCGACGAATGGGTCCGAGAGCGCCGCGTCGACCACGAGTGACTTGATGCGGTCCCGCTGAATCCCCCAGCCCAGGCCGGCCAGCGAGGTCATCTCGGCGATGCCGATGTCGGTCGAGACGGCCTTCTGCGCGAGCGGGATCAGAGTCGGGAGTTTGGCGATCATATTCAGTTGCAGGGCGCGGTCCCGCAACGCGATCAGTACCCGCTGCTGGCGCGCCGCCCGGCCAAAGTCGTTTTCGCTGTGGCGGGAACGGGCATATTGGAGCGCCATGTGCCCGTCGAGCAGGACCGGGCCGGGCGGGAAGTAGAGCCGCATGACGCCGTAGTCCTCGGTTGGGTACTCATCATCCTTCACCGGCCGCTCGACGTCGACGATCACGCCGCCCGCGGCGTCCACCATCTGCTCGAAGCCTCGAAAGTCGACGCGCGCGTAGTGGTCGATGCTAATACCGAAGTTTGCCTTGACCGTTGCGGCGGTCAAGTCCGGGCCGCCGACAGCATGAGCGACGTTGATGCGCTGGTTGTAGTAGCCGGGGATGCTGACCCAGAGGTCGCGTGGGAGGGAGACCATCACCGCTGACTTGCTGATCGGGTCGATGCTCACGACCATGATCGTGTCCGAACGGCTTCCGTCGAGCGGCTCGTCGTCGCGATGGTCAATGCCGAGCAGGAGGATGTTGAGCCGCTTCGCCCCCTTCCACTCGGGGATGTCGATAGTGGGCTCGCTCTCGGCGGCAGCCACCGCTGCTGGTGTCGCGTTCGGGACGACGACGTGCGGGGTCGGGCGGGGTTGTACGGCTACGCCGGGCGGCGCGGGTACCGAGATGCTCGGGCCGCCGGGCACCTTGACCGTCATGGGCGTCGAGTTGAAGGTCAGGAGGATCTTCCAGTTTGCCAGGAAGAGCCAGCCGAACGAGAACCCGCCAAGGACGAACGTCGCAAAGGCAAAGCTCAGAAGAGCATGGCGCGGACTGAAGCCGCCGCGGCGCTGGTCTGGCGGTGGAGGCGGGGGAAGGTGGAAATCGTCGAACCGCTGTCCCATGCTGCCCCTTGCGCCCGTCTTGCCGCGGGCCGCGGGATTATACGGCCCTGTCCGTCACGACGAAAGACGGACCATGTGGTGCAACGGTTCCGCCGCCCGAGAAGGCCCGGCTCCCTTTCTCCCCACGACAAGAGGGCTGGGGTGAGGGATCTTTCGGCATGCCTCGCCATCTCGTGAACGAACCCTCACCCGCGCTGGGCACGGCCTTCCCCCCTGGGAGAGGCGGATTCAGCGCTCAGTCCCGTGTTGCATCCGAGCCGAGGGTCGGCTGCTCAGGTGCAGCCGACGAAGGCGAGCGCGGCCGCCACTTCGTCTGGCGTCACGTCGCGGGCGGTGGTGACGCTGCCGATGCCGTTCGCGAGCACCCACTGGATCGTCGAGCCGCGGGCCTTCTTGTCGCGCGAGAGCGGACCGAGCAGATCGGCCGCCGCGACGCACTCGGCGTGCTTTGGCAGCCCGAACTGCGCCAGCAGCGCCGCCTGGCGTGCCAGGCACTCGTCCGGGAACATCCCGCGCCGATTGGCGATGAAGCCCGCGCCGGCCATTCCTATGGCGACAGCCTCGCCATGCAGGTAGCGATGGTAGCCGGTTGCGGCCTCGATGGCGTGTCCGATGGTATGGCCGTAGTTCAGGATGATGCGCAGGCCGGCCTCCCGCTCATCTGCGCCCACCACCTGCCCCTTCAACTCGATGGCCCGCCGAATGACGTCCCCCAGCAAGATCGGATCTTCGAAGCGCAACAGCCGGCCGGCGTTCGCTTCGAGGGTCGCGAACAGGTCGCTGTCGACGATCGTGCCGGCCTTGACGATCTCCGCCCAGCCGTTTCGATACTCGCGCTCTGGCAGCGTCTCGAGAAAGCGCGTGTCGGCCACGACCAGGGCCGGCTGGTGGAATGCGCCGATCAGGTTCTTGCCGAGCCGGTGATTGACCCCGACCTTGCCGCCGATGCTCGAATCGACCATCGCCAGCAGGCTGGTGGGCGCCTGCACGACCGGGATGCCGCGCAGGAATGAGGCGGCCACGAAGCCCGCGAGGTCGCCGACCACGCCACCGCCGACAGCGATCAGGTGGTCGCCACGGTCCGTCCCGACATCGAGCAGCCAGTCGTAGACCCGCTCGGCTCCGGCCAGGGTCTTCTCGGCCTCCCCGCCAGAGATCGTCAGCGTCTGAAAGCCTCGCCCGGTCGCGGCGAGGGCCGCTTCGACGGCCGCGCCGTGTCGCTTCCAGACCACAGCGTCCGCGACGATTCGCGTCCGCCCCTTCAGCCCGGCCTGCTCCATTCCGGAGCCAAGCTCGCGCACAGCGTCCGGGCCGACGAGCGCATCGTAGCTCGACGTACCGGCCCGGATCGGGACCGGGCGCATGGCCGGCCGAGGCGCGTCAGCTTCGGCCGCGGATGAGGTCGGCGATGACATCGGCCACCTCCCGTGGCGTGCGATGGTCCGTCTTGACGGTGTGGTGCGCGCAGCGATAGTGCGCCTCGCGCTGGGCGCGCAACTCGCTCAGGCGCTGGATGAGATCGGAGTCGGCCAGGAGCGGCCGTGGCTCGCGGCGCAAGTTGCGGCTCAGGCGGCCGGCCAGAACCTCCGGCGAGCTGTCGAGGAAGATCATCAGGTTGCCGTCCAGGAGCCGGGTCCGGTTCGCCTCCGCGACGATGGCGCCCCCGCCGGTTGCGATCACCTGACGTCCACGCTCGCACACCTCGTCGACGACCGCTGTCTCGATCTGGCGGAAGGCCGGCTCGCCGAGGTCGCGAAAGATCTCCTCGATAGTCCGGCCGGCTCGGTCTTGAATCTCCCGGTCGGTGTCGACGTAACGCCAGCCGAGCCGACGGGCCAGCAGCCGCGCGACCGTCGACTTACCGGAGCCGCTCAAGCCGACCAGAACGATGTTCGCGGGGTCGTGACTGGCATCGCCGCGCCGGGGCCGAGCCATGCCGAGCGTCCGTTCGGCCGACCGGTCCTTCTGGTTGGTAGTTTCGTCAGGCAGGTCGGTAGGTGCTGACATACGCTTCGTAGTTCTGCCGGATTTCGGCCATGCTGTCGCCCCCGAACTTCTGACGGAAGGCGTCGGCCAACACGAGCGCGACCATCGCCTCGCCGACTACCCCGGCGGCCGGGATGACGCAGATGTCGCTCCGCTCGAAGTGGGCGGGGCTCTCCTGCCGGGTCGCCAGATCGACCGAGGGGAGGGGCTTGATAAGCGTCGAGATTGGCTTCGCCGCGCAGCGAACGACGAGCGGCGCGCCGTTGCTGACGCCGCCCTCGGTGCCGCCGGCGTTGTTCGTGCGGCGCGACCAGCCGTGCGCCGGGTCGTACTCGATCACGTCGTGCACGGTCGAGCCCCGGCGAGCGGCCTCGCCGAAGCCGTCCCCGACCTCGACACCCTTGATCGACGGGATGCTCATCAGCGCGCCACCAAGCCGCCCGTCAAGCTTCTCGTCCCACTGGCTGTAGCTGCCCAGGCCGATTGGGAGATCGTAGGCGACAACCTCGAAGATCCCGCCGAGGGTGTCGCCGTCCTTCCGAGCCTTGTCGATCTCGGCGATCATCCGCACCGAAGCGTCGACGTCGCCACAGCGGACCTCCGACTCTTCCACCCGCTCCCAGAACGCCGCGATCTCCGGATCGGCTGAGCCAGCGTAGCCGTGGCGAATCCGCTCCGTCACGTCCGCCTCGATCGGGCCGATCTGAACCGTGTGACTGCGGATCTCGACGCCGAACTGACGCAGGAAGACCCGCGCGACCGCGCCGGCCGCCACGCGCGAGGCCGTCTCCCGTGAGCTCGCCCGCTCAAGGACGTTGCGGACGTCGTCGAAGCCGTACTTGACGACGCCGGCCATATCGGCATGGCCGGGCCGCAGCCGGGTCACCTTTGGGGTCGGCTCGAACGCATCGCCGTCCGAGTCCGGGGGCCGTTCGACGTCCATCCGGCCGGCCCAGTTCGGCCAGTCCAGGTTGGGCACGACCATCGCAATCGGACTGCCGAGCGTGTAGCCGTGGCGGACACCTCCAACGAACTGGACCCGGTCCCGCTCGATCTTCTGGCGCCCGCCCCGGCCGTAGCCGCCCTGCCGGCGGCGTAGCTGTTCGTTCACGTCGTCGGCGGAGAGCTCCAGACCGGCCGGCATGTTCTGGAGCATGATGGTGAGTTGTTGGCCGTGGCTCTCGCCGGCGGTCAGGAACGTGAGCGACTTCAGGCCCATGCGGCTTCCACTCCGGACACGGTCGCTCCGAGCGCCCGGGCATCGTCCCAGAAACTCGGGTACGAGATGCTAGCGCATGCAGGGTCGTCGATCTCCAGCCCTGGCCCGGCCAGCCCGGCGATAGCCAGGCTCATCGCGAGCCGGTGGTCGCCGTACGGTTCGCAGCGAGCCGGCGCGAGCGTCCGCCCGCCCACAATCCGTAGCCCGTCGGCCAACTCCTCGACCTGCCCGCCCAGACGCTGGAGCTCGCGCGCCAGGCTCGCGATACGGTCACTCTCCTTGACTCGCAGTTCGGACGCGTCGCAGATCTCGGTGACGCCCTCCGCGAACAACCCCAGCACCGCGACGAGCGGCAACTCGTCGATGGCACGTGGCACCAGGTCGCCGCCGACCGCCACACCGCGGAGCCTGCTGCTGCGTGCCGTCAGGTCGGCACGCGGCTCGCCGGCCACTACCCGCTCGTTCCCGATCTCGACATCGCCGCCCATCTCACGGAGGATGTCGAGGAAGCCGGTCCGTCCGGGGTTCATCCCGACATTCTGAACCGTGACGACAGCGTCCGGGTGGGCGCAGCCGAGTGCCAGCCAGTAGGCAGCCGACGACGCGTCGCCCGGTACGTCTACGTCCACAGCCTGAAGTTGGGCGCCGCCGTGGACCGCGACGGTGCTACCGTCCACCTCAACGCGTGCGCCCTGGGCCGCGAGCAGCCGCTCGGTGTGGTCGCGCGAGGCGGCCGGCGCCTTTGCAACAGTCACGCCCGTGGCCTGCACGCCGGCGAGCAGCAAGCAGGACTTGACCTGAGCGCTCGCCACCGGGGACGTGTACTCGATGCCCTTCAGGCCGCCCCCATCGATGGCGAATGGTGCCAGACGGCCCCCTTCCCGGCCGGCGATCCGCGCGCCCATCAGCCGGAGCGGCTCGACCACCCGCGCCATCGGCCTGCGGCTAAGCGAAGCGTCGCCGGTCAGGACGCTGAAGATCGGCTGGCCGGCCAGCACACCTGCCATCAAACGCATGGTCGTGCCGGAATTGCCGGCGTCGAGGGGACACCACGCCTCGACGAGCCGCCCACCCAGGCCGTCTATCACGACGCGCGGTCCCCGCCGGCCCTCGATCTGTTCGACCGCGGTCGGGACGCCCAGATTACGGAGGCAGTCGAGCGTCGAGGAGCAGTCCGCGCCGGTCGAGTAGTTTTCGACGACCGCTCGGCCATGCGCGAGCGCGTTCATGAGGGCGCCACGATGGGAGATCGACTTGTCCCCGGGCACCTCGATGGTCCCGGATAGGCGGGCCGCGCGCTCGACCCGTGCCGCCTGAGTTGGCGCGGCCGGTGCGCTCACACTGCCACCTTCATCGGAGTCATGCCGCCGACAACCCGCTCGAGCGGGACGGCGAGTCGACGCAGGCTGTCCATCATGTCGGCGAAGTTCTCCAGAGTTAGCGACTGCGGACCGTCCGAGCGGGCTTGATCGGGGTTCGGGTGCACCTCGACGATCAGACCGTGCGCCCCAACCGCCAGCGCCGCCAGCGCCATCGGCTTCACCAGGTACCACTTGCCGGTGCCGTGGCTCGGATCGGCGACGATTGGCAGGTGGGTGAGCCGCTTCAGGACTGGTACAGCGCTCAGGTCGAGGGTGTTGCGGACCATCGTCTCGAAGGTGCGGATGCCGCGCTCGCAGAGGATGACCTGGAAGTTCTTCTCCGACATGATGTACTCGGCGGCGTGCAGCCACTCGTCGATCGTGCCGGCCAGCCCGCGCTTGAGCATGACCGGCTTCCCGGAGCGGCCGGCCTCCTTCAGCAGCGGGAAGTTCTGCATGTTGCGGGCTCCGATCTGGAGGATGTCGGCGTAGCGGGCCACCAGGGGCACGTCGCCAGGCTCCATGACCTCGGTGATGATTGGGAGCCCGGTCTGCTCGCGCGCCTCGGCCAGCAACTCCAGGCCCTTCTCGCCCAGCCCCTGGAAGCTGTACGGCGACGTGCGCGGCTTGAAGGCGCCCCCGCGCATCACCCGTGCGCCGGCCGCTTTCACCGCGTGGGCCGTCTCCAGCACCTGCTCGCGGCTCTCGACGGAGCAAGGGCCAGCCATGACGACCATCTCCTGTCCGCCGATCTCGACGTCCCCGACCCGTACGATGGTGTCGGTCGGACGGAACTCGCGGCTCGCGTGCTTCCAGGTCCTGGTGATTCGGGCTACATGATCCACGCCGGGCATCACGTCCATCAGTTCTGGTAGCTCCTGGGGGAAGCCTACGCCGATCACGCCGATCACCGTCCTTTCCGTACCGCCAGAGATGTGCGCCGAGAGTCCAAACTCCTCCAGCCGCCGGACGATGCCGTCGACCTGCGCCGGTTTCGAGTCGCTTGCCATCACGATGATCACGGGCTCATCCCCCTCACCGGTGTCCGACCGGTGTCCCAGCGGGCCCCGAGTCGCTCCGTCGTACCGTGCCGCCTTCTAGCTGCGTACTGCCCTAGAAATGCAAGAAGCAGAGGGTGTAACCCTCTGCTTCCACGGCACGACGGAGCCTCGGAGCTCGCTACTGTTTGAACAGTAGCTCCGTCGTGCCGCCTGTAAAGTACGCGTATGCGAAGGTGCGGAGCATCACGATCCTCGGCTGGGCCTGAGCGCCCTGACCGTGCGGAGTATAGGTCGCCCGCTCGTCGTTGTCAACGTTGAGCGGGCCAACTGCGGCCAGGCGCCAGTGTGTGGGCCCGGAGACCCCGTGCTATCCTTCTGGAAGGTTTCTTCAAGTACAGCAGGGGGTGCCGGGTGAGCACCATTGCCAACGTGCGCGGGCGCCAGATCCTGGACTCGCGCGGGAACCCCACCGTCGAGGTGGAGGTTGCCCTCGAAAGCGGGGTCGTCGGCCGTGCCGCCGTCCCGTCCGGAGCGTCGACCGGCGCATACGAGGCCGTCGAATTACGGGACGGCGATGCCTCCCAGTACGGCGGTAAGGGCGTGTTGCAGGCCGTCGGGAACGTCAACGGCCCGATTGCGGACGCTCTGCGCGGCGTGGATGCTCTCGATCAGGCGGCCGTCGACGAGACGATGTTGCAACTGGACGGGACGCCGAACAAGTCAACCCTGGGGGCGAATGCCATCCTCGGGGCGTCGCTGGCCTGTCTACGGGCAGGCGCTGGCGAGCTTGGGGTGCCGCTCTACCGCTACGTTGGCGGAATCGGCGCACGGACGCTACCGGTGCCCCTCATGAATATCCTGAACGGAGGCCGACACGCTGCGAACAGCACCGACTTCCAGGAATTCATGGTGCTGCCGGTCGGTGCTGAGACGTTCCACGATGCCCTGCGGATGGGTGCGGACGTATACCATCGCCTCCACGACGTGCTGCACGACCGCGGCCTCTCGACCGGCATTGGCGACGAGGGCGGGTTCGCGCCGAGCCTGCCCAACAACCGAGCGCCGCTCGACTTGATCGTAGAGGCCATCGAGTCGGCCGGCTACAAGCCTGGCGACGATATCGCGCTTGGCCTCGACGTCGCGGCGACTGAGCTGTACCGAGACGGTGTCTACGTCCTCGAGCGTGAAGGTACCCGCCGAAGCGCCGCCGAGATGGTCGGCTACTACGAATCGCTCGTGGATGCCTACCCGATCGTCTCGATCGAGGATGGGCTGTCCGAGGATGACTGGGATGGCTGGAAGTTGCTCACCGAACAACTCGGCGGGCGTGTCCAACTGGTGGGCGACGACTTGTTCGTGACGAACGTCGAGCGGCTACGACGCGGCATCGACGAGGACATTGCCAACTCGATCCTGATCAAGGTGAACCAGATCGGGACGGTCAGCGAGACTCTCGCGGCGATCGGCATGGCGCTCGGGGCCGGCTTCACGGCCATCATGTCGCATCGCTCGGGTGAGACCGAAGATACCACGATCGCCGATCTCGCGGTGGGGACCAACGTCGGTCAGATCAAGACCGGCGCGCCCGCTCGCTCGGAACGGGTAGCCAAGTACAACCAGCTACTTCGCATCGAGGAGGAGCTTGGGGTGGCCGCGGTGTACGCCGGGCGTGCGCCATACGCGGCAATGGACTGATCGACGACCGACCGGGGCTGCACCTGAGGCGCAGCCGCGCCTCACAGGAGGTCCAGATGGCTGACAAAGTACGGATCGGCATCAACGGATTCGGCCGCATCGGCCGACAGGTGCTGAAGACGATCGCAGAGCGCCACAGCGATACCCTCGAGGTGGTCGGGGTGAACGACCTTCTCGATACCACAACCAACGCCTTCCTCTTCAAGCACGACAGCAATTACGGAGCGCACCCGGGCACCGTCGAAGCACGCGAGAGCAGCATCGTGGTCGACGGTAGCGAGATCCAGGTCTCGGCTGAGCGCGAGCCGGGCAACATCCCGTGGCGCAAGTGGGGGGTTCAAGTCGTCGTCGAGTCGACCGGCTTCTTCACTGATGCCAGCAGAGCCCGCGCCCATCTCGACGCTGGGGCGAAGAAAGTCATCATCTCCGCCCCGGCCAAGAATGAGGACATTACCGTCGTCCTCGGTGTGAACGAGGAGCGGTATGACCCCAAGTCCCACAACGTTATCTCGAACGCATCCTGCACCACGAACGGACTGGCGCCGGTCGCAAAGGTGCTCTTCGACAACTTCGGGATCGAGAAGGGGCTGCTGACGACCGTCCACGCGTACACCAACTCCCAACGCCTGCTGGACGTCGCCACCAAGGACTTGCGGGATGCCCGCGCGGCGGCGCTGAACATCGTGCCGTCCGCAACCGGTGCGGCCCGCGCGGTCGGGCTCGTCATCCCCGAACTGAAGGGGAAGTTCGGCGGGATGGCGTTCCGGGTGCCGACGCCGACCGTCTCGGTGATCGACTTCACTGCTGTCCTCGAGAAGGAGACGACGGTAGACGGGATCAACGCGACGATGAAGCAGGCGGCCGAGGGCAGCCTGAAGGGCATCATCCAGTACACCGAAGAGCCGCTCGTCTCGACAGACCTGAAGCGTAACGAGCACTCGTCGATCTTCAGCGCGTTGGACACGCTGCTGATCGACGGCACGTTCTGCAAGGTGGTGTCGTGGTACGACAACGAGTGGGGCTACTCCTGTCGGCTGGCTGACATCACGTCGTACGTGGCCGAGCGGCTCTAAGCCCCAGCGCACCTCGTGTGAGCCTGAGGAGCCGCGCTCGGCGCGCACCCTGAAAGGTGGCGCCGAGCGCGGCTCCCTGCCGGTGCGTACCCTGCCAGCACAGATTTCGAGCCGTGTGTCCCAACTGCCCTCGGTACTCTCTCGCCGTGCATAGGCCCCCCGGACTCCGCTGACTCTCCCACCCGACCGCTTCTGTGGCCCCTCGCCAGACACGTCCGGCCCGAAGCGAGCGTCGCTTCAGCCCCCGCTCCCCGCCCGCGCGCGCGGCCGGGGGGTAGGGGACAGCACCAGAGTTAGGATGGAGCAGCGGAGTCGCGCTCGCTGCGCGTGGAGAGGGGACCGCCGCTGTGGTGTAGGGCAATGGCACTTCAGGGCTGAGGGGATCTTCGTCTACTCTCGAACGGAGCGCTACCGTGAAGCGATCGATCCGCGACCTCGACGTGACGGGAAAGACGGTCCTCGTTCGCGTCGACTACAACGTTCCGCTCGACGCCGGGGGGCATGTGGCCGACGCGACCCGGATCGTGGCGACCCTTCCGACCGTCAACTACCTCCGCGAGCATGGCGCGAAGACCGTGCTGATGGCCCACTTCGGGCGGCCGAAGGGTCAGCCGAACCCCAGATACAGCTTGAAGCCTGTCGCCGAGGAGTTAGGTCGGCGCCTGGACGCCGCCGTGCCGCTGGCGCCGGACTCGGTCGGCCCGGAGGTCGAGCGGATGGTGAAGGCGCTCCAGCCGGGCGACGTCCTGCTGCTGGAGAACGTCCGCTTTCACCCTGAGGAAGAGAAGAACGATCCCGACTTCGCACGGCAGCTCGCCTCGCTCGGCGACCTCTATGTCAACGATGCGTTCGGAGCGGCGCACCGCGCCCATGCTTCGACAGCCGGCGTCGCTCAGTACCTGCCGTCGGCGGCCGGGTTCCTGATGCAGAAGGAGTTGGAGGCGCTGGGCGGCATCCTGGAGCACCCCAAGCGGCCATTCGTCGCAATCGTCGGCGGCGCCAAGGTCTCCTCCAAGCTCGGAGTGCTGGAGAACCTGCTCCAGCGAGTCGACAAGTTGCTAATTGGCGGCGGGATGGCGAACACCTTCCTGAAGGCGCGCGGCCTCGAGGTCGGCACGTCACTGCTCGAAGACGATCTCGTTCAGACGGCCGCCGATCTGGAGGCACGGGCGAAGGAGCGGGGCGTTCAGTTGCTGTTGCCAACAGACGTCGTCGTCGCGGACAACGTGGTGGAGGGCGCGGCGTCGAAGACGGTCGGCGTGACGGACGTGCCGCCCAACATGGCGATCGTCGACCTCGGGCCAACGTCAGTGCAGGCGTACCGCGAGGCCCTCGAGGGAGCCGGCACCGTCCTCTGGAACGGCCCGATGGGCGTGTTCGAGATCCCTGCCTTCTCAGGGGGCACGCGCGCGATTGCCCAGGCGTTGGCCGATTCGGACGCGACGACGGTGATCGGCGGTGGCGAGTCGGTGGCGGCCGTCGAGCAACTCGGCCTGGCCGACAGGATGACCCATATCTCGACGGGCGGCGGCGCGTCGCTCGAGTTTCTCGAAGGCCGTGAGCTACCGGGTGTCGCGGCCCTCGACGATGCAGCGGGTGGTCGCGAATGACGGGAGTGCCACGCGGAAGGGCAGGCGCGGGGAGCGCGACGATGGCTGAGACATCGGGGGATCGATTGACGCGCCGCCAGCCGATCGTCGCCGGCAACTGGAAGATGAACACGACCCTGGAGGAAGGGTTGGCGCTGGTGGACGCCCTCCTTCCGCTCGTCGCCTCTGCGAGCGAGGTCGAGCGGGTCGTCTGCCCACCGTTCATCTCGCTGGCGTCCGTCGCCAGACGGCTGCGCGGCACCGAGATCTCGGTCGGCGCCCAGAATCTCTACTTCGAGCCGAAGGGCGCCTTCACCGGCGAGATCAGCGCCCAGATGCTCGTCGGGCTGGCACGTTACGTCATCGTCGGCCACTCCGAGCGTCGCCACATCCTGGGCGAGAGCGATGAGATGGTCGCACGAAAGGTGCGCGCGGCATTCGGAGCCGGCATCTTGCCGATCCTCTGCGTGGGTGAGACGCTCGACCAGCGGAGAGCCGGCCAGACCGAGGCAGTGCTGCGCAGGCAAGTACGGGCCGCTCTGGACGGGCTGGAGCAGGCGGCCGGGCTGGTAATCGCCTACGAGCCGGTCTGGGCAATCGGGACCGGACATGCTGCCACCGCCGCTGATGCGAACCTGGGCAATGCTCTTGTCCGCGATGAGGTTGCACAGATCCATGGCAGGGCGATCGCCGATGCCACCCGCGTTCAATATGGCGGAAGCGTCACCCCGGACAACGCGGCCGAGCTCTTGAGCCAGCCGGAGGTGGACGGCGCGCTCGTCGGCGGGGCGAGCCTGAAGGCGGAGTCGTTCGCGGCGATCGTGCGAGCCGCCAACGACGCGCTCTAGCGAGTCTCTGGCCTGGCGCCTGACGCCGGTCATCGCGAGGTTTCCCTCATCCCGCCCATCCCCCGCCGGTGCGTACGTGATGGGAGCCGGGCGGGTGCGTTCGGATACACGAGTGCATGGTGCTACAGTTCGCCGCTTGTATCCTGCTCCGCTCCGGCTCGCTCCGCCGAAAACGCGGGCCGTGGCACGCACTCCGCATGAGATACTTTGAGAGTGGCGAACTATTTGGCGTAGGCCACGCCGGGCCGGACCAGGAGCGGCAACGAGAAGGCGTTCTCGCCCCGCCCCTACTGGGGCTGCCGGCAGTGCATGAAGCGTGAGGAGGGGGCGATGATGAGCCAGGACAGCGCCTGGACTCGTGCGAGGTGGGCGGCTGACGCGGCGATGACGGGCACCCGCGTCGCACGCCGAACTGTGAGATGGTGCCTGTGACCTCGACACTCGCGCCGCCAGAGCCGGCCATCGCCCCGCGCCCATCCGTCACGCCGCACCGCCCGTCACTGGCTGGCCGTCTCCGTGCCGATCTGCGCGGCATGTACATCATCTGGTACCGCGACGTCTTGCGCTATGTGCGCGACCGGATCCGGATCGTCACCGCGCTTGGCCAGCCGATACTGTACCTGTTCATCTTCGGGACCGGGCTGTCGTCGGCGTTCGCGCTCGGAAGAGGCGGCAGCCCCTCTGCCAGCGTCACGTATGTGACCTTCATGTTTCCTGGTGTGCTGGCGATGACGGTCATCTTCACCGCGATCTTCTCGGCGATGTCGATCGTCTGGGACCGTGAGTTCGGCTTCTTACGCGAGATCCTGGTCGCACCGATCAGCCGCCCGGCCGTCGCCATCGGCAAGGCACTCGGCGGCAGCACCGTCGCCTGCTTCCAGGGCGGCATCGTGCTCCTGCTTGGGCCGTTTGTCGGCGTGCCGCTCACACCCGGGCTGCTCCTGCAGGTGGTCCCGCTGCTGTTCCTGCTGTCCTTCTGCCTGTCCTGCGTCGGCATCGCGATCGCGTCGAGAATGAAGACGATGGAAGGCTTTCAAGTGCTGATGAACTTCTTCTTGATGCCGATGATCTTCCTGAGCGGCGCGTTCTTCCCGGTCAACGGCTTGCCTGGCTGGCTGATGGTACTGACGCGCGTCGATCCGGCCGCGTACGGTGTCGACCCGATCCGTCGTGCCGTTCTGCTTGCGACCGGCGCGGATCAGGCGGCGGTGGATGCGCTGTCCTTGACGCTGTTTGGCGGGACGGTGCCGGTTCTGGTCGAGGTGCTCGTGCTCGCCGGGTGCTCGGCACTGGCACTCATGATCGCGGTGCGCTGGTTCGCGCGGCAAGAATAAGGGAAACAGCCTGGCAAGCGAGCCAGCCGCGTACGGTGAATCAACCGCACGCGGCGGATCGGCCGGACCGGAGTGCCCGCACGGAGAGATGTGGCGAGCGGGCGCTACGGCTGGCTGACCGCCGTGTGCTCGCTCGCCGCTTGGTACTCCTCCGGTATGAGCGAAAAGACGTGCACATCCATCGGGCGGTTGCCGGGCGCGGTGCCCGCGCGCCTGAGCGTCCCTTCGAAGGTGTAGCCGGCTCGTTCGGCGACGCGTCGGCTGCGTTCGTTGCGGGTGTCCATGCGGATCTCGACTCGGTTCGCCCCGAGTGTCTCGAACGCTAGCTGAGTCACCAGGCGGACCGCTTCGAGCACGTATCCCCGTCCCTGCGCATCGGCGCGCAGCCAGTAGCCGATCTCGAAGCGCCGAATCGTCCAATCGATCTGGTGGAGGCCGGTGCCGCCCAGGCAGCGCCCGCTCGCCCGTTCGAAGATGCCAACGGCCAGATCTTCGCGCAGCAACCAGCGCGCGTACGCCTCGACGATCCAGCGGCGGACGTCGTCCGGAGTGCGATGCGTGTCGACCCACGCCATCCAGGGCGCCAGATGCACCCGCGAGGTGTCGATCGCCTCCCAGAGCGCCTGAGTGTCGGCCGGCCGGTACGGGCGGAGGACGATCCGCTCCCCCTCCAGTTGGTCGGGGATGGGAAGAAGGATCAGGCCTGCATCTGCCACGTGCACTCCCTGGGGGCGGCGGACGGTCGTGTTGACGGCCAGGTCCGGCTCACGCGGTACGGCTCGCATGCTAGCACGCTCGATCTGCTGGGGAAAGAGCGCCGGGCGTGGCGTGTGGGTACGCGCTATGAAGGCGGGTCATCACCTCGCCGGCCAGCCAGAGGTTGGCCGAAGGGTGCCCCCGGTCGATGGCCGTGCGTCGAACGGAATATGGCACTGTCCCCGCTCGTTCCGGACAATGAGATGTGCTTCGACAGGGGAGATACCACGAATGAAAGACCACGCGAAGCTCGTGTTCTACGCGCGTGAGACGCTGGCGAACGGTGCGGCCGAGTACGATGGCTACCGCCCGAAGCTCCACACGCTCCGTCAAATCGGCGATCTGGTGCCGCGGGCGCGCGTCGAAATTGTCTCGGCGGACTGGTGCAAAGACTGTCGCCGTGAGGTGCCCCGATTCGTGCGGATCGTCGAGCACCTGCCCGGTTGGGACGTCGAGCTACTCAGCGATGACCCTGCCACCCGGGAGCGGCTGGCGATCGAGCGTATCCCGACATTCGTCATTCGGTCGGTCGACAGCGGACAGGAGCTGGGCCGGATCATCGAGTCACCGGCGAGCGGACGCCTCGAGAACGACCTGCTCGCCATCGCGGAACGCCACCCGAGCCAGATTCGCGCGTAGACCGCGTGGACAGGGTGAGAGAGAAGCCTGAATCACGCTGCGCCCGCCGAGGACGCGCCGTCGGTCCAGCTTGGGGCTGTGTACGTTCGCTCGGCGGGTAGCTTCTCCGTCACCTGATAGTGCAGGTAGCGCCCAAACAGCAGGCGTGTGTGCGCGTCGAGCGCCGGCAGCGCCGTCAGGACCAGCCCGACCACCGGAATGAGCGCCCAGATCGCCAGCCCTACCACGTCGACCCACCAGCCGACCGGGCGTGGCCGGGCCGGCCGTAGGCGCTGATCGAGGAAGATCACCACGCCCAGGCAGGGTAGGCAAAGCGTCAGCAGCCAGCCGGACGCCCAGGCCGCCGCGATAGTGCTTGCGGTCTGGGGCGTGGACGGCGCCAGCAGCGCCACGAGGTTCGCGCCGATCGTCAACAGGAACCAGTGCGTCGGCCAGCAGATGTGCTCCTCAGTGTAGAAGCCGGCCCGCCGCAGTCTCGCCCACAGGGGCACGGCCGTCTGCTGGAACGCTCGGGTCATGACATACGGAACGTCCGAAACGCCCCAGGCCCAGCGGCGCGTCTGCCGGTAGTGATTCGCGATCGTCTTCCAGAAGCCCGAGCCCTCCGCTGCGTCCGCCAGTACCGGTAGGAAGATCGGCTCGACGGTCACCTCGTGCTCGTGCCCGAGCGCGAAGAAGATCTTGAAGAACATCCGAGAATCTTCCGGAATGACGTCCACATCCCAATAGCCGACGCGATGACAGGTCGAGAGTGCCAGGGAGTAGGTGGACTGAGTCACGAGCTTGTAGCGTGCGACAAGCCGCGACAACTGCCACACCGAATACAGCCCGGCGCCGATCCGGGCGATCGCCGGGATCCGCCAGATGTTCGAGTAGAATAGCAAGGCCGGCTGCCAGATCGCGTACCGGCGATTCGGGTTTCGAAGGAAGCCGTAGGTCAGTGCGCTGAGGTACTTCGGGTGTAGCCGTGAGTCGGCATCGCAGATCGTGACGAGGACGTCCTGCATGTCGATGCCCTGCTCGTCGACGAGCGCCCGCTTCGCACAACGGGCCGCGTACGCCAGGTTCGACGACTTCCCGCGCAACTCCCCTTCGTGATCCGGGTGATACGTCACCCAGAGATTGAGGAACGCGTCCTCGAACTGGGCAACGAGACGGGCCGCGCAGGCGCGCGCTCCGGGATCGCGATCTTCGAAGGCCAGCACCACCGACACATTCGCGAGCGGGAAGTCCTGGGCTGCCAGATGATCCAGCATCACCTCGAGCACTTCAGGCGGCTCGCGATAGGTGGGGATCAGCACCAGGTGCTGGGTCCGATCCCAGCCGGCGACGCTCTGGACGGCGGAGAGCCAGTCCGTCTTTTGGCCGGACATCAGGCGGCGATAGCCGAGCAGGGCGAAGATCGCCGTATTGGCGGACTTGTAGACCCAGTAGACATTGAAGAGTAGGAGACAGTAGACCAGATACCGTGGCGCGACGATCGCGCCCCAGAGGGGGGATGTCAGGAGTACCCAGGTGAGGCTGCCCGTTCCGATTTCGAGCAGTCGCTGGGTTCGCTGCATCCCGGCGCTCCGTGCTGCGCCCACGTGCACCTCCCCGCGACCCGGCTGGAGCCTGGCGCGGCTCATTGTAGCGCTTCGGCCGGCAGACCGCCGGCGTCCCGCGTGCTGGCCTCGGGAACGCGTCAAAGGCGCGTCCTCATGAGGGTCACGTGGCACGGCGCAGAGCACAACCCGTGCCGCTCACTCGCCGGCCGCCCGCGCTCCGCTTACCTTACTACACCGCTGCTGCCGAACCGCCGTCCACGTTGATGGCCGTGCCGCTGATGTAGCGGCCACGCTCAGACGCCAGGAAGGCGATCAGGTCGCCCACTTCCTCGGCCTCGCCCACCCGTCCGAGCGGGACGTTCTTTCCAACCTGAGCGTAGTAGGTGTCCAGATCCTGACCGAGCGCGCGGGCCCGCCGAACCCATTGGTCGCTCTTGATGAGGCCGATGCAGATGGCGTTCACTCGGATACGGTGTTGTGCCAGATCCTTCGAGGCAGCCTTGGTCAGCGCGATCCCGGCGGCCCGGCTCACGGTCGTCGGGACGGAGCTTGCCGGTGGCGTCTTCGCCCCGACGTTCACCACGTTGACGATCGCCCCGCCGCCGGCCTCGATCATGGCTGGTACCGCAAGGCGGATCGTCCGAATCGCACCGTACAGCTTGAGGTCGAGGTCCGCCTGCCAGTCAGCGTCGCTGACGGTGGTGATCGGAGCGGCTGCCGACCGACCGGCGTTATTGACCAGGATGTCGAGCCGGCCAAAGCAGGTCAGGGCGGCATCGAACAGGTGGCGGATGTCCTCCTCACGGCTCACGTCGCCGGCGACCGGCACGATCTCACCGCCGGTCTCCTCGCGCAGCCGGCTGGCCGCGTCTTCGAGTGCGTCGGCCCGCCGAGCGCAGATCGCGACGCGTGCACCCTCACGCGCGAGCGAGCGAGCGGTGGCAAAACCGATGCCGGCGCTACCACCTGTCACGATGGCTGCCTTCCCCTGTAGACCGAGATCCATATGCTGGCCTCCTGACGCGCGGCCCGGTTGACGCGCCCGGGTCGATTATAGGGGTGCTGCACGCCTGGACCCAGCGCAGGAGTACCGAGACGGCGAGGCATTCGCCACGGGCATTCGGGGTGCTCCAGGTATGAATCGGCGTGACTCGTCGAGAGCGATTGGCACAGGAGTGTCGATGCTCAGCCGCGCGCCTTCCAGGGGATCAGCCACCGTTCGAGCGCGTCGAGCAGCCAGAATGAGAGCACCCCGAGCGCCGCAATCGTCACCAGCCCCACGTACATATTTTCGAACGCGAACGTTTGCCAGGACTGCCAGATCAGGTAGCCAAGCCCGGCCTTGGCTGAGACCATCTCGGCCGTCACCAGCAGCAGCAATGCCACCCCCCAGCCGAGTTTGAGGCCGGCGAAGATGAACGGCAGTGCGCCGGGCAGGGCAATCGTGCGGTAGGTCGCCAGCCGGCCGGCCCCAAAGTTTCGCCCGACGTCCAGGTAGATCCGTTCGATGTTCGCCACGCCGGCCGCCGTGCTGATGAGCACCTGGAAAAACACGCCTACGGCGATGATCGCCCACTTCGACTGCTCGCCCAGCCCGAAGATCAGCATGACAAGCGGCAGGATCGCCACTTTCGGGATCGGATAGAGGGCGCCGACGATTGGCTGAAGCCCCGCCCGAACCAGGGGTACCAGTCCCATGACGACGCCGAGCGCGACGGCCGGGATTGCACCGAACAGGAAGCCGACAGCCGCGCGCGAGAGGCTGATGCCGACGTGGCCTGGGAGGCTCGTCCGCGACAGTTCGAGGAATGTCCCGACGATCGAGGTGGGAGCCGGAAAGAAGCGCGGGTCGAGGAGCCGGGTCCGCACCAGCACCTCCCAGAGGAGCAGCAGCACGAACGGCGCGAGCAAGGCAACCAGCCGCTCGGTGGTCTGCCCGGCGATGAAGCGCTGACGCCGCTCGCCCGCGCCCGTACGAACCTGGACGCGCGGCGGAGCGGTGGCCTGGCCCATCTCCGTCGACGTTTCGCGCATCGCCCTGGCCCCCACGTTCGTCAGGATACCGTCGATTCGGCGGCTCGCGCCCGCATCACTTCGTCTCGCAACTGGCTCCATACCGCGTGGGCCGCCTCGCCGAACGCTGGCGAGGTCCGTAGCTCATAGACCTGACGCGGCCGTTCGAAGGTCACAGGAATGTCTGCCTTGAGGGTGCCGGGCCGCGCCGTCATCACCATCACCCGGTCGCCGAGGACGAGCGCCTCATCGATGCTGTGGGTGATGAACACCACCGTCTTCCGCGTCTCTTCCCAGATTTTCAGCACTTCTTCCTGCAACAGCGCCTTGTTCTGCTCGTCGAGCGACGCGAACGGCTCGTCCATCAGCAGGATTTCCGGATCGTTCGCGAACGCTCGCGCGACCGATACCCGCTGCTTCATGCCGCCGGACAACTGATGGGGATACATGTCTGCATATCCGGATAAACCAACCCTGGCGACGTAATAGCCGACGATCCCGCGTCGCTCTCGTGCGGGCACCCCGCGCATCCGCAATCCATACGCGATGTTGTCCCAGACGGTCATCCAGGGGAAGATCGCCTGCTCCTGGAATACCATCGCGCTGAGCGGACGGCCTGGATCGGCGTGCGCCATCTCCAGCCGACCGGAGGTATGCTCCTCGAGGCCGGCCAGGATGCGCAGCAGCGTCGTTTTGCCGCAGCCAGATGGGCCGACGATGCAGCAGAACTGCCCATCGGGAACGACGAGGTCGACGTTGCTGAGCGCCTCGACGCGGCCGTTTCGAGCCTCGAACACCTTGCCAAGCTGCTGGCTCGCGATCTTCGGCGGGCGGCACACATCATCGCCTGAGGAGTGCACGAGTCGGGAGGACGCCATAGTGTACGGAGGGACGGCTCCAGCAAGACGCGCCAGTTGTATTCGACGCTCGGGATGACTCTACCAGATGCGCGCCACTTCGCCCGTACACCCCGCGGTGACGCTCTAGCTACGCCTCCACTCACGGATGTGTACCTTACCCTGTTGCGTCTCGTATCGCCATTCACGGCGCACCTGACGGAGATACCCACAGCATCGCGGCAGTGCATCTCACTAGGGACGACGACACCGGCCAGATTCCTCACAGCCATTGGCTCAGAATTCACCGAGATACTTCGCGCGCCCCTGGCGCCACTGGCGTCGGTTCTTCGCGAAACGTTGCTGGTTCGGATCGTGGATGGCGTATGATGTGAGTATTGAGTTATACGTTGTACCAGGGTGTGAGGAAGATGCCACAGATCCGCGAGGTAGACATTACCGAGAAGCAGCGGCTTCGCCAGCGCACCAAGGGGTATCAGGAGCGCGAGTCACTTCGGCAGGCCGTGGCGAACCTGCCAACGGACCGACTGTTGGAGCTCGAGCCAGATGAGGGGGAGTCCCTGCGGAAGATCAAGCTGAATCTCGCACGGGCGGCGAAAGAGGTCGGCCGTCCGATCGGGTATGGTGAGACGCGCGAGAACACCGTGCTGGCCTGGCTCTCCGACGGCGAGGCGCCGAAGCGCCGGCGTGGGCGCCGGCCGAAGGCGGCGTCGGCAGCCCCGACGAATGCGGAGCTGGGCGCCTGACCTTCGCTGGCAGGATCCACGGCCACGCAACCCTTCCCGCTTCCAACATGGAGTGAGTTGGGCTGAAGAGCGTGCTGCAACATCGCTGAGGTGAGGGTTCCCGATGAAGCAGCGAGCGAACCCTCACCCCCATTGCGCGCGGCCCCTCCCCACCTGGAGCGAGGAGCAGGGCTGTCCTGGTCCCTGGTGACCGCGCTACGCCGTGGCCCACGGGATGACGAGCGTCTTCACGCCCTGGCGGCTGCCGGCTGCCTCGAAGGCGTCGTGGATGCGGTCGAGCGGATAGCGCGTTCCGAGCATCGGTTCGATCTCCAGCACTGATAACAACTCCACGGCGCGGCGGAACTCGTAGGCTCGGATGAACGAGGCGCGAATCGTCAGTTCACGCTCGAACAGATCGTACGGCCGGAGCGTGATTTCGGCTGTTCCCGGCGCTACGCCCACCAGGACGACCGTGCCGCCCCTGCGCGGTAGCGAGATGGCGGCCTGAATCGTCGGGGCGGAGCCCACGGCCTCGAAGGCCACGTCCACCCCGATACCACCAGTCGCCGCGCGCAGCCGCTCGTGGAGGTCTTCGGCACGCGGGTTGACGGTCACGTCTGCCCCGAGCCGCTCGGCGAGCGCCCGTCGGCCGGAATCCGGCTCAGAGACGGCGACCAGCGCCGCGCCGTTCCGCTTCGCCAGTTGGAGCAGCAGCAGCCCGATCGTGCCGGCTCCGACGATGGCGACCGTTCCGCCAGCACGTATGTTGGCAAGCTCGGTCGCGTGGACGCAGCAGGAGAGCGGCTCGGTCAGTGCGCCGTGCTCGACCGGGACGCCGGGCGGAAGAGGATAGACCGTCTGCTCGGGTACCAGGATGTACTCGGCGAACCCGCCGATTGCCGGCACCCGCCGCACACACATGTACGGCTGCGCTTCCCGGCAGAAGAAGCAGGCGCCGCACGGTAAGTTCGGGTCGATTGTGACGACCGCGCCGACGTCGACCGAACGGACCTCCGGGCCGACCGCCACGACCGTACCCGACATTTCGTGGCCGAGCACCCGCGGCGGGGTATAGAGCGGGATTGAGCCATCCACGAGGTGTAGGTCAGTGCCACAGATACCGCAGGCGGCGACACGGACCAGCACCTCACGGCCACCTGGAGCGAGCAGCGGCTGGCGTTCGAGCCGTACGTCGTCGATACCCCGCCACATGGCGCAGGCCATCTCGGCCGGCAGGTCGGCTTTCGCGGCGCTCACCAGGTCACTCCCTGCACGTTGCTTGCTCCTTCATCGCGGTTCTCACCATCGCTCGCGTCCCGTTCATACTGGGGCGCCCGCGTTCTGCTCCCTCAGGCCAACTCTCGATACTGACCCCGGAAGTAGACCAGCGGCTCGCCGTCGCGGGCGTCGCCGTCCTGGATCTCGCCGACCAGGATGGCATGATCGCCGCCCGGCAAGATTTCTCGCACCCGGCATTCGATCCAGCACAGGACGCCGTCGAGGATCGGCGCGCCGGTCGTCCTGCCGAGCCGGTGGGACAGGCCCTCATACTTGTTGAGCGCCTTACTGGCGAATCGACGCGAGATCTCTTCCTGATCGCTCGCCAGGATGTTGACCACGAAGCCGCCGTCGCGCTCGATGGCTGGCAGCGACTCGGAGCGAAGATCGACGCCGATCATACACATCCGCGGCTCGAGCGAGAGGGAGCAGAAAGCACTGGCAGTAAAGCCACGCATAATACCGTCGACATCGCGGCTGGTGATCACGGTGACGCCGCTGGTGAAGGACGCCATCAGGCGAAAGAATTGCTCTCGTTCGACGGGCACGCCGTTCCTCCCTGGGACGACAACGTGGAGCGGCGGTATGTCGCCATGCGCGCCCGCTCGTCCTGGCGAGACTACCCCGGCGCACCCCCGGGCGTCAATCCGTCGTGCCGAGAGGTCCGTACCGCTCGCCCGCGTACGGGCACAGGGATCGACGTGCCATCATGCGGCTCGACTCCGCCGGGTAAGGGGGTAATCGCAGGTCTGCCATCCGGGCTAGCATTGGCCGACAGATGCCGCCAACGGCCGAGCCGGGAGCAGCGGGCTTCCGACGAGTCAGCGGCGACGCAGGGAGGGTGTCACGATGGCGACGAGTGAGCGGACCACACCCGGTAGCGGCCGGCGGCCGACCGAGGCGCACCTGCTCGAATGGATGCAGTCCCTGTCGAACTGGGGACGCTGGGGCGCGGACGACCAGGCTGGCACCCTGAACTTGCTCTCGCCGGAGAAGGCGCTCCGAGCGCTCGCGCTTACACGCGAGGGCACGACGGTCAGTTGCGCCCGGATCATCAACTATCAGCCCGCGCTCGACTCGCCGCGGCCACCGCAGTACTACGTCGTCTCCAGTGGCGACCAGTATCGTCCGGGCGAGGGGCCGGACCGGCAGGTCGCGATGGACTTCTTCGGGCTCATCTTTCACGGGCACACCATCACCCACATCGATAGTCTCGCCCATTTCTTCTGGGACGGCATGATGTACAACGGCGTCCCATCCGCGAAGATGAGTGTGCGGGACGGTGCGCTCAGCCACCACGTCGACGTCGCGAAGAGCGGCATCATCACCCGTGGCCTCCTGGTGGACGCGGCCCGACAGCGCGGCGTCGAGAAGATCGAGCGGGGCGACGGCGTCGGGCTGGACGACGTCGAGGGGTTCGAGCGCGAGACCGGCCTCCGCGTCGAGGAGGGTGACGTGCTGCTGCTGCGGACCGGCCAGCTCGGCCACCGCGAGCGGACCGGCCCGGTCGATCCGGCGACGGCCGGCAGCGCTGGGCCGCTGCCGGAGCTTCTCCCGCTGCTCCGTGAGCGTGGCGTGGCGGTGCTGGGGTCCGACACCGGGAACGACGTGCAGCCATCTGGCTACGCCCGCTTCTCGGATCCGGTCCACCAGATTGGGATCGTCGCGCTGGGCCTCTGGATCCTCGACAACGCCTGGCTGGACGACCTGGCCGAGGCGTGTGCAGCGCGGGGCCGCTACGAATTTGCGCTCTCGATTCTGCCGCTGCGCATCCCCAACGCGACCGGCTCGCCAGTCAACCCGGTCGCCATCTTTTGAACGCTCGGCTGGCCTGGGCGGCACCTGGGCCAGCCGAGCGTTCATCGATTGTGCTCTGTCGCACCCGCGACGCCACGCGAGAGTGGGCAGCCGGGAAGGGGGACCAGACAGCCAGTGAGGGCAAGACAGCCTGGAGGCCGGCGCCACAGGCTGTGCGCCATCACGGCTACGCGGCCTTCGTTCCAGGAAGCAAGGTGGGCAGGCAGGACGGCACGTCAGTTGGCGGGTGATGGCCTGGCTGCCGCTGAGGTCCAGGTATGGCCGAGGCGATGGTCAGTCGGCAGCGTCCGACAACGGTATGGGTTGCCGTCGGCGGGGCGTGCGAAGAGGCGCGAGGACGAGCGTTGGGAGCGTTGGGATCGAGACGCGACCGCACAACCGAGGGCGGGAAGGTCGTTTTCGCGCGTGGCGACCTTCCACCGAAATGGCGTGCTGCGTAATCGCAGCGCAATACTTATTAGTGTCACACTGCTTAGGCCATGTCCCTGTTCCAGGACTGCTCGGCACGGGTTCGGCACGGCGAGTGCAGCCGGTCAGTGCCGGGAGTGAGAAGGGACACGTCGGCGTGGGGGGATGTCGAAGCGTGATGGGCGAAGCAGCCCAGGTTGGACGCGGAGCGTGAGCGAGCAGACTCGTCGGGCGGAGATCCTGGAGCAGATCGTAGACCTGGAGCCCGAGATGCTCCGGGTTCTTGGTCCGGCTCAGGCGCGTGATTGGGTGGACGTCGACCTGACGATGTCCCAGCTCAAAATGCTGTTCGTCCTCCTCTCCTCGGCCATGCCCGACGGCTCACACGGATTACGGGTCAGTGAAGTCGCACGCTGCCTCGGCGTCACCCTCCCGACGGTGACCGCCGTCATGGACAAACTCGTCGAGCGTGGGCTCGTGCGCCGCGATGACGACCCGCTCGACCGCCGACAGCATGTCTGCCGCCTGACCGGCGAAGGTCAGGTGCTCATCGATCGTCTGATGGCGGGACGCCGCGCGTTCACGACTGCGCTCCTTGCCTACCTCGACGACGATGAATTGTGCGCCTTTCTGAACGGCATGCAGATGCTCCTGGAGGCGGCGAAGCGGCTTCGCTCGGGCGAGCCGGCACCCTATCCCACGAGCGTCGAGTCGTCGAACGGCCAGGCTCCGAACGCCGAGCCGACGCGGACGGGCAGTTCCCCGGGGGCGTCTGGGGGCGCGCCAAACGTGCCAGGCGCATCCGTCGCCTGAAACGGACACGCAGAAGCAGTTCAGCGTGCCATCGCGCCCGGATCCAGGCGTCTACCCCGCCAGATGCGCGGTGCACCTATCGGCCGGCCGCGAAACCCTCGACGTGCACGATCTGGATGGGCGCTGCCCGTGGCAATTGGGCTGCGAGTCGCGTGATTCGATAAGTCTGGTTGAGCAGGCCGATTCGACTGCTCTCGATGACGATCGGCCCCTCGATGCGAGGCGGCGTCTGCTCTGGGGTCGGCGTGATCTGGATTGGCAGCCGCTGCCAGCCGTAGACGGCGGCTGCGAACCGCACGTGCTCGGTCAGGCGGCCACCGCCGAGAGTGTACTGCCGGGACAGCGCACGGTCAGTATAAAAGTACCCGCCCGGCCGCACGGCATGCTGAAGCCCCGCGACGATCTCGAAAAAGCGACGGTTCGTTTGCTCCAACTGCTCGGCCCGCTGGTAGTACGTCACGACCCCTCCGAGCGGAGTGACGACCATACCCGTCACCCCGAGCACGAGCAGACCGCGTGCGAGCAGGCCGACCGCCCGCTCCCGCGTTGCCGCCAGTCGTCCGAGCCGACCGTCTGTCCACACCAGCATCACGCCGATCGCGGACGAGCACAGTGGGAGCAATGGCGCGGCGTAGCGCGCTTTCGGTACCGACGCCTCATAACGCCCATTGATCGCCGGCAGCAGTAGCACGAACGATGCGATGACAAAGAAGAGTAGCCAGTCACGACGGCGTATCAGGAGCTCGACACCCGTGCCGGCGGCAACCAGCAGCGCCAGCCCGAGCGGGTTGGCGACCGGGCCGACCAGCAGCCCGGTCTCGACGAGTGCGCCACTCATACTGTCCGACACCAGGTAGATCAGCGCACCCAGCCGGTCGCGGTAGACGTCGAGGGTGAGCGTCTCGCCGCCGGTGTAGCTTGCCTGGACGGCCATCCCATGCGTCAGCCCGACGAGATCGTCTTGCACGTTCGCGAGCAGCAGGTTCGCGCTCCCGACGCCGACGGCAACAATGCTCAGGTATGGCCATGGGCCACGCAGCCAGCCAGGCCGTGCGGTCGCTACCGCCAGCACCACCCCGGGTAGGATCAGCGCGCCGGTCGGGTGGGTCTGGGCCGCCAGCCCCAAAACGACCCCAGACCAGGGCAGTACTCGAGGCCGGTCACGCCGAACGGCGTGGTGGGCGAGCCAGAGTCCGAGCGTGGTGAAGAACGGCGTGATGCAATTCGACCAGGCGATGTGGCTGTTCACCAGGATGTGAGCCGGGCTGAGCGCCAGAAAGAGGGCCGCCAGCAGGCCAACCGCCCGACCGCCCAGGCTTCGCCCGAGCAGGTAGGTGGGCAGCACCGTCAGAACACCGACCGCGGCGACGATAGCACGCGGAGTGAGCAGGCTTGGCCCGCTGGCCAGGAAGCCGACGGCTAGCAGGTAGTTCCAGAGCGCGCCGATGTAGGGATCGCGGTTGGTGAGTGGGTGGATCGCGCCTCGTGCGATCCCCAGCCCGATCTCGGCTTCGGCAGTCTCGTCGGTGAAGCGCGGCGCGTCCCAGAGGTAGGGCAGACGCACCACGATCGCGAGCATCACGAGCGCCACGACTTCGACGTCCACCCGGGCGAGCGGCAACCGACGCTCCAGCGCCGCCATCGCATCCAGCAGTACAGCCCGAGGCCGCACTCTCGGGGCTGGGTCGCCGATGCTCCCAACGTCGCTCATCGTGAACGATCCTCGCCAGTGCCGCTGCGCTCTACCGGTCGGGCCGAGAGGACGGAGACTTGCTCGCCGGCGGGGCAGGTCCGAAGCGATACAATCCGTACAATGCTGCTTGCGACTGAGCGTTCGGCGGCCCGCCGTGGGGCGAACGCAGGTCGAGGTCGCGAATGGCCTGCCGGGTGAGCTTCGGCTTGTTGCGCGAGGCGAGAACGACGAGTTGCCCGGGCCGGGCCCCGGCCGGGCGTTCCTGGCCGAGCCGAATCGTCCGGTGCGGCACGCCCTCCAGGTCGAGCGTCGTCTTGAGTACCCGCAGGATCATGCCGGCCCCCGGTCCGAGCGCAACTTTGTCCAGGCGCTCGTCGAGGATGACTGGCTGCGCACGGGCTCCGAGCGTGCGCGCGGTCCGGGCGACCTCGAGAATCCGCTCGCCAGTGCGAGCGTTCTCCTGCACGTCGTCGTAGTAGCGGTCGAGCGCGGCCAGCGAGCCGACGACGAGGAGCGCGGCCAGCCCGATCGCCGGCCCCAGCCCGACGAGTGTGTCCAGGTGAGGAGTGGCCTGGCCAGGACTCTGGCCACGGCCTCGCTCGGCGGCGAGGTGGTACGGAGAAGCGGGCAGGCGGCGGCTCATGAACCGGCGAATCGCGCCGCCCCCGTCGGTCAGTCGCACCAGCGCCCGCGCCATCCAGAGCGAGCAGATCGGCAGGAGCGGCGAGAGGTACCGGCTGTTCAGGACCGGCTCGTACTTCGGATTGAAGAGCGGCATCGCCACGACGGTCGCGCCGACCACCAGTACCCCGAGCCAGTCCTGCCGCCGGATGGCGAGTGTCAGGCCGGCCAGGGTCAGGCAGAGAGCGACCCAGAGGGCCGGCTCGCGCAGGTAGTCGAGGGATGTCGCCGGTCGAGTGATGACGCTCCCGAGCAGGCGTGCCAGGCCGTCGAGCAGGCTGCCCAGATGCTCGACGTACCCGTTGGAGACGCCAGCCTCCTGCACGTACGACGCCTGGATCTCGCGGGCGTAGCGGAACGTCCGGCCGCCCGTCTGAAGGTTGTAGATGACGAGATTCAGATTCGCCGCCAGCGCCACCAGCCCGGCCAGGTACGGCCAGGGGCGGGTGAGCCAGCGCGGCCGCTGCGCCACGACGGTGAGCGCCGCCCCGAGCATCAGGGTCACGGCGCTGGGATGGGTGTGGAAGGCGAGGCCGAACAGCAGGCCGGCCGGCACGGTCAGGCGTGGACGGCCGTCGCGGAGGGCGAGCGCCAGCACCAGCAGTGCACTCGTCGTGAACAGCGGTGTCACGCAGGCGGACCAGGCGACATGGCCGTTCACTGCCGTGAAGATGGCCGACGTACCGAGCAGCAGCCCACCCATGAGTGCGACGCGTGGATCGTACAGGATCCGCCCGAGCAGGACGGTGAACAGGACCGTCACCACGCTCGCACCGAGGACAATGGCGCGCGGCAGGAGTATGCTCGGCCCGAGCAGCCAGAAGGCGCCGGCCAGCAGGTAGTTCCAGAGCGGTCCGATATAGGGATCGACGTTCGTGAGCGGCCGTGCACCATCGCGCAGGATCGCCAGCCCCAGCGCGATCTCCTCGACCTCGTCAGTGAAGGCAGGGATGGTCAGCAGCCGAGGGATCCCGGTCAGTGTAGCGACGGCGAGGATAGCCAGCAGGGCGAGGGTTTCAGGGGCCAGCCGGTCCCACGCTCGCGCGAGGCCTGTGTGGATCCAGCGGCGCGGTGCCGTATGCGGGCGGCCTGCTGTCCGTACCGTCACGAGGTGCGCGTGCCCAACCTCTGTCTTCCCCCTTGCGAGACGTGCCGACATGCGATGAGGTGTGCTCAGACCCAATGGGCCGGGCGTAACTCAGGCGCACAATAGCGCGCTCACACGGCTCCTGCCCGAACGTGGGGCGGCACACACCCGCGCCAGATCGCGGCCACCGCATGCGGGCACCCGACCCGGCGCAGTGTAACCAGTCGATGGACCGCGCTATCTGAACGTCAGGTGAAGGATGGCTGAAGTCCAGGTGAACGAAGGAGGCCGGGGATCGTGAGAGACGGTGCGGCTCAGCCACGGATGCCCGTCAGCCAGACCGTCGGTCCGTCGCGCAGGACGCGGAGCGTCTACTTCCCCTGCCAGTTCGGCGTGCGCTTGTCGAGGAAGGCGCGGGTGCCTTCCTGGAAGTCCTGGCTCAGGTAGCAGGACAGCATCAGTTCCTCGGCGTCGCGGATGGCGAACGCCTCGGTCTGTCGGCGAGCGGCCTCCTTGATGGCTGCCAGCGTGAGCGGCGCCAGCCGGGCGATGCGATGGGCAAGCTCGCGGACGCGCGTCTCGAGGCCGTCGAGTGGCGTGACCTCGTCGACCAGCCCGATCGCGAGCGCTTCCTGGGCGCCCATCAGGCGGGCGGTCATCACCAGATTGCGCGCCCGCACGATGCCGATGGCGGCGACGAGGCGCGAATAATTGATGGGTTGTGGGAAGTTGCCGAGCGTCCGCGCCACCGGCACCCCGAAGCGGACGTGCTCGGCGGAGATGCGCAGGTCACACGAGAGCGCCATGAACAACCCGCCGCCGACGGCGTCCCCCTGGAGCATGGCGATGGCCGGCTTCCGCATGTCGGCCAGCCGCCCGATCGAGCGATCGAGCCGCGCCTCGTAGCCAAGCGCGTCCTCGCGGGTCTTGAACTCGAGGAACTGCCGGATGTCCGTCCCGCTGACGAACGCCTTCTCGCCAGCCCCACGCAGCACGAGCACTCGCACATCAGGATCGTCGTCGACCCGAATGCATGTCTCGCGGAGGGTTTCATACATCGCCCAGGTCATCGCGTTGCGAGCTTCGGGGCGATTGAAGGTCAGGATGGCGACCGGGCCATCCTGCTCGAACGTTGTCTCATCAGCCATGTGTCCTCCGGACGGGAGACGACCCGCACCCCCGGAGTACCCCCGCACCCCCGGCCCCTCGCGAGCGTGCGGGAGAGGGGCCGGGGGTGCGGGTCGTCCCGCGCTGGGGGTGAGAGCAGTCCCAGGCTACGACCTTCTCCTGACGCCGTCGTCTGCTAGATGACGCCCTGCTCCCGCAGCGCCGCGATCTCGTCAGGCGTGTACTCCAACTCTCGAAGGATCTCGTCGGTATGCTGACCCTTCTCCGGAGTTGCCGAACGGATCGAAGGTGGGGTCCGGTCGAGGTTCACGCCGTGGCCCGTCAGCTTGAGCGGCCCGAGCGCCGGGCTCTCGGCCGGGCGCCAGGCCGGCAGCGTCTGGACCTGCTCGTTCTCGAACGCCTGCTTCGTGTTCAAGATCGGGCCGGCCGGGACGCCGGCCGTGTTGAGCCGCTCCTGCCAATCGGCCATGTCGCGCGCGATGAGCCGCTTCTCTAACTCGGCGGTCATCTCTTCCCGGTGCTTCCGACGAGCATCGGCGGTGCTGAAGCGTGGATCCGCGAGCAGCTCGGGCGCTTCGAGGACGTTGCAGAGTCGCTGGTAGAGCCGGCCGCTGGCTGCCTGGATGATGAGACTGCCATCGCGGCACTTGAAGACGCCGGTTGGTACGCCGACCGGGTGGTAGTTGCCGGCCTGCGGCGGGATCTCGCCTTCCTGGAGCCAGCGCGCCGCCTGTAGGTCCATCAGCCGCATCATGCCCTGGAGCAGCGAGGTGTGGACCCACTGCCCCTCGCCGGAGAACTGGCGCTCGTAGAGCGCGCAGACCGTCCCGAACGAGGCCATGATGCCGCCCGTCAGATCGGCAATCGGTAGTCCCGCTCGCAGCGGGCCGTTCTCCGGGAAGCCGTTTACCGTCATGAACCCAGACAAGCCCTGAGCTATCTGGTCGAGCCCTGCTCGGCCCGAATACGGCCCGGTCTGACCGAAGCCCGAGATGCTGGTGTAGACGATCCTCGGATTGACCTTCTTGCAGGCTTCGTAATCGATGCCGAGCCGGTGCTTGACGTCGGGACGGTAGTTCTCGACCACCACGTCATACTCGCGAACGAGGCGGAAGAAGACCTCACGGCCAGCGTCAGACTTGAGGTTCAGGGTCAGGCTGCGTTTGTTGGGGTGGAGATTCTGAAAGTCGGAGCCGTGGCGGCCACCGGCGTCATCGTCGTCCTCACCTGGCAGTTCGACCTTGATGGCCTGTGCACCCATCTCGGTCAACTGGCGCACGCAGGTAGGACCGGCGCGGGCGCGGGTAAGGTCGATGATGCGAATGTTGAACAACGGTCCCATCAGACTCTCCTGCGTGGCGACGCGGCAGGCCGACTGCGGCCACCGCGACGAAGGTCGCTGACACAGTGTATCGGGGGCCGATGGTAGCACACACCCGCCGGAGCGCCCGGCACGCCCGGCCGATGACGCGATGGCCGGGCACGACAGGCCGGTTGGTGGCCGGGCACGACAGGCCGGTTGGTGGCCGGGTACGACAGGCCGGTTGGTGGCCGGGTACGACAGGCTGGTTGGTGGCCGGCAAGGGGCGGGGCAGCGAGCAGATCGGCGCGGACCGGGCGGGCACCAGGCAATGAGCGGCCAGAGCAGGGAGCCGCTGTCACGCGCACGACAGCAGCTCTCGATCGTCCGAGCGCTCTGGCAGCCTTAGACCAGGGCTTCCTCTCGGTGCGCTATATCCACGAGCCGCCCGCTTGGACTGGCCAGCGTGTCGTCACGGAGCCCGTCCGCCGATAGATCAGAGTGTCGCGCGGCGAGTCTACTGTCCGCTCCAGTGAGTGACCCGGAGCCTGACTGCCACCTCGATGTCCCATCCGTCGTGCCCAATGGCGCGCACGGCGATGGGCCGTAGGGGCCTCCGCTGACGACCTCGAAGGTGGCGGCTCGTGGTGTGCCGCCAGGGCTCGCGGGGTCGCCGATCGGGCAACAACTCATCGTACCGACCAGGTAGCCAGACGGACTGCCTGACGGGCTGCCGAATTGTCCGCCCAACGGGACTCCACCGTGCGCGACGGCCAGGGCTCCGGAGGGTCCGACCGGTGAGAAGTAGCGCTCGCCAGCGCACTGGCGGCACAACTGCTGACCGAGCAGCGTCTCCTCACGTTCGTGCCAGATCTCTTCACCGCAACGGCTACAAAGCGCTCGGGCGTGGCCGCTGCCGACGAGTTTTGCCAGCGGAACGGTCAGCGTGACCCGCTGCGCCCGCAGGAGATCGCCAGTCGGCATGGTCTGATAGACCTCGATCTGCTCGGCACGCCACGCTCGCGGGCCTCCGACGCAGTGGGGCATCTCGACCGCCGGAGCGCCGTACTCATCCGCACCGTCTGAGGCGAACGGATCGGCGGTGAACCGGTTGGCGGCCAACCGGTTAGCCGCGAACGCGTCGGCGGTGAGAGCGTGGCGGCCGGTCGGGCCATACTCGACGGCGTGAAGATCGGCGAGCGGGTCCGGGGTAATGCGAACGGCTCGCCCCGTCGTGACCTCGACGAAGGTCGCGGCGAGCTTGCCGTGATCGATCAGTCGGAGGGTGCGCTGCCCGATCGCGCAGCCGGTCGCGGCGGTGATGCCGTCCGCGAAGCATCCATCCAGTTCCACGAGCGCGAGCAAGCGGCGATCCGTACGCGGCACATCCACGTCGAACAGTTCGCCGGCATAGAGGCCCATCCGGACGGCCAGCACCTGCCACGGACACAGGTGGCCCTGGAGTGAAGCGGAGCGGTGGAGCAAGGGGGCGAGGGAAGTCATGAGCTCATCCTCCGACAGCCACTCGGGGCATGCCGCGAGGCCGACAGATGATCGTAGGATCGGCCCCAGGGGGAGTGGGCGCGCCTGGGGGCAGTGCGCCCAAGTCCAGCGTATCGAGGGGTAACGCGTACGCTCACGGGCAATCGTCCTGTCTTTCCGATGACACCTGTCGTTGTGCCTCGCCAGAGCGGCTGGTAGGCGGCGGCTCGTAGGCAACTGATGCGGACCAGTGCAGACCCTCACGGCCGCCGGGCGGAAGGGCCGGCTCGGTCTTCACCTGACGTTCACAGGGACCGGCATGCCAGGACACGGTCAGCACGGCGTATCCTTGAGCTCACGCTGTGCCGAGCTTCGGCCTGATGGCCGTCGACCAGCGCTCGCCGCGCCGTCATTCCCCCAGGAGAACCTCGTGCCCGCTCCCTCCGGCGTGCCCGCCGTACCATCCTCTTCTGACAGCGCCTCTCTCAGCACGTCGATGGCGACGGGCATCTCCCCCTCTCAGCCCGGCCGCCAGGCCCGGCCTCGCAGACCGAGCAGGCGGCGCGGGCGCTTCGGCTCGCCGCTGCTGCTCGTGCCGGCTGGACTGGTCTTCCTGGCGCTGCTCGTCCTGCCGCTCTTCTTCCTGGTCCGTTTCAGCCTGCTGCCGCCGGCCCCCTCGGCGCCACTTCAGGGGCCGCTGAGCCTCGCGAGCTATGCCGAGCTTGCCGATAGCTATATCGTCAACATCCTCATTCGCACACTTCGCATCGCGGCGCCGGTCACGGTTGCATGCCTGGTGCTCGGCTACCCGGTCGCGATCTCACTGGCGCGGGCAACCGGCGTCTGGCGTACGATCCAGGTGATCCTGGTCATCTCGCCGTTGTTCGTCTCGGTGGTGGTGCGGGCGTACGGGTGGCTGCTGCTCGGCAATCGCGGCGTTGTCAACGGGACGCTGACGTTCCTCGGTCTGCAAGACCGCCCGACGCGCTTCCTCCAGACCGAGGGCGCAGTCGTGGCAGGCCTTGCCGAGTCGCTGCTTCCGTTCATGGTGCTCGCACTCTCGGCGGTGCTCCAGCGTCAGGATCCGGCCCTCGTCGAGGCGGCCCGAGGACTCGGCGCGTCCCCACTTGGAGCGTTCTGGCGGGTGACACTGCCGCTCTCGCTGCCGGGGGCGCTGGCAGGCTCGCTGCTGGTTTTCATGGTGACGATGGGCTCGTACGCCACGCCGGCCCTGCTCGGCGGGAGTCAGGTCCGTTTGATGGTGACGGAGATCTACACCCAGGTCACCTCGGTCTACAACTGGCCGCTCGGCGCGGCGCTCGCGGTCGTGCTACTGCTCGTCTCACTCGGAATCGTCGTCCTGGCCAGCCGCCTCGCCGGCCCGGGCCGTATCCAGGGGGCGAGCTAAGCGATGCTGCGCCGTATCCGACCGGGCAACCTGCTGTTCCGGGCCGTGGTGGTTGCCGTCTACGCGTTCCTGCTCGGCGCGCCGCTCGTGGTGGTCTACTACTCGTTCAGCCCCGGCGTCGTGCTGCACCTGCCACCCGAAGGGGCGACGCTGCGTTGGTACGCCAACTTCTTCGCCCAACCACGCCTCGTCGAGGGGATCGTCACGAGCGCCTGGATCGCCACGCTGTCGACGGCGCTCGCGCTACTGGTTGGCGTGCCGGCCGCCTATGCCCTCACCCGCTCGGCGCTGCCCGGGCGGATGGTTCTAGCGGCGTTCTTCTTGTCACCACTGAACCTGCCCGGGCTGGTCCTCGCGCTGGGCATGCTGATGTTCTTCGTGAGCGTCGTGCAACCGCTCATCGACGTGCCGCTCGTCGGACGGCTCCCGCCGTTGCTTGCGGCCCACGTGATCGTTACGGTGCCGTGGGTGATCCGGACGGTCTCAGCGAGCCTGGAGACGATGGATCGGGCGCCTGAAGAGGCGGCACGCGGCCTGGGGGCGACTCCGCTCGAGACGTTCTTCCTGATCACCCTGCCGACGATCCAGCCGGGTGTGGTAGCCGGCGCGATCTTCGCCTTCATCGTCTCGTTCGGTAACTTCGCGCTATCCCTCTTCTTCACCGGCCCAGGTATCATCACCCTGCCGGTCGCCATCTTCCAATACATCGATCAGTTCCAAGATCCGACGGTCGCGGCCGGCAGCACAGTGGTCATCTTCCTGACGACTGTGGTCGTGATCCTCGCCGATCGCCTCGGCAGTTTGTCGCGCGGACTTGGCGCCCGCGCTCCCAACGCTCCACCTACTCCACAGAAGGGATCTTCGGCATGAGTGTGCTCCCCGGCCTGATGGGAGGCCGCCGTTCCCGCACCCGGCTGCGTGCGTTCGCGTTCTTGTCCTGGCTCACGGTGGTTGCCGCCATCGTCTCGGCGTGCGGTTCGACCGCCCCCGCCACACCCACGAGCGCACCGGCGGCGCAAGCGACTAAGCCCGCGACGGCCTCATCGCCGGCCGCTGCATCCTCGCCCCCTGCTGCGTCCTCGCCCCCTGCTGCGTCCTCTCCGGCCTCAGCGTCGCCTGCCGCAGCGGCCTCGCCGGCGGCGGCTGCTTCCCCGTCAGCGTCGCCTGCTGCCGCCCCATCTCCCGCTGCGTCGCCGGCGGCGAGTGCATCGCCGGCAGCGGCTGCGCCGGCCTCAGGCGGGAACACCCAGACCTTTACGCAAGGCCAGTTCGCCGGCAAGACCCTGAACGTCACGCTTGCGCCTGGACGCATTGATGACCTGAACCGACTGGTCGTCCCCGATTTCGAGCGGCTGACTGGTGCGAAGGTCCAACTGACCGGCGCCCGCTCGTCGGATCAAGTCGCGCGGGTCCGAATCGAGAAGGACCGCCCGACCCTCGATGTCCTCTGGATCGACATCGGCGAGGCGGAGCTACTCGGCAAGGAAGGGCTGGTCAAGAAGGTCACTGAGACCGATCTGCCGAATCTGAGCGCGATCCGCGAGAACGCGCGTTCCACGACTGGCATCGCCCCGGTCGCGTTCTCCTCGGCGCTCGGCTTCCTCTACAACAAGGAGATCGTGAACCAGCCGCCCAAGTCGTGGGCCGATCTCTGGGATCCCCGCTATCGTGGCCAACTGGCCCTCTTCGACCCAGGCAGCACGCTCGGCATGATGCTGCTGGTGATGGCGGCGCGCCTGAACGGCGGTAGCGAGCAGAACATCGAGCCGGGCTTCGCCAAGCTCGCTCAAATCAAGCCGAACGCCTTTGGCTGGCGCACCAGCGGCCCCGAGAACAATAACCTGGTGGCGCAGGGCGAGGCCGGAGTGACGCTCGCGCTCGCGAACCAGACGCAGGACCTTCAGAAGAAGGGCGCGCCGGTCGACTGGCTGGTGCCTGCTGAGGGTGCTGGCACCCTGCCGCAGACGTTCCAGATCGTGACCAACGCGCCGGAGCCGGAGCTTGCGCGGGCGTTCGCGAACTACGTTCTCAGCACCGACGTGCAGACCAGGTTCGCCAACGAGCTGCTGCTCGCGGTGACGAACCGTAACGTCGTGCTCGATCCGAAGGTCGCGCCACTGGTCCCGCTCGACAACCTGATCTACTTCGACTGGGACACCATCGGGGCAAAGCGGGGCGAGTGGACGAACCGCTTCAACCGCGAGATTCTGGGCAGTTAGGCGCGGTCGATGCCCGAGTCGTTGCTTCTTCGGACTGCCCGGCGGGTCGCCGATCTGGGCTGGGAGGATCTCCTGCCAGCCGTGCGCGAGCGCCTGCCGCTCGTCGTACTGGACGTGCTCGGCTGCGGCTGGGTCGGTGCGCGGCTGGGCGTGCACGCCGCCTGGGTCGAGCAGATCGTGGCGGCCGGTGGGCCGGCCGACGCGACCGTCTGGGCGCGCGGCGACCGGCTGCCGGCCCCGCACGCGGCGCTCGTCAACGGGACCATCGCCCACCATGTCGAGATGGATGATGGCAATTCTCGCGCGAGCCTGCATGGCGGCGTGACGATCGTGCCGGCTGCGCTCGCGCTGGGGGAGCAGACTGGCGCGAGCGGCCGGGCGGTCCTCGCGGCGATCGCGGCCGGCTACGAGGCCGCCATTGCGCTCGGCCGGCCGCTTCTGCCCGGTATCGGCGCGCACCGGCTTCATCCGCCGGTGATGGTGGGCTGTTTCGGGGCAACGGCCGCTGCCAGCCGCATGCTCGGCCTGAACGTGGAACAGACGGCAGGGGCGCTCGCGCTCGCCGCCGAAGTGTTGCCGGCCGGCCCCTTCGAGGCGTTCACGAAGGGCGCGCCGATCAAGGACACCTACGGTGGCTGGCCGGCTCTTGTCGGGGTCCAATCGGCGCTCCTGGCGCAGGCCGGCCTCGCCGGAGCCGTCGACCTGTTCGAGGCGCCGGGCGACGGGCTGGGGCCGTCACTGCTCCATGCGCCGCTCGACACGGCCGGCTTCGGGCCGGATCCGGAGGAGATTCTGCACAACCAGTACAAAGCGTACTCGACGTGCCGCTCGGTCCAACCGACGTTGACCGCTGTCGAGCGGCTTGGACCGCTCGATCCGGACGACGTCGCCGCGATCCAGGTCGAGACATACCCCTACGCCGTGGGCCTGAGCGACGACGCCGACCCGACGACGGCGATTGGCGCGCGGACGTCGATCCCGTACGGCGTCGCCTCACTCTTGCTTGACGGCGAGGTCTACCCTGAGTCGTTCGTCGCACGCGCGCTCGCCGATCCCCGCCGTCAGGCGCTCGCTGGCCGGGTTCGAGCCAGCATCGCCTCGGACATGGCGTCGTCGCCGCCGGTGCGGGGCGCTCGTATCACCGTTACGCTTACGGATGGAACTATTCGCCGCTCCGAGGTCCGCGCGACGCGCTGGAGCGGCGAGGATCCGGCCACGCCCGAGGAGCTACGGGCCAAGTTCCGCCGCCTCGCCGGCGCAGCCGCCCCCGCGCTCGAAACGGCGGTAGATGCACTGCCGGGCGCTCCACATCTCGACGGCCTCGTCGCGGCGCTGAGGGTGCGGCCATGACCGCTATCAGCGCAACTCTGGTGGACAACCTAGCCACCTGGGCAACGTCTACTGGCCCTGAGGGAGCGCCCGTCTCCGCTCGGCGCGCCGCGCGCCGGCTGGTGCTCGATCGGCTCGGGATATCGCTGGGCGGCCGTCGGCTGCTCGGCCAGCACCCAACGGCGATGCTCGCGCTGCCGGGCCAGCCCTCGGCCAGCCTCTGGGGCGAACGCCGGTCGGTGTTCGCCCCCTATGCCGCCCTTGCGAATGGCTGTGCTGGCGACGCGCTGGAGCTCGAGGCCGGGCCGGATTGCGTCGAAGCAGGTTGGGCCGCCGCCGAGATCGCGGATCGCTCGTTCGGCGATCTGCTGACCGCCGTCATCGCTGGTGCGGAGGTCGGCGGGTACGTGCGTCGCTGGCTGGCCGGCCCGCTCGAAGAGCACGGCCTGCATCCGCCGGCGATGCTCGGCGCGCTCTCGGCGACCGTCACTGCTGGGCGGCTGCTCGGGCTGTCCGCCGCACGGCTGGCCGGAGCGCTGGCCGGGGTGGCCTGCCTCACGCCACGCGCACCGTTCGGTCCGTTCACAGGCGGTTCGACCGGCAAGACGCTCTACGGCGGCTGGCCGCACTTTCTCGGACTGTGGGCCGGCCTCTGGTCGGCTGATGGCATGGTCGGACCACCCACAGCACTCGAAGGTTCACGCGGGATTGCACAGAGTGTCCTCGACGCGGGCGGCGCGGTGACGCCACCCCCCTTTGGGCCGGGCGTACACGGCTGGGACGTGGAGCAGGTGACGTTCAAGCCGTTCCCCTGCTGTCGGGCGAGCCATCCGGCCCTGACGGCGCTGGCGGGCCTGGAGCGGGCCGATCCGGCCGCGATCCGCGAGGTTCGGGTTCGGACGTACCCATACGCCGTCGAGCTCGAACGGCGGGTGCGCGGGCAGGCCCCGATTGCCGCACAGGCAAGCGTTCGCTGGAGCGTGGCCGTGTTCCTGGCCCACGGCGAGCTCCAGCCGGGCCGTTCGTTCACGGCCACGACGGTGTCCGACCCCATCGTCACCCGTCTTGCCGATTGCACGACTGTCGAGGTCGGGTTGGACTATGCGGGCGAGGGGCCGCGCGTTCGGGGCGCGCAGGTCGAGATCGTCCTGAACGACGGCCGGGTGCAGGCCGCACGCGCTGACGAGCCGCGCTGGGGACCATCGGCGCCGGCCACCGATGAGGAGCTACGGGAGCGCTTCTGTGCCCTCGTTGGCGACGAACTCCCACCGGCGCTCGTGGACGCCGACCTACTCGATCTGCCTGAATCGACGCCCATGCGGGCACTCGTCGCTGCTAGCGAGAGAGGCGGGACTGGCCCGTCTCTCTGACATCATCGCCGCTCCCTGGTCTCGCTCGCATCGCCATGCGAACCTCGGCGCCCTGGTCACAATCCTGGCACCCGCACTTCCCTTGCCCGAGCACCGCCACCCCCCTATCGAGCGCAGTCCCGCTGCATCCCCCTGATTGAAGGCCCCGCTCATGGCTGATCTTCAACTGACTGGCCTCACCAAGCATTACGGCTCCACGGTCGCGGTTGCCGGCGTCGACCTTGACGTCCGTGACCGCGAGTTCATGACCCTGCTCGGACCATCTGGCTCCGGTAAGACAACGATCCTGCGGATGATCGCCGGCTTTATCGAGCCGACCGCCGGCGCGATTCTCGTGGACGGTCGGCCGATACAGGACGAGCCGCCGGAGCGCCGAGATATCGGGATGGTGTTCCAGAGCTACGCCCTCTTTCCGCACATGACGGTCTTCAAGAACGTCTCGTTTGGCCTGGAGCGGCGACGCATCCCGGCTGCCGAGCAGCAGCGACGCGTCGAGGAGGTGCTTGCGCTGGTGCGGCTCGCCGGCCTGGAGGGCCGCTACCCCCGCCAACTCTCGGGTGGCCAGCAGCAGCGCGTCGCACTCGCACGGGCGCTCGTTATTCGCCCGACTCTCCTCCTGCTCGACGAGCCGCTCTCCAACCTGGATGCCAAGCTGCGCGGCGAGGTGCGCCTGGAAATTCGGCGCCTCCAGCGCGAGCTTGGCATCACGACGATCCTGGTCACCCACGATCAAGAGGAGGCGCTGACCGTCTCGGACCGGGTCGCCGTGATGCGCGACGGTCTGCTCCAACAGGTGGCTGCGCCGACCGAACTGTATCACCGCCCCGCCAACCGGTTCGTTGCGGACTTCGTGGGCAAGACGAACTTCCTGGCCGCCACCCGCCTCGACGGCGAGGGCGATTCACGCGCCCCGTCTCGAGACCGGGTCGGGCAGACTGACGGAGTTTCACACCTCGACGACGGGGCAACGGCCTCGCTCATGGCGTACCAACTGACCGGCGGCGAGACCGTGCTGGCCCCTCACGGCCCAGCGCGGGCGCTCCTGGGAGTGCGGCCCGAGGCGCTGAGCGTTGGTGCGACGGCCGACGTGGCGCCGGCGGGCGGGGTGCACGGGGTGGCGGCTGGCGGACGAGTCGACGGGACGCCCAACATCCTGGCCGGCGTCGTGGAGTATCGCGTCTTCCTGGGCGAACTGGTCGAGATCGGGGTCCGGCTCGCGAGTGGTGACCGGATCGTGGTGCGAACGGCCGAGGCGAGTGGAGAGGCGGCGACAGCCGGGGCGCCGGTCCGGGTCTGGTGGTCTGCGGAGCAGACGACGGTCCTGGCAGCGACCGATTAGGCATGCTCTGCGTGACGCGCCCGGTGCCGCCGTCCACGACCTGAGTGCTACAGCCTGACCTTCAGGATGACGCGGCCATCGGTCGGGCGCCGAACCTCGCTGGCCCGCGCCAGGAGCGCCCGGGCTACTGCGCGGGTTCGCGGAGACGATTCGCGGTCAGGCTCGCCAGCCAGGATGACCCAGGCGATGCGGCCGCGATTCGGCTGCACCAGCAACTGATTGAGGTCGTCCAGATCCCGGACCACGATGGCTCCGGAGTGGACGTCGCGCGGCGGCGTCTCGTCGGCCCAGGTGTACTTCTCATAGCCCTCGGCGCGCAGCCAGACGTCGGTGCGGCCGAGATAGTGGGTCGTGAGCGTCGGGGCGAAGCTGACGATCAGGTCGTTCGGGCGTCGATCCGCGACGGCCTGCACCCAGGTGTTCGCCACCATCCGGATCTGCGCGTCGGCGATCAGCCGGCCGGGGTCGATCCCTCCGAGGACCAGCAGTACGAGCAGCGCCCCGGCGACGATCGATCTGGCGGCGGGTTGCCCCGCACGGGAGCGCGACGCGACGCTGCTGCCTGCCAGCACAGCGGCGATGCGCGGCCCGACCCGCCAGAGCGCGAGGCTCGCGACAGCCGCAAGGAATGGCAGGGCCGGCAGCACGTAGCGCGACTCTCCCCGCCGTACCAGCCCGAATCCGTTGAAGGCGATGATGGCGAGCGTCATCAGCAGGAGCGGCCCGGCCCGCCTCCCGGCCAGCAGACGCCGAGCATCCGTGCGCGTTAGTGGGATGGCGAGTGCGGCGGCCGGCAGCAGCCAGGCGTGCCAGCCGCCCAGGATCGTCAGGGTGGCGGCGAGGCCGGCGAGGTCGAATCCGGGGCGGAGGTACTCCCGTACTTCGGCGGTCGAGCCGGCCGCCGTCGGCGCGCGCAGTGCCAGTGAGAGGCCGCCAACCGTCGCCACCCCGAGCAGGAGCATCCCCCAGAACAGCAGGGCGTCGGGCGGTACCGCGATACGACGTCTCCAGCGCTGGTTCCACTGGCTGCTCTCGTTCTGTTGCGTCCCGTCGCGTGGAAAGGCGTGGTGTGGCTGCCCGCCGCGCCCTACCCCGCCGCGCATCGTGGTAAGTGACGGTCTGCTGGCGGGTCGGTATCTGTGGGCGATGCGAGCCAGTTCCAGTAAGGCTGCGACGGGCACCAGCAGGACGGCAAGCTCGTGTGAGAAGAGGGCGGCCAGGGCGGCGAAGCCCGCGCGGAGGCGGTCTCCAGGCGCGTCGCGCACCAGCCAGCCAATCGCCAGCACCAGCCAGAGCAGAAGCCAGGAGTAGAGCCACGCCTCGCGCGACTGGAGCACCAGCGGCTGCGCGAAAGCGACGATAGCGGCCGCCGCGAGAGCCGGGGCGTTTCCCCCCCGGAGACGCGTGAGCCAGAAGACGGCAGGCACGAGCAACGTCCCCGCGACAATGGCTGGCAGGCGCGCGATCTGGTCGCTGAAGCCGCCGACCGCGAAGGCCGCCGCCTCCGCGTAGGCCGGCAGCAGTCCACGGGTATACAGGAGCCCATCCGGCAGGATCGGGAGGCCGTGCTCCAGGATACCGCGTGCCGCCAGCGCAAGCCGTGCCTCGTCGCGGCCCATCGTTCCCTGGACCGTCGGCAGCCCGACGGCGCGTACCCAGCAGGCCGCGAGCGTCAGGACGAGCAGCGCAAACTGCGCCGTGCGGGCTAGCGTTCGCTCTCGTCCACCCGCGCCAGTGCCAGTCGCTGCCCGCCCGGCCCCGCTCGACGCGGGCCGAGCGTGCTCATTGACGTCTGGCATCGCCTGACGCCCGTCGCCTGTGTGCGGCGGGTTGTGCGGGATCCTGGCTTCACTCGGCAGAGGCTGTGCCCCGCTGCCCGGGGGCGTCACGGAGCGTTCCCTTCCGACCGTACCCCTGGCCGATGGTAGCATGACAGAATTGTGAGCAGGTCCGGCGTCAGCCACGCGCCCGAGCCTACAACGCCGGCCCCCGGGCCGGCCAGTCTCCGTCGAGCCGGAGGCTCCAGGGCGCACGTGTCGCCGCTCCGTACACCCTGGGCCGCCGTGTCGGCACTCGCCATGCCGGTGCTGCTGGCGGTCACGTTCTCGCTGGCGCTGGCTACGCGCTTCATCGGGCTTGGCGGGGCCGTCACCGAGGACGAAGATCAGTGGATGTCCCGCGCGGGCAACTTCGCAGTGGCCCTTCATACCGCCGACTGGCATCGAACGTTTCAGACCGGCCACCCTGGCGTGACGACGATGTGGCTCGCCACGCTGGTGCTCGGACCCGGCGGGACGGCGCCGTTCTCGGATAGCGTGCGTGCGAGCGGCCCTGTCACAGCCGTTCCAGGCTTTCTGGCTGCACTTCGGGATGCGCGGGCACCGTTCGTGGTGCTCCAGGCTGTCCTCGTCGTCGGTAGCACCTGGCTGGTGGCCCGGCTGTTCGGGTCAGGCGTCGCGCTGATTGCTGGCCTGCTGCTGGCCGTCGACCCGTATTGGGCGGCGGTCGGGCCGATCGTCGGGATGGACGGGCTGCTGAGCGGCTTCCTGACGGCCGGGATGTTGTCGCTCATGGCCGCACTGCTTCCGTCACCGGCTCCACCCGCGCCGTCATCTCGACCCGCTCCACCGCCGGCGTGGACTATCAGTCGAGGGCGGATAGCTCTTGCGCTCGTGTCAGGAGCGTGCTGGGGTCTCGCCGTCCTCACCAAGACCGCGGCGCTGCTGGCGCTGCCGCTCGTGCCGATTGTCGTCCTCGCCGCCCTCGTCGTCAGACCAGAGGGGTCTGAGGTCGTCGATGGCTTGACGGGAAGGCAGCGCTGGCAAGCGTTTGGGGGCCGGCTATCGCTCGGGGGTTGGCTGACTTTCGGGGGCCGGTTGTCGTGTGGGAACTGGCGAGCGCCCGAACTTCGCCGGGCGCTCCTGCTCCTCGGCATCTGGGGTAGTGCGATGCTGCTCGCGATCTGGCTGCTCTGGCCGGCGGCCTGGGAGCAGCCCTTCACGGTGCTCCTGCGCGCCTACGAGTTCAGCGCGCAGCTTGGCGGCTCGCCGCACGGCCCCGGCAACTTCTTCCTGGGCCAACCTGTCGACGACCCCGGCCCGGCGTTTTATCCTGTCGCGCTTGCATTCCGGCTGGGGCCGGGCGCGACACTCGGCCTGCTCCTCGTGCTGACACTCGGCGCTCCGCGTCGCCTGCTCCGTCCAGTCTGGATGCTGCTCGGCTTCGCGGTCCTGTTCCTGGTGATGCTGACCCTCGCCGCCAAGAAGGTGGATCGCTACCTGCTGCCGGTGCTGCCGGCGCTGGACGTGCTCGCGGCGGTCGGCTGGTGGCGCGCGTGTATCTGGCTGCGCCAGCGTCTAGGCGAGCGGCGAGGTTGGAGTAGCTCGCCTGCGCCCGGATGCCCTCCTTCCCTGGCCTGGGAGTCCCCTCACTCCGCGACATCCACTCCCGGACGCGGGCGAGAGGACGATGGGGCTGCGACTCTGGACGCTGGTGCGATGGCTAAGGCATCTGCAATGGCCGTTGCCCTTGCCGCGATGCTGGCGCTGGTGCTTCAGGTCTGGCCGCTCGTTGCTGCTGGACGGTATCCGCTGGCGACCTACAACCCGCTCTTCGGCGGCGCCCGCATGGCCGTGCTCGCCATCCCCGTCGGGTGGGGCGATGGCCTCGATGATGCGGCTGACCGCATCCGCGATCGTGCTGGCGATCGGGCGGTAATCACGTCGATCTGGGCGCCGCTCTGGGTCAACTTCCAGGCGCATGCGCCTGGCCCGGTCGTTCGCGATACTCAGATGGCCGATGCGGACTACTTCGTCGACTACATCGACGCTCGCCAACGCGGGCTGACCCCGCGTTCGTTGGTCAGGCGGAAGCCGGACGCCGTGGTCGAGATTGCCGGCGTCGAGTACGCCCGCATCTACCGCCTGCGCTGACGAGTAGAGAGTGGGGAGTAGCAACTCGTGGGCAGGGCAGGACACCCCGGCCCACGAGTCGCCACTCCCCACTCGCCACGTTCGCTCAGGACACGGCGGCCGGCGTTCGGCTCGGGAAGCCGGCCGCGAGACAGGCGTCCAGATAGCGCTTCGCCTCCTCGGACGTCATCGTCGGGAGCGGCGCCGTCAGGTTCGGTTTGATCAGGCCGAGATGCGCCGCGAGGAGCTTGGTGCCGTGGAGCGTGGCCCGCCCCCGAATCCGGATGAACCGATCCCAGGTCGCCTGCCGTTCGAGCGCTCCAGCCGTATCGCCGCGCTGAACGGCGTCGTAGAGGTCACGGATCAGACGCGGGTGGACGTTCGCGAAGCCCGGCACCAGTCCATCCGCGCCGAGCATCAGGCTGATCGCTCCCATCTGCTGGTTGCCCTGGAGGATCACGAAGTCCTCGCGTGGCCGTTCGAGAATCAACCGCTGAACCTCTGGCCAGGCGCCGGACGAATCCTTGATGCCCGCGATGCGGGGATCTTCGGCGATCTGGATGACGGCGTCGGCCTTGATCGAGACTTTCGTGGTCTGAGGGATGTTGTAGATCAGAATCGGCAGATCGGTGGCGTCCGCGAGGCGGCGGAAGTGCTCCACGAGCTCGTCGGTGCTGTAGCCGCCGAAGTAGTACGGGGCGGTAGCGACGAAGGCTGCCACGCCAGTGTCGCGGAGCAGTCGCATATCGTCGATGATGCGCGCGGTGCTGGGCTGGAGTACGCCCGCGATGACCGGCACCCGGCCGCCTGCCACCTCGACGGCGGCCTCGCAGACCGCCTGCCGCACGTTGTCGCGCAGGCACGGTCCCTCGCCGTTCGACCCGAGCACGAAAAGACCGTGCACGCCGCCCTGGATCTGGTACTCGACCAGGCGGGCCATACCCGCTCGGTCGAGTTGCTCGTCGGCATCGAGCGCGGTGATCGTCGGGGGGATGATGCCGTAGAAGCGTCGCTGAGTCATGCGCGGCCTCCCGAGTGCGATGCGAGAATGCGGAACGGACACGATGTCGTCACGTCAGGCTGTAACGTGAAAAGCTCGTGCTGCAATGGTATGCCGAAGCGTGCGCGGGCTGCCGGATCCACGGGGCCGTCGACAGCCCGAGCGCCAGCGCGCCGTCCCGGTGCAATAGTACATCGGGGCCTGCTACGGCTGCCGGGGACTGGCAGATCCGCGCCTCGACGCCCCGACTTCAGGGGCGTCCATCGCGCCTCCAGCCTCAGCGCTTCTCGTACACCACGAAGAAGCCCGGCTGCGAGATCGTGGTGCCGACCGCGTTGCCGGCCGGGTCGATCGCCTGCTTCGCGACCGGTACCCAGGTGCGGCTCTGGAGATCGAGCCGCGCGACGGTGAACAGGTTCTCGTCCAGGCCGAGCGCCTCGACGTCGGTGTAATGGATCGTCATGTTCACTTCAGATGGCAAGGTGTCGAGCGGCGCGCCCTCACAGGTGGCCGCTCGGATCTCATAGATCAGCAGCCCGACCATCTGCCCAGGCGGGAATGGGGCCGAGAGGAAGTCGATGACACGGAAGATCTCGATCTTGAAGGGCGAGGGGTTCGCCGGGAAGACTCGCACGACGACCTTGTTGTCAAACGCGGGGAAGACCGTCTCCTGACCAGCCGGCGCGCATGTCGGCGCTGGTGGCGGTGTCGGCGTGGCGGTCGGCAACGGCGGGAGGGCAAAGCCAATCTCGTTGTCGTTGCCATTCCCGTTGTCGTCAGAGTCGTTGTCACTCGCGTTGTCGCCGCCGTTGTTGTCGTTCCCGTTCTCGTTGTCCGAGTTGTTGTCACCACCGTTGTTGTCCCCTCCGTCGTTGTCGCTACTGCCGTTGTCACCGCTGTTATCCGCGTTGTCGGCGAGCGCACTCTGGACGGTAAAGGGGGATGCCGCGTCGATCCCGGAACCTGCCGAGTTGCTGATAGCCTGGACGAACCAGACGCTCCCGGCGAGAAGCAGCAAGGACACGATGGACTGGAAGACGCGGAACCCGGACATGAGCGAAAGCCTCCAGTGGCGCGATGCTGGCTGGCCCGATACTGCCAGATTCCATCGGGTGGCTGCACGGTCGTTGAGGCTCAGTCGGGGCGTCCGAGCACCGTCCGTCGTGGGATGATGGCGTCATGACCGTCGGGTCAGGCGCTGAGGACAGCCGAGTTCATTTCTGGCCGCGCTGGCCATGCTCCGGCCCCGGCGGTGATCGCATGGCACGTCCTATGGCACATCATGACGTCCACGACCGCTGCGCGACGGCCCTGGGTGCTAGAACTGACTGCACGGCCGCTCGCGGCCCTGGACACCGACGCTCCCGGCACGCGCCCGACTCCTGCCAGATACAAGGGCCGGTACAGGGGCTGGGTACAGGGGCACGAAAAGGGGCGGGCCAATGCAGGCCCGCCCCCCTCTGTGCCCCGGCGTCGAGCGGGTGCTAGGAGCCCTGGTAGACGGCGTAGAGGCCGGTCTGGATGATGGTCGACGAGATGTACGGGTTGTTCGGATCCGGGTCCGGGACGGTGTTCACGTTGTCCCAACTCGTTCCGTTCCAGTGAACGATCTGGAGCGTCGCCTTGTTGGCCGGGACGCTGTACGGAATTCCCAGGTTGACGGCCGAGGGGAACTGGGCCATGCTGACGCCGCCACAACTGTTCAATGCCGATACCTGGAAGACCATGCTGTCCAGGAACGGCCCGGGCGCTGCCGCGACCGTCGACGGATCCACCGCCTGGAGGTCGACCTCGGTGACCATGGGGAACGACGAAACCGGGACCACGTCGATCGTGACGTTGCCACCTGGCAGGAACAGGGTTATCGCGCCAACCTCGCCAGTATCGTAGCAGCGGCTCACCATGTTGGACGCTGCGAACGGCTGGCCTGTCTGGCTTGTCGGTGGGGTAACGACCGGCGGGAGGGGCGCGTTCTCGTTGCCGTTCTCGTTGTTGTTACCGTTCTCGTTGTTGTTGCCATTCTCGTTGTTGTTGCCGTTCTCGTTGTTGTTGCCGTTCTCGTTGTTGTTGCCGTTCTCGTTGTTGTTGCCGTTCTCGTTGTTGTTGCCATTCTCGTTGTTATTGCCATTCTCGTTGTTGTTGCCGTTCTCGTTGTTGTTGCCGTTCTCGTTATTGTTGCCGTTGCTAGCAAGCATGGGAGCATCGGCGACGGCGGCGTACGCCGAGTCGGCGTTGGGCGACGACGCGGTCGACGGGAGCAGCATCGGGACCGCTGCCACGGCCAGGATCGTCACGGCGATCAAGATCGCACGGATGGCTGACATGGAGTGCACCTCCAGAGGTAGACGCTCGCGGGGCGGAACTTCGCCCGTACTTGCAAGAACTGTTCCTGTTTGCAGCCGGTTGCGCGGCGCTCCGGTAACCAGGGCATCATGTGCGACTGTGGAGGCCACGGCGGCGATGTCGGACCCCGAACGGCTCGCGCGCAGCCAGGCTCAGCACGTTGGCCATGCTGTGTAGAACGCCGCATGCTGCGGCAGCCAGGCCCGTACACCTGCGCTCTGGCCAGGAGTTATGGACGCTTCGGACGCCATCCTGGTACGCTGGCGCCCGCGATGAAGAGCGAGGCAGACAATCGATTGGACGACACGTCGTCAGCACCGGCCGTGCCAGATAGGGCGGCGTGGCGCGGCTCATCGAGTCCTGGCCCGACAGCAGCAGATGTTCGCGTGGCCGAGCTGGTCGATGCGAGCGCCGCCGACGTCAGCGCCGACGATCTGCACCCGGATCGTCGAAACGGCCATCATGCCAACCCCGCGCGAGGCGTCGTGCCGCCCGCTCCCTACTATGACGACGGCCGCGTTACCATCTTTCAGGCCGATAGCACCGATCTGAGCTTCCTGCCGTCCGAGTCGGTCCAACTGATCGTGACGTCCCCCCCGTATAACCTGGGCAAAGACTACGGCACCGCCCGCGATGACACCACGTATCACGGGTACCTGCACTGGGTGGAGACCTGGAGCCGCGAACTGCGGCGGTTGCTCGAACCTGGCGGGCGGCTCTGCCTGAACGTCCCGCTCGACATCAATTTGAGGTTTGATGAGGGCGGCCAGCGACGCACCCACAAGCAACCGGTCCTGGCCGATTTCACCCGGCTGCTCGTCGAGGATCTCGGATTCGTCTACAACACGACGATTCTCTGGCTCGAGAACAACGTGTCGCGCCGGACGGCCTGGGGCTCCTGGCTGTCCGCGACCGACCCATGGGTGAACACAGCGGCCGAAGCCGTATTAGTCTTGTCAAAGGACCGGCGGAGGCGCGATGGACGTGGCAGGACGTCGGATATGTCGCGCGACGATTTCCTCGACGCCACGCTCGGCATCTGGCGCTTTCCGGGCGAGACGACCCGCCGCTATGGTCACCCGGCCCCGTTCCCCGAGGCGCTGCCGCGTCGCCTGATCCAGTTGTTCAGTTTCCGTGAGGATACTGTCCTCGATCCGTTCCTTGGCAGCGGCACGACCTGCCGGGTGGCGAAGAGCCTGGGCCGTCGCTCGATTGGCGTCGAGATCGATCCTCGGTACTGCGAGGTCTCGGCCACCCGCTGCCGCGAGCCGTCGCCACCTGACCCCCCCGCCCGAGGGCGCTGCCCAACGTAACCCGACGTCGCCCAACTGCGCCCGGCATGGCCCGACGTCGCCCGGCTCCGCCTGGCTCTCGGCGGGTGGCGCCAAATGCTTTTACCTGCCTTACGCCCGAGGCACAACAGGCTCCAGGTGCTGGTGCGTGTCGCGTCCGGCCCGCCCTGCCACTCTCGCCGCACCATCGGGCGCCCGTCGCCACGCGCTCGTAACACGTTCGTAACGCTCTCGGCCACTCGCGGCGTGGCGCGCGCTTGACAGCGGGACCACACACCAGCTAAAAGGTTTTGGTCACGGCCCCCAAGCCGCCAGGCAGCGGCGCCGACTCCAACGTACGCCAACGACCCGACACGCGCCGCGGAGCGCGTGCCGGCGCATGCGAGGAGGTGAGCCACCAGGGTTTCAGAGCCGTTCCGGACATGGCAGGTTGGTGAGGCGATCCATTGGCGAGGATTCCGTCTACTCCAGAGACACGTGGAGTACTTCATGGCGAAGACACCTGAACTGTCACGACGAGCGCTTCCGCGTCGAAGTGCGGCGGGGGCCTCGAGTATCGTCGGGGTGCGCCTGCCCGCGGCCCGAGGTGCACCGCTCACCGCTCTCTCCGGGTCAATGGCGGATGCGCTGCCTCTGGCCGTCCAGGTGGCCGTCCAGGTGGCCGTGCTGGCAACGCCCGCGCCGAACACGACGCCGCTGCTCGTGCCGCCAAGAGCCGCTACACCGCCGATAGCTGTCCATCCTGCCAGGGCGCTGCTGCCCGCTACGTCGACGGTTGCGGCCAGGCCTGTCGTCCCGCCCTATCAGCGGCCTGGTATCCAGGAGATGAGCCGCTTTGGGGGAGCGGCGTTCGCCGTCGACGCCAGCCACTTCCTGAACAGTTTCGAGGAATCGCTTTCCCTCGCCGCACCAGTCACGGCGTTCGGCTCGCCGCGTCAAGCTGCATCGCCTGAAGGGGCGGGCCGCCGTGCTCTTCGGAAGGACGGCCTCATCGGGCGATCCGGTCGGCGCGCCTTCCTGGCCTTCCAACATCGTGACCGAACCCCCGCAAACCCGCGAATCCCACCAACACTTTCCGGAGCGAGGTGACTGCTACCCCCAAACGTGACGGTTCCCGTTCATGACATGTCACGCGATGATTTTCCTCGGTGCGCTCGCGTCACTTCCCGTGGAGCGATCGTGCGCACCGGCGGAGGGCTATGGTGAACCAGGATCTCGAATCCGCCCGTGCTTTGAGCCACTTGCGAGTTCTCGATCTCTCTGATGAGAAGGGCGTGTACGCGGCAAAGCTCCTCGCCGATCTTGGCGCCGACACCATCAAGATCGAGCGCCCCAGCGGAGACCCAACACGCCAGTTCGGGCCTTTTGTAGACGACGTTCCAGACCCAGGCAAGAGCCTGTTTTTCTTCCATTACAACACGAACAAGCGCGGGATCACGCTCGACATAGAGCACCCCGAGGGTAGGCGGCTGCTGCGCGAGCTCGTTCGAAGCGCCGACATCGTGGTCGAGAGCTTCGCGCCGGGTTATCTGGCAGCACTGGACCTGGCCTATACCGACCTGGCGGCCATCAACCCGGGTCTAGTGATGGCGTCCATCACACCCTTCGGACAGTGCGGACCCCACGCCCACTACAAGGGCTCGGATCTCGTGGCGTGGGCCATGAGCGGCTACATGTCCATCCTCGGCTACGAGGATCTCAGCCTGCCGCCACTCAATGCCCCCTTCTTCCAGTGCTGCCACACCGCGGGGTATTACGCGGCGACCGGCGCCCTTGCGGCCGTCCTCCACCGAAAGCTGACCGGCCGAGGGCAACACGTCGACGTGTCGATGCAGGAAGCCATGGTCACCATGTCGGAGAGCCCCAACGTCTTCTACCGGGACGACGTCGTGGTCTCACGCCGCTGGGGCTACAACGGCAATCCCAGCGCACGGCGTGTCTTCCCCAGTAAGGACGGCCACGTCGACATGACGCTGGGGCCGTTCCGGCGTGACCACTGGCCCCATATCGTGGACTGGCTCGACGCCGATGGCAAGAGCGGCGATCTCGGCGACGATAACTGGTTCGATCGCGACTGGGGTATGGCCCATATCGATCACATGTACGAGCAACTCGAAGCGTGGACCACGACCCGGACCGGCGCCGAACTGTTCCACGAGGGGCAGAAGCGCCGCCTGGAGGCAGCCCCGGTCAACGACATGCCGGCCGTCATGGCGGACCCACAGCTCAACGCTCGCGGCTATTTCGTTCAGGTGCCGCATCCGGAGCTCGACCGAACGCTGACCTATGCCGGCGCGCCGTACGACCTTCATGGCACCCCCTGGTCGATCCAGCGACGGGCCCCGTTGCTAGGCGAGCACAACCACGAGGTCTACGTGGGAGAGCTTGGCCTGACCGACCAGGAGTTGAACGCCTGCCGCGAACGCGGCGTCATCTGATTTCCACCCTATACGTGTCTGCAACCCATACGTGCGTCAGACGGGAAATGGACGGCACGAAGATGCTTGCCAGTGGTCCCCTCGATGGTATTCGCGTCATGGACTTCGGCTGGGTCGTGGCCGGGCCCCGCTGTGGGAAGACGCTCGCCGACCTCGGCGCCGAGGTCATTCGGATTGAAGGACGCGGCCGGATCGACTCATTCCGCTACGCCGGCGGCTTCGTTGACGGCAAAGAGCTGTCGCTGGGCGCCCGCTTCAAGGAGGTGAACCGCAACAAGCTCGCCATCACTCTCAACATGCGTGCCCCGAAGGGGCTCGAGGTGGCGAAGCGCTTGCTCGCGATCAGCGACGTGGTGCTCGAGAACTTCACCTCAGGCGTCATGGAGCGTTGGGGCTTCGGCTATGACGTCATGAAGGCGATCAATCCGGGCATCGTGTACGTCAGCATGTCCGGCTACGGGCACTCCGGCCCCTACGAGCCCTACGTGAGCCACGGGCCGATCGTGCAGGCGCTCTCGGGCTACACCCACTGCACGGGCTATCCGGGTATGGCGCCGGTCGTCATGGGCGCGTACGCCGACTTCATCGGAGGAGCGTCGGCAGCATTCGCGGTCGTGGCCGCGCTCGCACATCGCGAGCAGACCGGACAGGGGCAGTACATTGACCTGGGCCAGCTTCAGGCGATCGCCGCCACGACCGGCACCGCCGTGCTGGACTACACCGTCAATGGCCGTCCCGCGCAACGCATCGGCAACGAAAATTTTCACCAGCAGGCTGCCCCGTACGGCCCGTACCGCTGCGCCGGCGACGATCGCTGGTGCGCGATCGCCGTGACAACCGAGGACGAATGGGCCGCGTTTCGCACGGCCCTCGGCTGCCCGGCGTGGACGCTGGAGCCACGCTTCGCAACGATGTCGGAGCGGGTCTGCCACCGGCGCGAGCTCGACGAACTGGTGACCGAATGGACTCGCCTCCACAGCCCCGAGGAGGTGATGTACCTGCTCCAGAAAGCCGGCTGCCCGGCTGGGGTGGTGCAGAACGCGGCGGATATGGCCAGGGATCCGCACCTTCACGCTCGCGGCTTCTGGGAGTATCAGCAGGACCCAGACCTTGGCACCCAGCGGTTCGAGGGCGTCCCGGCCAGGCTGTCCGAGACCCCCGGGCGGGTACGCCGTCCGGCTCCACAGGTCGGGCAGCACAACGACTATGTGTATGGATCGCTCTTGGGGATGAATGAGGATCAGATTCGGCAGTACGCCGACGAGGGTGTCTTCTAAAGGAGGCGAGCATGCTCGCGAAATCGCCCCCAGCCTACCAGTACGTGCTGTACGAGAAGCGCGGACGCACGGCGTTCGTCACCATCAATCGCCCCGAGGTGCTCAACGCGCTCCATTATCCGGCCCATGAGGAGCTCTACGACGTCTGGACCGATTTCATGGAGGATCCCGAGGTCTGGACAGCCGTCCTGACCGGCGCCGGCGACCGGGCCTTCTGTGCTGGTGCCGACATCAAGTACATGGCTTCGCAGACCAACTCGGTTCCGACCTCGGTGCGTGAGGCCAGCGATTCAAAGATTCAATTCGCTGGCCTGATCCACCGCCAGATCACCAAGCCGATCATCGCCGCGGTCAAAGGCTACTGCCTGGGCGGCGGCCTGGAGACGGCGATGGCGTGCGACATCGTCATCGCCTCTGAGACCGCTCGCTTCGGCACGCCCGAGATCAAGAACACCGGCGGCTACCCTGGATCCGGCGGCATCCACCGACTTCCCCGCCACGTACCCCGCAAGATCGCCATGCAGATGCTGCTCACCGGCGACCACATCAGCGCGGACGAGGCGCTGCGGAGCGGACTGATCAACAAAGTCGTTCCGTCGGATCAGGTCATGCCCGAGGCGATTGCCCTGGCCGACCGCATCAACGAGCGGCCACCCATGACCGTGCGTGTCATCAAGGAGATGGTCGACCGCACCCTGGACCTTCCGCTCGAGTACCCGGTCGATACCCGGCTCCGCGCCTGGGATCTGGACGATCTCGTCGGCGCGAAGCTGCGTGAGTCAGAGGACTGGAAGTCGCGCGAGGGTCCACGATCCTTCGTCGAGAAGCGCAAGCCCGTCTGGAAGGGCCGTTGACGAGGGCGGAGGGAGGCTGGCGTGGAACACACGACGAACGGCAACCCCGACGGTGCTCGCCGCTTTCAGGATCTACTCTATGAGAAGCGGGACCGCATCGCCTACCTCACGATCAACCGACCGCACGTCCTGAACGCGATCAGTCCAGTCACCCAGGACGAGCTCAACGAGGTGTTCGAGGACATCGCGGACGATCCGGACGTCTGGGTCGTGGTGCTGACCGGCGCCGGCGATCGCGCCTTTTCCGCCGGTGCGGACATCAAGTGGCGATTCGAACACCCCGAAGAAAACGAGCGTCGGGAGCACGAGCGGAAGAAGCGGCGCCGCCGGGTCTACTGGCATCTGGACGCGTCGTACGGAGGGGATCTGCCGCTCGAGGTCTGGAAGCCGATCATCGCCGCCGTCAACGGCTACGCCCTGGGCGGTGGGTTCGAGGTGGCGATGAACTGCGACATCGTCATTGCCGCCGAGACCGCCGTCTTCGGGCTGCCGGAGGTGACCCGAGGCTGGACGCCGGCGGCCGCGAACTTCCTGCTGCCGCGCCACATCCCGCGGAAGATCGCGATGGAGATGCTGCTCTTCGGCGACCGCATCTCCGCCCAGCGCGCCTACGAGGTCGGCCTGGTCAACAAACTGGTGCCGGCCGCCGAACTGCTGGATACCGCCACGGCCTACGCCCAGCGGCTTTGCCAGAACCCGCCGCTGGCCGTCCAGGCCGCGAAACAACTGTTCCTGCGTGGGCTGGACATGCCGATGAATTACGCGCCGGTGGCGTGGCATCTGATGTCGGATGCCGTCACACGCGCGGTCCAGGACTCGGAAGACATCGCCGAGGGACGGCGGGCTTTTGCCGAGAAGCGCGCCCCTCAGTTCAAGGGCCGGTAAGCGCCGGCTGGGCTGATGAACCAATGCTGAAGATGCCGTGCAAGAGAGGCAAAGTATGGCTGAGTTGATCGAGACTGATGTGCTGGTTGTCGGCGCAGGCGGGGCCGGCATGCGGGCCGCCTGCGAGGCCAGCCTGGCCGGCGCCAAAGTGCTGGTTGCGGTGAAGGGGCGCTTCGGCGCGGTCGGCACCCGAGGAGCGGGTGGAACCGCCGCTGCCATCTCGGAGCGCGGCGGCATCCGTCCCGTCGGAATGCCGAACGTGCAGCCGGACCAGCGTCTCGAGCCGGACCAGGTCTACGAAGACGTCATCCAGTGCGGACTGGGTATGGCCGACCCGAAGCTCGTTCGGATCCTCGTCGATGACGCGGCCGAAACGATCCAACGGCTCGACGAATGGGGGTTGGTCCCGACCTTCGCCGAGGGCTACGGCGCGGGGACGCACGGCGTTCCAGTCTCGATGGCGCTCCAGCGCATGGTTCGGCACAGCGACATCGTGGTGCGGAACCGAACGGCGGTGAGCGACCTGCTGATGAAAGACGGAGCCTGCGTGGGCGCCGTGGCGGTGGACGAGACCACCGGCGAGACGCTGACGATCAAGGCCGGGTCGACGATCCTGGCGACGGGCGGCCTCGGCCGGGCGTACTGGCTCAACTTTCACCCATCGTGTGTGACCGGTGATGGCTATGCACTGGGCTTCCAGGCCGGAGCCGAGCTATTCAACCTGGAGTTCCATCAGATCTTCATCGAGACGGTCGCGCCGAGTGTCAATCTGGTGCACACCTGGCTCTGGGAGTCGTACCCCCGCCTGACCAACTCGGCCGGCGAGGAGTTCCTGGGGAACTACACGCCGCCCGGCGTGGACCCACGCGAGTGCATGGATCAGCGCCGCCTGCACAATCCCTTCAGCACGCGTGACCAATACTCCCGCTACGTCGACCTGGCGATGGTGGGCGAAGTGAAGGCTGGGCGCGGCACCCCACGGGGCGGCGTCTACGTGACGATCGAGGATCCGTCCTATCGGATCCGGCCCGACCTGTTGGACTGGTATGCCTATCGGGGCATCGAGTGGGACCGTGGCCCTATCGAGATTGGGGTCGGCCACCATTGCTGCGATGGCGGGCTACGCATAGATGAGAACGCTCAGACGACCGTCCCTGGCCTCTACGCCGCCGGCGAGTTGGCAGCCGGGCCGCACGGTGCGGACCGGATCGGCGGACACATGCTGCTGGCGTCCCAGGTCTTCGGCGCTCGTGCGGGTCGAGCCGCGGCCGCCCACGCCCGGGCCAACGGCGTTGCGTCACTCGACATGGCGCAAGTGTCCGAGTACGAGGCGGGGCTGCGCACACCCCGCTCGGGCGACCTCCCCGTGTCGGACCTGGCGAACGCCATGGGACGGCTGTTGTGGGATGAACTTCTGGTCGGACGTACCGCGGACGGGCTGCGGCGGGCACAAGCCGAGATCGCGCGGATGCGCGCCGAGGATCTCCCGCGGCTGTCGATTCAGGAGCCGCTGGATCTGGTCCGGTCGGTCGAGATTCGCAACGGGCTGAAGGCAGCGGAGCTCGTGGCCCATGCGAGTCTGGAGCGAACGGAGAGTCGGGGCGGGCACCATCGTGCGGATTTCCCGTCTCAGAATGACGCCGAGTGGCTCGAGACGATCGTGCTCCAGAAGCGCGATGGGGGGATCCAGACCAGCCGCCGAGCGCTCGATCCAGGGTGGAGGCCGCGGGAGGCCGACATGTTCGGCCGTCGATGGGGATAGAGGCTGGAGCGACCGGGGGCCGTGCATCTATCGGGCCCCCGGTACGCCTCGACTGACGCGAGCACAGTGTTGAAGCGGCCGTCGCCACATCGCTGGCGACGTGGCGACGGCGCGGCGAGACGAGGAGGAGCGAGCGATGCAACGCGGCAACGGCGCCACTATCCACGAGCCGGCCCGGCAGTTGCCGGTCTACGGCACCTGTGAAGTCCTGGTCGTGGGCGGCGGACCGGCTGGTACGGCGGCCGCGATCTCAGCGGCACGCGCCGGCGCTGAGACCGTCCTGGCCGAGCGGTACGGCTACCTCGGCGGGCTCTCGACCGGTGGACTAGTCTGCTGGATCGACCGGATGGCTGACTGGGAAGGACGACTGGTGGTCGGCGGCGTCGGCAAGGATCTGATGGACGCCTGCGCCGCTGAGGAAGGCGGGCTCGTCGGGCCATCCCCCGACCTCTGGGGCTCGCGCGACCCGGAGGCCGTCACCTACTGGGGCCCTCGTAGCGCGTCTCGTCGGGGCGTAGTCACCTGGTCCCCGACGATCGACCCGGAGATTCTGAAGGGGGTCTCGAACGACAAAGTCCGTCAGGCTGGCGCCCAGATGCTACTCCACTGCTGGGCGGTCGGCCCGGCGATGGTCGACGGGCGAGTCGGTGGCGCGATTTTTGAGAGTAAAGAGGGGCGTTTCGCCGTTCTGGCCGACGTGACGATCGACTGCACCGGCGACGGCGACATCTTCGCCGGGGCCGGCGCCGGGTTTGAGTCCGACGTCGACGCGAGCTCGATCCACGCCCTGATGAACACGGCCTGCCGTTACGGCAACGTCGATACTGACGCCTACTTCGCGTTCCAGATCGAGAACCCGGACGGCTTCAGCAACCTCATGCGCCGGGCAGACGCCGCCGGTGTGGGCTTTCACTGTGGGGTGATGCCCCAGCATGGCCAGTCGCTGTGCATGCATCCGAAGATGGCCGGTTACTCGGCGATCAAGGTCGCCGATCTGACCGAGGCCGAGCTTCGCTCGCGGGACGCTCACCGAGCGGGCCTCCAGTGGTGGCGCGAGCACATGCCCGGCTGGCAGCATGCGATTCTGGTCGAGACGGCGCCGCAAATCGGCGTACGCCATAGCCGCCGCCTGGCCGGCGTGACGACGGTTTCGATGTCCCGCTGGCGAGAGGACGGCCGTGCCGAGGACAGCATCGGCCTCTGCCCTGGCTCGACGCCCGAGATGCCAACTCTGCAGATCCCGCTGGGGAGCTTGATTCCGCGCGACCTCGACGGGATGCTCGTCGCCGGCCGCAACCTGAGCTGCGACGCGCGGGCTCATAGTCTGTTACGCGAAATCCCAGAATGCTGGGTCATGGGCGAGGCGGCAGGCGCCGCGGCGGCGCTCGCCGTTCAGCAGCAGGCCGCCGTTCGCGAGGTCAACCTGCCCGTGCTACAGGATAGGTTGCGCGAGGCCGGGGCGGTGGTGGACCTGCCCGGCTGAGCGACAGGTTGCTGACCGAGCCGTGCGGACTCAGCGATACGCCCGTTCCAGGCTGACTGGGACGGCGCGTTAGGCGTACGAGCGAGTCGGTCGTGCGGGCGCCAGGTCGGGCGCCAGGCAGGGCGCTGTGGATGCCCGCACGATCAACTCGCTCGCCAGCATCTCACGAACCGGTGGCGCGGACGTCGGCATACCGATCGTGGCCAGCATCACCTCGGCGGCGCGTCGGCCGGCTGCCACGACCGGTGGCCGGACGGTGGTCAGGGGCGGCTCGACGTGGACGGCGTACTCGTCGTCGTTCGCGCCGACGACGCTCACGTCTTCAGGCACCCGTAGGTGGCGCCGATGCAGCGCGTTGACGATCGCGGCTGCCATATCGTCGCTCGCTGCGAAGACGGCCGTCGGCGGATCATCCCGGTCGAACAGGCGCGCGCAGGCAGCGAACGCGGTCTGATACTCGTAACTACCCTCAACCATCAGGGTCTCGTCGAGCGGCAGGCCGGCTGCCTCGAGCGCCGCGGTGAAGCCGCTCACCCGGTCCATCGCCGAGCGGCGGCCGGGCGGGTGGAGAGGGCCGCTCATGTGCGCGATCCGCCGATGCCCGAGACCGATCAGGTGCTCGGTCGCACGTCGGCCGATCTCGACGTCGTCCCAGGCGATCTGATGAAGCTCCGTCGTGTGGAGCGGGCGGTTGATCGTGACCACCGGGATCCCCAGGTGAGCCACGGCGAGAATGTGATCGGCGCTCGTCTCGACGGTCCTGGACATACAGATGATGCCGTCGACGCGCTTGTCCACGAACGTTTCGAGGGCCTGTTGCTCGGGCTGGACGCCGTCGGCACAGGCGAGCAGCAGCGAATACCCCTGGGCGCTGACGACTTGCTCGATGCTGCCGACGACCTGAGTGAAATAGCCTCGTGTAATGTCGGTGATCACCACTCCCAGCGTGCCGGTCCTCGACGTAATGAGTCCACGCGCGAGCGCATTCGGCCGGTACCCAAGCTCGTGGGCAACGGCGAGTACCCGATCGCGCGTCTCGTTGCTGGCGTAGCCGGAGCGGCCGTTCACGACCTGAGACACTGTGCTCAGGGATACGCCAGCCCGGCGGGCGACGTCGCGGATAGTCACGGTTCGGACGACGCCCTTCGCGTTCCGCCGGGAGCGGCTCGCCGGCACCAGCGGGGGCATCGGCCTGCTTGCGAGCGACCGCTCGATGCCGGCGACGATCAGGCGTACCCCGTGCTCGAAACGGCCATCGGCAGCGCGCGTCCAGCCGTCTGCCAGATCCAGGGACGTCGTTGCGGCGTCAATCCGAGGCGCCTGCACGGCAACCTCGAGGCGCCCATCCTGCTCATCCGGCCGCGGTCGGTTCGCCGGTTCGTCGAGGGTGTACCCGATCGCGTAGCTCGAGAGTGTCGCCCATCCTCGGGCCGCATCGTCGGGCGACGCTCCGGCGTCGGCGAGCTTCCGCATCGGAGCTTCGAACGACGGGAGCAACGCAGTGTCGGTCTGCCGCGCACTGCTAAAGAGTTTTGCACCGTCGCGGTAGCCAAGCAGCAGCCGTCGCAGCGCGAGGCAAACTTTGACGAGCCAGTCTTGCCAGGGCGTGTCGGGCGGCAGCCGGCCGGCCGCCGACAGATCTGTCAGGAGGTCCGCCAGCATCATGGCAGCCATCTCGTCGAGGAGATCCTGCTTGTTCTTGACGTGCCAGTACAGCGTCGGCGCCCGCACATCCAGCCGAGCGGCCAGGAGCCGCAGCGTGAGGCGCTCGAGCCCGACGTCGTTCAGTAGCTGGAGCGCCGTCCTCACGACGCGCTCACGGTCCAGTGGCATGGCTCCTCCGATCCTGCGGCATCACCCTGGAGTCTAACACCGTTAGAGACCCGCGCGCTCACTCGAGCTCTAACGGTGTTAGAGGATGCCGCACGTGTCAGCCGCAACGGTGCCCGAGAACGAGGCCGTCGAAGGAACCAGACCGGCTTGTGACGACCAGCGGGCGGTGCCTGGATACGCCTTGATGGCGCGGGGGGGTGAGGCAAGGACAACCGCATCCGGTGGCGCAAGGGCGCGAGGCAGGCTCGAACGTTGGTTGCTTCTGTGCCCGTGGTGTGGGCGTCAGTCTGCCGTCGGCCGCTCCGCTCGTGCCGTCATGCGGATAGCGGGCGGACGTAGGCGTCGAGGAGACGGCCGAGCTCGGCGCTCAAGTCGGTCGCGCGGCCGACGTGGGTCGGCGAGGTCTGGATGATCGTGCTACGAGGTGCGGTCAGCCAGTGGAACCGTTCGGGGGCCGGTAGGTCCGCCAGCGGGCCACCGGCCGCGTCGCCGCCGCAGATCGCGAGGAACGTGCTGAGGTGCCGCTCGACGAGGCCAAGGTCGAGGCGCGGGTCCAGCGCGAGCAGTTTGGTGCGCGCGCTGGCCAGGTCGATACGGGCGGCAAGGTGGCGGCGAGCGCGTGCGAACAGCACCACGCCCACGTTGACGCACTCGCCCCGGTCGACGCGTGGCACCACCCGGATAATGGCGTAGCTGTACCAGGCATAGGCCGGCGGCGCCTGGACGCTGCCCTGACCTTCCTCACCTTCCAGCGTCGGGACAGGCTCGCCCAGCGGGTCGTCTCCTGGCGGCGGGTCACTCGCCGACACGGTGGGTCTGACGGATGCTGAGGCGTTCGGGGCCGCGTCGTCGGGCATCGATCGCTTCCTGTAGCCAGCGTGGGCGAGAGGCGCGCTCGAGTGCGCGCTCGGTCGTCTCGCCGGGGCCGCGCAGGCGCTCGGAGAGATACGTCACGTAGGCTGCTCGGTGCGCGTCAACGCCTGGAAAAAACGGTTCGTCACCCAGCCACGCGCCGGGAAGATCGGCCACGATCTGCTGAAAGACGGCGTCGCTCAGGCGGGGCCGCAAGCGTGCGTCAGCCGCTTCGAGGTCGCCGGCGAGGCCGAGCAGCACGTGATCCTTGATCTGGGGGAACGGTGAGTGAACCCGCGCCGGCCAGCCCTCCCAACGATGATGGACGTAGAGGGCCGCGCCGTGGTCGATCAGCCAGAGGCGGCCGTGACTGACGAGCAGATTCGAGTTACGGGGCGTACGGTCGACGTTCGTGACGAAGGCATCGAGCCAGACGATGTCGGCGGCAAGCTCGGGTGAGACGTCGCAATCCACGGCCGGATCGAATGGTAGCGCGCCGGCGAGGTAGGCCAGTCCGAAGTTTGCGCCGACGCTGCCGCGCAGGATGTCCTGGATCTCTGGGTCCGGCTCAGCCTGCCCGAAGCCGTCGGCCAGATCGATGATGGCTGGCATCGGCACTGGCAGGTCGAGAGCGCGGGCGATGCTGGCCACGATCTGCTCGGCGATGAGCGCCTTCGCACCCTGACCGGCGCCTCGAAACTTGACGACGTACGGCCCGTCCTCGGCGGTCTCGACCACGGCCGGCAGCGAACCGCCCTCGCGGAGCGGCACAGCGTAGCGCATGCCAGTCAGGCGAGGCGTCCCCAGACTAGCGCCGCCGGTCGAGCCTCTGGCTGGGGCTGCGCGGCTTGCAGTGCTCTCTCGCGAGTCGCCGTTCGCGTGGCCGGTACGGGTGGTCTGGTTGTTGGTGTCGGAATACTCGCTCACCCGATCATGCTGACATGCCGGCGGCGCTCGGCACCAGTGCGGAGCGAGACGGCAGCCGGCCTGTGTCGGCCATGCCCCCTCTCGTCGAAGAGGGGTAGAGCCAGCACGTGGACGTCTGACGGCAGCACGACGGCCAGGCCGGAGGCTGCGGAGATGGGTGGAGCCAGCACGTGGACGCTTGACGGCAGCATGACGGCCAGGCCGGAGGCTGCTTCCAGCAGGGATGGATCGGAGCAGCATCCGAAGGTACGGGCATCGCATGTTAGGAGTCAGGTTGGTTTCCAGTCCTTGCGTATGCTGTCGCGGATTTGCTCGTAGCGCTTGCCGTGTTGGAGGGCATCCTCGATGGCAGGCACGAAGACCTGATGGTAGAACGCCGGCCCCATCCGCTCCACGATCTCCCGCTCGAAGAGGGCGCTCGTCTGCGGCTCATCGTCGAGGGTGTGCCACTTGCCGTCCACGAGCGGCGGCGTCGGTTCCACGTGCTCGTCCTGCTCGCCCCGGTGGCCGGCGGGCCGCCTGCCGGCCCGCAACGTCGCCCCGCCGAAGCGACGACTAGCGACGACCTTGGCGATCCAGAGCCCGTAGCCCATCGCCACGTCCTCGGGCATGCCGGAGCGCTCCTCTTCTTGCTTGCGATACTCGGCGAACACGTCGAAGCGGCGGATCGGACGGTCTGGGGTGAGCATGCGGCCGTTCTCCTCACACGTTGTCCTGGCTCGGCATCGCCTCGGGCGTAGCGTTCTCGCGGTCACGGCCGAGCCTCCACGTGCTGGTGCAGGCCGCGTACCTGCCCGACGGTGGTTACAACCCCCTTCCAGTTTCTTCCCTGCCCCCTGGTTACGGGGTGGCGGGTCCGGTATCGTCGGCTGCGGCGTCGCGCAGAGTGGCGGCGTGGGAGCGAGCGGCATGATCGAGTGGCGCGAGAAGCGGTCCGGGCTGATCGCCCCGGACGAGCGACTGCCCTGGCCGGGTACCGTGGCGATGGGCTTGCAGCACGTGCTGGCGATGTTCGGATCGACTGTTGTCGCGCCGCTCATCATGGGTTTCGATCCGAACCTCGCCATCCTCTTCTCGGGCATCGGCACACTGCTTTTCTTCGCCATCGTCGGCGGGCGGGTGCCGAGCTATCTGGGCTCCAGTTTCGCGTTCATCGGGCCGGTCGCGGCGGTCATCGGCTCCCAGGCGGCTGGCACCTTCAACGGCGCCGCGATCCCGGCCGCGCTGGGTGGCATCGTCGTCGCCGGCCTGATCTACGCGATCATCGGCGGCCTGGTGCACGTGACCGGCTCGGGCTGGATTGACGCACTGATGCCGCCGCTGGTGACGGGCGCGGTCGTGATGATCATCGGGCTGAACCTGGCGGGCGCCGCCCGGAACCTCGCGGCAGCCAGCCCCTTCCTGGCCGTCGTCACGCTGGTGAGCGTGCTGGCTATCGGGCTGTGGACGCGGGGCTTAGTGGCACGACTGCCGATCCTGCTTGGGACGGTCGTTGGCTACCTGGTGGCGCTGCTGGTGGGCGGCACGAGCGCGGCCGGCACCACCTACGGCTCGGTCGTCGTACAGGGGGTGGACGTCGCGCGGATCGCCGACGCGCCCTGGTTCGGCGTTCCGGCCTTCGTCGCGCCTACGTTCGACTGGCGGGCGATCGCCTTGATCGCGCCGGTCGCCCTGGTGCTGATCGCCGAGAATACCGGTCACGTCAAAGCGGTGGAGGCGATGACTGGCCGCCCCTTGATGCGCTTCCTCGGGCGTGCCTTCATCGGTGACGGCATCGCGACGATGGTAGCCGGGCTTGGCGGCGGAACTGGCGTCACTACCTACGCCGAGAATATCGGCGTAATGGCCATGACGCGGGTCTATTCGACGCTGCTGTTCGTGGTTGCCGCGCTCGCCGCAATTCTGCTCGGGTTCTCTCCGAAGTTCGGCGCGCTCGTGGGTACGATCCCGACCGGCGTGATCGGCGGGGTGGTGACGGTGCTTTTCGGCCTGATCGCGATCACTGGCGCGCGAATCTGGGTCGAGAACCGCGTCGATTTCACCAGGGGCGCGAACCTGTTCGTGGCGGCAACTGTGCTGATCGTGGGCGCCGCCGACTATACCCTGCGGCTCGGGGACTTCGAGCTGGCGGGTATCGGGCTGGGGACGTTCGGGGCGATCGTGCTCTACCAGATCTTCAAGTATGCGCCTGGCGACGCAGATGCGGATCTTGGCCCCGATGCAGCGGTGTCGGCCAGCGTACTATCGGTGCGGATCGATGGCCGCCGGCGCGAAGCGCTCGCAACGAATGGTGAGGCACGATCCCGCAAGCGCCGCCGGCGGTGACCCTTTCACCTACGGCCTCCGTTCTGGAGACCGGCCCGCCACGTGCAGGCCCCGATGCCACGCAGCGGCGTCCGGGGCTCTCCCGTACCTGGGAGAGGAGTTGGAGGGCGAGGGGACACCTCGGTCAGGGGGTTGGGGAGCACGGGGGCCACTGACGGGCCCGGGCGGGCAGGTGCGGGGCGATCCGGCGGCAGGCGGCCGTGCCCAGGTCGAAAGCTGTCTGCTGGGCGGGGCTCCAGTTGAATCCGTAGGCGGCACGGATGACCGGCGGCAGCAGCCCTGCCGTCACCAGGGCGTAGGGAACCCTCAGCGGGAGATCGACGAGTCCGGCCAGGCCGGGCGCGCCGTGGAAGAGGGCGCGACAGAGCATGCGTGCGGTGGGGCCGACGACGATCTGCCCGCTCCTGTACATCTCCTCCAGGTAGGTGTGAAGCTCGGCGTACGTAGCCGGAAGTACCTCGACCGGGACACCCAGCAATGCCGTCGTCGGGCGGGTCTCGGCGCAGTAGCGGTCCGTCTCCGCACTGCTGAGCGGCTCGACGAGCGTCTGATACGCCAGCAGCGTCGAGTCGATCAAGGTGGCGTGGACCCAGCGCAGCAGTTCCGGGTCGCGGGCCGAGTAGGGATGACCGGAGGGGAATCGGCCGACCTGCTCGTGCAACTGGCCGGACACCCGTCCGTGGATGGCGTCGATGGCACGAGCCGTCTGCTGCGCTTGTTCGGGTGTCCCGAAGGTGAATGTCAGCATCGCGGCGCGCGTCCGTTGGAAGCGCTCGATCTTGTGGCGGGGCGACGCTCGGAAGCCGCTGTAGTCCGCGACGCCGGCTGCGACGAGCGGATGGGCGAACTGGAGGAGGACGGCGCGCCCCCAACCGAGGATCGCCAGCCGCTCGCCGTTGATTCGCTGCACCACCGAGCCGGAGAGCGCCATGGGACAACTATAGCGACTGCCCTGACCGGGCGTCCTTGTACGGGACACCCGGTCGAGGCCGTCGAGGATGAGGCATACCCTGATGGGGTGGCTCAGGCGCCCGCAAGCTCCGTCGATGTGGCCTCTGGCGCCATCTCGGCCACAAGCTCCGTCGGCGCGACCCCTGGCGCCATCTCGATGGTCCGCTCGTGGAAGGCCGCGAGCTTCGGGCGGTGAGCGATGCTGACGACCGTCGCGTTCGGCAGGCGTTCGCGGAGCGCGCTGTACAGGTGCTCTTCAGTCGACTCGTCGAGCGCAGATGTTGCTTCGTCCATGAACAACCAGTCTGGGCGATGGAGGAGCGCGCGGGCGACCGCCAGCCGCTGCTGCTCGCCACCCGAGAGCGCCATGCTCCAGTTATGAGTTTCGTCCAGACGTTCAAGGAACGGCTCCATGTGCGTGGCTCGCAGGACGTCGCGGATCTCGTCGTCGCTGTAGACGCCAGTGTCGGACGGGTAAATCACTGCCTCTCGGAGCGTGCCGATCGGTATGTACGGCTTCTGGGGCAAGAACAGCGCTCGCGCCGATGCCGGCACCTTCACCTTGCCGTGCCCGAACGGCCAGATGCCGGCCAGCGCGCGGAACAACGTGCTCTTGCCAGTCCCGGTCGGTCCCTTGATGAGCACGTTGTGCCCTGGCTTGAAGGTGAGGTCGGTACCAGTCAGGAGCACCTGACCGTTCGGCAGCAGGACGTCTAGCCCCTGCGCCTCGATGTCGGGAGCACCGTTCTGTACGACTTCGATGGCGTCGTGTCGAGCCGCCTCGACGCGTGCGTGTTCCAGCGCCCCCTGGAACGTCAGCAGTCGGTCGACGCTGGCTTTCCAGTTCGCGATCGTGCCGTAGCTGTCCACAAACCAGGAGAGGGAATCCTGCACTTGCCCGAAGGCCTGGGAGATCTGGAGCACTTCACCTAGCGAGATCTGGCCGGAGAACAGCCGTGGCGCAGCCACCAGGAACGGGAAGATGAGCGCGACCTGGGCGTAGCCGACGGTGAAGGAGGTCAGGTGCTTGGTGTAGCGCATCAACTCCCACCAGTTGGCCCGGATCCGCTCGAAGCGAGTGAGCAGGCGATCCTGCTCGGATCGCTCGCCGCGATACAGCGCGACGCCCTCCGCATTCTCACGCAAGCGAACCAGGCTGAAGCGGAAGTCGGCTTCGTATCGCTCCTGCTGGAAATTCAGACCGATCAAGCGCCGTCCCACAAAGTGGGTCGCCACGCTGCCGACGAGCGCGTAGATGATCGCGACCCACACCAGATAGCCCGGTATGCTGAAGGCGGTGTCGCCGACCGTGAAGTCGAGCGGGCCGGACAGTCCCCAGAGGATCACGATGAAGGACAGCAGCGTCACGACCGACGACAGCAGGCCGAGCCCGAGCGACAGCGCGCCGGACGTGACGCTCCGAAGGTCTTCGGCGATGCGCTGGTCTGGGTTGTCGGCGCCACGATTGCGAAGCTCGAGACGGTAGTATGCCTGCTTCTCCAGCCACGCTCCGACGTACTGCTTCGTGAGCCAGGTTCGCCAGCGCATCTCGAGCATCTGCGTCAGATAGAGTCGGTACACCGCCGCGACGATGGCCAGCGCGGCCAGCACCGAGAAGTACAGGATCGACCCCCAGAACGCGCCGCCGTTGCGCTGATCGAGGATGTTGTAGAACTCTCGGTACCACTGGTTCAGCAGCACGCTGATGTACACTCGTCCGAGCGTCAGCCCGACGACGGTACCGAGCAGGATCCAGGCGCGCCAGCGTTCGTCGGAGTGCCAGTAGGGAGTGACGAGCGCCCACAGTTGCTTGAGAAACGCGGTGCCTTCGCCGAGCCTGCGTCGACTCATACCCATCGTCTGTCTGTACCGGGGGCACCGGATCGAGCGGCCAGCCGAGCCTGCTCTTGACGGCGACCTTGCGCCTTTCTACCGGGACTCTTCGATCGGGTCGGGGCGCCCGTTCCCACGCTCCTCGGATCCGTGCCTGTCAAACGGAGCCGGCTGGATTGTCGGGACGACGTCGGGCGGGCCGCGTCCGAATCGTGGGTACATCGTACCCGCAATCGGGCGTGAACGCTGTTCGTTTTTTGACACCCTGGGGACCACTTCATACTGGCAATCGGCGTACCACATGCGGTCGTCGCCGGGCACACGCTTCTCACCCGCCTCGACGTGCACAGCTATGCCGTCGATGGCTGCCCCCGGCCGAGCATCTGGTCGACCGGCGTCAGCGTCAGAGCCGCAGGCGCGGATCCAGCACGTCTCGCAGGCCGTCGCCGAAGAAGTTGATCCCGATCACCGTCAATGAAATGGCGAGGCCGGGGAACGCGGTCAACCACCATGCATTCGTCATCATGTAGTCCCGCCCCTCGGCGACCATCGTGCCCCAGCTTGGCGTTCCGACCGGTGCGCCGACCCCGATGAAGCTCAGGCTGGACTCGAGGACGATCATCAAGGCCATTTGCTGCGTGAACACCACGATGATCGGGGTCCAGGCGTTCTGGAGCACGTGGCGGGTCAGGATGCGCGCATCGCCGGCGCCGATCGAGCGCGCGGCCTCGACGTACGTCAACTCACGTAGGGTCAGGGTACTCGCCCGCACGCTTCGCGCGAAGATCACCCAGTTGGTGACTGCCAGCACGATGACCAGATTGGTCAGGCTCGGCCCAAGCGCCGCCGCGATGGCGATGGCAAGCAGAATCGTCGGGATCGCAAGTTGCACGTCCGCGATTCGCATCACCAGGACGTCGAGCCGGCCCCCAAAGTAGCCGGACAGCAGCCCCAGCACGACACCGGCCGCGCTTGCCAGCAGTACGGCGGAGGCCGAAACTCCGAGCGAGACTCGCCCGCCGTAGAGCACCCGGCTCAGCACGTCCCGCCCGCTCTGATCGGTGCCCATTACGTGGAACGTCCCGACCCGCGACGTGCCGAGCGGCGGGACGAGCCGCAGGCGCGGGTTCACCTCCATGGGGTCATAGGGGGAGAGCAGCCCGGCCGCGAGCGCGCTACCGGCGATGAAGAAGATCAGCGCCAGACCCACCAGGACGCGGCGGTTTCGCCAGAAGCGGCCCAACAGCCGCGTCCGTGTCCGTGCCGGCGCCATCGCCGCGCCTGCTGCCGCCACCACCGCCGTCATCGATATTGAATCCGTGGATCGAGGTAGGCGTACAGGACGTCTACCAGCAGGTTCAGGAAGACGAAGAAGACCGAGAGCATCAACACGGCCGCCTGAATCAGCGGGTAGTCACGCGAACTGATCGCGCGGTACACCACCGTCCCGACGCCCGGCCACGCGAACACCGTTTCCGTGATGACGGCTCCACCGAGCAGTGCTCCGAGCTGTAAGCCGACCACCGTAATGACCGGGATCATCAGGTTGACCAGCGCGTGCCGCCCGAGCACCACCCGCTCCGAGAGACCTTTCATTCGCGCCGTGCGAATGTAGTCTTCTGAGAGGACGTCGAGCATGCCGCTGCGCACGAGCCGGGTCGTCAGCGCCATCAGGTAGGCCCCGAGGGTCACGGCCGGTAGCACCAGGTGCTCCGGCCCCCCGCTGCCAGTTGTCGGGAGCCAGCCGAGCGAGACGGCGAACACCGACATCAGCACCAGCCCGAGCCAGAACGGCGGGACCGACTGACCGATCATCGCCAGGCCCATGGCCAGAAAGTCCCAGATGGAGTCCCGCCGCACCGCCGACAAGATGCCGAGCGGGATGGCGAGGCTCAGAGCCAACGCGAGCGCGACGCCGGCCAGCAGGAGGGTGTACGGCAAGGCATCCGCCAGAATCTCGACGGCCGGCTTACTGAAGAACAGCGACGTGCCCAGGTCGCCCTGGGCCGCCCGCGCCAGGAAGTACAGGTACTGGACCGGCACCGGCCGGTCCAGCCCAAGCTCTTGCCGAAGCTGCGCCCGCTGCTCGTCGGAAGCCGCTTCCGGCAACATCACCGAGACCGGATCGCCCGGCACCAGCCGGATCAGCAGGAACACCACGATCGAGACGCCGAGCAGGACGCCGACCGACTGCACCAACCGCTGGAGCAGGTACCGTCCCATCGCCGATCAGGAGAGCCCGATCTCGGTCAGGTTGTAGATCTGGTTCGGCATCGGCGTGAAGCCGGTGACGTTCTTCTTCTTGACGTACAGGAACTGGTCCTGCTGCAAGTAGATGATGGGCATATCCTCCCAGAGCTTCGCCTGGAGGTCTTCATAGATGGCCTGCCGCTTCGTCGAATCGATCGTGGTGGCAGCCTGCTGAATGAGCGCGTTCACCGCGTCGTTCTTGTAGCCCATCTTGTAGACGTCGGCGACGATCCGCTCCTTGAAGTAGCGATCCGGCTCGCCGGTCACGGCGACGCTGGACAGGAACCCGACCTGATACTTGCCGTCGCGCTGCTGGGTGAGGATGGCCGTCTGTTCGCCGGTCTGGACCGTCAGCTTGATCCCGATCTTCTGGAGCTCCTGAGCGGCGAACTCGGTGACCTCCTTCTCCTTGCCGTGGCCGCTCGCGCCTGGCGGCACGATCACCGTCGCCTCGAAGCCGTTCGGCGCGCTCGACTCCTTCATCAGCGCCTTCGCCTTCTCCAGATCGTACGGATTGGCCGGTAGCTTCTGGGTCGCGCCGATGAGCCCCTTCGGGGGGTAGCTCGCCCACGGCGTCCCATACCCCTGCATGACGTCCTGGGTGATGACCTCCCGGTCGATCGCGAACGCCATCGCCTGGCGCACCTTCGGATCCTTGAGCGCGGGGATGTCGGCGTCCTGCTTGACGATCAGGAAGTCGAGCCGCCATGACTCGATCGGCATGACGTCGAACTTCGGGTCGTTCTTGAGCGGAATGGCATTGTCCGGGCTCAGCCCCTCGACGATGTCGAACTCGCCCGCCCGGGTGGCCGCCGCGAGCGAGGACTGCTCGATGACCGGACGGTAGTTGATGGTCTGGACCTTCGGGAAGCCCGGCCGCCAGTAGGCGGTGTTGGCCTCGTACTTGTACAGCCGGTCCAGGTCGAAGTCGGTCAGGCGGAACGGGCCGGTCCCGATCGTCGCCTCCCAGGTCATGTCACGATCCTTGGCGGCGTCTGGATGGGGAATGAAGAATGTCGCCAGGTTGTTCGGGAACGACGGCTCCGGCGCTTTCGTCGATAGCTCGATGGTCGTGTCATCCACGATCCGAGCAGGTGTCTCGGCCGCGTTCGTGAACACGAATGCATAGCCCGACTTCGCATTGCCGTGGACACGCTCAACCGCCAGCTTGACCGCCTCGGCGTTGAATGGGGTGCCGTCGTGGTACTTCACGCCCTTGCGGAGGTTGAACGTCCAGGTCTTACCGTCCTCGGAGACCTTCCAGGACTCGGCCAGGACTGGGACGAGTTTGCCGCTGGGATCCAGGTCGACGAGCGGCTCCATCACCTGCCGCAGCACGCCCATCTCCTGGAGACCGTACACCTTGTGCGGATCGCGCGTACGAACCTTATAGGCGCGCCCCCAGGAGAGCGTGCCGGTTGGGGCGCCGGCCCCAGCCGCCGCTGGAGCGCTCTGGGCTGGCTTGGCGGCGGCCGGCGATGCCGCCGGTGAGGCGGCCGGAGATCCCGAAGGCTTCGCTTCGCCGGCCGGCGAGGCTGCGGGCTTGGCCTCGGCGGGCTTTGCGGTTGGCTGCGCCGCGGCCGGCTTCGTCGCCTCGGCGGCCGGCTTTTGCGCTGGCGCCTGCTGGCCGCACGCCTGGAGCAGCGCGGCGCTTCCTGCTGCTCCGCCGACGAGCGCCAGAAATGCCCGGCGGCTTACCCCTCTCAATCGCTGCATTTCCGACACGTTCCTATCCTCCCTACGACGGCTTCCACATGTGTGCCGTCGTCATGACAGAGCAGTACGAGGCGATTCCCCGCAGATACTGGCATGCCGCGTGTCTGGTCGATTGCCCGGCTGATATGTCCGGTCGACACGGTGTACTGATACGACTGGCTGACATGGCGTACTGATAGGCTGACTGACTTGACCGGCAATGATGCGGTGGTTGGCTCGTCTCGCTCGTCGATCTCTCCAGGATTGTCATGCTGGTTCGGTAGCTCTGGTGAGTGGCCGCTCTGGTGAGTGGCCGAGGTGTCCTGATACTTCACGTCAACTGGCGAGGTGTCCTGATACTTCACGTCAACTGGGTAGCGTCGTCTGAGTGTGCGACCGGCCTCGTCGATGCGACGGTACTTCGGCCGGAAGAGGGTGCCACGGATTGGAGAGCATCACGGTGCCGGGTGACCGGCTGGATCGGTATTTCTGGGGGGCTATCTGTGTTCCTGCTGAGGGAGGGGGACTGGCAGCCTGCCGCCTTCGCCATCATGCACTCAGGTGCGGCTCGTCGGCGACGTGCTACCATGAGGCGTCCCGATTATCGGGACAACAAGGTTGCCTGTCAAGGACGACGCAATGCGCATCACCGAAATCCGCGCCCACGTCGCGCCGCCTCCCGCCCGCTCCTGGTTGAACGAGTCGCTTGTCGCGACCCCGATGTCGATCTTTCCGCGCTTCAAAGCGCGCCGCTCCTCCTGGCGGGGCCCCGGCACCCAGAACGTGTACGTGGAGGTTCTGACCGATGAGGGGCTGACTGGCGTTGGCCAGTGCAGCGGCGGGGTCGTGGCGAAGGCGATCGTCGAGCACCATCTCAGCCCGTTGCTCGTCGGCGAGGATCCACGGCCGGTCGAGCAGCATTGGGAGTTGATGTTCCGCGCAACCCTGCCGTACGGGCGCAAGGGCGTGGCCATCATGGCGATCTCGGGCGTCGATCTGGCGCTCTGGGATCTGTTCGCGAAGTGGCTCGGGCAGCCGCTCTACCGTGCACTCGGCGGCCCGCTCCGCGACGACCTGCCGGTCTATGGCACCCATCCGGTCCCGGCCGAGATGGCGCGTGAGGGGTACGTGGCGTACAAGGTGCCGGCCGCGTACGGTCCGGCCGATGGTAAGGCAGGTCTAGATAGAAATATCGAGCGGATCGCCCAGGCCCGCCAGGATGTCGGCCCGAACGTGGACGTGATGATCGACTGCTGGATGTCCTGGGATCTGCCGTACAGCCTGGCCTTTGCTGAGGCCGCCCGCCCGTATGGCCTTCGGTGGATCGAGGAGCCGCTGCCGCCGGACGACTACGAAGGGTACGCCGAGCTACGCCGTCGGGTCACCTGGACCCAGATCGCGACGGGCGAGCACGAATACACGCGTTGGGGTTTCCGCGAGCTGCTGGAGCGCGGCTGCGCCGACGTGATCCAACCGGACCTGGCCTGGGGTGGCGGAATCAGCGAGGGCCGCAAGATCGCCGCACTGGCCGCTGCGCACAACGTTCCGGTGGTGCCCCACGCGGGTGGGCTCCAGCCCTGGACCGTCCATTTCATGCTCGCCACTCAGAACTGCCCGCTTGCCGAGTATGTGGTCTTCTACGGCCCGAACGATGTCGCACCGCCGCCCGTGTTGCTCGGCGCGCCGCATCCGGAGATGGGCCGCCTGCGGGCGCCCACCCGACCGGGCGCAGGCGTCGAGCTCGACCTGGAGGAGTTGCGGCGGCAGTCCGCGCTGGCGGGCCAGCCGGATGCCGGTGGAACCCCGTCGGCGCGTCAGGGATCGTGACCTCAACTGACGAGCGGCTTGCCTCGGCGTCGCGGTCGGCGGAGGCCAGCTACACGATCGCTCAGTCTGGTCACACGCTGCGCCCGGCTTCTGAGGCAGCGATTCCTGGCGCGGCGGACATCGCTCCTACAGGCGCACACGGGATCGAGGTCAGCTTGCCGTCCGCGAACCCCAGGCGTGGCCGCTCCCGAGGCGCTGATGAGACGCGCGGAGCGGCGCGGAACCGGCGGAAGCTCACCGCGCCGCTCAAGACCGTCGACAAGGCCCTCTCGATCGTCGACTTCCTCGGGGTGTTCGGGGGGCGAGTAGGAGTGCGCGAGTTGGCTGAGAACCTCGGACTTGGCCGCAGCGTCACGCACCGCCTCCTCCTGACTCTCGAGCGCCACGCGTACGTGGTGCAGGATCCCCACACCGGCAAGTATCAGCTTGGGCCACGCCTCTTCGAGGTTGGAGCGGCCGTCCACAGTCAACTCGACCTCCGCGCGACCGCTCGGCCTCATCTCCGCCGCCTTGCCGACCAGACCGGCGACGTCGTGCACCTGGCGGTCGAGAACGGCAACTCGTGTGTCTACCTCGAGAAGATTGAGGGGCGTCACGCCATCGAGATGGGCTCACAGGTTGGCTGGCGCCGCCCGCTCTTCTGCACTGGCATCGGCAAGGTACTGCTCGCGTTCAGTTCGGCCGACCGGCTGGAGCGATTTCTCGGCGAACAGGCGTTTGAGCGGCTCACACCGCACACCATCGCGGACCCGGCCGGGCTCCGTGTCGAGTTTGCGGCGGTCCGGGTGGATGGGGTGGCCTACGATCGCGAGGAGATCGAGCTCGGATTGCGCTGCGTGGCTGCCCCGATCTGGCGGAACGGGCAGGTGATCGCGGGCATCAGCGTCGCTGGCTCGAGCGAGCGGTTTGGCCCAGACCGGTTGGAATGGCTCGCGCAGGTGGTCCGAGATGGTGCTGGGGCTATCGAGCGTGACCTCAACCGGGAGACCGATGGGGAGCCAGATGGTCGGGCCAGTGGGTAGGTCCACTGGCGGCCACAGGCAGATGCTGCCACCACTCACTACCTGGTTTCGGCCGATGCTCGTGACGGTCAGGCTGCTGCGGGAGGTCGAGCACCGATGAGCCGCCAAAGGGTACTGGTTCGAGGGCTGAACGACGTGGGATCGGCGGTCGCTCATGCGCTCGTGCGGGCAGGCTACCCGGTGGTGATGCACGATGGCCCCGCGCCGACCACCAGCCGGCGAGGTATGGCGTTCGCCGATGCCGCGTTCGACGGCGAGGCAGCCCTCGCGGGCATCGTCGCACGGCGCCTGGACGACCTGGCCGGCCTCGACGACGGCCTGAACGCCGGGACGACCTGGCCGGCCTCGACGACGGCCTGAACGCCGGGACGACCGTGCAGGTGTTTGTGGGAGATTTTGGGGCGCTCCTTGGCACGCTCCGACCGACCGTCCTCGTCGATGCGCGGATGCGCAAGCGCGAGACTCCCGAGCGGCAGCTTGGGCTGGCCCCGCTGACCATCGGGCTCGGGCCGAACTTCGCGGCCGGCGAGACGACCGATCTTGTCGTCGAGACAGGCTATGGGCCGGATCTCGGGCACGTCATCGAGCGGGGCGTCTCCCGCCCGCTCGGAGGTGAGCCACGCGCCATCGACGGCGTCGCCCGCGAACGGTACGTGTACGCGCCGGTGGCAGGGATCTTCCGAACCAGCCGCGCCATCGGCGACCTCGTCGCTGAAGGCGAGCCAGTCGCGGCCATCGAGCCAGACGCGGCCATCGAGCCAGCCGTGGCCATCGAGCCAGCCGCTCACCTCGGTGCGGTCTCCGCGCAGGCTCTCCAAAGGAGCGCTGATCCGGATACAGGCGGCCGGGGTGGCCGCAGCTCCGCGTTCGCCACCCACCATGACCACGGCTGCCCGAGCGACGGGCAGATCATCACGCTCACGGCGCCGATCGCGGGCGCGCTGCGAGGGGTGACCAGAAGTGGCGTCCCGGTCGCCGTCCGCACGAAGGTGATCGAGGTTGATCCGCGTGGCAGGGCCGGACAGATCTGGGGCATCGGCGAACGGCCGGGCGCGATCGCGGCGGGTGTGGTCGCCGCCATTCGAGTGCGCTTCCCCGGCCTGGACGTCGCGGCGTGCTAATTCGCCACGTCGTTCTACCAGTGGGTCACGCCACCAATGGTTGAGCATCGGCGCTGTCGGATCAGCCGCCCCTCCCCCGCGCACGGCGGAGGGGTTGGGGATGGGGGCTCTTAGCCAGATGCGGCGTGACCCATCAGGTACGAACTGCACTGTTGAGAGAGGATGCTGATGAGTCTTGTAGGGAAAGTCGCGATCGTTACTGGCTCCAATGGTGGCATTGGACGGGGGATTGCCGAGCGGTTCGCGGCAGGCGGCGCGAAGCTCGTGGTCCACGGCCGGGATCGCGCGAAACTCCAGGCGACGGCAGAGGCGTTGCGCGCGCAGGGCACCGAGGTGCTGGCGGTCGCGGCGGACCTGGGTTACAAGAACGAGGTGGACCGACTGTTCGACGAGACGATCCGTCGCTATGGTAACGTGGATGTGCTCGTCAACAATGCGGCCTGGGCTGGCCCGACCGCGCATTTCCTCGAGATGGATGAGGATCACTGGGACACTGTCCTGCGGACCAACCTCAAGAGCGTCTACCTCTGCTGCCATCGAGCCGCTCGGGGAATGGCGGAGCAGAAGCGGCCCGGCAGCATCGTCAATATCAGTTCGTTCGCCGCAGTGCGGTCACACCGCCAGATGGCGGCATACGACGCCTCCAAGGGCGGGATGGAGGCGCTCACCCGAGCGATCGCCATCGATCTGGCCCCGTTCGACATCCGGGTCAACGTCGTCGGCCCCGGCGCGATCCATACCGGCGTGCGTGACGACAGCACGGAGGATCTGCGCGAGCGGCGAGCGGCGCCGATTCCCCTCGGGCGAGTCGGGTACCCGGAGGACATCGGGAATGCCGTGGCGTTTCTGGCCTCCGATGAGGCGAGTTACATCACTGGCCAGTGCCTGTACGTCGACGGCGGAATGCTGGCGCAGCTTCGCTCGCGCAACATCGATAAGCCGTTGCCGCCATCGGTCCAGCGGCTGCTGTCGTGAGCTTTGCGTCGCCGGTCTGGTAAAAGGTCGAAGGCATCTCGAGCAGCCATATGAGTGAGGCCGTCATCCCACGTGCCGGTTGGCACACGCCCGGCGTGCCGGGCTGGGATGGTGAGCCGGGGCAAGAAATCACGGTCCCATCGGCTGGTGTGGCGATGTGGCGGGACCATCTGCCACCTGCTCCGTTAAGCGTGAAGGAGGGCTGTTGTCGTGCGCTGTGATACCGTTACCACGATGTCTCAGTTGCGATCTGCGACCTGACATGCTGGCCCTGATCCTCGTGGTCGAGGATGACCGTGTGTCGCGGGACGTGGTAAACCGGGCACTCGGGAGCGCCGGCTATGCCGTCGAGGCCGTGGCAGACGGCGAGGCTGGCGTGGCCGTCGCCGAGGAGCGCCGCCCGGACCTCGTCGTCCTGGACGTCAACCTGCCGGGCATCGACGGCTGGGAGGTGTGCCGGCGCCTGCGCGAGCGCTATGACGTGCCCATCCTCTTCTTGACCGGGCTGACCGACGACGAACATACGGTCAAGGGCCTGCAACTCGGCGGCGACGACTATCTCGCGAAGCCATTTTCACCGCCGGTGCTGGTGGCGCGCGTCGAGGCGCTCCTGCGTCGGAGCGGTAACGCGAGCCAGCGCGTCGTCCGGCTCACCGGCCTGACGATCGATCTGACCAGCGGTGAGGTGCTGCAAGCGGGCCGCCGAGTCACCCTGACGGCCACCGAGTTTCGGATCCTGGCCGCGCTGGCGCAACAGCCTGGCCAGATGGTCAGTTCGCGCGAGCTCATGAAGATGGTGCAGGGGTACGATCTGACCGAGACTGAGGCGCGCGAGATCGTCAAGGTGCATGTCCGGCACATCCGCCAGAAACTCGAGCCGTGCCCGGATCGGCCGCGCTACCTCGTCAACGTGCGAGGTCTTGGCTACATGTTGAACCGCAAGCAGGCGACAGCCGGGTCCGAGTAGAGCGCCCGCGCCGTCATGCAGCCTCGCCCACGCGGTATCCTCGACCTGAAGCGCGCTTCGATGCTGACCCGCTCGGTCCAGATGCATGGCGCGGGTGTAGCAAGTCCGTGAGCGCGTGGAGGGCGACGGCCGAGGGCCGCACGCTGAGAGCGAGCGCGCTGTCCGTGGGCCAGTGCGCAAGCTGGGGGAGTGAGATGAGCGCCAGCACAGACTTGATCGCCGCTATCCGTCAAGCCGGAGAAGCGTACGCGAGCTTCGTCGAAACGCTCGATCAGGAGCAGTTCCACCGCCGACCGGGGCCGGAGGAGTGGTCTGCGGCCGAGATCACCGGGCACGTTGCGGAGGCGCCCGCCACCTTCGCGCGGCATGCTGCCCGGCTGGCGTCCCATCCGGGCGAGACGATCGGCCGGGCGCCCGACGATCCCGGGCGGCTCGCAGCGGTGGCGCGGCTCGGCAACGCCGGGCCGAAGGAAGGCGCCCAGCTCGTGCGTGACGGGATCAGTGAGGCATGCGCCATCCTCGAGACTATCCCCGAGGAAGGCTGGCAGGTGCGTGGCCAGAACCCCCGACTCGGCGAACCGACGGTCCTGGAGTTCGTTCGTGGCGTGGCGCTCGACCACGTGCGCGGCCACCTCGATCAAGCCCGAGCCGCCGCCAGCGTATAGGGCGGCGGACCCAGGGGGGCGGCGGACCCAAGGGGCGGCGGACCTGGAAGGCGGCAGGCCCAGGGGGGCGGCGGGGCTGGTAAGGGGCCGCTCAGATCGATGCTGAGCGCCCGCCCGTGACCGGCCGCTGGCCGTCGGGCCAGGGTGGCGCGGGCCGCCGCCTGCTCGCCCCGTTCGTCGGCAGGGAGGGGTGCCACCCGGGCCGGCGGTGCAGCCGCGTCGATGCTGTAGCCTCGTTCGCACAGGCGAGAGTACACTTGCGCCCCAACTGCCCCCTAGCGTGAGTAGCCCGCTCACGGTGGAAGCCGCCGGCGCGGTCACATCCCAGGGAGCGGCCAGGAGGGGGACAGCGCATGTTGCCGACGATCGTGCGACGAGTGGGGCGCTACGCCTGGGCGCCTGGCAAGCGGCCCGGTAAGTCCGTAGCCCAGAAACTGGCCCAGGTGTTGGATCCGCTCAATCCGGACACCGTGTTCCGTCGGGCGAACGAGGCTGAGCACCAGAGGTTCTACGACGAGGCCAGGCGGCGTAACGCTCATGGCTACCAGAAGCGCGTCGCGTTCATGGAGCAGTTGAACGCACCCGAGAACCGCGATCCGACTGTCGCTCTGCCAGACGTCCCCAAAGACAAAGGCATCATGCTTGTGAAGCCGGATGGCTTCCAGGCGCTCGATGCTGCCATCAGCGAAGCGCGCGAGTACTTCAAGGGCTACGTGCCGGGCACGAACAAGCGGGACTTCGATAGCCTTCAAGGGGTACCGCGCGCCAACCGCGGTTACACCTCTGCACTGAACGCGTTGGCGGCGCATCCCGAGGTGCTCCGCGTCGTCTCGAACTACATGGGGATGCTGCCGATCCTCTACCGGATCAACGTGCTCTACTCCCCGAACGACGAGGTCGTCGAGGCATCCTCGCAGTTCTTCCACCTCGACCCTGAAGACATGCTGATGTGCAAGATCTTCGTCTTTGCCGAGGACGTCGACGAGGACACCGGGCCGACGACGGCGCTGCCCGCGGATCGCTCGACCATCGTGCGGCGGGCGATCGACTACCGCAAGAGCCGGGTGCCCGACGAAGCGATCTACCGGTACGGTGGCCAGGAGAATCTGGTGCAAGCGACCGGGCCGGCCGGCACGCTGGCCTTTCTCGATACCTGCCGCTGCTTCCACATGGGCAGCCGCATCGCCAGCAAGCCCCGCTACGCCATCATGATCCAGTACCAGACGCCGTACGCCGCGCCGGCCCCACTTGACGGCCCGCTTGGGAAGATACCGCTCGGCGCGAAGGCGATCCCGCCGGCGCCCACTGAGTTGGAGGAGTACCTGTACGGCCTGAAGCGCTAGCGTCAACCGCCGACGGCGTCATCTTCGAGCAGCGTCACTGTCCCGGTGTCGCCGTCGACGGCAATCGTCTGGCCGCTCACGATCCGTTGCGTCGCCGTGCCGGTCCCCATGACGGCCGGGATGCCGTACTCGCGGGCAACGATCGAGCCGTGCGCCAGGATTCCCCCGATGTCGGTGACGAGGCCGCGTGCCTGGCCGAAGAGTGGCGTCCAGGCTGGCGTGGTGGTCGGGCAGACCAGAATTGCACCTGGCGTCATCGAGGCGAACTCGGCCGGCGACAGGATGACGCGTGCCGTGGCCGTGACTTTCCCCGGGCTGACCGCGAACCCGCGCAAGACCGGCCCCTCGCTCGGATTGTTGCGTTGGGCGAGCCGGTCGGACAGGTCGAACGGCCCGAGTTTGAAGCGGTAACCGGGCGGTACCATGCCGGGCGGATGGAGTTGCTTGCGCGCTTCCCGGAGGGCGCGTCGCTCGCGAGCCCGCTCGGCCAGGTCTGGCCGAGGCGTACCGGCCGCCCGCGCCGTGCTGGCCGCCACAATCTCCGACGACTCCAGGTAGTAGATATCGTCCGGATCGTCGAGCGTGCCGGCTCGGACGAGACGTTGCCCGAGTTCACGCGCCAGCCGCCGGAGCGTCGGCCAGCCAGCGCCGACGTAGAACAGGGCCTCCTCGCGATACGGTCCGAAGCGCTGCGCCCAGCCTAGGAGCCGCCGGAACACCCAGCGCTTGAGCGGAGCGAGCGCGCGAAGGGTGGCGCGAGTCAGGCGCTCGCGGTCCTGCGCGAGTGCCGCCTGACTGGCGCGGGCATCCTGGCCGGGCTGGCGCACGAGCGCCTGAAGGGAGACGAGCATGGCCCGAGGATCGTCGGCCTGGGTCGGCTGGGAGAAATCGAGCGTGTAGATCAGGTGGCCGTAGCGGTCGAGGTAGGTCTGGAGGCCAGTCAGGATCTCCGCGCCGTCCGGCGTGTTGGCGAGCAGATCGAGGAGATGGCCGGGTGGCGCCGCTTCGACCTGCGCGCGAAGTGCCTCGTTCGCGCCAATCCGTGCGGCCAGCGCCTCCAACTCGACTTCCGCATCCTGCGATCGCGAAGGGAACCCACGCAGGAACTGACCGCTCGTCAAGCGCCGGCTGCGCACAGCGGAGTGCAGGAAGGAATCCAGCAGACCGTCGGTGATCTTGGCGATCCCGATCGCAAGGGAGGCGCCGAACCAATAGCGGGCGTCGGCCCGGGCAAGCGCGCGGATGCCCTCGAGCAGTTCGGCGTCTGTGGCGGCGGCTGGATCGACACGCTTCCAGCGCTCGGTGGCGGCGAGGTAGGCCGGCAAGGTCTCGTCCCGCCAATAGGGGATGGCTTGAGATGAGAGGTGGAGCAGCGCGCGGACGTACATCTGGACGAACAGCGGCACCTCACGCCAGCCGAGCTTGACGTTCGCGCGACTGTACGCGTAGCCGTCGATAGTGGTGAAGATCGGGCGATCGATGATGGCATCGAGGCCACGCGAGATCCCGAACGCCGAAACCACGGCGTCGGTTGCCCGTTCGAGCCCCTCCCGCACGTAGAGTTCGTCGAAGAGCGGCGCCAGCGGCTCGGGCATGTGCTCGACGACCTGGCGGCGGATCCAGGCCGAGCCGGGCGAAGGCGGCTCCCACCTGACGTCGTGGGGCGGCGCTGGTGGCAGGTTGGTGATCGGGCGAGCCTGGAGCAGCCAGACTCGTCCATCGGCGATGGCCCACTCGACGTCGAGCGGCGCGCCGCCAAGGTGCTCCTCGGTCAGGAGTCCGAGTCGCGCAACGTCGCGCAGCAGCGCCTCCGAGAGCGCAGCCGTCTCCCGCTGGGATACAGGCACGGAACGGACGGCGGTGCCCTGATCGTCCTCGGCTGGCACGACCATCAGCGCCTTCTCCCCGATGGTCGTCAGACGCGCCGTGAGGGTGGCTCGGTCGACGACGTACGTGTCCGGCGTGACCAGCCCCGAGGCGACTGCCTCGCCCAGGCCGTAACTCGCGTTGACGACGATTTCACCCCGCTCGCCGGTCCCGGGATTAGCCGTGAACAGGACTCCGGAAACCTCGGCTGGTACCATCACCTGGACGACGACGGCCATCCCACTCGCGCTTTCGTCGACACCCATTCGGCGGCGGTACTGCATTGCCCGCGCTGTCCAGAGCGACGACCAGCAACGGCGAACGGCGTCGAGCACGCTGGCGTCGTCGCGAACGTCGAGGTAGGTATCCTGTTGCCCGGCAAACGACAGTCCGGGCAAATCCTCGGCTGTCGCCGATGAGCGAACGGCGACCGGCTCAGTCGGCCCGCCGAGGCCGTGATAGGCGTGACGGATTGGGTCGGCGATCTCGGCCGGTAGCTCGCCCTCATCGAAGCGCGCGCGAATTTGCCTGGATGCCCGCTCCCAGGCGTCCAGGTCATTCGCATCGATTCCCCCCGTCACGCCTGTGATGAAGCCCGCCAGCCCGCATCCTGCCACGTAGCGGCTGTAGGCCATCGTCGTACAGATGAAGCCCGCGGGCACCGGTAGCCCGGCCGCCGCTAGCGTCGTCAGCGGCGCACCCTTCCCACCAGCCTGGGCGGCCGGCACGCTCCGCTCCGAGAGCGGCACCACGAGGTCGGCCGAGTCGACGACGTTCATCAGTGAGAAGTGCGAGGTATCAGATGGCAGCCTTCAGTAATCAGGAGCGGACCGATCGCTCGATCTTCCCCATGCTTCTTGAAAACTAGTGGCTGACAACGCGCCGCCGCTCCCTATTGGACCAGCAGGCGCATTGGAGCTTCGAGGAGGCTGGTGAGCTTCTGGAGGTAGCGGGCGCCGTCCGCGCCGTCAAGCACCCGATGATCGACAGAGAGGGTGACGCGCATCCGGTCACGTATCTTGATCTCGCCGCCCACGACGACCGGCTCTTTCGCCGCCCCACCAACCGCCAGAATCGCCGCTTCGGGGACGTTGATGACGGCCGTGAAGTGCTCGATCCCGAACATTCCCAGATTGCTCACCGTGAAGGTGCCGCCGGTGAACTCGGCCGGAGTGAGCTTACCCTGACGGGCCCTGTCGATGAGCGCCCGTGTCTCGCGCGCGATCTGCCCGACGCTCTTCTGATCGGCATCGCGGATGACCGGCACCATCAGGCCACGGTCGGTCGGGACGGCAACCCCGACGTGGATCCGCTTCTTGCGCAGGATCTTGTCGCCGCCAAACGAGGCGTTCGCCTCGGGGACGGCGCGCAACGCTAGCGCGCTCGCCTTGACAATCAGGTCGTTCACTGACACCTTCTGCTCGCCGCCCGCCGCGAGGCGGTCGTTGATCTCCGTGCGCAGTGCCAGCAGGTCGGTCATGTCGACCACGGCCGTCAGGAAGAAGTGCGGCGCCGACTGGAGCGACTCCACCATCCGCTGACCGGTGATCCGCTTGATGTTGTTGAGCGGGATCTCCTCGATTTCCTGATCGGGGCCGGCCGCGGTAAGGCTGGGGGCCGCGCTCGGGGGTGTCGGCGGAGCGACCGTCGGCGACGGCTGGGGCACCGGCGCCGGCGCGGCAACCGGTGTGGCAACCCGGGTCGCTGCGCGCTCGACGTCCTCGCGGATGACTCGGCCGTGGGGGCCGCTCCCCTGGATCGCCGCGAGGTCGATACCGCGCTCGCGGGCGATTCGGCGCGCCATCGGCGAGGCGCGAACCTCACCGTTTGCCGCCGGCTCGCCACCGGGAGCCGTGGCAGCAGCCGGAGCGCCGGCAACGGCCGGCGTGCCGCTCGGCAGCGGCGCCGCACCGATCCGCTCGGTATCCTGCCCGGCCCCGGACGGTTCGGTCGAAGTCACCTGGACATGGGATGGCGCTTCACTGGGAGCGGCCGTCGCCGCGCCACCCCCGCCCGCCACGACGTGCGAGCCATCGCCAATGGCGGCAATAGGCTGGCCAATCGGAACGGTCTGGCCTTCCTTGACCAGGATCTTTTCCATGACACCGGACTCGTACGCCTGAAGCTCCATGGTTGCTTTGTCGGTCTCGATCTCGAGGAGGACATCCCCCTTCTCGACCGGATCGCCCGGGTGCTTGAGCCAGCGGGCAATCGTGCCCTCGGTCATCGTGTCCGAGAGCCGTGGCATGGTCACTTCGGCCACGCGGCACCCCCGTTTGCACCGGCGCCTGCCAGCGAGAACGTGCGCTTACCACCAGAGATCTCGAGCGTCGCGCGGACTGCCTCGACGAGTTGCTGGGCGGTGGGCAGCGCCGCAAGCTCCATGACTTTGGAGTACGGCAGCGCCACCTCGGCGGCGGCGATCCGGCGGACCGGTGCATCCAGATAATCGAAGGCGTACTCTTGAATGGTGGCAGCGATCTCCGCGCCGACACCGTAGGAGCGCCAGTCTTCCTCGAATACCACGGCGCGGTTCGTCTTCTTCACCGATTCGACAATCGTCGGCCGGTCGAGCGGGCGCAGCGAGCGAATGTCGACCACCTCGGCGTCGATACCGTACTCGCTGGCAAGCTGCTCGGCGACGTTGACCGCGACAGCGGCCATCCGCGAATAGGCGACGATGGTGATGTCCTTCCCCTGCCGCTTCACGCTGGCGGTGCCAATAGGGATGACGCCCTCGTCCGGACCGTCGGCCGGTACCTCACCACGCGTGTTGTAGAGCGCCAGGTTCTCGAGGAACAGGACCGGGTCGTCGTCGCGGATGGCGGCCTTGAGCAGTCCGCGCGCATCGGCCGGCGTCGACGGTGCGACGACCTTCAGGCCAGGGACGTGGGCGAACCAGACCTCCGGGTTCTGTGAGTGCGTCGCCGCAAGCTGTTGGCCGCCGCCGCCCGGCGTCCGGATCACCATCGGCACGCGGGACTGGCCTCCGAACATGTAGTGGATCTTGGCGGCATGGTTCACGATCTGGTCGATCGCGAGCATGATGAAGTTGATCGTCATGATCTCGACGACCGGTCGTAGCCCCAGCATGGCCGCGCCAATCGCCGCTCCCACGAAGCCCTCTTCGGCAATCGGCGTGTCGCGGACGCGCTTTTCGCCGAACTCCTGGAGCAGGCCAGCCGTGATCTTGTAGGAGCCTTCGAAGACGCCGATCTCTTCGCCCATCAGGATGACGCGCTCGTCGCGCTTCATCTCATCCCGCAGCGTGTCGTGGAGCGCCTGGCGATAGGTGATGAGAGGCATGGCTCAGCGACCTCCAAGCGCCTTGACGTCCGCGAGGCCGGTGTGATCGCCAGGGAAGGTGCGATCGACGTTCGGCACATCCGTCGCGTAGTCAAACGTGAAGAGCTCTTTCGGCTGCGGCTCCGGCGACTCGTCGGCGAACGCAACGGACGCTTCGACGATGCGGTTCATCTGGTCGTCAATCTGCTTGAGGCCGGCCTCGTCGATCAGGCTGGCGTCGATGAGGGCATGGGCATAGCGGGCCAGCGGATCGAGCGAGCGTCCTCGCTCGACCAGTTCGCGCGAGCGGTAGCGATCCGGGTCCACGACCGAGTGTCCGCGCTGGCGGAAGCTGACGGCCTCGACGACCGTCGGGAGCTTCTCACGACGGCCGCGCTCGACGGCCCGGAGTGTGGCGTCGCGCACAGCCAGCAGATCGTTGCCGTCGACACGCTCCGCAGCCATGTTGAAGGCACACGCCTTCTTGTAGATCTCGGGCACCGCCGACGCATGGTCGACGGTCGTACCCATACCAAACTGGTTGTTCACCACCAGGAAGACGACTGGCAGCTTCCAGAGTTGGGCGATGTTCAGCGACTCGTGCCAGGCGCCGATATTGGTGGTACCGTCGCCCATCTGGCAGACCACGACCTCATCCGTGCCGCGATGAGAAATGGCGAGGCCAGCCCCCGTCGCGGGCGGCAACTGCCCGCCGACGATGGCGTAGCCGCCCATGAAATGGGCCTGGGCGTCGAACAGGTGCATCGACCCGCCTCGGCCTCGTGAGACGCCGGTCACCTTGCCGAACAGTTCGGCCATGATCCGGTTGGGGTCGACGCCGCGCGCCAGGATGTAGCCGTGCTCGCGGTAGTTCGTGAAGATGTAGTCGCGGGGCTCGAGCGCGGACATCAGGCCGACGATGGTGGCTTCCTCGCCGAGGTTGAGGTGGCAGTAGCCGCCGATCTTGGCGCGGGTGTACATCTCGCCGGCCTTCTCCTCGAAGCGGCGGATGAGCACCATCTGACGGTAGAAGTCGATGAGCTCCTCTTTCGACTCCGGCCGTCCCCGGAGCTTCGTGATCGGCGGCGGAGTCACGGCGTCGTGCTCGGACTTGCCGTTCGGCTGGCCGGTGCGCGCCGTGCTCTTGCGGCCGCCTGCCTTTGTGGATGTCGTGGCGGCCGTGTGCTCGCGGGCCGCTACGTCCGCGCGGTCGCCCGAACCGTCCCGCGCGTTGCCATTGCTCGCCATTCTTCCCTTCCCAACCTCTCTCATTGCCGCACCGTCATCTGACGTCCGTCAACCGACAGTCATCTGGTCGTGGGCGTATTGTCCTGGACCGTGCTTGCGGGCCTTGTGCCTGCGGGCCTGGTGCCTGCGGGCCTCGTGCCTGCGAGCCTGGTGCTACTCGCCGTGCCCTCCGGTGGCGCACCGCTCTCTCGTGCATGCCACTCCCGCGGCGCTCGCGCGGGCGTCCACCGACCCAGGTGGCACATCACATGCCGGGGTGCTGACGCTCGTGGCGGAATCGCCCGACAGTGCCGCATTTCGGGCACCGTTCGGGCGATGTTCTGGCCCGGCTCATCTCGCCGCAGACGTCACAAATCCAATGCAGCACGAGCTCGCGGATGATGTCGCCGCGGCTGACGATCCCGACGAGCTCGTGACCTTTGAAGACGAGGAGCCGAGCCGCGCGTCGCTCGATCATCAGCGCGCGGGCCTCGCGGATATCCGTATCCTCGTTGACCGACACGATCTCCTGGTCCATCACGTCGCCAGCCGCAGCACCGTCGCGAGCGAGCAGGTCGAAGTCTGTCACCATGCCAACGACCCCGCCCGTCTGGGAAACGACCGGCAGGCCGCTAAAGCGCCGCTCCGCCAGGATGCGAGCGACTTCGAGGACAGACGTGTCCTCGGCCACGGTGACGACGTAGCGACTCATGACGTCGCGGACTCTAGTGGCGCTTGTGGACGACACGACGCTCCCTCCGACGACCGTCGCCGGTTCCATAAATGAGGGTACCATACCAGCCCTGCCGGACTGATAGGTTCAGGAGCGTGGGGAACGGTCACCCTCGCGTCCGCTCGCACGATGGATGTCTGCGGTTCGGGAGCGCATCAGCTTGACACGCGGCCCAGGTCCAGGTTGAATGGCGCCGGCGGGCGGTCGGAGGCTGCCGGCCGGAGAGGTGTGCGCGATGACGACCCGCCAACTGCTGCTTGGCTACAACCCGCCTACGGGCGACCGACTGATCGAGCCGGTCAATCCCCGCACCTACACCAAGGATCTCCAGGGAGTGCTCGACATCGCGTCGCAGCACTTCTCGTCGCTCTGGATCTCCGACCACCACATGACCGCCGATCGCTTCCGCCTGGAATGCTGGACGGTTCTGACCTGGGTGGCAGCCCGCTATCCTGGCCCGATGCTCGGCACCTGCGTCATCGGGGCCTCGTATCGCCACCCGCCATTCCTCGCCAAGATGGCGGCGAGCCTCCAGTACCTGAGCCACGGCCGTTTCATCTTCGGGTATGGAGCGGGCTGGCTCGAAGAGGAGTATCACGCCTACGGCTATCCGTTCCCCACGGCGCGTGAGCGAATCGCGCAACTGGACGATGCCGTGCGGGTCATCAAGGCGCTCTGGACGGAAGCGCCAGCTACCTATCACGGGCCGTACTTCCAGGTGGAGCAGGCGTACTGCGAGCCGCGCCCCGACCCACGGCCACCGCTCATGCTGGCTGGTGACGGCGAGAAATTCATGCTGCGGGTGGTGGCGGAGCACGCCGACTGGTGGCTCTCGTACGCGCGGCGGCCGGAGGTGCAGCGTCAGAAGCTGGCCGCTCTGGAGGCGCAGTGCCGAGACGTGGGGCGTGACGTGGCGGCGATCCGCAAGGCCTGCCCGCTGGTGGTGTTCCTCGACCGCGACCGGGCGGCGGCGCGGGTGCGAGCCGGTGCCCGTCTGGAGCAGCAGAACCCGCCGTTCGCCGGCGACCCGGCCGAGCTCCGCGAGCACCTTCAGCGGTTGTCCGAAATGGGCTTCGACATGGTGCAGTTCATCTTCGCCGATTTCCCTGAGACCACCGATATGCGCCTCTTCATCGACGAGGTGCTACCGGCCTTCGGGTAGGGGACTCGGCCATTCGCCACCGAAGGAGACAAGCACCATGCGTGCTGCCGGCCTTCGCGTGGTGGGCGGCGCGGACAGGGCGCACCGGCCGGCTTCCGAGCGTTCGGCGAGAACGGCCCGTCACACGATTCTGAGCGCCAGCGCGGATGGGAATTAGGGTTTGATGAAATGACGCGCCGAACCGCCGAGATCGCGACGGGCGGCCCTATACTGGAGCTCAGACGTCTGGGAACCAGACTCATCTGGTCACGCTCGTCATCGGAGGGGTTCGCCATGAGCTACGACCCTACCAGCTTGTATTACGCCGGCGCGATGGACCGCGCCCGGCGCGGCACGCTCACCGGCCAGGTGCTCGGGCTGCTCGGTTTCTCGCTGCTGTTCACGGCTGGCGGCTACCTCGTCGGGCGCCACCTCGGCGTCGGCGGGATGGTCATGGCGATGATCGGCTCGATCGCCTGCATCCTCGTGCTGAGCTTCGCCCGCGCCAAACTGCCGTCGATGGTAGCGCTCGGGTTGTTCTACCTGTTTAGCGTGTTCCAGGGGATGGCCCTCGGTCTGATCATCGATAGCTACGTCGCGCGGGGTATGGGTAGCGTCGTGGTCAACGCGGCGACGACGACGGCGGCGCTCGTGTTGGCGCTCGGCGGTTACGCCTGGACGACGAAGCGCGACCTCAGCGGCATGGGCGCGTACCTGATGGCCGGGCTGATCGCGGTGCTGCTGGCGGGCCTCGTGGGCATCGTCCTGAGCCTGTTCGGCGTTCCACTCGGGATCTTCGGCTTCCTGCTGTCGGTCGTGACCGCGATCCTGTTCTCTGGGTTCGTGATGTACGACCTCCAGCGCCTGAAGTACGCCCAGGCCGGCCGAGACGACGCGATCCTGCTGGCCATCGGGATCTACCTGAGCATCTACAACCTGTTCATCGCGGTGCTTCAGATCTTCGGCTTCCTCAACAGCAGCGACGACTGACCGGGTTCCGTTCGGCGCACCAATCCGGCCGCCCCGGTGGTACCACCCACCGGGGCGGCGTGCGTCCTTCCGCCTGGGAGATGGAGCAAACGCTAGCCTCGACTTCCGCCCTTATGCCGCGACCTGGGGAGGGTGGTCTCCGAGAGACCGGGCATTCTGGGCGAGCGGTGTGGGCGACGGCGGGTCCGAAAAGTGGCGATACTCCGATTCGTGTCGGACGGCAG
>JADLFM010000129.1 GCA_020845495.1 Chloroflexota bacterium
GGCGCCTTCGCGCTGCGACTCGGCGCCGTCCACCCGATCCGCACCTGGGTGGCTGGCACGCAGATAGCGATGGAGACACCGCTGTAACGCGTCGTCCGGAGCCTTTCCGAGGTGCTGGCGCGATGAATCGCTGGGCTGGCGCTTGGATCCATGCCATGCTCGTTCCATGGCCCGACAGACCGCCAAGGTCCGATCCACCAGCAAGCTCGTCGCGACCAAGCCGGCATGTGCACCTCTCCACGCGATGTACTCCGAGGCAATCGTCGCCAGCCCGCGGACGTGGACTGAGGTCGAAGATGCCTTTGTCGTCGCGATGGAGGGATTCGATGCGAATGTTGCCTCAGGTATGGCTGACATCGGGGACCTTCAGAACGGCAAGGGCGACTTCTTCAACGACCTGCTGGCGCTGCTGCTCGAGAACTGTGCCGGCGTGGAGCTCTTTTCGCGCGGCGGGGTCCCTGGCTTCGTCTTCGCGAACCACAACCTCGACCTGACGTATCCGAACACGGGCGTCGTTCGCTTCACGCTGGAGGCGAAGGCAGTCGGCACGCCGCGCCACCAACTGTCGCCGCGCCAGAAGCCGATTGGCCGGGCCGGCTCGGCAGACCTTGGCAAACGAGTGAAGGAGGTCGCGTTCAAGACGATCGACCTCAAGGCCGAGTACGGACGCATCATGGCGGCGCGCGGCCAGTCGCCGGATTCGACACCAGGGGGCAACCTCACGACCTGGCTCCGTTCGGTGCCGCCAAGTGCGTACCTGTTCATTGCGGCAAGAGTCGTGAGTCACACTGACTTCGAAGCCGTCATCGGCTTTGCGCACACCGCCGCCCAGGTCCAGGACGGCGTCGGCGTCTTCTGCTTCGGGCCCGAGTCGGAGTCGCAGCCGACCACGTACCGCAAAGTCGCCGTGCCGATCGACCTGAGCCTCGATCGCGTTCTCTACCGCGCGTGCCAGGATCTCGTGGCACTCAAGGCCGAGACCCCGATCGGCGTGTCTGCTCCGGCGGTCGGTCCCCCCGCAGAAGCACGGGCCGAGGAAGCCGATGCTGGCGACTAACCCTTGCGACCGGCCGCTGTCACAGCCGCTGGCTACGATGGCCCCATGACCCACGCTCTCGTCGCAACTCCCCAGGAACTCAAAGCACGAGGTGCCTTCTATACGCCGCCCGAGCTGACCGCGTTCCTCGCGCGCTGGGCGGTGAGGACGGCCGACGACCGGGCCCTGGAGCCGTCCTGCGGTGACGGCGCGTTCGTATCAGCTCTCGTTTCCCGCTACCGCGAATTCGGTGTTGCTAAGCTCGACGACCGCGTTCTGGGCGTCGAGCGGGATGCCCGAGAAGCAGCGAAAGCTCGGGCGATTGCGCCATACGCAGACATCCGACCGATTGACTTTTTCGAGGTCGAGCCTAGCTCTATCTCGTCCGTGGATGCCGTGATTGGGAATCCGCCCTACATCCGGTATCACGCATTCAACGGCGCTGATCGTGATCGAGCTCTGGCTCGTGCTCGAGACCAAGGCGTCGAACTCACCCGCTTGGCTTCCTCCTGGGCACACTTTGTCATTCACTCGGCGGCGTTCTTGAAGCCCGAAGGCCGGATGGCACTCGTGCTTCCGGCTGAACTATTGCACACCGACTACGGGCAGCCGGTTCGCCAATTCCTGCTCCGCCGGTTCTCGTCCGTCCTTGTCATCGCGTTCGATCGGATGATCTTCCGCGACGCCCAGGTTGACGCGGTTCTCTTGCTCGCTTCTAGCGACGATTGCGCAGGGCTCCGCATCATCAGGGTCGCCGATGAGCAGGCTCTGGCTGCCGTGAGTCTCGACACACCCGACTCTGACGCAGGATATGCGCCATCACGCTGGAGTGCGTCGATCGATGCCGAGGCGGAAGGCATCTATCGCGGTGCCCTCGACCGCTACGCGCATCAGCGCCTGGGGACCTTCGCCCACGTGGACATCGGCTTTGTAAGCGGGGGGAATGACTTCTTCGTCCTCGATGACGCCCAAGTCAAGCGTTGGCGTTTGCCGCGGCATGTCCTGACCCCGGCGGTGCGCCGACCGTCCGATGTGCCAGGGCTTGAGGTGCGAGCGGATGAGTTGCGCTGGCTCCTCGATCTGAATGGACCGGAAGAATTGGCACCCGAGGTCCAGGCGTATCTCGCACATGGCGAGGCCACAGGAATCGCTGAGCGATACAAGTGCCGCGTGAGAAGGGCGTGGTACGCCGTGCCACTCTCGAAACGGCGGCCAGATCTGTTCCTGCCGTACATGCAGCACCGTGGGCCACGCCTCATCGTCAACACCGCCAGTTCGCGAAGCACCAACCTGCTGCACGGCGTCGCACTTGCGGAGGGCCACGCCCCAGCGTCCCTTCGCGCGCTTGCCGTCGCCGCCGCCAGTTCTCTGACGCTCTTGAGTGCGGAGGTAGAGGGCCGAGCCTACGGCGGCGGTGTGCTGAAACTCGAGACGCGCGAGGCGGAGCGCCTCATTCTGCCTCGGATCAGTGAGGATCTCAGTCGCCGGCTTGAGGCAGCATTCGAGATCACCGATCGGCGAATTCGAAACGGCGAGCTCAGATCCGCAACGCGAGAAGTCGACGCGATCTTGGGACTTGACCACGAGCGCCTCTGGAGTGCGCTCCTCGTGTACCAAAACCGCCGCCTGGGACGGCGGGCGCGAGCCGCAGAACGCAAGACCAGTGAGCCGCTCCAGGACGTGGGCCTCCAAGACTGAAGTTAGCATGCCCACCATGGACCGATACGACCTGGTCGTCATCGGCGCCGGCGCCTCCGGCGAGGCCGCCGCGCACTACGCGCGCTCGAGGGGCGCATCGGTCGCCATCGTCGACCGGGCGCTGTTCGGCGGCTCGTGCCCGTTCTGGGCCTGCATGCCGTCCAAGGCGCTGCTCCACGCCGCCGCCGTTCATCACGCCGGCGGCGACTATGAGTGGTCGAAGGCGTCGGACTTCCGCGACTACATGATCAACCGCACCGGGACCGATGTGCCCGA
>JADLFM010000130.1 GCA_020845495.1 Chloroflexota bacterium
GCCTACGATCCTGCAGTCGCTGCGCGACGCTCCAGTCGCACCAGTGCCGGCCGTTCCCGACGGCCGTCGCGCAGCGACGGCGTGACTGTAGGCGGGGACTTCAGTCCCCGACCGCCCGTTCCATGATACTTCGGGGACACCAATGAACATGCAATCGCCCTCAGATGGCCGTCCCACGGGGCGGTCGGGGCGCGAAGGCCCAAACAGGGTCCGCACAATCGCCCCGGGCAGGGCAAGCGCCGGGCCCGACCAGCGTCGGGCCTGGCGCACGATCTGGTGACGTTAGGATGGGGGTGTCAGGACTTCCAGTAGAACGTGGCCGGCCGCGAGATGCTCGGCGGCCAGGTCAGGTTGATGTTCGCGTAGGCGCTCGGAACATTGCCCAGGTTGTTCTTCGCAACCTGGATGCCCTCGACGGCGCCTGACTGGCCCACGACGCCGATGTACCACTGTGTGTCACAGACGATCTCCCAGATCCGCTTGCCGATCTTGACCTGCTCCGCCTCCGGCACCGAGAACGCGCTGCGCCAGAGGTCCATGACCTGCTTCATCTCGGGGAACGGCTCCCGGCCGGCCTTGCCGTTCGACTGGAACCACTTGCCGTACTCGACCATGTACCAGCTTGTTGTCTGGTCTACGGGGAAGACCCAGCCAGAGGCCAGGAACAGGGTGTCACTGCCCTCGTTGCTGTAGGCCGTCATCTGTACGTCGTTGGCCTGCGCGCGCTTCAGTTGGAGCGACCGCTCAAGCTCCTTCACCTGGAGGTCGATCCCGATCTTCTTCCACTGCTCGCGGACCATCTCCGAGATGCCCGTGTACTGCACGAACTGCCCGCCCAGCGTCTGAATCTCAAAGGTCAGGCGGCCCTTGCCGTCCGTCCGCAGCCGGAACCCCTCCGAGTCCTTCTTGTCCAGCCCGATCTTGTCGAGCAGCGCGTTCGACTGCTTCGGATCGTAGGTACACCACTTGGTGCGCCACTCCGGCCCAGGGTTGTAGGCGTTGCTCTCGACTGGCGCACAGGAGCCCGCGACGCCGACGCCCAGGAAGAACGCCTCGTTCACCTGCTCGCGGTCAATCCCGTACGAGACCGCGTGGCGGAAATCGATGTTGTTGATCCATTTCGCGATCTCGGGGTCCGCATCGAACGCCAGGTTGAACCAGATGCCGTAGTCCGATCCCGTTGCCATCGGGTTGATCGTAACTTTGTAGTTGCCCTTCTGCTGGTTCTCGACGAAGACCGGCAGCTTGCCGATGTCCATGTGGCGGGCCTGGAGATCGTACTCGCCGGCGATGGCGCGCAGGTTCACGATCTCGATGTTCTCGGCCAGGGTGAACTGGACCTTGTCGATGTACGGCAGCTGATTGCCGTTCGTGTCCACCCAGATGCTGTACGGGTTCCGCTCGTGGGTCCAGGTCGGGGTGTTGACTGGAGTGACGGTCTTCCAGGGGGCCACGGTCGGCAGGTCGGGATTCAGATGGTTAGATGCCTGGTTCTTGAAGAAGATGACCCAGGTGTCCGCCCCGGCTGCCTTGGTCAACTCCTGCACTTTGTCCTGGCCGGCGTACTTGGGCAGGAACTGCTTGAGGTAGTGGGCCGGCATGTAGCTGCCAAGCCCGTACCGCCCCTGCGTCACCTGCCCGGAGACGGCCGAGTTGTAGGCGAGGAAGGTCGGGAACAGATAGTACGGATCTGGGAAGCGGTACTCGACCGTGTATTCGTCCACCTTGACGATGGAGCCCGGCTTGCCGTTGATCGACATCACGGCGGCCGGCTGCGGATTCAGCTCCTTGTTCTGGTACACATCCTCGAACCAGAACGTAAAATCGTCCGCCGTGAACGGGTGGCCGTCGCTCCACTTCATCCCGCGCCGCAGGTACAGGGTGGTGACTCGACCGTCCTCGCTCACCTTGTAGTCGCGGGCGATGTTCGGCACGATCTTCGAGCCGGTGTAGTCCACGTAGAGCAGGAAGTCGGGGCCACCGTACACGCGGATGCCGCCCGTGACATCGCCCGGGCCGGTGAAGCCTCTACGCCAGGCGCCGCCGTACTTGCCGGTCTCGTGGACCGGCTTCACGACGAGCGGATCCTGCCCGATGCGCTCCTGGACCGGCGGCAGCTTGCCCTGCTTCACGAGTTCAGCAAGCTGCGGGGCTTCCTTGAAGGTCTTCGGGAACTGGGCAGGATCGGTAACGACCGTCGGCCCCTCGATCTTGCCGATGAGGCTGCGCCCGATCCGGTCATCAGGCTTGCCAGCCGGCGCGGGGGCGGCCGGCTTCGCGGCAGCTTCCGGCTTGGCAGCCTCGGGCTTCGGGGCGGCAGCCGGTGCAGTCGGCGCGGCTGTCGCCGCTGGCGCAGCCTGCTGGGCTCCAGCAGCCGGGGCCGCCGGTGCGGCGGTCGCGGCCCCGGCCGGCTTCGCCGGTGCCGCTGTCGGCGCGGGGGCAGGCGCCTGCGAACAGGCAGCCAGCAGCCCGACGCTCAGCGCACTGGCGCTGACCGCCAGAAAGCTCCGTCGCGACATCTCACGCATCATCGTCATGGCTTCACTCTCCATCCTGGAGCGGTACCCCGGCGCCATCGCCATCCCTGAGCGGTGTCCGAGGACTGCGCATCTCACGCTGACCATCGCGGCGGTGGCCCGGCCACGTCCGCCCGCCATGCATATCGTCGTCGCGACGATGCTTGGTACCGGTCAGTCGGACCATCCACGGCAGTTGGTCCGTCGCGCTCCAGAGTAGAGCGCCGACTAAAACGTTTCGTCGGCCAAATGGCCCAATTGCCGCTGGCGACGGCGCTCGATCGGCCGGCCACCGAGGCCGTGCGGCGGCTCCTGACGGTGGGGAGTCATCAGCCCGCACGACCGTGCGTCCGCACGACGATGGGCCAGAATGGGCCAAACGGACGATGAAGCCTGTTGAACGCGGCCAGCGGGACGGCGAGCGGTTGCTGAACAGCGGGCCGGCCCCGCCGACGGACCGAGCGGCTGCCGTCAGGGTCAGCGTCGTCGCCGGGCGACCGCTTCTGGCGCGGCGCAGCCCGTCACCGGGCCGCGCCGGCGCGGGAGTCAGCGTGCGGCGAGGGCCTGCTTCAGCCGTGGGTAGACGCGCAACGCGTTGCCCTCGAAGATCTTCGTGCGCTCCTCATCCGAGAGGTTGAGCGCGTCCACGTACCGTTTGGTGTCGTCGAAGGGGTAGCCGGTCTGTGGGTCGATCCCCTTGACCGCGCCGAGCATCTCGGACGCGAAAATCACATTGTCCGTCCCGATGGCATCCACCAGCAGGCGCACGCCCAGCTCGTGGTAGACACACGTGTCAAAGAAGACGTTCTTGAGGAGATCCTCGGCCGGCGGCCGGCCGGCATCCTGCGCGATCCCCCGGTAGCGCCCCCAGTGGTACGGAACGGCGCCGCCGCCGTGCGGGATGACGAACCGCAACGTCGGGAAGTCCTTGAACAAGTCTCCCATGATGAGCTGCATGAACGCGGTGGTGTCGCCGTTGATGTAGTGCGCGCCCGTGGCCTGGAAGTTCGGGTTGCAAGACATGCTGACATGGATCATGGCCGGCACGTCCAGCTCGACCATCGCCTCGTACAGCGGATACCAGAAACGGTCCGTCAGCGGCAGGCCGGTCCAGTAGCCATCTGACGGGTCCGGATTGATGTTGCAGCCGACGAACCCGTACTCTTCGACGCACCTACGCAGCTCGTCAACGCAGTTCGCCGGCGAGATCCCCGGAGATTGAGGCAGCTGGCAGACCCCAATGAAATTCTCGGGGAACAGCGTGCAGACGCGGTGGATCAGCTCGTTGGTCGTACTGGTCCACTCGCGGCTTGTCCGCTCGTCACCGTAGTGGTGGGCCATCCAGCCGGCAATCGGCGAGAACAGGGTAACGTCCAGGCCACGCTCTCGCTGAAGCCTGAGCTGTCCCATACTGATGCTCTCGCGGATCTCGTCGTCGCCGATGACGAGCTGCTCCGTGAAGGGCCTGCCGGCACTGGCGATCTGCCGGTCGCGCCACTCGCGGAGCTGCTTCGGCGCGGTCGTGTAGTGACCGTGGGCATCGATGATCACGGGCATCCTCCTTCCAGACCTGTACGCATGCTGCGATGATAGGCGTCAGGCGCGTCCCGAGCGCTTCAGTCTCGCCTGCAGGGCAGGCTGAACGTGGCGACCGGCCTGGTCACCCGTGACCAGGCCGGGGCGATGACGGTCCCGGAACAGGTCGTGCTGACGAGCGCCGCCAGGAGCGAGCAGACCGGGACGCCCGAAGAGGTGTACCAGAAGCCACCGGCCAGCTTCGTGTACGGCTACGCTGCCTGTCGCTCGGCCTGGGGCAGCGGCCCCACCTGAGGATGTGGATGCCGCCCCGGCTCCGCGCCGGCCGTGGCCGGCGCGGAGCGGGACGGCTGGCCCCGCATGAACAGCCGTCGGACGGCGCGCTGCATGTCGTCGAAGATGGTGAACATGGCCGGCACGAAGACCAGCGTCAGCAGCGTGGACGTGAGCAGGCCACCGATCAGCACCACGGCTGCCGCCTGCAAGAGCTCCGACCCTCCTCCAGGCCGCTGCCAATCGGGACCAGCGCGACCATCACGGAGAGCGTCATCATCGAAAACGCTCCAGGAGACCCCTGGCTTGTGACGTTTGACGAAATACCCACGTCGTCCGTGCGCCAGCCGGGAGGCCCTCACCCCCGACCCCCTCCGCTGCACGGCGCGAACATCGGCTACACCGACGTCCCTGTGCGCAGGAGAGGGGGAGTCTACCTGCAACTCGTGTGTCTCCCCTCTCCCCTTGAGGGAGAGGGGTCGGGGGTGAGGGGGGCGTTTCCCGCAGCAATTCGTCAAACGTCATGCCACCCCCAACGTGCGCACGGCCGATCACCATCAACCCGGCTCACCCCGCTCGTAAAACACCAACACGAAGCGGGCCGGGGATCTCTCCCCGGCCCGCCTTGCCTGTGTGAGCGGAAACGCCGTCGTCAGTTCCTCGAGGGCGCCGACTCCCAGCGCTCGATCCGCTCCAGCGGGCGGCGGGTCAGGATCGGCAGGAGGATGTCGTCCACCAGATGCGCGAGGTAGGCGTCGTCGGCGGGGAGCCCGATGATGGCGGTCCGCGAGAACATCTGGGCGGCAGCGACCTCGGACAGCAGGTTGAGATCGAGCGTCGGCGGCACGTCGCCTCGGTCGATGGCGCGGCGAAGGATAATCCGGTCTGTATCGTCGCCGGGGACGCGCCGGCGCATCACGCCGGCCAGCTCAGCGTCGGCCTGCATCGCGTGCAGCACACCGTTGAGCAGCGCGCCATCAGGGCCGGAGATCTCGTCGCGGATCGTCCCCAGCCGGGCCAGGAGGTCACCGCGCAGCGAGCCGGTGTCAACGGGGGCGCTGTGCGTCGCCTCGTGCCACCGATCGAGCGCCGCCACGACCATCTCGGCCTTGTTCTGCCAGCGACGGTAGATGGTGGCCTTGCTGACGTGGGCGCGGGCCGCCAGGCCGTCGATGGTCAGTTGTTCGTAGCCGATCTCGCGGAGCAGCTCGAGCACACCATCGAGGATCGCCCGCGTGCGCTCGGTATCGATCTGTCTGCCAGGTCGTCCAGCGGACCCGGGAATGGCTGGGGCGGTCATGGAAAACCTCCATCTCGGAGAGGTCCGTCCGGCCTCATGATACGAAACCGTACCGTGTCATGGCGTACGCTGTCCTGATGCCCGGCTGCGGTGTCCGCCCGGATACGTGGTCGTTCGATGCGTCCGGCTAGGCCGTGATGCGGACCAGGTGGATCAAGCTCAGATAGATCGTGAGGCACCCCACGACGAGCGTCAGGACGTTCGCCGCGACCCAGGCCGCCCCCTTCGCCGTCGAGCAGAGCTGGTGCGTCCCGAAGTCGTCGGCCAGGAGCACGTCGAGGGCATTGCTGGCCGGGTACGAGGTCGCGAACAGCCCCACCATCACGCCGATGGTCGCCGCGACGGTCACGGCTGAGTCGAAGATCGGCAGGGCCGCGCCGTAGGCCAGTGCGAGCAGGAGCGGTGTCCCGAGGGTCCGAAAGCTGAAGGTCGACGCGTTCATCAGAGTCTCCAGAGCCTACTGGAAGCGAAGTGCTTCGATGGGGTTCAGGCGCGACGCCTTGCGGGCTGGGTAGACGCCGAACCCGATGCCGACCAGCGCCGAGAACCCGAAGGAGACGGCGACCGCCGTGGCCGAGACGGTCAGCGCCCAGCCGAGCACGCGCGTGACGACGAAGGCGATGCCGGCCCCGAGCACGATGCCGACGATCCCGCCCAGCAGCGCGAGCACCAGCGCCTCGATCAGGAACTGGGCGAGGATGTCGGTGTCACGCGCCCCGATGGCCAGCCGGATGCCGATCTCGCGGGTCCGCTCGGTCACCGAGACCAGCATGATGTTCATGATCCCGATGCCGCCGACCAGCAGCGAGACCCCGGCGACGCCGCCCAGCAGGTAGGTCAGGGTCGAGCTGATGCTGCCCATCGTCTTGAGCAGATCGCTGTTGTTGCGGATCGAGAAGTCGTCGTCGTCGCCGGTCTCGATCCGGTGGCGCGAGCGCAGCAGCGTCGTGATCTCCTCGGACATCGTGGACATCTGGTCCTCGCTACTGGCCTGGATCAGCACCGAGCTGATGCTGGTCGAGCCGAAGAGGCGGATCTGGCCGGCCTTGAACGGGATCAGGACCGTGTCGTCCTGGTCGCCGCCCATCCCGGAGCCCTTGGACGTCAGGACGCCGACGACGGTGAACGGGACGTTCCGGATCCGGATCTGCTGGCCGACCGCCGACTCGCCGTTGGGGAACAGCTCGGTGGCGACGGTGTTGCCGATGACGGCGACGTTCTTGGCGGCCGTGTCGTCGGCCTCGGTGAAGAACGCGCCCTGGGCCACCTGCCAGTTGTTGATCTGCTGGTAGGCCGGCTCCACCGCCGTGACGCGCGTCTGCCAGTTCTCGCCGCCGGCAATGATCTGGGCGCTGCCGGAGACCGTCGCGCTGATCGCCTTGATCCCGTCGACCTGACTGGCGATGGCGGTGGCGTCGCTCTCCTTCAGGCTGGAGGAGGTGCCCGCCCCACCGGCGATGCCGCTGCTGGACGTGCTGCCCGGCGTGACGGTCAGGATGTTGGTCCCGAGCGACGAGAGCTGAGACGTGACCTGGGCCGTGGAGCCCTGCCCGAGCGACACAATCGCGATGACGGCGGCGACGCCGATGATGATGCCGAGCGCGGTGAGGATGCTGCGGCTCTTGTTGGCCCGCAGCGCTTCGAGCGCCGAAGGGAGAGCCTGCCAGAGGTCGAGGCCCGTGCGGCTGGGCTGCTGCTGGCGCTGGACCCGCCGTTGGGCCGGAGCGGAACGGCTGTTGATCGCGGGTGCTGCGACGGCCATGAGAGATGCTCCAGGGTGGCGTGGCGCGAATCTTTCGGTAATACGGTACGGTTCCGTTTCCTTTTCACTATTAACGCCGCCGCGCCTGAAGTGTGGCCCTTCGCAGCCTGAAGCTTTGCTGAAGGGAGCGGCCGGCCGTCAGGCCAGCGCGTACACCGGCCCCGTACTCCTGAAAGGCCAGCGCAGCCTTCGTGGCGATGGTCTGGCAACGCCTCCAGGCTCCTGGACGATGCAGCCGCCGTGGCGGGGGAGGCTACGGGTCGGGGTGGGAGAGGCTACGGACCGGGGTGCGGGTCCGCCGGCGGGCCGGGCGGGGACGCTGCTGCCAGGACCGGCGGAGCGTCCGGGCGACGCACGCGCAGGCGGGCGGCGAAGAAGTCGTACAGCACGCGCAGCATCGCCAGCACCGGCACGGCAAAGATCGCGCCGCGCATTCCGTCGATGTCCCAGGCGGCAATAATGGCCAGGAACACGAGCAACGGGTGCACCTTGAGCGAGTTGCCCTGGATCCTCGGGGTCAAGACCTGCCCCTCCAGCTGCTGAAGCGCCACGTAGCCCAGCGCGCACAGCACGGCCGTCGACGGCGAGACGAAGAACGCCAGGATGACGGCCGGAATGGCGCTGATCCACGCGCCGAAGTACGGCAACACGCCCGTCACCGCCGTGAGCAGCCCCAGAAGAACCGCGTACGGGACGTCCAGCACCAGATTGACCAGATAGGCCAGCACGCCCTGGATCGCGAGCGAGACCAGCAGACCGCTGAGGTAGCACGACAGCGACCGGCCCAGGTCGTTCCAGAGCGCCCGGGCGTCGCGTCGGTAGCGATCCGGCGCCGCACGCACCACGGCATCCTCAAAGCGGCGGATGTCGGACAGCAGGTAGATCGCGATGAACAGCACCCCGAAGACGTCGAAAGCCGTGTCCACCACGCTGGAGAGGGATCCCACCAGCGCGCTGAGCGCCTGTTGGGCGAGGCTCTGTGCCCGCTCGATCAGGCCCTGCCGGAGCGAGTCGACCAGCTCGCTCGGCTCACCGGCGAGCAGGCCACGGTCTTTCAGGGCCTGCAAAATCTCCAGCACGGTCGATTCCGTGTTGTCGGCAAGCTGCGGCGCAGCCTCGATCAGCGCTTTGAGCTGGATGATGACCAGCGGTACGAGCCCGAGCAGTCCGAGGACGAGGAGCAGCAGCAGGCCGATGAAGACGAGCGCGATGGCCACCCCGCGCGGCACACTGCGCGCCAGGAGCCGGACCGGGAAGGACAGGATCAGCGCCACTGTCGCCCCGGCCATCAGCAGCGGCAGCAGGCTTGAGGACTGCCAGAACAGCAGGACCAGGGCGGCGAGTGCGAGGAGGACCAGCACTATCCGCACCCGTGGCGAGATGAAGATCGGGGTCGGACCGATCTCGGGCGCTGAAGCGGTCATCGCGCTCCCCTGCCGACATGCGTGCAGTCGGTGAGCCGTGCCATGGTGATCGGTCTCCTCGCAGGTGCGCCCCTCGGCGGATGGTACCTGTCAGGCAACTCCAGGGTGAACCTCGCCCAGACGAGGACTGAGGGCGCGCGGGCACGGGCACCCCCCACGCGAGCCGTCGGCGGACGGGCGCAGCCACGGCGTCCCTGCAACAATACCGGGCGCCGTGCGGCGCCGACACCCTGCGTGCGGCCTGGCTGCAGCGGACGACACAACAGAGACGGAACAGCCCGATACTCCGGTCCCGGCGGTCTCGTCTGCAATCAGGTGCTCTACCATCTGTGGGAGCGCCACATCGAGCACGGCGTGCTGCCCTGGTGCGAGTCCCATGGCGTCGCCGTGACGGCGTACAGTCCGTTCGGACATGGGCACTTCCCGGAGCCGGGCCAGGGGGGTTGGGACGTGCTCGCCAGGATCGGGCAGCCCATCGAGATCGCGGAGACCTTGCCAGCCAGCCCACGTTGCCGCCCGACGTATCTCAGAGTACTATTCATTATCTGGATAGTACCGGTGGTGGCGATGCCAGCCAAGGTTCCCCTGGCGCGCGTCCACCACAGGAAGGCGCGCACACGATGAGCGAGACCGAGCCAGTCGATCTTTCGATCCTTGAACCTGGGATGGATCTGTGTACGTTTGATTTCCAGAAGTGGGGCGAGTTTCGCCAGCTCCGCGACGCCGACGGGGCCATCTACCTCGAAGGTGTGGTTGACGGGTCGGGCGTTGGGGTGTATGTGCCCGTGAGCGCTATCGTGGAGAGACACGGCCAGTGCATCCGTTTAGCGCAGCCCCGCGCGACGATTGATGTCGCGGGGTGGGACCGGCGGCCGGCGGGCCTGACCGACTGAGCGGCACACGGTCCCGCCGGATTCGCCAGGCGGGGCCGGCTCACCTTTCGCGAACCGTCCCAGACTCACCCTCGGACTCACCGGCCGGCATCACTCACAGGCGAGCGCGAGAGGGAAGATCCCGGCTGCCCGCCGAAGCCGCGTGCCGAGCGGTGATGGGCATGACGCGACAGCGCAGGTACGCCACGAAAACCGCCATGGCGAACAGCACCAGCGTGATGGCCGCCGAGCTCAGCTCGCCGCGCGCGAGGTGATACACCGTCGCCGACGCCGTCACGATGATGACCCCGCCGGCCGCCCAGGTGACCAGCCAGGGCAGAATCCGCGTCAGCCCCGGCAGCGTCAGACCGATGGCGGCAAGGACTTCGGCCACGCCGAGGAAGAGCTGGAACCATCTCGGCAATGACGCGTTCATCTGATCGACATACTCGGCTGGCGGCATCAAGAAGAGCCAGCCGTGCGCCAAGAACGCGATCGCGAGCAGTATCTGAACGATCCACAGCACGACGCTCATGGTGATTCCTCCGTCTTCTGCCTACACGTCGAACGGGGACACATCGGATCGACGGATCGGGGTGACGCCGGCTCCTCGCATCGACCGCCGACCGCGTCGTCGCCGAACGCTAGGCGACGGCCGGGATCACCTCGCGCCCCATCACGTCGAGCGGCTTGATCCGATCGACGCCGACGACCCAGCCAAACACCGTCTCGATGCCGAGTCCGCCAAGCCAGCGCAGCCGGCCGATCAGCTCGTCGACCTTCTCGCCGCGCTGCCCAACGTCGAAGGCGAACGGGGCCGTCTTCTCGATGCTGGTGTAGTCGCGGCCTTCCTGCTGGCAGAGCCGCTTCAGCAGCTCCAGCTTCTGGGGCAGGTCGGGCATGGGTGGCAAGTTGCAGGCATCGGCGTAGCGCGCGACGAGCGGCAAGGTCCGCTTCTCGCCAGCCCCGGCGATCAGGATCGGCGGGTGCGGCCGGCTCAGACTCTGGGGCAGGTTGAGCGGGCGCACCATCCGGACGTGCTCGCCGTTGAACGGCTCATCGGAGCCCTGTTCTCCCTGCCACATCCGCAGGCAGGCCTGAACCGTCTCCTCGAGGATGTCGAACCGTTCGCCGGTCTTCGGAAACGGCAGTCCGAGCCCCGCTGCTTCCTCGGCGTAGTCGCCGGCGCCGATACCGAGCATCATCCGGCCGCCCGAGAGCACGTCGAGCGTGGTCACCATCTTGCCCAACAAGCCGGCAGGACGGTACGCGACGCAGGTTGCCAGCGTCAGGAGCCGCACGCGGCTCGTGTGCGCCGCGATGAACCCGAGGGTGGTGTATCCCTCGATCTCGTTTTTCTCGGGGCCGTCGAGGTACGGGCTCTGCCAGACGTGGTCGACCACGCTGATCGCGTCGAAGCCAGCGGCCTCGGCGGCCTGGACGACCTCGGCCAGCCTTGAGCCAAGCTGACGAGGCCCACCCTCCCAGTCGGTGGCAGCAATGTGCAATCCAAGCTTCACAGTGCTCTCCCTGTGGTCAGGCGTCACCCCGCCGCCCGCCGAGTGGCGGGCCGACGACTGTTGAGCGCGGGCGTGGCTTCAGCGCTTCTGGCGGTGGATCGACGCCGGTCTGCTCGGCGGTGATGAGATCGAAGTACCGCTCAAACCCGGCCGGCGTGATGACCAGCACGTACCGGGCCGGCGCATCGCTCACGTTGGCGAGCGCGTGGTGGCTGCCGCGTGGGGCGAAGGCGAAATCGCCGGGGCGCGCCGTGTGGCGTTCCCCGTTGACCTCGACGGTAAGCTCCCCTTCGAGGACGTAGAAGCCCTCGTCGAAGTCATGATGGTGGAGCGGCGGCCCCTCCCAGTGGGCCGCCGCCACCCCTTCGACGATGGCCACCTGACCGTTGCTCTGCTCGCTCCGCAGCAGCACCTTGCTCCGGAACTCGTTGGTGTACATGCACGTTCTCCATGTGCATCTCTGGGTGGTCACCGGGCAGCCAGGGCGGCTGTGCCGTCGTTCGTCAGCGCTCGAACTGCCAGCGAGTCGCGCCATACGGCTCGGCGGTGGCGACCCCGAAGACGGTGTGGAATGTGAAACGGTAGAGCTGCCAGGGCGGCGGGCCAGCACTCGGCGCACTGTATGGCGCCTCGAAGACATCGCCCGAGACCTCGGCCGGCCAGCCCGCCTCGCGATAGAGCGCGGCGACCCGCTCCAGCGTCGGACGGTCGGTGACCCGTGCCGCCTTGCCCTCCAGCGTGATATCAAGCCCCGGAAGCCCGACCGCGATGGTACAGGCCGGGCTCGCCGCCAGGTTGCGGGACTTGCGCGTCCCGGCCCCGCTCACCACGTAGAAGTCGCCGTCATGCCACAACGCGCCGACGGCAGCGGCGTGCGGACGGCCATCAGGTCGGGTCGTGCCGAGGAAGTACGAGTTCTCGGGTCCCGGCCGACTGGCCCCGGCGAGCAGATCGTGGGGGCGGCTCCACGGCAGCGGTGGGGAGCCGTAGCGGTCGAGGTTCGTGGTGGTGGTCGGTTCCAGATCGGTCACGGGTTCACCTCACTCAACATGTATGATCCCTGCCAGCGCAGATCTGTCCCATCACGCTCCGTGCCGTGGCCTCCTCAACCGTCGAGCCGGCGCACTGCGATGAGTGGTAGGCCGAGATCGCGAACCCTGGCCAGGACGCCGTGCAGCTCGGACTGATCTCGAATCGGCCCGGTCAGGACCGTTTCGCCCGTCGCGCGGTTGCAGACGTTGAGGCCGGCGAACCAGGCCGACCAGCGGGCGTCAAGGGCGCCCTGCACGCGGATCTCGTAGCGACTCGCTCGCTCCGCTGGGCTCATGCGGGCCTCCATGATGTCCCGGATGGCGGCAGCCTCGGACCGGTCCCACCCTAACGATGCGCCACGGTCGCACACCGGACCGTCACGCAAAGGTGGAGTGCGGGGGTGGAAGCCACGGGTGAGGCAGGCGCGCCTGCTTCGCCTGCTCGACGTCCGTCCGGATCACTGAACGAACGCGACTGCTCAGCGCGATTCATCACGATTCCGCGCAAAGAAGAACGCCCCGCGGGGCGTTCGCCGTGACACTCTGGTGGAGCTGAGCGGAATCGAACCCCTGACCTCTTCCATGCCGTACAGAGGCGTCGCCGAGCGCTCCCGTTCAGATCGGCCCTCGTATAGACGTTGCCCGCGTCACAAGGTGTCGCGACCGTCGGGAGCGTTGTGCCGACCGGAGCACGGTGATCGGCCGGGGCCTGGGGTCATTCGAGGTACTGGTGCGAGCGCGGCTCCCAGCCGAGGACCCGCTTCGCCTTGGACAGGTTGTGGTCCTGCTCGTGCTCGTCACCAGCGATGAAGATCGCATCGAACCGCCCGTGCCCGACCTGAACTGCGTCGAGCGCCGCAAGGTATGCGTTTGCCAGATCCTCTTCGTCGGTAACGAAAAGCGGCTTGCCGGTTTTCGGGATGCGCGGGATCTCGCGCTCGTCCAGGTACTGTTCGCGCGTGCGCGGGCCGGTGATGCGCAGGGCGATCAAGTTCATGTCCCACCAGCGCGCGAAATACTGGCAGATCAGCTCGCCGAACCCTTTGCTCAACCCGTAGACCGTCGGTGTGTCGAGCGGAATCAGCTCCTCCTGCTCGAACCGCTCGCGCATGCGATAGTGGACGCTCATCGAGCTCGTGTAGATGCCGCGCATCACCCCAAGCTCCTGCGCGATGAACAGGGTCAGGTGGAGCGCCTTGGTGTTGACCTCGTAGTTCTCGACGATGGTCGGGATGTCCTGATCGCGGACCGCGCCACCCTGCGGCTTCCGCATCACCACCCAGATGAACGCATCGACGCCCGTGAGCGCCGTCCGCAGGGCATCAGGGTCGGAGACCGACCCTTCCACGAACTCGACACCGTCGTGGCGCGGCGGCCGGAGATCGAGGACGCGCAGCTCGTGGCGCAGCTTGAGGTACGGCGTGATGAACGAACCGACGTGGCCGGCCCCGCCCAGCAGCAGGACTTTCATGGTTGGACCCTCTCACCAGCCCTCTCCCAGGGGAGAGGGAGCGTGCCTAGACCGAGTAGGCGACCGAGCCGTCGTTGCGGAGCGGCAGCCCGTTCGGGTTCACCCGATCCTTCGCCATCTCGGCCAGCCTGGCCTCGTCCAGGCTGACACCCAGCCCAGGGCCCTCCGGCACCATGAGGTAGCCGCCCTCGCGCTTGAGCGTGCCCGGGAAGGCAGCGGCCTGCTGCTCGTCCACCTTCGAGTACTCCTGGACGGTGAAGTTCGGAATCGAGGTCATCACGTGGACCGAGGCGGCCGTCAGGACCGGACCCAGGAAGTTGTGCGGGATCATCCCGGCGTGGAACGACTCGGCGACGGCGGCGATCTTCTTGGTGTGGGTGATCCCGCCGGCTAGCCCGACGTCCGGCCGGCAGTACTGTGCCCCGCCCGCGATGAGCATCTCGCGGAACTCCCAGATGGAGTGCATCCGCTCGCCGTTCGCCAGCGCGCCGTTGATGCGCTTCGCGATCTCGGCCTGCGACTGGATCGAGTCGATCTGGACCGGGTCCTCGATCATCAGCGGGCGAAACTCTTCGAGCGCGTGGCAGAGCGGGATCGCCTGGAGCGGGGTCAGCTTACGGTGCAGTTCCAGGACGAGGTCCACCTCCCGTCCAACCGCCTCGCGGGCAGCGGCCACCTGATCCACGGTCCCGCCGATCAGCGCGGCCAGCGACATATCCTGGAAGCCGGCCGGGATCGGGTCCCACTTGATGGCCGTGAACCCTTCGTCAGCCGCCGCCTTCGCCTTGGCGTGGACCTGCTCTGGTGTGCCGCCGCCCATCAACAGGTGCAGCCGGACCTTGTCGCGGCACTTGCCGCCCAGGAGCTCCCAGATCGGGGCCTGGAAGTGCTGGCCCTTGATGTCCCAGAGCGCGATGTCCACCGCCGAGACCGCCCCGGACAGCACGGAGCCCCGGAACGGCGCCATCCGGTAGCAGTACTGCCAATGGTGCTCGATCTGGAGCGGGTCTTTGCCGATCAGATACTGGCGGAATGTCAGGAGGATCTCACGGACAGCCGCTGGGTACCCCCAACATGCGCTCATACCGGTCCCAACCAGCCCGGAATCGGTGGTGATCCGCACGTACGCGCCGCCACCGACGTGCAGTGCCTCGACCTCGGCGATCTTCATCTTGCTCTCCCCTTACGCTGAAGATCCCCCCGGTCCCTCCCCGCGCGGGGCAGGCGCCGGGCAGGGGGCTTCGCTCACGTCCAGTCCAGAATCACGCCCAGGTACTCGTCCTGCTGCTCCAGCAGCCCGTTGTACGCCCGCTGGATCTCGGCGGGCGGCAGCCGATGCGTGATCAGCGGCTCGACGTTCAGGCGGCCGTCCGCCAGCCACGTCAGTCCGGTCGCGATGTTGTCCACGATGGCGTCGGCCGAGTACGGGGTGCGCTGGCGCGCGATCTCCCATTCCGAGCCGCTCCGCAAGGTCAAGAACCGGAAGAACAGGTCGCGGGTCAGACGCCAGGACGGAACGCTGTTCTGGTCGCCGCCCCAGGGGGCCCCGATCATCACGATCTCGCCGCCGTTCTGGGCCAGCCCGACCGCCCCCGCCAGCGCCTCCGCCGAGCCGGTCGCCTCGACCACCAGTCGGTGCTGGCGTGCCAGATCGACCATTGCCTCCGAGCCTTGAACGTCGCGGATGCCGCAGCGCTCGGCAATGGCGCGACGGGCGGGGGAGAGATCCAGGGCGTTGACGCGCATCCCGCACGCCTGGAATACCTGCGCCGCCAGGTTCCCGATCGGCCCCAGCCCGACCACTGCCACGGCGTCGCCGCCATGCGCGATGGTGGTGCGCATGGTCGTCATCGAGACGTTTGCCAGCCGGACGAACACCGCGCGCTCGTCCGGCAGGTCGTCGGGGACTGGTACGCAGAAGCGCTGGGTGGCGTCCAGCCGGTTGATCGAGGCGTGATTGCCCATCGAGTAGACCCGCTGGCCGGGCCGCACGTTCAAGTCCGCGCCGGCCGCGATCACCTCGCCGACGTTGGCATACCCGACGTTGACCATCGGGTAGCAGCGCGGCGCGTCAGAGTTGATGTGGAGCTTGCCCTGGAGGTTGGCGAGTTCCGTGCCCGGGCTGATGACGGTGACGTGGGTCCGAATGACGACCTCGGTCGGGCCGAGGTTCGAGTCATCGACCTCGATCTGCTCGATCTCGGCCTGCATCGGGGCCGTGAATATGACCCGCTCGCCTCGCAACATCATGGAGCTCCGCCAGCTGTCGTGGGAGGTGTCATGAGGCGCCGCCAGTGCTCGAGATCGCGGGCGTTGCGTTGGTCGGAAACACGTCGGCCACGTCCGGCGTCTCGAGGACCGGACGGTCCTGGTACAGGAAGCAGGCCGCGACTCGATGCTCGTCCGTCCGATAGAAGGCCGGTCGATGCTGCCAGCAGCCGTCCATCACCGATGGACAGCGCGGCGCGAACGCGCAGCCGTGACTGACCCGGGGCGCCGGACTGTCGAGCTCCGGCAGATCCTCGCCGGTCCAGCGCCTCCGCCGATCCGGCACCGGGATCGACGAGACCAGCAGCTTCGTATACGGATGCTTTGGCTGCTGGATCACCTGCTCCACCGAGCCGGCCTCGGCTACCGCGCCTCGGTAGAGCACCACAATGCTCTCGCAGATCTGGTACGCCGTGGTCAAGTCGTGCGTGATGTAGATGACCGAGATGCCGAGCTCGCGATTCAGCCGTTGAAGGCTGGCCAGGATCGTGGCGCGCAGCGAGGCGTCCACCATCGAGACCGGCTCGTCGGCCAGGATGACGCGCGGCCGGCAGATGAGCGCCCTGGCGACCATGATCCGCTGTCGCTGACCGCCGCTGAGCTGGTGCGGGAACCGGCCCAGGGTCTCGCCCGGCCGCAGCCCGACCATCTCCAGCGCTTCCTCGATCAGCCGTCGGGCGGCGCGGCCGTCGTCGGCCAGCTTGAACCGCTTGATCGGCATCGTCAAGACGTGATCGATCCGGTAGAACGGGTTGAAGGCGGCGAACGGATCCTGAAAGATCGGCTGGACTTCGCGGCGGAACTGGAGCCGCTCTCGGCTGGTCATGTTCGTCACGTCGCGGCCACGAAACAGGACCTGGCCCGATGTCGGGCTGATGTGGCCGAGTAACAGGTGCGCCAGTGTCGTCTTGCCGCTGCCACTCTCGCCGGCGATGGCGGTGATCGTCGGTCGGCCGTCGCCGAGGGAGAAGGAGAGGCCGTCGAGCGCAACCACCGCCTCGTGCTTCTTCCGCCAACCACCGCCGTACACTTTCGAGACAGCGCGGAGCTCCAGCAGCGGCGAGGAGTCCATCATGCCCTTCCGACTCCCGGCTCGTCGTAGAGATGGCAAGCGACGCGCCGAGCGGGCCCGACTTCCAGCAGGCGCGCCGTCTCGATGGGGCAGCGCTCGAAGGCGTGGGGGCACCGCGGCGCGAATGGACAGCCGGGCGGCAGATCCAGCAGCGCTGGCGGCAATCCGGGGATGCCGCGCAACTCCCGGCGCGCTTCCAGCGACGGTAAGCTCTCGACCAGCAGCCGGGTGTACGGGTGGCGCGGATCGTCCAGGACGTCGTCGATCGGCCCGTACTCGACGAGTTCACCGGCGTAGAGCACCCCGATCGTGTCGGCGAACTGCGCGATCAAGCCCATGTCGTGGCCGATCAGGATGACGGCCGCGCCGAGGCCTTCCTGGACCCGCCCCAGCGTCATAATGACCTGGCGCTGCACCACCACGTCGAGAGCACTCGTCGGCTCGTCGGCCACGATCACGCTCGGGCTCAGCACCGTCGCGATGGCGATAGCAACGCGCTGCTTTTGGCCGCCCGAGAGCTCATGCGGGAAGCGGTCCGCCAGCGTGGCCGGCAGCCCGACCCGCCCCAGCGCTCCAGACGTCCGGTCGTTCAGCTCGGCGCGGGGGAGGTTGCCCTCGTGGGCCACGATCCCGTCCAGGATCTGCTCCCGGATCCGCATCACCGGGTTCAGCGAGCTCATCGCACCCTGCGGCACCAGCGCGATCTCGCGCATCCGAATCCGTCGGAGCTCGCGCTCCGGGACGCTCAGCAGGTCGCGGCCGTTCAGGACGATCCGCCCGCCGACGATCCGGCCCGGCGGCCGGGTCAGCCGCATCAAAGCCGTCCCCATCGTCGTCTTGCCGGAGCCAGACTCGCCGATCAGCCCCAGCCGCTCGCCCGGACGGAGCGCGAACGAGACGCCGTTGACCGCCTTCACCGCCCCACGCGGGGTCTGGTAGTGGACCTGGAGATCCTCGACGCTGAGCACCGGGTCATCCGAGGGGGTCGCCGATTGCACTCGTGCGGCTGCATCGATTGTCGGGGCGCCATACGTCGCGCCGGCACCGGTCGCCGTCGGCCCCTGGCTCATGTCTGCTGCCTCAGTCGGGGGTTCGCGAACCGGTCGACGCCGACCGACACGAAGAACATGCCGATGAAGATCGTCGCGATCATCGCGATCGGCGGACCGAACCACCACCACTGCCCCCGAAGGACTGCGCTGTACTTCTGGGCCCAGAATATCGTCGTACCGAGGGTGTGGACGTCGTTGGCGCCAAGCCCGAGCGCCTCCAGCCCGATCGACGCCAGCATCGCCGCGTTGACGGCGGCGATGAAGCTCGCCGCGATGAACGGCAGCAGGTTCGGCATGATCTCCTGGAACACGACCTGCAGCTCGTTGGCGCCGTTCGCCCGAGCCACTGCCACGTACGGCCGCTCGCGGATCGAGAGGACCTGCGAGCGAATCGAGCGGGTCGGGTACATCCAGGAGAGCACGGCGACGGTCAGCCCCATCAGCTCGACCGTCATCTGACCGACGTTGACGGCGATCACCAGCAGGACGGCGATCCCCGGGACGGTCATCAGCGAATCTGAGATCAGCCGTATGACGGTGTCCACGACGCCGCCAAAATAGCCGGAGACCAGCCCAAGCACCAGCCCAATGCTGATGCCGACCAGCCCGGCGATCAACCCGATCCGCAACGTTTGCGGCGTGCCGATCACCATCACCGTCAGCATGTCCCGCCCCTGCGAGTCGGTGCCAAGCAGGTGCTGCACCGAAGGGCGCTGCGACGGCGTGACGGCGCCCACAACCGCGTCGGCCCGGTTGACGACGAGCGCTCCGAGGACGCTGATCAGCAGCACCGCCAGCAGGATCACCAGTCCGATGACCAAACTGGCGCTCCAGCGCGGGCTACGCAGGATGGCCGTGGCCCAGGCTACCGGGCCACTCGGAGGAGACGTCGTTGGGGCGGTCGGCGGGCTGGCCGGGGCAACGATCTCACTCACTTCTGGTACCGGATCCGGGGATCGACCAGTGGGTAGATGAGGTCGACGATGAGCAGCGAGACGGCCAGCGAGATGATGAGCATCAAGACGATGCCCTGGATCACAAAGTAATCCTTGCCGGCGATGGCGCCGAACAGCAGCCCGCCAAGGCCCGGGTAGCTGAACATCGCTTCGACGAGCACCGCTCCGGAGAGAATAGAGCCGAGCGCGACGGCCAGATGCGTGACCTGCGGCAGCAAGGCGTTCCGCAGGCCGTACCAGAGGAAGATCCGCCGGGCCGGTAGTCCCTTCGCTTCGGCGAACGTGATGTAGTCCTCTCCAAGGGTCGTTACCATCATCGCCCGCATCCCAAGCGCCCAGGCGCCGATCCCCCCCAGCACCAGCGAGAGCGAGGGCAGGATCGCGTGGTACAGGATGGTGAGGATCGAGGCCAGGTTGAAGCGGAGCATCATGATCGGGTCGAAGCCGCCACCGGGCGGGAACACTCGGAGCTCAACGGCGAATACCGACATCAGCAAGATCGCCAGCAGGAAGAACGGAATCGCCGACATCAACATGAACGGCGGCAGGAGCGCCTGGACGAAGCGCGGCGCACGCGGCCAGGCCGCGAGCGCCCCGAGCAGCGTGCCGAGCGTGAACGCGATCAGCGTCGAGACGCCGAGCAGCCCGAGCGTCCAGGGCAGCGCCGAGCGGACCTTCGAGATGACCGGCTGCGGGAAGTCTGCCAGTGAGACGCCGAGGTCTAGCCGAAAAATGTCGCCCCAGTACGCCAGGTACTGCTGCCAGAGCGGCTTGTCCAGCCCAAACTTGGCGCGGTAAACGGCGGCGATCTCGGCGACGTTCGCGTCGATGCTGCCAGTCATGGCGATCCGCGTCTGGAGCGCCGCCTCGATCGGATCGCCCGGGATCAACCGGGGGATCATGAAGTTGACCGTGACGGCGATGAACACGATGGGCAGCAACTGTGCTGATCTGGTGAGCAGGTAGCCGATCGCCATCGATCGCCTCTCCCGAAGTCCGTTGGGCAGCAGTCTAGCACACCGATGGGCGTCGAGTGTATACAAGCATACAAGAGAATGTGGTAGATTGGCGCCGACGACGATGTCAGGCCGGCCGCGTCACGAAGACGTGGGGAGGTCCGAAGTCTGTCGCGTCGCCGAGCAGTCAGCAGATGACGCACAGGCGCCCGTGCGTCATCTGGCGGAACGGTAGTCGACGTGGGCCCAGGTCAGGGGAGGAGCGGGCGATGGTCGCCCACCAGTTGGGGAGGTAGTGCAATGCCGCACATCACTCGTCGACAGTTCACGGCCCTGAGCATAGCCGGAGTTGCCGGCACACTCTGGGGCTGTACGGCTGCGCCGCCACCAGCGAAGCCGGCCGCGTCCACGGGAGGAGCGCCGCCGTCAGCCACGACCGGACCGGGCACTGTCCCGGCCGGCGTCAAGCGCGAGGGCTTGATCGTCGCCAACATCGAAGACACCTATGGCCACGCGGCCGGCATGGAAGCCGTCGCCAAAGAGTACATCAAGCTGTACCCGAACGTGGATATCCGGATCGATCCGAAGCCGATTGAGGGGTACTACGATTGGGCGAAGGCTCAAGTTGTCGGCGGCACCAACGCCTCGCTGATGCGTGACTGCAGCTGCCCGGATCTGGTGGCGGCCGGCAAGTTCGTCGATTTCGGGCCACACTTCGAGAAGGTCAACCCGTACACCGACAAGAAGTGGTCCACCATGTTCAAGCCCGGCGCGATCCGGGCCGACGAAGCGACTGGCCAGGTCGTCCAGTTCAACATGTTCAGCGTCTACGTGCTCTGGTTCTACAACAAGACCCTTTGGGAGAAGGTCGGCCTCAAGGACACGCCCAAGACCTGGACCGATCTCATCAAGGTGCTCCAGACGTTCAAGGACGCCGGTGTCCTGCCGACCCCGATGGCCGGCGACGTCGACGGCTGGCGGCGGATGGGTCTCTCCTGGCTCAGCCGGATTACCGCCGACGCCTACGCGCGTGAGTCGATCAACATCGTCCGCGCCCAGCCCGGCGATTGGAACTACAAGGAGAACGTCGACGGTGCCTGGAAGTACGATCCGAAGGACCCGTACAACGACGCCTTCGGCAAGGTCACGCGAAGCCCGGCCCGGATGACCGCCGCCTTCCGTGACGGCACGCTCAAGGTCGATAACCCCGGCTACCGCGACCTCTGGAAGCACCTCAAGCAGTTCCTTCAGTTCGTCCAGCCAGGCTACATCGGTGTGAACCGCGAAACGGCCCGCCAACTCTTCCTGACCGGCAAGGCCGGCGTCTGGATGGACGCAAGCTGGTTCTTCTCGCAGTTCGAGAAGTTCATGGGCGACTCGTCGCTCGGTCTGAACCGCTTCGACTATGGCACCTTCAATCTCGTCGACATCGACGATTCGCCGCTGATCAAGGCGCCGACCCGTACGATCGACAACTCGGCCGGCTACTGGGTCTTGCCGAAGAAGGACCAGGCCCAGAACGACCTTGAGATCGATTTCCTGATGTTCCTCTCCTCGCCGAAGATGGCTGGCCTGCTGGTCGAGACGACGCTGCAAGACCCGAAGGGCGACCTGATCGGGCCGCCGATGATCGAGGGTGTCGAGCTGTCGGACGTCTGGAAGCAACGGTTCAGCGTGATCGGCGGACGCGGTCAGGCCGAGAACGGCGCACCGGGCATCCACGGGATCGACGCCGAGAACACCCGCGAGTGGGTCGACCTGGCGCAGCAGTACGCGACCGACAAGATCGGCGAAGACCAGTTCTTCAAGCAGTTCCAGGAGTCTGTCGAGAAGAGCGTACCGCGCGTCGCGAAGGCCCAGGGGTACGACCTCGACAACCCGGGCAAGAAGCCGACGCCGCCGCGGTAGGGCGCGCACGACCGAGGGTGGCGACGGGCACGGCTGCGCAGGCGGCCGGCCCGACGCCACAGCCGTCGACCCAGGGAGAGAGCCGTATGGCTGTCCGTGTCGCGAGCCCGGCGCCGGCTGCAAGCCCGCGGCGCTCGCTGTTTGCCGAGATCTATCGGCAGCGTGTCTCGTATCTCTTCGTCATGCCGGCCTTCGTGACCGTCGCCGTCTTCATGTACTGGCCCACGTTCACCGGCTTCTTCTACGCGTTTACAGACTGGAAGCCGGGCATCCAGGAGCTCAACTTCGTCGGGCTGGACAACTTCTCGGCGATGCTCCAGGACCAGTACCTCAGGACCGGCTTCATCAATGTGCTGGTCATCGTGGTCACCACCGTCCTCAAAGAGTTGACAGTGCCGCTCCTGGTGGCCGAGCTCGTCTTCCACCTGCGCTCGCCTCGGCTCCAATACTGGCTGCGGACGCTGTTTGTGGTGCCGATGGTGATGCCGACCATCGCCACGCTGCTGCTCTGGGTCCAGATCTTCGATCCGAACATCGGGCTGATGAACCAGACGTTGCAGGCTGTCGGGCTTGACAGCCTGCAGCGGTCCTGGCTCGGCGATGCCGACACCGCGCTCTGGGCGATCGTCTCGATGGGCTTCCCCTGGGTCCAGGTGCTGCCCTTCCTGATCTTCCTGGGCGGCCTGATGTCGATCCCGCAGGACCTGTACGACGCGGCCGTCGTCGACGGGGCCAATCCGCTCCAGCGGTTCCTACGCATCGATCTGCCGATGCTGGTCGGCCAGGTCCGGCTGCTGATCGTACTCGGCGTGATCCAGGGATTCCAGGCGTTCTACGTCATCCTGGTGATGACCGGCGGCGGCCCGTACCGTTCGACGACCGTACCGGCGCTGGAGATGTACTACTCGGCGTTCCAACACGCCAAGTACGGCTACGCCTGCGCTATCGCGCTCGTCCTCTTCGCGATCGTCATGACGATCACGATCATCAACATGACCTACCTCAGGTCGTCCGTCGAGCATGAAGCGACATGAGTTCCGTTCACCGCATCGTCAATCCACCCGGCCGCGCCGTGCTCGCCGGCGCTCGAAGGGAGCCCGCATGAGGAGCGGTCAGGCAACGGTCACCCAGGCCACTCTGCTGACGCTGGCGTCGATCTTCCTGGTCCTGACGTTCTTGCCGATCGTCTACCTGACGATCTTCTCGTTCAAGAACAACGCCCAGATTTACGGCAACTTCTGGGCGCTGCCGAGCCCCTGGATCTTCAGCAACTACGCGGACGGCTGGCGGGCGATCAGCCGCTTCGTCTTCAACAGCGTCTGGATGTCGCTGGTCTCCACCCTCCTGACGGTGCTGTTCGCCGGGCTGGCCTCGTACGCGTTCGCCCGGCACCGGTTCCCCGGCCGCGAGCCGTTGTACTTCTCGTTCCTGGCGCTGATGATGATCCCGGCCGTGCTGACGCTGATCCCGCGCTACATGCTGGTCAAGTCGATGGGGATCGTCGATACGCCGTGGGTGCTGGTCCTGCCGTGGATGGCGTCCGACCTGCCGTTCGGGATCTTGCTCTGCCGGGGGTTCTTCGCCACCCTCGCCGAAGACCTGTTCGAGGCCGGCCGGCTGGATGGCGCCAGCGAGTGGCGCCTGTTCACCTCGATCGCGGTGCCGCTGTCGCTGCCGATCCTGGTCACGCTCGGCATCGTCCACGCGTTCCGCTGCTACAACGACTACATCTGGCCGCTGATCACGATCAGCCGCAACGACCTCCAGGTGGTGACGGTGGGGTTGACGGCGTTCAACGCCGGCTACGGGATCATCAACTACGGCCCGCGCTTCGCCGGCTACCTGCTCTCAGCCGTGCCGCTCCTCATCATGTTCCTGCTGGGGATGCGCTACTTCATTCGTGGCCTGACAGCCGGCGCCCTCAAGGCGTAACGACATTGCCCGACGAGGGCACGCCTCCGCCCCCCACCGGGGCGTTTCGAGGAGCTCATGACCGAACGACTGACCGTGGTTGCGTCGCCGCACTTCGTGGTGCGGCCGGAGCAGCTTGCCCGGCTGCACGATGCCCACCCGCGCGTCGACCTCCAGATCGTCACCACCCCGGATGAGCTCGCGGCGGCGCTGCCGAACGCCGACGGCGCGGTGATCCGGTTTCCGCTCTCGGCGGAGATGCTGGCGAGTGCCCCGCACCTGCGCTGGCTGCACGTCATGTCGGCCGGGGTCGAGCGGATGCTGACGCCAGCGCTCGCGACGTCTTCGTTGACGATCAGCGCCAGCAAGGGGCCGATGAGCACGCTGATGGCCGAGCACGCCGTCACCCTGATGCTCGCCCTCGCCCGACAACTGCCCGACTTCTTCCGGGATCAGCAGGCGCGACGCTGGCGGCGCTACCCAGCCGAGCACGGCCCGCTGACGGAAGTGATCGGCAAGACGATGCTGGTCGTCGGCGCCGGCGGGGTCGGCACCGAGGTCGCCCGGATCTGCAAGCTCGGCTTCCAGATGCGGGTGCTCGGCGTGTCGCGGACGCGACGTGACTGCCCGTTCGTGGACGAGTATGTCGAGCCAGATCGCCTGCGCGCCGGGCTCGCCGAGGCCGACGTCGTCAGCCTGTCGCTGCCGGTGACCCCGGCGACGCACCACCTGATCGACGCGGCAGCCCTCGCGGCGATGAAGCCAACGGCCTACCTGATCAACGTGGCGCGTGGCAGCCTGGTCGACGAGGCGGCGCTGGTGGAGGCGCTGACGGCTGGCCGAATCGCCGGGGCCGGCCTGGACGCGCTGGCGGTGGAGCCACTGCCGGACGACAGTCCATTGTGGAGCTTGCCGAACACGATCGTGACGCCACACACCTCGGCGATCACCGACCGCCTCGGGGACCGTTTCGTGGAGTTCTGGTGCGAGAACATCAGACGATTCGCGGAAGGGGAGCCGGTCCTGGGCCTGGTAAACAAGGAGGCCGGCTACTGATGGACCACCCTCCTCAGCAGTGTATACAGGCATACACTGATATGCTACACTGGCCGCTGACGATGACGTCATCCGTATGTGCGGGTAAGGAGCCGAGTCGATGACGAAGGTCCCCTTGACGTGTCTGGTGATCCTGGGGCTGGTGCTCCTCACCTCCTGCCAGTATCTCCCCGGCCTCAGCGGCGGCGGTGACGTGCCGCGCGAGCGCACGCTGGTGGTCACCCCCTGGGGCAGCGTCCCGGAGATCCGCAACCCTGAGAACTACAACATCTACCTCTCGGGCTCCTACAACCATCAGCGCGAGTCCGGCGACAAGACGATCTACGAAGCGCTCATGTACACCAACCTGAACACGGGCGAGATCATCCCGTGGCAGGCCGAGAGCTTCGCCTACAACGAAAACTACACCGCCGTCACCGTCAAGCTCCGCCAGGGCGTGACCTGGGCTGACGGGCAGGCGTTCACGTCAGCGGACGTGAAGTACACGCTGGAGATGCTCCGGGACAACGCCCCCGACCTGCTCTACTCCAGCATCTACAAGGAGTGGCTCAAGGGCGTCGACACCCCGGATGCTCAGACCGCCATCATCAACCTGAACAAGCCGGGCCCACGCTTCTTCCAGCTGTACCTCGCGCTCGGGCATGAGAATCACCAGGTCATCCTGCCGGCCCACGTCTGGAAGGACAAAGATCCGAAGACGTTCACCAACTACGATCTCGCGAAAGGGTGGCCGCTCGGGACCGGCGCATACAAGATGGTCGCGTCGAGCGCCCAGCAGCAGGTGTTCGACCGCCGCGACGACTGGTGGGGCGCCAAGGTCGGCTTCATGTCGCTGCCGGCCCCGCAGCGGATCATCCTGGTCCCGGGCGCCTCGGACGAGTCGACGGCCCAGTTGTACATCGGGAACCGCGCCGACAGCGGCAACCCGCTCCAACCGGGGACGTTCAAGGCGGCGATCGAGAAGAACCCGAACCTGAAGTCGTGGAACAAGCAGGGGCCGGTCTGGGGTGCCCCGGACGGCTGCGGCTACGCTTTCATCTTCAACCACGGCAAGGAGCCCTGGAACAACCGCGACGTCCGGCTGGCGATCAACTACGCGATCAACCGTCAGGAGATCTCGGCGATCGGCTACGAGAACGCCAACTACCCGATCGTCGCGCCCTTCTCGGCCTACATGTCGAAGCGTTGGATCGGCAGCGGCCCGCTGAAGGATCTGATCGACAAGTACGATCGCGGTACGCCGAGCCAGGCGAAGGTCGACGAGCACATGAAGGCAGCCGGCTACGCCAAGAACGCGGCCGGTCTGTGGGAGAAGGGCGGCCAGACGCTCAAGGTGCCGGTCCGAGGATCGCAGTTCTTCGCCCCGATCGCCCCCCCGGTCGGCGCTCAACTCAAGAAGGCCGGCTTCGACGCCACTGAGATTGTCGAGCCGCCCGGCTCGACCGCGCTCCTGGACGACCAGTTGACCGGCAAGGCTGACACGAGCTTCGGCGTCCATTGCGGCAGCCTGTCTGAGCCGTATGAGACGCTCAAGGATCTGCACAGCAAGCTCGGCCGTCCGGTCGGCGAGAAGTGTCCGTTCGGTGGGGCCCTGTGCTCGCGCTACAGCAACAAGACGTACGACGAGCTGATCGACCAGATGGAGGCGATGCCGCCCGGCAAGCCGGACGATCCGAAGTACATGAGCCTGGCGGCGCAGGCGCTCGAGATCTACCTCCAGGACATGCCGGAGATCATGCTCGCCGAGGAGCTCCACGTCGTCACGTTCAACCACACCTACTGGACCGGCTGGCCGACCGCCGAGGATCCGTACGTGGCCCCCTATCCTCCATGGGAGGCCTGGCGGCTGATCGTCCACCGCATCCAACCGACGAAGTAGCTCGCGCCGATCGCCCCCTCTCCGTTGATCGGAGAGGGGGCCTCTTCTCGGTCAAGGCAGGTGACACTGTGAGCGTTTCCCGACCACACATCTTGCTGGTCTCGACGGCGGAGGTCCGCGAGCGCATGCTCCAGGCGTCCGATGTCGAACGGCTGCGCCAGTTCGCGGACCTTGACTGGCTTGAGTGCGGCGTCCCGTTCGACCGGACCCTCTGGACCGAGGTTCCGGACGATCCGGAGGCGACGGCGCAGGTGGCCGCCAGGGTTGGCGATGTCGACGGGCTCATCGTCTGCCACGGCAGCCCCCGGATCGCGGACGCCATCCTCGACGCCGCCCCGCGCCTCCGGATCATCGGCGAGCTCGAGGGGGATCGCTTCGCGGCCCGGATCGACGTTATCGCGGCCCAGTCACGCGGCGTGCGGGTCGTCGATACCACGAACGGGTCGTCGTACGGCGTGGCCGAGTGGGCGCTCGGGATGATGCTCAACGCCGTCCGCAACTCGGCTGAGCTGTACCGGCTGCTGATCGCCGGCGGCTGGCCGGAGCGGCGCGGCAACCAGCGGCCGGAGCCCGGTGCGTTCGAGCGATTCGAGCTGACCGGCAAGCGGGTCGGGTTGATCGGCCTGGGGATCATCGGGCGCCGCCTGGTGCAGCTCCTCGAGCCGTTCCGCTGCCAGATCCAGGCGCACGACCCCTACGTCCCAAAGGAGGTCGCCGATATCCTGGGCGTGAAGCTCACCAATCTCGACGCGATCATGGCCGAGTCGGACGTGATCGTCTGTGTGGCGCCGATCACCCCGGCCACGCACCGCATGGTCGGGGCACGTGAGCTCGACCTGATCAGGCCCGGCTCAGCGCTGGTGAACGTCTCGCGTGGCCCGATCTTCGATCCGGACGCGACGATTGCCCGGCTCCGACGTGGCGATATCACGGGCGCGTTTGACGTCTGGGATCCGGAGCCGATTCCGGCCGACAGCCCGATCCGGCAGCTTTCGAACGTCTTCCTGACGCCTCACGTTTCGAGCCAGACCAGGGATGGCCGCGGGCGGTTCTTCGCACTCATGGTGGACGAGCTCGACCGATTCTTTCACGGCCACGAGACGCTCTACGATCTGACGCCGCGCACACTGGCCAATCGGTTCGGTCGACCTGCGCCGGTGGGTTAGTGGGTCACCTGGTTTGAGCGTCGCCATCGGTCGAGGCGAGCAGGTCGACGCTGGACTGGACGACGAGCGACAGCGCCTGCGCCACCGAGCGCGTGGCGATGCCGTCGTCGGCTCATGGCACCCCTCCCGGACGACGGTATACCTCGACTCGACCATAGTGGCCACGACCATGACAACTGACCCACCAGGACCGATCGTTCAGCAGGCGCCGGAGGCGCTACGCACCTGCTCGGGCTGCTGTCCAGGAATCCGATCGCTTGGGCTATCCCGTCGAGGGAGTGCCCGAACTACTCTACACCATCGTTTAGACTACTACTCCACCACGCAGAAGGCGGCGTCCTACCCGTCATCCCGAGCGGAGCGAGCGTGCGAGCGCAGTCGAGGGATCTTCCCCTGAACACCCCTGCGAGGAAGATCCCTCCGCTCTGCTCGTGCCTCGCCGCGGTCGGGATGACGAGCGGGTGTGCTCGTGCCTCGCGCAGCTTGCCCTGAGCTTGCCGAATGGGGTCGGGATGACACACCCGTCACATCCAGCATGGCAACGTACTACTGTGTCGCAGCATAGACCGAGGTCGTCCGAGTCTTCATCCGTCTGGAACGTGTGGAACGTGACGGACGGTCCACCCACCGCCAAAGGTGCGGATGGAGAGCCATCCTCAGTCGGCACCTGAGCGGATCGTCGGTACGGGAATGGCGCCATCCTGCACGCACAGTGTATGCGTGTATACTATTTGAGACTGAGGGAGTTGCATGGTCCCAAACGATTGGATCACCGGAAAGCCGCAAGTGCGTTCACTGCGCCACGATATCGCAGAGGCGATCCGGCAGGCCATTCGTGACGGCCAACTGGCTCCAGGGGCACGCATCCTCGAAACCGACCTCGCCAGGCGCTTCGACGTGAGTCGGCAGCCCGTCCGCGAGGCGATCCGAATGCTTGAGCATGAGGGTCTGCTCACCAGCGTCCCAAATCGCGGGACGTTCGTCACTCGCGTCAGCGTCGAGGATTCAATCGCGATCTGCGATGTCCGCGAGGAGCTTGAAGGTCTCGCGGCCAGGCTTGCCGTTCGGCATTTCAAGACTGAGGACCGGCATCGACTCACCGAAATCCCCAACCAGATGCGTCATGCTGCTCTCGAAAGTGACATCAACCGGCTCATTGAACTGGATCTGGAGCTTCACGACCTGATTGTGGCCCGGTCGAACCATCGACTGCTGCAGGACATGCTCGCTTCCATCGCTGTCTATACGCGAGGATTCATCGTCCACACCAAGTCATACTACGGCACTGACCTGATCCGCGTTGCAGACTTGCACGAGCGACTGGTTTCCGAGCTGCTCAGCGGCGAGCCGCACAGGGCGGAGGCCGCCGTGCAGGAGCACGTTCGAGAGGCTGCAGATCGGCTCCGCAGCATGCGGGACGCACAGCAGCAGCCTGCAAGCTCAGCAGGAGGCAGGCGTCAAGCCGAGTGAACGGCTGCGCCGGCCGGGAGAGTGAAGCTCGGTGAGCCGATCAGCCTGAGCTCACGGGCCTGGAGAATGCGCGGAGGCATGATGGCTGCGGAGAAGGGTCTGGGGGCACGGCGCTCACCACCCGGTTCACGGAACTGGTCGGCTGTACGGTGCCGATTCGACAGGCCGGTATCGGAGTAGCCGTGCTCGCAGCGGGTGCAGATGCGGTACGGGTGGGCACGCGCTTCGTCGCAGCCGAGGAGGCCGGCGTCCACCTGGTGTACGCCGAGGCACTGATTCAGGCGCGCGCCCAGGATTCCGTGCACGCCGACACAATCTCGGTCGGCTGGAACGCGCCGCATCGTGTGCTGCGCGGATCTGTCGCTGCACCAGAAGCGTTTCAGGGCGACATCGTCGGCGAACGGGTCGCCATCGACGGGACGCTCATGCCCAGGTCACGCTTCGAGATCGGAACCGCCACCCGTGCCGCGACCGGCGCGATCGAGGCGACGCCGCAAGGGATCGCCGGTTCGCCCAGCAGCCCGACGCCCTGCGCGCGAACGACTACTCGGAGATGCACACATACATACATACATGCATGCATGCATGCGTTGCTTTGCCAGTTCCTTGACGTGTTGCTGGACGACCTTCAACACTCGCCTGGTGGAGCCCTCCGACGAGAGAGCGTGGCCGCTCACCGCTGAATGGCGTCAAGCTCTGGAGCCTCCCAAGACACTATTCTTCTCCGAATCAACAGCACTGGTACGTCTGCTTGCACCAATCCTCGTAGCTGTCGGCGTCGCCGGACGAAACGAGATCGTGTGTGACGTTGCCACAGAAGAAGGAGGAACAAACTCGTATGGCCGTCGCTCTGCCGTCTCCAACCCGACCCAGAGTGTATATGCCTGTACTCTTGATTCTGGGTCTCACGCATCTCCTGAATGACCTGATGCAATCGCTGATTCCAGCGGCCTATCCGATCATGAAGGATGCGTACGTTCTGGACTTCGCACAAATCGGCATCATCACGATGACGTTTCAGGTCGCCGGTTCGCTGCTCCAGCCCGTAGTCGGCATGGTGACCGACAAGCGCCCGGCCCCGTTTTCGCCGGTCGTGGGCATGCTGTTCACCCTGGCCGGGCTGGTGAGCCTCGCATTCGCCCACAGCTATGCGGTGATCCTCGTGTCGGTCGCTGTGATCGGCATCGGCTCGTCGATCTTTCACCCTGAAGCGACGCGCATGGCGCGGTACGCGGCCGGCGGGCGGCAGGGAATGGCTCAAGGCATCTTCCAGGTCGGCGGTCAGACGGGCAGTGCGATCGGCCCACTCCTCGCCGCGCTCATCATCGTGCCGTGGGGGCAGCCGAGCATCGCCTGGTTCGCCGTCACCGCGCTCGTGGCGATGGTGCTGTTGTTCTGGATCGGCAGCAAGCAACGTCAGATCAGCGCCGCGTTTGCCGCGATGCGCTCGGGTGCGAAGAGGAGTTTCGGAGGGCAGGCCCGCCATACCCCATCCGCCATCGCCGTCGGGCTCGTCGTTCTTACGGTGCTGATGTTCTCGAAGAATGCCTATGGCGAAAGCTTCCGATCCTTCTACACCTTCTACCTGATGGACAAGTTCGGCCTCTCGATCCCCTCGGCGCAGATGATGCTGTTCATCTTCCTGGTGGCATCCGCCGCCGGCGCGCTGGTCGGCGGGATCGTCGGCGACCGCATCGGGCGCTACCGCATCATCTGGATCTCGGTGCTGGGGCCGCTCCCCTTGACGCTGGTCCTGCCCTATGCCGACCTGTTCTGGACTGGCATCCTCACGGTGATGATCAACTTGATCATGGCGAGCGCGTTTGCCTCGATCCTGATCTACGCTATGGAGCTCTTGCCCAACCGTATCGGCCTCATCGGGGGACTGTTCTACGGGCTCAACTTTGGGCTGGGAGGCATCGCGGCAGCGATCCTTGGCAGCATGGCAGACACCTACGGTGTCGAAACGGTCTATCGACTGTGCTCGTTCCTGCCGCTCGCTGGGCTCCTGGCCTGGTTCCTGCCGAAGCTAAACGAGGGCAGCACCGAGTAACGAGAGCGCTCCGACACAATTCTCCTGCAGGCGCACCGCGATCGGGGTGCGTCTGCTCACGCGCTCTGACCCGCACAAGCCGAACTTCGTCAGACTTCCCTGTGGGTCACGCCAGAGCCTCCACGCTACCCCGGGGCCGTTCGGTGACTATTGCCTGTCAGGCAACTCCACGGCGAATTCCGCTCGGACAACGGATCCAGGGAAGCGGTCTCGATTCGTGCCGATCAGTCCGCCGGCGGGGATGCAATAGCCCCCGGCGCGGGCCCGCTTCCATGCCAAGAATGAGATTGGGGGTAGCCCTTTTTCTGCCTGGTCGGCCGTTCTCGGCTTCGGACGCGACAGGAGACGGATCAGGGGTTTCCTGGTGGCTCAGGGCCAGTTAGCCCCGATCTTGCCTGTCAGGCAAGTGCGACCCAGGCGGTGACAGGGCGATTGCCTGTTGATGTCGTCGTGCCGCCTCGTCGGGGCTTGAAAGCCCCGCCTACACTCCTGCAGTCGCTGCGCGACGCGCCAGTCGCACCAGTGCCTGCCGTTCCCGGCGGCCGTCGCGCAGCGACGGCGTGACGGTAGGCGGGGACTTCAGTCCCCGACCGTCCGTTCCATGATGCTCCGGGTACACCAATGAACATGCAATCGCCCTGATGCTGCTACCAGTGCAATCGTATGTTGATGTCATCGTGCCGCCTCGTCGGGGCTTGAGAGCCCCGCCTACGATCCTGCAGTCGCTGCGCGACGCTCCAGGCTCGCCAGCCCCAGCCGTTCCCGGCGGCCGTCGCGCAGCGACGGCGTGACTGTAGGCGGGGACTTCAGTCCCCGACCGCCCGTTCCATGATGCTTCGGGTACACCAATGAACATGCAATCGCCCTGCAGGCGGTGAAGACCGCACGTCGAGAACGTTGTTGCTGGCCTGACAAGGAGCAGTCGGCCCGGAACGAATGCGCTCACCGTGCCGAGATGGTCAGGAGATGCGCCGTGGCATCCGATACCGTGGATCTAGTCAGGCACATGATTGACGATCGTGAGTTAGTGTTGGATTTTTTCGCTATGTTCTCGCGCTTCGAGTATTCCCTGAAGCGATGCGGATTCCTACAAAGCGGACGTGACGATCGACCCGAGCCCAATTGGACGGCGTACTCAAAGTCGCTCAAGGGACGGTTTACTTCAGTACAAAGCGCGGATTCTCACCAAGCGCGCACTTGGCTGACGAATCACCCTCCCAAAATACAAGTCGCCCGGGGCGGCGTCCTTGGGTGGGAATCGCTTCGTCGACGCAGTAACGACACGGACGAGCGCTATCTCCTGCGGCTCGTCCAGGCAGTGCGCAACAACCTGTTCCACGGCGGCAAGTACCCCTATCCTGAAGGGCCTGTCGCAGGCGTTGCGCGCGACCGTCGGTTACTCGAATGCAGTATCCGGGTGCTGGACACATGCCTCACTCTGAGTCTTGATCTCCGAACAGCTTTTGAGGAAGCGGCCTGAAGTGTCGAAGCAAGCGGTACCATGCACAGGCATGTCCCGCCCTTGAGCAGCAGCGTGTCACCACAGACGTCGGCCAGGCCCCAGATCAGCCTGGTAAGGTGGAGATCTTTCTCGACTGCCCCAGGTTGGAGATGCTCCAGTGCAGCAGTCTCGCGGCATTCGTCCGCGAGATAGTCGGGATCCGGCGCCGGCGGAGGGGTCAAGGCTTCGCGCTCGACGGTAGGCTGGAGCATGGTCGGTCATTCTCGATGACGTGCCAGACGGGGTTGGGTGTAGCAAGGCCGTCATCGTCGCCAGGAATGAGCGGATAGACGCCTGTAGGCCGTGCAGCTCGCGTACGAAGATCGTCCATGAACGGTCCTTCGATCCCATGGCGTTCCAGCAGCAGTCCCAGCCGCTGGCACGTGCTGCCGCGCGCGAGGTCCAGCGCGTAGGTCGCGAGCCGCGCATGATCCAGTCGTGGCACCCCCTCGTTGAAGAGGCGCTTGGCTTCGTGCATCCCGCCGACGATGTGCGGCTCCTCCAAAGCATCGAGCACTGTCCGCTCGGGATCGCTCACGACGACCTGCGTGCCGTCCATATCGATTGTGGTGAGGCCGCTCTTGAACAGGGACGGCTTTCGTCGGTGGAATCGAATCTCTGCCTCGCCGAGCCGACGCGGTCGTCGGAAACTCGTAATGAACGCGTCGATGACGGATGCATACTGCTGCTGCGTCAGACGGTGGAGGGTGAAGGCGGCAAGTCCTCCAATGTAGTGCCGCTCGCCTGCGAGGAGGAACTCGACGGCGACCAGAGACGGCAGTGTCCACGGGCGCGCCATCGCACGGAAGGGTCGGACGGCGTAGAGGCCGGGGCGGATGCGATCGAGCACGCCCTTCCGCACGAGGGTGGAGGCGACCATGCGGGCCACCGGCTCACCAACCGCGCGCCCGATCTCGCCCAGGCTCACGCTCTTCTTCCGTGCACGCTCCCAGTCAGCGAGGAGCGCCCGCTCTCGCTTGGACAGGCCGTCCGCGTCGTGGTTCATGCATCAAGTGTAAGGGATTCCTTTACTCTTGATGCGCACGATCTCGGCTGCACCATCCACCAAATCAGTTCCAGCCGCGCCGGTCCGATATGGCGCGGCCTGATACGGGCGCCAGCGCCTGATCTGATCCGAAGCCCAGTCTCGGCGCCACTACGGCATCACAGCGTGCGGTCGAAGGCACGAATGATGGGGCGCTCGAGCACCGCTCAGAATTCGTACCCGCGGCCGACCCAGTAGTGCCAGTCCGCGATCGCCTCTTGGGTTTGCGCGTCTGCTGCCACGCCTTCAAGTTGAGACAGCGGCACGGCGAGAGTCCCGCGCTCCCAGCGCGTCAGGACGAACATCTCGCGCTCGCACTCCTCTTCAGGTGCCATCCCGACGACGTCGATCTCGTCGCCAACCTGAAGCGGTGATGTGGCTCGGCGAGCGATGCACCTGGCCGTGAACGGGAACTGGAGTTTGTCGTCGAGGTAGTAGTACCAGCCGAGCGCCTGCTCCTCGGGGCCGTACGCGTCCACGATGATCTCCATCGTGATGCGCTCCTCTCGCTCGTCGTCGCGCGGCGTCCCGTCCATGGTGCCCTCCAGTGGCTCGCCGTGTCCAAGCCGTAGCCTCGCCGACCACCGAGTGGCCTTTGAGTCGCTTCCCGCGCATCGCCGGTTCCACCGCCACATGACTGTCAATGCAGTCCATGCCCGATCGCCAGTCCAGCGATAGCAGCGAGTCAGCCCCCATCCCACACCAACTATGGCCGCGATGAGCCCATAGCGGCGAGAGCGGCAAGTCGTTCGAAGCCAGTCCCGAGACGCTCGACGATGTCGGCGATCTCGGCACGGGCGGTGTCCGGGTCTTCAAAGAAGGCGTCCTCGTAAGGGCAGCTCATCGGGGAATCTGGAACGAATCGGTTCCTTGAATCGGGTTGCTCAGATAGCATCGCCCGAACCTCACTCCACAGGAGGTACTGACCATACTCATCCGGCTCGGCGTCGTAGCCGTCTCGCTCGTAGGCATCCAGCAGCGGCAGGAGGTTGCCGAACGCACTCCGAAGGTCGTCCTCGGGCCACGCTTCTGGCCAGGAGCCATCGGTGCGCTCGGGCAAGCGCGGTATCTCCATGCCCCGGAACGGGGAAGGACTGAACCCCCAGTCAACACCCCAAAGTGCAAGGAGATGGTCGCAGTTGTCGGTGGATGGGCACCCACAATATGGACAGTAGAGATATGCACACTCGTCGCAGTAGGTCGCGTCACGCATCTCCGTGGCGCAGTTTTGACAGTACCAGCCGCCAAGCGCTTCGAGAGCTTTAGCAGCTCGTTCGTCGTCAATCTCGGTCATGGCGCCTCGCCCTCAACGGCAGCATTCAGGAGCTTCTGGCACGTGACAAGTTGGTCAATGAGCCAATGGAGCACGGTGAGGGCAGCGGAGTCTGCCGCAAAGTAGTCGTCGCCGGTATCCGAGCCCATCCCGTTTTGGTCGTCCCACCAGATATCCTCGATCGAGGCCAGGCCAGCAGACTCGATCAGGGCGTCCAGAGCTCCCGTCGGATGGCGATTCGTCAGGGAGTCTTCCACGACCCGGGCAAGGTCAATCAGGTCACCAAAAGCGGCCCGAACGGCGGCCTCGTCGCGGTCAACGACGGCGATCTCGTTGAGCCGATCGAAGCCGATGTCCTCGTCGCGGACCGGCATCATCTGCCACTCACCGCTCGAATCGCACCAACTCGCGATCAAGTGCGAGCAGGTGGTCTGACCCAGCGTCCAGTCCGATCCCCGCCAGGCGTGGGAACGCACACCGCAGAAGGGGCAATGGACGCTGAGGCAGTTCGTGCACTTCCACGACTCAAGCGGCTCGCCGCAGGCCACGCAGGCCCGGTGGTCCCAGCCCGGCTTGCCCTCGGTTGGCAGGAGATGCGAGCACGAATCGGTGTTGGACAAGGCCCGGCAAGTCAGGCAGACGCCTGAACTGCAGCCGTCACAGAACCAGGGACGCGGCATCTCCAGCTCACTGCCACAGTTCGGGCACTTCAGCTCGGCGAGTGCTGCGAGCGCCTGCTCGGCCTGAATGTCATCAACACCCGCCGCGGCGCCAGCAACTCTGGCGAACCCCTGCTTGAGCTCCTCGAACCGGGTCACCAGCTCAGCCTTCGCCCGCCCCGGGTCTTTGGCATAGACGACGGTGCCGCAGCCAGACGCGAGACTCATAGTCTGCTCCCACTGTTCGGCATGGACCTGAACGGCGAGCTGCTCGGCGACGAGTACCGCGATCTCGAAGGCGGCCAGATCCGGAAGGTCACCATCTTCGATTTCCTCGTAGTATGTGCCGAGCTGGGGGATGTCACCGAATGCGGCCTCTTTCGACTCGTCTGACCATTCGCTCACGGGCCCGAGCCACGTGGGCGGCAGCGGGACTTTCGGCCCGTCGTAGCCGTCGTTGTCGTTCCAGGAGATGAACTGGTGCCCACAATAGGCGTCGCCACAGAACCACTGACAGTGCGTGTGACTCTCGTCCTCGCACTGCCCCGTCCGTGGGTCGAGGATCCCACCGCCATGCTCGCACTCGCGTCCCGCCAACGCTGCGAGGGCGTCCTCCGTTAGCGCGTCGTCAATCGAGGGCTGGTCATCACCCATCAACGTCCGCTCCAGGTGATTCCCGACGGTACGCAGCGAGCCGTCCGAACGCCTCTGCGAGTCTGCCGATGATGGCCCGAGCCTCTTCGCGGGCCTCGTCGCGATGGTGCTCCGAGTAGACCGCCATGGCGTTGATGCCGTCCTCCACGACAACGGGCGCCGATAGGAGGCCAGCGACGCGCTCGTAAAATTCGCCGAGGTCGGGCTCGCCGCGCGGTGTCTCGTACATCTCTGCGAGCGAAGCGAGCTCCCCGAAGACGGCCTGAATCTCGCCTTCCGCCCATGCATCGGGCGATGCGCCGTCGTCGTCGAGCCACGGAAGCTCCTCTGCGTGGACCGGCACGTCGATCCAGCCGGCCTTGCCGTCCACCACGAGGACGAGATGGGCGCAGCCGCCACCCGATTGCCGCGGACAGAACGGGCACGCCAGGGTCGCCGCGTTGCTCAGCCCCACCTTGCACTGATAGCAATGGATGCCGTCCTCGGTCCCGGGCTCGCCGCACTCCTCGCAGAGATCGTCGTCGTCGTCCGCCAACGCAGCGAGCGCAGCCTCTTCGACCGAGTCATAGTATGGCACAGGTCTGTCGGGCATCAGGCACTCCTCCCCGTTTGCTTCAGCGCCGCCTCCGGTGGCACGGTCACCACACGCGCCCACGGCGGCGAGCTGCCGCGCACGTCGGTCTTCACCACGATCGTTCGAATGCTGCGGGGCGGGCGCTCCGGCCAGGGCGTGAAGCCGTCGGTGACGACGATCGCAATCTCCGGGCGAGGACGCAGCCACTCGGCCGCCGCCAGTCCGACGCCCATGTCGGTCCCGCCTCCACCACGCAACCGCACCGACGCTGCCTGAGTGACACGCTGTTGCGCGTTGACCGCGGCATCGATGCTCAGCACGTCCACGCCATCGCGCAGACCGGCTGCTGCCAGGATCCCGCGTATCTCGGCGAGGGCGACCGACAGCATGTCTTCGGTCATGCTCCCGCTAGTGTCCACGATCACGACCACGCGTGGCACGGGCCGGCGCAGTGACGGCAGCACTACGCGACCGGCGCAGCCCTGGCGACGCGACGGCCGGGCGTAGCTGTAGTCCACCATCCCCGACGTCTCGGCAAGTCCCCAGCGGACGAGTGCAGCCAGCTCGCGGCGCCAGTCTACGCGCGGCTCAAGGCGGTCAGCGGCCCACCGCGCCAGATGGCCTGGGACGGTCCCCGCAGACGTTCGGTGCTCGTCGATAGCCCGGGCAACGCGCCGGCGGATGACCTCCTGTTCGCCGCCCGCGATGGGCAGGACGATGTGCCAGGCGCGGTGCTCAGCGCTGGACCAAGGGGGTGCCCGATCTGGCCCATCGACGCCATCCATCAGTACGCCGGTAGCTGCGCCGCCACACTGCCCAGCAGCCGGGCCACTCGGTTCGGGCGGCGACTCATGCTTCAAGAGCGCGTGGTAGTACTCCTCGGCCATGCGACCGACCGGCTGGCAGAAGGTCTGGGGATAGATCGCCTTGTCCGGCAGCCTTACCCCCTCTTCGTGGAGGTCGTCGTTGATCTCCGCGTCGGTTGCCAGGTTCCAGAGGTCCTTCCGATCGGCAACGCTTGCACGGTCGGGGTGCTCGCGGAGCAGGTGGCACAGTTCGTGGTAGACGACGCCTGACACCTCATCCACGTCCCACAACTCCACGGTGGACGGATCGTAGTGGAGACGCCAGCCGCCGTCCACGGCCATCGTCCCAAGCCCAGGTGCTCTGACCCGGCGGACGGCCCAGAGCGCGGCGGCCAGATACGGATGCCGTCGCTGGAGAATGAGCACGGCGGCGCCCAGAGTCGTCTCGGCATCCACTCGCTCACCCTCCCCGCAGGAGTCCGGCCGCTTCGAGCACCGGGATGAGCGGAGCGATCTGCCGGGTCGGGAGCGGCAGTCCATCGCGCCGCTCTCGGGCCAGAGAGCGCGCCGCCGCTGCCGCCACGTCCGGACTACCGGCTGATGCCGCCGCGGCCAAGACGGTCCAGGCCGCGAGCCAGCGCTCCGGCGTGAGATCTGAGATCGCCGCCTGGCAGACCGCACTGATGATGGCGTACGCCTGGTCGCCACGATCGGGATGACGGTAGCGCTCCGGGTGAGCCAGCAACTCTTCAGGATCCGGCAGGTCGAGATCGCGCGCCCAGGCTGCCAACTCCAGGGCCGGCCCTTCGCCGACACACCCGGCCAGCAACGGCAAGGCGTCGTTCAGGCTGACTCGACGCTGCTCGGCGGCGGCGATCAGCCGGGTGGCGTAGTCCCAGGTACGCGGGGAGGGCCAGGCCTCGCCGCGCCGGCTAACATCGTCCGGCACCTGAAGCAGGAGCGACGGCCGCGAACGGAGAAATGCGGCCACGAGCGAGCGCGCCCGGCTCCAGCGTCGCACATCGACGGACTGCTCCCCGAACGACAGCTCGGGCGGCCGGCCCCAGTAGCCAGGGAAGGCTTCGGTCCACTCGTTCGCGGTTAGTTCGTAGCGGACGTGCGTGAAGCGATTGGCGAGCGGCGCAGCCAGATCCCAACCGCCAGCTGCCTCGCTCGGCGGATTGGCAGCCGCGACGATTGCGACGCGTGAGGGATCCATCTCCAGGTCGCCGAAAGCCCGATCGACGACTGCGCGAAGCAGCGCTGCCTGGACGGCCGGCGGCGAGGTGGTGAGCTCGTCGAGGAAGATGACGCCGCCCTCGGCAGCCGCCTCGACGGCGAAGCGTGGTGGTGCAAAGGTGACGCTGGGGGATCTACCGTCGCTCCCCGACCGGCTACCTTCGAGATCCACGATCGGGAGCCCGCCAAAATCTGCCGGCTCGCGCAGGCTGGCGACAACAGTCCAGCAGCGCAATCCCCGACGCTCGGCCCAGGCGCGGATCGTGGCCGTCTTTCCGACCCCTGGCGGTCCCCATACCAGCAGCGGCACTCGCGAGATGAGGGAAAGGTCAAGCGTCAGCTCAAGTCGCATGTAGCCCCTGTTTCCATTGAATCGCCGTATGCTGGTGTGAGAGTTGCCGGCGAGCGAAGGAAATGTTCTTCACCGACCAAGTGCTGCTAGACTCGACTTCCACCATTTTGGAGGCGGATCGGCAATGAGTTGACGGAACATGGCTCCCTCGTAGACCCTGGAGGTGTCAGCGACCAGGGAGGGAGCCATGCCCGACATCATCTTACCGAGCACGTTCGTGGGGCTGCTCGTGGCATTCGAGCCGTGCTTCACGGCGCCGAGCTACCGGACGTTTGGGCTGCTGGTGGCCGGCTGGATCCACTGCGTGGGTCGGCGGACGATCACGGCGGTGGCGGTGGCGTCCGGCGGGGTCGACGGTTGCCACATCTCGGTGTTCCATCGGTTCTTCAGTCGGGCGACCTGGA
>JADLFM010000131.1 GCA_020845495.1 Chloroflexota bacterium
TCTACCCCTGGATCGACGCCGACAGGAAGTACTACGGCGTCATCTCCCGCTTCGCCCTGGCCAACGGCGAGATCCAGCAGGGCCTCGCCTCGGCGGGCTGCGGGCAGGAGCTGCGCGCGGCGTGGGAGACGGGGGTGGCGCGGTAGGCGCCCAGCGTCGGCATATGGGTTGTGACGCTGGGGGTAGAGTCCGATGCAGAAGGTTGAGGGTTGACGTAGGTCTCTGATAGCGCATCAGTCTACGCGAGACGACTCGCGGAAATGGGGCACCTATGGGGGCACCGGTGCAGAACTCACCCACGCCTGCCAGATGCCATCTTTTCGCCGCGCGCTAGCGTTGTGGCCCAATGTGGCCCCAATGCTAAGCCGATGGCTATCCTGCACTACCGCCAATTCAGTACCCCGTGTCGACTTCCGCCTTGGAGTCGACGTTCGCGCCTTGCGGGGTATTGCCGGGTTTTGCCTGCAATCCCGGTCTCTCGCTCAGTCCCCCGCGCCGCGTAGTCTTTGCCTCACGCTGACAATCAGCCGAGGCACCACGTCGAATGCATCACAGCAGCTCGAACACGGATCAACCCGAGGGATTCATCGGCGCGCAGATCCTGCGACTGCCGCAGGTCTGCAGAGTGACGGGCCTCGGCCGCTCGATGATCTATCAACTCGAAGCCGAGCGCCGGTTCCCGTGCCGGGTGCGGATCGGTGCCCGCGCCGTCGGGTGGGTTGAGTCGGAGGTGCAGAGCTGGGTGGCGGGACGCATCCAGCATCACCGCGCCGCACCGGGTCCCTGCATGTCGCATAGGTCCCCGCTACCATCGAGCGAGCACGCGACGCTCACCGGTCAGGTGCCGCCGTTCCCAGGACCTCGATGAGTTCGGCGATCACCTGCACCGCGCCCTCTTCGCTGTCTTGCAGCTCGATTGGCGCAAACGCGGGATTGTTCGGCTTCAGTACAATCCGGGTGTGCCGCCAGGTATCGCCGTCGGCGGTCTTTTCGCTCTCATATCGCTTCACGGTGTAGCTGTGGCCGGTTTCCGGGTCCACGGCGCTGCGTAGCTGCACGAGTACGGTACGGCCCTGGCGCGAGCCTGCGACCGGGGCGGCGAACAGGCAGTACGAGCCGTCGGGTATCGCAGGCTCCATCGACTGCCCAACCACCTGCGCGACGAACAGTCCACTGCGCAGCGGCCGGTCGGTGCCCGGCTCGACCCATTGCCAGTCGGTATCGACGACGTGCTGGGGGTTACCGAAGGCCCCGGCGGCGACCTTCAGCGGCACGAGCGGCACGCACCGGACATAGCGCTCGCGCGGGGCGCCTTCGACCAGCCGCAACTTCGGTCTGGCGGTCGCCGGCTCGTCCACCCGAAGACGCCGATAGGCCTCTTCCGCCATCCAGGTAGTGACGACCTTCTGGAACGGTGCGTCGTTCATGAACCGGACGAAGATGTCCTCGTTCTGGTCCATTCGGTCGACGAAGAGCTTCTCCAGGACGTTCTTGAAGAGCAGCTCGAACTTGTCGCCGGGATTCACGGCGGCGGCGCGGCGCAGTCCGTCATCCGCCATCGCCGCCTCGACGATCTGGTCGAAGAAGAGCTGGTCGGCCTGGTTGAAGTCCGTACCGAAACGGTCGTTGACGACATCGATGAGCTGGGACAGCGGCACGGGCTGCTCGCGAAGCGCTCCGCTGCCAACTTCCGTCGGTCCGTCGAGCTTCCGAGCTTCCCCGTCCTTGAGGGCGATGGAGCCCTCGCTGATCTTCTGCAGCCGGTAGTACTCCAGCTTCACTTCGTCGTCGAACTGGTAGCCCTCGCCGCTCGAACGGCGCGGGAGCTTGGTCGAGAGGTGCCGCAGGAAGACGTACAGGCGTTCCAGGTCGGAATCCTGATACGGGATCACCTGGCTCAGGAAGCCGTACAGGTTCAGGAACGCCTGCAGCTTGCCGCGCCACAGCTCCGCCTCATCCGCGTCGTCGTCCATCCGGGCCTTGAACCGCGACACGGCCGGATCGAGTGCCGCGTTCATCGTCTGATGATCCAGCGGGCTCTGCTTCTGTCTTGGCTTGAAGTACACCTCGCTGAATCGCGCTACCTCTTCGGCGAGGTAGATGCCCGCGACGTCGAGTTCGCTCTTGATCGCATACAGCCGGGCCGGTTCAACGGCGTCGCCGATTTCGGCGCCTTCGTAGTACGTCTTGAACGCCTGGCGGATCTCCTCGCGATCATTCACGAAGTCCAGGACAAACGTATCGTCCTTCAGCGGATGGATGCGATTCAGGCGCGACAGGGTCTGGACTGCCTGGATTCCCGCCAGCCGCTTGTCCACGTACATCGTGTGCAGCAGCGGTTGGTCGAAGCCGGTCTGGTACTTCTCGGCGACGAGCAGCACCTGGAATTCCGCCGTCGCGAACCGTTCGGGGAGTTCCTTCGCTCGCAGGCCGTCGTTCATGCCCTCTTCGGTGTAGGCGACGCCGGGCAGCTTCTCGTCCTGCACCTGACCCGAGAACGCGACCAGCGACTTGATGGCGTAGCCCTTGGCCTTGATGTACTTGTCGAAGCTCTGCTTGTAGCGGACCGCTTCGAGACGCGATCCGGTGATCACCATCGCCTTGGCCCGGCCACCGATCTTGTGCCGGGTGACGGCGTGGAAGTGCTCCACCATCACCTCGGTCTTCTGAGCGATGTTGTGCGGGTGCAGCTTCATGAACCGGGCCAGCGCGCGTGCCGCCTTCTTGCGCTCGACGTTGGGGTCCTCGTCGCAGGCCTTCAGCAGCCGGAA
>JADLFM010000132.1 GCA_020845495.1 Chloroflexota bacterium
CCCAACCTCGGTGAGGACGAGCCGTTCGGCACGATTGATGGCGGCGCGTACTTCACGCTGCCGCATCCGGTCTGGTCGTTCTACCTGCAGCGTGTCTGCAATCACTGCACGTACCCGGCCTGTCTGGCTTCGTGCCCACGTCAGGCCATCTACAAGCGACCCGAAGACGGCATCGTTCTCGTTGACGAGGAGCGCTGCCGGGGCTACCGCGAGTGCGTGCGGTCATGCCCATTCAAGAAGGTGATGTACAACGCGGCGACCCGTGTCTCTGAGAAGTGCATTGCCTGCTTCCCCCGGGTCGAGCAGGGGCTGCAGCCGTACTGCACCATCAGCTGCATCGGGCGCATCAGGATCAACGGTTGGATCAATGACCCGGCGTACGCAGATCCCGAGAACCCGACCGACTTCCTGATTCACACCCGCAAGGTCGCCTTGCCGCTCTATCCGCAGTTCGGGCTGGGCGTGAACATCTACTACGTCCCACCCATACACGTCCCGCCGCGCTATCTGGAGCAGATGTTCGGGCCCGGCGTGGAGGCGGCAATCTCCACCTACAAGCAGATCCGCAACGACCCCGAGATGCTCGGGGTGATGCTCCTGTTCGGGTCCACGGATCGCTGGATCGAGAAGTTCCGGGTGAAGGGCGGTCGAGCATATGGCTATGACGCCAAGGGCGACGAGATCGCCAGTGTACCGCTCAAGGAGCCGATCTTCGTGCGGCCGTTGCTGGACGTCGATCTGAACGTCTACCGTCACAACATCACCTGAACCGCCGCTGATTCGCCACCGACAACGTGAGGTGCCCAGAGAGAGGAGGCGCCGATGAAACGCCTGCAATCGCCGTCATCCGGGGTGATTGGTGCACTCGTCGCCATCGCCATAGCACTCTCATTCAACGGAGCGGCGCTCGCTCAACAGGTCCCCACAATGAACGCGACCCACGTCGAACGGATCTCCATGGACCCGTTCGACCCAACGTGGTCAACCGCGCCTGTGGCTGTGGTCCCGTTGACAGCGCAGCTCGTGGCGCTGCCTAGACTGTCCGTGCCGACCGTCTCCACGGTGTACGTCCGTGCGCTCAACGATGGCGAGCGGATCGGCTTCCGGCTCGATTGGGACGATCCGACCCGCGATGCGTCCGCGATCCGCCCGAGCGACTTCCGGGACGCGGCCGCCGTTATGGTTGTATCCGGCCAGGGCGTGCCCAACATCTGCATGGGCTCGCCTGGGCAGGCAACCAACCTCTGGCACTGGAAGGCAGACTGGCAGGAAGACATCGACAAAGGCTACCAGGAGGTCGTTGACGCCTACCCGAACTTCTTTAAGGATTACTATCCGTTCGTGACGGGCACCCCGCCCTTCCGTCTGCCTGCTGACTTCAGTTCGGCAGACGCAAGGCGGTACCTGATCGGTCAGGCGGCCGGGAATCCGTTGAGTCAGCCGAATCGGATCTCGCCAGTCGAGGAGATGCTCTCGGCAGGATTCGGAACGACGACGCACCGAACACAGCAGACTGTCGAGGGGAAGGGTGTCTGGGCCGACGGTCGGTGGCAGGTCACCTTCGTGCGACCGCTGGTGACCACGGGTGCAGAGGCAGCTAGTCTCGGCGGGGTCACGCAGGCTCCGGTTGCGTTTGCAGTCTGGAACGGCTCGAACGCCGAGGTCGGGGCGCGCAAGCAGCTCTCTGGCATGGCCACCGTACGCATCCTCGGACCGGCACCGGCCCTGCCTCCGGTACCACCGCCGGCACCGCCCCAGCCGGTCACCGGGCCCAGGTTCATCTGGGACTGGTGGCTGATCGTGCTGCTCATCGGCATCCCCGTCATCCTGGTCGCCGCCGGCGCGCTAGGTGAATGGCAGGGCCGTCGTGCCTACGACCGTACGAGGCGGCGTCATGGCGACGAATGACACGCTCATCGCGCGAGCGGCCCTCTGGGCCTGGTCCGCCCGCGCGTTCTCCTACCCCACGCCAGGGTTCGAACGTGCGCTGCGTGAGCCGGGTGAACGTGACCGGCTCGCGGCTGCTGCTGAGGTGGCCAGTTCGGATCAGGCTGTTGCGCTTGCTCTCGCAAAGGTCTGGGTTGTCGTGGACGAGTCAATCGACCGACCCAACGGCCTGGCGGAAGAGCATACGTTTCTCTTTGACCGGCACGTTCGTGTTCCGCCCTACGAGAGTAGCTACGTCCTGGAGCCGGGAACAGACCGGTCGACGCACCTCGCCGAGATCGGCGGACTGTACGCCGCGTTCGGGCTGACGGTCGCATCGGCGCACCCAGACATGCCCGATCATCTTGGCGCGGAGTGTGAGTTACTGGCCGTACTCCTAGCGAAGGAGGCGTACGCCCTCGCCCGTGGCTGGGCGTCCCGCGCGAAGCTGACGCGCCGGGCGCGTCGGAAGCTGGTCATTGAGCATCTGCAATGCTGGTTGCCGTCGTTCGCGGAACGGTTGGAGAGGCACCATCGCCAGCCATTCTACCCCGCCGTCACAGCGGTCGTGCTGGAGCTACTCGCGGTGGAAGAGCGAAAACTCGGCTCACCACCCCGACCTGGCGTGGCGGCCGCTGTTGACACGGTGGGCGCTGGACGAGGCGTGCCATGATCACGCTGCGAGCGAAACTAGTCGTCGTCGTACTCATCGCCGCACTCGCCGAGGTTGCGCTGCTACGGATCGCCCTGCGGCTCGGGCCGGTGCTCCCGGCCCACGGGGATGTCCTGTGGGTGTTTGCGGGCATCGAGCGGGTCGGCGTCGTCGCACTCAACGTCGGCGTCTTGGCCGGCAGCCTCCTGATCGGGCTGGTAGCGGTCGATGCACTCCGCGTGGGGTGGGGCGGCATCCCGCTGGCGCTGGCCCTGATCGGAGCGGTGACAGTCAATCTCGGCTTACAGCAACTCGTCAGCGTGCTGCCAGCCGGGACGCCCGCGATGCTGCATAGCCTGGTGACTGGTGCTGCTGTCTTGCTGACGGTCATGCGTGCGTCGCCGACTGCGCGCCTGCGCGTGGCGCTCGCGCTCATCGGGACAACGCAGGTGCTGACCCTTGTACAGACGATGTCGCTGAGTACGGACCTGAGAGCCGGCGCGTTGTCACTCTCAGTGCCTCCGCTGGTGCTGGCCGAGATCGGTGCGGTCATCTCCGCACTTGCGTTGCCGCATTTCCTCCGGGCCAGGCCGCGCCGCGGTGAGATAGTCCTTGGGGTGCTGGTGGGTCTCCTGGTCACCGTGGCTGCCACCGTACAGCCGTGGGGACTGGCGACAATCGGCATCTGGACGATGGCGTTCAGCCTGTTCCTACCTCCAATCCTGTACGG
>JADLFM010000133.1 GCA_020845495.1 Chloroflexota bacterium
GGCACGGCCTGAGGGTTGGCACGGCCTGAGGGTTGGCACGGCCTGAGGGTTGGCACGGCCTGAGGGTTGGCACGGCCTGAGGGTTGGCACGGCCTGAGGGTTGGCACGGCCTGAGGGTTGGCACTTCAGATGGCGCAGCATCGCGCGAGGTGGATAGCCGCGCCTGCTGGGGCGCACAGGCGAGGTACGAGACAAACGGCGTCAGCGTCTGAAGCGGACACGGCACACCGAACGACCCAGCAGCATCCGCGGGTGCCGTCACTCGGCGGCGGTGCCGTGATGCTGGCGGTAGCGGGTGGCGCTGTAGGCAAGCCGCCGTGCTCGGTACTGCGGATCCTGATGGTAACGGAGGCGCTCGCGCTCCGCGTGGCGGCAGCGGGGGCAGATCGGGCGCGTGGATTGGGACGACTGCCGACGTCGCGTAAAGCCCGTCCCACAGACGTCGCAGGTCAGGCCGAAGCCCGTCATCGCCGGGCCATCCTCCGGCCCGTCACCAGACACACTGGGAGTCCGGTCACTGCCCCCTGCTACCTCGTCCGCGAGCGTCCCCTTCTGAGGGTGCAGGGCCAGGAACCGCCGAACAGCCTCCACCGCAGAATGACAGGCGCTCAGGTTCGACGCCGCAACCCGCTGCGCGACCGCACGGAACAGTTCGACCGTAAAGCCGTCCTCGACCACCCAGAAGTGGGCGTGCTCCGTCATTGCCGTCCACACGCGCGGTTCGGCGTGCGCGCCGGCTCGGCCCCGAACGAGCGTGACCGCCTGAACCTCCAGGCCGCTCCGCTCACGCACCTGCGCCGCGACCTGGTCTGGCTCCATGTGGTCCTCACCGGTTCGTAATCCTCAGCTCACACACGCACCTCAGCGGCATTCAGTCCGCAACATACGTGCCGCCAAACATCGCCCCGGGCGGAACCCCGGGCGCGGCTCTGGGAGGGGTGGCGGAGGCAAGCGTCCTCACCCTGCCGCCTCCCAGCGGAAGCGCGCAGGATGAGGGCGCACCGGGGTCGGGATGATCCGGACCAGCCCGATGATCCGGGTCAGATACCGGCGGCCGAGGGCAGCAGTGCGGCAAGCGGCTCGAGGTTCCTGGGGTCTGGGGAGAGTGTGCCCACACCGTGCCGCTGGACCTCCCGCACGATTGCCTCGTTGAACGGCGTCGGGACGCCGAGGCGCTTGCCCTGCGCCACGACGTAGCCGTTCAGGTCCTCCACTTCAGTGCGCCGTCCGCGCATGACGTCCTGGAGCAGCGAGGGGCGGCCGGTGGCCAGCCCCTGCGCGCCCGCCACCATGGCCGCTTCTAACTCGGCCAGCCCGCGCCCCTCGGCGCCGTCCACGAAGCGCTGCGCCTCGACCCCCATCAGCGGCTCGAGCTCGTAGCCAGCCGCGCGTCCGACTCGAACCACTTCCGCGGCCACCTGGATAGCGATCCGACGCGGGATCTCGTGCGTCCGCACGTCGTTCGAGCCGTAGCCGCTCAGGCCCGCGAGTGGGTTCGCCATCGCGTTGACCCCGAGTTTGGACCACCGTTCGCCGAACAGGTTACTGGTGAATTTCGCCGGCGCCACGTCGCTGACGATCTCGGCGAGCTGGCGCGCCCGCTGAGTATCCCGCCCGTCGAGCTCTCCGATCTTGAAGCCGACCGTGCCACGATCGGTCCGCATCGCGTGGCCCGGCTCATACAGGCCGGCCCCGATGGTGATGACACAGCCAAGGGTCCGCTGGCGGCCAGCCACGGCCGCTACGCGCTCGTCGTTGATCCCGTTTTGAAAGTCGACGATGACTCCGTCTGGCTCCTTCAGGAAGCGGATCGCGAACATGGTCGCCCACTCGGTATCGTACGCCTTGACGGAGAGGAAGACGGCGTCAAACGGCTCACTGATGCCCTGCGCCTCGTAGAGATGCAGGGCCTTGACCGGGATGACATGCTCGCCGCAGGTGCCGCTCAGACGGAGCCCATTCGCCTTCATCGCGTCGACGTGGGCCGGCCATTGGTCCAGTAGCGTCACGTCGTGGCCGGCCTTCGTCAGCATCCCGCCGACCACCGAGCCGATCGCGCCAGCTCCCATGACCAGGATCCTGTCCATCGTACGCTCCTCCTGTCTCTCAGGTCGCCTCATCTGTTCGGTGTCGTATCAGGCCGCCCGACACCGACTCAACCTCGCGCCTGCCAGTGTCGCCCATCAGCAGCATCGCCTCGAGCGGGCCGAAGAGCCGGCAGATCGTCACGCCCATCACTCGAACAGAGCCGCATCGGGACGACGATCCGTTCATGCGTGGACGTCAGTTCTCCGCGCAGCCGTCGGACGAGCAGGCTGCCGGCCCGGCGGCCGATCTCGCGCGCCGGAAGACACAGCAGCAGAATCGGGTGCGGAAGCAGCGCCGTCCACGGTCGCTCCTCGGAGGTGAGTGCGGCCACGCCAACGTCTCGACCGACAGCCAGTCCCGCCCGCGCCATCTCACCGAGCACGTCGAACACGATGATTGCGCTGGCCAGCGCAAAGGCACGTGGCGGCTCCGGTCCGGCCAGCAGTGCTCGGACACCCCGACGGCAGCTATCGTCCGATGGTGTGACCAGGAGCACCGATTCCCGCAGGCCAGCCGCGCGCACCGCTCGGCGGTACGCCGCCAGCAGGGCAGTGTCGTGTAACACGGGCGAGTCTACCCCCACGAACGCGACCGGGCCACCAAAGCGTTCGATGAGTCGCGCGGTCGCCTCCTCCATCAGCGCGGCGCCATCGACAACGACCTCATCCGCCACGACCCCGGGCACCGGCGACAGGGTGACGACGGCCGGGCCGGGCAAGCTCGCGCTCAGGCTGTCCGCCGCGCCAGGGTCCATCCGCGACGGTACGATGACGTAGCCGTCGCAGCGGTGCTGAAGCGAGCGGAGGAACGTCGACGAGGACTGCGAGCCGTAGCGCAGGTGGCCGAGCACCAGGTGATAGGACTCGGCCGTCACCGCCTCCTCGACGCCGCTGACGATGCCGCGATGGATGTCGCTGCTGAGCGAGGGGAGCGTCACGCCGATCAGGCCGCTTCGACGCGTTCGAAGCAGGCGTGCCGCGGCGTTCGGGCGGTAGTCGAGTTCACCAAAGACCGCCCGCACTCTGGCAGCCGTGGCCGGCGCGACGTAGCCCCGGCCATTCAGCACCCGCGAGACCGTCATGGGCGAGACGCCTGCCGCACTCGCGACATGGCGAATGGTCACTGGCCGTCCGCCCGCTGGCGCCTTCTCGTCTCGCCTACCGTCGGCCGCCCCATTGTACGGCCCACGACCGTTAGCATCCCCGTCCTTCGCGGACTCGTTGTCGACTGCCACGTTGCGCCTGGCTCCCGGGTCACCCTGACGAGGATTGGCGCGAGACGCGCCCCCCACGGAGGAGCCCGCGGCGCATCCTCGCCCGGCGATTTTTCACCATCGATACCCGAGCGTAGGCGACCGCGCCAACGGTGTCAACGCTTGCAGCGGGCTCCATCCCCCCTCGCCGCTCCACGTGCAAGACCGCCCGCGTCTTCCCCCGGACCCTGGCATGGGTCCGGGGGAAGACGCGGGCGGCTCTCAGGAGCACGAGCGAGCGATGCTACCGCGGCCCTGGTGTCACCCGCGACGTGCTACCTGCCTCCCAGCCGCTGGCGGGAATTGTCCGTGACCTGACCGCTCACCCCTCGCCCGTCTCAACCCGCCACTCACCAGTCTCGGCGCACCTACTGACACCCACCAGAAGGCCGCACCCGGGGCTGCGTCCAATCCTGATTCTTCTCACCGCCGTAGAACCAGGGCGTCGGGTCCGTCTTCACCGTGTCCACGACCACGAACAGTTCGAGCGAGTACTCCTGGGTAGGGGTGGAGTTGCGAGCGTACGAGATGTCAACACCATTGAAGTCCCAGACCGGGTAGGTCACGCCGTTCTCGGTCGCAAAGCGCTTCGAGCCGGTCCCAAGGAGTACCTTCTCCGGATCCTTCTTCGGCTTCGGCGCTCTCGGCGTCGGGCTCGGAATCAGGCTCGGCGTCGCCGCTGGAACTGGGGCGAGCACTCCCTGGCCGGGGCTCGGCGTCGGGGATGGCGGCGGCTCGACGTCGCGCTCGTGCCGCCAGGCCCAGAGTTGAACGTCCGACACCGGGTCGTAACGGCAGGGGACCGTCTCGGTGGTGCCCGGCATGAGGAGTTGGGCCGTAACGTTTGCCTGCGCCGCTTCGTTCACGGGCGCGCTGTTCAGCGGCCAGACCACTTCGATACGACTGGCGACGCGCTCGGTCGGAAGAGGCCGGACAGCCTCGTCGATGATGAGCGGCTCACCGCCGATCAGGTAAATGCTGGGATCGCGCGGCTCGGCGTTGTGCGTCGACGGCTGGAGCGTCAAAACGTACGCTCCATCCTTTGGTTTGATGGTTTCGGTTTGCCCGTTCTTATAGACCAGCGTCGCCTGCTTCGCGTTCGCCGGCACTCGGTGTGTGACCTCCTCCGGCGAGTTGTTCCAGACCACCGTGGTGAGGTGATCACCGCGCTCCATGACAACCTGACTCACCTGAGACGGCCAGATGAACTGCGGCCGCTTGTCGTTGGAAGACATGATTGCCTTGTACTGGTCGTACGTGGGGCGGTCACCGGCGCCCGGCCAGGTGTAGACGGCAGACGTTACGTTCGAGAAGTAGGTCGTGGCGACCTGATAGGCCACGTAGGCCGGCTTGGGGGTGCCGTTGTTGCGGATCAGTCCCCAGAGCTCGATGCCATTCTCGGGCGTCTCGTCCGTCGCCTTGTAGATGGCGTACCGGTCGACGTTCGCGGCGACCGCGAGCGCCATGCTTTGAATCACGTACGCCGCCTGCTGATCGAGCGTCGCGCGCCACTGGCCGGCCGGCAACGGGTTGTTCACGTCGTTGTACGGGATGACGTTACTCTCACCGATCCAAATCGGCTTCTTCATTCCCCGCAGATCGAGGATTTCCCGCGCAATCATCGGCTCGGCGAACGAGTTGAGCGGAGCGCCGTAGGTGTGCATGCTGACGGCGTCGAAGTAATGGTTGTTCTTCAGGCGGTCCGGATCCCGCCCGATCACTTCGAGCAGCGGTCCGAGGTAGGGGGGGCGGCCATATTCCTTGTCCCACCAGTAGGCGAACCCGGCGAGGACGACCTTCGCATTCGGGTTTACCTCCTTGATGTTCAGGTAGGCCACCTTCAGCAACTGAGCGTAGTCCTCGTACGACCCGTGGAACGTGTAACGAATCTCCGGACTGAACATGTCCGGCTCGTTCCATATGATCCAGTTGTCCACGACGCCCTTCTGGCGAGCGGCGAGCTTACGGACGAACTGGCCCCAGTAGTTGCGTGGGTCATTGTAGGGCTGGTACAGGCCGGCTGGAACGTCCTGGGGCCGTCCCTTCTCCGGCGTTGGCGAGGCCCATTGCGGCGTGTAAATGATGACGCCGGCCAGATCCACGCCCCGCGCGGCTTCGGCCCGGATCGCCTGATCCGTGAAGTACTGCTCGTTCCAGGAGTTCGGGCCATCCTTCTGGATCAGGGACCACGGAAAGATGATCCGGTCCCAGCGCGAGCCGGCGTTGTACGCCATATCGCTCGCGACGATGCCCTGGACCATCCCGAAGCGGTCGTCCGTAGTGCTCACGGCGGGCAGCGGCGCGGCCACGACTGGCGACGGCGCGGTGCTGGCCGCGCCCGGCTCGGCCGCCCGAGCCGGTGGGATCGGCAGTCCGGCGACCAGGACGACGGCGGCAAGCAGCGCGGCGAACAGTGAGTTGAACGACATCCGTACCCCGACACGTTCGTGATGTAGTCGTCGGGGACTCGTCGCGGGCGAAGATTCCACTTCGGACCGCGATCCCCGACGCTCGGGCTACCGGCCCAATGCGGCCATTTTACAGAACGCCCCACCTGGCGCGAGGTTGCGTTGGTCCGGACGGTTCCGCGTCACAGGCGTGTTACACTGCCCGCCGCGCGCCAGGTGCGGGATGGAGCAGGGGCTCGTTTCGCCGCGCAGTCGGCACGAAAGTGCGCGCTCTTTCTCCTCGACTGCCCGATTCCCTTGCATTTGGGCACTCTCTTGAGGCATACCGAGCGGGAGTCGATGCCACTCGAGTCGCTTTCACGGGCGCGCCGTTGCTCCCGTGGTCTGCGCTCGCGCGCACGCTGGCGTCGATCCGTCGAGGTCGGCTGACCCCAGCCGGTGGGGTTGTCCGATCTCTCAGCACGAAGAGCCTGCGCGGCTCTTCCAATGGCGAGAGTCCCGTAGGCGTCTTCCTCACCCTCGCCGCGGGCTCTAGGTGACTGATGAGCGCGCCGTCGCTCTCCGATCGTCGTCGGGGGCGATGAGCCGTCTTGCGCTCTCGGTCCCGGGCGCGCACCGCTGGCAGGCGAGCGGTCTGCGCCCGATCACGGAGCTTGGAGCTTTCATGTCGTTGTTTGCCGCGACCCTTGCCGCCGGCATGTTACTTCTCGGTAACAGTCTGGCGTCAGTCGTCGGTCTTTCGGAGAGTCAGAGCGCGGATGCGTCGGCTTTCACCGCCAATCCGCGCACGTCGGAGCACGCACTCGCACCCGACGCCTCGTCGAAAGCGTCGGCCAAGACCCCAAAGCTACCGAAGAAGGATGGGCCGAACCCATCGAGCACGTCTTCGGCGCCGACCTTGACGCAGGATGCGTCCAAGGCGCCGGCCGAACCTCCCTCGGATGGTGCCAGGCGCACACACTGGGTGGCTCCCTTCCGCGAAACGGAGTTCTGGCCCGAGCCTACGGGCAACCACGGCTCAGTCGGCACGATCCGTCCCTGGACGGCGCTCCAGGTCATCGATCGTCAGCGCGACGACCGGCTCCCGATCTGGGACCCCACCGAGCGGCGCAAGGGCTGGGTGACGGCATCCGATGTCGGGCCGATCGATCCAGCCCTGGTCGGGACCGCTGTGCTGCCGCCAATCGGCCGCCGCGTGGCCTGGTCCGGCGCGGCGCAGATCACCATGTATACCTGCATCGAGCTTGACGGCTGCAACGCCACGGCCTCGGGGCATTGGCCGCGGTCTGGAATGGTCGCGGTCGATCCTCGAGTTATCCCGCTCGGCTCGACGGTCTGGGTCGAGGGGCTCGGCACGTTCCTCGCCGCAGATACCGGCTCTGCTGTGCGTGGCACGCACCTGGATGTCTTCAACCCGAGCTACGCCGATGCGCTCGCGTGGGGCGTCCAGCAGCGTACCGTCATCGTCTTCGAGCGCGATTAGCGCCCCGCGGTGGATTGGTCTTTGGCGGGTGAGCGGGAGTGGCGCGGCGACGTGCCAACTCCCGCGCTCAGTCCGTGGCCGCTCTCATCACCCCGCAGCAGATGGGCCTCGGGCGGATGACGCTCGGGCGGATGGGGCGGGTGCCGCATGGAGGGGCGGCGACTCATCATCTCCCTCACTCCTGGCCGCGCAGCCCGCTTCCACCTCACCGCACAGGCTACGCACCCGCTCGGCGCAGGCGGCCCAGACCCGCTCGTAGCCCTCATGCCGCAGCAGATCGAGCACCTTGTCCGGGTCGATCAGGAACGTGTCCCGGCCCTCGTGGTGCGGCCAATCCCAGGTCTTTCCGGTGGCCCGCATCAGAAAGTAGACGAAGCGGCGCTTCTTGCCTTCGTGGAAGATCAGGAGGTCGGCAACCTCGCTCAGCACTTCGACCTTCAAACCGGTCTCTTCTGTCGCCTCGCGCATCGCTGCCGCCTCGGCCGACTCGTGCTTCTTGAGCTTACCCTTGGGGAAGATCCAGCGCTGCTTGTCGGTCAGCCGCAGGACCACCTTGTCGCCGTAGACGATGACACCGCCCGCCTCGTGGACCTTCTTCTCTTTCCGGGCCTTCTTCCCGTCTGTGCCCAGCAGCGCAGCGTCCTCGTGTGCGGCCCCGTCCGCATCTCGATCCTGCATCACCGGTCCTGACTCTCCCTCCACAAGGATCCCTCCATCCGAGGCCCGAGCGCGTTGATTGTTATGATACGGCGCGATGAAACCCCAGCAAGCAGTCGCGCGGCTCGTGCGTGCGCGCTCACCGCTGCCGCACGACCAGACCGAGCGCATCCTGCGCGGCTTCTTCGTTCCGGCACGAACCGTCCGCTTCGTCTGTGACGCCTATGGAGCCGACCGCCGTGCGATGCTCGACATCGGCTGCGGGTACGGCCAACACCTCGTCCACTTCGGGCCGAACAGCGCCGGGATCGATGCCGTCGAAGCGAACGTTGCGTTCTGTCGAGCCCTCGGGTTCGAGGCGGCGCTCGCGAACGTCGAAGACGGCCTCCCGGACTTCGGGCGGCGCTTCGACGGTGTCTTCTGCTCCAACCTGCTCGAGCACCTTGTCGCACCCCACCTCTTCCTCCTGCGCCTGCACGACCTCCTCGCCGATGACGGGCGGCTGTTCATGCACGTCCCCACCATGCCGCCGCATCCGCTGATCGACCGTCTCATCAAGCGGGCAATCGGGCACAACGGCTATCAGGCGAGCGAGCATATCAATGCGTTCACGCCACGGACGCTCGCCTTCACGCTCGAACGGGCGGGCTTCGTCGTCGACGACGTGGTGTTCGTCGGAGCGCGGGGCCACCGGCTGCTCGGCCTGGGCGAGCCGCTCTTTCGCGAAATCGGCATCTCGGCGATGGCGGTAGCTCGACGCGACCCGTCTTTCGCCTATCCCGAGAAGCGGGTCGCCGTGTTCGCGCCAGGATTCGCGGCCGGAGTGCTGCCCCAGAGTTGAGGACGATCGAGCGGCGGACCGGCATCTCGATGCCCCACTCGGAGCAGGTCCGATATTCGCCCCAGAGCTGAGGACGATCGAGCGGCGGACCGGCATCCGCTGCCGGGTTGGCTGTCCGGGCACGGCGTTCCCGCGGCAGTAGCCCAGAAGTCGGCCTACACGCGGCACAACTCACGGCCGCGCAAGGGGGGCTGCACGAAGTACAACCGACGGTGCCCGGCTGAACGCCACGCGGTGGCCGCGTTTCAGGGGGTGGCCGTTGAGAGTGCAGCCGGCTGCTCGCTCGCGGCCAGCACGACGAGTTGTTGGCGCACCGCTGGATCAATGCGTGCCACGAACAGCGCAAGGGCGATGTCGCGCCGGCACGCGTAGAGATTCCCCTGGAGTGACACGTGTTGGAGGAACACCTTCCTCCAGATCGGATCGTTCGAGACGGCCACCCGATCCGGCGTTACGCCTTCCGCCGCCAGCCCTCGGGCGACGTAACGGGCGAAATGCCCCTCGAGGAAGTCGATCAAATCGGCACGCTGCTCCTCGCTCGGCGTCGCTTCCGCGCGATTGGACAGATACCAGGCAACCAGTCCAATCGCGACCAGGATGACGCCAAGGACCGTCAGCGCGGCGTTGGTGGAGAACACCGTGAATATCTGCCCCATTACCTGGCTCCTCCCCCGAGGTGCTCGACGCCCGGCGCCGCCGTCCCGTCACGTTCACTCTATCGAGTGCCGCTCGACACGGTCAAGCATGGAGCAACTCTCCCGTACGCTGCTCTCTAACCTTCGCGGATCGTCGCGCCAGCCGCCTGCATCGCGAGTAGCGCACGCTCCGAATCGCCGGCTTCCACGTCGACGCCACGCACCGCATCCTCGAGCACCACGACGTCGAAGCCGCGCTTTCGGGCGTCAAGCACGGTCTGCTTGACGCAGTAGTCGGTGGCAAGCCCTCCGACCACAATGCTGTGCGTCCCGCTCTCCACCAGCACCTGGGCCAGATTACGGCCGTCACGATAGACGGCGTCGAACCCTGAGTAGCTGTCCTCGTTCTCGCCCATGCCCTTCGACACGACCATGGCCTCGTCGGGCAGGCGCAGGTCCTGGTGGAACGCCGCGCCAGGCGTTCCCTGGACGCAGTGGGCCGGCCACGCTCCGCCGTACTCCTTGAAGTGCGTGGTGCGCGGGGGGTGCCAGTCTCGGGTCGCGATAACAGGGCGGCCGGCCGCCGCGAACGCCTGGGCATAACGGTTGAGCACCGGTACGACGGCGTCACCGTCCCGCACGGCAAGAGAGCCGCCCGGGCAGAAGTCATTCTGCACGTCGACGAGGATGAGCGCGCTGTCCGGCTCCGGATGTACGTCGGTCATGGCGTCCTTCCCTCTTTGCTGCGCTTGCGTGACCTGGCCGCGAGCGTGCTGGCGGACCCGACTGCGAGTGTGCTTGCGTGACCTGGCTGCGAGCGTCGCGAAGGTGACGGGCGGCTGCCCCGCGATCGGTCCTGCTCGCCCGAGCCCGCGTATCGACCACCGCGCAATCCGCATGACACAGAATCCGTGGACGACAGACGAGGACGCGGGGGTGGGCCAGCCCGGTGCATGGCGGGCGCCACCCCTCGCGTCCTCGCCCAGCGCGTGTGCTCGCCGCTCAGTCGGTGCTGTCACGGGCCGGCGCGTCGCGGTTAGCTGCGCGGCGTATCCGTCTCCGTCTGCTTGGGCTCCCAGGTCACGGGTGCCTGGGGCTCGCGGCTGGATGTCGGCTGCGGTTCGCGCGGCGCTCGATCGGCCGGCGGCGCCTCGCGGCTCGCAACGCCTTGCTCGCGGCGCTCCTCGGAGGGCCGCCGAGCGCCGGCGTAGCGGACGACCGGCTCGGCAGCCGGGATCGGCAGTGGCGTGGGGGTCGGAATCGCCTCGATAACGCCGTTCGCCCGTCCGAGCTCGCGGTCCACCCGCGCGACGATCTCCTCGACCTCCTCGCCAAGCAGTTCTTCCTTCTCGAGCAGTACCTCCACAATCGCATGGACGTGCGGCTTATTCTGTTCGAGCAACTGGCGTGCCAGTGACAACTGCTGTTGCATCACCCGCTCGGCCTGAGCGCGCTCCTGAGGCGTCGGCTCGCCCCAGAAGTTGATGGTGAACAGGCTCCCGCCCATGCCGCAACGGACGTACTGCAAGGCTCGCACGCTCGCACCGGGCAGATCCCCGCCCATGCCGGTCGTCTCGGTTCCGAGGAAGACCTGCTCGGCCGCCTTGCTGGCGAGGTAGATCTGGATGTCGGTCAAGATCTCCTCGCGGGTGGTGATATGGATCTCTTCCTTCGCCTTGTCGAAGGCGACGCCCTCCGCGCCCCGAAGCTCACCGTACTGCATCAGCGTCAGACGGTCCAGACGCTTGCGGGTGTAGAGCCGCACCATCGCGATGGCGTGTCCCGCCTCGTGGTAGGCGACGCGCCGCTTGTCTTCGGGCGTGCGGCCGGAGATCTGCTGGCGCAAGCCGTACTCGCGCGTCTCCATGGCATGGCGGATGTCGGCGTAGTTGATGGCGTCGCGCCCGTCGAAGTGCGCGTGCACGACCGCCTCGTTGACCACGAACTTGATCTCGACCGGGCTGTAGCCCTGGCCCTCGGGCGTGATCATCTCGGTCGCGATTCGCTCGACCGACAAGTCCGGCACCCGCTTCACCTTAGCGAGGTAGTACTCAAGCACTTCCATCCGTCCCTGGAAGCTCGGTCGCTCGACGGTGATCTTCCAGTCGAAGCGGCCTGGCCGCAGGAGCGCCGGATCGAGCACCTGCGCCAGGTTGGTAGCGCCCATCGTAAAGACTGATGGCATCTCGGCCTTCTTGGAGCGCAGGCCGATCTTGCGGAGCATCCGCTGCTTCCAACCCTGGTCTGTTGGCGGAGGGTCCATCTGCATCAACAATTCGTTCAGCAGGCCGCTGCCGCCCATGCCCATGAAGCCGCCCATGCCCATCTGTCCCTGCTGACCGGCTCGGCTCATGGCGATGGCGTCGATCTCGTCCATGAAGATGATGCAGGCGCCATACTTGCGGGCCATCTTGCGGGCCTTGCTGTATAGCATCATCACCTTGATGTTCGAGATGCCGAAGAACATGCTCTGGAACGAGGGCGCGCTCGCATAGGCGAACGGCACGCCAGCCTCGCTCGCGATGCACTGCGCGAGGTACGACTTCCCAGTCCCAGGCGGGCCGACCAGCAGCATGCCTCGGTGGACCTGGCCACCCATCTCCTTGAAGCCCCGGACGCCGCGCAGCAGCGTCACGACACGCTGCGCCAGGTGGATGATCTCCGGGTTGCCCTTGTAGTCCTTGAACGTCACACCGGTTTCGCCGGGCATGATCCAGTAGATCCGGGTGCGCCCCAGAAACCAGAAGAGCGCGGCGAACTGGATGATCATGAACATGACGGCGAAGAACAACTGGAAGACCAGATACAGCCCGAACATGAGGTACGGGCCCCAGGTCTCCAGGTTGGGCCAGAGTACGTAGTACGTGAGGGCCAGCAGCGCCGTCAGGATGATCAAGACCCGGATGATGGCCCCGAGCCTGCCAAGGAACGAGTCGATCTTGCGATCGAGGTCGTCATACTCCTTCTCAGCGAAGGGTGATGCCGAGCGAGCAGCCATGAAACGGGGCCTCCTTACTGGACCCGGACGATCTTGCCGGATTGGTCCAGCGTGAACACGTAGGGGATTGGCTCAGCGTCGCCACGCGACTGCGGGCCGCGCGTGAGAACGGTATAGAAGTGCATGCTCGTCCCGTCCGGAAACGACTGGCCACCGATATAGGTGACGTGGTCGAGCTGAGCGCCGGCCTGCCGGGCCTGATCCATCTGACTCTGCAACGCTTCCATGCTGCCGCCCCGGCTACGGTAGCGGCCCTGCGCATCATCGCTGAGCGCGTTCCAGACCAACTCGGCGTTGAAGGTCTCGGTGCCCTTCATGTAATCCTCGGTGGACGCCGGCGGATTTCGGGTCAACCCCGATCCAACAGCGTTCGGCAGCCCGAGAGTGGGCAGCGTCAGGGCCACGCTCGGTAACCCTTCTTGAGTCACCAGCAACGTGACGGCCGCGATCAGCGCAACGAAAACAACCGCGAGACGAATCGGGTGAACGACCAGGCCACGGATGAGGCGATGCAGTATGCGCTTGGTGAGGCGACCTATCATGAAGCGGCTCCCCTTGCCGCCAGGAACGAGAGTCCTCGCCCGGGTAGCAATTGTACGCTACCCTGATCCACGAGGATAGCGGCGTAGCATCCTGGCACGCCACACGTGTTCAGAAGGTACGAACGAAACACCCTTCTGGATCCATCCCACGCTGAGGGAAAGGGGCTGAGGCGGAAGGGTCGCGTGCGAGCGGCTGAGTGTGTGAGAGGATCTCGGGGATGGTGGGCTGTCTGGTATCGACCTGCGTCCTGGCAGATCCGCTGCTGTCAGCGCTGGGGCGCTAGCGTCGCGACGATCGACTCGATCTGATCGAACTGCTCTTCGACGTTCGTGTGCTCCGGCACCATGCCGCGCAGCGTGACCGTCGAGGTACCCGGTTCGAGCGTGCCGACGAGCGCCTTCTCGTCGATGAGCGTCGCCGTGGCCGTCCCAGCGTCCACGGTGTACTGCATGAACAGGATCACCGAGCCGGCCGACGTCTCATTGGACTGGATCACGGCCAGGTCCGGCGTCGTGGCCTTCTGGGTCTGGATGAGATCTTGCGCCATCTCTCGTGGTGAGCGTGTATCGTGCAGGACGCCCACCAGGAGTGCCGAGACGTCGTTGCCGATGATCACCACGTCCCCCCGCTGCGGGTCGGACTGTTGCTCGGCGATAGTCCATGTCGTGGGGTACGACAGGGTCATCCCGAACTGGGGGCTGGTCCAGACGCTGAACTGCTGCGCTTCGGCCGGCGATGGACGCAAGGCCACGAACAACAGCACGAGCGCTCCAAGAACGACCGCCCCGAACCCGCCCAGAAGCGTCAGGCGATCGCGCAACGCGAGACGACCACTGGCACGCAGCAGGCGTCTCGTCCACCCGTGGGCCGTCTCAGCCTCGCTCATCGTTCACCCCGCCCACCGCACCATTCTCACCGTCACACCATCTGGAGCTTCCTGCCGTTCCCATCTGGTCTAGCTGGTGCCCGCGGTCTGACCGCCCTCAGCCTACCTCTTTCGGGTGAACGCGTCTGTCGCCCCGCCGACACTGCGACCCCCAACATCGAGCCTGCAAGGTCAGCGCTGCTGCGCCTGCTACGCAGAGTCCGTGCCTACCCGACAGAATGATGCGTGGTTCGGCCGACTGTTGAGAAGAATTCAGGGGATGGATCCTGGGGGTGGGCGCTCGGGGATTGGCCCTCGGGATCGTCCAAGATGGAAGCATTCCGGCTAGCCCGCCGGGATACTGGCTGGGATGGTGCCCGCGTGGGATGGCGCCCGCGTGGGATGGTTGACGGATCCCTCGCCTGGGCGAGCCCTGTCTAGAGCGCGAGATTTCGACAGAGCGCCGCAGACGGCGGGTGTATGTCTGGCGGGCGTGTGGCTGACGGGCGTGTCGACGTGGGTTGTGGACGTCGGCCGAACGTACGGCGGCCGCAAGACGCCAGCGTTCAGCCGCCTGGCCTCCTGGTGCTCCGGAGCGAGAGGGAGCTCACAGACCAGCGAGCCCTCAGGCCGATCACGGCGCCGTTAGCGCCGTGATCGGGGCGTGATACGCCCGTGTGCGGCCTGTGACATGGCGGTCATCGGGCCTGCCTGTAGGCGACCGTAGAATGGCGATCGCGGTGAGGCACTCCGAGGGACGGGTACCCAGAGAGGCCATGCCGCGAATGCTTGCAGGATCGAGGAGCCACACGTGCACGAACTGTCACGCCTGAGACGCGCGCTTCTCCTGACCGCCGTGGCGCTCGTCGTCATGACGAGCACGATCGTGGTCGGCGAGGACGCACTGGCGAAGTCGAAGAAGAAGTCAGATAACGGTAACGACAACAGCCGCGACAAGGCGACCGTCGTGATCTACGGCGCCGTCGCCCGGCAGGACTCCTGCGAAGGGAAGTTGTCCGTCGATCTCCGCTATACCTTTGACGACCGGAAGACTAGAGCGGTCAACGTCCCGATCGAGAAGAACGGGAAGTGGTCGTTCACGATGGAGAAGGTCAAGAAGGGCTGGCTTGAAGTCACGGCAGACGTAGTGCACCCGGAGCGCTCGTCGTTGTACTACGACGATGCATCGTTCCAGGTTCGGCGTGGCCGCGATACTGAGTACGATATGGGCCGCATCCGCGTGCCGGCGTGCGAGTGAGGCGGCGGTAACGGCGCCTCACTCGCCTGTCGCGCGATGCACGAAGGCCCGGGCAGCGTGCCCGGGCCTTCGTGCGTGTCAGGTGGCCGCGTCGCGTGCGGTGAGGAAGCGCCCGAGCCAACCTGTCACGGCCAGTCACGACCGGGCAGCCCGGCAGGGCAGACTAGCGCTTGGTGTACTGCGGCGCCTTGCGGGCCCGCTTGAGGCCGTACTTCTTCCGCTCCTTCATGCGTGGGTCGCGGGTGAGCAGCCCGGCCTGACGGAGCACTGGCTTGAGCGCCTCCTCGGCCTTGACGAGCGCCCGCGCAGTCGCATGGACGATTGCGCCGGCCTGGCCGGAGTCGCCGCCGCCCTCCACTTGCACCAGCACGTTGTACGAGCCGATGGTGTTCGTCACCCGCAATGGCAGGGTGATCTGGCTCTGATGCGACGGGCGTGGGAAACGCTCCTCGAGCGGCTTACCATCGATGATGACGTTGCCTGCGCCCGGCTGGAGCAGCACCTTGGCGATCGACGTCTTCCGCCGGCCCACGGCGCTAAAGTGGTTGCGCGTCGCTCCTCGATCTCTCACGAGGCCGCCTCCTGTGCCTGATTCGCCGCCTGGTTCGGCTGGCTCTGCTTGACCTGGCCGGCATGCGGGTGCTCACCGCCGGCGTACACGTGGAGTTTCCGCAACTGCTGGCGCCCGAGCGCCGTGTGCGGCACCATCCCGCGAACGGCTCGCTCGACAACCCGCTCTGGCCGCCTGGCCAGTTCCACCTTGACCGGCACGGCGCGGAATCCGCCCGGATAGCCGGAGTGGCGATAGTACATCTTCTGGTCGACCTTCGCGCCGGTGAGCGCCACGTGAGCGGCGTTCACGACGATGACATGGTCGCCAGTATCGAGGTGAGGGGCATAGGTCGGCTTGTGCTTGCCGCGCAGCAACTGGGCCACCTGCGAGGCCAGCCGCCCAAGCGGGACGCCCGTGGCGTCGATCACGTGCCACTCGCGCGTGATCTCCTTCGCCTTGGGCGAGTAGGTCTTCATCATCCTGTCACTCCTCGCAGCACACCGGTCATGTGCGCTGGTGCGATCGCGCCCCACCGGGCGGAGAATCGCTCGCTCTGGTCCCCCGCTGAGCGGTCGTCGCGACTGCCGTCAGCGGAGGGTTGGTCTACCGGACCTGTGTAGTCTATGGTGGCTGGATACTCAACGCCGGTCAACATCAGGCCGTGTGGTGGAGCGTTCGGGCCGGCTCGCCGCCGGTCGCGAGCGGCCAGGACGGATGGCAATGCGCTCGCGCTCAATTGCCCTCGGCCGACCTGGACGAGTGTGCCGACGATACCGCGGACCATGTGCCGTAGGAAGGCCGTCGCGGTGATCTCGAAGCCGAGCAACCCGGCCTCTGACCACCATGCCGCCTGCTCGACGACGCGCTCCGTCGAGTGCCCGGCCGGCTCGCGCGCAGCCTGGCTCGCGAAGCTCGCGAAATCGTGCCGCCCGAGCAAGGCGCTTGCCGCCTCCTGCATCGACGGGACGTCGAGCGGGTCCGGTACGTGCCAGGCCCAACGCCGCCACCAGAGCGAGCGGCGGGGCTGGTTCCAGATCACGTACCGGTAGTGGCGGCGCGTTGCGCTCCGACGGGCATCGAACCAGTCCGGCGCAGCGGCTGCCGTTTCCACCACGACGTCCTCCGGCAGGAGCGCGTTCAACGCTCGCCGCACCTCGGCCGGCGCAAGCCGTCCGCGCGTCGCGAAGCTGACCACCTGTCCGCTGGCGTGGACGCCGGCGTCGGTTCGGCCAGCCGCCGTGACTCGGATCGTCTCGCCCAGGCACTGCGTAAGTGCTCCTTCCACCACCTCCTGTATCGTCGTTCGGCCCGGCTGAAGGCTGAAGCCGGCGTAGCGCGTGCCCTCATAGGCCAGGGTCAGGCGCAGCGTCCGGGGCATGCGTTCGGACGGCGCCTCACCCACGTTATCTCTCGAACACGTTACTTCAGGATCTCGACCTGCGCCATTGGGGCGCCGTCGCTCTTGCGCGGCATGAGCTTGATGAGCCGAGTGTAGCCGCCCGGCCGGCTCATGAAGCGGGGGCCGAGGTCGCTGAACAACTTGTCAACCACCTTCATGTCGAACACGCGCGTGAGCGCCAGCCGACGATGGTGGACGTCGTTGGTCTTACCGAGCGTGATGACCTTCTCGGCCTCACGTCGAAGCTCGCGGGCCTTCGCCTCGGTGGTCCGGACCTTCTCGTAGCGGAGGAGGTCCGTGATCTGGTTGCGGATCAGGGCCAGGCGATGGTCGGTCGGCCGACCCAGCTTCCGACCACCCATTCGGTGTCGCACGATTCCTCCGCTTTACTCGTCGTCCTCGTCTTCCGACACGTCGTAGACGAGATCATCCGTGCCGGTACGCTCAGCTCCCACGCCGACGGCCGCGCCGTCCTGTTCCTCGCCCTCGGGCAAGAGCCCGTGCTGTCGGAGCCGCTCGCGGAGCTCTTCAAGTGACTTCTGGCCGAAGTTCCGCAGCGAGAGGAGCTCGTCCTCGCTCATCTGCATCACCTGGCCCACCTTGGTGATCTGGGAGCGCTTGAGGCAGTTGTACGTTCGCTGTGACAGATCGAGTTGCTCGATCGGCATGTCCAGGATGTGGCTCGGGATCGAGCCGGTCGCCAGGCTGCCGCGATCGGCGCGGCGAGTTGGCTGTTGGAGATCCGTAAAGACGCTGAACTGCTCGATCAACGTCGAGGCAGCCTGGACCAGCGCGTCCATCGGCGAGATCGTCCCGTCGGTCAGGATCTCGATGGTCAGGCTGTCGAGGTCGGTCCGCTCGCCGACGCGGGTATTCTCGACCCGGTAGTTGACCCGCCGGATCGGTGAGAAGATCGCGTCGACCGGGATTACGCCGAGCGACGGCGGCTCGCGGCCGTCAGAGGATCGGAAGCCCTTCCCCTTCTCTACCGTCAGTTCGAGCTCGAGCCGCGAATCGCCGCCGTCGAGGCTCGCGAGGTACAGCTCGGGATTGACGATGTCGATCTCGCTCGGGTAGATCAGGTCGGCGGCAGTCACGACACCCGGGCCGGACGCGATCAGGCGCAACTGGGTGGGCTGGTCGGTGTAGGACTTGAGACGGAGCTGCTTCAGATTGAGAATCAGCTCGGTCGTGTCTTCCTTGACCCCCGGAATGGTCGCGAACTCATGATAGACGCCGTCCACCTTGATCTGGGTGACGGCGGCACCCGCTAGCGAGGAGAGGAGCACTCGCCGCAGTGCGTTGCCCAGGGTCAGGCCGTAGCCACGCTCCAACGGCTCGACCTGAAACCGGCCGAAATCTTCGGAGGTGTGCAGAGCCTCGACTTTCGCAACAATATTTTCCAAGGTGTGGGCCTCCTCACCGGTCGGGCGACCGCGCGGCCGACCGGCAGCTCGCATCCGCGAACCGGGGTATGCGCAGCCGTCCGAGCGGGCTGCTAGCGCGAATAGAACTCGACGACCAGTTGCTCGTTGACGGGTGTCTCGATTTCGTCGCGGCCGGGGAGGTTCAGCACACGCCCGCTCATCCCCGCGACGTTCATCTCGAGCCACTGTGGCACGGCCTTGCGCGCCAGGCCCTCCTGCACGATCTTGAAGTATTCGAGTTGGCGGGCCTTCGGCATGACGGAGATGACGTCGTTCGGCTTGACCAACGCCGACGGGATGTCCGTGCGCCGCCCGTTGAGGGCGAAGTGGCCGTGCCGGACCAACTGGCGCGCCTGTTTCCGGGAGTCAGCGAATCCCAGGCGGTACACCACGTTGTCCAACCGGCTCTCGAGGACACGCAGGAGGTTCGCGCCGGTCACACCGTGCCGCCGCTCGGCCTCGCTGAAGTGCTTGCGGAACTGGCGTTCGAGCACCCCGTAGACGTACCGTGACTTCTGCTTCTCTTTCAGTTGGTTCGCGTACTCGGACAGCTTGCGTCGCCGCTGCCCATGATCCCCGGGCGGGTAGTTCCGCCGCTCGATCGCGCACTTCGGACCGAAGCAGCGCTCCCCCTTCAGAAAGAGCTTGAGCCCGTGGCGTCGGCAGATCCGACAGACCGGACCGGTGTATCGTGCCATTGATGCTCCAGATGCTCCCGCGAGTCGACCGTACAGCCGCTCTGTGTCGTCCCTGTCGGCATGTGTGCGGTCGGCACGTGTGCGCGGCAGGTTTACGCAGTCGCGCAGGGCGCGCGTTGACTGAGGTAACGAGGTTCCGTCTGTCCCTGAGACCCTGTTGAGGTACTCGGGGGTGTGCCCTGTGGGTGGTGCCGGGGATCTACCCGAGGGTGTGAGCCTCGGGGCGTCGCGTGTAGTGCGTCGGTGAGCGTGTGTCGGGTGTTCTGTGCCGGGTGATGGTGACGTTTCCCGTCCCGCGAAGATGGGTCCGACGCGGACAGTGCCGCGCGGACCCACGGAACGGAGGCTGATCTTAGACGCGCCGCTTCTTCGGGGGGCGGCAACCGTTGTGCGGAATCGGCGTCACGTCGATGATCGAGGTGACCGAAAGGCCAGCAGCCTGGAGCGAGCGGATGGCCGCCTCGCGGCCCGAGCCGGGGCCCTTCACGTAGACGTCCACCTGGCGCATCCCCTGCTCCATCGCCTTACGGGCAGCGGCATCCGCCGCCAGTCCGGCTGCGTAGGGCGTGCTCTTGCGTGAGCCCTTGAACCCGGCGCCGCCGGAACTGGACCAGGCCAGGGAATTGCCCTGGGGATCGGTGATCGTCACCAGCGTGTTGTTGAAGCTGGACTGGATGTAGGCACGCCCAGCCGGCACGTTCTTGCGCTCGCGCCTGCGAGCACGCGCCGGGCCGCGTCGTCGCTCCGCCACTCAAGGCCTCCTGGACTACTTCTTTGCCGACGCCTTCTTGCGGCCTGCCACCGTCCGTCGGGGGCCCTTCCGCATCCGGGCATTCGTGCGCGTGCGCTGGCCGCGCACCGGCAGGTTCCGCCGGTGCCGAAGCCCGCGGTAGCAGCCGATTTCCATCAGCCGCTTGATGTTGAGGTTCACCTCGCGCCGCAGATCGCCTTCGACCGTGAACTCGCGGTCGATGATCTCGCGCAGGCGGCTGACCTCATCTTCCGTCAGATCCCGGACACGGGTGTCCGGATTGATGTTCGTCCGTTGCAGGATCTGCCGGGTCGTCGTCGGGCCGATCCCGTAGATGACCGGGAGCGCGGCCTCAACCCGACGGTCGCGCGGGATGTCCACACCGGCGATGCGAGCCACCTCTACCCTCCGTCCCTTATCCCTGCTTCTGCTTGTGCTTGGGGTTGCTACAGATGATCAGCACCACGCCCTTTCGGCGGATGATCTTGCACCGCTCGCAGCGTGGTTTGATGGATGCGCGTACTTTCATGGTGTTCAGCCCTCAGTCATCAACCGTCAGTTGTCCGCCGTCAGCACCCGCGCCGCTCTCGTCCAGGCGCCCGACGCCTGACCGCTGAACCCTGCCCGCGCCGACCCGTCCGACGCACCAGCGCCGAGCGGCCGTCAGCGCGTGCGATGCGTGATTCGCCCGCGCGAGCGGTCGAACCGCGCGAGGGCGACACGCACCCGATCACCCGGCAGGATGCGCCCGACGCCCAATCGCAAGCCCGTCGACATATGGGCTACCACCTGACTCCCGTCGGCCAATTCGACACGGAAGAGCGCGTTCGGGAGGGTTTCGAGAACCCGTCCGTCGACCTCTGACGCGTCGTCACCAGGCATGACTGCCTCGCGGGACAGCAGAAGACAGGGGCAGCACCCCAAACCACGAGTATATCACATGACGCTGCGTGGTGCGGTAATGGCTACACACAGCCCGTTCGTTACCTCGGCGACGGGGCGGTCGCCACGAACTTCGTGGAGGATGCCTCGTGACCGGTAGTACTCGAGCACCGGCCGGGTGTCGCGATCGTAGACGTCCAGGCGGTGCCGTGCCGTCTCCTCCTTGTCGTCCTCCCGCTGGAACAACTCGCCGCCACAACGGTCGCAGACCCCGTCGCTGGCGGGCGGATTGAGCAGCATGTGATAGCTCGCGTGGCAGTTACGGCAGAGCCACCGTCCAGAGAGCCGGGCGAGCAACTCAGCGCGGGGAACTACCAGGTTGAGCACCACGTCGATGCGCTTCCCCTGCTGCTCCAGTAGTTCGTCGAGCGCTTTCGCCTGGCTCACAGTGCGCGGAAAGCCGTCGAGTATGAAGCCGTTCCGCCCATCCGGCTGGTGCAGCCGCGAGATGACCATGGCGACCGTAATCTCGTCTGGGACGAGATCGCCACGATCCATGTACGCCTGCGCGAGCCGGCCGTACTCGGTGCCGTTCTTCACGGCCTCACGGAGCAGATCGCCGCTCGCCACGTGGGCGACTCCGATGAGACGCGCCACAGTGCCGGCCTGCGTCCCTTTCCCGGCGCCGGGTGGTCCCATCAGCACCACGTTCACAGGTGTACCTCGCTTGGGCATCAGTGTCACGGATGGCGGCGTCAGCATCGACGTCATAGTCCGGGCGGCCTCCATGCCGTCCTCCCTTTCGCGTGCGGCGTCGCATTCAGGTGCGTCTTCGCACAGGATCGCTGGCGCGAGCGCGTTGTCACGCGCTCGCGCCAGTACACGGTAGCGGATGACCCCACGGTCGTGGTGGAATTGCGGCCGTGGAGCCGTAGCGTCGTGAGATCTGGAGCGTCCGGGGGTACGTAGCGGCCAGGTCCACTAGCGAATGAAACCGCGATAGTGACGCATCAGCAATTGAGCCTCGAGTTGCCGCATTGTATCCAGGCCGACCCCGACGACGATCAACAGTGCCGTCGCCTGGATCGTGAGCGCCTGGACCCCGGTTATGGTCCTGACGATGAATGGCAGGATCGCGATCAGCCCCAGGAAGAGCGCCCCGACCAGCGTTATCCGGAGCAGCACCTTGTACAGGTACTGCGCGGTCTGCGGGCCAGGCCGGATCCCGGGGATGAACCCACCCTGCTTCTGGAGGTTCTCCGCGATATTCTGCTGCTGGAAGATGACCAGCGTGTAGAAGAACGTGAAGGCAACCACGAGCCAGAAGTACAGAATCCAGTAACCCCAGCTTGTTTGCAGATTGAAGAAGTTGTGGACCGTCTCGGCAACCCAGCGCCCCCACTCGTTCTCGACGCCGAGGAAGTAGCCGGCAACGGTCCCCGGGAAGATCAGGATCGACGAGGCGAAGATCAGCGGGATCATACCCGCTGAGTTGACCTTGAGCGGAATGTGCGTGGTTTGCCCGCCGACCATCTGGCGCCCGCGAATCCGCTTCGCCACCTGGACTGGGATTCGCCGCTGCCCTTCGTAGATGATCACGATCGCCGCGACCGTGATCACCGACAGGATCGCGAAGATGATGACCGCCGTGAAGCCGGTGCCGCCCACGAGCGCCTGCCCAATCTCAGCCGGCAGGCGTGCGACGATTCCGCCGAAGATGATCATCGAGACGCCGTTGCCGACGCCATACTGGCTAATCAGCTCCCCGATCCAGATCAGCAGCAGCGTGCCCGCCGTCATCGTCAGGATCAGCGAGACAGTCCCGAGGGGGTTGACGCTAAATCCGAAGTTCTGAATGATCGGCTGGCCGCCGGTGCCGGCAATAGCCGTCGCATTGAGAAGCTGCGGCGTACCGTATGCCTGAGCCATCGCCAGCGGCACCGTCAGCCAGTGGGTCATCTGGTTGATGCGGTTCCGCCCGGACTCCCCCTCCTTCGAGATTTCGGTCAGCCGGGGGATCACCGGCACGAGGAGTTGCATGATGATCGACGCCGTGATGTACGGGTAGACGCCCATCGCGGCGATGGAGAAACTGGCGAGTGCTCCACCAGAGAACAGATCGAGGAACCCGACGAACTGGTTCTCGTCGAACAACTGGTTGAGCGCCGCGACGTTCACGCCGGGCATTGGCACGTGCGCGATGAACCGGAACAACACCAGAAGCCCCAGCGTGTACAGGAGCTTCTGGCGGAGATCCGGGATTTTGAATGCGTTAAGAAGCGCCTGGAGCGTGCTCAAGCCCATGGCAGGTCCCTCCCGCTGCCTCAATCTTCTGGCGAGCGGTGGCGGAGAATCGGTGCGCGGTGATGGTGAGCGGCCGATCGATCTCGCCGACGCCGAGGATCTTGGCCTTCTCGCGGTCGTTCTTCAGCAAGCCAGCCCCAACCAGCGCCGCCACGTCGACGGTCGAGCCAGCCGCAAACCGCGCCAATGCGGCGAGGTTGATCGGACGGTACTCGACTCGCGCGAGTGGCGTAAAGCCGCGCCGGTACGGCAGCTTCCGCACCAGTGGCAACTGGCCGCCTTCGAAGTAGGGCGCCACGCCGCCGCCTGCCCGGGCCTTCTGACCCTTCGTGCCCTTGCCGGCCGTGGTACCACGGCCGGAGCCGAGACCCCGGCCGATACGGCGTCGCTTCGTGTGGGCGCCCTTCGGGGGCGCCAGCTCATGCAGTCTCATCGATAGTCCCCTCAGGCAGCGCACCCGCCGGGGCCGAGACGATGCTCGTCGCTGCCCCCGCCGACGACGATGCGGCTGGCGCTGATCCGCTGCCGCCCCGGCTCCGGTCGAGCCGCTCTCGCCTCGGCTGGTGCTCGGACATGACCTCCTCCACAGTTACGAGGTGTTGAATGGCGAAAACCATCCCACGCATCTGTGGATTATCCGGCCGGATGACGCTGTGGTGCAGCTTCCGTAGCCCGAGGGCTCGCGCGGTCAGCTTCTGCCGCTCAGAGTAGCCAATCGGGCTCTTCACCAGCGTAATCTTCAGACTAGGCTGTGATGCCGGCATCGGCGGCCCTCCTCTTGTACGGTAGCAAATCGCCGACGTCCTTCCCGCGCATGGCGGCGACGTCGGCCGGCTCGCGGAGGTTCCGGAGGGCTTCGAGCGACGCCTGAACGAGGTTCACCGGGTTGTTGCTCCCCAGTGACTTGGTCAGGATGTCGTGGATACCGGCCAGCTCGACGACCGGGCGCACCGAGCCCCCGGCGATCACACCCGTTCCCGGTGCGGCCGGCTTCATCATCACTCGCGCCGCCCCAAAGTTCTGCAAGATCGGATGTGGAATCGTCCGCCCTTCGAGCGGCACCCGGATCAGGCTCTTCTTGGCAATCTCGGCGCCCTTGCGGATCGCGTCGGGAACCTCGTTCGCCTTGCCCAGGCCGACGCCGACGGTGCCGTTGCCGTCACCGACGACCACGAGCGCGCTAAAACTGAAGCGACGGCCGCCCTTGACGACCTTCGCCACACGATTGATCTTGACCACCCGTTCCTCGAGGTTCAGGCCGGTCGGGTCGATCCTTGGCATATCTTCTCCTGGCGAGCGCAGTGTGCGCTCAAACGCCGTCTCCCTAGACGGCCAGGGCCCGACGGTCCCTAGAACTCGAGGCCGCCCTCGCGGGCGCCGTCCGCGAGCGCCTTCACGCGCCCGTGATACAGAAAGCCACCGCGATCGAAGACAACGGTGGTGATCCCCTTTTCCTTCGCTCGGGCGGCCAGTGCCTGACCGACCTGGCGCGCACGATCGGTCTTCGAGCCCGACTCGCCGGCGCCGTCGAGGTCAGACGCGGCCACGAGGGTGCAACCGGCCGTGTCGTCGATGATCTGGCCATAAATGTGGGCCAGGCTGCGGAAAACCGCCAGCCTCGGCCGCTCGGTGGTGCCGCTGAGCGTGCGTCGGATGCGGCGATGCCGCTTCGCGCGCATCGCGCGGCTGTCTGGTCGTGTGAACACGGCAGCTCGCTCCTACTTCTTGCCCTTGCCGCCGGCCTTCCCGGCCTTCCGGCGGATCGTCTCTCCGGCGTACTTGATGCCCTTGCCCTTGTACGGCTCGGGTGGGCGAATCCGCCGGATCCGCGCGGCCGTCTCGCCGACGATCTCCTTGTCGGCGCCCGAGACCACGATCCGGTTATTGCCCTCGACGGCCAGGGTGACGCCGGGCGGCGCGTCGATCGCGACGGGGTGGGAGAAGCCGACCTGGAACATGACCATGTCTCCCACCTTCATCGCCCGATACCCGACGCCGTTGATCTCCAGACGGCGGGTGAAGCCGTCAGTCACGCCGGTCACCATGTTGGCGACGAGCGTGCGAGTCAGGCCATGGAGTGCACGGTGCTCGCGGCTGTCGGATGGCCGCTCCACCCGGAGCTCGCCGTTCTCCTGCACGAGTTGCATGTCGGCCGGCAGCGTCCGCTCGAGGCGCTTGGTACCGGCTTCGACCACGACGTGATTGTTCTCGCCGACCGTCACGCTGACGTTGTTCGGCACCTTTATTGGCATACGCCCGATTCTCGACATGAGTCCCTCCGAGCGAAACAGCCTTCAGTCATCAGCTTTCAACAGGTGGGCGCCCGAACTGCATCGGGACGACCGGTCCTCGTGGCTGACACGCGGTGACTGAAAACCGATGACTCGCTACCCTACCAGACGTGGCAGAGCACTTCGCCGCCGACGCGCTGCCGGCGCGCCTGACTGCCGCTCATGACGCCCCGCGAGGTCGACATGATGGCGATGCCCAGGCCCCCGAACACGCGCGGAATCTCGTCCGCACCGGCGTAGACCCGCAGGCCCGGCTTGCTGACTCGCCGGATGCCGGTCACGACCGGGTCGCTCTTGCCAGCGTAGCGCAGGTCGACCCGCAGCTTCCGAGCCACCCCTTCGCCGTTGACGGCATAGCCCTTGATGTAGCCCTCCTCGCGGAGGACGTCTGCAATCGCGACCTTCATCTTCGACGCCGGCATCTCCACACTTGGGTGCCTGGCGACGAGGCCGTTGCGGATCCGCGTCAACATATCCGCGATCGGATCGGTCATCGTCATGGTGCGTACCTCTCTCCTACCAGCTCGACTTCACGACGCCGGGAACCTGCCCCTCGAGGGCAAGCTTGCGGAAGCAGATCCGGCAGAGGCCGAACTTCCGCATGTAGGCACGCGGGCGCCCACACCGCTCGCAGCGGCTGCGCTGGCGAACGGGATGCGCCTTGGCGAAAGCGCTCGGACGCTTCGCCTTGACGATCATCGAAGTTTTTGCCATGGTCTGGTCTCCCCCTGCCCGAACCAGTCGGGCGGTTGGCAGGATGTCGAGAGCGGAGCCGAGCCAGGTGGGCTCTGACGTGCCGCGGGACCGGGCCGCGCCTGCCGCGCCCAGCCCTCAGTCGTATACGGTCAAGACCGTGAGAACGGCACCCCGATCAGTTCGAGCAGCCGCCGGCCTTCCTGATCCGTGCGCGCCGAGGTCACCATCGTGATCTCGAGGCCACGCAGCTTGTCGATCTTGTCGTAGTCGATCTCCGGGAACACGAGCTGTTCGCGGAGGCCCAGCGAATAGTTGCCCCGCCCGTCGAACGAGCGAGTCGGCACGCCCTGGAAGTCGCGCAGCCGGGGCAGCGCGGCGTTGCAGAGCCGGTCCAGGAACTCGTACATCCGGTTGCCCCGGAGCGTGACGGTCAGGCCGACCGGGCTGCCGACGCGAAGCCGGAACTGGGCGATGTTCTTCTTGGACTTCTTGACGATCGGCTTCTGGCCGGTAATCGCCGTCAGGTCACCTGTCGCGGCATCGAGCGCCTTGGAATTATCCTTGGCCTCGCCGATACCAATATTGACGACGATTTTCTCCATCCGCGGCGCCTGGAGTACATTGCCGTACCCGAACTCGTTGACGAGCGCGGGCCGGATCTCGTCCAGATAGCGCTGCTTCAGGCGCGGGGGCACCCGCTCGTCGACGTGGCCGTTCTGGCCGCCATCCGTCTGGCCAGCCTTGCGCTCACCAGCCTGGGCGGCGCCGTCAGCGTTTCTCCTCGTTCGCGCTTCCGCCATCCCTCGACCTCTCAGATCTGCTCGCCGGAGCGCTTGGCGAAGCGTACTCGCGATCCGTCCGGCAGCGTCCGGATGCCAACGCGCGTCGGACGGTTGGCCTTCGGGTCGACGAGCGCGACGTTTGAGATGTGGATCGGGGCCTCGAGCTCGACGATACCAGCCTGCCGTGCGCCGGATCGCCCCGGCTTCATGTGGCGCTTGACGACGTTGACATCCGAGACCACCACGCGCTGATCGTCGGCGTGGATCTCACGGATCGTCCCGCGCTTTCCCTTGTCTTTGCCGGCGATCACCTCGACGGTGTCGCCCCGCTTCAATCTGAACTTTGGCATAGATCCTCCAGCGCCGGCCGGTATGCCTCGCGCCTCAGAGCACCTCAGGGGCGAGCGAGACGATCTTCATGAAGTTCTTCTCGCGCAACTCCCGCGCGACAGGCCCGAAGATACGGGTGCCACGCGGATTGCTGGCGTCGGTCGTCAGGATCACGGCCGCGTTGTCGTCGAAGCGGATGTGCGATCCATCCGGCCGGCCGTACTCCTTGGCCGTCCGCACGATCACCGCCTTGACTACGTCGCCCTTCTTGACGGCGCCGCCCGGGTTCGCCAGCTTGACCGAGGCGACGATGATGTCGCCCACGTCCGCGTACTGTTTGTTGCCGCCAGCCAGCACCTGGATGCACATGATCTCACGCGCACCGGTGTTGTCGGCCACGTGGAGGCGAGTCTGTGGGTAGATCACGACTCCTCCTCGTCAGTGACGCCTTCGTCTTCGCCCGCCTGCGCCCGCTGGGCCGTGACTTCAGGCTCCTCGGCCAGCACCTCGAGGCCCGGCCCGATCGTCTCCTTGACGATCTCCCGGACCACCCAGTGCTTCTCCTTGCTGATCGGCCGCGACTCAGCGATCACGACCACGTCGCCGACCTGACAACGGTTGTCTTCGTCGTGGGCCTTGAACTTCGTGGTGTGGCGGACGTTGCGGCCATAGAGCGAGTGCTGGCGCACCGACTCCACCGCGACGACCACCGTCTTCTGCATCTTGTTGCTCACGACCCGGCCGACCTTGGTCCGCCGCCGGGCCTCATGGGGCAGTAGCTCAGCCATCCCCCTACTCCCTCGTCCCGGCCAGTACCAGTTCGTGCTGTCGGGTGAGCACCCGTGCGATGTCCCGACGGACCTCGCGGATGCGCGCCGTGTTTGTCAACTGGCGAGTGGCATACTGGAATCGCAGGTTGAACAGTTCTTCGCGGAGCTCGCGGAGGCGCTCGTCGATCTGCTCCGCCGTCAGCTCACGGAGCTCAGACGCCTTCATGGACGCCTACCTCCTCCTTGAGGACGAATCGCGTACCGACCGGCAGTTTGTGGCCGGCGAGGCGGAGCGCCTCCTTGGCCAACTCTTCCCTGACCCCCGCGATCTCAAACATCACGCGGCCCGGCCGCACCACGGCGACCCAGTGGTCCGGGGCGCCCTTGCCACTCCCCATACGAGTCTCGGCCGGCTTGGCTGTGACCGACTTGTCGGGAAAGATCCGGATCCAGACCTTGCCGCCGCGCTTGAGCGAGTGGGTGATCGTACGGCGGGCGGCCTCGATCTGCCGGGCGGTGATCCAGCCCGGCTCAAGCGCCTGGATGCCGAACTCGCCGAACGTCACCTCGTTGCCGGTCAGCGCCAGACCCCGGCGGTGACCCCGGTGCTGTTTACGGTGCTTGACGCGCTTGGGCTGCAACATCCTCAGGCCTCCTCAGGTGCCGGCGGGATGTCACGCGTCGCTGTCTCAGCCGGCGGGGTTGTCGGCAGGTCGGCACGCTGATCCTGCTCGGTCGTGGGGGGGGGCGCCGCGGCCGGCCGTGGTGCGCCTCGGCTCGGAGACGGGTTGCGGGGATGGGCGGGGCCGCCCGGCTGCCCCAGTGGCGGGCCGCCAGCCGCGGCGCCGCCCTGCCCAGATCGGCCGCCACGCGCGCCGGTCGTGATTGGCTCGCCCTGGCGCGCGGTGCTCGCGATGTCGCCACGGTAGACCCACACCTTCACGCCGATGACGCCGTAGGTCGTACGCGCCTCGGCCTGGCCGAAGTCGATGTCGGCGCGGAGGGTGTGGAGCGGCACGCGGCCCTCGCGCTCCCACTCACGCCGTGACATCTCGGCGCCGCCAAGCCGCCCCGAGACCTGGATCCGGACGCCCTTGGCCCCGAACCGGATCGCCCGTCCGACCGCCTGCTTCATGGCTCGCCGGAACGCCACCCGCCGCTCGAGCTGGTCGGCCACGCTGCGGGCCACGAGGTAGGCATCGAGCTCCGGCTGACGGATCTCCTGGATGGTGACCCGGACACGCTTGCCGGTCATCCCTTCCAGGTTCTTGCGCAGCTCCTCGACCTTCGCGCCCTGCTTGCCGATGACGATGCCCGGCTTGGCCGCGTGGATGGTGACCGTCATCTGGTTGGCGGACCGCTCGATGTCCACGCGCGAGACGCCTGCTTCGGCCAGCCGGCCCATGATGAGCTGGCGGACGCGCAGATCCTCATGCAGAAACTTCGTGTAATCCTTGTCGGCGTACCAGCGGCCCTGCCATTCCTTGACCCGCCGCTCGCCGACGTTCACGCCGAGTCGGAACCCGATCGGGTGGACTTTCTGACCCATTACGCCTCCCGCTCGCTGACGATCACCGTGATGTGGCTGGACCGCTTCAGAATCTGATTCGCCCGACCACGCGCACGCGGGCGGTAGCGCTTGAGGGTCCGGGCTTCGTCGGCGAACGTCTTGACGACGACGAGCTCGTCCGGATCCATGTTGAAGTTGTTCTCAGCGTTCGCGGAGGCCGACCGGACCACCTTGGCGATCGGGACGGTCGCCTTGTGCGGCAGGAACCGCAAGATCGCGAGCGCCTCGGGCACCGGCTTCCCTCGAATCGTATCCAGCACCAGCCGCACCTTCTGCGGCGACATTCTGATGTGTCGGGCGACCGCTCGTACTTCGACCCCCGCCATTCGTAGCCTCCAGTTATCAGTCGTCAGTTGTCAGTTCTCAGCATCACGAGCTGCTCGCCCACTGATGGCTGATAACTGATGACTGACAACTCGTCACCGCGCCCCGCTCGACCTTTCACCACGCGCCGTGTGTCCACGGAAGGTCCGGGTGGGCGCGAACTCGCCGAGTTTGTGGCCTACCATGTTTTCCGTCACGTAGATCGGCACGTGCCGCCGCCCATCGTGGACGGCGACCGTATGGCCGACCATCTCCGGGAAGATCGAGGAGTCCCGGGCCCAGGTCTTGAACACTTCCTTGGCGCTCCGCTTGTTCAGCGCCTCGATCTTCTGGAAGAGCTTGGGGTCGATGTATGGCCCCTTCTTCGTCGAGCGACTCATGCTGTAGCCCTCAGTTTTCAGTCATCAGTTCTCAGTGGTCGGCGATCGGTCGTCGGGCATCGGCAATCAGCGGCCGGCCGCGAGCCGGCCTGACGACTGAAAACTGATTGCTGATCACTCGTGCCTACTTACTCCCGCGCTTGCGCACGATGAAGCGATCCGTGTCCTTCCGCCGGCGCGTCTTCTTGCCCATGGCCGGCTTCCCCCACTTGGTCTGAGGTTGGCCGCCAATGGGCGCCTTGCCCTCGCCACCGCCATGGGGATGATCGCGCGGGTTCATGACCGAGCCGCGCACGGTTGGGCGCCGCCCGAGCCAGCGGCTTCGGCCGGCCTTGCCGAGGCTGAGCGTGCCGTGCTCCGTGTTGCCGACCTGGCCGATGGTGGCCATGCAGGCCACCAGGACACGCCGGACCTCACCGCTAGGGAGCCGGAGCTGTGCCCAGGTATCGTCCTTCGCCATGAGTTGCGCCGACGCTCCGGCCCCGCGTGCCATCTGGCCGCCGCGGCCGGGCTTCAACTCGATATTGTGTACGACGGTACCGGTTGGGATATTGCGCAGCGCCAGCGCGTTGCCAGGCGCGAGCTCGGCCTCAGGGCCAGAGCTCACCCGAGCGCCCTGCTTCAAACCGACCGGCGCGATGATGTAGCGCTTCTCGCCGTCGGTGTAGTGCAGCAGCGCGATCCGGGACGTCCGATTCGGGTCGTACTCGATCGAGACGACGCGAGCCGACACGCCCAGCTTGTCACGCTTCCAGTCGATGATTCGGTACATGCGCTTGTGGCCGCCGCCACGGTGGCGCACGGTCATGCGGCCCTTGTTGTTGCGGCCTCCGGAGCGCTTGAGCGGCTCGAGGAGCGAGCGCTCGGGCTTCTTGCCCTTCGTCAACTCCTCGAAGGTCGAGACGCTCATACCTCGACGGCCGGGCGAGGTCGGGCGGTATAGCTTCAACGGCATCGTCGCGTCCCCTTTGCCTTACACGCCCTGGAACAGTTCGATTTGCTCGCCCGGCGCGAGCGTGACGATCGCCTTCTTCCAGGTCCGCGTCATCCCGGATGTGCGCCCTGTTCGGCGGAGCTTGCCGGGCACTTTGATCGTGTTCACGTCCACGACCTTGACGTTGAAGACCTCTTCAACCGCCCGCTTGATCTCGATCTTGTTGGCGGTCTGAAGCACCTCGAAGCAGTACTTCCCTCGATCGTTCAGGAGGGTATTCTTCTCGGTGATGATCGGCCGTACGAGGATCTCGTGGCTGGACAGCATTACGCCTCCTCACCCGCGTCGGCCGGCGGGGTGCCTGTCTCGGCGGTCACGGTCCGCTCGGCGCCCTCGGCCACCGCCACGTCCGCCGGCAGCCCCTCCCGCCGCGCCTCGACCATCTCGGCCGCCATCTCGACGCTCGGGCCCGCCATCGCGGCCGCCTGGGCCGGCGACGGATAGTCAGCCGTGGCCCCATCCCTGACGTCGTCAGCCGCTTCGCCCGCTCGGCCACGGCTGATCTCAGCGGTTAGCCGCTGGGTCAGCGCATCGGCCGCGGAGCGCGTCAGCACGAGGTGCCGGAACTTCAGCACGTCGAGCAGGTTCAGGTTAGCGGGCGTCACCATCCGCACGTCTTCGAGGTTCCGCGCGGCGCGATAGGTCGCTTCGTCCCGCTGGGGCAGCACGATCAGCGCGCCCTTTGCGAGGCCGAGTGCCTGGAGGACGCCGCGCATCTCGCGGGTCTTCGCCTCGGGCAGTGCCAGCTCATCCACAACGGTCAGCGCCTGCTCGGCCACGCGAGCCGACAGTGCCGACTTCATCGCCAGCCGCCGCATCTTGCGCGGTAGATCCTTGTGGTACGAGCGCGGGTGGGGCCCGAACACGACGCCGCCGCCGGTCCAATGCGGTGCTCGTCGGTCACCCTGGCGGGCGCGGCCGGTGCCCTTCTGGCGCCACATCTTGTGAGTGCCGCCGCGGACCTCGCCGCGCGTCTTCGTATCGTGGGTACCCTTGCGCTGGTTCGCAAGCTGCGCGACGACAGCCTGATGGACGACGGCGCGATTCGGCTTGATGCCGAACACGCTATCGTCGAGCTCGACGGAGCCAATGACCTCGCCACGCAGGTTCTTCACCGGGACTGAGGTCACAGCACCACCTGCTTCTTTCGAATCATCACCAGGGCGCCGTTCGGGCCTGGCACCGCGCCGCGCAGCGCGACGAGGTTGCGCTCGGCGTCCACCCGGAGCACTTCCAGGTTTTGAACGGTCACCCGCTCGTCGCCCATGTGCCCGGCCATTTTGAGACCCTTGAGGACGCGGCCTGGTGTCGTGCCCGAGCCGATCGAGCCAGGCGCCCGCCAGCGGTCCGACTGACCGTGGGTCTTTGGCCCGCCCCGGAAGTTGTGCCGCTTCATGACGCCGGCGAAGCCCTTGCCTTTGGACTGGCCAGTCACGTCGACCCGCTCGCCCGGCTGGAGCAGCCCGGCGTCGACCCGGTCGCCCATGTTGACCGCGTCGACGTCCGTCACCGGAACCTCACGCAAGGTCCGCACGGCCGGTACCCCATTCTTGAGGTGGCCGCGCTGGGGCCGTGTGAGCTTGTTCGGACGAACCTGGTCGAAACCAAGTTGGACGGCTTCATAGCCGTCCGACACGATCGTCTTGATCTGGGTGACGAAACAGGGACCGACTTCGACGATCGTCGTCGCCGTGGCTGCCCCTGTCTCGTCAAAGAGCCGGGTCATGCCCAGCTTGCGTCCGAGAATGCCTTGAATCACGGTTCCACCCGCTTCCGGCCACGTGCCGTGGCGGCGGTCGGCCTCGTGGGTCGCCGCCGCCACCGAGCAGAGGTGGCTGATCGCCTAGAGAGATCGCCTAGAGCTTGATCTCGATGTCCACGCCCGCCGGGACGTTCAGCCGCATCAGCGCGTCCACCGTCCGGGACGTCGGCTCGAGCACGTCGATCAGGCGCTTATGGGTGCGCATCTCGAACTGCTCGCGTGAGTCCTTGTCGATGAATGGGGACCGGATGACGGTGAACTTCTCGATCCTGGTCGGCAGCGGCACCGGCCCTGCCACCTGGGCGCCGGTCCGTTCGGCCGTCTCGACGATTTGCTGGGCCGACTGGTCCAGGATCTTGTGATCGAACGCCTTCAGGCGGATTCGGATACGCTGCTTAGCCATCGTCGGCGCCTCTTCTTAGCCCTGGACCTTGGTGACGACGCCAGCGCCGACGGTACGGCCGCCCTCGCGGATGGCGAAGCGGAGGCCCTCCTCGATGGCGACCGGAGTAATCAACTCGATCTGCATCTGGATGTTGTCGCC
>JADLFM010000134.1 GCA_020845495.1 Chloroflexota bacterium
CCGCTGGCTCCTCTCACACCTCAGTGCTCCCGCCTGGACCACCCGCTGGTACCGCGCCCAGGCCCTCCGCTTTCTCTTTGCTCAAACTGTCCGCCCATGAACGCGTGCGGGAGAGGGGGCTGGGGGGGTGAGGGGGATCCCGGGGGGTTGCGGGTCAGGGCCGCGAGGAAGCCCGCGCCGCTACTCGGCGTAGGGGGCCAATGCGGCGCGGTCGAAGCGCATCCCCGTCCCCGGTTCGTCGGTCGGTCGGACGGCGCCGTGCGTCACGACCTGAGGCCGTTCGAGGTACGGGTCCAGCGCGAAGGCGTGCTTCTCCAGATAGATCGGAGCGGCGCTCGCGCAGAGGAGATGAGCGCATAGCTCGTCGGTGTAGTGCGAGCTGGTCGGCAGGCCGGCTGCATCGGCGAGCTTCAGCGCCCGCAGCGCTGGCGTGATCCCCCCGTTGGTGACCGGATCGATCTGAACCACGCCAACCGCCCCGGCGTCAATATAGCGCGCGAACTCCTCGACACTATGGAGGCTCTCGCCGACGGCGATCGGCATCGGTAGCTCACGGGCGAGGCGGGCGTGCCCTTCGACGGCCCCGGGTGGCGACGGCTCCTCCAGCCAGCGGGGCCGAAAGCGGACGAGCCGTTGGCCTCGCTCGATCGCTTGCTCGGGAGTCCAGCCCATGTTCGCGTCGATCATCAGATCAACCTCATCGCCGATCAGTCGCCGGACAGCACCAATCCGTTCTTCGTCCTCGGCGAAGTTCGGCCGCCCTACCTTCACCTTGACGCCCGGATAGCCTCTTTCCATGAACCCTTCGACTTGCCGCAGCAGCCCGGCGAGCGGTTTCGGCAGATCGACCCCGCTGCCGTAGGCGGAGATCGCGCGGGCCGTTCCGCCCACAAGTTGCCAGAGCGGCCGGCTCTCGCGGAGGCCGCGCAGATCCCAGAGCGCAATGTCGAGAGCGGCCACCGCGAACGCCAACAGCCCCCCGCGCCCGACGTATAGCAGCGTGCGCCACAGTCGTTGCCAGAGTGCTTCGACGTCGCTCGAGTCCTGCCCCACGAGCAACGGCGCGAGGTCGTGGTCGATCAGGGCGCGAATTGCCCGGCCGCCGCGCCCGATCGTGTAGCTGTACCCCTGACCGACCAACCCGTCGGCCATCACGTCGACGACGATCAACTCCTCGGTGTCGAGGAGACCGTGGCCGGCGTCGCCGGACGGCTCGAGTGGGAGCCGGTAATAGCTGGTGTTGATACGTTCGATCATGCGTCATGCCTCGTCGGCAAGGCTCTGGGAGAGAGGGGCTCAGTCTTGCCGTCGGAAGGTAACGAGGCCGAGCCGCAGGTTCAACTCGTCCACTACCCAGCCGGCGCTCTCCCAGGGGCGCGAGGTCACGTCGACGACCTTCCGCCAACGCGCTCGGCCACGCCACCAGTCGTCGTATTGGCGCGCCGAGGGCGGCAGCGGGTCTCCGAGCAGATCCTCGATGCGAGCGAACGTCATCGTCGTGGTCCGCTGCCCGCGCGGTAGCGCTGCCAGATGATCGCGGAGCGGGTCGTACTTCGCCATCGCGCCAGTATAACAGCCGCGCACGTAGCGGCCGGGCATCGGGCGATTTAGGCGAGGTGCACAAACGGTCCCCCGGCAATTTCGGCGGGATTGTCCGTACTGGCGAGCGAGAAGCAGGCCGTACCATCTGTCCAATACGTGCGCCGAGGTCAACGGCGCGGCTCGGACGATAGGCCCGCGGCATCCTGGCTCGGACGCACGCATGGGGCAACGATCTGAGCCAGGATGCCCGGCGGCGCCTCGACGGCGGCGAGCGGACGGGCGACGGAGGGAGCGAGCGTGCCAGAGAAGTACAACTTCTACAAGGCGGAATACATCTGGATCGACGGCACCCAGCCGGTGCACAAGTTGCGGTCGAAGGCGAAAATCGTCCCGATCGGGGAGGAGCCGCCGACCTGGGGCTTCGATGGGTCGAGCACGCAGCAGGCGACGGGCGACCGCTCCGACTGCGTGCTCAAGCCGGTCTTCATGTGCGACGACCCGATTCGGGGCGAGCCGCACAAACTCGTGCTCTGTGAGGTCTTTCTGGCCAACGGCCAGCCGCATCCGTCGAACACGCGGGCGGCCTGCCTGGAGATCAGCGCGAAGTACGCCCATCACGAGTCATGGTTCGGACTGGAGCAAGAGTACACCTTCTTTGACGGGATCAAGCCGCTCGGCTGGCCCGACAACGGCTTCCCAGCTCCGCAGGGCGGCTATTACTGCGGCGTCGGCGCCGACGAGGTGTTCGGCCGGCCGGTCGTTGAGGCGCATCTCGAGAACTGCCTGAAGGCTGGATTGCAGGTCTCCGGCATCAACGCCGAGGTGATGCCCGGGCAGTGGGAGTTCCAGATCGGGCCGCTCCCGACGCCGCTGGTGGCCGATCAGTTGTGGGTCGCACGCTGGTTGCTCTACCGTACCGCCGAGGACTTCCCGACCCGCTCCGGCAACGGCGTCTCAGCGCGCCTCGACCCCAAGCCGGTCAAGGGTGACTGGAATGGGGCCGGCTGCCACACTAACTTCTCGACGAAGGAGATGCGGCAGAACTACGACGCCTGCATCGCGGCTGCCGAGGCGCTGGGGACGCGGCACGACCTTCACATCGCTAACTACGGCTATGGCATCGAGGAGCGCCTGACCGGCCATCATGAGACCGCGTCATACCGAGAGTTCAGCTACGGCGTCTCTCATCGAGGTGCGTCGGTGCGCATTCCGTTGCAAGTGGCGATCGAGAAGAAGGGGTACATCGAGGACCGTCGCCCGAACGCTAACATGGATCCCTACGCCGTCACCCGGCTGATCGTTGAGACGGTGTGCGGCGCCGTGGACGGCGACCTGGACGTCGCCGCGCAGACCAATGGGCTGGTAACCGTCTAACTCCTCTGCCCTCGTGCGGACTCGCGGAGGGCGTTCATCACCTGGCGTGTCCGACTCGCGGGGGCGAGTCGGCGCAACGACGGGGGGGCGGCCTGCATGGACGCTGGCCGCCCCTGGCCGTCGTAGGCGGTCTCATACCCGTGGGCGTGACTGGTGAGCAAAAAGGCGTAGTATTTGCCGCACAGCGGCGCATCTTCGGCGGTGCGACGACGCAGCCACCGTCCGACTCTGAGGAGGCACTGACGATGACGTCGATGGCGATGCTCGCATGCTCCGGGTGCTGGAATCCGATCGGCGCAGGCGCGCAGCCGATCTGGCTCGCCGATCTGGTCTTTCACGACGTCTGTACGCCCCGTTGCCGTGCCTGTGGCGCCCGCCTGACTGCTGAGGACGAGCACCGCTGGAGTTTCGACGGGCAGGTCATCCCAAGCCAGTTCGGCTACGCTCTCCGCCCGACTGAGTTCTGGTGCGAAGACTGCCGCGAACTGCATGACCGCGATCTCGCCTTCGCCCAGGATTGAGCGAGCGCTTGCGGCTAGACCCAGGGTAGCTGGGGCGTCGACCGTGGTCTGACGGTCAGCCGAACGAGGTCGGCAGCCCCATTCCCGATCGTTCGTCGACGACCCGGCTCCAGGTGATGGGGGACGCTCGGTGGAGTGTCCGGACTGCGGCGCCGATAACGGGGCGTCGAGGAAGTTCTGTCGGGCCTGCGGCACGGCGCTCGCACCGACGTGCCCGGCCTGCCACGCGCGAAACGGGCCAGGCGACTGCTTTTGTGGCGAGTGTGGCGTTCCGCTCGCTCCGACCGGGGGCACGGATCGTCGAGCCCTGGCCGGCACGCAAGAACGGGTGCCGCGCAACCTCGCCACGCCGAGCCAGGCTGCCTCAGCGCTCGTGGATGCTGCCCCAGCCAACATCGAGGAGCGGCGCCTCGTCACCGTCCTCTTCGCCGATTTCGTCGGGTTCACCGCCCTCGCCGAGCGATTAGATCCGGAAGACGTCCGCGAGATCACCACTGCCTGCTTCCGTCGGCTGGTGGCGGTGGTGACCCGCTACGGCGGCACGATCGACAAGTTCATCGGCGATTCGGTGATGGCGTTGTTCGGCGCGCCGGTCGCTCACGAAGACGACCCGGCTCGGGCGCTCCACGCGGCGCTCGGGCTCCAGCAGGCGCTCGCGGCGTTCAACCGCGATCTGAAGCGGGAACGTGGCCTCCTCCTCGCCCTTCGCATCGGCATCGAGACCGGCGAAGTCGTGGTCGGCACCCGCGAGATCGGGGAAGTTCTCGAGTACACCGCCATCGGCGATGCCGTGAACGTGGCAGCGCGCCTTCAAGCTGCGGCCGAGCCGGATACGGCGCTGATCGGCGAGGCGACGCTACGTCTGACCCACGATACGTTCGTGCTCCGCGCGGTCGAGCCGCTGACGCTGCGAGGCCGCACGCGACCGGTCGCGGCAGCGGTCCTGACTGGGGTACGCTCGGCACCAGCGCATGCCATCTATCGGGCGCCCCTCGTCGGCCGCAGCGACGAACTGCGGACGCTGCTGCACTGCCTTGACGCGGTTCGCCTGGGGGCGGGCCAGATCGTCGCCGTCGTCGGTGAACCAGGTCTGGGGAAATCTCGTCTCCTCGCCGAGTTGCACGACCGTGCCGAGCGGTCGGCGGATCGGGACGAACCACCCGTCAACTGGGTCCAGTGCGCGGCGTTCTCGCACGAGCAAGCCCAGAGTTATGGGCTCATCCACACGCTCGTCAATCAAGTATGCCCGGCGGCCACCACGCCCGACGAGGATCTGTCGGGTCGGTTACGGCGGGCGCTGGCGCGAATCGTCGATGGGCAGGCCGTCGGTGGGCAGGCCGTCGATGGGCAGGCCGTCGATGGGCAGGCCGTCGATGGGCAGGCCGTCGATGGGCGGGCCGTCGATGGGCAGGCCGTCGATGGGCGGGCCGTCGGTGGGCAGGCCGTCGGTGCCCGCCGCGCGACTGCCCTGATCCGCCTGCTCGGCCTGTCGACGCCACATGACATGGACGCATTGAAGGATCGGGAGCCGCGAGCAGACGCGTCGCCGCGCGAGGTACAGCAACTGGCGCTCGCAGCACTCGCCGGCCTGGTCACACGGCAGACATCCGATGGCCCTCTCGTCGTGACGCTCGATGACCTCCACTGGGCCGATCCAAGCTCGGTCGACATGCTCGGCGAACTGGTCGACGCCATCGGGCAGGCGCCGGTGGTCTGGTGCTGGACGTTTCGCCCGGAGCGCGCGGCCCCGATCTGGGCGCTCCACGAGCGGCTCTCCGAACGGGGTACTTGCCGCTACGTCACGATCGTCCTTCAGCCGCTCGCCCCGGCCGACAGTGTCGACCTGGTGCGACGCCTGCTCCAGATCGATGGCCTGCCTCCTGGCCTCGACGTCCTTGTAGAGCGCGCCTCGGGTACCCCGCTCTGGGTCGAGGAACTGGTTCAGACGCTCGTCGAGCGGGGGCTGATCGTACGGTCCGGCGACAACTGGCGTATCACCGCCGACCTGCGGCACGTCGACCTGCCATCATCGCTCCAGGCGCTCATCGTCGCGCGTATCGACCGCCTCGGGGCGGCCAGACGAACGGTCCAGACCGCGTCCGTGATCGGTCGGCGATTCGGGCGGGGTGTGTTGGACCGCATTACTGACGAACGGCATCTGGACGAGCATCTGCACCTGGCTCAGCAGAGTGATCTGGTGCAGGAGCTGGCGGGGACAACGGAGCGGGAGTACAGCTTCAAGCATGCGCTGACCCAGGAGGCAGCCTACGCAACGCTGCTGATGCGGCGTCGTCGAGCCCTCCACCGGCGGGTCGCTGAGACGATGGAAGCGCTCTACCCCGACCGGCTGGGGGAGCTTCGAGCGGTCCTGGCCCATCATTACGCTCGTGCTGGGCAGTGGGACAAGGTCGTCGAGCATGCAAGCGCGGGCGCCGAAGCCGCCCGTGTCAGCTACGCCAATCGGGAGGCCATCGAGCTCTACAGCCAGGCGCTCGACGCGAGCGAGCGGTTCGACCTCCCCACGCGGCAGCGGCTAGCCCTGCTTGAAGGACGGGCCGAGGCGCACGCGGTCCTGGGCGCCTTCGAGCCAGCCCGCGCCGACTTCGAACGCGCGCTCACCCTCGCCGAGGAGATCGACGACCCGGTCGCCCGCATTCGCGTGCTCGGCGCTCTGGGAACGCTCTGGGGCGGCCACCAGGATTATCAGCAAGGCGTCGATTTGACGCGTCGGGCAGCGGCTGTGGCCGACGCGTACGGGGACCGCCGCGCCGTCGCCGAGGCCCGCCTGCGTCTCGGCATCATGCTGCTGAATCAGGCGCGCATGGACGAAACTCGCACCGAAGTCGAGGCCGCTCTCAGGCTGTTCCGCGACCTGGACGATGGAGGGGGCATCGCTCGGTCGCTGGACGCGCTCGGCATGGCCTGCTGCCTCGTCTGCTCCTTCGACCTGATGGTCGCGTACAGCCTCGAGGCCGCCGACCGGCTCCAGACACTCGGCGATCGAGCCACGGCGGCCTCGGCGACGATCGCGGTCGGGCTGGGGCTCGGGTATGGAGGCCAGCGGGCCGAGTCGGAAGTCTGGCTACGGCGCGGCCTCGACGCGGTGACCGAGATCGGCGCTCGCGGTGGTGAAGCTTATGCATGGATGGTGCACGCCCAGATCCTCGAGCAATACGGCGCCTACGAGGTGTCCAGGCAAGCCGCGAGGACCGGCCTGTCCATCGCCCGCGAGGTCGAGCACCGCGAATGGACCATCGCGTGTCTCGCCTTCCTCGGCCGGATCCATCGCCGCTGCGGCGACCTGGCGACTGCGCGCCGCCTTCACGATGAGGCCGCTGACATCACCCGGACGCTTGGTACTGAGCTCTGGATCGGCCTCATTCTGGCCGAACTTGGGCTGGACGTCGGGCTGTCTGGCGACGACGCGAGCGCGAGACAGTCGATCGACGAAGCGGAGCAGGCGGGAACGGCAATGACGTTCTTCCTCCCCTACGCGCTCGCCGCACGGGCCGAACTAGCGCTACGGGCTAGCCGCCTGGATGAGGTGGTCGAGACGGCAGCGCGGCTGAGGTCACGCGTACCTCAGGCCAGGGTGTTCGTGGCCGATGCCCGTCGAGCCGAGGGCGAAGCGCTGGCCGGCCTGGGCCGGCTGGCGGAGGCCCAGCGGACGCTCCGCACCGCGAAGGCCGACGCGGTCGCTATAGGTGCCGCGCCGGTGCAGTGGGGCAGTTGCCTGGCACTCGCCGATCTGCTCGCGCGTTCGAACCGCCCGGAGGAAGCGGCAGCGGAGCGCGCCGAAGCGTTGACGCTGCTCGTGAGCGTGCGAGACAGCCTGACGGACGATCGGCTACGCGCGTGCTTTGACGCCTCGGAGCCAATGCGGCGAGCGCGCGGAGCACGGCACGAGGCTTCATCTCGATCGGCACATATCGTCGATGCCGACGTAGGATGAGCGATCTACGCCGGTCCAGTACACTGGCTGAGAGGAGCCCCAGGCAAGGGGCGATGAGTCGCGATGACGCGGCGACGTCGAGGGAGCAGCCAGCCATGGCAGGCATCAAGGTCGTCCGCCCGAACGAGCGCTACTCGGGCGCCGTTCAGACCACGAACATGGCCCGCGAGGCCGGCGTCGCGCCGGAGACGACCGGCGCGACGAGTATCTGGTCCGGCTTCGTCAGCACGCCGCCCGGCACCCGGTCTGGTGTCCATCACCACGGCGACTGTGAGACGGCGATCTACGTCCTGCGCGGACGGGCACGCTTCCGCTTCGGGGAAAAGCTCGAACACGACGTCGTCGTCTCGGCCGGGGATTTCCTGTTCGTCCCGCCAAACGAAGTCCACCAGGAAGAGAACCTGAGTGACACCGAGCCGTGTGAACTGATCGTCTCGCGAGGTTGCAGCGGCATCCTGACGATCAACGTGCCGGACCCCCGCGAGGGCGGGCAGCAGGCGTAGCGCTGGGGGAGCGGCGCCCCGCCCGCACACGAGCGCGCCGCTAGCGCTCGGCAGTGAGGCGTGTGCCGACGACCACGAAGACGACGCCCGTCAGTGCCGTGACACTTCGCTCGACTCGGTGGTAACCGTGCGTCACGGCGTCGGTGGACACCGTGAGCGCCACCACGACGTACCAGCAGGCGGTTGTTACGACGACGGCCCCGAGCAGGCTGGCGCTGAACCAGAGCGGGGCGTCGGATGGCACCAGTACGGCGAACAGGCTGCCGAACAGTGCTAGCGCCTTCGGGTTGGCGAGGTTCGTCAGCAAGCCGCGTCGAAAGGCGGCCGACGCCGAGCAGGGCTGTGCCGAGGCGGCGTGCACGGCACCCCCTCGGTACGCTGCCCACAGCAGCCGGCACCCCAGGTAGATCAGGTACGCCGCCCCGGCCAGTCGGACAGCAGTTGCCAGTTCCTCGAAGGCGAGCAGGACGGCATGCAGCCCGAACAGGCTCGCCGCGGCCCAGGCAGCCATGCCGACGGTCACCCCCGCCGCCACCCCAAGCCCGCTCTGCCGCGATCCTCCCACCGACGCATGGACCGTGGCGGCGAAGTCTGGCCCAGGCGTGATGAGCGCGGCCAGCCAGACCGCCAACGCCGTCAGAAACGCCGCGCCGTGATCCATACGACGTGACCGCTCTGCCACGCTCCCTTCGCCCTGGTCGATCCGGACCGGCGAACCGCGGTGGGCGAGCTTAACCGGCGGTGCGGCACGCGGCGCACAGGCCCAGTAGTTGGGTGTGATGACCGTGGATCGCGAAGCCGGTCGCGACGGCCGCTCGTTCCAGCGTCTCGGGCGGGGGCGGCGCCTCGGCGTCCACCAGGTCACCGCAGCGGATACAGAGCGCGTGATCGTGCCGATCTACCCGGCCGTCGAAGCGGCTCGCGGCGTCGCCGAACGTGAGTTGCTGGATCACACCGTGGTCGGCAAGTACGTGGAGAGCGTTGTACACGGTGGCGAAGGCGATGCCCGGCATCGTCTGGCGCACCCGCTCGTAGATGTCGAGGGCACGCGGATGATCGTCGCTGGCGCGAACGGCCTCGAGCACGGCCTGGCGCTGGGGCGTCATGCGGAACGCGCCGACACCCTCATCGTCGGCATGCGCATGGTCGTGAGCGTGTCGTGCTTCCGTCATCTCGCCCTGGTGCGGTCAGGTTCAGAGGACCGCTCTCGCCTGGTCCTGCGCGTGATCGCGGCCGGCTACTGCTTCCGGCTACTGCTTCCGACTATTGCTTTCGGCTAATGCTTGAAGTGACGCTGATGGGTGAAGATCATGGCCATATGGTGGCGGTTCGCCACCTCGATGGCAAGTTGGTCGCGGATCGAGCCGCCGGGCTGGATGACGGCGGTCACGCCGGCTATGGCTGCCCGCTCGATCCCGTCTGGGAAGGGGAAGAAGGCATCCGAGGCCATGACACTGCCGACGGCACGGTCGTTGGCCTTGCGGCAGGCCAGATCGACGGCGTCCACCCGGCTCGGCTGGCCCGCGCCCATCCCGACCGTCTGGAGGCCCCGAGCCAGCACGATGCCATTCGAGTGGACGTGCTTGACGGCTCGCCACGCAAAGAGCAGGCTGGTCAATTCGGCGAGAGTCGGCTGGCGGGTGGTGACGACATCGCGGGTGAGCATGTTCTCGGGCAAGGCATCGCGCGTCTCGGTGAGCCAGCCGCCGACGATACGCTTGAAGTCGAGGTCCCCGGCTTCCATCTCGCCAGGCCGCTCGGGCTGGAAGCCAGTCGCCATGATCCGGAGGTCGCGCTTCTTCTGGAGGATCGCCAGCGCCTCCGGCGTAAAGTCGGGTGCGATGAGATCTTCGAAGAAGACATCCGCGATCTCGCGCGCCATCGCCTCGTCGACGGTCCGGTTGGTCGCGACGGCCCCACCGAACGCCGATTGCGGGTCGCCAGCGAGAGCGCGGCGGAACGTCTCGGCCAGGTCGTCCCCGCAGGCCAGCCCGCACGGGTTGCCGTGCTTGATGATGCAGACGGTCGGGGCCGAGAAATCGGCGACGACCCGCCAGGCAGCGTCAAGATCGTAGGTGTTGTTGAAGGATAATTGCTTGCCGTGCACCTGGCGGGCGCTGACGACGCCGCGCGGCAGCGGCCGGATCGAGCTATCGGCATAGAAGGCCGCAAGCTGATGGGGATTCTCGCCGTAGCGCAACTCGCCGATCTTCTTCATCGCGAGCGTGATCTCGTCCGGGAACAACTCGTCGGCGGTCCGCAAGTACCCTGCGATGTGGGTGTCGTAGACGGCGCAGTGCTGGAACGCCTTGGCCGCGAGCCGCCGCCGAATCCCCTGGCTCACCGTTCCGCCCGGCTCCGCCTCACGTAGCTCATCAAGTATGGTCGAGTAGTCCATCGGATCGCAGACCGAGACCACGTGGGCGAAGTTCTTGGCCGCCGCGCGCAGCAGGGTGACGCCGCCGATGTCGATGTTCTCGAGGACGCCTGACAGGTCGACGCTCGACCGCCGCGCCGCTTCCCGGAACGGATACAGGTTCGCAGCCACGATGTCGATCGGCACGGCTCCGACCCGTTCGAGCTCTTCGATGTGTCCCGGATCCTGGCGCAGCGCCAGAATCCCGGCGTAGATCAGGGGATGGAGGGTCTTGACCCGTCCGCCGAGGATCTCGGGAAACCCTGTAAGCTCCTGAACGCCCTTGACCTCGACGCTGTTCTCACGGAGAAGCGCTTCGGTACCACCGGTCGAGAACAGTTCGACGCCAAGCTCGGAGAGCCCGCGAGCGAAATCGACGACACCCGTCTTGTCGGACACGCTGATCAGCGCGCGCATGTACACCTCGGCGCTACTCTTCGGGCTCGCGAGCCAATGCGCCCCACCTGCCGCCGGCATTGTAGCCCATAAGGAGGGCAGTGGCAGGAATGCGGGTCAGACGCCCCCTCGCCATTGGCTGACGGCGAGGGGGGACCAGGCGCAGGAGAGGAAGGGTTGGGGGTGAAGGTGCTGCTCGTCGGCGACGACTCTGCTGCGCCCCGCATATCCGTTGCGCCCCCGCATATCCGTTACGCGCCCCCGTGTCGGTACGGAAGCTCGCGCTTGAAGGCCGTGGCACGATAGCGCGCAAGCACCTTTTCGACGGCGTCAGGCGCGAGCCCGGTCCGTTCGGCCACCTCGCCGGCCGGCTCTGCACGGTCGATAGCCCAGTACAGCACCCGGTCTGCTTCGACGTAGCGAACGCCCAACTCGGTCTCGTCGGTCTGGCCGGCCCAGAGGTCGGCTGTGGGGGACTTCGCGATGACTTGCTGGGGCACGCCGAGATACTCGGCAAGCGCCCAGACCTGACTCTTGTAGAGTGTCGAGATCGGCTCGATTGCCGAGCCGGCGTCACCATAAACCGTGAAATAGCCGAGCAGATTCTCAGTCTTGTTCTCGGTCCCAAGGACGGTGGCTCGATACTTCGCGGCCAGATCCCAGAGCACGATCATCCGGCTGCGGGCCGCCACGTTGCCGATCCTGAGCGGGCTCGGCTCCACGTCGCCAACGGCCGTGCGCCAGCCCGCCACGATCGGCCCGACGTTCACCAGCAGCCGCTGGCCGGCGGGTATGCCGAGCGCCTCCTCCACCGCTTCCGCGTCCTCCTGGCTGGCCGGCGAGGACGTGGCGGACGGAAGCTTGACCGTGATCAGACGCTCGGGGCCGACAGCACGCACCGCCAGCGCGGCCGAGAGCGCCGAGTCCACCCCACCTGACAGCCCCAGCACATAGGCGTCGAGACCGGACGCGTCGAGGCGCTGCTTCAGGTAGGCGGCGATCGCGTTGGCGGTCCGCTCCGGATTGAACGCCAGCTCCGGCGGCAGGGCGCGGGTCAGATCGGGAAGCTGTTGCGTCATGGCTGCTCACCCTCCAGAATGGCCACCAGCCAGGCTGGCCCCAGCATGGCCGAGGAAGATTCTATGCCCGGGACCGCCTCCCCTACACGCGCTTCAACCTGCATGGCTCCGCCCGCACAAGCCCCGAGATGGCGCACCTGGTGGATAGCGGGGAGCACCAGCGGCGGGATTCACGCTGCGACGCGTCACCAGCGGGTGCAGGAGTGCCGCGAAACGAAAGTGCCGCCGCGCTGACCGGGAGGCTTGCCGGAGGCCAGGGCCGGCTGCTCCTAAACCAATACCGAGGTGAAAACCACATGCTCCCTGGTTACGCCCATGTAGTTCCCACCGTGGCTTTGGTTTAGTGCGGTCCCCAGGCCTGATGGACGACCCTGGCGATAGCCGCGATGGTCTGGTTCGCGATCTCCGGGTCGGTGATGCCGTCGGTAAAGACCGCCAGCGTGTAGGTACTATCGCCCTGGCTGACGATCCCGACGTCGTTCGCGACGCCGGTGAACCAGCCGGTCTTGTGGGCCAGCCGCGCCTCGGCGGGCAGTCCACGCTTCAGCTTCGAAGCATCCTGGGTCTGGAGGAGCAGCGCCCGCATCTCCTGGCTGGCACGCGGGCTCACCAGCCGGTCGGCCGCCAGCAGGTCCAGCAGCCGGAGCATGTCGGACGGTGTGGTCAGGTTGTGTGCACCCGTGGGCGGGCGCTGGCTCCCGAACGGGTTCACCAGTTGGGTGCCGGCGAGCCCGAGGGCCTGGAGGTTAGCGTTGATCGCGCGCGTCCCAAGCACTTCGATGAGACGATTGGCCGCGTCGTTGTCGCTCGCCACGATCATCGAGCGCAGGTCAGAGCGCTGCGGGCCCGTCAAGGTGCGGGTGCCGAGGTCAGCCTCGCGATAGACTTCCGCCAGCACCGCGAGCTTACCGACGCTCGCGGCCGGGAATGCCTGATCCGCCCCGATGACCAGCCGCTGCCCACTCACCAGATCGTGCCCAGCCACGCCGATGCGCGCGGACGGCCCGGCGACCTGACGGGCCGCTGCCACGACGCGCGCCGCGAGCGACGCCCCTGACTCGAGGGGCGCTTCAACCCGGTTCGTCGACGACGTGGCCGGCGTGGCCGGGACGGTTCGCGCCGTCGCGGGTGCCGCGGCCTGCCCGGCCGCGCCCGAAGTGGGCGCCGCCGTCTGGACAGCCGGGGCTGCGCCACCCCCGAGCCGTGCCCGCAGTGCGAGGATGCGCTTCACCATGTCGTCGGTGGCGGGCCGTACGCCGTTGGTGCGGACGCTACCGGGACCCTGGATGAAACCGGCCAGACCGCGTGCATCGTCGCCGCCCCACCGCAACATCGAGGCCGCGTAGGCGACGCCGGCCTCGGCGTTATCCTCGGCATTCTCTCGGTCGAGCGAGCGCTTGAGCAGCACCTGCTGGACGTGCTCGAAGGTCGGTGCGGTCACGCTGAGCAGCCCCAGGCCGCCGGGCGCATCGAGGGCGCGTGGCCGGCCGTCCGTCTCGATCCAGGCAAGCGCCTTGACGAGTGACGGATCGACGCCGTACTGCTGGGCCAGCCGCTCCAACGTACTGGCCGTGTCGCCCAGGCTACTTGCGGCCGCTGCGCCGTCCGCCGGCCGTGTGGCGGCGTCTGTGCTGGGCGGTGCCGCACCGGCCGGCACGGCGAGTTTTTGCCCGACGACGAGCCTGTTCGGGTCCGCCAGGGTGTTCGCATCCCCGAGCGCCTTCACCGCGACACCCAGCGCCTTGGCGATACCGCTAAGCGTGTCGCCGGGCTTGACCACGTACTCGCGCCCGGTCGCCGAGGCACCACGCGCGGCCGTCGTGCCTTCAGATGCGCCGGGCTGGCGAGCGGAGGTCTCGGCGGCAGACGGCGGCAGCCGCAACGTCTGTCCAGCGCGCAGGCTATCCGGATTCTCCAGATCGTTCAGCACCCGCAACTGCTCGACGCCGATGCCATAGTGCACCGCGATACCGCTGAGCGTCTCGCCCTCCTGGACGATGTGCTCGTTGGTTCGCTCGGCCACATTCGCGATGAACGAGCGTCCCGCGAATGCACTCGTCAGCACGATTCCGATGAGCAACAAGCGGACGAGCTGACGAGACACAGCACCTCCAGGCACGGGTCGATTACCCTGTCGAGTGTAGGTGCCTCGCCATCACGCAGCCGTCACGCCGGCGTGCACTGTCATTACAGGAGCATTACATCACCCGTGCGAGCTACCCGCTGCCGCGCTACGTCGCACGAACGGGACGTATACTGCGCCCACCTGATGGGCCAGGGTGGTCCACGGCCCGGCTGGCGGCCGTCGCGCCGACCGACCGCGGGGCTCAGGGTGGCAGGGTGGACCGGCGCCGTGCGCCGGAAGGCGACAGGGGACCAGACGACCATGGGGCTAAGCGAGCAGGAGACTCGCGTGCTCGTCGTCGACGCGGATGTCAGAAGCCTCGAAGGACTGGCTGAGGCGTTGCTGGATTGTGGCTTCGCCGTTCGAACGGCTGCGACCGCGGCCGAGGCCCTGGCGGAGGCCCGACGACGGCGCCCGACACTCGTGCTATCGGACGTAGCGATCCCTGGCATGGACGGCTTCCAGTTGTGCGCCGAGCTACGACGCGATCCAGAGATCGGCGCCGTACCAGTCGTGCTCCTGGCCAGCAGTGCGGCGGACGTCCGGATGCGTGAGCGGGGCGCCACGGCCGGCGTGTCAGACTATCTGACCCGTCCTATCGATCTGCCGCGCCTGATCCAGGTGGTGCGTCAGCTCTCGACTGGCTCGACCGCCGCCTGACGCCAGCGCATCGCCTCATCTCGCACGTGTCGCCGTGGCTCGCCGCGGCACACCTCGCCGACCCGGTGACGCCGGCTGACCGAAGTAGAGCGGCATGGCGACGCCTCTTGCCACCACCTCGTCCGTGCACTCCTGGTGTCGATATGGTCGGCAGGTGAGAGCGGGATCGGGCCGGGTGTCCCACAGGATATTGCGTCAAGTACCCTGAGGCGTGGGAGGGCGCCGATGGGTCGGACGGATTGGGACGCCGAAGAGGCACGGTGGGCGGAGCAGATCGAGGCCGTGGTGGGCGGGATGCGA
>JADLFM010000135.1 GCA_020845495.1 Chloroflexota bacterium
CCCGCGGCCCCAGCGACTCCACCCCGTGCCGTCGATAATCGTCCCACCGCTGCCCATCCCTGGCGCAAGCCCTTCTTTCGCTCACGCCAGCGCAACCCGCTCCCCGCAACAAGCTGAGGGGCACCCATTTTCTCTCAAAGCATTGACACCTTGCGGGCGTGTCGGGTAGACTCCGCGAACAAAACTGCATACCCAACGCGATGACGGGGAGCAGTACGGCGGCTACGTCGCTCAGAGAACCGGGGGTTGGTGCGAACCCGGTGCGACACGCAGTCGGAACTCGCCCCTGAGCGGCCAAGGCGAACGGCCGGCGCCCAGCAATGGCGTGCCGACGCGCAGTAGCCGAGGACGGAGTGGCGCGCGAGAGAGCGCTATGAGTGGATGCGCCAGACGGCGGCATCAACCAGGGTGGTACCACGAGGAATTCCTCGTCCCTGTGGGGCGGGGATTTTTTATTGCCCCGTCTCGCGAGACGGCGGACGGTGTACCACGCTGGTGCTCGGCCCACGCTCGGGCCGAGGCCGATCGTGGCACGTCAAGCCGGGTGGTACCGCGAGTGGCCCTCGTCCCAGGCAGGTGATGAGGGCCATGTGTTTTGTCACGTACGTATCATGCTTGGGGTATCGCACCGGCGGCAGCGGCGCCGCCCGAGTGGCCGGGGTACACGCGACCCGGCCTTAGCACACGGGAGGGGAGCCACGGAATGAGGCTGAACGGATCGCAGATCCTCAGTCGCTGCCTACAAGAGGAAGGTGTCGAAGTCGTCTTCGGCATGCCGGGCGGCACGATCATGCCGTTTTACGACGAACTGCACAAGTTTCCGATCCGGCACGTGCTGGTGCGGCACGAGCAGGGCGCGGCACACGCGGCCGACGGCTACGCGCGTGTCAAGCGCGACGTCGGCGTCTGCCTGGGCACCTCCGGCCCCGGTGCGACCAACCTGGTGACCGGCATCCTGAACGCGCACATGGACTCGTCGCCGATCATCGCGATCACGATCAACGTGCCCTCGCATCTGATCGGCTCGGACGCCTTCCAGGAAGCCGACATCGCCGGCATCACTATCCCGACGACGAAGCAGAACTACTTCGTGCGCCACACCCGCGATCTGCCTCGGGTGATGAAAGAGGCGTTCTACATCGCCCGCAACGGCCGCCCCGGGCCGGTCCACATCGACATCCCCAAGGACGTCATCCAGGGTGAGGCGGAGTACAGCTATCCCAAGAGCGTCGATCTGCCGGGCTTCCAGCCGACGCTCGAAGGTAGTATGGTCCAGATCCGCAAAGCCGCCCGACTGATCGAGCAGGCGCGGCGGCCGGTGATCCTGGCCGGCCAGGGCGTCCTGATCTCGCGTGCCATGAAGGAGCTCCGCCAGTTCGCCGAGAAGGCCGACATCCCGGTCGTCACGACCTTGCTCGGCATCGGGGGGTTCCCGGCCTCGCACCCGCTCGCGAACGGCTGGCCGGGCATGCACGGCTTCGTCTATTCCTCCTACTCGATCGACCAGTCCGACCTGATTATCGGGATCGGCAACCGCTTCGACGACCGCTGCTGCGGCAAGTTCTCGCAGTTCGCGCCCAAGGCGAAGATCGTCCACATCGACATCGACCCGGCCGAGATCGGTAAGAACGTCCGCGTCGACGTGCCGATCGTGGGCGACGTCAAGCGGGTGCTGGCGAAGCTGACCCCGGAGATCGGCGAGGTCGAGAGCCGCGCGGCCTGGCACCAGCAGATTGCCACCTGGAAGGAGCAGTACCCGCCCAAGCGGTACCCGGACGATACCCCGGAGCTCTTCACCCCCCAGGTCATCCGCGGGCTCTACGAGGAGACGGGCGGTAAGGCGCTGCTCGTGGCCGACGTCGGGCAGCACCAGATGTTCGCGGCCCAGCACTACCCGATCGAGGAGCCGGACATGTGGCAGACCTCGGGCGGGCTCGGGACGATGGGCTTCGCGCTGCCGGCGGCGATCGGCGCGCAACTCGGCCGGCCGGACAAGACCGTCTGGGGCATCATCGGCGATGGCTGCTTCCAGATGACGATGCAGGAACTGGCGGCGCTCGTCGTCGAGAAGATCCCGGTCAAGGTCGCGATCATCAACAACACCTACCTCGGCATGGTTCGCCAGTGGCAGGAGCTGTTCTGGAACGGCAACTATCAACATGTCGACCTGAGCGGTTCGCCGGACTTCGTGAAGATCGCCGAGGCGTACGGCATCCCATCCTGGCGGGTCAGCACCCCGCGCGACGTTCGCCCAGCCATTGCAGCAGCGATGGCCCATCCTGGCCCCGCGATCGTCGAGTTCCAGGTGTCGAAGGAAGAGAACGTCTTCCCGATGGTGCCGTCAGGAGCGGCGCTACGTGATGTGATCCCAGACACCCCGTACGTGCCGGCCGCTGTCAAAACCCCGGTGGCGGTGCCGGCTATGGTTGGTGCGGCGCCCGCGACCGCCCAGGGAGAGATGCCCCGATGAAGCACACCCTCGTGGCAACGATGGCGGACGGGCCGGCCGTCCTGAACCGGGTTGTGTCGCTGTTCCGGCAGCGCGGCTTTGCAATCGACTCGCTGACGATCGGCAACACCCACGAGCCGCACGTCATGCGGCTCACCATCGTGGTAGACGGCTCCCACACGGCCATCGAGCAGGTCGTCAAGCAACTCTACAAAGTCATCGAGGTCCGCAAGGTCTCGGACTTGACCGAGGATCAGAAGGTCGAGCGGGAGCTTGCGCTCATCAAAGTGACCACCAAATCATCCACACTGCGGTCGGAAATCCTTCAACTCGTGGACGTGTATCGGGCGAACATCGTCGACATCGCGGTGAGCTCGGTGACGGTCGAAGTGACTGGCCCGACCGACAAGATCGACTCGATGGTCAGCATGCTGCGGCCGTACGGTATCAAGGAGATGGTCCGGACTGGAACCGTCGCCATGGCGCGCGGCGTCATGGCCGGCCATGAGAAGGGGCGCGAGGCCATCCGGCTGCGCGAAGTATCATAGGCGGCTCATAGGTGACTCATAGGCGGCCCGCGCACACGAGCCTGGGTGCGCGGGCAATCCCGCGCAGGGGCATATCCGGCCCCGGGCGTCACTCGGGCAGGCACGACGAAGCGGCCGGCATCGCACCGGCCGTCTCCCGACTCCAAGGCTGAGTGAGGGCACGAGCGGCCGGGCGCGCTGACGGGCGGTGCGCGGGCGAGGTTAGGCAGAGGAGACTGGCTTGGCAAAGGTCTTTTACGAGTCGGACGCCGATCTCGACGTCCTCAAGAACAAGAAGATCGCGGTCATCGGGTACGGCAGTCAGGGGCACGCCCACGCGCTGAACCTGAAAGAGTCCGGCCTGAACGTGAGGGTCGGTCTGTACGAAGGCTCGAAGTCGGCGGACACGGCGCGGGCCGCGGGGCTCGATGTCTCCACGGTCGACAAGGCGTCGGCGTGGGCCGACATCATCATGATCCTCACGCCCGACGAGACGCAGCACGCCGTCTTCGAGAAGGAGATCAGACCGAACCTGAAGGACGGCGACACCGTCATGGTGGCGCACGGCTTCAACCTGCTCTACGGCCAGATCGTGCCGCCGAGCAACGTCGACGTGGGCATGATCGCCCCGAAGAGCCCGGGCCACCTCGTTCGCGATCAGTACGTCGCTGGGGCCGGCGTGCCGGCGCTCGCGGCGGTGTACCAGGACGCGACCGGCAACGCGATGCGCACGGTGCTCGCGTACGGCAAGGGCATCGGCTCGGCGCGGGCTGGCATTCTCGAGACCACGATCAAGGACGAGACCGAGACCGACAACTTCGGCGAGCAGGCGGTGCTGTGCGGCGGTGTCAGCGCGCTGGTCACGACGGCCTTCGAGACGCTGGTAGAGGCCGGCTACGCGCCGGAACTGGCGTACTTCGAATGCTTGCACGAGCTCAAGCTGATCGTCGACCTGTTCTACCGGGGCGGCCTCAGCCTGATGCGTTACTCGGTCAGCAACACCGCTGAGTTCGGCGACTACTACGCCGGCCCGCGCGTGATCGACGAGCACGTCCGCGAGAGCATGCGCCAGCTTCTGCGCGACATCCAGGATGGGACGTTCGCGAACACCTGGATTCTGGAGAACGTCGCAGGGGCGCCACGCCTGAAGGCGATGCGCGCGAAGGGCGCCGAGCACCAGATCGAGAAGGTCGGCGCCGAGCTTCGCGCGATGATGCCCTTCATCCAGAAGCAGAGGTAATCCGCGACGGGCCCCAAGCAGGGTCACTGCTTGGGGCCTCCACTGTATGAGGACATGGATGGCCGGCCGGCGGCGCCGAGGCTGAGATGCCCCGCGCCGCCGCTGCGCCGACGTAGGGGTGTGCGACATCCCGCCCAGGCTGGCTCCCATCCTGCACGGAAGGGAGCAGGGGGGTCGAGAAGGAGAGGCACGTGGAAAAGGTCCTGATCTTCGACACGACACTACGCGATGGCGAGCAGTCGCCCGGTTTCTCGATGACGTCCGAGCAGAAGCTCGAGTTCGCGCATCAGCTCGCGCGCCTGAACGTGGACGTGATCGAGGCAGGCTTCCCGGCCGCCTCTCCGGACGACTTCGCGGCGGTCCAGCAGATTGCCCGTGAGGTCAAGGGGCGCATCATCACCGGGCTGGCACGGGCTGTTCCGGGTGACATCGACATCCTCTGGGAAGCGGTGAAGGTCGCTGAGAACCCCCGCATTCATACCTTCATCTCGACGTCTGACATTCATCTCCAGAAGCAGTTCCGGCTGTCCCGCCAGGAGGCCAAAGAGCGAGCCGTCGCGATGGTCGCGCGGGCCAAGTCGTACTGCTCAGACGTCGAGTTCTCGCCGATGGACGCGACCCGCTCGGATTGGGACTATCTCTACGAGGTGATCGAGGCGGTCATCGACGCCGGCGCGACGACGATCAACATCGCCGACACCTGCGGCTACATCATGCCGGACGAGTTCGGCGAGATCATCGCCGGGGTCTGGGGCAAGGTCCGCAACGTCGACAAAGCGACGATCTCGGTTCACTGCCACGACGATCTAGGCATGGCCGTCGCCAACTCGCTGGCCGCCGTCCGGGCCGGCGCGCGGCAGGTCGAGGGCTGCATCAACGGCATCGGCGAGCGGGCCGGCAACGCCTCGATCGAAGAGGTCGTGATGGCGCTCAACGTCCGCAAGGATTACTGGGGCCGTGTCTACACCCAGATCGACACGACCCAGTTGTACCCGGCCAGCGAACTGCTGTCTCAATTCACGGGGCAGGGGCCGCAGCCGAACAAGGCGATCATCGGCCGCAACGCCTTCGCCCATGAGTCCGGCATCCATCAGGACGGTGTCCTGAAGGACAAGACGACCTACGAGATCATGAAGCCAATGGACGTCGGCCGGGCCGAGAGCAGGCTGGTGATGGGCAAGCACTCCGGACGGCATGCGCTACGGGTGGAACTGGCGCGGATCGGCTATCCACTCGGCACCTACGACCTGCTCGATGCGTTCACGCGGTTCAAGGTCGTCGCGGATCACAAGAAGGAAGTCTTCGAGGACGACCTGCACGCGATCATGCGCGAGATGCAGGAGGCGGCGCCGGTCGGAGCCGGCGCGACCCAGCCCTGAGCGCCGTAGCATGGGCGCTCAGTACGAACGATCGTGCCCTCGCCCCCTCCTACCGCCGACGCATCATCTGGCGCCGGCGGCAGGAGGGGGTGACGGTGTTCAGGAGCAACGATGCCGAAGAAGACGTACAAGATCGTCGTCGTGCCGGGCGACGGGATCGGGCCGGAGGTCGTGGCCGAGGGCGTAAAAGTGCTGCGCGCCCTCGAACAGCGGTTCGGACACCGTTTCGACATGCAGGAGCACACCATCGGTGGGGCCGCCATCGACGCCTTCGGCACACCGCTCCAGCCGGAGACGCTCGCCGCGGCGAAGCGCGCCGATGCCGTGCTGCTCGGCGCGGTCGGCGGGCCGAAGTGGGACGACCCAAAGGCGGAGGTCCGGCCGGAGCAGGCGGTGCTCGCGCTGCGGAAGAAACTCGGGCTGTACGCCAATCTCCGGCCGGTCAAGACGCTCCCGGCGCTGGTCGACAATTCGACGTTCAAGCCGGACGTCATCCGAGGCGTTGACTTGATGTTCGTTCGCGAACTGACCGGTGGGACGTACTTCGCGAAGCCGAAGAAGATCTGGGAGACCGCGACCGGCCTGCGGGCAGTCGATACGACCTTTTACACCGAGCAGGAGATCGAGCGAGCGGTCCGTACGGCCTTCGAGCTAGCGCGCGGCCGACGCAAGAAGGTCACCTCGGTGGACAAGGCGAACGTCATGGCGACCTCGCGGCTCTGGCGGATCGTCGCCGAGCGGGTCGCGGGGGACTACCCGGACGTCGAATTCCATCACATGCTAGCCGACGCCTGCGCGATGCACCTGACGCGCCGCCCGACCGATTTCGATGTGATCGTCGCAGACAACCTGTTCGGTGATCTCTTGACCGACCTTGCGGCGATGCTCGGCGGCTCGCTCGGGATGCTGCCCTCGGCGAGCCTCGGGGCCGGTAAGTCGAGCCTGTTCGAGCCGATCCACGGGAGCGCGCCGGACATCGCGGGCAAGGGGCTGGCGAATCCCCTGGCGACGATCCTGAGCGTGGCGATGCTCCTCCGCTACGGTTTACACCTGGAAGTGGAGGCGCGCGCCGTCGAAGCGGCGGTGGCGCGGGCGCTCGCCGAAGGGCTGCGGACGCCGGACACGGCGCGCACCGGCGAGAAGGTGCTGCTCTGCTCGGAGATGGGCGACTGGATCGCCACATCCATCGCCGAAGCCCGCTCCGAGATCGCCGTGGCCGTCTGAGCGCCCTGGCTGGATCGCCCCCCTACCTCGGCGACGCTGCCGACACTTGAACGGCCCGGCGCCCGTATCGGGACCGGGCCGTTTCGCCGTGGCTGGCGGCACATACCCAGGCGCTCTACGAGAGATCGCTCGTTCAGGCCGGGGCCGGCGGCGCACTCATGGCTGGGCGCTGGCGCGACGACGGAGTGCAGGTGCGTCGACGATGACGATCCGGCCGCGCCGGCGCTGGAGGAGTCCGAGATCCTCGAAGCCGCGCAGGGAACGGTTGACGGTCTCTCGGCTCGCCCCGACGAGCGCGGCAAGCTCGGACTGGGTCAGGCGCGCATCGACGACGATGCCGCTGGACGACGAACGCCCGTGCTCTTCGGCCAGGGTCAGGATGGTGCGTGCCAGCCGCGCCGAGACGTCCCGGAAGGCGGCCTCCTGCACGATGCGGGTGGTGTGGCGGAGGCGGCGGCTCAGCACGGCCAGAAGCGTGGCTGCCGCCCGCGGGTGTGCATCCAGAAACCCGAGGAAGTCGTCCCGGTGTAGCCAGTACAGCAAGCACGCATCCTGAGCGATGGCGTTGGCCGACCTCGGCTCACCATCCAGAAGCGCGAACTCACCGAAGAACTCGCCAGGCCCGTAGACGTTGAGCACGACCTCGCGCCCATTAGCGTCGGTCAGGGTGATCTTGACGCGCCCATCGGCAATGATGCCGAGCGAGGCGCCGACGTCGCCTTCGAGCAGGATCGTTTCCCCGCGAGTATAGCGGCGGGCGCGCAAGGCGGCTGCGAGACGCTCGGCGTCTGACGCCGACAGGCCCGCGAAGAGGGGAACGGACGCCAGCGCGTCAACCGGGGTGATGGTGCGCTGGCGCATCGGCGGCTCCTTACGCACTCGGGGCGTGCTGTGGTGTGTGACGTGCGTCACAGCCAGGACGACGGTCGGCATGTAGGCTGGCCCGTAGGATGGCATGCGCACGACCAGGATGCACGTGGGCGTACCCGGTGGCGCCTGAGCGTGCCCTGACGGGAGTGACTCACCGGCGATCGAGCGTCGCTGGAGGGCGGGCGATGACCTGGCTACTGGCGTCAGATCGAACGATCGGCCATGACGTGCGACCGGAGACAAGCCTGCGCGCGGACGTTGGCCTGATTCCGGACGTCCACGATGAGGATGGACGGTGTGAGGCGGATCAGCACATCGCCATCCGAGCTCTGGGGCAGTTGGCCGAATGGCTGTGGGGGCGCTCTCGGGCTACGTGGGAGGGCGTGGGGGTGACAGAGGGACATGGCGCTCGGGAGGCGAGTTCTGAGGAGGAGTAGCACGCTGGGGCAGACCTGAGGAAGCGCCCGGGGGAAAGGCGCTAAGGAGCGGCTCTGAGATGGGGGCGGTGGCCTGGGGTAGCGGTGGCCTGGGGTAGCGGTGACTCTGAGGGGCGTATGAGCGAGGAGCGGCGACCGGATGACAGCAGGTCGGACGAGCGCGAGGGGTTTCCTGACGACTCGTGCGGCTCGCTACGGCGTGCTTGTCTGAGGCGAAGCGGCCCGTGTCCGGATGGGGCAGGTAGGGCTCTCCGAGACGGGGCCAGCGTGAGGACATGGGGGCTCACGCTGGGGGCCATGCGGGGCAACATGACTGCACGAGGGCGAGCGCCATCGGTCCGGTCATCGCCGTCATGGCGTGCCAGCAACCCGCGCGCGTGCAGGTACCTGGGGACCGTCGTGGGCGCTGCCGCGGCCGGCCTGTGCGGCAACCCGTGCGCGTGCAGGCACTGGCGTTGGTTGCGGCGCCCCGATTGGCGGCGACGACCGGACCGATGGCGCCGTCAGTGCCGGCCCCATCGCTGGCACCCGCATCGCCGGCGGCCCCATCGACGTCGCCCGCACGGCTGGCAGCTTCTGCTGGCGCGGCATGCGGCGAGCCTTTGTGAGGCGGCGTGTTGCCTGCATGCTGGAGTGGGCTTGTCCCGACCGTGGCGAGACACTCGCCGGGTACCGGCCGGGCCTCCGCAGTCTAGTTCCAACCACGTCTGGAGCCGCTGCGATCTTCGAAGCGCTGCAAGCAGGTCGGCTGAGACCGAAGGAGCCGACGGATGCGGAACGTATGGCATGGCTGCCCAGGTCTGGCGTCTGTACCGCCGTTCTGGAGCGCCCTCGAGTTGGGCGTATCGATAGCCGCCAGTGCGGTCGTAGCGCTCATGGTGCTGGCGGGCGGGATGGCATTAGAGATGGAGCCGAGCGACGTCATCGAAGCAAGCGTGATGTTAGACGCCGAAAAGCTGAATCCTCTGGTCGTGTGCCGAGAGGATCGCGAAGGAGTCCGGTGTATCCCGGAGGCAAGCTAACGCATGGTAGTTGGCGCTTTCGCGTCGACGTTGGGCGCTCGCCGCAAAGGCAGTGGATCTAGCACGGTTGACAGACCGTTGCCACGATTGCAGATCAATCGGTTCTGCCGGCAGAGCCGTGGATGGGAGTGACCGACATGCACCGTATCTTGGTCGAGATGGCCGTGACCGTGGGTGCGAGTGCTCTCATCGCGGGCGCGGTGCTCGTAGCTGGGAACAGTTCTCTGAAGCCGGCTCCCGCACCACCCCCAGCGTACGTCACTCAGCCGCCCGGCTGCCGTGATGCGCCAATCCTCGAGGTGCGCGGCTCAGGCGTGACCGGCCGTGCGAAACTCTGCATCCTCGATGAGGGAGTGCGCTCCGCGGCGGACGTTGAGGGGCTGACTCCAGGGACGACCTACACGACCTGGATCGCCTACTTCGATCGGCCGTTGGAGTGCCAGAAGCCCCACTGCGCGCTCGATGATCTGCGTGGGACGGCGATGGGCGTCGCCGGTCGCATGGACGGGATCGCGGCTGATGGCTTCCGCCGGGCGCAGTTCAACGGTGACCTTCGCGATCTCAAACTCGCCGGCAGGTCCGAGGTGTGGCTGCTGGTTTTCGACCGCGGCCCAACGATCGCTAGCGACGGCCAACTGCGCGCCAGTCAACTCCTGAGCGCTTCTTCGCCTCTCCTCAGGGTGCCGACTGTCGGCGACGCTACGGGCGATCGGGTAGTAGCTCAGGCAATCTTCAGCATGCTGTCCGAGCAAACGTACGTCGAGCCTTAGGCGAGCGCACAGCGGCCGACGGTGCCGGGGGTCGCGCTTTGGCACGCCACGTCGTGCTTGCTGCACGAGGCCAACTGAGGCGCTACGGATTGGCAGACGCGGGACGTGTCCCGGCTGTGAGGGGACGTTTGTCGGGCACTGGCCAGCCTGCCATGGTATAACATTCAAGTACCAGGACACCAGCAGCGCAGATCGAGAGCGCGGACCAGGGTAACGCAATCGAGGCGCCTGGGCCTGGAATCGGGTGCCGGAACGGAGTGCAGGAGATGGCCATGGCGAGGAAGATCCAGGCGCGCCACCTTCTGCTGGGGGTGCTGCAAGTTGACAGTGTCGCGGGTCGCCGCGGCGCGTAAGTCAGGAAGTGGACACCCGGGCGAGCCAGCAGAGTGCCGCCCAGTCTTGAAAACACGAGCCGCCAACCGAGAGCCGCGAGGCCCGCGAAGCTCATTCATAGAGACCCTTCGCTAGACAGATATCGCGCAATGTGAGCCCCCACCAGGACGTGGGGGCTCTTTTCGTGCGCTCCCGCTCGTCAAACGCCCCATCAGGCGTCGCCGGGTGCGTGCTCGACCAGCCGGCAGAGCGCGTTCACGAGCGCCATCTCCTCCGGCGTCCGACACGGCACGTGCAGCAACGCCGGGTTACACACCAGCACTGCCAGCCCGCGTGCCCGCGAGACGGCCACGTTCAGGCGATTCAGGCTGTACAGGAAGTCGAGATCGCGGGGCAGATCGTCGGCGCTAGACGTCGCCATCGAGAAGACGACGACGGCTCCTTCCTGCCCCTGGAAGCGATCCACCGTCCCGACCCGCACGCCCGGCGGCAGGCTGGCGCGTAGTCGCGCCACCTGCGCGTTGTACGGCGCGACGACCACGATGTCGGAGGGGCGGAGCGGGCGAACCTCGCCGCGCTGATTCGTCCACTCCCGGCCAAGCAACGACCGGACCAGCCGCTCGACCACCTCAACCTCTTCAAGCGAGACGGTCCGATTGTCGTAGTGCTCGACGGGGACGAAGCGCAGGCCGCTGCCAGCCAGCATCGCCACCGCGTCGCCCACCGCGTCGCCCGCTGCGTCGGCCTCTCCTGACCCTTGCTCCATCCCGATACGCTGTACGGCACAGGATGCATGCGCTGTCAGCCGGCCCTCGTACACCACCTCCGAGATGAAGGCGCAGATGTCAGGGTGCAGGCGACGGGTGACGTCGAGCAGGATGCCGTGCGTCGGAGGGATCGTGGCCGCGCCGGCCGCGACGTGCTCGAGCGCCGATGCGCCGGCCCCCGGCGGATGGGTACCCTTCGTCGGCTGAGGCAACTGGCGCGGGTCGCCGAGCATGACGAGGTTACGGGCGGCCCCAGCGACAGCCAGCGTATTGGCGAGCGACAATTGCCCCGCCTCGTCGACGAACAGGACATCTAGCAGGCCGGCTAGCTCCGGTCGGGCGAACAGCCAGGCCGTGCCGGCGACGACCTGGACGGCGCCGCGCTGAAGCAGCGTGTCGACCTCCCGGTTGCCGCCCACGCGGGTCACCTGGGACGCCTTGCACGCCGCATCCGCGTCGGCTTTCTGTACCGCCCGAAACTCGATCCCGCGCGCCTCAGCATGCGCGCAGACGGCTTCCAGCAGGTTCGAGATGGCGCGGTGGCTGTGGGCGGTGATTCCAACCCGCCGCCCACCCGCCACCAGATCGAGGATCGCCTGCGCGCCCACGTACGTCTTTCCGGAGCCAGGTGGCCCCTGGATCGCTAGATATGAGTCGTCCAGGCACGGCACGATCCGCCGGATTGCGTCCAGTCCTGATTCTCCCGCCCGCACCAGCTTCGAGGCGCCTGGACGGCCCAGCGCCGAGACCCCCGCATGAGCCGCCTCCGTCGCCGTGGCTACCGCCGCCTCCGAAGGGTGGGTTGGCTGCATCCTGGCGAGCGATCCTGCGCTATCTTGCGGATCAGCGAGGAGCGCGTCCGAGACACAGCGTGGCGGCCGGCGAAGGAGCAGATCGAGCGCCGCTTGAAACGGTCGCAGGGCGCGTGGCCCTGCCTCTCCCGGCCTGGCACTCCCCGCCCGCTCATCTCCTCCCTCGGTGTCTCCCGTCCCAACGCTCGTCAGGTGAGCCTCACTCGATCCAGAGTCGCCAGGCTCACCATCCTCCAGCCCACTCTCGCGGACGTAGCGAGCGAGCCGCCCGAGCGCCGCCTCCAGTACCGTCGTGTCGATCGGCCCCGATGGAATCAGCGCGCGGGGATGCGGCGCCTCTTTGCCCTGGCCACGCTTCAGCGCGATACGCCCGGCGTCATTGTCCACCGCGACCACGACGCCGGCGCTTGTACCGGTGCCTGGGTCGTGGGGACTCTGGCCCGGCAGGATCTTGTGTTCCTGGGCCGGGTCGAAGCGATACTCGTAGACGATGGATCGCTTCTCTGGGCGAGGCTGACCGGTGAGCTTCAGGTCGCCGAGCGCTTCGGCGTCGTCGATCAACTCTGCGTCACTCATCTCGCGTCGCGCGAAGTAGGCCCACCACTCCGGCTTCGCCTCGCGATGGTGCCATTCAAGCAGGTGCGCGAGTAGCCAGCGACCGTGCTGCTCTGGCGTTCGGGCAGCGGCATCGTCGGGCACGCCACCGAGCAATGTTGCGATGAGTTCCGCTCGGTCGACCCGCGCAGCCTCCCGCGCCGCCTCTCGTTCGGCTCCCCGCTCGGCATCGCGCAGCGCCTTCTGCTCGTCAGATGGCTCCGGCTCCGCTGGCGCGGCTTCCGCCGGGGGTACTACGCTGGGGCGCGGCAACGGCTCCCCCCGGGCTGCCTCGACCTCCACGCGCCGAGCCTCCAGCCAGTCGCGCAACTTCCAGGTCGAGATGCAGTCGGCGCGGTTGTAGGCGGCGATCTGGTCGAGGACGGTCTGGTCGGCCGTCGCCAGCCAGCGCTCGTACGCGACGATACTGGAGCCGGCGTCGACGATGGCGTCATCGCGAGGCTCCATGTAGAGCGGCTCGAGCTTCTTGATCGAATACGACTCCTCGGACACCCGTAACGCCTGACGCACTACCCGATACAGGTCGACGAAGACGCCATCGCGTAGGAGCTGGTCGACGGCGGCCTCGCGGGTCGCATGACGGCAGGCCAGCCGGCCGAGTGCCGCCGGCTCGTACGGCGCGTAGTGGTAGACGTGAAAATCGGGGTAGGCGTCGCGCCGCGCGAGGATCGCGTCGATCAAATCTTCAAAGGCAGCGCGCTCACCAGCCCGGTCGTGCGCCCAGAACGCCCGGTACTCCGGTGCTTCGGCGTCGATCGACGACAGCCCGAACAGGTACTCTCGCCCGCCGTCCTCGACGAGCGGGTCACCCTCGATGTCGAAGAAGAGGTCGCCGGGCGAGGGCAGGGGTAGGCCGCCGAGTCCCATCCCAGGCTCGTTCGCCGCGAGTAACTCGTGCACGACCTGCCCGCCGTTCCGCTGCCTGATCTGGAGGGTGGCTTGTGCACATAGCCCTTCGAGCGAGCGCATCCCGATGCCCCGGATCCGCTCGCCGGCTGGAAGCGCGGCCAATGCCTCGACAGTTGTCACGCCGGCACGGCCGAGTTTCCGGATCTGGTCGCGCCGGATGCCGGCGACTAGCGATAGGTGATCGTCGCCGCGGCGTTGGGCGGCACAGACGTCCTGCCAATGGCAGATCCCGCAGTGCTCGACCGGGTGTGGGTAGGTTGCGTTCTCGGCGCGCCTTGCCGGGTGGCGCGGATCACCCCGCTGAGGCACCGCTTGATGGGCCGATGCTTGATGGGCCGATGCTTGATGGGCCGATGCTTGATGGGCCGATGCCTGATGGGCCGGTGCCTGAAGAGTCGATGTCTCAGCCGTGATATGCCCGGCCTCGATGGCGGTGAGGAAGCGGCGGCGTGCCCGCCGGTGGTAGGCGGCGAAGTCGGTCAGGCGGTAGTGACGCCAGCATCCATCGCCGAGGATCAGATGAATGGAGTGGGGCAGGCGTCCCTGGATGCGCGCGAGCAGATCGGCGTAGACGCACAGTTGGAGGATCGCACCGGGCCGAGAGTGGCGGGCGAACTTCACGTCCGCCACTTCGTAGCTCCAGCCGCCGAGCGCGCTCGGGCTCTCGACCCGGAGCAGAAGGTCTGCGTATCCGACCCAGGGCGCGTCGAAGAGCGCTGCTTGATAGATGGCATCCGCGCCAGCCCGCATCGCGCGGAGCGTCGCCGCCTGAGCCGCTTCCAGCCCAGAAACATCCCCACCGGCCCACGCAATCTCCACAACCTCGCGGCCCGCGGCCCGAATCCCCTCGACGATCTGGGCCTCGTGGTCGAGGCCGCGCCCGGCCAGGATGTCGTAGATGGGATCCTGGCGAAGCGGGCGCTCGATCTGCCGTCGGATCGCGCGGTGTTCGAGGCCGGTCAGGTGTGCGCAGGCGACGTGACGAACGAGGTCGCTGGCACTGTAGAGGAGTCGTCCGTTCGCGAGGTACATAGCCGGTCGGCGTCCCCTGGTCGATATTCCTGCTCGCGTCCCGTGCCTGAGATCGGCCGCCTGTTGGGCCGCCAGCGCATGCCGCCGCTGAGGATAACGCGCCGGGGCGTCGCGCGGGGATCGCGGCCTACCAGGCGAGATGATGCTCCGCCGGCGGATGCCTGACGGTCCGTGCAGCAACCCGGCGAGAGGCTTCATGGTGACGCGGCCTCACACTACGGCCAGCCTGGTGCGCCGGGCATACCCCCACTGAGGGGGTATCTGAGCCCCGATTTCGTGCTCCCCGAGGGCCAGGTGGCGGCTCCGGCTGCGAAGTGTCGGCGAGTACACACCGGTAGTGTCGGCGGGCGAACAGCCCTCCGCATCAGTCTGCGAGTACGGTGCGACAGTCGAATGCGGGGCAATCAAGCATTTCGTGAGGGTCACCATGAATGACGATGTTCATGCGCATGCTGACGACTCGCTAGCCCGACGTCCTGGGGCCGACCCCCCTGAGACTGAGCCGGCCGCGACACCTCGGTCCGCTTGCGCTCGTGGCAGCTCTCATCATGGCGAGCCCAGTCGCCCGGCCGCGCATGCTGGCGCGGCACAGACCGGCACGGATCGCGGTGACGTGGCCTACGCCGAGAAGTCGGTTCAGCGGGTTCATGACATCCTGGCATCGGCGGGGCTCCCGTCCGTCCTGATCGAGCGGGATCAGATTGTCCTGTCCGGCTACCTCGTCGAGCCGCGCGGGGCAGGCAGCGTCCTCGTGCGCTGGGTCGGACGGCGGGATGTGGCCGACGAGCGGTATCGACGGACCTTCCTCGACGTGTACGCGTTCACCCTGCGGAAGCGCGGCTTTCGCGTCGAGCCCGTGATCGAAGCTGGCACCGCCGGCCTGGAGTGCATGGCCCGCTGTAGCGCCGAATAACTCGGCCGCGGCGGGGACGCACCCGGAAGCTGGGGAAGGCTGTAGAGTAGGCGCGCCGTTGCGGGGCGTGCGCAGCTAGCGGGTGACGGCGTCGCTGAGCATGCCGGCGTGATGCTGGATCCGGGCCGGGACGCGAATCAGGTCGCCACGGTCGATGACGAAGCCGCCGCCCAGACCGTTCCCCGTCCGCGCGCTGGCCGGGATCACGAAGTCGCCGGTCACGCCGAGCGAGTCGTAGAGTGCGATCCCGTCCGGCCCGAGGATCGAGAGCGCCGTGGAGTAGAGGCCCGGCTGGAGCGGCGGCGCCTCAAAGGTACACTCGACGATCCCCTCGCCCTCGACGATCTCCGGGACGTCAGCAGGGTAGGAGTCGGTCGCGCAGAGCGTTACCCCCTGGCGGGGGGCAGTCAGGGCGAAGCGGAAGATCGGCCGTTCGAGGGGACGGAAGGCGCGGTACTCGGCGCGGATCCGGATCGGCTCGCCGGGTTGGAAGACATCGGTCTGGCGGCCGGCCGCGTCGAGCAGCGCGACCCGCCCGAAGCGGGCATCGCCGGAGCCGCCGCGCGTCTCGGTGCGGTCGCGCGCGCCCTGCTCGGCGGCAGCGCGGCGGTTGACGTCGTCCAGGTAGTCGGCTACCACCTGCTCGGTCGGGCCGAGCGCCCGAATCTTTCCCTTCTCCAGCCAGAGCACCTGTTTGCAGAGGCCGCGCACGTTGCCAAGATCGTGCGAGACGAGGATGACCGTCTTGCCACCCTGGACGAACTCGCGCATCTTGTCGATCGCCTTACGCTGGAAGGCGGTGTCCCCAACGGCGAGCACCTCGTCCACCAGCAGCACGTCCGGATCGCTGAACGCAGCGACCGCGAAGCCCAGGCGCGCGTACATCCCCGACGAGTACCACTTGACGGGCGTATCCACGAACTTCTCGATCCCGGCGAAGGCGACGATGGCGTCCAGGCGGGGCGCCACCTCGGCACGACTCAGGCCCAGGATGGCGGCGTGCAGGAAGATGTTCTCGCGACCGGTCAGTTCGGCATGGAAGCCGGCCCCAAGCTCGATGAGCGAGATGACTTTCCCGGCGACGACGACGCGGCCGGCGGTCGGCCAGGTCACGCGAGACAGCAACTTGAGGATGGTCGTCTTGCCGGCCCCGTTTGGGCCGACCATGCCCAGGCTATCGCCCTCCTGTAGCTCGAAGCTGACGTCTTCGAGCGCCCAGTGACGGGGGCGGCCACCGCCCTTGCCGGCGAACGTGCCAGCCCAGTTGGCGAACAGCGCCGTAAAGTGGCGCTGTCGGCCGATACGGTACACCTTGGAGACGTTCTCGAAGCGGACGGCGAACATGAGGCAGATGATACGGTCTAGCGCCCGCCGGAGGGTCGCCGGGGCGCCGGCTCTGGGTGGCGCGGGTGTTCGTCGAGAGGGTGAGTGTGAGGCGAGGCCGGCCGCGCACTCGCTCGAGCGGGCAGGATGCCGAGGCGCTCGGCGAGCGTCAGCAGCCCCGCGACCAACCCGTCCAGTTCGGCAGGATCGGCGACGAGGTGGTAGTAGGTACCGGCAACACACGTCCCCTGCCAGTAACGTGAGAACGTCCGGACGGCAGGGTGATGGTTCAGGAAGGCCTCCAGGAACGACACGTCGTCCGGCAAGCCCGCCCAGAACGGGATGCCGGAGCGGATCGCTCGCCAGGATGCAGCATCGCGAGGTACGGCGCGGATATACGCTTCCAGCGAGGGCAGTCCGGCCACGGCCGGCCGACCGATCCGCCACGTCGGGACGGTCGGGCCATCGGCGATCAAGTGCTCGCAAGCGCCGACGAGCGGCACCTCGGCGCGGCAGTATGGGCAGGCGTAGACCCGGCCGTCGCGCGGGCGGGGGCGCGCTCGCCTCGGGCCATCGGCCGGTCGGGCCTCGTGCGCCGCCATATTGTCATTCATCGCCAGGAGTCCATACGTCGCCAGGAGACCATACGTCGTCCCGCCTCGTCACGTGGCGCAGGTTCCCCCCGCCAGATCCAGTCGCCGTGCGCGGACGGGGTGCGGCGTAGCAGCGAGACGGCCTGTGATGCTTCATCACAGGCCGCTCCTGGGGGTCACGCCCCAAAGCCGGACGGCTCGGTGGGCGGGAAGACACAGAACTCGTTGCCTTCCGGATCGGCAAGCACCGGCCACGGCTCGCGTGGTACGGCGCCGAGCGGCCGGAGCACCCGCGCGCCCACCTGCACCAGCCGGTCGATCTCGTCGGCGCTCTCGAGGTTAACGTCCAGGTGTACGCGGTTCTTGACCGCCTTCGGCTCCGGCACCCGCTCGAACCAGACGTTTGGCCCCTCACCCGGCGGATCGATGACGACGGATGGGTCGTCCTCCGGATCGTCGATTCCGCGCTTGCGGAGGCGCTGAAGGTCCGCGTCGCTGTGCGGCCGGATGCTGTAGCCGAGGACGGCCGCCCAGAACCGGGCGAGCGGCATCGGCCGCGCACAGTCCACCACGACCGATCGGAGCCGCCGCGCTGCCATCCCCGTCCCTCCGCTCTCGCCTTGCTCAAATGATGTCTGCGAACGAGCGCTCGGCACGCTTGAAGTAGACGTACCCGACCACCAGCACCACCAACGAGATCGCCGTTGAGATCGCGAAGAGATCCCAGGCCGGCGCGCGCCCGTGCGCGATCACCGCCCGGAACCCGTCGATCAGCCCGACCGTCGGGTTGAGGACGTAGTAGGGCAACAGATAGTCCGGCACGATCGAGAGCGGGTACGACACCGGGGTCACGTACAGCCAGACTTGCAGCCCCAGCGTCACCACCGGCGCGAGGTCGCGGAACGAGACGTGGAGCGCGGAGGTGATCAGCGACATCCCCACGATCAGCGCGACCAGCACGAGCAGCAGAACCGGCAGGAACAGGAGCCAGAGCGACGGTGCGATGCCGTACCAGACGACCATCCCCGCCAGCACCAGCCCGGCCGCCAGGAAGTCGACGAAGCGCGCGCCAACTTGCGAGAGAATGATGACCTCGCGCGGAAAATACGTCTTGGTGACGACGCTGCGTTGACTGACCAGTCCGATGGTGGCCGTCGTCAACGCATTCGAGAGGAAGGTCCACGGTACCAGTGCCGCGTATGAGAAGATCGGGTAGGGCACGCCGTCCGATGGCAGCCGCGCGAACCGATTGAACACCAGGCTGAACACCACCATGAAGGCGAGCGGTTGCGCGATCGCCCAGCCCATCCCAAGCAATGACTGTCGGTAGCGGGCCTTGATCTCGCGCACGGTCAGTGCGTAGGTCAATTCGCGGTACTGCCACACTTGGAGCAGCGCGCTCGGAGCGAACCGCGTCGAGCTATCCACCACCGTGATCTTGCGAGCGGTGACGCTCACGGCTGGCCTCCCGCTCGATTCAGCGACCAGAAGTCCCTCACCGCACCCTCGCGAGCTGGTCCAGGACGAAGCCAGCTACCCGTTCGGCAGAATGCCCATCGACGCGGGCGCACTGCTCCTCAACTGCTCGCCGCCGCCCCTCGCGGTCGCGGGCGGGATCGGCGAGGTAGGCGTGGATCTCGTCGAGCATAGCGCATGGCGTAGCGGCCACCCGCACCGCCCCGGCGTCCACCAGCGGCTTGTAGTGGGTGTACTGGTAGTAGCGGCGCGCCGAGTTCAGGAACTCGCGCTCGTCGTAGCCATCGAACGCGACGTTCACGACCGGCGTATCGGCGATGGCGGCCTCGATGGCGATGGTCGAGGCCACATTCACGATGACGTCGCTGTGCTTCAACGTGTTCGCCAGATGTCGGCGATTCTCCAGGCTCGGATCGACGTTCGAGCCCTCGGCCACGAGCGTCTCCCGAAACGGCTTCTCGACGATGACGTCTGGCTGCCCCACGAACCGCTCGTACCTGGTCAGATCGTCGCGGGGGTGCACCCGCACGAGCAGTTGGGCCGGCGTGCCGAACCGCCCGGTCCGGATCGCGCCGAGAATCTCGTCGATCGCAACGTCATGATAGGTGTACAGGACCGGTGGGATCGTCGTCAGGGTGACGAGTTTCTTCGTCGGGTCCGCGCCGATCCGCTTGAAGAACTGCTCACGTGACAGGTGGGTATCCGCTCGAGCGTACAGGTCGAATTGCGGCACACCGGCCACGCACACCTGCCCCGGGTGGTAGCCGTGAATCTCGACGGCCTGCCGCTTCATCGTCTCGTTCCAGACCGCGAGGCCGGCCACTCGGCGAAGCGGCGCCGTCTTGGTGGTGAAGTGGTCCCAGGAGAGGTCGACGGCCAGGATCGGGACACCCTCGGCGTCGGCACGGCCCATCAGCGGCCCCTCGGCGAAGTAAATACCGGTCGTCGGGGTGACCAGTAGATCCGGCCGCTCGCGCCGGAACAGCGCGGCGTAGCGCCGGCCGAGCGTGGTCAGGTCGATGGCCTTGAACAGGAGCGGGAGCGAAAGCGGCAGCCGAGTGATGGCGGCCAGCGCGACGCGGACGGCCTTCGTGGCGGGCTGCCCGAGCCCGCCACGATCCAGGTAGCGGACCTCGCGCAGCTCCAGGCGCCGCTCCCGGGCGACCCGAATCCGCATGCTCTCGGTCGGCATCGTCTTGACGTACTTCTCTTGCAACACCCGAATGATGCGACGCTCGAGCCAGCCCGGCTCGTGCGGCTCCAGCGCGGCGAACGCGACCTTCTCGCCGGCGAACTCCTCGCGGAAGCGGGCGTCACGCACGAGCGGTGAGAGCACCACGATCCGCCCGACGAGCGGCGACTCGCGCAGCAGTCGAAACACGTCGGTGCGGAGCAGGTTCGCGGCCGGCGTCCCGCTCGGGATGCAGAGGAAGAGGGTGCGGGGCCTGCCCTCACCCCCGGCGCTTCGCTCAGGTGCGGACGAGGCGCGCAGATCGGGCGGGGCGAGATCAACCATGGAACGCCTCGGCCGCCCGTTCGAGGCGCGTGCCGGCGTGCTCGCGCAGCCAGGCCAGGGTGTCGCGCAGGCCGGCCTCGAGGGGCACCTGCTGATCCCAGCCGAGGACGCACCTGGCGCGGGCGTTCGCCAGCCAGACGTGCTCGTACTGGCCGGGCGTGCCGGTGATGCGCGGCTCCAGGTCTGGGCGGTTCGCTACCTTCATCATCGCCCGGACGAGGTCGAGCACGCTGATCGGCTCGTCGGGGTGGAAGTTGAACGCTCGCCCCCGCACGTCTGCGTCACCGGCCCGTTCGCCGAGCAGCCGGTACGCCTCGACGATGTCCGAGACGTACAGGTAGCCCTTGGTCGGGGAGCCGTCGCTGCGGATCTCCGGCCGCTCGCCGCGCAGTAACGCCAGCAGCGTGCCGGGGATGATGTGGTCGAGGTGCGGATCGGCCGGGCCAAAGATGTTTGCCGTACGGGCGATCCCAATCGGCAGGCCGTAGGTGGCGGCGTAGCAGCGGGCGATGACGTCGGTGCACACCTTCGAAGCGGCGTAGGGCTGGTTGCCGTTCAGTGCGAACGATTCGTCGAAGGGGCTGATCTCCTGGTCACCGTACGCCGTCAGGCTCGACGCCACCGCGATCGAGTCGAGCGTGCCAACGGCTCGGCAGGCGTCCAGCACTGCCCAGGTACCTCGGATGTTGGACTCGAAGGCCGGCACCGGTGAGCCCCGCGCGATGGCGATACTTGACTGGGCGCCCAGATGGTAGAGCGTCTGGATTCGCTTCTCGGTGAGCAGCCCCTCAATTTTCGGCTGGTCGGTCAGGTCGCCAAGGGCTAGATCGACGGCGCTCCGCAGGCCCTCGTGCAGGTCGAGCGCGCCACGGTCCGAGCGGTCATAGCCCGTGACGACGGCTCCGAGGCCAGTCAGGCGGCGCGCCAGCCATGCGGCGATGAACCCGTTCGCGCCGGTGATGAGGACGCGTCGGTCCTGCCAGAATCGGTTCGTGGCGTGCAGCGCCTGGTGAGTGGAGGCATCCGGGCTCGCCGTGTCCGTCTGGCCATGTCCGCTGGCCTGACCAATCGTTGGCCCTGTTACTTGCCCGGCGGCCGCCCCTGCCGTCCCTGCCGCTCGCCGCTCGTCCGACGCCTCTCGACTCATCCCTCGGCCTTCCGCTTGTCCTCGGTCGCGATCTCGAGCTCGGCGGCGACTTGCTCGAGACGCGCTTCGAGGATCAGTTCGCACAGTTCGCGGACCGCGCCTTCGCCACCCTTCGCCTCGGTGATGACGTGGGCGACCGACTTCGGAAGGCGGCTCGCATCGCGCACGGCCGCCGCCAGCCCGACGTGGCACAGTAGCTCGTAATCGTTGACGTCATCGCCGATGTAGGCCACCTCGTCGAGCGTCATCTCGAGTTCGTCGAGTAGCGTGCGCATGCAGGTCAGCTTGTCGGTCACGCCGATGAAAACGTGATCGATCCGCATCTTGGCGCCGCGCCGCCGGACCATCTCAGTGCTCTCGCGCGTCAAGATGGCGGTCTTCAGGCCGGCCTCGCGGACTAATGCTACGCCCATGCCGTCGCGGGTGTTGAACTTCTTCAACTCGTCGCCGTGCTCGGTGTAGTACATGCCGGCATCGGTCAGGACGCCATCCACGTCCATCGCGACAAGGCGAATCTTGCGGGCGCGCTCGCGGACATCAGGGCTCAACAGGGCTCACTCCCGGGGTTTCCCCTCTCCCTCTCTCCCCCTCGCCTCCACCTGGGCGAGAGGGAGAGAGGGAGGACATGTGCTCACGATCGGCGCCACCGTAGCGCTTCCGCCGGTACCAGCGTGTCGCCGGCGATCGGCGCTTCCGCCACGATGCCGACGAGCAGCGGCAGCACGCCAGGCTTCAAGCCGGTGCCCGGTCCCTTCACCGTCAGCATCTCGGCGGTGATGACCGCTCCGGCCGGGATGTCCTGCCGCGCAACGATGCTCTTGGCCAGCCGCTCCCGAACCTTCCTCTCAGGCTCCAGAATTCTCTTTTCGGGCGAGCCGAGCGCCTTCTCGATGTTGCGGATGTTGCGGATCAGCCGCTGGAGCCCGCTCGGCTCCAGGGACGCGGCATGGTCCGGGCCGATCATCGTCCGGTCGATGGTGAAGTGCCGCTCCACGACGTTGGCGCCGAGCGCCACGGCCGCCTCGGTGGGGGCTAGCCCGCGCTCGTGGCCGGAGTAGCCCACGACGCAGCCGTACCGCTCCCGGTAGGTCTGCATCACGCGCAGGTTGATCTGATCGTTGTCACAGGGGTAGGTCGAGGTGCACTGGAAGAGGACCAGGCGGTCGTTGTGCCGCCGGACCGTTTCAACCGCCTCGTCGACCTCGGCCAGGTCGCTCATCCCCGTCGAGAGCAGGACCGGCTTGCCGGTCCTGGCGATGTACTCGACGAGCGGCAGATTCGAGCAGTCCGCCGAGGCGATCTTGAACGCCGGGATGCCCAGGCCGTCGAGGAGGTCGACGCTCCTTACATCCCACGCCGAGGCGAGCAGGGTGATCCCACGCGCCCGTGCGTGGTCGCGGAGCATCTGGTAGTCCTCGGCCGACAACTCCAGCTTCTCGCGATGCTCGCCGTAGGTCGCGCCGAGGGAGGTTGGCACGGTGTATGGCCGCATCAACGCCTCGGCAATCAGGATGTCTGCGACGGTCCGCTTCTGGAACTTTACGGCGTCCGCGCCAGCGTCGGCGGCGATGTCGACCAGTCGCTTCGCCAACTGGGGATCGCCGTTGTGGTTCACGCCGGCCTCGGCGATGACGTAGCAGGGATGCCCCTCGCCGATCGTCCGTCCCTCGATCTCGATCGTCATGCGTGACACAGCGCTCCCTCCCGGCGTAGATGTGCGAGCACGACCTCGGCGATGACGAAATCGTGCTCGGTGTCCAGATCGACGCACGGCTTGGCGTCCACGAGGTACGGGACGACGACCCGCCCGACGGTCGAGCCGGCCAGGACGACCTCGCTCCGGATCGCGTCGACCAGCCCGGCCGACCAGTAGGCGGGCTGGAGGATCTGGCGCGGGCAGTCCGGCCCCAATTCTCGCCAGAGCGGCGTATCCTCATACGGCCCGAGCCGGCCGTCCGGCCCCATCCGCCACATCTTGTGGGGGTGGTGCTCCTCCTTGTAGATCGACTTCACGCAGTCCGCGCCGGTCTCGCGCAGCAGCCGCACCACGTCGTCGATCTGGCGCGGCTCGCGGAACGGCAGGGTCGGCCGAAGGTGCACCACCATGCCCGGCCGGTACTCTTCATGCTCGGCGAGCCAGGCTAGCGCGTGCTGAAAGACCGGCAGATCCGGCGTGTTGTCGCGGGCGTACTCGGCGGGCCGCAGGAACGGCACCTCAGCGCCGTACGCCTCCGCAACCTCGGCGATCTCCGGGTCGTCGGTGGAGATGATGCAGCGATCGAGCTCGGCTGCGGCGCGGGCGGCCTCAATGCTCCAGGCGATGAGCGGCTTGCCCCCCAGCAGCTTGAGGTTCTTACGCGGGACGCCCTTCGAGCCGCCCCGGGCCGGAATGATGGCCAGCGCCCGGGTATCGAGCAACGGTCCCCGATCCTCCAGCGGCGCCGCTTCGGCGCGCTGGGGCGGCGCCGCTGGCTGCCCGGTTGTGGCGTGCCGGCCGACGCCGTTCGGCTGCTGCTTGGCCGCTCCGTTGCCTGGCTGTGTCATCGCTGATCCCCTGACGAGTCAGTACGCCGCTGACGGGTCGGCGTGGCGAACAGGTCGTCGGCCGGCACCCATTCGACGCCCGCGCGATCGGCGTGCTCGATGAAGGCGTCGAGCAAAGCTGCCAGGCGATCGTCGATCTCCCAATAGTGGGTCGCCAGGCAGAAATCTCCGCCGAACCGTTGCGCCTCCTCGAAGGCAGAGAGCAGCGCGTCGAGCGTCGTGCGCGGGACGAGCGGCTGGCAACCGAATTCGGCGTGGCGGTTGTACCGCACGGGCCAGGGGTAGATCAACCGATCCCGCCTGCTCCGCCCGGTCCGCCGACGATGGGCGGAGATACGCACGTAGTTCCGGAGCGTATCCACCCCCCACGGCTTCTTGTCCGGGCGGAACGAGTAGAACGAGCCGAGGACGTCGAGGCCGGCCGCGTCGACGGCCTGCAATCCCCGCCGCGAGAGCGCGTTGTGAGGGGGCACGAACGTCCGGATCGTCACGCCGAGCAGCGCTTCGAGGTAGCCCCGGCCCCGCGCCAGCCGGCCGGGCAGGTCCGGCCCGACCTCGAACTCGTAACCGGTCGGGAAGTTCTGGTGTGAGTAGCCGTGCAGCAGGATCGAGATCCGCCCCCGCTGGATCTGCTCGCGCAGGTATTCGACGAGCGCCAGGTTGTCCCCGAGCGGGAACGACCGAACCCCATCCCAGAACTCGGACGGGATGCCCTTCGAGCGGGTGCTCGCGTGGGCCGGCACGACCGCCAGCGAGATCGGGATCCGGGCCCAGTAGCGGCCGTACACCCGCTCCAAGTGCTCGGGGCGGGTGAAGAAGCAGGTGTCGTCGTCGCGGATGGCGCAACGCATCGGCCGGGCGCGCGGGGCGTGATGGATGACCGGTGCCGATCGCGCCGCCAGAGCCGAGAGCGTAGCCAGAGCGGGTAGTGTACTCAGGGCCGTCGTGTGGTCACTACAGAGTGGACTCGACGTCGCTCAGAGCGCGACGACGTTCGTCCGCGGGTACTGCTTCAGCGCGTTGCAGGTATCGAGCACGACCGGCGCATTCGCGACGATCAGATCGTAGTCAACGCTCGTGTGCGGCGCGCAGAGGATCACGCCTTCGACGTGGCGCAGCGTCTCGGCCGTGAGCGGCACCGACTCGAGCGGCAACGGCTCGCGCAGGCTCGGGACGAGCGGGTCGTGATACTGCACCTCGTAGCCGTTCTCGGCGAGGCGGCGGAGGACCTCGAGCGCCGAGGACTCCCGTAGATCGGCCACGTCGCGCTTGTAGGTCACGCCCAGGACGAGCACCGTCGGGCGCGTCCCGTTCTTGCCATCCGTACCTCGTTCGCTCAGCAACCGGCCGAGCTTCTCGACGGCGAAGGTCGGCATGTGATCGTTGATCCGGCCGGCCGCCTCGATCATCGCCGCCATGACTCCGTGTCGTTGAGCGATCGCCTCCAGGTAGAAGGGCACGATCGGGATGCAGTGGCCACCGACGCCGGCGCCCGGATAGTGAGGCATGAACGCGAACGGCTTGGTGGCCGCCGCGTCGATAACCTCCCAGACACTGATGCCCAGCCGGTCGCACAACTGGGCGATCTCGTTGACGAAACTGATGTTGATGAAGCGGAATGTGTTCTCGACTAGCTTCGACATCTCGGCCACTTCCGGCGAGCTCACCGGGACGACCACGTCGACGAATCCCTGATAGAGCAGCACGGCCAGTTCGGCGCAGCGCGGGGTGACGCCGCCGACGAGCTTCGGGGTGTTCTGGACGTTGAAGCGGGCGTTGCCGGGGTCGATCCGCTCCGGTGCGAAAACGACGAAGTAGTCCTCACCAACCGTCATGCTGGTGGTGGCGAGCCGCGAGAGCACGGCTTCGCGGGTCGTCCCCGGAGAGACAGTGCTCTGGAGGATCACCAGCATGCCCGGATGGAGCCGCGCCGCGATGTCACGCGCGGCAGCCTCAACGAAGCGGAAGTCCGGCTGCTTGTCGTCCTTGAGCGGCGTCGGGACGCAGATCAGCACCACGTCGCAGCCTTCCAGGGCGTCGAAGTCGCTCGTCGCGCGTAGCCGCCCTGCGTCGAGAAGGCCGCGGATCGTCGCGTCCGTAACGTCCGAGACCGGGCTGGTCCCGCCGTTGACGGCATTCACGCGGGCCGGGTTCACGTCGAGCCCGACCACGGGATACCCTGCCTCGGCGATCTCGACGGCCATCGGCAAGCCGGCATACCCGAGCCCGAGCACTCCCACACGAGCGGTACGCTCGGACAGCTTACGCTCGAGCGCAAGCGCCGGGGCGTGCTGCTGAATGGCCATTCGACGATCCTCCGAATACTCGCACGATACTCGCACGCCGGCGCAGGAATGATCTGCTAGCAGGGGTCCTGCTGGCAGCGGCGCGGCGGGCAGGGCAGGCCGCAAGGCAAGCTGCAAAGCCGGCCGATTCTGCCACCGCTCCGAGAACCCTGTCAACTCGAAGCAGCGGCGAGGCCGTCCTCAGCCAGGGCGCGTCGAAGATGATGCGTCTGTCCACGTCGCTGTCAACTTGAAGCAGCAGCAAGGCCCTCCTCAGGTCTGGCCCCGGTGCTGCACGTGATGTCGGCAGGTGCGCCCTCTCGGTGCTGCGCAGCGGCATGGGAGGTTCTCCCTCACGCGAGACGGGGGCTGCGCGCTCTCGAAGCTGGCGACTGACTCGCTGGCAGGCCCTCCCCCACGCGAGCGGGAGGCCGGCCGGACGCGCACGTGCACGGAGTACAGGGCGAGCGGAGTACGGGCCGCGAGGAATCCGAACGGCGCAGTGCGGGCTGCCGGGCGTGCGCGTTCGGTACACTCGCGGGTCGATGGCCGCCACGACCTTGCGTGCGACGACTCCCTGCGCTCCCGGCCGTTCGCCCGAGGCGCGAGCGCTGACTCAGGGCGTACGGAGCGATGGGCAATGGCTCCGCCTGCCGGCGCCCGCTCCCTGGCTCGTCCTTCTCGTCGTCGGGCTGGCTGCGCTGGCGATCCGGCTGGCGTTCTTGTTCCGCGCGCCAGTCTTCATCATCGGCGACAGCGAAAATTACTTCTGGCCCGGCTACGAGCTCGCCCGCGAGATCGGCTTCGACCTCGAGTTGCGGCGCACGCCGGTCTACCCGCTGTTCATCGCGTTCGTGGTGCGTCAGATCGGCGAGGACCTCTCAGCGCTGGCGCTCGCTCAGCACCTGCTCGGCGTCGGGACGTGCGTGCTGACAGCGTGGCTCGGGCTGCGCTTCTGGGGGCCGTGGACGGGGCTGCTAGCCGGGCTGCTCGCGGCGCTGGCAGGCCCACTACTCGTCGCCGAGCACTACGTGATGGCCGAAGCGTTGTTCATCCCGCTCGCGCTGGCTGCCGTCGCCTGGCTGGCCGTGACCCTGGAGCGAGATGCCCGCTGGCCGCTGCTCGTCGGCGGACTGCTCGTTGGAGTGGCGGCGCTGACCCGGCCGGTCGGACTGGTGCTGGCCGTCGCCTGCGGGCTGGCGCTGCTTGTCGAAGGCTGGCACCGCGAGCAACAGCCGTTGCCGGCCCTGCGCTGGGCGCTGCCGCGTGGCCTGCTCCTCGTGCTCGGCGTCGGGATGGTCTGGTGGGGGTGGAGCGCTCGTAACCTGGCCGTCCACGGCACGTTCAGCGCCGAGGGCAACGCCGGCCAGACACTCGTCGGGCGGACGATGCGCCACGACCGTGGCTTCACCTTCGAAGATCCGGCCGAGCCGGACCCGGCCCGTCGCCGGGCGCGGGAGATCATGCAGGACGGACGCGGCGGTTTCGTCTCGCCGGTTCGCAACAAGATCCAGCGTGAGCTCGACCTGGATGAGGCCCAGGCCAACCGCCTGATGCGTGACCTCGCCGTCGACACGCTGCGCCGCCAGCCCGGCTACTACGTCGGCGGGACGCTCGCGAACTTCGCGGGGCTGGCCCAGGGGATGCCCGAGCGCTCGCGCGATCACTGGGCCACACGGCGTGAGGCCCGCAACCGCGAGGAGTGGGAGGCGAACGAGGCCATCCGCCATCTCCTCGGTCCCCCGACGCCGCTTCAGGAACAGCAGTACGGCGAGGCTAACATGCTGATCGCCCTGTACCAGTCCTACCGCTTCGGACCACTCCTGCCACTGCTGGCGCTCGTCGGCGCGGCCGGGCTGGCGCTCGGTGTCGGGACCCGGCGTGCTCGACCGGGAGCGGCGGTCTTCCTACTGCTCGTCGTGGTCGGGCTGCTGCTCGCGGCGGTGGCGCTGGTGGCGCCGATCGCCCGCTATCGCTACCCGACCGAGCCGCTGTTCGCGCTGCTTGGGGCCGGCGGCCTCGCGACGCTGATTCAGGCAGCCCGGTGCGCAGCGGCCCGGATTCCCCCTCGCCCGGGTACGAATCCCCCCGTTCCCGGCCATTCGGGCTAGACTCTCGGCGCGCCCGGCGATTGGGCGCACCAGGGAGGATCACGATGGCCCAGGCTCCGAACGATGCCGAGCTACGGGCGAAGCTTGCCACGGTCACGACGGCGACCGCCTCGGCGCTGCTCTACCGGCGCGGTTTCCCCTACACCTACATGCACGACGCCCATCCGATTCAGCACGGGATGCGCGTCAGCGGGCGCGCCGTGACCGTCCGGCTCGGCCCGGGCCGGCCGGATCTCGCCACCTCCGACGCGGACCGCAACACCAAAGACCCCCTCTGGGTCGCGATCGAGGCACTCCAGGACGGCGACTTCCTGGTGATGGATTGTGGGGGCAACCAGCAGGCGGCGACGACAGGCGACATCCTGGCCGCGCGGATCAAGCGGCGGGGGGCCGTCGGTATCCTCTGCGACGGAGCTATCCGCGACGCCGCCCAGATTCAGGAGTTCGTCGGGATTCCGGCCTGGTCGCGCGGCGTCCATGGGCTCGGTTTCATGCCGACGATGGTCTCGCTCGACTGGGGAAAGACGGTCCGCTGTTTCGGCGTGACCGTCATCCCCGGCGACTACATCCTGGCTGACGACGACGGCGCGGTGATGGTGCCAGCGGCGCTGGCAGCCGAGATCGCCGAGGTTGGGGCCGAGCAGGAACTGAAGGAGACGTTCATTCGTGGCCTCGTCCAGCAGGGCGTGCCGGTTAGCGAATGCTACCCGCCGAATGCCGAGACGCTGCGCAAGTTCGAGGAATGGAAGACGCAACGGTAATACCGTGCGCCATACCATCGACAGAATAGACGCCCACAGGGGAGCGGCACGGTACAATCGCTCTGTGGCGAGCGAGCGATCTCGGCCGGTCGCCCGATTCGAATCGGGCGACCGGCCGAGATCGCTCGCTCGCCACAGA
>JADLFM010000136.1 GCA_020845495.1 Chloroflexota bacterium
CTTGCGACGCGCCGGGCGAGCCTGGAGGCAGCGTTCATGGAGCTAACGGAATCGAGCCTGCAATACCAGGCCGACGCCAAGAAAATCGCCGCGGTCGCGTAGACCGCTCAACTCATCAACCGAAGGAGACTCGACCATGACAACAGCAACGATACCCTCGACCACCCCCCTCGCAGGAGCCGCCACCGCGCCGCCGGCAAGCTTCTGGAATACCCTGGGTGCGGAGTGGTCCAAGGTGGCCACGCTTCGCTCCACGTACCTCACCCTCGGCCTCGGCCTCTTTCTTTCGGTCGCTACGACCGCCGTGGCCAGCGTGGCGATGGGCGCTACCAACACCGCATGGCCCGAGGACTTCGACCCGATCCTGTTTTCGATGGTCGGGAATGTCTTCGCCCTCATCGTCTACTCGGTGTTCGGCGTGCTCGCGGTCAGCCGCGAATATTCCAGTGGCACGATCCGGCTCACGCTGATAGCGACGCCAGCCCGGCACAAGGTGCTCTTCGCCAAGCTGCTGCTTGTCACGATGACCATCTTCGCGTTTGGCATGCTCACGACCATCGCGATGTTCCTGGTCGGACAGGCATTGCTGGGAGCCTATGGCTTGCCGACCACGACCCTCGCTGAGACCGACGCGCAGTGGGTCGTGCTTGGGCTCGGCGCTACGATGCCATTCTTCTCCATCGTCGGCCTCGCCCTTGGGGTCCTGCTCCGCAGCACCGCCGGCGGGATTACTACCGTCCTTGGCCTTCTCTGGCTTCCCCAGATCTTCGGCGAATTCATGCCGACCTGGGGCCAGGAGCACATCATCAGCCTCTTCCCGGGCAGCGCCCTCGACAGCATGACGATCGGCCAGATGATGAGCGCGCCGCCATATTCAGCCCCGGCTCTTGCCGCCCTCATTGCTGCCACCTGGCTGTTCGCCATCGTGGGTGCCGCCTACGTGGCCTTCCAGAGGCGCGACGCGTGATTCCAGCGCGGCGGGGGGTTCGTCGTCGATCTCCCCGCCGGTTTCCTTGGGCAAGCCAACCATGCCAGGCAGGAACTCGAACAATGAATAACAACCTCGCGCTGTGGGGCCTCGACTGGGCGACTCGCCAAACATCGTGCCGCCGCTTGTCGTCCGGGATCGGATCGGTCTTGGTTCCCTGGCTCGTCACGCAGCCCGCGCTCGGCGCCGGCATCGAGGGAGCCAGGATCGCCCACCTTGGGCCGGCCGGCTCCGGGAGCTGGGCACCTACACCGTTTACGGCCTCGGAATTACGTTTTGGCCAGGCCGTCTCGCTCGTTTAGGCAGACCCCGGGCTGCTCTCTGACCGGCTCACTCACAAAGGAAGGAACACATCATGACGGTCCCGACGGCCAAACTCGCCACTAACGCCCCAGGTACAGCCAACAGCGAGACTCGGACTGCCGCTGTCGGCTCCCCGCCTACGTACCGCCTGAACATCATGCGGGCGGGCTACCTGCTGATGGCCGTGGGACTCGTGGCCGTTAAGTGGCCCGTCCTGGTCAGCGGGGAGGCGGCTTCGCTACCGGTATTTGAAGGCGTGGTGGCCGTTCTGCTGGCGACCATGTCACTATTCTGGTTTCTGGCGCTTCGCTACCCGCTCCAGATGCTGCCACTCCTCATCTTCGAGTCGGCCTGGAAGCTCATCTGGCTTGCCGCCGTTGGCATCCCCAACCTCATAGAGGGCGACATGAGCGACGAAATGCGCAGCGTCCTGTTCAACGTTTCTCTCGTCGTCGTCGTCCTCGCGGTCACCCCCTGGGATTACGCCTGGAAGCGCTACGCCAAGGCGCCCGGCGATCCGTGGCGCTGAGGCGTGCCGGCGAGTCTACGGAGAAATGAGGTGGGCCGCCCAGATTAAGGGCTCTTCTAGCGCGGGAGCGAGCCGGCGACCTTGCTCCCGTGGCCAAGAACACTCTCTATCGAAATGGTCCCGCCCATCCGCTCGATCCGCTCCCGCATCGACTGCAGACCCATGTGGCCGGGGCCCGTCGCCGCCGGGTCGAATCCGATGCCGTCGTCGATGACCGAGAAGTTCAGACTGCCATCGACGGCCTCGATCGCAACCGCGACGGTGCTCGCATGGGCATGCTTGACCACATTGTGCAGCGCTTCGCGCACCACGCTATACACGGCTTCTTTGGCCTTCAGGTCAGCTTCCGGTTCGACCGCGTTGAAGTCCACGCTGAGCCCGTGACGCGCCTCTGCAGCGGTCACCTGGCGCTTCACGGCGTTGACGATCCCCTCTTCAGCGATGGCGCCGGGGTGGAGATCGAAGATGAGTGCGCGCATCTCTGCTAGGCCGGCCGCGGCAAGCGAGATAACGTAGTCCATCGGTTCGATCGCTTCGACGTCCTTGTCGAGGTACTTGCGTGCAGCCCTGGCTCCCAGCGCAACCCCGTACATCGCCTGTGCGACCGAGTCATGAAGGTCGCGCGCGAGGCGTTGCCGTTCTTCCAGGACGGCAAGGGCGTGCGCCTGTTCGTAGAGCCGGGCATTTTCGATGGCGACGGATGCATGGTCGGCGAACGCCTTCGCAATCGTTACCTGCTTGTCCGTGAAGCAATGCGGGGTGTCGTTCGCGACGCCGAAATACCCGATCGGCGCACCTTTCACCATTAGCGGGA
>JADLFM010000137.1 GCA_020845495.1 Chloroflexota bacterium
ACGGCGTCGAGCCCACCAACAACAGCTCCGAGCGCGACCTGCGCCCCTCGGTCATCCACCGCAAGGTCATCGGCGGCTTCCGCTCCGCCTGGGGTGCCGAGGCCTCGGCCATCCGCACCACCATCCTCGCCACCGCCCGCAAGCAAGCCCGGAACCTGCTCGACGCCTTCCGTTCCGTCGCTGGCCCCTCCCCGCTTCAGGCTATCCCGACCCGCTCGTAGCCTGTACGTGGGCAGTTACCGTAACTGAACGTCTACAGCGACACGGGGAGCCGGTGCGGAGCCAGTCAACAGAACCGCGTCTCGCGCACTCCGGGGTTGCGGTGGGCGTCGGCGTGTAGTTTCCGGCGCTGGGCGTATACTCGGCGGCCGTCATCCGAAGCCGTGGAAAGCCACGTTCACCAGACACCCGGTGTGCTCCCCATGCCCGACAACGCCCCTCCGGGAGTCATCCCGGAGGGGCGTGCGCTTTCCTGCTAGGGGCTGGTACCCCTGGAGGGAATCGAACCCCCAACCAACGGCTTAGAAGGCCGCTGCTCTGTCCGTTGAGCTACAGGGGCGCGTGTCATCGAGGCGTGTGCGCTGCCAGGTCCACTGCGCTACCAGGTCGCGGCCTGAATTATACGAGCGTGAGGCGCGGATCGGCCGAGCCTAGAACGCGCCCAGACCGCGCGCTTCGCCGAAAACACCCCGCAAGGTGTCCGAGATCTCGCCAAGCGTGCAAAGCGCTTCGACGCATGCAAGGATCTTGGGCATCGTGTTCGCCGTGCCGCGTGCGGCCGCGTCGAGTGCGGCCAGTGCGGCGGACGCCGCTCGCTCGTCGCGGCGCGCTTTGACTCCTCGGATCCGCTCGGTCTGACGATCCCGGACGGACGGGTCGACGCGCAGGATCTCGGGCATCTCGCCGGCCACGGCGTCGACGAAGCGGTTGACTCCTACGATAATCCGCTCGCCGCGCTCGACTTCCTGCTGGAAACGGTAGGCGCTCTCTTGGATCTCGGCCTGAATGAAGCCGTGCTCGATCGCCCGCAGCGCGCCGCCGAGGCCGTCGATCTGCTCGATGTAGCGCCAGGCCGCCGCTTCCACCTCGTCGGTGAGGCGCTCGACGTAGTACGAGCCAGCCAGCGGATCGACCACGTCGGCGACTCCGCTCTCATAGGCCAGCACCTGTTGGGTGCGCAGCGCCAGGGTCGCCGACGCTTCCGTGGGCAGGGCCAGCGCTTCATCGCGAGCGTTGGTGTGGAGCGACTGGGTGCCGCCGAGCACTGCTGCCAGCGCCTGGACGGTCACCCGAACGACGTTGGCGTCGATCTGCTGGGCCTGGAGCGATACGCCAGCCGTCTGGGTGTGAAAGCGAAGCGCCCAGGAGCGTGGATCGGCCGCGCCCAGCCGCTCGCGCACGATTTTCGCCCACATCCGCCGCGCCGCCCGGAACTTGGCGATCTCCTCGAACAGTTCGTTGTGGCTGTCGAAGAAGAAGCCGAGCCGGGGCGCAAACGCGTCGATCGTCAGCCCAGCCTGAAGGGCGTGCTCGCAGTAGGCGATGGCGTTCGCGAGCGTGAACGCCAACTCCTGCACGGCCGTCGCACCGGCTTCGCGCAGGTGGTAGCCACTGACGTTGATAAAGTTCCAGCGAGGCAACTCGGCCGTACAGTAGGCGAAGACGTCCGTCACCAGCCGCATCGACGGGGATGGCGGATAGATGTAGGTGCCCCGTGCGATGAACTCTTTCAGAATGTCGTTCTGAACGGTTCCGTTCAGCCGATCTAGTGGGACACCCTGCTTCTTCCCGACTGCCACGTACAGCGCGAGCAGAATCGGGGCCGTCGAGTTGATCGTCATCGACGTGCTGACTCGGTCGAGCGGGATGCCCTCGAACAGCCGCTCCATGTCGTCGAGCGTGTCGATCGCCACGCCGACTTTCCCGACCTCGCCCTCGGCCATCGGATGATCCGAGTCGTAGCCCATCTGGGTCGGCAGGTCGAACGCGACCGACAGACCAGTCTGGCCCCGCTCCAGCAGGTAGCGATAGCGGGCGTTCGACTCTTCGGCCGTCGCGTAGCCGGCGTACTGGCGCATCGTCCAGAGCCGGCCTCGGTACATGTTCGGCTGGACGCCCCGGGTATAGGGGTACTCGCCGGGGAATCCGAGCTGGGTGCGCGGATCCCAGCCGGTCAGATCCTCAGCCGTGTAGAGCGGCTCGATAGGGGTCTGCGAGGAGGTCTCGAAGCAGGCCCGGCGTTCCGGCGAGCGCGCACGGGCGTGCTGGAGCGTCGTCTCCTGCCACTCAGCCTTGTCCTGGCTCATCCGTGTCCTGGCTCATCCGCGCCTAGACTCATCCATGCCCCGGCTCATCCGCGCCCTGGCTCATCCGCGCCTAGACTCATCCATGCCCCGGCTCATCGTCTCCCACCGCCCCGCCGCACTCCGGACAGAATCGTACACCCGGCGTCGGGGGAAGTGGGGCGTCGCAGCGCGGACAGCGGGGCCACGGCTCGCCGCAGAACGCGCAGAATCGCCACTCCCAGCGCCGTGCACGGGTGCAGCGACCACAGCGGCCGGGCTCCAGCCGGCCGACGTCACGGCGAAAGGCCGGGCTGCCCGGCCCGATACCGCCCCGAGGCGCGACCAGGCCACCCGGTCGGGTTGGCTCAGGTGGCGCCTCGTTGATGAGTGCGACGATCTGGCGTCGTGCTCGGTCGAGCGTCACACCGACGCCGACCAGCATGACGAACGCCGTCCCTTCGCCGTCACGGAGCAAGCCGAGCAACAGGTGCTCGGTGCCGACGTAGTCGTGGCGAAGCCGCGCCGCTTCCGAGCGCGCCATCTCGAGGGCAGCCCGCACGCCGGGGCCGGCCTCGATGGGCAGGTCCGGCAGGATGTCGGCGGGGACCAATCGGGAGCGCACCCGCTGAGCGAGCTCGGCGGGGTCGACGTCGAGCGCCCGGAGCGCCCGCGCCGCAAGCCCTCGTCCCTCACGGAGCAGCCCGACCAGGAGGTGCTCGGTCCCGATCTCCGGATGTCGGACTCCGAGCGCCTCCTCCTCCGCCAGGGCCAGCACGCGTCGCGCCCGAGGTGTCAGGCGGCTGGGCAGCGGCGTCGGTCGGTCAGGCCGTTCGGACACCCCCGACCCCCGCCGTCCTGCGATCTTCGAGCGCCCGCCAGATCAAGTACAGGGCATCGTAGACAGCGCGCCGTTTGAACTCGAGCCGGGTGGTCGACCAGAGACTACCCACGACCTTCCGCTCGCCCAGGAAGTCGATCGCAATGAACGCCGTCCCAACCGGCTTTCCCTCGACCTCACTCGGGCCGGCCACGCCGGTGATGCCGAGGCCGGCGTCCGCGCCCGTTCGCTCGCGGGCCGCCGTTGCCATCGCGAGCGCCGTCTCCTCGGACACCGTGCCGTGCTGCTGGATGACCTCGCTCGGGACGCCCGAGGCGATCTTCAGGTCCGCCGCGTAAGCGACCACGCCGCCCTTGAACCACTCCGAAGAGCCCGGCGTATCGGTGAGGTAGCTCGCCAGCAGGCCGCCGGAGGCTGACTCCATCGTCGCCACCGTCAGCCCCTGGGCCACCAGGAGCTTCCCGATCGCGCCGGCTAGCGTCTCCTCGTCGATGCCGTACACCCAGTGCTCCGTGAGCGCCCGGACCTGCTGTTCGAACTCGGCGATCATCGCATCAGCCCGCTCGCGCGAGCTGGCCTTCGCGGCGATCCGGAGGTGCACGCCGTCCTGCTTGGCATAGGTTGCGAGCGTCGGGTTGGTCGAGTGAATGAGCTCGGTCACCACCTCGGCCACGTTCGACTCACCGATCCCGACCGTCTTCAGAGTCCGGCTGACGAGCACGCCGCCACCACCGCCCATGCTGAGTCGAGGTGCAACCTGCTCCTCCCACATCTTTTTCATCTCGTGGGGGACGCCGGGCATGCAGGCGATCTTGGTCCGGCCGTTGTTTGCCTCGACCCACCAGCCGGGAGCCGTCCCAATCGGGTTGTCGATCGCCTGCGCGGACGGAATCAGCGTCGCTTGCTTGATGTTCATAGCCGGCATCGGTCGGTTGCGGCGAGCGTACCAACCCCGCAAGATCTCCTCCAGCTCCGGGCGGACCGTCATCGTCTCGCCGAGCGCCTGGGCGACCGCCTCGCGAGTCAGATCATCCTCGGTCGGCCCGAGGCCGCCGGTCATGATGATCAGATCGGACCGATCCATGGCACGCTGAACGGTGTCGGTGAGGCGGCCGAGGTTGTCGCCGACGTGCGTCACGAAGAACATGTCGATGCCCAGGCCGACCATCTGCTGGGCCAGATACTGCGAATTCGTGTCGAGGATCTCTCCGAGCAACAGCTCGGTGCCAACCGCGATGATCTCTGACTTCATGAGGGATCCGCCATTCCCTTCGACGGCGCTGTTGCGCGTGGCCCGATGCTAGCGCGTCGGCTGGGGCCGCTACCAGGGGGGCACACGCCCGCGAGCCAGGGCCGACCGCTCGATTCGTCCCGTTCAATCGCCGAGTCGGATCAGCACCTGATTCTGGTCGACGGTCTGCCCCGGCCCAACCAGCACGTCTCGCACGACCGCGTCGTCACGGGCGGTGAGCTCGTTCTGCATCTTCATAGCCGAAAGCACGACGAGCGTCTGGCCCCGCTCGACCCGCTGTCCCGGCTCGACGTTGACCGAGACCACCAGTCCCGGCATCGGCGCCTTGACGGTCGAGTCCACGGGGCGGGGGCGGCCCTGCGCAGCAGCGCGCGCCAGCCGAGCCGCGCGCTCATCACGAACCACCACCTCACGCACAAGGTCTGGCAGTACGACGTTCAGGCCATCGGCGGTGGTGCCCGCAAGTCCGGTCAGCACCCGATCGCCGACGATCAGACTCAGAAAGCCGTCGTCCGCTCGTGCGCCAACGACGACCGGTCGTACCGGCCCGTCCCCGACCCGTACGGCCAACCCGGATGAGTACTCGACCACCTCGACGACGATGAGGTGCTCGCCGATGCCGACCTCGTAACGGACGACACTCGAGGGCCGCTCGCCGCCGCGCGCCTCGGTGCGCGCCGCATCATCCGCTGGCGGCATCACGGCATCCCCAGTGCGGCGCGTCGAGCGACGCTCAGCCAGCGTCCATCGGCCTCTGGTTCGGCGCCCGTCGTGGTCGTGACGCGCGCGCGGCCACGCTCCAGATGGGCGGCGAGCGCCGCGAAGGTGGCAGCCTGCTCGGCCTGGCTCTCGGGCATCGCCTCGGGCGGCGCCCAGTAGCGTTCGAGGAAGCCGGTGTCGAGATCCCCGGCGACGAAGGCCGGGTGGCGCATCAGCCAGCGGTGGAAAGGGACGGTTGTCTTGACGCCAAAGATCAGGTACTCGCCCAGCGCCCGATGCATCCGCTCCAACGATTGCGGGCGGTCCTCGGCCCAGACGATCAACTTGGCGAGCATCGGGTCGTAAAATGGCGTTACGTCCTGACCGGCCTCGAGCGCTCCGTCGAGCCGTACGCCCGGCCCGTCCGGACGGCGCACCGCCTGGATGTGGCCGATCGACGGGATGAACCCGTGCTCCGGGTCTTCGGCCTGAATCCGGCACTCGACGGCGTGCCCGCGTAGCGCGATGTCGTCCTGGCGCAGTGCAAGTGGCTGGCCGGCCGCGATCCACATTTGCTGGTGCACGAGATCGATGCCGGTCACCAGTTCCGTCACGGGATGCTCCACCTGAAGGCGGGCGTTCACTTCGAGGAAGTAAAAGTTGCCGTCTCGGTCGAGCAGGAACTCGCAGGTGCCGGCGTTGGTGTAGCCGACCGCCTGAGCGGCGCGTACCGCCACCTCACCCATTCGTGCCCGAAGCTCCGGGGTGACGGCCGGCGAAGGCGATTCCTCGAGGAGTTTCTGATGGCGGCGCTGGACGCTACATTCACGTTCGCCAAGGTGGATCGCATTCCCGTGCTGGTCGGCCAGAATCTGGATCTCGACGTGCCGTGGGCGCAACACCAGCCGCTCGAGGTACATCGACGGATCGCCAAAGGCGGCAGCGGCTTCGTCGGACGCCTGCCGAAACGCCGCCTCGATCTCCTCACTTCGGTCGACGACCCGCATGCCCTTGCCGCCGCCGCCAGACACGGCCTTCAGCGCGACCGGGTAGCCAATCTCGTCGGCGAGACGGCGGGCCTCTGCACCGGTTGGAATCGGCTCGAGCGTGCCGGGGACCACCGGGACACCGGCTGCCTGCATGCGTTGGCGCGCCGAGGTCTTGCTGCCGAGTGCCCGCATAGCCTCCGGCGGTGGCCCGACGAAGATCAGCCCGGCTGAGGCGCACGCCTCGGCGAAATCGGCGTTCTCGGCCAGAAAGCCGTAGCCGGGATGCACCGCCTCCGCTCCGACCCGCCGCGCGATCTCGATCAGCTTGTCGGCGCGGAGGTAGCTGTCGGCGGCCGTGGTACCGCCCAGGGCGATCGCGTCATCGGCGGCACGGACGTGCGGCGCACCACGATCAGGGTCGCTGTACACCGCAACCGAGCGGATGCCCAGTTCGCGGCACGCACGGGCAACCCGGATCGCGATCTCGCCGCGATTGGCGATCAGGAGCGTGGAGAACATACGTTGTCAGCCATCAGCGGCCAGGCGTGAGAGGTCCAGCACGCATCGCTCGCCCCCAGGCCCGTTCCCCTGGTCGCAGACGGCTGCGTGCTGACATCTCGTCACAGGGGGATGTTCCCGTGCTTCTTCGGCGGGTTGGTGTCCCGCTTGGTGCGGACGAGCTCGAGCGCCGCGATCAGTCTGGCGCGGGTCTCATGGGGGAAGATGACCTCGTCGACGTAGCCGCGTGCAGCAGCGGCATACGGGTTCGCGAAGCGCTCGCGATACTCGCGGGTCAGGCGGGCGCGGACGGCATCCGCGTCGTCGGCGCGGGCGATCTCGTCGCGGAAAATGATGTTCACCGCTCCCTCGACGCCCATCACCGCGATCTCGGCAGTCGGCCAGGCGAAGTTCGCATCGCCCCGGATGTGCTTACTCGACATGACGTCGTAGGCGCCGCCGTACGCTTTACGGGTGATGACGGTGAGCTTCGGCACCGTTGCCTCACAGTAGGCGAACAATAGCTTTGCCCCGTGGCGGATGATGCCGCCGTGCTCCTGCCCGACGCCGGGCAGGAAACCCGGCACGTCGACGAACGTAACGAGCGGGATGTTGAAGCAGTCGCAGAAGCGGACGAAGCGCGCCGCCTTCACCGACGAGTTGATGTCGAGGACGCCGGCCAGGACGCTCGGTTGCTGCGCCACGATCCCGACCGACCGGCCGCCTAGCCGCGCAAACCCGACGATGATGTTCTGAGCGTAATGTTCCATGACCGCGAGGAAGTCGCCGTCGTCCACGACCGACCGAATCACCCGGTGCATGTCGTAGGCGCGCGACGGATCGTCCGGAACGATCGTATCGAGGCTCATATCTGCCCGGTCGACCGGATCGGTGCAGGCTCGACGGGGCGGATCGTCGACGTTGTTGGAGGGGAGGAACGTCAGAAGCCGACGGATCTCCTCCAGGCACGATACCTCGTCGTCGAGAGCGAAGTGGGCGACGCCGCTCGTCAGGTTGTGGGTCATCGCGCCGCCAAGTTGCTCGAAGTCGACGACTTCGTGCGTCACCGTCTTCACTACGTCCGGGCCGGTCACGAACATGAAACTCGTGGCCTTCACCATGAACGTGAAGTCGGTGATGGCCGGCGAGTAGACGGCCCCGCCCGCGCACGGCCCCATGATCGCACTGATCTGCGGCACGACCCCGGATGCAAGCGTATTGCGGAGGAAGATCTCGGCGTAGGCGCCCAGGCTGACGACGCCCTCCTGAATTCGCGCCCCGCCCGAGTCGTTCAGCCCGATGATGGGCAGACCGGACTTCATGGCGACGTCCATCAGCTTACAGATCTTCTCGCCATACGCCTCGGACAGGGAACCGCCAAAGACCGTGAAGTCCTGGGAGAAGACGGCCACCGGGCGGCCGTCGATGCGCCCGAGCGCCGTCACCACGCCGTCGCCGAGGTAGCGCTCCTCGGCCAGGCCGAAGTCCGTCGCCCGGTGCACGACCAGCGCATCGAGCTCCTGCATCGAGCCGGGGTCGAGGAGCAGGTCCAGGCGCTCGCGGGCGGTGAGCTTGCCGCGCTTGTGCTGCTGCTCGATTCGCCGCTCGCCTCCCCCAAGGACGGCCTGTTGGCGCAGCAGCCGCAGGCGCTCGAGCTTCGCCGCCGTCGTTTCAGCCGCGCCGACCGGTCCGGCTGCGCCGTTGGCGGTGGCCGAGGCTGCGCCGTCGCCGCGTTCGGTCGGCGCCTCAGCACCCGCCGGCTGCGCCGCATTGGCCGGAATTGACTCGTCGTGCGAGCGCTGTTGCGTCACGTCTGCTCCGCCACCGTCTCCCGCCGCCGCTCCCTGCACGACGCGCTCCGGGCATGCGGCATGAAGGGGACCGGCTGCTTCACCCACGGCAGCACCCTCGCTCGAGGTGATGGACGCCGCGCAGGGGCTGGCCGGGATGCTACCAGCGTCACCGGCTGACGACAAGCAAACAGGTTCACGAACTCGTGGGGGTGAAGGCGCACCCGAGCACGGTACTCGGCCGCACGGTACCGTTCATGCGGAGTGCCGGGCAGCAGATGGCGGTATCGCCCATACATGCGGCGCCAGGGGACGTGAACGAGACATGAGTGCTGCTATCGAGCGGCTGGATGCGCTCCTACGTGAGCTTAGCCGCGACGGCATCTCCGACCCAAACGTCCTGGCCGCCATCCGACGGGTGCCGCGCGAAGCGTTCATTCCACCTCCGCTGTCAGAACGTGCGTATGAGAACGTCCCCCTGCCGATTGGCGAAGGCCAGACAATCTCCCAGCCGTTCATCGTCGCCGTCATGACCGAGGCGCTCGCCTTGTCCGACCGTGACCTCGTGCTCGAAGTCGGCACCGGGTCGGGGTACCAGACGGCCATCCTTGCCGAGCTTTCCTGGCAGGTCGTCAGCGTGGAGCGGCAGGCGGCCTTACTCGACCGCGCCGCCCGCATCTTGTCCAAACAGGGCTACCACAACGTGGACTTTCACTTTGCGGACGGCTCCCGGGGCTGGCCGGCGCGTGCGCCGTACGATCGGATCATCGTGACGGCTGGCGGCCCGGTTGTACCGACAGTGCTGCTCGATCAGCTAGCGCCGGGAGGTCGGCTGGTGATGCCAATCGGATCTACCGGCCAGCAGCGGCTCGTGCTGCTCATCGCCGAGTCGGACGGCCTGCGCGAGGTCGATTTTGGCCCGGTCCATTTCGTTCCACTTATCGGCGAGCACGGCTGGGCCGAGCAGGACGAACACCGGCCAGCGTACGATGCATCAGTCGACGATTCGGAGGACGAGTGGTAAGGACCAGTGGTGCGTGGTGCGAGGCGAGTGACGCGAGGCGAGTGGTGCGGGCCAGGCGCCGACATGCACTGACGAGCCCTCTGGCGGCCGGTGAATCCCGCGCCGGTGGGCTCACCTACTGTCCGCATGACTGCCCGTGGCGTCCTGACTCGGGCGTGCCTCGAGACGTACGTCAGGGGCGGCGCATCGCGTCCAGTGGCCGCACGTCCGTGTAGATCTGGTAGATGCCAACCGTCGCCGCGTCTGCCGTACCGCCGATGGCTGCCAGCCGGGCGTGGAACTCGCGGTCGCCAGGCGTATCACGAGCGAACACGAAGGCCGGATCCGGCGCGACCGAGACGAGGTGTGAGTAGGACGCGCGACGACTGAACCCACCGGACCAGACGGCCGGCGCGATCTCTTCACGGCTTTCGAAAGCGAGTGGATAGGCGAGCCAGTAGTCCGTGTAGATACGGTCGATGTGGCGCGTTTCGAGCCAGGAGATCAAGTCGGCGCGGTTCACCTCGGTCGTCGCGCCACCACTCGTGGGGAGGGCGAGCCGGAAGTCGCTGGTGGCGAGACTGCCGATGTTGATGGCGAGCACTCCTGCCGCGAGCGCGCCGAACGCCAGCCGTGAGCGGACGCGTACGGACCAGACGATGGCCATGACCAGCGGCACGGCGCTGTAGATTGGCAGCGCGTAGCGTGGCTCGGCCCACAGGTTGGCAAAACGGCTGAGCGCCGCAAACGCGGGCACGAGCAGGAGCACGAGCACGAACAGGGTCGGTCGATGGGTCAGCAATCCCCTTGAGGGGGCGGCCAGCACACGCAGTGAGGAACGGTGCCACCAGACGACGCCCAGGCCGAGCAGCGGGAGCAGCGCCGTCACGACATACATCGAGCCGATCCGGTGGGGCCAGTCCTGGTCTAATAGCGCCTTTGTCGGGGTACCCTCGGCGAGCCCGACGAGGACCGGCAGCCCGTAGCGGACGAGGCCCCAGAGGTTGAGGAGGGCCGCTCGCGGCTCGGTGCCGCCCTCGCCAGCAAAACGTAGACTCGGGAAGCCCTGCGCTGCGTTGTAGGCCAGGGCCGGGCCACAGCCGATCAGCGCCGCCACGCAGCCCACCCCCAGGCAGGCCAGAAGATAGGATCGACCATCAGCAGCCGACGTCGCGTCAGCGGTCCTCGTCGCGTCAGCGGTCCTCATCTCGCCAGCGCCAACTGCCCGCGTGCGCCAGCGCCGCATGCCGAACAGCAGATATAGCCCGCCTGCCAGCAGGTAGATACTGGCCAGCGGGTGCGTCCAAAGCGCGAGCCCGGCTGCCAGCCCGCCGACAGCCGACCAGCGAAGTGAGGGCACGCCTCTCGTGTCGGCCAGCCGCTGGACCGCCAGCAGCCACAGTTGGCCGAGCATGAGTACCTCAGCATAGCCGCCACGCGCTTTGGTACTCCAGACGGCGAAGAACGACGGCGGCACTGCGAGATAGAGGGCGCTCAGCACGGCCGGCCCTAGCCCAAAGGCATGCCGGGCAGTCACGAACACCAGCCCGATGAAGGCGACCGAGGCGAGGGCGGGGACCACCTTTAGCGCCGCTGTAGATGGGCCGACGAGCGTGAACAGCCCGGCCGCCAGGAACGCCTCCCCACTCCCGAGGTACGCCTGCTGCCAGTAGAAGACCGGTAGCTCGCCAGGAATCTGGAGCGCCATCAGGCCGACGATCGCCTCGTCGGCATCGATCTCCCGGTACGGCCCGAGAATCAACCAGAGACGCAGCGCGAGCGCGACGGCCAGGATCGCGCCGACCAGCAGGCATTCGCGCACCAGGTCGTTAGATCGCTCGTGCGTGCTCGGAAGCGCAACCAGGGAGATTCACCCTCGGCTATCGGCGGGGCCGGCCGATGTTAGCGGCGACACGCCTCATGAGGTTCCGATGACGACGACCAGTCGACCGCAGCGGACGTCGAGGCGCGGCACGACCGTCGTCACGTCGACCTCGGCGCAGTACTCCAGGTCCGGACCGAACCCGTGCTTCGGCAGGTGCCGCCCGCTACGAGCCTCGGCGAAGACGGAGCGGAGCGCGCCCTCGTTCGTGCCGTCTCGACCGTGCAGGTACGAGCGGTAGAGCCGATGAGCCAGGATTGCCGAGTCGTCAAGCGCGAGCGCCGCCGGACTCGACGCCGCGTCTTCCGGGACGATGTGGGTGGAGCACAGGCGCAGCATCCGGTCGACGAGCAGGCCCGCGCCGAAGACGTCTTCCAGGCTGACCCCCGAACTATCCCGGTCGCCCGCACAGACGAGCAGCAGGTCGCACTGACGGGCCGCCGCCTCCCGGAGTGCCTGCCGCACGACCGCCACTTCGTTCCGAGGGCTGCCAACCAGCACCAGGGGTGAGGTGGCGACGGTGTGCAGCGCCCGGGTGCCATTCGACGTGACGTAGACGACGCGACGGCCGCTCAAGTTGGCATCGAGAAACTCGGAGGGTGAGTTTCCAAAGTCGAATCCCTCGCACCTGAGACCCGCTCGCTCACCGCAGAGCCAGTGTGCCGTGCGGTCGGCCGACGCGATGGCGAACGCTGCCTCGGGCGTCTCGGCCAGGTGAAGCTCGGCGGCACCGGCCCCGAACATAGCCAGCATGGTCGACGAGGCACGCAGAACGTCGAGAACGATGCATACCCGACCGTCGACTGACGGCGCGGTGTTTGGCGTGATGGCGACGGACACGATCATGACCGCGGGAGCATACCGGATGCGAGGCCGATCCTGGGGCGTCGACGCGGAAACACCCCAGGATCGCGGCTACGATGTCCTCCGACTCGCGTCCCGGTCACACGGCTCAACGGGGGATCTGGGTCACGCCGGCTGCGCGCTGGCAGGGGATGCCTTGTTCGCGGCAGGTAGGGCCAACGCAGCAGATCGGTGGATCGTACTTGATCCCCATACCCGTCTGGAACAGGACAACCAGTTCGCCCGCCCGCACGGCGCCACGCTCGACGAGCTTCTTCAAGCCGGCGTAGGTCGCGCCGCCCTCGGGAGCCGCGTACACCCCGGCCTGCTGCCCGAGCGCGATCTGCCCCTCGCAGATTTCCTCCTCGCTCACCGTCAGCGCCGTACCGCCACTCTGCCGCACGGCATCGAGGATCAGGTAATCGCCGATCGCGACCGGTACTCGCATGCCAGCAGCGGTCGTGTGCGCGTTCTGCCAAAGCTCTGCATGTCGCGCGCCCTGCTCGTAGGCGCGTACGATCGGCGCGCACCCCTCGGCCTGCACGACCACCATTCGTGGCCGCTGCGGGCCGATCAGCCCAAGCTGCTCCATCTCATCGAAGGCTTTCCACATCCCGACGATGCCAGTTCCGCCGCCAGTTGGGTAGACCACGACGTCGGGGAGCGTCCAGCCAAGCTGCTCGGCCAGCTCGTACCCCATCGTCTTCTTGCCTTCCTGGCGGTACGGTTCCTTGAGCGTGGAGACGTCGAACCAGCTGTGCTGCGGCGCAAGCTCGCGGACACGAGCGCCAGCGTCGTTGATGAGGCCGTCGACGAGCGTGACCTTCGCGCCGTACTGGAGGCATTCCACGCGATTCGTCTCCGGTACGTCGCGTGGCATGAACACGTGGACCTCGAGGCCGGCGGCAGCGCCATAGGCGGAAGCGGCGGACGCGGCGTTGCCAGCCGATGGCAGGGCGACGGCGCGGGCGCCTAGCTCGCGAGCGCGTGAGATGGCGCAGCCCAGGCCCCGCGCCTTGAACGACCCAGTCGGGTTCTTGCCCTCATCCTTGAGGAGCAGGTTCGGCAGACCGATCGCGTCGCCGGCTCGCCGAGCCGGCACCAGCGGCGTCATCCCCTCGCCGAGCGAGATGATATTGGCGGGGTCTCGGATCGGCAGAACCTCCTGGTACCGCCACATGTCCCAACGGCGGCGGGCCAGCGAGTCGGGGGTCAGCGTGTGGCGGGCCTTCTCCAGATCGTAGCGCGCGTACAGGACACGGCCGCAGGCCGAGCAGATGGTATTGAGAACGTCGGCGTCGTAGCGCTGGCCGCAGTTCGTGCACTCGAGGTGGGTGAGGGTACTCGAACCGGCTGGCGCGGGTGATCCGGCCTGCTGGCTCAGGCCAGCCAGGGCATCGCGCGGGGTGGCGGTCATCGGCAGCCTCCTGGTGATGGACTGTGCTGAGGGCTGGAGGTGACGAGCGGGTGAGCCAGGTGACGGGCGGGTGAGCTAACGGGTCGTCCTGAGCCTTCAAGGCGCAGCAGCATGGCGCGGGCGTGCCCAGGCGCTCCGTCCAAACACGGACCACACAGGCCACCCTTGCGCTTACACACACGCCAACCTTGCCTATGATACGGCGGCCAGGCCGCTTGCCATAGCCAGGACAGCAGCCAGAACTGAGCCGAGCCGCCGGCCAAACGGAGCAGGTCGAGCGAGCGCGTGCATTGCCAGGATTGCCAGGTATCGTGGGGTACTCCCATGGGCGATCCGCTATGATCTTTCGCGGCCGTGCGCCGGCCGACGCGCGGGAGGGACTATGCCACGGCGCATCCATCATGCCGGCATCACGGTAGCGGATCTCGAGCGTTCGATCGCCTTTTACCGCGACGTCCTCGGGTTGACGGTGCTCGGGCAATACGAGCGGACGACTCCAGACATCGGGGAGATCGTGGGCTACCCTGGCGCACACCTGCGCATCGCGTTCGTCGGGGTGGCAGGTGACTCGCCACGCATCGAGTTGCTCCAGTACGTCACTCCGTCCGCCGAGGGGCGCGGCGGAGAAACGAACGTCCCCGGCGCCGGACACGTCTGCTTCGATGTGGATGACATCGACGCTGTGTTTCGTCGACTGACCGTCGCGGGGTACCCGCCCAGATCCAAGGCACCCGTCGAGTTGACTCAGGGGCCGAACAGCGGCGTCAAAGCGCTCTACGTTCGGGATCCGGATGGCTATACCATCGAGCTACGCCAGCCTCTCGACGCCCGCTAAAGCCGCCGACGCCCCCATGGAGTGCCAGCAGACGCCGGTGGCCGCCCGGTCAGACGTCGGACGGCCGCCGGCCTGGCTGTTGGAACGGGCGCTCCTGGCGCTGATCCTCGTACCGGCGCTCCTCGTCCGGCTCGTCGGCCTGGGGGATATCGAACCCAACGTCTCGTCCGTCGAGGTAGCCCACCTCGCAACCCTCGAGACGGTGCTCGCGGGCCACGGCTCGCTGCTCGGGCGCTCGGACGCCGGTGCGACGGGGCTGGCCCTGCTGCCGGCTGCCGCGCTCCGCGTCGTCCAGCCGGAGCCGGACCTTGCATTGCGGGTGTACGCGGCGCTCGGCGGCGCTGCCCTGGTGGCCCTGTTCGCCGTCGTCAGCCGACGACTCCTGCCGCCGTTCGCGGCGCTCGGTGCGACGGTCCTGCTGGCATTTTGCCCGTGGTCGCTCGTCTTGTCTCGAAACGGCGACCTGAGCGTGTTCGTGGCGCTGTTCGCACTCGGCGCCGGCTGGTGCTTCGAGCGCGCCCGAACCAGCGTCCCATCAACCAGCCGCGTCTGGTGGATGGCCACCGGGGTGCTCGCCGCACTCGGCTGGTACTGGCACCCGAGCGCACTCTGGGTGCTGCCGGCGTTGCTGGCAGCGCTGGTGCTGCGGGCGGCATGGGGTGGCGAGCGTCGGGCTGCGACGGTCTCGGGCGCGCTCCTCCTGCTCCTGGCGTACGCGCTGGCAATCGCGCCGCTGGCGCCCGCGCTTGTCGCCAACGGAGGCGCCCAGGCGCCCCTCCTCGACGATCGGGGGAGCCTTCCTGCACACTCGGCCACCCCCAGCCTGCCAGCTCGCCTCCAGCAAACGGTGCGCGCCTTCCTCATCCTCGAACCAGCAAGCGGCGGGCAGGCGCGCTACCTCGCTCCGGGGCGCGCTCCCCTCGACGGACTGGTTGGGGTGCTCTTTTTGATCGGCCTCATGCGGTCGATCTGGCGGCCCATGCCCTGGCTTTCCTGGCTGTCGCTGCTGGTCATCCCCCTCGTCGGGAGCCAACTCCAGAGTTCAGGTGTCCCCGATCTTGGGCGCGCGGCAGTCGCCGAGCCAGCGCTGTTCGTCGTCGTCGGCGTGGGACTAGCCTGGCTGCTGCTGGTGCTGCCCGCCCGGCCGGTCGGGCAGGCACTCATCCTGGTCGCCGTTCCAGCCTATATCGTGGCGAGTTGGCAGGGATACGCCGGCTGGATCGGGTCACCGGCGAGCGCTCAGGCACGTCAGCCAGCGATGGGCTATGACGAGGTAGACGCCTGGCAGGCAAGCCAGCGCCAGCGGCTTGCCGAGGGGAAGTCGGCGCAACTGGCCGATGCGTGGCGAGAGGAGCACCCCCGTGTCAGCACGGTCGGGCGGGCGCCCCGCCGGCCGTCAGCCGGAGCGGCGGCCAGCGGGGCAGCCAGCCCACGTCGGCTCGGGCTCGAGCCGCTCGCCAGGCTGCAAGCCCCTCAGGCGCCGCGTGGGCTGGCCACGCTGCCGGATGGGACGCTCGTCGTGGCGGATCAGACCGCCCGGCTCGTGCAGTTGAGCGCCGGGCAAACCACGCTGGTCCCCTTCCCGCGCCCAGGGCCGCCGGGCCTCGATCTGATCTGGGACATCACCACCGATGACGACGGCTTCATCTACCTTGCGGATGCCGACCGCTCGTTGATCCTGAAACTGGACCGCCAGGCCGGCCTCGTGGCGACCCTTGGCGCGGAGTGGGGCATGTATCGTCCGCGCGGCCTGGCGTTCGGGCCAGATGGGAACCTCTACGTCGCCGATACTGGCCGTAGCCGGGTGGTGATCGGGACCAGCGACGGTCGGCTGCTCAAGAGCATCGGTCCCCAGACGGCGGGCGAGGCGTTAGAGCAGCCGAGCGATGTCGCGGTCGATGCCAGCGGCCGAATCTATGTGGCGATGCCCGAAATCGGCCGGCTGGTCGTGCTCGACGGCGACGGGCAACTGCTCGGCGGTTGGTCGATTCCGCGCGGAGACACCATCGAGTCGCCCCACCTCGCGACAGTTCAGGATGGCGTGATCGCCCTGACCGACCCGGTACAGCGACAGGTACGCCTGATCGACGCGGACGGCCGTGAGATCGCGACTGCCCCGGCACCGGGCCGGCCGTTCAGTGTTGCCGCCGCCGGCGATCGTCTCTACGTCGGCGATCCAAGCGACCGTCAACTCCTGATCTTCGATCTCGGCGGTTAGCGAGTCGCCGGGACGGGGCCTCAGCCCCAACTGGCGCGACCGGGCGAGGTGAGTCGTCCTAATCGTCGGCGGCGCGGGCAGCATGGCCGTTGGCGCGCGGACAGAGGTGCTTGCCTGGGCCGAGTGGCGCCTCGCAGGCAGGGCAGCGTGGTCGCCCAGCGGCGAGCAGCGGCGCAATGCTGGCCGCTAGATCGCGCAACTGCTGACGGGTCGCCTGGCAACTAAATCGGGCCGGCCCTTCCAGATCGGACTCCACATCGTGAGCCAGCAGGAGATAACGCCGCTGTGTCTCATCGTAGCCAAGCGCCAGTTGTCCGACTTTGAACTCGATGTCGGGAGGCATTGACGGCGGACGCTCTCGGCGTTCCGCCGCCGGGCGGGCGGGTGCTGGCGTTGCCCGCAGATCGAGGGCTGGCAGTCCAGTCAACAACTGCTCCACGAGCATGGCCAGCGCCTGCAACTGCTCTCGCTCGACCCACAGCCACGCCGCGGCCGTTTCGCGAAGCGCGAGAATGCGGAACGCGCGGCGTCCTGGCGGACCGACCGCATCAGCCACAATGCGTGTAACAGGCCCGAATTCGGTCTCTCCGGCTGCCACCTACGTCCCTTCTCGCGTAGCGTCGTCTGACACTACTGCACAGCGCGCAACAGCATAACACGCGTCCTGACAGCCGACCACTGTCCGTATCGACGGCCACATCGCATCGGTGCGCGGGCAGCCACGTGCGCTCCAGCGGGTCAGACGGCGTCACATTTTGCCGCTTGTCGCCGTTGTTTCTGGTGGCACCCACCTTGAGAAACGCGCTTCGGTCGTTGGTGGGTATTGGCGTCGAGTGGCGATCGTGCGACAGGCAAGCCGTTGCGCCGCCGGCGATCTTGTGATACCGTAGGCCCGGTCTACCCGCCTCGGACCCTCGGCAGATCCAGTCCGGGCAGACTCGCTAAGGAGCGGACCTATCGCACGCCTGATCGCAATTTGGATCGCGACTGCGGTACTGGCCATCGGACTCCCGCTTGCGGCGCTCGCTCAGCAGGCCAGCGGGCCGGAGCAGCGCATTGCCGACTTGATCAACCAGGCGCGGCTGGCGCAGGGACTTTCGCCGCTTTCTCCCAGCGCGGAGCTCGCCGCGTCGGCGCAGGCCCACGCGCAAGATATGGTCAAGTATGGCTATATGGAGCACGAAGGGCGCGACGGCTCGACGCCGCAAACCCGTGCCACACGGCAGGGGTACGTCGCACCGTCCGGTACGGCGTGGCTCGTGCTCGAAGTGATCTCTGCGCGCCAGACAGCCGAGGCTGCGGTCAACTGGCTCCTCTCCGACCGCTTGCATCGCGGGGTGCTGCTCCGTGGGTACTGGCGGGAGTTCGGCGTGGGATACGCCGAGGGCGGGCCGTGGGGGCAAATCTGGACTGTCGAGTTTGGGTGCCGCCCGAACGTCCTTCCGGTCGTCGCAGACACGCCGTCGAGTGGAGGCACGCGGGTCTACCTGACGAACGAGGAGTGCACCCCGGGCGGTACGCCGGATGCCATCGGCAAGGCCACTGAGGTGATGGTGTCGAATCGGGCCGACTTCTCGGGCGCGGCCTGGGAGCCGTTCGTCACGTCGAAGGTCGTCAAGAGCGACGGAAACGTGTTCGTCAAGTACCGTGACGCCCGCGGGCGGGAGACGCTTGCTTCGACGGCGCCTGGTGGTAACGCGGCCATCCTGTCGGCGGCAAGTGCCTCGACCACGACCCTCAACTCGGCCACACCGCCGACTGGCGAGCCGGGTCTGTTCACCTCGGCGTCGTCATCGTTCGAGATCAAGCCCTCGTCGACCGGCCGCTAGTCTCTCGGGCCGCTCGGCCGCCGAACTCCAGACATAGAAGACGCGGCGGGTAGTGCTACCCGCCGCGTTGACGTTCACGGCTTACAAGATTGGACTCTTACTCCTTCGTGCCGTATCACACAGTCGCCACCATTCGTGGCGGCGCTTCGTGGACAGCCGGCATGGCCACGGAGCCTGGCCTGCCCCGCACACGTCGATGCGCGGGGCCTAACTGTCCACCTGCCATCTCGAATGGAGGACGATCGGCTTGATAAGGCGCATGTGCTCCTCCTCCATACCGATTGTCTCGACTGGAGCGACCGATGGATTCCATCGCCACTCCATGCATCTACTATACGCAGGCATCCCGCTGCGGGTCAAGTAGTCAGCAGGCGCCTGCGTATCGATTTTCGACCAACCTGGTTCCCAGTCGGTATCAGCCGTAGCATGGGTGAGCCGGAGCGCTCCGGCCAGCGTGACGCGGCGAGGCCGACTGATGCCGCGGCCCGCCCGTGCGTCCGCAACCGCCCAGTTGACAGCATGTCGCTGTCTGTGGCGAGCCCAGGAAGTGACGCCGTGGTGTGGCTGTGACGGCACGGTTCAGAAAATCCGCGCAGTCAGACCCTGCTGCCCGCTACAATCGGCGGTCCCCAAACACTAGCCCGCACCGGCGGCACGTGTGGCGGTCCGGGCCGGAGGTTTCCGCGTGCAGCTCTGGGTGCGCCTCTCCTGTCTCGTGCTTGCGGCCGGTATCGTCGGGTTCATCCCGACGAATCGCGGCGACCAGGGCCGAAGCGCCCCGGGCGGCGAGTCGGAAGAGGCGGTACTCCAAGCGCGAGGGGATTCGAGCGACGATCTTCGCAGCGTTCTCAACGTCTCACCGGCACTCGTGGGCCAGACGTCGCTGTCTCGAGATGTACTGGTTGCGAACCGGATCCGGGCCGCCCGCGACGGCGACGTGCAGTCGGTCGCGCGGCTGAATGCGATCTTCGCGGCCGAGGCGTTCCGGCGCTCGGACCTGGTCCTGGGGCGTTGGCTGCCACGGCGCGATCCCGTCAGCGGCCTGTTCCCGAACTCAGTCCAGCCCGATGGGCAGGCCTGGGTGTACGGTGACACCGGCTCGGATCTCTTTCCACACCTTGGAATCGCAACCTACATCCTTCGGCCAGATCGCTACGGCGAGATCGTCGCGGCCCTCGATGCCGAACGCCGCGGCGAGTCTGGCGTCCCGCGCGACGTGAAGATCGGCACTGGTCAGCGGCTTGACGCGAAACTCGCCGACCGCATCTTTGGGGTGGCCGAATACGGAAAAGACGGCCTCTTGCCGCTCATGGACGAGACCGGTCCCGATCCCTGGCGCGACCGTCTCCGTGAGATCACGGATGCCATTCTGGCCGCCTCGACCACGCCCACTCGGTCTCACGGCATGTTGCCGGCCGACTCAACCGAGGTCAATGGCGACATGCTCCAGATTCTCGCGCGCCTCTACTTTGCGACCAGCGACGCCACCTACCTGGAGGCCGCCGGGCGCATCGGACGGACCTATCTCGAAGAGGTCTTCCCGACCACGAACTTTCTGCCGCCGAATCGCTGGGACTTCGTGAACGTCGAGCCGCTCGATCGCCGCCGCTTCCGGCTCTCCGACCACGGCAACGAGATCTTCTCCGGCTTGATCGAGTGGCACCTGGCCGAGACAGTGTCCGGCTCCCCACGAGCCGCCGAGGACCGCATCGCTATTCGCCGCCTGCTCGACCGGCTCCTTCAGAAGGGGCGTAACGAGCACGGCCTCTGGTACCGGGTCCTCGAAGTCCCCTCGGGCCGGGTGGACCAGGATGGGCTCACCGACAACTGGGGCTATCTGTTCCAGGGGTATCTGACCCAGGCGATCGTCGAATCGGTCGCGCCGGACGGTGATCCCGCCCGTGCCGAGGCTTACCGGGCGGCGGCACGCCAGGGCCTCGACGCACTGGCCTACTACCGCGACTATCCCTGGCAACAGGGGGAGATGGACGGTTACGCGGACACCATCGAGAGCGCCATCTACCTCCTGAACGTGTTCCCCGACCAGACGGCTGAACTGTGGGTTGACGACCAGATGGGCGTGCTCTACGGGTTCCAGGCCGCCGATGGGAGCGTGCTGGAGCGAGACCTTGATGGCAACTTCATTCGGACGACGTTGCTCCAGGCGCTTCGGCTCACGGCTGGTGTCCGCGCCGTACCGTGGTCGCCGGACGTGCTCGTCGGCTCGGCTCGGGACGGCGACTGCCTCACGCTTTGGGCTGGCAGCGACACCGGTTGGAGCGGCCGGCTCCTCTTCGACGTCCCACGTCACCGGCTGTATGGCCGCATGCCGGTCAACTACCCACGTCTCAACACCTGGCCGGAGTGGTTCACCGTCGAAGCCGACGCCCAGTACCGGGTCGAAGGCGCGTCAGGAGCGGCCACCGCCACCGGGGCCGATCTTGCGGCCGGGTTGCCGCTCGATCTGGCGACCGGCGCTACGCAGACGCTCAGGGTGTGCCCCGCACAGTAAGGGTGTGCCCCGCACAGTAGAGGGGCGCTACACCAGCACGTTCAACCTCGGCAGCAACCAGTCGGGTGCTTGGCGCACGACGAGGGGCGCAGGCGCCGTGCGCGCCGGCGTCCCGGGGCGCTCGCTCAGCGGCGCCACTCACTCAGTGGCATCGCTCATTCAACGACATCGCTCACTCAGCGGCGCCACTCACTCAGCGGCGCCACTCATCTCGCTCGCCGATCTCGAACGGCGGTGAGAGCGCCTCGCCAGTGGTCCTGCACGGGGCGCACATACCTTGACCCGGCACAAAGCGTCACCACGGCTCACACACACGCAGTTCAGAGCCGGTAGCGAATGCCGGGGGAGCGGCCGACGTGGCGCAGGACAACCGTCAGTACACGGATGTGCCGCCCGCGAGGCTCGCGGGCGGCACATCCTGGCTAGACTGAACTCGGAGACGGGCTACTTGTGCGTCATCAGGAATGCGACGAGATCCTTGATCTCCTGCTCTGACAGAACCCCGCCGAAGCTCGGCATGACCGGTGGGTAGCCGGGCACGACGAAAGCCGTCGAGGTGTGGATCGACTCGCTGATGTACGCCTCAGCATCCTTGCCCGGCTCACGCGTCGCGGCGACCGTGGCGATATGGGAGAGATCGGGGCCGGTCTGCCCGCCGACACCGTTGATGGTGTGACAGCCGATACAGCCGCCCTTGCCGGCGAAGAGCGTCGAACCGGCCTGCTCCTCTGGCGAAAGCCCGGCCGTGTCGAGGGTCGGAACCTGCGGCTCGGGCGCGCCGTGCGCTATCTTCTCGCGGGACAGCTCACGCGCGACCTGCCAGGCCGTCTGGGTACCTTCGACGACCTTGTCTCCGTGCGTGATAAAGGTGGCCAGTTCCTCGATCTGCTCGTCCAGCAGCGGGCCGCCGTCCTGACGGCCCCAGGCCGGCATGATCAGTCCCCGACCCCGATGGATCGTCTTCACGACGTAGGCATACCGCTCTTTGAAGGCGTCTGGGTCCGTCGGATGCATGTCGTCGCGGTTGAGAGCCGGCGCGATGACGGCAGGACTGGTGCCTGGAACGACGGCCCCATGCCCATCCACACCATGACACGTGATGCAGAGCGACGTGAAGGTGTCGGCGCCTCGCTCGATCATGATGTCCTGGCGGCGATCGGTGGCAGCCGCCTGTCGCATCGGCTCGACGAAGCTGTACCCGGTCAGGAGCAGGCCGGAGATGATCATGAGGCCAAGGGAGACGACGACCTTCCGCTCCATCGAGGGATTGCCGGTCGGCACCGGCTCGGACGGTTCGTGGGAGCGCCTGCCCACGCCGCTAGCGTAGATGACCAGCAGCGCCAGGAGGAAGAGCAACGCGATGAGGAGGACGATCCCCCCAGCGCTCAGTTCCATACTCGGATAACCTCCAGAGATCCCGTCACGCGGATCCGCACGGCCGCTTAGACTGGCGTCGGATCTGCATCGTGGTTCACGGTCGTGCGCTGCTTTGCCCCCGTCGGGTTCGTGTCGATCATGATCTTGCCGTCACGAATCGCGACCGGGAAAATGTCCATCGGTCGGGGCGCCGGACCCGAGATGATGTTGCCCCAGCGGTCGTAGATCGATCCGTGACACGGGCAGTTGAAGCGTCCCTTCGCCTCGAGGCTGTCCATCGACGGGTCGTCCGCCTTCCAGGGGACCGTGCAGCCGAGGTGCGGGCACTTCCACCAGAGCGCGAGCACACCCTCCGGCACCCGCGACACATAGCACTTGCCCTCCTGCACGAGCTTGACGTCGCCGACCTTGAGATCGGCGACCAGCCCGCCGTTCACCTCGCCGCCGAAGGTACCGACCCGCTTCGGCCAGAAGAACGAGCCGAAGCCGACGAGCCATTGCCCGAGCAGGCCGAGCAGCGTACCCCAGCCAATGAAGCGCAGGATCGTTCGGCGGTTCCAGAACCCTCGCTTGACCGCGACCGGGACGTCCGCGCCCGGCCGAGGCGAGGCGGCGCGCCGCTCGACCTCTGCCGCCGTCTCGGCGCCAGGGAAAAACAACCCCTCCTGGCGCGCCTGATTCGCCATGCTTTCCTCCAGCCGAGAACCTGCGCGTCGGCAGCCCGCGCGGGCTGCCGACGCGCGACTGCGTATGCTACTCGATCCTGATTTGTCGCGGATCCCAGGGCCACATCAAATGCATGCCCTGGCCTCGGAAGAAGGTGCCGACGACTGTCAGGACGACATATGTCACGAAGAAGCCCGTGAACAGGCAGATCATCCAGTCACGCGCCCCGTCTGGCTTGTACCGCTTCTTGATCAACCAGACGAGCGGCCAGATCGGCCCAAGCATGAAGAGCGTCGGGACGAGAATGTTGAAGACGAACGGATCGTAGAACACCTCGATATGTGTGGTGTCGGCGAGCCAGCGCAGCATCCGCTTCACGCTGATGAACTCGTCGAAGAGCACGAGCAGGATCAAGACTCCCGTGGTGTACCAGGTAGTGAACCACGCGACGGCGATCGACTTCGGCGTCCCGAACCATTTCCCGACGTCCCGATTGTCTCGGTCGAAGTACGGGATGAGCGCGATCAGCCCCAGTGCCACGGCCGGTACGATCACTCCCGCGAGCGCCGGGTGCATGTGGAGCAGTAGTTCCTGAAGGTTCAGGAAGTACCAGGGCGCCTTCGACGGGTTCGGCGTCTTGTCAGGGTTCGCGTGGCCCTCGAGCGGCGCCTGGATGACCATCGCGATGACGATCATCGATACCAGCAGGAGGACTGCCGCCATAAATTCGATCAGCACGAGATGCGGCCAGACGTAGACCAGCCGCTGCGACTGTGCCTCAACGGCGCTTGGTGCGGGCTTGGCCGCCGCAACTGCGCCGGCCGCAGCCGGTGCACCGCCCGACCCGCGCTGGACGGCTGCCGCGAGGCGCTGACGCTGATCCGGCGTCAGCGCACCCGCACCGCCGCCACCAGCAGGCTTCGCGGTTGCGGCAGCCACCGGCGCGGGCTGCGCGGCCGCTGCCGCGGCGCCATCCTGCGCAGCTGCTGGCGGCCGGCCTAACCCGGCGGCGGCTGCGCGCTCCTTGTACAGGCGCGCCCGTTCGGCTGGCGTCAGGTTCGCCATGTCCGGGGTCTTCCCAAGCGGACCACCATCGCCACTACCGGTAGACGGCGCGGGGCGCTTCGGCGGTGCTTCACCTCCACCGGCGGCGCTCGCGGCGGCCGGCGGTGGCGTTGCCGGCTTCTCGGCTGGCGGTCTGGCCGCCGGCGGCTGCGCAGGCGGCTGTCCGCCCCCGGCGGCGGGCGCTCGTCCGAGACCAGCGGCGGCAGCACGCTCCTTGTAGATGCGCGCCCGTTCAGCTGGCGTCAGGTTCGCCATGTCGGAAGTCTTTTCGAGCGGGTTGGAGGTGTCGTCAGGGGGCATCTGATTCTCCGAAGGTCTCCCCGAGTTCTACTCGCATCGGATCACAGCGGACCCGCGATGCCGCCGTCCTTCCGGATCCGCCAGAAGTGAACGGTCATGAAGAGCGCGGTCAGCAACGGAAGGGCGATGACGTGCAGGACGTACCAGCGGATCAGGGTGTTGTCGCCGATTTCGTAGCCGCCGACAATCGCGAACTTCACCTGATCGCCAATGATCGGGGTGGCGCCTGCCATGTTCGTGCCGACGGTGACCGCCCAGATCGCCAGCTGGTCCCACGGGAGCAGGTAGCCGGTGAAGCTCAGCAGGAAGGTCAGCGTCAGCAACACCACGCCAACGATCCAGTTGAACTCGCGCGGCGCTTTGTAGGCGCCCGTGTAGAAGACGCGGACCATATGGAGGAAGACGGTAATGACCATGCCATGCGCGGCGTACCGATGGATATTCCGGAGCAGGAGCCCGAAGGTCACGATCGTCTCGAGATCCTTCATGTCCTGGTACGCCACTGCCGTCGCAGGGCGGTAGTAGAACATCAGGAGGACGCCGGTCACGGTCAGGAGGAGGAAGAGGAAAAAGGACAATCCGCCAAGGCAAAACGTGTACGTGATCTTCAGGCTCTCACGTCGGATCCGCACCGGATGCAGGTGCAGGAAGACGTTGTTGAACATGATCAGCGCCTGGTTTCGCGGTGTGTCCGGATAACCAGTGCGGAAGATGCTCTTGAAGACCCGATTCTCGGTCAGAGCACGGCGGTAATTGCCCTGGCGGAGATCGTCAAGGAAGGGGCGCATGTCCTGCATGTCGACGCGGCACCTCGGTTTGTCGGAGGATCGAGGAACGTGCGGAGGCAGAGCCAAAGCCAGAGAATGATGGCCGCGTGGTGGCACGGCGCGCTATCCGAGGAAAGAGGCGGCGAGAGGGAGAAGAGTGAAGCAGATTTCCAGGCGGCCGAACCGGTCACCCGCAATCACACGCCATCCGCACGAGAGATCAGGCGATAGCGTAGCGACCGGAGCCAGCGCAAAGCAAGCGCAAGCGCGGCCTTGCAGGATCGTATCACCGGCCCGGGACCGTGTCAAACACGATACTGAGAGGATAGCCAGGCAAGGCCGCCAGGCAAGGCCGCCAGGCAAGGCCGCCAGGCAAGGCCGCCAGGCAAGGCCGCCAGGCAAGGCCGCCAGGCAAGGCCGCCAGGCAAGGCCGCCGATTGACGGTCTGCACGCTAGCGCGTAGCCTCTCCAGGAACACGAGACGAACGACGGCGACGTGCAGTTCGCCGCTCCACGGGGAAATCGGCGGACACGAAGGTGAAGCTAGATGCGAGTGCAGGAGTTGTTCGACCTGACGGGCAGGGTCGCAGTCGTCACCGGCGGATCGCGCGGGCTTGGCCTCGAGATCGCACACGGTCTCGGCGAAGCAGGCGCACGGGTGGTGGTCACCGCTCGGCGCGAAGAGTGGCTTGGCTCGGCCAAATCGGAGTTGACTGCCGCCGGCATCGCGGCGACAGCCGAGGTCTGCGACGTGACCGACGAGCAGCAGATCGAGCGCCTTGCGGGCGCCGTCGTCGCGCGCGAGGGGTCTGTCGACATCCTGGTCAACGCAGCCGGCATCGCCTGGGGCGCCTCCCCGACTGAGATGCCAGTCGAACGGTGGCGTCAGGTCATGGAGGTCAATTCGGGCGGCGTCTTCTTATGCTGCCGCGCATTCGGCGCCCGGATGCTCCAGCGCGGGCGCGGGCGGATCGTAAACGTCGCGTCGGTCGCCGGGCTTGTCGGACAGGCGCCGGCCGTCCTCGATGCAGTCGGCTATACCGCCAGCAAAGGCGCGGTCATCGCCCTCACCCGCGACCTTGCCGTCAAGTGGGCGCCGCACGGCGTGGCGGTGAACGCGGTGGCCCCCGGATTCTTTCCGACACGCATGACCGAGGCGCTCATCGCTCACGCCGAGCCGACGCTCGCAGCCGCCAACCCGATGGGCAGGATCGGCCGGCCTGGCGAGGTGAAGGGTGCGGTACTGTTCCTGGCATCCGACGCGGCGAGCTACGTCACTGGGCAGGTGCTAGCCATTGACGGCGGCATGACGGCCTGGTAGGCGGCACCTGCCAGCCACACCGGCCCAGCCCGACCGAGAGCGCCCCGACGCCGCATCGGTATGCTGCGCGCTGGCATGCTGACGCGTTTGGGCCATGTCGCCACTTCTGGTGCCGCGGGGCCTGGGCTGTTATCACTCCGGCGGCCGCCGCGCATCACACCCATCCCGCACCCCGATCTCTGGCGGCCGGAGGATCGATCCATGCGTGCTAGTGCCGGCCCTCGGACCCTGGTGGACGTCATCCGGCCAGATGCGACGGCCGGCTACCGCGATCTGCTCCTGGTCGTCGCCTTTGGGACGCTGATGGGCGCGCTCGCGCAGATCTCGCTGCCGCTACCGTTCACGCCTGTCCCGATCACCGGCCAGACCTTCGGCGTACTGCTCGTGGGGGCGCTTCTCGGGAGCCGGCGAGGCGGCCTGGCCCTGGCCGTACATCTCGTAGAGGGCCTGGCGGGCCTACCGGTCTTCGCCGAGGGACATTCGGCCTGGAGTTTGACCCGCCTCGGCGTACCCACATTTATCGGACCGACGGCCGGCTACTTGATCTCATTCCCGATTGCCGCCTACGCAGTTGGTGTGCTTGCCGAACGCGGCTGGGATCGGCGGCTCTGGACGGCCGGTATAGCGATGATCTTCGGCAATGGCATCATCTACCTGTTCGGCGCGGCCTGGTTGGCCACACTGGTCGGGCCAGCCCAGGCGGTGGCGCTCGGGGTCGTGCCGTTCCTGCCGGGTGACGTCCTCAAGATCGTCGCGGCGGCGGTCCTGCTTCCAGGGGGCTGGCGCCTGCTCGCGGCCACTGGCGCTATCCCGACGCAACGATGAGCGTGCAGGCTCACCGCAGCCCAACCTCACGCTCTCCCGTGTCCGCTCGTGGCGCACGCGTCGGGACCGTACGCTGCACAAAACTGCCGAACGGCCTCGCGGGCGCTTCCCGCGACACGTACCAGAGCACCAGGGCGGACATCCATCGGTGACCCGATTCGCTTTGATACACTTCGTTTTTAAGACCCGGGGAGGTCTCATGTGACGGACAGATCGAAAACCGTCGTCATGCTTATCGATTGGGACAACCTTCAGATCTGCCACAGCCGCGATGCGCCTGGCACAGACCTGGATCTTCACGCGCTGATCGCGCTAGCCCAGAGCTACGGCACGCTTGTGTCCGCACGTGCCTACGCCGAGTGGAATCTGCTCAGCGAGCGAATGGCCGTGTACAAGGCCGGCATTGAGCCAGTCTTCGCCCCGGTCATGCGGCCAGAGGGAAGCATCCGCGAGGGCAAGAGTCTAGCCGATACCGTGATGGTCGCGGACGGGGTGGATCTCCTCTGGACGGTCGCCCCTGACGTCTTCGTGCTGGTGACGAGCGACAAGGACATGATTCCGCTCGCCCGGATCGCGAAGCAGCGGGGAGCCGCTGTGGTGATCCTTGGCAGCGACCTGACGGCGATCCCACTGGTGGAGATCTCGAACGTCTTCATCACCTACCGCCAGTTGCTGCGCGAGCTCGACCGTGTGAGCGAGCTCGACGCACCGTCTGGGCGCGCGCCAGCGCGCGAGCGCCGACCCGGACGGGAGACGCGCCGACCGAGCAGTCAGCCCTACACGGGTCCCGGGCTCCGCGAGGCACCGGCCGCGCCGTCGCGCTCGCTGAGCGCTCCTTCGCCCGTCAGCGTCGGATTTGGTGGACCGCCACCAGCGCCTCGGCGTGTCGAACAGGTCACGCGAGCCGTACCGGCCGCCATTGCCCCGGCTCCCCTCGCTCCGGCCACCATCACCCCGACCCCCCTCGCCTCGTCCGAGGCGGCTGAAGCCGAACTGCTTCCAACCATCGCCACGTCTCCGAGCGACGCCCCAAGCCGACGCCGTCGACGGCGAGGCGGACGCGGACGGCGCGGTACCTCGACCGAACCACTCGGCGACGAGACGCTCGCGCAGGCCCACGAAACCGAGGAACACGAGGCGGATCGGCAGGAAGCCGCTCAGCACGAGGCAGAGCGGCATGACGTAGAGCGGCATGACGTAGAGCGGCACGGCGTCGAGCGGCACGAATCGCATCGGCGCGAGCCACGACGACACGAGCCCGAGCCGCGCGCCGAATCTCAGGAGGCCGTGGTGCCGCCTCCTGACGACTTCGACAGCGCTGTCCTCGAACTGTTGGCGTCCCGGACACCCGCTGCGGAAGCTCCAGGTGCCGAGGAGCCGCCACGCGAGACGCATCTTGGAGCGCAGCCGCCTCAACCGTTGGGCGAGACGGCTGAAGCGCCGCCCGCGCCGTCTCGGCGCGTGCGCCTTGAACGGCGTCGGGCGACACCCCGGCCCGCTCCGACCACGTTCAGCGGCTTTGGGCCACTCGATTTCTCACCTACTGCACCGTTCACACCGCTGCCATCCTCGCCGTCGCACGCTGCCGAGTTACCAGCACCGACTTTCGAAGCAGCCGAGGCCGGGCCAATCGAGGTGGACCCAATCGCTGCCGAAACGCCCGAAGCGCCGTCGCGCGGCGAGGACACCACCAACGTGGCCCCGCTCACGCTGGAAGCTCCGGTGGCCTCGGCCCCCGAAACGGAGGCGAACGCCGCCGCGGAGGGCGTAACCACCACCTGGGGCACAGCCGGCGCCGAGGTGAATCAACCAGGGGAGATCGGCGCGGCCGGCGCTGTGACGGCTGCCGAGCAGCCCACGTCTGAAGCCGCAATCGGCGATCGAGCGTCCACATCCGCGGCGGGGGAAGCCGCCGTGGCCAGCCCCAAGCCACGCCGGCGCACCCGGCGGCCGTCGACTCGTGCAAAGAAGGCGCCAGCCGCCGACGCGCCGGGTGATGCGGCCGACGCGCCAGGTGATGCGGCCGATGGGTCGAGCCCGGCGGCCGAGGGTTCGAATCCGGCAGGGGAGTCCTAGCGGCCGCCGGCCTGGCGGTCAGGGCTCGGCACGATCGGCCGACCGCTGCGCGCGAGTCATGTGAGGACCGAGCCATCGAGGGTCCGCCTGACAGGAGTCGGGCGGACCCTTCTCGGCCGGGCTGTGCGCGATTGGATCGAGCTCGCGTGGTCCCCTCGCGACCGATCTCCCAGCGGCCAGCCCGTACGCGCCCCTACGTCGCCCGCCCAGGCTCTTTGCGACCGTATCACCCGGCTAGCAGGCTCTGCCGAGCGCCGACTGTGCGGGCCGGTGCTCCCGGCTGTTGTCGCCGTGCTCGCGTTCGCGGTCTACGTTGGAACGCTCTCGAGTGGTGTGCTCGGGGGCGACGCGGGTGAGCTTCAGTTCGTCCCGCCAATCCTCGGCCTGACCCACCCGACCGGGTATCCGTTCCAGGTGCTGCTGCACGCTGCTTGGAGTCATCTGCCGCTCGGCAGCGTCGCGTTTCGCTTGAACCTGCTCGACGCGCTCTTTGCCGCGGCGACCATCGGCATGCTGGCGGTCGTCATTCGACAACTCGGCACTGGACTCGCGGGGCCAGCGCTCGGGGCAGCCACACTTGCGTTTGGCGAACTGTGGTGGTCACAGGCGGTGCGCGGCGACAAGTACACCCTGAACGCCCTCGTGCTCGCGGTCGTGGTAGCACTCTACCTTCGCTGGCTGACGCGGCCGGACTGGCGCTGGCTCGTACTTCTGAGCTTCGCCTATGGCCTCAGCCTGACGCATCATCGGAGCATGCTGCTGGTCGCCCCGGCCCTGCTGGCCGGGGTGCTGCTCGGGGGCTGGCGTCCGCGATCCTGGCGGGAGCCGTTCGCGCTGACCGCGCTCTCGGCACTGCCGCTGGTGCTGTACGCGTACGTGCCATGGGCCGGCGCTCGCGGCCTTCCGCCAGGCTCCTGGCCCGTCGACACCCCGGCCGCCTTTGTCACGTACCTGTTGGATGCCGGCTATACCTCGCAAGTCCGGCCGGACGCCAGCCTGCTCGGGCGGATCGCCGAGGAGGCGCAGGTGCTGACGCGCTCGTTTGGGCCGGTCGGCGCCGTCCTAGGCGTGGTGGGGCTCGGTTGGTCGATCTGCCGACGAAAGACCGCCGCCCTGGTGCTCCTGCTCATCTTCCTGCCGCAGGCGATTCTCGGCGCGAGCTACCACCTCCAGTCGAACTACGAGCTACCCCGCCACTGGGTCTTCTACCTGCCGGCATTTCTGATCTGGGCCGTCTGGATCGGCCTCGGCACAGACGCTCTCATCGGGGGCATCCGGCGGGTGATCCCAGAGAACGCTGATTCGGCGGTCGTCGTAGGGATGGTTATGCTCGTACTGCTCCAGGCGGGCACGGCCTGGGTGCGTGGGGCCAGAACCGTCATTCGCGCCGAACTGGGCGCGACCAGCCTCGACGACTGGCGGCAAGACCTTCAGCGCTCGCCGCTGGCCGCCCGCTTTGGCACGCTCGCGCTCGACCTCGCCGCCCCCGATGCCATCATCGTCTGCGACTGGGAGCAAGCGACGGTGCTCTGGTACTACCAACAGGTCGAAGGACGCCGCTCCGACGTCACGATCAGCTACCCAATCGACACGCTCGACGGCGAACTGGTGCGTGGGAAAGCCGAGAGCCGAGCGGTGTACCTCGCTCGCACCCTGCCAGGCGTCGAGCAGCGCGGCGTCACGTCGTCGCTCGGGCCGCTGCTCCAGCTCTGGCCGTCGCCCGGCAGCCGCGCACCGGACGCGGCCACGCCCATCGGGGCCTCGTTCGAGGCTGGCTTGACTCTGGCTGGCGTCGCCTATCATATGGATGCCTTCAACCCCGGAAGTGTCGTCCCGTTCACGCTGTACTGGCGAGCCGAGCGCCCACTCGACACCGCGTATGCTGTGTCGGTCCGGCTGATCGGCCCGGACGGTGCTGTACACGCTCAGCACGACGAGCGCCACCCGGCTCTCGGCACCTCCCCGACGAACGCCTGGAGACTCGGCCAGATCGTTGGCGACTACCACGAGCTACCGATTGGCAACCGGCTCGGCCCCGGCACGTATCGCGTGCGCATCGTGGTCTATGCCGTCGATCCCCCTCGTGAGCTTCACGTGATGACAGCAACGGGCGCAAACGGCGAGCCGTTCGTCGATCTGCCGCCGATCGCGGTCGCGCCGCGCCCCTGGTCCGATCTGCGCGGCCGACTGCTCGGCATCCTGGCTCGCTAGCTCGCGCTCCGGCTGGGATCAGGAATGCGGGCAGGTCATCGATGACGCTCAGCGCAGGCGGCTGAAGGCGGCTGCGCACAGCCCCTCGGCGACGACCTGGATGACCCGCGCAAGCACGGCGACGGCAGCGGCGGCAGGCAGCGGCACAACCTGGGCGAGCAGCGCAGCCAACAAGCCCTCCCGAACGCCGATGCCCGCTGGCGCGATGGGCATGATCGTGCCGCCGAGGTACGAGAGCGCGTACGCGGCTGCCAACACCGGCAGGGTCGTCGCCTCGATGGCCGCGATGGCTCGCACCGACCAGAGCAGCGATAGCGCCATCAGCCCCCACAGAATGACGTAGCACACTAGCAGCCGCAAAATGGTCAGGTAACTCGCCTGGATAGTGGGCAGATCGCGGCCGGGCATCAGTCGGCGCATCAGCGCGAACAATCGATTCAGCGTCGCGGGATGCAAGACCACGAGTGCCCCGATAACACCCACGAGCGCCAGCCCGCTCAGGGCGGTCCGATCCACGGACGGAAGGTACGCGGTGAGCGCATCGGCCAGCGTCGGAATCGCCAGCACGGCCACCAGCATCGACGCCGCCAGGTACAACACCACGTCGACCACCACCACTGTCGTGGCCAGGGCAAGTGACAGGCCAGCTTGCTGAGCGAGGTAGACTCGCGCGACGGCGTGGAGCACTTTGCCCGGCAGATACTTCCCCAGGTTCGAGGACGAGTACACCCGTAGCGCCGACCCGAGCCTGATCGCGCCACCAAAGCCGCGCGCCACCAACCACCAGCAGACGTTCGCCCACACCGATGCGAAGACCATGATGACGAGGGCTATGGCGGCGCTCCCCGGCTCGAGTTGCCAGCGATACTGCGCGATCTCATTCCAGCCGCCGACCAGCGCGAAGGCGAGGCCGCCGAACAAGAGCACGAGGACAGCCAGGCGGGCCAGCCGCATGACCGGCACGTGGGGGCGGCTCCCTCCCTGTAGGGGCGTCGCCGTCACCTCGGCCATCTCCTACCCGTGGGCGTCGGCTGCACCCTGCCCCGAATCCTCATCTGGCAGGCTGCTCGGCGCTCACGCTGGCGGAGGTCTTCACATCCGCGCGGCCGGCTTTGCGTCGTCAGCGGCGGCCCTGGCCAGCGTTTCAGAACCACGGCCGCCAGAGCCGGTCCTGACCTGAGACTGCCACTCACCGGATCGTCAACTGGCCGACGACGATCTCGTCGCGGCCATCGGGGAGCGTAAGCTTCTGTCGAGCGCGCGAGTCGTAGGCACTCACCAGGATCCGATACGCGCCCGCCGGCACATCGGCGTCGGTGCGAACGAATGTGTCCTCGAACAGCCACCGTCCGGGCTCCCACTCGGTGGTACCATCGCTGCCGCCTGACAGCGACTCCTGCTGCAAGTCCCAGTCCTGGCCGTCGGGGCCGCGCAGGACCGTCACGACGTGCAGGTCGGCCGCAATCGGCCCGACTGCCTCCCATTCGAGCGTCACGCCGGTCCCTTCGCCCCGCCGAAACTCCGACCGTTCGACACGTGCGCTGACCAGTCGCAGGCCGTCATTGTAGGTGGCATTGACCGGGACAGCGGCCGGCGATGACAGGGCGGCACGAACCGACGCAAGCTCGGCCCCCTCGGGGACGTAGATGCCGCGGTCGAGATCCTGGCGGCGGTTGTACACCTTGACGAGTCGGTAGTTGTCCTCGACCCAGTTCTTGAACTCGCGCAGCCCACGCAGTCGATCCGTCCAGAGGACGATCAGCGCCGGATCGTACGGTTTCGCCTGGGCGACGGCTTCGGCTCCCCGCAACGAGCGCGAACGGATGCGCGACTTCGACGTGTCAACCAGCAGCGGCGGCACGAGCCGGGCAGCCAGAAAGGTCAGGTACGGATGATCGGTCACGATGAAGTCGGCCGGCGTCGTCAGCCGCCCGATGACATCGACCGCGTCAGCGTACTGCTCGAAGGCCGGGTCCACATCGGTGTCGGCTGTGACCTTGAGGAGTTGGCCGCTCTGCGCCAGCACCGCCGGCACACCAGCGCCGTACCACCCTAGCAGGAGCGTCAGCCCGATTGCGAGCGCGGCTCGGTACGCTGGCCGGGGGCCGGATTTCACCTGCCGCAGCGCCACGCCGATGCCGGCACCGGCCAGAACGGCGATGGGTGGGATCATGACCACGGTGTGCTTGCCGTGGAGCGGCGAATACAGCAGGAGTAGTGCGACGCTCCCGGCTGCCCAGGCGACGACGAGCGCCTCGGGCACCCGCCGCCGAAGCAGCAGCGCCGCCGCCCCTCCAACGCTCAGCGCAAACAACCCGAGCGGCTCGAATGAGAGGCTACGGCCGAGGGCTGTCCGGTTCTTCCAGAGGCTCCAGCCCTCGCTGCCGCGACTCTCTAGCCGGTATGCGACGATCTGATCTAGCACGCCAGCCAGCCCCACCGCGAACACAACTGCCAGCATCAGCAGCGCGACCAATCCCCCCAGCAACACGCCGTCTAGCAGCATCGCACGAACGCCGTAGCGCCCGCGGCTCAGCACGGCAAGTCCGAGTGGTACACCGGCCGCGAGTGCGATCGGCTTGACGAGCAGGCTCGTCGCGAACAGGGCGCCAGCCGCTAATAGCCATCCTCGGCTGCCGCTCCGCGCGTAGACGATGGCCGCCCCGGCCGCGAGAATGGCCGGGGCCATCGCCGGCACTTCAGCCAGCGCGATCCGCGAGCCTTCGAGGTAGAGCGGGCTGAGAACCAGCAGGGCCAGGGCTGCCAGGCCGGCCACAGCGCCCCCGATCAGCCGTGCCACCCAGTAGGCGCCGAGCAGCCCGACCACTGAGTAGACGCCCACAGCCAGCCGCGCGGCCGTCAGGTCCTGACCGAACAGCACGAACCAGGGATGCAGGAGGTCGAGGAGGAGCGGTCCCTGCGCGGCGAAGATATCGCGAAACGGTCGGTAGCCGGCCGACATCAGGAACAATTGCTCGGCGCGGATACCCTCGTCGAACAGGCCGCTATAGGCCCCGAGGTTGAGCATCCGCATCGCCACGGCCACCCCGAGCAGCGCCGCCAGGAGCGCGGCTTCGAGCCAGGCGACGCGGGGCAGCGCCACGCTCAGGCTGCGGCGAGCCGGCAAGGTTTGCGCGGACCCGGTACTCGCCATGCCCTACTCGCCCGCCTCGATTCGAGCGAGCTCATCGCGCACCAGCGTATTGTTCGGGAAGCGCTCGGACGCCGCCCAGAGCGTCCGGAGGGCCTCTTCGCGGCGTCCGACGCTCAGGTACGCCCGCGCGAGGTCGAGATGAAGCTCGGCCCGATCTGGACGGAGGTCGACTGCCCGCTTGTAGCTGGCAAGTCCGTCCTCGATCAGGCCCAGCGCCAGATACGTCTCGCCAAGCTGATTGAAGGTCGAGGAGTTCTTCGGGTCGCGGCGTGACGCTTCCGTGAAGTGCGTCAGTGCCTCGCCGTAGCGGCCGCGGTAATAGTGCAGCGAGCCGAGTTCCACTTCAGGCCGGTCGTAGGTCGGGTCGACCTGACTGGCGAGGGTGAACCAGAAGCGCGCCTGCTCGAAGTTGCCGCCTCCGAGTTTCTCGCGGCTGCGGTACGGCTCACCCTCCAGCACCAGTTGCCGAGCCAGGTTGCGGGCCGCTTCCGGCTTCTGGCTTACGGCCTGGAGCAGCGCTCGGAGCGCCTCGCCGTCGTCGCCGCCGCCGGCAAGCACCGCCTTGGCGAAGTTCGAGATGTACTCGGCCTCGTCCGGATGGAGTTCCGCGAGTGCGGCATAGGCGAGTGCGGCGTCGTGCCAGCGCCGCCGCGTCATCAACTGATCGGCCAGCGACTTCAGACGAGGCTCGTCAGCACCCTCCTTGAGCAGTCGAATGGTGAGTTCGATCGCGCCGGCCTCGTTGGCAAGCCGCGCAAGTTGCGCGCGGTCGAAGGCACCGGCGTCCGGACGGTACGCACCTTCGATGGCTGCCTTCGCGCCCGGCAGATCGTTGCGGAGCAACCGCGCCCAACCGAGATTGCGAAGGGCGTCGACACTACCCGGATTCGCGGCCACCGCCATCTCGAGCCAGCGATTGGCGCTGGCGAGCCGAGCCGCGCGCGCGTCCGATGTGCGGGACGGGTCGAGCACCGCGGCCATCAGATCGGCCGAACCGAGGTTGAGGTAGACTCCGCCGATCCAGCGCGGCGCGAGTGCCAGGCCGCCGGCTGCCAGGATCGCGAGCAACAGCCCGGACAGGAGCCAGCGGCGCGGTGACCGCCAGGCGACGCTCGGACCGAGCCGGCTGACCGGCATGGCCGAAGGGAGAGGCGCCGCCGTGGACGCTCCGAGCCGGTCGGCAGCACCGACAACCGCCAGCAACGCGAACACCAGCGCCAGACTCAGGTTCGTGGAGGGCACCTGATCGGTCAGGCCGTAGACGGTCGAGCCGAGCAGACCGCCCATCGCCGCCCCTACGAGCCAGCGGTCCCGTCCCGCCGTTCGGCGCACCGCTCGCATACCGATGGCCGAGCCAAGCACGAGCAGGCCGGCCAACCCGAGACACCCGGCCAGACCCTGCTCGGCGTAGGCCTGCACGAAGATATTGTGGGTGTGGGATACCTGATAAGGGTCCGGTAACTGGTGGTACCAGGAGAACGTCTCGGCAAACGTGCGCACGCCAAGGCCAGCCCCAAGCAGCGGGAAGTCCCCCAGAATCGAGAGCGTCCCGCTCCAGTAGCCGAGCCGCTGATCGAGCCACGCTAACTCGACGCCTCGCGAGATCGTCCCGCGTGCGAGCAGCACGTACAGTGCACCGGCAGCGAGCGGCGGGATCACGAGTGCCACCCGGGTTCGGTGGAACGCGACGGCCGTCGCCGCGAAGGCGAAGGCCAGGAATGCGCCGCGCGCCTGGGTGGCGAGCAGAAATGGAATCGTCACCAACAGCCCCCCGACGCCGGCCGCGATGACCCGACGGCGAGTGCCTAGTGCAACCGCCGAGGCCGCGAACATCGCCGCGACGAGCAGCAGGTGGGCAAGTCCGTACTGATGGACAGTGAAGCGGGCGTTCACGTCGAGCGTGTCGCCCGAGACACCAGGAAACGCGGCAAACGGCGCAGTCAGGGGCAACAGCGCGCGCGCCACCGTGCTGTCCGGCAGGCTCCCGCGCAGCAGCCCGAGGACGACCAGAATGCCACCGACGACGGCGAGGAGCAGCGCCAGCGCCGCGCGCCGGATCGCGGCTTCGGTGACGAGCGCTGAACGGAGCGCGAAAAAGGTGGCGACGGCGCCAGCGATCCCCGTGAAGCGGAGGGTGGCCGCGTCTGCGTTATGGGCTATGGCCAGTCCGCCGAGAGTCCCGAGCGCGAACAAGCCCATCCAGGCGTCGAGGGGGCCAGCCTGGGCAAGGTGACCGCGCACGACCTGAACGACGGCACACGCCGCCAGGACGGCCAGCGCGACCGGCACCAGGGGATTAGGGTACACAAAGAGGACCGCGATGGCGATCGGCGCGGCCCAACGCCCGACGCGTGCCGCGATACCGTCGAGCCTCACGGCCTCGGGGAGGGCGCGGATGGGCGCCCGCCGCCCGTAGGACATCCACATGGCTTCACTGCTGGGCTCAGGGGCGGCACCAGCGAGCACCGGCCTCGTGAGCGAGTCGGGTGAGTCTACCAGATCGGCATTCCGGCGCTCAATTCCGAGCGCGCGCCAGAACCGCGCATCGCCAGAACAGCACAGCCTCGGACGATGGCACGAAGGCTGCACGGCCACCCGCCCAGTTCAGCCGTTCGTTCATACAGGAGACGGAATGCGTGCGGAGCCGCGTGGCAGGCGAGACGACTCATCGCCTGCACCGGCGGTGCGGGCACTCGGGCGGGCGCCTGAAACTCACGACGGGCTAGACGCCCGCCGACACACGGGAGGTAGGGATTGGGACGAGCGACGAAGGTAGCAGCGAGTATGGCGGCGGCAGCGTTTGGAGCGGTCGGGATGTTGGTGGCGATACAACCGGTCCCCGCCCGGGCCTTTCCACCCGATCAACTCGCACGCGGCCAGCAAGTCTGGAACGAGGTCTGTTCCACATGTCACGGGCCAGACAGCACCAACGCGGACGCTCCGCGTCTCCTGGAGCCGAATTCCCTCCGCCATTTCCCGACTGCCGCCGCTGTCTTTGGCTTCGCGAGCGTCAGCATGCCGTTCGACAACCCCGGCTCGCTGACCGACCAGCAGTACTGGGACGTGATCGCCTGGCTGCTGACCCAACAAGGTATCACCGACGGCGACACACCGCTCGGACCCGACACCGCTGCATCGATCCCAACACGTCTGCCGCCCGGCGCCTCGCCAGGCCCGTCGCCCAGCCCTGGCGCCGGCGATACGGGTAGCACGCCGTCTGACGCACCGGCAACTGCGCCCGACGACGCTACACCGGCAGGTGCGCCTGCCGACGCGGCACCGCCCGCCCAGGTGCCGGCTGGTCAGTAGCCACCATCCGGACGCTAGCACGGACTCGAGCCAGGGTGTGCCGGCCGTTCAGCCTGCACGTCCTGGCTCGAGTCCGCAGCGAGAGGGAGCCACCGCCCAGCAGGTCTGGAGTTTACGGGCGCCAGGGAGCCGTCGAGAGGATGAACAGGAAGCCGACGATTCCAACCGCGACGTACTCGGCGAGGAGCCGTCGGGTCATCTCGCCACGCAGGACGATCTCGGCAAGCCCGACAACTACGTAGAACAGGAGCAACAAGACCGCGCCGGCAATCAGATCCCGAACGATCCAGTAATTGAGCGCCCAGGTGACCTCGCCGGCTGCCACGGCGCTCAAGCCGACGTAGAAGAGCACACGTTTCAAGGGCGCGCCGGTGCCCCGTAGGAGCACCACGCTCAAAAGGGCGGCCACGGCGGCCGACACTACGATGGACAGGATGCCTCGCTCGTTCACCCCGTAGATCAAGGCGAAGAGCCCGAAGCCGCCAACGTAGGTCAACAGGCTGAGGGTCTGGCGCGGCCAGACGCTGCTGTCTTCGTCTCCTCGTGACAGTTCACGATCCTGGAGGAACACGGCCAGGCCGGCGAGCGCGGCCCCGACCAACGGAAGGCCCCGCGCAAGCAGGACGTCTTCCGGATGCCACAGCACGATCGACAGCCCGACCGCCCAGACCAGCGCCGCCGGTAAGACCCAGAGCGTCAGCCCATAGGAGCCGGTCAGGCGGCCGAAGCCCGGATGTAACCGGCCGTGAAGCTCAGCGGCCAACCCGACTGCCACTCCGATGGCCGCCACGAGCAGGATTCCGAACGACAGCCCGAGCACCTGTGAGGCAACCTGCACGCCGAACAGGGCGATCAGTGCCAGTGCCGCTGCACTCCAGCCGACGACCTGCCGTAACATCGGTCACACTCCCAGGCCACGAAGCGTCGCCAGCCGGGCGCGCAGCAGGTCGGCACGCTCGCGCTGCTCGGCCAATTGCTCCCGTCGTTGCGCGACGACGTCTGGTGGCGCCTTCTCGGTGAAGGTCGGTTGCTGAAGCTGTGTGGCCGTCCGCTCGGCCTGCCGCTCGGCCTCCGCCAACTCCTTCTCGTGCCGGGCGATCTCCTGCTGCACGTCGAAAAGCCCTTCGGCGGGAAGGTAGACGGTGACGCCGCCGGTCACGGCGCTCAGCGCCCGGGCCGGCTTCTCGACCAGGGTCGCCTGGACGTCGAGCGGGTCGAGTCGTCCCAGGGTCTTGACGACTGGGGCATAGTCGCGGAACAGGTTCGCGCGGCTCCCGGCCTCCACGACCGCCGGCGTCAACTGCGACCCGACTCGGTAGTCCGTCTTCACGCGCCGGACCGCGCGCACGGCCTCGATGAGATTCCCGAAGGCGTCCTCGGCAGCGGTATCGCGCGGCCCGGCCTCGGGCCACTGGGCGACCATCAGCGACGGCCGCCCAAAGATTCCAGGGCTGTCCGAGCCGCCTACCTCGCCGCCTGCCGCTCGGCCCGTCGACCTATCCTTTGTGGTCGCCGACAGGCCGTCCTGCCGGCTGATCGGGCCGAACGCCTGCCAGATCTCCTCGGTCACGAACGGAGCGAACGGATGGAGCAGCCGCAGTACCCGCTCGTAGACGTCGATCAGGGTCGAGCGGGTGGCTGCACTGTCCGGCTCACCGCTTGCGGTCCGAAGCTGGACCTTGGCGACTTCCAGATACCAGTCACAGACCTCGTCCCAGAGGAAATCCTGAACCACTCGGGCTGCCTCGCCGAACTGGTAGTCCCGCATCAGTTTGGTCGTTTCGGCGGTCACCGCCTGGGCGCGGCTCCGAATCCAGCGGTCGGCCAGTGAGCCGCCGGATCCATCTGCGCCGCGCGGCGTGGCCAGATCGGCATCGGTCACGTTCGCCAGGATGAAGCGGCCGGCGTTCCAGAGCTTGTTGACGAAGTTGCGCTGCGCCTCGAACTTGGCATCCGAGATCGAGACGTCGTTGCCGGGCGTGGTACCGACGACCAACCCGAGCCGCATCGCGTCAGTGCCGTACCGCTCGATCAGGTCGACGGGGTCTTTGACGTTCCCCTTGACCTTGCTCATCTTCTGCCCTTCGACGCGCACCATGCCGTGCAAATAGACGTCGCGGAACGGGATGTCGTCCATCATCCAGATGCCCTGCATGATCATGCGGGCGATCCAGAAGAAGAGGATGTCGTAGCCCGTCTCCATCACGCTCGTCGGGTAGAACCGATGAAGGTCTTCCGTGTCGTCCGGCCAGCCGAGCGTGGAAAACGGCCACAATCCCGAGGAGAACCAGGTGTCCAGGACGTCCGGATCCTGGGTCAGCGTGACGCCAGGATAGTCGGCCGGATCGGGATCCTCGACCGACACGATCGGCTCGCCGCCGTCACTCCGATACCAGACCGGGATCCGGTGCCCCCACCACAACTGGCGCGAGATGCACCAGTCGCGAATGTTCTCCATCCAGTTGTAGTAAACCTTCGAGAAGTGCTCGGGGATGATTCGGATACGGCCGTCGCGGACCGCCTCCAGGGCCGGCTGCGCCAGCGGGTCGATCTTGACGTACCACTGCTCGGTGACGATCGGCTCGATCACCGCGCCCGAGCGGAACGAGTGACCCACGGCGTGGCGGTGCTTGACCACCTTGACGACCTGGCCGTTCTCCTCCAACTCACGTACGAGCGCCTTACGGGCATCGAGCGCCTTCATCCCAGCGTAGGCACCGGCCTGCTCGTTCATCGTGCCGTCGAGTTTCATCGCCAGGATAATTGGCAGATCGTGGCGCTGGCCGATCTCGAAGTCGGTCGGGTCGTGGCCGGGTGTCACCTTGACCGCGCCGGTCCCGAAGGCCGGATCCACGACGTCATCCGCAACGATCGGGATCTCGCGCCGAACGTGCGGTACGACTGCCTTCCGCCCGACGATCGCCGCGTAGCGCTCGTCGTTGGGGTGGACGGCGATGCCGGTATCGGCCAGGATCGTCTCGGGCCGGGTGGTCGCGATCTCGATCCACTCGGCCTCGCCGGGCGTGCCGGTCGGCACGAGCGGATAGCGGACGTAGGTCAATTGGCCGTCGACGTCGCGGTACTCGACTTCCAGATCGGACACGGCGGTCATCAGGACCGGGTCCCAACTGGTGATCCGGCGGCCCCGGTAGATCAAGCCGTCGTGGTACAGCTTGACGAACGCCGTGCGCACGGCTTTCGACGGCCCCGGCTCCATCGTAAACTTCTCGCGGTCCCAATCCGCCGACGCTCCAAGGCGGTACATCTGGTAGCGGATGCGCTTGCCGTAGCGCTCCATCCAGTCCCACATCCGGTCCAGGAACGCCTCGCGGCCGAGGTCATGTCGGGTCTTGCCTTCTTTCGCCAGTTCCCGCTCGACGACGAGTTGGCCGGCGATACCGGCATGATCGCGGCCCGGCACCCAGAGGGTCGGATCGCCGAGCATGCGGTGCCAGCGGACCATCAGATCCTCAACCGCGACGAAGAGGGCATGCCCGATGTGTAGCTCGCCAGTGACGTTGGGCGGCGGCATCGTCATGACGAACGGCTGACGGCCACCCCATGCTTCGGGCGGCTTCGGCTTGAAGAGGCCCAGGCGCATCCACTCGTCGTAGATGCGGGATTCGACCAATGCTGGATCGTACGGCTGGTATTCGCGCCCGCTCAGGTCGGCGGCCGCCTGCGTCTCGCTCGTCATCGCTCCGCTCCTCGACCACCGCCCGGGGGACGAAGGCGGCGCGCCCACCGCCCGATGGGCCGATCGCCCCGACTCGCCGCCGCACGTGCCCGGAGCACGCGGCATGCACCCCGTCTACGAGTGCCGGCTCGCGATGCTCCGGCCTTCGCCGCGCGAACGCTCCCTCCTGGGACCGTGCAGTTTGATGTATCCACAGGTATCGAAATGGTAGGGAGCCGTTCCGGACAGCGTCAAGGCGTGCCGGGCCGCTCACCTGGCCCGTCACCGGCGTGCTCGCGTGCCTGGACGGCCCGCACCGCCTTCGCGGCCCATGCTTGAATCTCGCCGTTCGCACCCAGAGTCGCAAGCTCGGCGGCGTCGTACCAGCCGGCTCGGTCCCGTGCCGCGCACTCCTCCGCGACCGCACAGTGCTCGTCGATGGGCACGCCGAAGTAGACCAGGTCGATGTGCTGGACGCTCGGCCGGATGTCCTCCACCTGAACCCCCTGGGGCCGGACGAGCTGATACGGGTACGCCACGTCGAGGCCCCGCTCCCCGACGAGGCGCGCTCCGACGCCCGTCTCCTCCAGTACCTCGCGCACGGCCGCATCATCTGGCAACTCGCCATACTCAACATGGCCACCCGGCGGCAGCCACATGCCGAGCTTCGGGTGGAACAACAACAGTACCTGACCACGATGCACCACGAACACGGCCACGGTGAGCTCACGTACGACGCCGTCCGGCCCCGGGACCGCCTGCCCGCACACCACCTTCACGGCAGCAGCCTCTGAGCGGGCCGGCATGGCATCGGCCGGCGACCCGTCGATGAGCGTCCCTGACGAGGACGGCGCGACGCCACGAGGTAGCGGGTCGCGGATCCTGACAGCCCGCACGCCGTCACGTGAACCGCGATCACCTGTTCTCGAACCTCACTTGCCGGTCCAGTTCGGCTTGCGCTTCTCCAGGAAGGCCCTGACGCCCTCTGCGAAGTCGGCCGAGCCGTAGGTCATCTCGATCAGGTCTTCACCCCCCCGGACCCGCCGCTGCTCCGAGATCCGACGGATCGATTCCTTGGTGACGTAGAGGGTGATCGGTGCGTAGGACGCGATCTGCTCGGCGATCTCGTAAGTGCGAGCCTCGATCTGGTCGGGCTCGACGATCTCATGGACGAAGCCGGCCTCCTTCATCTCGTCGGCGGGGACGAGGCGCGCCATCATAATCATCGCCTTGGTGCGTGACGGCCCGAGCAGGTCGACGAGCCGCGAGTAGCTCTCCATCGACAGGCAGTTCCCGAGTGTCCGGGCAATTGGCACCCCGAATTTTGCGTCCGGTGTGGCGATCCGGATGTCCGAGACGGCCGTCATGGCGAAACCGCCGCCGACCGCATAGCCCTGGATCATCGCGATGACCGGTTTCTTGACCTGTTCGAGGCGGCCGCCCCGGCTCTCGCCGCTCCGCTCGTAGTTCAGGCCGTCTTCCTTGGTCTTGAAGGCGGTAAACTGGCTGATATCGGTACCCGCGACGAACGCCTTCCCGCCCGCGCCTCGCAGCACCAGTACCCGGATGCTGTCGTCGGCGTCGACCTCCTCACAGGTCTGGTACAGTCGCTCGTACATGTTCCAGGTCATCGCGTTGCGGGCCTGGGGCCGGTTGAAAGTCAGGGTGAGGATCGAGCCGTCACGGCGGATCAACACCTCGTCGTTCGGGTCCTGGGCGGGGGTGTCAGACGTTCGGGCATCGGCGGCCACGCTGTCGGCCTCCTTCATCTCGGTAGCGCCCGGCTCGGGAGCGCTCGACACGGAACCGACATGGTAACAGGCTCGACGACGGCCCTGGCTGCCCGCTCGCTGGACCCACTCGCTCGCCAGTGGCTCCACGACAGGTCACGTTGGCGGCTGCACTCCGTCTTCGACCGTGCTGTGAACCTCGTCAGTGAGGCTGACGGGGCACTGGTCGCGGTGGTAGGGCCGGGCGCTTCGGACGGTCCAGCGACCGTCGTCCTCCGCGATGCTCCGGCCGCTGGATTCGTCGCCGCCGGTCTGGTCCCAGGAACGGAAGTCTTCCTCAGCGGCGGCCGGATCCTGTCGAGCGCCCGCCTACGGGTGTCGCTAGCCGACGCAGTTCTCTGGGAGCCTCGACCCGCGCGGCGCACCCTCCCCATATCCACCGTCCTGGCGCGCGTGACCGTCGCCGAACGGATCGCGGCTGCGCTCGCGGCCACCAACGGGCTTGCACCGTTGCTCGGGTACGGCGAAGCGCTCGCCGCATCCACTGAGAGTCCAGTCGGAGCCAGTCCAACTCGCACCGACGACGTCGAGCCGTGGGCCGCTGCCGCGCCGCGTACGGCTGCACGCTCCCGTTCTGTCGATGCTCGACCGCCCGATCCTCCCGAAGCGTGCTGTTCTGTCGATACACCTCCGTCTGACCTGTCCCCGGTGCCGCGTGCAGCATGGCAGCCACTCGTCGCGCTGGTACAGGCCTGGCAGCATGACGACGTCGGGGCTGTCGAGGACGCAGCCCGCCGCCTGAGCGGTCTTGGCCCCGGGCTAACGCCGTCCGGTGACGATCTACTGGCCGGATTCGCCAGCGGCTACCAACGCGCGAGCCGTTGTTTACCAGCCTCGAGCACCCATACCGGCATCGAGTACGCTGCCCCGCCCGACCGTCTCCTCGATCGAGCGCCCGCGCCACGGCACCCCGCCGCACGTCGCACCGCCCACCGCGCATCCACCGCTTGTCTCGCCGCGCTGCCGCGTGTGGCCCGCATCGTATCCGCCGATCTTGCCGCCGTACGCGTCGCCCACGCGGTGGCTGGACGGATGGAGGAGACGTTCGAAGCGGTGGCGCGCGCGCTGCTCGCCGGGAGTGGCGCCAACCTGCCGGCTGCCATCGAGCGCGCGACGCGAATCGGCCACTCATCGGGTTTCGACACGCTGGTCGGGCTGTTCCTTGGGATCAGGCTCGGGCTCGTCGCGGAAGCGGGCAGGCCGTCAGCAGGCAGGCCGCCGGAAGACACGTAGTCGAGGAGGCGGCGGCAGACGAGTGTACAGCCCTGGCCGGCTGCCTGCGTGCTCGCGGGTCGGGATCTACTGGCCCGCCAGCCCTAGCTCCCGGAGTCCCCGCTCGATAGCCCCGGCCGCGACGGCATGCCCCGCGGGCGTCCAGTGCTTGTCAAACTCGAGGTAGTACGGACCGCCTCCGGCGTCGGCCGCCTCACGAAAGGCTGGCAGCAGATCGACATACGGCACTCCGAGATCCGCCACGATCCCGCCCAGGGTGTTGGTTGGGGAGTCTATTTGGAGACGGCCAGACGCCAGTCGGTTCGACTTCGGATTGCTCTTCTCGATCTCGTCGCGCCACGCGTCCGGTTCGAGCGTCCGCCACTCCGGGGCGCCGGCCACCACCAGCGGGGCACCCATCGCCGCCGAGCGCTCCTTGACCTGTGCCAGCAGCGCCGCACTGATGTCCCAGGCCCGCTTCCACTCGCCGTCCGGCTCAGTGTCGTACAGGCCCGTCAACGGGGTCTTCAGCCCGCCGATTGCCTCCAACTGCTCGCGCGGGTAATTCTGGTTCAGCTTGTTCATGACGCCGGTCTCGATCACGTTGTACAAGACACAACAGTCGCGCAGGCGCTGGCTCACGCCGCCCGGTGGATCGGGCGGAGGGCCGGGAATCATCCGCAGCGTGCCGTCCTTCTCGAGATCCCAGTAGGGCTTGAGCGCGAGCTTCAGGTTGCTGTCCCAGAGCTCCAGGCGATAATTGTTGTTCGTGACGTCATTGCCTACGAAGAAGAGCAGCACGACCGCGTCCGGCTGATACTTCCGGCCCTCCTCCTCGAGCAGCAACAGTTCCTGGCCGGTGCCGTAGGCGGCAACTCCCGCATTGATGATCTCCACCGGGCGGGTCGAATCAACGTTGAGAGCGCGCTCCAGCCGCGCGGCGATCCCCTCCCACTCCTGTACCTGAACCGCCTCGACGAACGAATCGCCCAGGAGCAGGATCCGAAACGTACCGGGCGGCTTCGTGTAGCTGGTGCGTGGATCGCGCAGGCCGAGCGGGCTGATCTGGACGTGGGTGGTGAACTCCTTCGCCTTGATCCAGCCGTCGAAGTTCGGGCGGTGGAAGTGTCCGAGCTCCTGGTTTCGCACCAGATAGGCGCCGGTGTCGTAGTTGCCGGGCAGCCACGGTCCGAACAGGCGCAGCGACGCCTCCAGCAGCAGGAGCGGGACGAGGATAGCCAGGATCACGGTCGCCAGCCGCGCGGCGAGCAGTCCGGCGGTCAGACGGCGAGCGGGGGCAGCCATCCGAGCGGCGGCTCGCGTTTCGGCAGTCATCGGGTGCGAGGCTCCTTCAGTACAGCACCCGCTCGTCACCAACCCGGCGCGTGATCTTGCGGTCGTCCAGGTACGCGAGGAGCGCGAGCGCGTATTTCCGGCTCGTATCGAACAGGTCGCGGACGCCGGCAACGGTGAGTGAGCCGCGCTCGCGGATGGTGGTCAGGATCTCGTCTTTGATGACGTCCAGGACGTCGGCCGGATAGACCAGGTCGGCGGCCACCTCCACCAGGTCGCCCCGGTCGAGGAGCGCCTGGGTCAGTTCCGGCGAGACGCCAAACCGTGCCTCCACCTCATCGCGGCTGGGCGGCGACGCGCCAGCATCACGGAGGGTGCCGAGCAGGCGGTCGGCTTGCCGCTGCTCGTCAACTGAGAAGGCCACCTGGTGCTCGGGGAGACGTAGAAGCGGTCCCGCCTCGACCACCAGCCCTTCAGAGAGCAGCCGCTCGAGGAGCCGGACGAAGAGCCGGCTCTCCAGCCCGAGCCGGGTGCGTAACTCCTCTTTCGGCATGCCCCGCCGGAGCGGGTAGGCGCGGTGAAACGACCCGAGGCCGCCTTGGACCGCCCCGACCAGCCGCTGCCAGCCGTCACGCGTCACGACGAGCGTCTGAGCCGTCAGCCGGTGCTCGCCTGCTCGGGCACCGCTCAGCGTGACGATATCGCCCGAAGCGACGAGCGTGCCGATCGCTGCGCGCGCCTCGTCGGCCGCGAGACCGGTCCGTCCGACCAGTCCGGCCACATCGGACGGCTCTTTCGCGCGCAACTGCTGAAGCACGATCTCGTGAGGTGTGCCTTGCTCCAGCACGCTCAAGCGCTCCAGCACCTGGGCCTGATGGCGGCGGTGGCGGCGGGGGTGTGGCTCCAGGATGGTGCCGCCGCCGAGCGTCTGACTCGGCGAGGGCGTCCGAATGACGAAGAGGTCGCCTCGGGCAGCCGCCACCTCGTGACCGAGGCGCAACTGGACCCAGCCGGTGTCACCCGGCCCGAGCTCCTGGCGGTCGAGCAGGGCCGCCTTCGCGGTCGCTTCGGCCGCACCGATGTGGAACGTCAACGCCATGTTGTGGACCAGCGGGCGGGGCGCATCCGCTAGCACCCGGACCTTCGCGTCGACGAGCCGGGTTGGAGTAAGCGTGCCTGGCTCCACCAGCACCTGACCGCGCGTCAGGTCTTCAGTCGCCACGCCAACCAGGTTCACGGCCACACGGCTGCCAGCCTGCGCCCGCTCGACCTTCCGACGGTGGGACTGGAGCCCGCGAATCCGGGTCCGCCGCCGACCCGGTTGAATCTCAATCTCCTGCCCGACCCGTAACTCGCCGTCGAGGAGCGTGCCGGTCACGACTGTCCCGAAGCCGGCAATGGTGAAGACTCGGTCGATCGGCAGGCGCGGACGCCCGGTCACAGTGCGGGTCCGCTCCTGGGCGAGCAGACGGTCGAGCAGCGCGGCCAGGTCGGCTAATCCAGCCCCCGTGACCGCTGAGACCGGTACGATTGGCGCGCCTTCCATCACCGTGCCCTTGACGGTCTCTTCGACCTCGGCCGTCACCAGTTCCAGCCACTCCTCGTCCACTAGATCGGTCTTGGTCAGCACGACCGCGCCACTTGGGACGGCCAACAGGTCGAGGATATCCAGGTGCTCGCGGGTCTGCGGCATGACGCCCTCGTCGGCCGCGACGATCAGCAGGGCAATGTCGATGCCGCCGACCCCGGCCAGCATGTTGTGGATAAATCGCTCATGGCCCGGCACGTCGACGATGCTGACCTCCTGGCCGCTCGGGAGCGTGAGCCAGGCAAAGCCAAGGTCGATCGTCATGCCCCGATCCTTCTCCTCCTGGAGCCGGTCCGGGTCGATGCCAGTGAGAGCGTGGATCAGCGTTGACTTGCCATGATCGACGTGCCCGGCGGTACCGACGACCCGCATCAGCCTGAGCTCGCGCCCGACGATGGCCGCGCGGCTCCACGACTTGCGGAGCCGTCACGAGGTGCGTCATCGGCGACCGGAACCGCCCGGCTCCCCGGCGCACCGTCAATCCCAGGCGCCTTCTCGGGAACGGGCGCGTGCGTCAGTTGAACGACGCCGCTCGCACTGTCTTCGGACGTCAGTGCCGCACGCAGGCTCTCGACGAGCGCGGCGTCCTCAACCGGCAGCACGGTCCGAAGGTCCAGCACCAGACGGTCGTGCTCCACGCGCGCCACCACCGGCGTCGGCGCGCGGCGCAGCGCTGCTGCCAGCCGCTCGGCGGCGAGCGTCGTCGGTGCCGCCAGCAGCCTGGTCGGGAGGGTCTCGCCGGGCAACGACCCGCCGCCCACAGCCGACCGGCCGTCGAGGATGCCCCAGTCCTCCCCGATGCTCCCCAGGCTCATGCGAACGCTCTGCGCCCGCCGCTCGATTCCCTCAGGCCTCGCGGAGATCATCTGCCAGACCGGAACCTCGTGCTCGGCCTCGCCACGAAGGTAGTGCAGCAGCGTCGCGCCGAGCGCCGCCAGCGTCGCTTTGTCCGGGCGAAGAGCCCGCGTCAGTGGATGGCGCTTCAGGGAATCGATCGGCTCCTTCCGTCCGACCAGGATGCCAGCCTGCGGCCCGCCCAGCAGCTTGTCTCCGCTGAAGGTCACGAGGTCCGCGCCAGCGGCCACGCTCTCCTGGACTAGCGGTTCGTGGGCCAGCCCGTAGCCGCCGGTGTCGAGGAACGAGCCGCTGCCCAGGTCGTCGACGAGTAGGAGCGCGTGAGCGTGGGCTAGCGTCGCCAGGTCGGCGAGCGCGGGCGTGTGGACGAAGCCGACGACCCGGTAATTGCTGCTGTGAACCCGCAGCACCAGGGCCGTTCGCTCGCCGATGGCCGTCGCGTAGTCCGACACGTAGGTCCGATTGGTGGTCCCGACTTCGACCAGCTCGGCGCCACTCTGGCGGAGCACGTCCGGAATACGGAAGCCGCCGCCAATCTCGACAAGCTCGCCTCGCCCGATGACCACCTGGCGCCCTACCGCGAGGCCGGTTAACGCGAGGAGCACAGCGGCGGCGTTGTTGTTCACCACGAGCGCGGCCTCGGCCCCACTCAGCCGTCGCAGCAGCCCGCTCACGTGCTCGTGGCGAGAGCCGCGCGCCCCGGCCGCCAGATCGTATTCGAGGTTCGAATAGCCGGTCCCAACCTCACGCATCGCCGCTAGCGCCGACTCGCTCAGAGGTGCACGACCAAGGTTCGTATGAATCACGACGCCGGTCGCGTTGATCGCGCGGCGTAAGGGCAGCGACGCCGCGTCAGCTAGCCGGGCCAGCGTGCCGTCGACAATCCCTGTCACGACGTCGTCGGCCGTCGTACCGTCACGGATGCGCCGTCGTGCCTCAGCCAGCGCATCACGCGCGGCTTCGACGACCAGATGACGCGGCTGTTGAGTCAGGGCCACGAGAAGTCGATCGTCCTGAAGCAGCCGGTCGACGCTGGGAAGCGAGCGAAAATCGGTGGGCACGAACGCTCGGTCAGGGCCGCGCCGCGTGGGACTGCGACGGTAGGCCAGGATGAGGCATTGTAGGCGTCATCACATGGAGCAGGCAAAGCAGGCGCAAATCCGGGGCCGATGCTCGTCATGGGCCATCTGAACGCCGCGAGGTGGCCGAGTGGAGGGCAATTCCCGGAAAGACATAGGAAGGCGTCCCGCTGAACGGGACGCCCTCCGGTTCTCCAGTGTCGTTCGGGCCAGACTACACGGACGCGGCGTCCGCGAAGGTGCGCCAGTGACCGTCGTCGGTCAGGACGTAGAGCAAGCCGTGTGGACTCCAGATGACGACGCCGTGCTCGAACGTCTGAACCGTGCCGCCGGAGCCTCGCGGCTCGTACACCGCCCAGCCCAGTCGTGCCTTCACCTCCGGCCTGGTGAACCAGAGCGTGCCGAACCCGCCCGTGGGGACGAGCGCTCCGGGCGGTGGTGCCAGATTCAGGGAGCTCACCCCCGGAGCCTGCACGCCGCTCTGATACTCGGTCCAGCGGCTCTCCTGGCGGCGGAGCACGTAGATATCGCGCGTGTCGCTGCGCCAGATCGCGAGTCCACCCTGGAATGACTGCTCGAGCAGCGTGACCGTCTTGCTGCCCGGCGCCGCAGCACCCAGCATCTCGCGGACCTGGGCGTTCGCGTTGTAGAGACGTGCAATCGGCCCTGGCACAGCCCGCTCGGATTGTGTCGGCGAGCCTGGTGCGAGCAGGTCAGAACTGGCGGCCGAGACCTGGAATGGCGGCTTCAGCGGCGGCGAGGGGGCGTCTGCCAGTGCGTCGCGTCCGGTCACGACGGGATTGCCCGTCACCGCCGGCACGCTGATCTCTTTGACGTCGCCCGCTACGGCTGAATTCTCTCGAACGGCCGGATCAGGTGCGGCCGGGTGGTCAGTTGATGGGTTGGCTGGCGCAGGCGGCCTTCCAGCCGATGGATTGACCGCCGCAACTCGAGCCGACGACTCACTGGCAGCCGGCGCGACCACGATTGGCTGGCTCGGGGCCTCGACGGCGCCCGGTCGGAACGCCACCATCACGGAGACCGCGAGTGAGGCAGCGGCGACAGCCGGCCCGAAGGTGCGTACCAGCCCGCCCAGCGGTGTTCGATGGCGGCGCGACAGTTCCTGCTCGTAGATCGCCCGCCAGACGTCGCGCTGAAGCGTAGGCGGCGGCGTCTCGACCGGCAACGAGCGAATGGTCTGGGCCAACCGTACGTTACCGCGCAGCGCGGACGTGCACTCGGCGCACTCGCTCAGGTGCCGATCGACCTCGTACCGTTCCTCCGGCGACAACTCACAGTCACGGTAGTACGACAGCACGCGCCGGTCGCAGGTCATAGCGGATCGGTGCCCCCAAGCCGCTTGTAGACCTCTCGGAACTCCTCGCGGGCACGGAAGAGCAGCGACTTGACGGCGGATCGGGAGCTGCCCATGACCTCGCCGATCTCCTCACATGACATACCGTGGTATTCACGCAGGACGAGGCACATCCTGTAGCGGGGCGGCAACTGCTGAAGGACGTCGTGCACGAGCTCGCGTGACTCCTGGCGCAAGGCGTCCCGCTCGGGGTTGTCACGTGCAACCTGTCTGGGATGGAAGAACGACACGAACGCATCCCACGGTTCCCAGCGGATCAGCTTGCGGCGGCGAAGCTGGTCCATGCACAGGTTCGTGGCGATGCGATACAGCCAGGGTCCGACCTTGAGCTCGCCGGTGATCTTCGGCAGGCCAGCGTACGCGCGCAGGAAGGTCTCCTGCGTCAGGTCGTGTGCTTCCTCAGCGTTGCCCACGAGCCGGTAGATGCAATTGTAGATGCGCTCGTGGTAACTCTCGAAGATCTCCTCAAAGGAGAGCTCCTCGCGAGCTTCGACCCGTTGGGCGACCATTAATTCCCCAGCGGTCATCCAATACCTCCGTGGGCTCGACTAACGAAACGAGCCGGCCACACGAAGGTTGCGGGTACTCCCGCCTGACCGCAGTTCTCGCCCCGCTCCGGGGCCTGGTCGCCTCATTCTACGGGAGCACGATAGCCGGGAGCCGTGATTGCCGAGCTGTTCGGCGCAACCGAAACGGGATCGTGATCGTTGGTAGCCGGTTATTGACGGCTCGGTGCGCGGCCTCTGCCAGCCCGCTCAGGTAGCCGCCGCATGAACGATCGAGCCCCTCGAGGCCTCGCACCGCCGCGCAGAATCGCTCCTGTGCTACGGTCATGGTCCGTCCGAGCCGCTCGCCACGGCGGCGGTCCGGTGAATCGAGTCGCCTGCGAGGGATCCATGCTGTCGGTTCAAGACATCGAGCGGATCATCCCCCACCGCTACCCATTCTTGCTGGTCGACCGGGTGTTGGAGATGGAGCCCGGCCGACGAATCGTTGCCAGTAAGAACGTCACCTCCAACGAATGGTTCTTCCAGGGCCACTTCCCCGGCTACCCGATCGTGCCCGGCGTGCTGATCGTCGAGGCGCTGGCCCAGGCCGGCGCGGTCCTGCTGCTCTCCGAGGAGGATGCCAAAGGCAAGATCCCCCTCTTCGCCGGCATTGACGACTGCCGTTTCCGCGCCCAGGTCGTCCCTGGTGACATGCTTCGGCTCGAGGTCGAGGTCACGGCGCGGCGGGGGCCGGTCGGGAAGGGCCGAGCGCGCGCCTATGTGAACGACAAGGTAGCCGCCGAGTGTGAGCTCACCTTCGCGCTGACCCCCATGCCGACCAGCACTCCCGGCGCCTGACGTGACCTCCCAAACCCGGGGCATTCGGGCGGGGGCGCGCCTGGCGATCCTCCGGCTGGTGGGAGCAGGTCTGTGCATCGTTCCGCCCATCCGAGGTTGTCCGCCTGGACGTACGCGCCGGCGACTGGCGCGCACCCGGCCACCAGGAGGCGCGCGGGCCGGCTGCTCTACGCCTCCGCGCGTCCTGCTCGTCCGGCCTGACCACCTGGGCGACGTGCTCCTGGCCGCGCCGGCCGGCCGGCTCCTTTCCGACGCACTGCCTGGCGTGGTCGTCGATTGGCTGGTCGGACCGTGGGCGGCAAACGTGGTGCGACGCTCCGGTCAGGCAGGGAACGTCCTCACCTGTGACTTCCCTGGCTTCACGCGCCGCCCAAAAGGCATGCCGTGGTCGCCGTATCTGACGTTGATGGCGGAGGCCACGCGCCTACGTGCCTGCCGCTACGATGCCGCCATCATCTTGCGCTCGGATCACTGGTGGGGTGCACTCCTGGTAGCACTGGCCGGCATCCCTCGCCGCATCGGCTTCGACGTACCCGAGTGCCGCCCCTTCCTGACGGACGCGCTGCCACGCCTCGACGTGCCCGCGTTCGTTTCGGCGATCGGCGGCGAGGCCGTCCAGCGCCAGCCAGGTGGCATGAAACGACTGAATCCCGCAGACGACGACACCGTGGGCGAAGGACTGGCGCCCGGTCGAGTTGTCTCCAGCACGTCAGAACGCTCGGTGGATGAACGCTGGTTGAGCCCGGATCCGCCTCGGAACGTCGCACGCGGCCGTCGCCATGCCGTCGAGCAGAACCAACTCCTCGCACTGTTCGCGGCTCGCCGACTCTCCGAGTTGTCGCCGTCACCCGGCAGCCCATCCAATTGTGAGGATGACTCGCTCGTCGTCGTCGATCCAACCTTCACCATCGATGACGGCGAACGGGACTGGGCCGCTTCCTGGCTGGATCGCACTGGCCTTCGCGGCAGGTGCCTTCAGGACGGACTCGGACCGCCGAACGACACACTGCCGGGTGACTCAGTCTCCCGTGCGCCCAGAAGCACGCACGCCGCGCCTTCGATGCAGGAGCGTGGCACCGTACGACCGGCCCTCGTCGCGATCCACCCTGGATCGGGCGCGGTCATCAAGAACTGGCCGGCGACGCGCTGGCAGGCGGTGGCACAGGCCCTCCGAGAGCGCGTCGGAGCGCGCATCGTCCTGACAGGAGGGCCGGGCGAGCGGGACATCGTGGACGCGATCCAGAATGGCCTGGATCCGCCGCTGCCAACCCTTGTGGGTGAGACCACCCTCGGGCAACTGGCCGCCCTCTTCGCGCGGTGCGATCTGGTCCTCGGCGCGGACAGCGGGCCGCTGCACCTCGCAGCGGCCGTCGGGACGCCTACCGTACGTATCTATGGTCCGACCGACCCGGCCATCTTCGGCCCCCGGCCGGCAGGCCCACACCAGCGGGCGCTGGCGGCATCTCTCCCGTGCCAACCCTGCGGTAACCTGATCGCGCCGCCCTGCGGCGCCACCGACACGCCGGCCTGCCTGCTGGCCATCGATGCAGACACGGTAACCAGGACGGCCATCGATGTGCTCCACCTATCAGGCGGCGCGAAGGACCGCCTGAGCGCCGGACACAGTCTCGCACGGCACGGCGACGCCGCTCCTGGCCTGTCGACGACCGGCCATCGAGTGCTCAGGCACCCCAGGACTGATAGCTCGGGAACCACGATCGCACGCGTGGACCCCGACCCTACGACGGCCGATCGCTCTGACAGCGACTCCTCAGGGACCGACCGCTCGGTGCGAAGGCCGTGCTGATCGGGATCGACGCGAGCCGTGCCGCCGTCGAGCACCCGACCGGCACCGAGCGCTACAGTCGCGAGATCGTCCGCGCGCTCGTCGCCGCCGCCCCCGACGAGCGCTTCACGCTCTACTTCAATCGGCCGCCAGCGTCGGGTGCGCTCCCACACGGCGAGAACGTCCGCTGGCGCGTCATCCCGTCCCCCCGGCTCTGGACGGTCGGCCGGCTCTCGCTCGAGATGACGGCCCGGCCGCCGGACGTGCTGTTCGTGCCGGCCCATTCCCTGCCGCCAATCGTACGCCGCGCCTCGGTCACGACGATCCACGACCTCGGCTATCTGTATTTCCCTGATGAACACCCGCCGCTCGTACGCTGGCTCCGCCATCAATCGAATCGCACCAGCGCACGGCGGGCAACCCGCACGATCGCCATCTCAGAAGCCACCCGCGCCGATCTGATCCGGCACTACGCCATCCCACCTCGACGGATCGCCGTCGTCCATCACGGCGTCGGCCCAGCCTTCCACCCGATCCGGGATCCTGCCACGCTCGCCAGAGTGCGCGCCCGCTACAGTCTGGACGAGCCATACGTGCTGTTCGTCGGAACGCTCCAGCCTCGCAAGAACCTCGAGCGGCTACTTCGCGCCTTCGACCGCGTCGCGCGTGACACGCACGGGGTCACCCTGGCGCTGGCCGGCGGCGCGGGCTGGCTACCCGAGCGCATCGAGCGTGCGTTGGACAGGATGACCGCTCGGAATCGGGTGCGCCGTCTTGGCTACGTCGAGGACGCCGACTTGCCCGCCCTCCTGTCGAGCGCACTCGCCCTGGCCCTCCCGTCGCTCTACGAGGGCTTTGGGATGCCGGCCCTGGAGGCGATGGCCTGCGGAACAGCGGTACTGGCGTCGTCTACCTCGTCGCTGCCTGAGGTGGTCGCCGACGCCGGGGTGCTGGTCGATCCGCTCGATCAGGATGCCATTGCCGAGGCGCTTAGCCGACTCGTCCACGATGCGAATCTGCGCGCCGAACTGGGCCGACGCGGCGTCGCGCGAGCGACAGCATTCACCTGGGACCGCACCGCCCGCGAGACGCTGGCGGTGCTGCGTGCTGCCGGGCGCTCGGGCGGCGGGTAGGTACGCTCGAGCCCCGTTCGCTTCAGCGCCCGGGGCCAGTCCGATGGAACACTGAGTGGCGCCCGAGAAGCACGGCAAAGCCAGCTCAGCGCTGGTGCGTCCGTGTGCCGGAGCTGGCACTGTCACCGACATTCCCTGGAGGCCGGGAGTGCCAGTACCGGAGGGGTCTCGCCGGATACATGGTACAATCGGGTCTGTGAAGCGCATCCTGGTCGTCAAGCTCGCGGACCTCGGCGACCTCTTGACCGCGACGCCGGCCCTTCGGGCGCTTCGCAACGCCCACCCGACGGCACACATCGGTGCGCTGGTGACGCCGAGCAGCGCGAGCTTGCTGGCCGGCTCCGATGCCGTCGACGAGATCCTCCCGTTCCACAAGGCCGCCTTCGACCAGCCACTCGCGGCCGGTCGCTCCGCGCCAGCCGCAGTCGCCCTCGCACGTCGGCTCCGGGCTGGCCGCTGGGATGCGCTGGTGCTCCTCCATCACCTGACCACGCCATTCGGGATCGCCAAGTACGCTGCCCTCTGTCACGTGAGCGGCGCCCCGATCCGGGCCGGGCTGGACAACGGACGGGGCTGGTTCCTGACCCGGCGTGTGGACGACCCCGGCTTCGGCGGGCGCCACGAAGTCGACCACTGGCTGGCAGTAGCCTCGCTGCTCGGCGGCGTCAACCCATCCCCCCGCCTGGAAGTCCCGGTCACCGCCGACGACCGCGCCTGGGCCGACGCGACGCTGCGGATGCTCGGTCGGGATGGCGCCGAGACGGCTGTGTTTCATCCTGGTTCCGGCGGCTTCAGTCTCGCGCGCCGCTGGCCCGCCGAACGCTTCGGAATGGTCGCGGGCGCACTCGAGCGCCGCACCGGCCTGCGGCCGCTCGTGTTGTATGGGCCAGCCCCAGACGAAGAGGTGCTCGCGCGTTGCGTCGCGGTGACGTCGGGCGTCCCAGCCAACCTGTGCGGGCCGGCGCCCTCGCCGGGCGCGCTCGTCGCTCTGCTGGAGCGAGTCCGGATGTTCGTCGGCAACGACAGCGGCGTTATGCACCTGGCTGTCACCGCCGCCGCCCCCGTCGTCGCGATCTTCGGCCCGACCAACGACCGGGCCTGGGGGCCATACCCGCTGACCTCGCCGCGCCACGCGGTGGTGCGGGAGACGCTGGCCTGCGCACCCTGCATCCATCGCGGTCACAGCTTCGGGACGCCTCAGGGCTGCGAGGCTCGGACCTGCCTCGACTCGATCGAGCCAGCCGACGTGCTCGCCGTCGTCGACCGGGTTCTCGCGGCGACGGCTGACGAGCGCCAGCCTGCGCTGGCCGGAGCGGCATCATGAACGAGCAACCGGCCGTCGAGGCTTCGCGCACCGAGCCGCCCCAGGACACCCAACCCGAGCCGAGGCGCGCCCCGCCCGTCGCCATGGCGTGCGCGGCGGATCCCAGCGTCGAGACCTACCTGCGCTGCGGCCGCTGCGACACCCCGATCTGCCCGCGTTGCATGATTCACACGCCGGTCGGAGCGCGCTGCAAAGCCTGTGCGCGCCTCCGTAAGCTCCCGATGTTCGAGCTTGGCCCGCTCGACTACGCCCGTGCCATTGGTGGCGGTGTCGGCGCGGCCTACGTCGCCGGTTTCATTCTGACGCTCGTCCAGTCGATGATGCCGTTCCTCGGCTTCCTGGGCTTGCTGCTCGTGCTGGGCTACGGGTACGTCGTCGGTGAGGCGGTGAGCCAGACATCACGGCGCAAGCGTGGCACCCGGGTGGGTGTTATCGCGGCCCTTGCCGTCCCGCTCGGGCTGGTGCTCGCCCGTGCCACCCTGTTCGTCCTTGGCGGCGCGTTCCCTGTGCTCGCCCTCCAGGCTGCCGCGCTCATGTTGCTTGCTCCGCTCTGGAACCTGCTCGGGGTGGCGGTCGCGATGGGCCTCGCCTACAGCCGGGCACGGTAGCCGTAGCGCGATGGCTGGTCTGGCGTCAGCAGACGTCGAACGCCTCCGAGCACTGCTCGGCAGCCTGTCCGGGCGGCGCGTCCTGGTGATCGGCGATCTCGTCCTCGACGAGTACCTCGTGGGCCGAGCGACACGCCTCTCGCGGGAAGCGCCGGTCCCGGTCCTCGAACTGATCGAGCGTTTCGCGCGCCCTGGCGCAGCCTGCAACCCGGCCGCGAACGTGGCAGCGCTCGGCGGGGTACCGGCCCTCATCGGGACGCTGGGCGACGATCTCGCCGGGCGGACGCTTCTCACGCACCTGGAGCAGTACGGCATCGACACGCACGGTGTCGTCCAAGATCCCCACCGCTGCACCACGGTCAAGATGCGCGTGCTGGCCGAACATTCATCCTCGCAACGGCAGCAGATCGCGCGGGTCGACGAAGTGCCGCGCGGCCCGCTGACCGACGATCTGGAGCGCGAGCTTGCCAGGCGCGTTGAGGCGCAGATCGCGAGCGCGGACGTCGTGCTCGTCTCGAACTACCGCTACGGCGTAGTGACGCCGCGCCTGCTGGCCACCGTCGTCGCGGCAGCCAGCCGCTACGAGAAGCCGACCGTCGTAGACACCCAGGGCGACCTCCTGTTGTTCCGAGGCTTCACGCTGGTCAAGTCGAACCAGCCGGACGCCGAGAAGGCGCTCGGGGTGCCGCTAGACGACGAGGACGACTATCAGGTCGCGGGGCGCCATCTCGTGGCGGAACTGGGCGCCCGCTCGGTCGTCATCACACGCGGTGCCGACGGGCTCTCGGTGATCGAGGCGAACGGCGGGTACGTGCATCTGCCGCCCACGGATCGCGTCGAGGTGCTGGACGTGACGGGCGCCGGCGACACCGTCATCGCGGTGCTGGCGCTGACGCTGGCGACGGGAGCCAGCGTGCTCGACGGCAGCTATCTTGCCAACGTCGCGGCCGGGCTGGTCGTGCAGCGCATCGGGGTGGCGACGGTGACGCCGGCCGAACTGTGGGCTGCCTTAGCGTAGCCGGCGGTCGTGGCGTAGCCGGCGGCGCTCCTGGCGTAGTGTACGACGAGCACCCAGGTCCTGACTGCACCTGGATGCTCGCCCTAGTCTGGCTCCGGAGCCTTCCTCCTCCGCGCTTCAAAGGCTCCAGCGGCGGCGGCTCGCAGGATCCTGCGGAACCTGGGGCAGTCCATATGGCTCGGCGCCGGGCAGGCGGCGGCGTGCCGCAGGCCATCCCGCATCGCACTGAGCCTGGCGATGGTCCGGTCTAGCTCCTCCGCCTTGCTCGCGAGCGCCTGCCGATCGATCCGCGGCCGGCCATCGGGTGCGAACATGAGCGCGATCTCTTTGAGCGAAAAGCCGGCGGCCTGGCCCAACGCAATCAACGCCAGCCGTTCTAGCACGCCGGGATCGAACAGCCGGTGCAGTCCTCGCCGTCCGGTCGAGGCGATCAGCCCCTTTTCCTCATAGAACCGCAGCGTCGAGGGAGGCACGCCCGACCGCTTCGCGACCTCCGAAATATCCAGGTCTCGCACCTACTTGACCTCAAGTCAGCTTGAAGTGGCAGAGTGAGCCTACCGATCTTGACGGCAAGCAAAGGAGACCATCATGGTAGTCGCGCACCAGGCCGAGAGCGAGCAATCGGCGCTGCTCGGACGAGCACAGGCAGCCGCTGAGGATGCGGCACGGGCACCTTCCCTTCGGTGGGCGCTCGCCAGTCTTTCACTCTCCATGTTGCTATCCTCGCTCGGTACCAGCATCGCCAACGTTGCCCTTCCCACGCTGGCACAGGCGTTCTCCGCCTCCTTCCAGGACGTCCAGTGGATCGTTCTGGCCTACCTCCTCGCCGTCACCACCGCGATCGTCACCGCCGGGCGGCTTGGCGACGCCGTCGGCCGCCGCCGGCTGCTTCTGGTGGGCCTCGTGCTGTTCACGGCGGCGTCGGCCGTGTGCGGCGTCGCGCCGACGCTCTGGCTGTTGATCGCCGCCCGAGTGGTACAGGGCCTGGGGGCAGCCGTCATGATGGCTCTCACCATGGCTATCGTCGCCGAGGCGGTTCCGCAGGCAAAGACCGGCAGCGCGATGGGGCTGCTCGGAACGACGTCCGCGCTTGGCACCGCCCTCGGCCCGTCGCTCGGCGGTCTCCTCATCGCCGGCCTTGACTGGCGGGCAATCTTCCTGATCAACCTGCCGCTGGGCGTGGTGACACTTCTGCTGGTCTATCGCTTCGTGCCGGCCGATCGGCACAGCCTGGCGGCGGCTCGGGTCCACGTCGATGGGGTGGGCACACTGCTGCTGGCGGTGACACTCGCTGCCTATGCGCTCGCCATGACGATGGGGCGCGGCAGTTTCGGTTCGCTCAACGTCGCGCTCCTGCTGGCTGCCGCCGTCGGAGCCGGCCTCTTCATCGTCGTGGAGGCGAGGGCAGCGTCACCGTTAGTTCGATTGGCGATGTTCCGGGATCCAATGCTGGGTGCGGGTCTCGCCACGAGCGCGATCGTCTCAACGGTGATGATGGCGACGCTGATTGTCGGGCCGTTCTATCTCTCGCGCAGGCTGGGGCTCGAGACGGCGCCGGTGGGATTTGTCATGTCGGTCGGTCCACTCGTCGCCGCGCTGACCGGCGTACCGGCCGGTCGTCTGGTAGACCGCTTTGGCGCACGATGGATGACCGTCGTCGGGCTCATCGGGCTAGCGGCCGGCTCGTTCGCGCTGTCCCTGCTGTCTTCAGGGCTTGGGGTGGCCGGGTACCTCGCCCCCATCGTCGTCATCACCGCCGGCTACGCGCTCTTCCAGGCGGCCAACAACACGGTCGTCATGCAGGATGTCCGTCCGGACCAGCGGGGCGTGACGTCCGGCTTGCTCAACCTGTCGCGCAATCTCGGGCTCATCACCGGCGCATCCGTGATGGGGGCGGTGTTCGCGCTCGCAGCGGCGACGACTGACGTCGCCACCGCGAGCCCCGAGGCCGTTGCCGCCGGCATGGGAGGCACATTCTTCGTCGCGGCGCTTCTCGTCGTCGTCGCGCTCGCCATCGCGGTGAGCGCCCGTGCGCGTGCAATCCGGCCGGCGTTCGCTGAGTGAGAGCACGGCCGAGCGTGAGAGCAGAGCCAGAGTTGTTCGGCTCTTAGGGTGCTCCGTGGCCGCGTGCGTGTGCGAGTGACAGGGAGGCGGCTAGCGGGTAGCCGAGGCGGCAGCCCCGGGAGTGGCTCCCGGGGTTGCCGTTGGAGCGCTCAGCCTTGATCCTTCTCCTCGTACTGGGCCTTGATCTCAGCCAGCACGCTTGGGTCGGCCAGCGTGGTGGTATCGCCGAGGACCCGGCCTTCGCCGATGTCGCGGAGCAGCCGGCGCATGATCTTGGCACTACGGGTCTTCGGGAGTTCGGCGGTGAAGAAGATGCGGTCCGGCCGCGCGATCGGCCCGATCTTCTCGGCCACGTGCCGCTTCAACGTGTCGACCTGATCGTCGCTCGGCTTGAAGTCGCCACGCAGCGTGACGAACGCCGCGATCGCCTGCCCCTTGATCTCGTGGGAGATGCCGACGACCGCCGCTTCGGCGACAGATGGGTGGGAGACGAGCGCACTCTCGACCTCCATCGTGCCGATACGGTGCCCGGCGACGTTCAAGACGTCGTCTACCCGCCCCAGCAGCCAGAAGTAGCCATCCTCGTCGCGCTTGGCGCCGTCGCCCGTGAAGTACATCCCCTCAAAGCGGCTCCAATACTGGCGTACGTAGCGGTCCGGGTCGCCCCAGATCGTGCGCGCCATCGCCGGCCAGGGCCGCCGCAACACCAGATAGCCGCCGCCGACCGGCACACTGTTGCCCTGCTCGTCGACGACGTCAGCGGCGATGCCGGGCAACGGGATCGTCGCCGAGCCGGGCTTCGCGACCGTGATGCCGGGGAGCGGCGAGATCAAAATCTGACCGGTTTCCGTTTGCCACCAGGTATCCACAACCGGCGTCTGGTCGCGCCCGATGTGCTCGCGGTACCAGACCCATGCCTCAGGGTTGATCGGCTCGCCGACCGATCCGAGCAGCCGAAGGCTCGACAGGTCGTGCTTCGCCGGGTACTCGTTTCCCCAGCGCATGAAGCTACGGATCGCGGTCGGTGCGGTGTACAAGATGGTGCAGCGGTACTTCTCGACGATGTCCCAGAAGCGGTCTTTGTCCGGGTAATCAGGGCTGCCCTCGTACATCAGCGACGTGGCGCCGGCTGCCAGCGGTCCGTACACGATGTAGCTATGCCCGGTGACCCAGCCGATGTCGGCAGTGCAGAAGTAGACGTCCTCGTCCTTCAGGTCGAAGACCGTCTTGGTCGTGGTCATCGTCCCAAGGAGATAGCCGGCGGTCGTGTGGAGCATCCCCTTCGGCTTGCCAGTCGTCCCTGAGGTGTACAAGATGTAGAGGGGATGCTCGGAATCGAGCGCCTCCGGCTCCACGATCTTGTGCCGGTTCTCCTCCATGAGCCGGTGCCACCAGATGTCGCGGCCTGGCTTCATGTGGGTCTTACGAGGATCGTCGACACGGTTGACGACGACGACGTGCTCGATCGACGGGCACTCCTCGACGGCCTTATCGGCGTTGTCCTTCAGCGGCACTTTGCCGCCGCGCCGCCAGCCGCCGTCAGCGGTGATGAGGATCTTGGCCTCGCAGTCCTGGATCCGGTCGCGCAGCGACTCCGGGCTAAACCCGCCAAAAATGACGGTATGCGGCGCCCCGATCCGCGCGCAGGCCAGCAAGGCGATTGGGAGCTCGGGGATCATGCCGAGGTAGATCGCGATGCGATCGCCCTTCTTGACCCCGAGCGCCTGGAGCGACGCCGCGAACTCGTTCACTTCGCGGTACAGATCCTGGTAGGTCAGAACTCGCGAGTCGCCCGGCTCGCCTTCCCAGATCAGCGCAGCTTTGTTCCGCCGCCAGGTCTGGATGTGCCGGTCGACGCAGTTCACCGACGCATTGAGCTTGCCGCCGACGAACCACTTCGCCCAGGGGACGTCCCACTCGAGGACCGTGCGGTACGGCTCGATCCAGTCGAGCTCGTTCGCCTTTTCGGCCCAATACGCTTCCGGATCGGCGGCCGCTCGCTCGTAGATCGCGGGATCCTTGACGTTGGCCTGCTGGCGGAAACTCTCGCTCGGCGGATAGCGGCGCTCCTCCTGGAGGAGCGCGGAGATCGCTCCCTGCCCCTGAGGCGTCGCGTCGGGCGTCGCGGTCATAGTGCTCCACTCCCTCGCGGTGTATGCCTCGATAGTCTAGCCCGCTGGTACGGCGGCGTCACCCTTGGGGCGCATCGTCGCCGGGCACTCGTTGCCCAGGGCGTCGATCGACGACCGGCGGAGAGTTGTCAGGCGCCCACATCCGGTGCTCTTGCATCCTGTACAGGCTGAGTGACTGGTCGCGGGAATCGGGGCTCGTACCCTCGGCCAGTTGCCACTTCTGTAGTTGCGAGACACCAGGCTCGTCGTCGGCTTGCTCCTGGCCTCCATCCGCTCCGCCTCGGTGTCAACCGAGACAATGTCCCGGGGATGTGGTGACAGGCATCACCCGCGCGGCGAGCCTCGGCTCGGGTACAACTTCAGGAATCCCCGTTCGAGGAGCCCGATGAATCGCGAGCGAGCGAAGCGCCGTCGCGCGCAACACCAGCGGCGCGGCAGCTTCGTCCCTATCATCGCCGCCGTGGCCGTTGTCGCAGTCCTGGCCGTCGGTACCTTCTTCATGACCCGGTCCAGCGCACCGGCGCAGCAGTTGAGCCTTCAGACCAACAACGTCCTCGGCGCGGCCGACGCGCCGGCCACAGTGGAGGACTGGTCCGACTTCATGTGACCGGCCTGTAAGGCGTTCGCCCTGGGTCCAGGGCGTCAACTCGAGCAAACACTCGTGCCGGAAGGCAAGGTCAAGCTGGTGTACCACCACATGGCGTTTCTCGGCGACGATTCGGTCCGCGCGGCCGAGGCGTCGGAGTGCGCCGCCGAGCAGGGCAAGTTCTGGGAACTGCACGATAAGCTCTACGAGGTCCAGCGGCAGACCCCGTTCACGAAGGACAACCTGAAGCAGCTTGGTGCGGCGATTGGCATCCCCGACACCGCGACCTATAACGCCTGCATCGACGGGGGCTGGGCGACGGCCCGCGTCAAGGCGGACACTGAGGCCGGCAAACAGAAGGGCGTCCAGCGAACCCCGACCCTGTTCGTCAACGGCCGCAAGATCGAGGGCGTGCCGACCTGGGAGGATCTCCAGCGAGCCATCAGCGGAACAGCGCTCGTCCCCGCGCCAGCGGTGGCCGAGCGGTACTTGAGCGGTAGCTGAGCGGCAATTGAGCGGTTGGCAGCGCGGCGCCAGGCAGTCGGTCCGCGCCAGGGTGGATCGAGAGGCTGACCGAGGTTCTCTGAGTCTCAGGCCGATGCGAGTCCACACACGGGATAGCATTTCGTGCTCCTCGACCGACGCGCAGATTCTCGGGGCCGGGACGCTCTCAGCACGGTAGAATTGAGGCGGCCGCCCGCGGTGGCGGCCGTCTTCGCCCATCTAGTCATCGTACGTTCAGTTTCGCCCGCTCCGACCGCGTGGATCGGCTCCGTCCGTCAACATCCGCCGCCCTGTGAGGCACCGGTATGCCACTCATCGACATCACTTTCGACCCTGACATCGCCCGACTCGGCCCCTTCATCCTCGGCTGGCACGGCATTTTCAGCATGCTGGCGCTGCTGTTCGCGGTCTGGTTCGGGCTGTGGCGCATGGAGCGTCTCGGGCTACCGGTAGATACCGTCATCTCGGGCCTGAGCTGGGTCATCGTGGGCGCCGTGGTTGGCGCGCGGCTCTTTCACGTGATGGACCATCTCCCCTACTACCTCGCGAACCCCCTCGAGATCCCGGCCGTCTGGCAGGGCGGGATTGCCGTATACGGGGGCTTCATCGGCGGGGTCGTGGTTGGAGTGATTGCCGCCTGGAAGCTCGCCGTCCCGATCTGGCCGGCCCTCGATGCCGCCGCACTGGCCATGCTGCTTGGGCAGGCGATCGGACGGATTGGCTGCTTCATCAACGGCGACGCCTGGGGCGCCCCAACCGGCGGCAACTGGGGCGTGGTGTACTGGAACGAGCACGCGCTGGTCCCGCCCGAGCTCCTCGGCGTCCCGACGCAGCCGTACCCGCTCTACGAGATCGCGGCAGTCATGCTCGTGTTCGGTCTGCTCTGGTTCGCCCGCGACCGACTGCGCCGCCCGGGCACGCTGTTCCTGCTTGCGACGATCGGCTACGCGGTCATCCGTTTCGGCCTGACCTACTTCCGGCAGGAAACGGTGATTGTATTCGGCTTGCAGGAAGCCCAGGTCATCGCACTGGTGACCGGCGGGATCGCCTTCGTCTTCCTGGCCGTCCGCTCGCTCCGAGGGACGGCCGTGGCCGTGCCCGCTACGCAGTAAACGTACGCCCTCATCTGCTTCCGCAGAGCGCTCGCCCTACCTCTGTCCTTCATCTACGTGCCGGCGACGGGGGGCAAGGCATACCTGGGAGTCGCGGGTGAGGGCGCCCTGCCTCGAGGGTGCCATGTCTCAGAGGATGAGCATCGCGTCGCCGAACGAGAAAAAGCGGTAGCGCTGCTCGACGGCCTCTCGGTACGCCCGCAGAATCAGGTCGCGGCCAGCCAGCGCGCTCACCAGCGCGAGCAGCGTCGAGCGCGGTAGGTGGAAGTTCGTCACCAACGCGTCGACGGCCCGGAACCGAAAGCCGGGCAGGATGTAGAGTGAGGTTGGGCCAGCCCACGGCACCATGATCTCGCCTGCCATGGCCTGGTCCGGCCCGCCTTCGTCTGTCGCGCGGGCCGCTGTCTCGAGCGAGCGTACTGTCGTGGTACCCACCGCGACGACGCGCCCGCCACCGGCCCGCGCCTCGCGTATGGCGCAGACCGTCTCCCTGGGCACGCTGCACACCTCGGAATGGATCGCGTGGCGTGTCAGGTCATCCTCGCGAACGGGTCGGAAGGTGTCCAGCCCAACGTGAAGCGTCACGGTTGCCAGCTTGACGCCCTGGCCGGTCAGCCGATCGAGCAGGGCGCGGGTGAAGTGAAGGCCGGCGGTAGGGGCTGCTGCCGAACCGAGGATATCTGAGTACACCGTCTGATAGCGCTCAGGGTCGCCGTGGTAGTCGTGGATGTACGGCGGCAGAGGCAAGCTCCCGAGCGCCAGGATGGCCGCGTCTACGTCATCGCCAGACGTCCCGTTCGACGTGGCGAACCGCAGCAGTCGACCACCCGACGCGGTTCGCTCGACGACCTCGGCCGTCACGCCTTCATCAAGGTCCATCACTGCGCCGGGCGGAAGCTTGCCACCGGGTCGGACGAGCCCTTCCCAAAGGCCAGGTTCGCACCGCTGGAGGAGCAAGATCTCGGCCGATCCGGCCCCTGGCCGGCGCCGCGCATGCAGCCGCGCCGGCACGACGCGGCTCCGATTGACAACGAGCAGATCGCCAGCCCGCAGCCAGCAGCCCAGTTCCGAGAACCGGGTGTGCCTCAGCTCGCCCGTCGCGCGGTCCACCACCAGGAGCCGTGACGCGTCGCGCGGCTCGGCCGGCTGCTGTGCGATCAGTTCCGGCGGAAGCGCATAGTCGAAGAGGTCGGTCGCCAATGGCACACGGTGGTCCGTCTCGCTCACCGCCGATTGAAGAAGCCGAACAGCAGGTTCAGCACCACGGTCAGGATGATACTCACCACGATACTCGTGGCGATTGGCACGTAGACCCGGACGTTCCCACGGTCGAAGGCGAGGTCACCCGGCAGGTGCCCGAGGAAAGGCAGCCGCCCCCCGAGCATGATGACGACGCCCGCGACGGCAATCGCCAGCCCGAGGATGATGAAAATCCGCCCGACATTCTCGAATGGCATCCCGGCACCTCCCGGGTACACCCAATCCGGTACGATTCCCGCACTACGAGAAGTGTACCAGTGTTCGGGCGGCCCGGGGACCGTCATTTTTGGCCAGCGGAGTAGGATGCGTTTCGAAATCGTGGCGCGCTCACGCACCTCCAGCGCTCGGGCCGGCCGCATCGAGACCCCGCATGGCATCGTCGAGACGCCGGCCTTCATGCCGGTCGGCACCCAGGCCACCGTGAAGGGCGTGCTGCCATCCGACCTTCGGCAGGTCCGGCCGCAGGTCATTCTCGCGAACGCCTATCACCTCGCCTTGCGGCCCGGTGCGGCCATGATCGCCCGGCGCGGCGGCCTCCATCGCTTCATGGCCTGGGACGGCCCGATCCTGACCGACAGCGGCGGCTATCAGGTCTTCAGTCTGGCTGCACTGCGTGAGGTCGACGACAACGGTGTGACCATCGCGTCGCATCTCGACGGCCGCCCGCGCCGATTCACCCCCCGCTCGGTGATCCAGATCGAGGAGCAGTTGGGCGCAGACCTGATCATGCCACTCGACGTCTGCCTCGGCTACCCAGGTACTCGTGAGGACGCCGAGCGCGCGCTCGAGCGGACGCACCTCTGGGCGCGTCAGGCAGTGCGGGCGCATCGACGCCAGGATCAGGCGCTGTTCGCCATCGTCCAGGGCGGCATGGAGCCAGACTTGCGAGTGCAGGCGGCGCGGGCACTCGGGGCGGACGACTTTCCCGGCTACGCCATCGGCGGGCTGAGCGTGGGGGAGCCACGCGCGACCACTGACGATCTCGTCGGCCGGACCGCCGCGGCCTTACCAGACGGTCGTCCGCGCTACTTGATGGGCGTCGGAGAGCCGGACCAACTGGTGAGCTACGCCGCGCTCGGCGTCGACATGTTCGACTGCGTGCTGCCCACCCGCCTGGGTCGGACCGGCTACGCCTACACCCGCGAGGGCAAGCTGAACGTCACTCGGAGCAGCCTGCGCGCCGACTCTGGCCCGCTCGAGGCGGCCTGCTCTTGTCCCGTCTGCGGCCAGTACAGCCGCGCGTACATCCATCACCTGTTCCGGGCTGGCGAGCCGCTTGGAGCGCGGCTGCTGAGCCTGCACAACGTCGGCTATCTGGTGGGGCTGCTCCGCGAGCTCCGTGCAAACATCGTCGCGGAGCGGCCCGAGCGTCAGGCAGCGGCACCGTCCATGCGTTCATGATGCGGTCCTATCGATGGTAAACCTGCTCGCGGAGACGGCCGACAACTCGCCCTCAGAAGTTGGCCGCCCCACCCCCGCCACAATCCCCTGGCTGGGGTACGCGCGGATCGGCAAGGTACGCGCCGGTGCGCTTCGTCTGAGGTAAGCGACGCCGCCTGTGCGCCGCCCGTCATGGTGTCACGTGGCATGCCCAGACGACCGGGCGACGGTAGCTAGCTCGAAGTGGACTGAGCTTCCGGACCCGTCACTGACCCGATCGTCATAGACCAGGTGGCAACCCATCGCCTGCCAGAAATCGACGGCGTTCTCGGTATGCAGGCAGACGACGTCGTACCCGCCAACCGCACGAACGAACCCCAGAAGCTCCTCGACGAGCCCTCGGGCGATCCCACGCCGGCGGTACTCGAGGTGAACGAAGACTCGCACAAGCTGTGCTGTCCGCTCGGACGGTCGATACCGCTCGACGAGCCAGCTGGGTAGCGTCTCAGACGTCGGTCCGCCGGAGCGCACGGCGCCGGTACCGACGACCTGGCCGGTTGCGTCATCACTCGCCAGAATCAGCGTATGGCGAGGATTCTCGAGGTAGACGCCGCGCAGGTCGTCATAGTCCCAATGCCACTGGGGTCGATAACCGTAGCCATAGTCGTGCTCGAAGATGCTCAGCATGAACGCGCGGATGGCCGGCACGTCCTCGGCCGCGGCTCGCCGAATCGTGATATCGCTCATCGAATTGCCAGCAGTACCCGATTGTTGCGGCGCTGCCAGAAGGTACTCACCTCCCGGAAGCCAGCCTCCCGTAGAGCGCCGACCTGGAAGTCGTAGCTGGGGCGAGTCCAGGAGCGGTCTCGGGTAGCGAATCGGGCTGCCCGCTCGGCGAAGAGGCCGGCGAGGGCCGGTTCAGCTTCGAGCGCCTTCCACCACCCTTCCCAGTCTTCGGCCCCGCGATCCTGAAATGCCTGCCGCTGTTCGCGTTCCCCGAGCGTCGCGGCGATACGCTCGAATGTCGGCTGGTGCGGGCCAAACGACATGTTGTCAGCGTTCATCAGAACGCTTCCAGGCTCCATCAGATGGCCGAGCTGGCGGTAGATCCGGGCGAGCGCGTCGCCAGCTAGCCAGTGCAGTGCGGTGCTGCTGAGGACGGCGCGGAGTTGTCGACCGGCCAGCGCAGCGATGAGCCGGTCGGTCCAGGCCGGATCGTTCAGGTCGTCCTCGAGCCAGGTGATCCGGTCCGCGTGGTCGGGCAGTGCGCCCTGACCCATCGCCAACAAGACCGGGTCCATATCGAGCGCGATCGTCTGTGCCTCGGGAAAGCGTGCAAGCAAGCGCTCCGAGATCGAACCCGGCCCACAGGCGAGGTCGAGCGCCACGAAGCCAGGTTGAAGCTGAGCTTCGAGGACGTCCAGCATACTGGTGAATCGCTCTTCACGATCATAGAGATACCCCTGCTGCTGAACGTCCCAGCGCCGGAGCCAGGCAGTCCAATCAACAAGTGCTGGTGTCGGTATGGTCATGTGCGCATTCCTCTCGTGCGAACGCGGTGATCGAGGTGGCCCAGCCAGGCTGGCCTCACGGGCCGTCAGCCTGACGCCACGGAGCGAGATGACGGCGCCAGCTTTCGGCTGCGAGACTGACCGCGAGGCAGGCAATGGTTACGGCGAGGCCCGGCGCCAGCAGCACGTGGGGTGCACGCTCGAGGAACGGCAACCCTTCAGCCAGCATGGAGCCCCACTCGGGCGTGGGAGGTTGCACGCCGACGCCGAGGACCGATAGCCCGGCGATCGTCAGGATGGTCTGGCCATAGCGCGCCACCGCCAGGACGAGCAATGATGGCGCCGCGTTCGGGAGCACATGGCGCACGAAGGTCCAGAACGGTGAGAGCCCGATGACGCTGGCTGCCTCGACGAATGGCAGGGTACGAATCCGTACCGTTTCGATACGCGCCACTCGGGCGTAGGTTCCCCATCCAAACAGCCCAAGGGCGAGCACCATCCCAGTGATGCCGCCACCGGAGAGGCCGGCCACCACGAGCGCCAGGATGAGAAACGGGAACGCCAGCAGGATATCCACCAGCCGCATGGCGAACAGGTCGAAGAGACCACCTCGACTCGCCGCGACGCTTCCAAGCATGATCCCCACGGTCGCACTGATCGCGACCACGAGGAGGCTCACTCCGAGGCTCAGTCGCCCGCCGTAGAGAACCCGCGCCAGCAGATCCCGGCCAAGTTGATCCATGCCGAGCGGATGATCGAGCGTCGGACCGCGGAGGCGCGCCGTCAGGGTCTGCGCTCGCGGGTCCAGCGGCCAGAGCCATGGCCCGATCGTCACCATCCCTACGACGATCAGCAGCAGCGCTGCTGGAGCGAAAGCGAACCAGGGCCGGTGGCGGCAGGTGGTCCCCTGGCTGGCTGGTGTGTGGAGCGGACCCGGGACAGCAGTGGAGGGCGCGCTCATCGTGGGAACCGCAGCATCGGATTGATCTGCCTGCTGGCAGCGTCTGCCAACCAGTTCGCCAGGATTGCAAGCGAGACCTGAATCAGCAGACACGCCTGGATGGTCGGGATGTCGCGCTCGCCGATAGCCTCATACAAGAGGCGGCCAACTCCGGGGATGGCGAAGATCACCTCGGCGACAAGCCCGCCGGCGAGCGCTGCGCTCGCCGATGCCCCGAGCACGCTTATGACTGGCAGGAGCGTATGCGGGAGCGCATGCCGATAGAGGACGAATCTCTCTGGCAGCCCCTTTGCACGGGCCGTTCGCACCCAATCCGAGCCCAGTGTTTCGTCGAGTCCTGCCATAAGGAGTCGGGTGAACGTGGCCCAGGGTCGGAAGGCCAGCGTAGCGATCGGCAGGATGTACGCGGCCGGCGTCTGCCAGCCGGAGACCGGCACGAGCGAGAGTTTGACCGCGAACGTCAGCATCAGCACGATGGCAAGCACATAGTCTGGGACCGCAAGCCCGAGTTGAGTGATGGCCAGCAGCAGGTGTGTGCGACCCAGGTTGCGCGCCGCGAACAGGCTCACCGGCACCGCCAGGGCCATGGCGACGACCAGGGCCCCCAGTGTCAGCGTCAGCGTGACCGGCAGCCGGTCGAGGATCAGGGGCATGACCGGCCGGCGCTTCGTGAATGACCGTCCGAGGTCGCCCTGCAAGGCCCGCCCGAGCCACGCCGCGTACTGCTCCGGGATCGAGCGATCGAACCCCGCCTCCTGGCGGATCGCCTCCACCTGCACCCGCTCGGCCGGCGCCCCCTCGCCGAAGCGGGCCCGGAAGAGTGCGAGTGCCGGATCGCCCGGCACGAGCACCGTCAGCGCGTAGACCAGGAATGACGAGACCAGCAGGGTGAAGGCGAGCAGCAACAGTTGCATCGCCCACCCAGTCACCGTGCGTCCATTCATCGCGGGGCGCCCGCCCCCGAACGGTTCACCCCTTCCGGACCAGCTCGGTGACCGCCAGGTAATCGGTCGGATGAGGCTGGTAGCCAGAGATGTTCGCCTGGATCGCGTCGACCTCGAGATAGGAGGTCATGACGATGGCTGCGACATCCTGCTCGATGATCTGCTGCTCCATCTGACGGTAGCGAGCGTATCGATCGTCGGTAGCCTGCACCGTCGCCGCCGCGGCGATCTCGGCGTCCAGGTTCGCGTATCGGCTGAGGTTGTACGATCCGGTGCTGGCGAAGTCCGATTCGAAGGCTCCTTGCGGATCGAACAGGAACAGCGGATTGCGGGCGACGAGTGAGATATCGTTCTCGCCGCGTAGCCCGGCGCCTTCCATAACGGTGCCCTCGACGACACGGATATCTGCTTCGATGCCAACATTTGCGAATTGCTGCTGCAGCACCTGCGCAAGAAGAGGGAGCTCAGGGCGGGCCGGGTAGGTAGTAATGGTGAGCGAGAGAGGGTTCGAAGGGCCGTATCCAGCCTCGGTGAGCAGCGCCTGTGCCGCGTCCGGATCAAAGGGAATCCCTGTCAGGTTCGGGTTGCCCCACGGATATCGCCCGTTGAACAGCGCTGCCTGCGAGACACCTTGATGCTCCAGCACCGTCTGAACGATCGTGTCGCGGTCGACGGCAGACGCGAGGGCCCGCCGGACGCGGACGTCACCGGTGCGAGCTCCCTGGGTATTCAGGTAGAGCAACCGCACACGCGGCAGCGGCAGCGTCAATACCTGCACCCACGGAAGCCGTTGGAGAGTCGCCAGGTCCGATGGGTTGATGACGCGGGCAATGTCGGCCTCGCCCGAGCGAATCATGTTGGCGCGGGTCTGCCCCTGTGGTACGACCAGGTAGTGCACCTCACTGACGCCAGGAGTGCCGCCCCAATACGCGTCGTGTGCTGCGAGCACCCGGCGGTCGCCAGGTCGGAAATCGACCAGTCTGAACGGTCCGGTGCCGATCGGGGTGATGAAGGAGCCGTCCGAGCCGAACGACGCCGACGGCTCGTAGATGACGGCCTTGCTATCGGCCAGGATCGACGGCAAGTACGGCGTGGGGCTCGTGGTGCGGATGGTGACAGTCGATGAATCGACCGCTGTGACGACCGCCCCCCTGAACGCGGCCGCCGCGTTGCGGGCACCAGCGAGCCGCTGGAGGCTGGCTACGACCGCTCCCGCGTCGAGCGCCACACCGTTGTGAAACGTCACATTCGGCCGGAGCGTGAATCGCCAGGTGTTTGCGTCGTCCATCCCCCAGTCGGTCGCGAGCGCTCCCTCGAACTGGCTCTGGAAATTGATCTTGAGCAGCCCCTCACCGATCCCCTCACGGATCACGAACACATCGCCATCAGCGTACGACTTTGGTTCGAACGCATCGACGAGCGTCAGCGTGCCTGACACCTGGCTAATAGCCGGAGTAGCCAGCGACGGCGCGAGGACGGTAGCGTGAAGCGGCCTGGTTCCCAGAGCGGAAGCGGCGCCGAGCGCCACAATACTGGCCCCCAACGTCTGCACGAAGGCTCGGCGTGTGCGGCGTGGTAGGGAGCGGCGAGCGGAACGCGGCATGAGGCCTCCTGGATCCTTCAGATGGGGTCTCTCATCTCGATGTGGGGAGCGCCCGGGCGCCTCGCGGACTGCGGGCGGCGCATTGCACCAGCGCGGACCACTGCCCGCGCAGACTTCCTATCGCCGGGGATAGGCGGTGAGCGTTCAGGCGTTGGGCGCTGTAGACGCCTCGCCAGCAGTCCACAGCCCCGTGGCCACAGCCGAAGGCGCCAACCACCTCTGTACGCCGATACACTGCCGGCTGCCCACGAGTTCAGTCCAAGAGCGCCAACATGTGATCGTGAGCGCCTCGCGCACACGCGCAGGCAGGTGCGTCAGCGAGCCACGATCGAGGCCGTCGATTCCTCCATCACGCGGACTATCGCATTGTTTGGCATGTGCAATTATTGGCAACAAGCATGAAGGCCGTCAAATCATGCTGGCGACGACGGCAAGCGGCCCGAGTGGCGGAGCGGGGTGCGTGGTTCGCAGCGCTCCGTGATCCGCTTCCTCCGACTCTTGCAGCCATCATCGCCGTCGTAACGTCGGAGAGGCCGGTGCGCGTTACCGTGCAGGAAGCAGGCTTGGTCGACCTGGAGATCTCGAGGCTGGATGGGGTGGAGCGGGCTTCGCGACCTGAGCGGGATCCTACGAGTCGACGGTACGCTTTCTCGGCTCAGCGGGCAGAGACGCCCCCGCCGTTCGTCCGCGCAGCGACGGGCCATTCACCATTCAGCAGGTGACCTTGGGCGAACCGCGCTCTCCCTGGGCCACCGGCGCCGGCTGCCGAGTGGCGGGCGGCTCAGACGGCGGGTCAGACGGCGGCGCGGAGCGGCCGCAACTCGACGGCCGGCTGCGCGTGCGCGTCGCTCAGTGGCAAGATGAACGCGAACGTACTGCCCTGGCCCGGCGTGCTCTCGACCCAGATCGCACCGCCATGCATCTCGACGACCTGGCGGGCGAACGACAAGCCAAGCCCCGAACCGACCGTTCGGTGTGAGCCGCGCTGCGCCACCTGTGAGAAACGCTCGAACAGCTTCGCCTGATCCGCGCTCGCAACGCCGGGGCCGTCATCGACGACCGCCACGACCAGCCCCTCGGATGGCCCCTCGATCTCGCCCGGCGCGGTGACGCTTGCACCGACCACGACCTGGACGGATCCGCCCGGGGGAACGAACTTGAGGGCATTCGTCACGAGGTTCTGGAGCACCCGTCGAAGCAGGTCAGGATCGCCGATCACCGTCCCGGCCAGCCGCCCGTCGAGCGTCAGCAGGATGTGGCGGCGCTCGGCCTGCGCTGACAACTGCTCGATCACCTCCGACGCGACCTCCCCCATCTCGACGTGCTCGAAGCGCGGGCGCAGGCGGCCCTCATCCAGTCGATAACAATCGAGCAGGTTGGTCGCAAGTTCGGTCAACTCCTGGGTGTTTCGCTCGGCGATCTCCAAGAATCGAGCGGCATCCGGCAGCGCGTCCGGATCGATATCGCTCTGACACATCTCGATGGCCGCGCCGACGGCTCCCAGCATGCCCCGAATGTCGTGCGTCAGCATGCTGACGAACTCCTGGCGACTCCGCTCGACGCGCATCAGAGTGGCGTTGGCTTGCCGCAATTCGTCCTGGAGCGCCTTGGTGCGGAGCGCCGCACGCGCCCGTGCCAGCAGATCGTCCGGCACGAAAGGTTTGACCAGATAATCGACCGCACCCTCGTCCAGTCCTGCCACTCGGTCCGCAAGCTCGCCGCGAGCGCTGAGGAAGATGACGGGCGTTTCGCGGGTCGTGGGGTCGGCGCGGAGATGACGGCAGACCGCATAGCCGTCCATGCCCGGCATCATCACGTCTAGCAGGATCAGATCTGGCGGCGCAGCCAACGCCCGCTCCAGCCCTGAGCGTCCATCGGTACGGACGACGACCGTGTAGCCGGCTCGCTGAAGGTACCGCGAGACGAGCTTTCCCCCGGCGGCGTCGTCGTCGATGACGAGAATGGTGGTCATCGCGCTCCCTCCACGACTGCAACGGCCGCCATCTCGCCGGTCAGGTGACCGGCAAGCGCGATGGCGGCCTGTTCGAGACCGGTGCCGTGCTCGCGAGCGAGGCGGAGCGCGGCAAGATAGAGCGAGCGTTGCTGCAACGGCGAGAGCGAGAGCGGACTCGTCAGGACGATGGGCACGGCACACGTCCTCGGGCGCGACCGTAACGCGTGCAGCACGTCCAACGATGTTCCGTCCGGCAGCAGGAGATCGAGGACGACAGCAGCAGGCGCCTCGGTCAGGACAGCGCTCACCGCCGCATCGTGGTTGGCCGCTTCACGAACCGCCAATCCGGCAGCCTGGAGCATCGTCACGCGCTGGAGCCGGGTTGCCGGCTCGCCGTCAACCACCAGTACCAGGCCGGTGATGCCAGACAGGCCCATCCGCTCGTTCACGAGTGCAGCCGTGCGTGCAGCCAGGACGGCGTTGTCGCGCGGCGTCAACAGGTAATCGGATGGCCCGAGCGCGAGCAGGAGCATCTGACCGTCAGCAGTGACGGCCACGAGGGCCGGCCGTCCACGGTCGGGTGGCATCGCCTTCAACGTGGCGAGCGCGTGCCACGCGCCCGCCCCAGGCAAGAGCAGGTCGAAGACGACGAGATCCGGTGTCGTCGCGTGCAGGACGGCGGGCCAGCGGTCGGCACTCGCGGACACGGCGTCCAGGCCGCGCCGGGAAAGCCTGGCTTGTACCTGTTCCAGATCCACGCCATCACCCACCAGCAGCACTCGCTGTGGGGCGCCGTCCTCATCGTTCACGACCGACGGAGACGCAGCCCGTGGGGCAAGCGGTATCGTGACGTGAAAGGCGCTGCCGTGCCCAGGCTCGCTATCGAGCGAGATTCGACCACCCATCAGTTCGACCAGCCGCTTTGCGATCGGCAGTCCGAGTCCGGTGCCGCCGTGACGGCGGGTCGCCGCCTGGTCGGCCTGACGGAACGGCTCGAAGATCACGTCACGGGCCTCGGCCGGCACCCCAATTCCGGTATCCGTCACCGAGAGCCGGGCCACACCGTCCAAGATCGTCGCGGACATCGTCACACTGCCCCTGTCAGTGAACTTGATCGCGTTGCCGACGAGGTTCAGCAGGATCTGGCGCAGCCGGCCTTCGTCGCCCATCAGCTCCGGCAAGTCGGACGGCACTCTGTTCACGAGCTCGAGGCCGCGCTCGTCTGCCAGCGGTGTGAGGAAGCTCATCACCTCATCCGCGAGCAACACCCCGTCGACCGGCTCGCGTCGAAGCTGAACCCGTCCGGCGTCGAGACGGGCCATCTCCAGAGCACCGTTGACGATGGCGAGGAGCCCCTGACCGCCATCGTGGATATGAAGAACGTCCGCGCGCTGCTCGGCGTTCAACTCACCGTCGAGGCCGTCGAGCAGCGCGCGGCTGTACCCGAGAATCGCGTTCAGGGGGGTCCGAAGCTCGTGCGACATCGTCGCGAAGAGTTCCGCCCGCTCGCGATCCTGACGACTCAGGTCGGCATTGGCCCGCGCGAGATTGGCGGCCCGGTCGCTCGCCGCCAGATGCAGCGTGGCGGCGCCCGTCGCGAGCGCGGCTACCTGCTGTCCAGCCAATCGGTCGCAGGCGAGACAACCCAGGACGATAGCCCCGAGGATCGCCCAGGTGACGAACTGGCCGCCCTGCGTCACGCTTCCTGGGCCGAGGCATACCACGGCCGAGGCGATGGCGGCAGTCGCCAGCACAACCACGATCGCGGTCTGAAGGTGGATGAGCCGGCGCAACTGCCGGGCGGATGTGCTGAGAGTCTTGAGATTGCTGGATCGCTTCATTTCAAGACTCTCCGCCACACAGTTCCTGTTCATCGCTCTTATGCGCTATGAGCTATAGTCAACTCGCAAATACTAACGGCCCTGCGGCATCGTGGGAGACGCCTTTCGGACGCCACTTGCCGGTGCGAGCGGCCGCTCGGCGCCAGCAGGTCTGCGAACGGTTATCGGCGAGGGCGATCGTCTGGCGATGGGCGCTCGCTCGATGGGTGCCACGGGCGCACCCAGTTGGGGCGCGGCGGCTGCACCCTGAGCTACGTCGGCAGCCCAGGTTCGTCGGCCACGCACCAGGTCAGGCGTCGCCGGGTCAGGCGTCGCCGGGCCAGGCGTCGCCGGGCTGCCGTCAGCGTCTGGTAGGCCGGGGTGGTCCGAATCCTGTAGGAAGTCTTCGGCGCTAGCCGACGGGAGCGCGACAGTCGCCCGGGCGTGCGACGGCCGCCAGCGCCCGGAGAGATAGAGCAGGTTGGTCCGCCCTGGGAGGTCCGAGGGCTGGCGAGTAGAATTGCCGGTCAGAGAAGCACCAGTGTCAGGGAGCCTGCCTGCTCCCGACCGGTAGTTGTGTTCGGAGAGCACGATGCCCAGCTTCGAATCCGCGGCGCACGCCTCAGAGATCCTGCCTCATCGGGTCACGGCCGTTGAGGTGGGCACCCAATCGGTGGACGTGGCGAACGTTGACGGCTTCACGACCCCGATCAAGCAAGCCGTGGCGCTCCCCACGACCCAGTCGGTCAGGACGTGCGCGTTTCGTGTCACTGGCTCGAGCATTGAGGTCGCGAGCGGCTCGCTCTGAGCGGCCCAGGTCCGAGCACGTCGGCGCCACGGCATCGTACGCTTGGCAGCGCATTCACACGCTCGGTCGTTCGGACTCGATTCGGGAATGCCCGGTGACACCACGCCCTACCCATCGCGCCCTACCTGTCGCGCCACAGCGGTCCGGCGACACGTCGGAGAATTCGAGGAGTGATGATCGACCTCGCAAGCCGCATTCGTGACGTCCCCGACTTTCCTCAGAAGGGTATCGTCTTCAAGGACATCACCACGCTCTTGAAGGACGGCCCTGCGTTCAAGGACGCGGTCGACGCGATGACCGAGCGGGTACGCCCGTGGCGGGTCGAAGCCGTCGTGGGCATGGAATCGCGTGGATTCATCTTCGCCGCGCCGATCGCCTACAATCTTGGCGTCGGGTTCGTGCCGGTCCGAAAGCTGGGTAAGCTGCCCGCGAAGACGATCAGCGCCAAGTACGCCCTCGAGTACGGCACCAATACCCTCGAACTGCATGTGGATGCCATTTCGCGTGGACAGCGGGTCCTGGTCGTCGACGATCTCCTCGCGACGGGCGGGACGGTTCAGGCGACCATCGATCTGGTGGAACGGCTCGGTGGGCAGGTGGTGGGGACGGCCTTCCTTGTCGAGCTCTCGTTTCTCCACGGCCGCGACCGGCTGGACGGCTATCGCGTCGCAACCCAGATCAGCTACTAAGGCTGCGTGCCTCGGCCGTCTGAGACGGCGCGGACGTCGACGTGGCCGGACATCGCAGTTCGACACCAGGGCCCGGCCCTCACCTCTGGACGGGTCGCACCAGCGCGTCGAATGCGTGCCAGAATCTCGCCGAGTTTCGGCGACACTCGGTTGTCAGGCTCTAAAATCTTCCCGTATACTCGCCCCGGAACTGGCCGGTCGCGGGCCACAGCGCGGCGTACACAACTGAAGATTTGCGCGCTCTTATCACGAGAGGCGGAGGGACCGGCCCGACGAAGCCCGGCAACCCCTCATCCGAGCCATCGCCGGCAGGGCGGGGCGCGGGCGAGTAGGTGCCAATTCCGACAGGACGCGACGCGCGGCCTGGAAGATGAGAAGCGTCATTCGGCAGCGCAAGGTTCTCTCTGGAGAGCCTTTTTTGGTGCGCGCGATTCTGCCCCCCACTCGGAACGAAACATCATGCGCACCGTCGAGTTGCACAACGGCGCCCTTCGCCTGATTGACCAGACCGCGCTCCCCGCCGACGTCCGGGTCGTCGAGTGCCGGACCGTTGACGAGGTCGCCGACGCCATCCGTTCGATGAAGGTGCGCGGTGCGCCAGCCATCGGCGCGGCAGCCGCGTTCGGGCTCGCTATCGGCGCGCATGCATACACTGGAGACGATCCGGCCGGCTTGCTGGCCCACCTGGAGGACGCCGCCGCTCGCCTCATGGCCACCCGGCCGACGGCGGTAAACCTGGCCTGGGCGGTCGGGCGCGTGCTGGAGTGCGCGCGGCAGCAGCCTGGCGGGGTTCAGCGCGGGGCAGACCGTGCCGCCGTCGAACGAGCGCAGTCAGCCGTCACAGCCCTTGCCCAGGACATCGCGGACGAAGACGTCGAGGTCAACCGCCAGATTGGGGCGCACGGCGCGGCACTGGTCCCGAACGCTGCCGCCATTCTGACCCACTGCAACACCGGCGCGCTTGCGACGGTGGACTACGGGACGGCCCTGGGGATCGTTCGCGCGGCGGCAGAGGCCGGGAAGCGGATCCACGTCTACGTGGATGAGACTCGCCCGTTTCTCCAGGGCGCTCGCCTGACGGCCTGGGAACTTCAGCAGGCCGGCATCCCGCAAACCCTGATTTCCGACAATATGGCCGGCCATTTCATCGGGCGTGGGGCGGTCGATCTGGTGGTCGTCGGCGCGGACCGCATCGCCGCCAACGGCGACGTGGCGAACAAGATCGGCACCTATACCCTGGCGGTACTCTGTAAGGAGAATGGCGTCCCGTTCTACGTCGCGGCGCCAACCTCGACCGTCGATCTGTCGATCGCGAGCGGCGACGCGATCCCGATCGAGGAGCGGTCATCCGACGAGGTGACGCACATACGCGGCATCCAGATCGCACCCGATGGGGTCGCGGCGGCACATCCGGCCTTCGACGTGACGCCGGCCCGCTACGTCACCGCCATCGTGACCGAGCAGGGTGTCCACCGCGCACCGTATGGTGTGGCGCTGCGGCAAGCCGTCGAAGCGGCCGCGGCGCACCGTCGCCGACGCGAGGAGGAGCAGGGTCGTGTTCGTGGGTGAGGAGCGCCCCCGTGTTCGAGCGTAAGGACATCGCGGACGTCGCCGTCATCGGCGGCTCGGGCTTTTACGAGTTGCTCGGCGACGTCACGCACCAGACCGTGCAGACCCCCTACGGCCCGCCCAGCGACACCATCGCCGTGGGCACGTATGAGGGGGCGCGAGTCGCCTTCCTGGCCCGTCACGGCCAGGGCCACCGCTATCCACCCCACCGGATCAACTACCGCGCCAATATCTGGGCGCTGGCGTCGCTCGGCGTGACACGTATCCTTGGCCCGAATGCGGCCGGCAGCCTCCAGCCGAACGTCAAGCCCGGCGACTTCGTCGTCTGCGATCAGTTCGCCGACCGAACGAGCGGCCGACCGGATACCTTCTACGATGGCCCGCCGGTCGTCCATATTCAGTCGGCCCACCCCTATTGTCCGGAACTGCGCGAACTGGCGATCGTGGCCGGCCGCGAGCTCGGGATCGCCATGCACGACCGAGGCACTGTCGTCGTTATCCAGGGGCCACGCTTTTCCACGCTCGCCGAGAGCCGCTGGTACTCCTCGGCCGGCTGGTCGGTCATCAACATGACCCAGTATCCGGAACTGATCCTCGCCCGCGAGTTGGAAGTCTGCTACGTGGGGATCTCGCTGATTACCGACTACGACGCCGGCCTCGAAGGTCGACCAGACATCGAGCCGGTCAGCGTCGCGGGAGTAGTCGAGGTCTTCCATCGCAACAACGCTCGCGTTCGGGATCTGCTGCTGCGGCTGATCCCCCGGATTCCGCGCGAGCGATCCTGCATCTGCGCGCACGCGCTCACTGGAGCAATCATCGGTTGAACACCCTGATCGCGGTCGGCTCACTTGGCCTTGACACACTCGAAACGCCGTTTGAGCGCGCTGAGCGTGTCCTCGGCGGTTCGGCGGCGTACTTCGCGCTCGCCGCGCGACTCTACACCCACGTCGGCATCGTCGCAGTCGTGGGCGACGACTTCCCCGAGCAGCACGTCGCGCTCCTCGAACAGAAAGGGGTCGACGTCGAGGGGCTTCAGCGGGCGCCGGGCGAGACGTTCTTCTGGTCCGGCCGCTACCACTACGACATGAACTCTCGCGACACGCTGGAGACCCGCCTGGGCGTGTTCGCGGACTTCCAACCGAGCCTGCCGGAGAGCTACCGACACGCGCCGTACGTCTTCCTGGCCAACATCCTGCCGGCCCTCCAGATGACGGTACAGGCGCAGGTTACTGGCTCCAAGCTCGTCGTGCTCGACTCGATGAACCTCTGGATCGAGACACAAAAAGATCGGCTGACCGAGGCGATGCATCGCTCGAACGTCGTGACGATTAACGACGCCGAGGCCCGCCAGTACGCCGGCACGCCCAACTTGCTCGCCGCCGCCCGCACGATCATGACGAACGGTCCGACTGCCGTCATCATCAAGAAGGGCGAGCATGGTGTCTTGCTCGTCTCCGAGCAGGGTGTGTTCGGTGCACCGGCCTTGCTGCTTGAAGACGTGAAAGATCCAACCGGGGCCGGCGATTCGTTCGCCGGCGGCTTCATGGGCTACCTGGCCGAGACTGGTGACCTGTCGTTCGGCGGGATCAAGCGCGCCCTCGTGCACGGCACCGCCGTCGCATCCTTTACCGTGGAATCGCTCGGCGTCAACCGTCTGGCGAACATCACCCGCGACGATGTTGAGGCTCGCTACCGCGAGTTCCTCGCGTTCACCAGCTTCGAGACGGCCGCCCTCTGAGCGCCGGACTCCCCGCGAGCGGCAAACCTCCGCCAATCGCCACCGCCGAGATAGTGAGAGTAGGAGCATTCTGCATGTCGACATCGCGAGCCGCCGAGTACGACGTCAAGGATATCGGCCTCGCCGAGCAGGGGCTGCTCAAGATCGAGTGGGCCGGGTCCGAGATGCCCGTCCTCAAGCTGATCCAGGAGCGCTTCCGCCGCGAGCGCCCGCTCGAAGGGCTGCGCCTCTCGGCCTGCCTGCACGTGACGAGCGAGACGGCGAATCTGGCCGTCACCCTGAAGGAGGGCGGCGCGCAGGTCATCCTCTGTGCCTCCAATCCACTCTCGACGCAGGACGACGTGGCGGCGGCACTGGCCGGCGAACACGGCATCCCGACTTTCGCCATCAAGGGTGAGGACGAGAAAACCTATTACCAGCACATCGAGGCGGCGCTTGCGAATCGTCCGAACCTGACGATGGACGACGGCGCGGACCTTGTCACCGTGTTGCACACCCAGAAGCCGGATCTGCTGCCGAACGTGGTGGGCGGGACTGAGGAGACGACGACAGGCGTCATCCGCTTGAAGGCGATGGCCAGGGACGGCGCGTTGAAGTTCCCTGTCATCGCGGTCAATGAGGCGATGACGAAACACTTCTTCGACAACCGCTACGGCACCGGCCAGAGCACCATCGACGGTGTGATCCGGGCGACCAACGTGCTGCTGGCCGGCAAGACGATCGTGGTGGTGGGCTACGGCTGGTGCGGCCGGGGTGTCGCGTCGCGGGCGAAGGGCCTGGGCGCGCACGTGATCGTGACCGAAGTCGATCCGGTCCGGGCGCTGGAGGCGCTCATGGACGGCTTCCAGGTGATGCCGCTCCTCGAGGCCGCCCCCCGCGCTGACTTCGTCATCACCGTCACCGGCAACCTGAACGTGGTAGATCGCGAGCACATCGCGGCGTTCAAAGACGGCGCCATCGTCGCAAACTCCGGCCACTTCAACGACGAGATCAACATCCCGGCGATCGAAGAGCAGGCCGAGACGACGCGCCGCGTGCGCCCCTTCGTGGATGAGTATCGGCTGAAGGGCGGCCGACGCATCTACATCCTCGGCGAGGGGCGGCTCATCAACCTGGCAGCAGCCGAGGGTCACCCGGCCGCCGTCATGGATATGAGCTTCGCGAACCAGGCGCTTGGCGCAGAGTACATCGTCAAGAATGCCAAGAGCCTGAAGAACGACGTCTACGTCGTGCCCGAGGAGATCGACCGCGAGATCGCCCGACTCAAGCTCGAGGCAATGGGCACCAAGATCGACCACCTGACGGCCGAGCAGGAGAAGTACCTGGCGTCCTGGGAACAGGGTACCTGAGAGGGCGAGGAAGGGATACGCGCATGTCCAACACGTTCATGACGTCGCCGAGCGTGCTGTTCACCTCGGAGTCGGTCACCGAGGGGCACCCGGACAAGATCTGCGACCAGATCTCGGACGCCGTGCTCGACTGGTCCCTGGAACAGACGCCGACTGCCCGCGTGGCCTGTGAGGCCGGCATCAAATCTGACGAGGCTGACGACTGGGTCGCTGTGTTCGGCGAGGTCACCCCGCTCCCGCCGAAGCATGTGGTCCGAGACCTCGTCCGTAAGACGCTCAACGAGATTGGGTATACCGAGCGGTCGTACGGCACGGCCGGCAAGACGGCGCACATCGAGGTCCACCTGTCCGGGCAATCGGCCGACATCGCGCTCGGTGTCGACAAGGCGCTGGAGGCGAAGCAGCACGAGATCAGCGACAACCTCGACACCGGCGCCGGCGACCAGGGCATGATGGTCGGGTTCGCCTGCAACGAGACCGAGGAGTTGATGCCGCTCCCGATCGCACTGGCGCACCGGCTGACCCGCCGGCTCACCGAAGTCCGCAAGAACGGTACGCTCGGCTACCTCCGCCCGGACGGCAAGAGCCAGGTGACCGTCGAGTATCGCTTCGGCAAGCCGGCCCGCGTCGACACCATCGTCATCTCGACGCAACACGCCGAGGACGCCACGCAGGAGCAGATCGCCGACGACCTGAAGACGTTCGTCATTCGGCCGATCGTCCCGAAAGAACTGCTCGAAAATACTCGCATCCTGATCAATCCGACCGGTCGGTTCGTCATCGGCGGGCCGTGGGGTGACTCGGGCCTGACCGGGCGCAAGATCATCGTCGATACCTACGGCGGCATGGCACGCCACGGCGGCGGCGCCTTCTCGGGCAAGGATCCGACCAAAGTCGACCGCTCAGCTGCCTACGCCGCTCGCTACGTCGCCAAGAACGTGGTGGCGGCCGGCCTGGCCGAGCGATTCGAGGTGCAGCTTGCGTACGCCATCGGCGTGGCGAAGCCGGTCTCGATCATGACCGAGTCCTTCGCCACCAACACGGTGGACGAGGAGATCATCCGAGATCTCATCGAGAAGCATTTCGATCTCCGGCCCGCGGCGATCATCAAGGAGCTCGACCTGCGACGGCCGATCTACAAGCGGACTGCGGCCTACGGCCATTTCGGGCGCAACGACATCGACGCGCCGTGGGAAGCGACCGACAAGGCCGAGATCTTGCGGCGTGAGGCCGGGCTCGGCGAGATGGTCAGCGCCCGCTAGCCGTCGCTCATCGATCCAGGCGCCCATGGGACGCTCGGCCATACCTGGCGAGCTCGCCAGGCGTGGCCGAGCGTCCACGCAATCTGTCATCCTTCCGCCGCGCCCGCGCGTCGGGATGTGCTCGACAGGAGGCCGTCAGGTGCGGCCTCAGGACGCGTCGGGCTTCGCCTGACGCATGGCCCACGGAGGAGGCTGTTCGCTCGGATGCGCGTACTCATCACCGGCGTCGCCGGCTTCGTGGGTCGGCACCTGGCTGCCCAACTGCTCGACGAGGACGGACACGAGGTTTACGGGCTTGCGCGCCCGGGCCGCGAGACCGTGGGGCTCGATCGCCGCATTCGGCTCGTCCATGGCGATCTCTGCCGGCGACAGGATGTCGACGCTGCACTCGAAGCGGCGCTGCCCGAGGCGGTCTACCACCTGGCGAGCCAGTCGTCGGTGGCACGGTCGCTTGCCGATCCGCTCCCGACGCTCATCAACAACATCGTCGGACAGGTGAACCTGCTCGAATCGGTCGCCGAACGAGCGCCGACGGCGCGTGTGCTCGCGATCGGCTCGAACGAAGAGTACGGCCGCACAGCGCCGGATGAGCTCCCCATCGTCGAGACCAAAGAGCTCCGCCCGATCAGCCCATACGCCGTCAGCAAGGTCACCCAGGATATGCTGGGGCACCAGTACTTTGCGACGCGTTGCCTGCACATCATCCGAGTGCGTCCCTTCACGCACACCGGGCCGGGGCAGGCTAGCACCTTCGTCACGCCGGCCTTTGCGCGTCAGCTTGCCGAGATGGAAGCGGGTTTGCGCGCGCCGAAGATGACGGTCGGTTTTCTCGACGGTCAGCGCGACTTCACGGACGTCCGCGACGTGACCCGTGGCTACCGGCTGCTGATCGAGCGGGGCACACCCGGCGAGGTCTACAACCTTGGCAGCGGCCAGCCGCGCAGCATTCGCAGTATCCTCGACGGCCTGATCGCCCTGACCAGCGTCCGACCGGCCGTCGAGACGGACCCCGCCCTGATCCGTCCGCTGGAAGTGTCAGTCCAGTACGCCGACATCACGAAGCTCCATGCGGCCACCGGCTGGCGACCCGAGATCCCCTTCGAACAGACGCTTGCGGACGTGCTGGCCTACTGGCGGCAGTGCGTCCGCGCCGGCGGAGCCTCCGTCCGCTCCTGAATCGCGGCACCCAGACTGGCTGTCCACCCACTGACCAGCGTACGATGCCCGCCATGACACAGCAAACGACCGAGTGTGCAGCGCGTGGCGCCGTACGCGCGGCTCGGCCGCGTGGCCCTGACGATCCGCTGCGACACGCTGGCCAGATGCTCTTCGCCACTCCCGTCATCGGGAGGGCAGCCCGCCTGCTGCCGTACGTCCGCCCGGCGACCGTCGCGGCCCTCGCGCTGCTGGTCGGGCTCGTCGTGCCGCCCGAGGCGATGACGGCCGGCCCGTCATTTTGCCCGTTCAAGGTGATGACCGGTCTGCCCTGCCCCGGCTGCGGCTTGACCAGGAGTGTGGTCTTCCTTCTCCACGGCGACCTTACCGCGTCGCTCTATTTCCACCCGCTCGGTATCGTGACCGTCGCCGCGTTCCTCTTCCTGTTGGTCGCGGACGGCTGGCGCTGGTACCGGGACCGACGTCAGGTCGACCTCTCGTCGACGGCGCTGCTCGACTGGCTGGTGACGACGCCTGCGCCCTGGGTGGCGGTCGCGGCGTTGGCGCTCGTCTGGGTCGTCAGACTGCCGCTGTTTGTCGCCGGGTTCTGGGTGTTCTGACTCGAGGCTGCCCGTCCAATTGCTCCCAGGCCCGGGATGCCACTCGGCAGGCGATCCGACAACGCTCCAGCCAGCCATGCCACCCCATTCCCGACCGCGATGCCCATCAACAGCACGTTCAAGGTCAGCAGTGGCGCGTAGTAGTGGCTCGAATCGAAGCCGAGGTTGACCGTCGTCACGCCGTACGTCACGGCCACCCAGCACGAGAACAGCGCCATCCTGCCCGCGCGGCGCTCCCGAAGCTCGCGGACGGTCAGCACTACGGCGACGATGAGCCCGGCGGCCACGAGCGGCGCGTCCGCCGAGAGTGGACCGGGCAGATCCAGCGTGACGTAGGAGTCGAACAACCGGCGCGCCACCCGGCCAGTCCGGATGCCGAGGTCGGACGCGACGGCCTGACCGGGGAAGTTCTGCTGCTGGGTCAGCATCTCGTCGCGGCGGTGCTGCACGAGTTGGAGCGTTCGCCCGGCTGGTGAAGGGTAGAGCAGCGGATTGACGAGCACGAAGACGACGAGGGCCGCAAGGCCGAGATCCACCCAGGCGCGGAATCCGGCCGTGCGGCCCGTCCGAAGGAGGGCCAGTCCCTGCTGGACTGCCGCGAACAGGAGCGCACCCATGCCGATGAGGCCGCCGCTCAGCTTTGTGGCCGCTGCCAGCGCTAGCACGACGCCGGCGGCGATTGGGCCGGCGGTCGCGGCGATTGGGCCGGCCGCACCCGGCCGCATGCCGGCCACAGCGGGCATGACGCGAAGCGCCAGGAACATCGCCAACAGGCTGAAGAAGGCCAGTATCGACTCGGCCAGCGCGCGAGTCCAGAGTGTCGACAACAGAGGATTCGCCAGCGCTAGACCAGCCGCCGACAGGCCGGCGAGCGGTCCTGCCGCCGGCCCGGCCAACGTCCGTCCCACGAGGTAGACCAGCACGATCGCCCCGATGGCGAAGACGAACACGACCCGGCGAGCCGCCGCCAGGAGTTCAGGCGAGGGGATGTTGCCGGCGTCTTCGTTGAAGGTGCGGTTTCGCAGGCTGTCGTAGCGGCCGTTCAGTTGATCGGGAGTCCAGCCCTGGAGCGACAGCCCGAAGCCGATGATGTACCGGGCGACCGGCGGATGGGTGAGGATCAGGTAGTTGGGCTGCCAATCAGGGCCGAGCAGATCGTGCTCGACGAAGGTGATCCAGTAGTAGCGGCTCGTCGAGATCCAGCGACTCTCGTCGATCGTGAACCGCTGGCCCTCGGCCGGACCCCGCAGGATCAGCACTGCCACAAGCGCCACCGCGAGCACCGGCGCCCAGTCCAGGACCAACCTCCGAAGCGCTACCCGCTCAACCCGCCTCATCTGGCGCAGACCTCGCCAGGTGCGCAGACCTCGCCAGGTGCGCCAGGGCGCACCCGGGCTGCCATGGGTGCCCTGCTGGGAGGCCGATGGCGACTGACCTCCAGAGGAGCCCGGGAAGTGGTCATGAGACGGACGCGCCGAGACGTGGCCGTGATGCCGGATGGATTGACAGGCATCTTCCAGTAGGCGAACATACGTTCAGATCAAACGTTCGATGGTGCACGGTGCGGCGGGTCGCGACGGAGGCTGGCACAGTCTCTGCTTAACGGAATCGCCAACCGGCCCCGCGTGTTGCAGAACGTAACGCACGTGTCGGCGGCGTGGCGCTCGACCGATCGAGACCCCGGCCGTGGGAACGATCCATCGGGAGGTATCGGGATGACACTGGACGAGACGGGCACCCTCTGGCTCAGCGATCCGTGGATCGCCGGCGTCGTGTTGTTGGCCGCGGTTGGCCTGCTGCTCTGGTGTCACCTCTGGGGTGAGGCCGGCTCTCCGCAGGGGGCGCGAGCGCTCATGCGCTCGGCTCGACGCGGCACCGACGCGGGAATCACCCAGGTCGAGTACCTGCTCAACCGCGTGCCAGTCCGTTCTCAGACCCGGCCTCTCACCCGGCCTCTCACCCGGCCTCTCACCCGTCCGCACACCCGTGCTCAGGCCCGCCCGGTCCCGCTGGCCGAGCGACGCCGCCATCGGCCTCACCACGACGCCGCCTGACCTCCACCGCTGACGTCGTCGTTCGAGGGCTGAAGCCAACGGGCATCGGCCTTCTGCGTTTCTGAGGCGAACAGCGGCGAGCCGCGCCGCCCCGCTCGCGCCAAAGTCAACTCGGGAACGCCCGCTCCCGACGTACCCGAGCCAGGATCGCCCCGTTCGCGAGTACCAGCGACGGAGCTCCCGGCCCTTGGTCTTCGGTGGGGCCTCAATCCTCGGTGGCGATGGTGGACGGTGCGTCGCCAAGGCTGGCCGGCAGGATCTCGACGGCGACGAACCGCGCTGGCGCCGCCGGCTTGTTCTCCAGAATGTACGGCTCACGCCCGCTCTCGTAGAAGTAGCCGTTGGTGCCGTAGGTGATCGAGCTATTGTTCCAGTTCTTCCGAACGGTCGCCGTGCCCTCCTGCACGAAGTAGATCGCCGGTCCCACGTGCACGTGCTCGACCGTCTTCGCCTTCGGGCCGAACTTCATGTCGGTGATCCGGAGCATGAGCGGCCCCTGGGGCAGGTCGGCGAGCGGGATCTGGACGTACGGCCCGGAGCGCAACTCGCCCTCGTTGTGCCGTCCGGTGCTCGTAAACTGCTGCTGGCCGTCGAAGCCTCGGCTGGCCGAGAGCAGGTCGAACATCAGCACCCGGTTCTCGTCGGCGCCCCCGTTGACGGCGCGGTGGAGCGGCTCCAGCCCCTCGAAGTAGCCCTGCCCGATGCCGTAGGTTGTCGAAGCGCCATCCTCGGCGTTCTCGATGGTGATGTTCCCGCGCAGCACATAGTGGGCGCCGACGCCCAGTTGCTTGTGGTCGAAGATCCGGGCCCCCGGCGACATCTCGAGCTCCGTCACCCGGAACACGTACGGCGCACCTGGCGGCAGCATCTCGATCGTCTTCTGGAACGGAACCGTCACATCGACATTCTTGCCCCAGACTGGGCCAGTCGGACCGGCCGGGAATGGTGGCACCTTGTTGCCCGAGGCGCCTCCGGCGGCCTGACCGAGCACGGCGCCGCGCGGCTCCCCAAGGCAAGGCAAGAACACCAGTGCTGCGAGCAGCGCGAAGGCGATCGCCGCCGAAATCCAGAACGTCCCGAGGCGCTCACCCTTTCGGGGAGGGGCCGATGCGCTCACCTGGTTGGTTCCTCCAAGGGCTAGGACGGAGCGGTGACAGCCAGTGTCTGGCCGATGAGCGCCACTCGCCCGGCGAGGCTACCAGGCCGGGGCACGCCGCCCGGCCTGGCCTGGGGGCCGGCTTAGCGGCCGGAGGTGGTCCGGACCGGATTCCGCAAGACACCGATCCGCTCGACCGCACACTCGACGACGTCGCCGTCTTGCAGGTACTCCGGTGGGGTTCGTGCGAAGCCGACCCCATGCGGCGTCCCGGTGAGGATGACGTCGCCCGGTTCGAGCGTCATACCGGCCGAGAGCGACTCGATAGTCGACGGGACGTCGAAGATCAGCTCGCGAGTGTTCGAACGCTGCTTTTCGACGTCGTTCAGCCGCAGACTGAGGGTCAGGTTGCCTGGGTCGGGGATCTCGTCGGCGGTGACGATCCAGGGGCCGAGCGGGCAAAAGGTGTCGAGGCTCTTGCCCTTGAAGAACTGGCCGCCATGCCGGCCCTGAAGATCGCGCGCCGAGACGTCGTTGGCGATGGTGTAGCCGAACACGTGGCCGAGCGCGTTGGCCGCCTGAATGTCGCGTCCCCCTTGCCCGATCACGAAGGTGAACTCGATCTCCCAGTCGATCTTGGTGCTCAGCTTCGGATCGAACTCGATGGCAGCGTCCGGGCCGATCACACAGGTCGGCGGTTTGCTGAAGAAGATCGGGTACTTGGGCAGCTTCAACTCCTGGCCGGCTGCCCGTGCCGCTTCCGCGGCGTGATCTTTGTAGTTGAGGCCGAGGCAGAAGACGTTACGCCGTGGGCGCGGAATGGGCGCGAGCAGGGTCACGCTGGCGAGCGCGACGCTGCTTGACGCACCCTGCTCCGCGGCCTCGCGGGCGCGGTCGAGCCCCGACGGCCCGGCCTCGATCAATCCGAGCATCGAGGCCGGCAGGTCGCCGTTCGACGCCTTTGCCAGGTCTACTACACGATCGCCGGCAACAGCCCCCAGGCGCTCAGCGCCATCGGCGTCCCGGAACGTGACGAGCCGCATGTTCCCCTCCAGCAGGCCGGCCTGAGCGGGCACGGCCGTGCTCTCGCGAGTTACTCCCGCGTCCCCAATAGGATGGGCATCAAGGACCGGACCCGCGCCACCACGTCGGGCAGCACCGCGAGCACCCGGTCGATCCCCTCGTCGTCAATGGCCTGCCCGGTCGTCATTCGGACACTGCCTCGGGCGAGCTCCGGCGGCAGCCCGAGGGCGGTCAGCACGTGCGACACCTCGACCGTCCCGGATGTGCAGGCCGAGCCGCTCGAAGCACAGATCTGGTGTTGATCCAGGTTCATCAGGATCGATTCACCATCGGCATTTTCGAAGACGAAGCTCGCGCTGCCCGCGAGCCGGCGGGTAGGGTGGCCGGTGAGCGTCGCCCCTTCCACGCCCGACACGACGCCCGCGACAAGGCGGTCGCGCAGCCGGCTGGCGTGCGCGTTGCGCTCCGCCTGCTCGTCATGCGCCAGCCTGAACGCCTCGGCCAGCCCGACGATGCTGGCGACGTTCTCCGTTCCGGCGCGGATGCCGCGCTCCTGGCCGCCCCCCTGCGCGAGTGGCAGCAGCGACGTGCCGCGCCGAACGTAGAGCACGCCGACGCCCTTTGGGCCGTAGAACTTGTGGGCGCTCAACGAGAGGAGATCTACACCTAGCGTTCCGACGTCGAGGTCGAGCGCCCCGGCCGCCTGCACGGCGTCGGTGTGGAACGCTGCGCCGTGGCGCCGCGCAATAGCTGCCGCCTCGGCGATCGGCTGAATCGTCCCGACCTCGTTGTTCGCCAACATGATCGAGACCAGGATGGTGCCTGGCCGTATCGCCCGCTCGAGGTGCTCCAGGTCGACGGTGCCGGTGCTATCGACGCGGAGGTACGTCACGTCGAACCCGAAGTGCTTCTCCAGCCACTCACAGGCATGCAGCACGGCATGATGCTCGATGCTGCTGGTGACAATGTGGTTCCCCTCGTCGCGCCGCGCGAAGGCCGTGCCCATCACCGCAAGATTGTCGGCCTCGGTCCCACCACTCGTGAACAGCACCTCGGCGGGCCGGCAGCCGAGCACATCCGCGACGCTGTCGCGCGCCTCGTCGAGTGCCCGCCGCGCCACCCGGCCATGAGCGTACAGGCTGGACGGGTTCCCCCAGCGTGGCCCGAGATACGGCGCCATCGCCTCGCGGACCCGCGCGTCGAGGGGAGTGGTGGCCGCGTGATCGAGGTAGGCGAGACGACCCATCAGGTTTCGAACCTTATCACCTTCCCGGACATGCGGGCAAAGCCGGATCCCGCGCAGTGAGCGGCCACGCCGACGCCTGGCTTACCGCAACTGCCGGCCCGGGTGTGTTATGTCAGAGTCCCACGACGTTGCGCGGTTCGGCGCCTCAGCCAGGGCCGCCACGCAAGGCCTGCGAGTCCAATCATCGCCGTCCCAAGCACGCACGCCAACCCGGCAGCAGAGAGAGTGAGCCCGCGCGCAAACGAGGCCGGCTCGAAACGGAAGACGACGTGATGGAAGCCGGGCGGCAAGACGATGCCACGAAAGAGGTAGTTCGCGCGCAGGACTGGGACATCCTCACCGTCGAGGTAGGCATGCCAGTCCGGGTAGTAGGCGTCGGCAAGGACGAGCACGCCGCCTGACGGCGCGTCGGCGTCGAGCACCACCATACCTGTCGTCTCCGCAACCACAGTAGCCAGACCCGCAGTGCCGCCGGTCGTCACCGCGCGTGGCAGATCAGCTAGAGATGCTCCCTCGAGAGTGACCTGACGGTTCGGGTCGAAGGGGCCGTGCTCGATGCGCTGGAGCGCAGTCGGGCCGTCAGGTACGGCGACGGCCTCCGGCACCACGTAGGCGCGTGAGAGCGTCGTGGTGTTCTCCAGGATCTGGATCGCCGCGTCGCGGTAGACGATGTTGAAGCGGGCCTGTTGCATGAGTTGGTCGAACCCATCGGTCTGAGCGTCGAACAGTGCGACGCCGTAGAGCCGCGTCTCGCCGACCGGGTTGACGTGGCGGTATTCGACCAGCGCGATCTTTTCCCGGCGTGGAAGCCGGATCTCGGCGAAGCTTAGCGTACGCACGGCGGTGGGATCGCCGTCCACCGGTGCCGTGCCAGCCGCCTGCACTGGACGGTGAGCGATCCGGCCGTTCGGCGCGCGGAACGTCCAGTCGGCAACCTCGCGCCCAGCCCGGATCGGCATGATGTGGCGAGCTCCACGCCAGTCGGTCACGGTCAGCTCGCCGACCGTCGCTCCATCCGGGATCGCCGTCCCGCCGTCGAGTGCCAGCACCATCCGGACTTCGGTCGCAAAGTCGTTCGGGCCTTGCAGCCCGATGCGTCCGTTTGGCGTCGTGGCGCCGCCAATCATGAGCGGCTGGCGCGGATCGAAGCCCACCTGCTGGTACGATGGGTACTCCGGGGGTTTCGACGGCTCGACGATCCAGCGCACTCCCCACAGGTCGAGCAGCGTGTTGTCGACCCGCTCGACGGCCGAGACGTACTCCTTGTGGCGTGCCAGTTGGAGGGGGCTATAGCCGTCCGCCTCCTCGACCCGGTACGGCAGCAGCTCGTTCGGCTGGATCGTCTTGACGCTCGGGCGAGTCAGGATCCGGCCAAGTTCGCCGCGCGCCAGGAGTTGGCCGCCGGGCGGTCCGAGGTCGCCGAGCACATCGGCCGGTGCAAGCGGCTGGAAGTCGCTGGCGAAGACCGCTAGATCGAGAATCACGAGCGCGAGCAGCACCGTCCGCCAGAGTGGAGCAAGGCGAGGAAGCTCCCGCCAGCCGAGCACGAGCAGTGCAAATGCTCCGAGCAGCACGGGGGCAAACGCCGTCTTTGGAGTGGCGAGGTCAAGCGACGCATTCAGCCCGACCAGCACACGCAGCGGAGTCAGTGTCTGGAGCGGATCGTGCGACAACGCGAGATAGGTTCGCCCCAGTGCCTCGAGCGCCCAGGTCCGATTCGTCTCGAGCCAGGCACGCCAGACGACCAGGTGCACTGTCAGCGTGGCCAGCAGCCCGACCAGCGCCAGATGAAGCAGGACGAGCCAGCGCCGCCGCCGTTCAGCCTGGGATGGGTCGGCGCGGGCCAGCCAATCGGCGCCGTAGCCGGCTAGCATGGCGAGCGCGAGCGTGGTGAGCAGGGTGAAGCGAGCTGGCGCCCGCTGAACATTCATGCCGGGTAGCCGGACCAGCCACTCGTACAGCCCGAACGGCAGATAGCCGCCGAGCGCAATGACGCCGCTCGCGAGGGCGATGCCGATGAAGAAGCGACCGGACCAGCGTTGTGTGGTGAGCGCGGCGAGAACAGCCAGCACGAGCGGCACGACGCCAACGTAGAGCACCACCTCCCACACCTGCCACAGCGACCATTGACCGCCGTCCGGTGCGCGGAAGAAGAACGGGAAGAGCAGCGTGACGAGGTTGATGGGCGGGAACGAGTATTCGATGGCATCCTGATACGAGAAACCAGTGGCCCGCCACGATTCCTGGCTCAATTCATACAGTGGCAGCAGTTGGGCGGCGGCGATGAGCGCCCCAACCGCCGCGATGAAGCCGCCCACGAGCAGCCCACGTCCCACCGTCAGGCCGGCAAGACACCAGCAGGCCGGGCCTCCGCGCTCGCGCACCACGTGTGCCGCGACGACGGCCTGCCGGGTCAGAATGAAGGCACCAATGAGCGCGCCGCTCAGCATCGACGGCTGCACGTGGGTAGCGAGCGACTGGACGCCGAACAGCAGCGCGGTGATGCCGGTCAGTACGAGGCTCAGCCAGCCGTGGGCTCGTAACGTCAATTCGACGGCGGCCAGGATGAGCGGCAGCCAGGACGTCGAGGCGAGCAAGTTGGCATGATGCTGCTGTCCGACCACGAAGCTTCCCAGCCCGAACGCCAGCGCCGCGACGATCCCCCCCAGGGGTGAGGTGTGGAGCACGCGTGCCAGGACGTACGTACCGCTGGCGGCCAGGGCGACGTGGAAGACGCGTAGGAGCAGGAAGGCATCGGCTGCCGACGGCAGCACGGCGGCCGCCAGGTTCGGGGGGTAGAGCGCGCCAATCTGGCCTTCCGCGAATAGCGGGAAGCCGCCGAAGACGTACGGCGTCCAGAGGGGAAACTCGTGCAGGCGCAGCGACTGGTGAAGGGTCGCGAAGGCCGGAAAGAAGAAGGTAAAGGTGTCCGAGCGAGCGTAGATCCCGGTACCGGTCAGGCTCGGCCAATAGACCAGGGCAACGGTCGCCAGCACAGTCCCTAGCCCGGCCACGTCGGCGCGCCAGGCCCGGGCGACGGCGCCAAGCCGGCTCGTCGTCAGCGCAGGGACGAGCGACAGCACGGGCGCGTGCTCGCGCTTCAGGATGAGCGGTGGAAGCTTGAGACTAGCCAATCGTGGGAGCCCGTGGCTGGCGACGGCGCGACTGCGCGGGCGCCGTTACGGCCATGCCCGCCTGCACGACCCGCTCACACTGGCGGCGGCCGGTTTCGCTGCGACAGCCGGAACTGCCGACGCTCCTCGGCCTGCGCGAAGCGCTGCCGCTCGATCTCGGTACGCAACTCGAGGGGTGGAAGTGGGTGCGGATGACCGTCCTCGCCGAGCGCGACGTAGACGAAGAATGCGAGCGACGTTCGCCGCCGTTCGCTCGTCACGATGTCCTCTGCCGAGATCGACACCTCGACCTCGATGCTCGTTCGGCCGACCCAGGTAACGTTCGCATCGAGCAGGACCAGATCCCCCACTTTGACGGGAACCTCAAACGTCATCGAGTCGGCCATGACCGTCACGACGCGCCGGCCAGCGTAACGAATCGCCGCGATCGCGCCGGCCGTGTCGGCAAGTTTCATCAGCGTGCCGCCGTGGACGTCTCCGCTCGGGTTGGCATCAGCCGGTAGCATGACCTGAGCCAGCACGATCCGCCGCGAGTCGCGGGCATCCGGCAGCGCGGACGAACACGCGTGGCCGCTCATGCTGCCAGTTCGACCCGCAGAGCCTGCCCCAGCCATGTGGCCGGCCAGATGCGCCAGGATACGCTCTGGCGAACCGCGTCGAGGTGACGCAGAGCTGCCTGAAGTTGAACGTCGACACCCGACGCCAGATCGTCGTCGCTCACCTCGACCACCTCATCAGGCTCCACCCCGACGTCGTTCAAGACCGCGCCCTGCCCCGAAACGATCGAGAGCACTGTAACCTGGAGCCCCCCGCCGTTCGGTAGGGCGAACATGCGGGCGCCGGCCACGCTACCGCGCGTCCTGGTCCCCACCACCCAGGCCACGCCAGCCTCGCGGAGCGCCGACGTGAAGATTTCGGCCATTGACGCCGTGCCGTCGTCCACGAGGATGACGAGCGGAAGAGACTGTCCCCAGTAGCCGCCCACCGTCCGAACGATCTGGTGCCCACCGGCCCGATCGGTTTTCTGGAAGAGGACGCCGTCCTGAACGAAGCGACTGGCGATCCGGACGCCCAGGTCGATCAGGCCGCCCCCGTTGCCGCGCAAGTCGATGACCAGCCCGTCGATTCCGGCTGCCTGCATCGCTTCGAGCGCCGCCCCGACCTTGTCGTTCACGCTCAGTTCGGGAAACCCCCGCAGCCTCAGGTACCCCATCGGACGGCCGGTGGCGGACGGCAGAATTTTCCAACTGACCGTCGCCGTGCGGACCTCGGCGCGCTCGATCGTCACGTCTAACGGCGCCGGCTCGCCGCGCCGCTCCACCAGCAAGTGGACCGACGTGCCGACTGGGCCTCGAACCCGGTTGGCGATGGAATCGGCCTGCTCGCCATCGGTAGGCTGACCGTCGACGACGAGCATCCGGTCGCCCGGCCGGAGCCCCATTGCGGCGGCCGGGCTACCCTCGAACACCTCGACGATGCGTCCTGATCCGCGCAGCCGAGCGCCAATCCCAGCGTAATGCGCATCGTCTCGGCGCCAGGCTTCATGCTCCTGGTACTGCTGTGGGTTGAGGTAGCGGGTATGGTTCTCGTGTAGCCCCAGCGCCATGGACTGGATGGCCGCTTCCTCCAGGCCCGCACGGTCGAGCACCGGGCCGCCCAGCGTGAGAACGGTACTGAACCAGGTGCCGAAGGCGTTCCAGGCATCGTCGCGGGTCTCATCATCTGAGAGGGTTGGACCCGGCCACTCGCCCGGCTCCACCTCGGTCGCCCGCTCAACGATGCCTTGGCTAGCAGCCTTGAGGAGCGTCGCCGGCGCGGGCGGATTCACGTACTGGTCCAGAAGCAGATCGTACGCTTGCCGCACCGTCGAGACGGCGACGGGCCGTGCCGACGAGGGAGGCGGCGTCGCGGCGTCGCTGGCCAGGCTGACGAGTGGCGCGATGACCAGCAGGAGCGCGCCAAGCAGACTTGCAATCACCACCCGAGCGCGCAGCGTTGTCATGGGTCGATCTACCTCCGGCGCGCAGGATAGCAAGCACGCCGGTCATCCGTCCATTTCAAGAGGGTTTGGGCGCTTGGAACGCTGTCAGGTGGCCGGCGGGAGCAGAATCGTCGCACGTGCGTGCGCCCGCCGGTCGTACTCGGCCTTCACCTGCTCCGCGACGCGGCGGCCGGTCCCCGTCCGGGCGAGCGCCACGATCGAGCCGCCAAATCCGCCGCCGGTGAGCCGGGCGCCAACCACGCCGGGCTGGTTCGTCGCCAGATCGACGAGAAGGTCGACCTCCGGGACCGAGACCTCGTAGTCGTCCCGCATCGACGCGTGCGACGCGGCAAAGTGCCGGCCGACCGCATCGAGGTCGCCGGCGCGTAGGGCCGCGACGGTCTCGATCACCCGCGCGTTCTCGGTGACGACGTGGCGCGCCCGTCGGTCGAGCGGGTCAGGCAGCGCGGCGAGGGTTGCGAGGTCGGCCGGGTCGATGTCCCGCAGTGAGGTCAGGCCGAGCAGCGCACAGGCGCGCTCGCACTCGGCGCGCCGCTGGTTGTAGTCGCCTGCCACGTTGCTGTGCGAGACGCCACTGTTGATGACCACCAGTTCGACGGCCGGGGGGAGAGGAACGCGCTCGAACGTCAGCGAGCGGGTGTCGACGAAAAGCGCGTGGTGCTCGTCGGCGAGGCTCGCGGCAAGCTGATCCATGATCCCAACGCGGGCCCCAACGAAGTCATTTTCGGCGTGCTGACCCAGCCGGGCGAGGGTCAGATCGTCGATCGCCAGTTCGAAGGCGGCACGGAGCGCCCGCAGCAGCCCGACTTCGAGCGCCGCGCTCGATGCCAGCCCGCTTCCGAGCGGCACGTCGCCCTCGACGTATGCCTCGTACCCACGGGTTGGGTGATTGGCCCCGCGCAAGGCTGCCGTAACGCCTTGCAGGTAGTCCAACCAGTCGCCGGCCCTGGACTCGGCGCCGACTCGGTACTCGCGACGCTCGTCCCGCTCGCGGCTCGCCGCTACGACCAGATCGTCGTCACGACGCCGCACAGCGACCCATGTTCGCAGTGGAATCGCGATCGGCAGGACGTAGCCGTCGTTGTAGTCGGTGTGCTCGCCAATCAGGTTGACCCGCCCGGGCGCATCCGCGACCTCGTCGGGAGGCTGTCCGAAGCACTGCTGAAATCCTTCGGCCACTGTCATGTCCGTCCCCCGCGGCGGCTCGGCCCTCTACGGCGTCCTGTCATCGGTCCGGCGCCTTAGACTCCGAACAGAGCGTCGGGGCCTAGTCCCCAGGCAGCCACGATCGCGCGCTCGTCGTCAGCACTGCGCGCCTTTTTGAAGCGCGCCCCCCGCACTCCGTGGACCCGCCGGCTGCACTCATCCCAGGTTCCATGGCGCGCGACGATGCCATCGACGAGACTGAGGTACCGCATACCGTTCGTAGGTACGGGCGCGCGTGGGCGCGCCTGCACGCCGTCGAGGGCGTCCTGTTGGCGCGCTCGCTCCCCGGCCAGTGGCCGCACCGATGCCGCGAACCAGCGCGCGATCTCGTCGACCCGTTCGTTGCCAGGCGTGCCGGAGTGGCCGCGCGTCCAGCGCCAATGAATCCGGCCATCGGCCAGAGCGTCGAGCTCTTCCCAGAGATCCTTGTTCTCGACCGGTTTCTTCGTCGAGGTCAGCCAGCCGTTGCGCTTCCAGAGCACGACCCATTCGGTCACGCCGCGGCGAACGTACTGGCTGTCGAGCACGATGGTGACGGACGGCCAGTCCTGGGTTGCCCGCACCGCCTCGATGGCGGCTCGAAGCTCCATCCGGTTGTTGGTCGTCCGGCCTTCGCCGCCGCCAAGTTCGATCACTCGCCCGTCTGGAAACTCCAGATGGACGCCCCAGCCGCCCGGCCCGGGATTCCCGATGCACGAACCATCGGTGTAGGCCAGGGGTCCACTGCGCTCCGCGTCGATCATGGGAGCGAGTATAGCGCTGCCATCTTGCACGGACTCTCAATCGGCCAGACCGGGCGACGCGTCGCTTCGTATCGTGATGGCAATGCTACGATCCGTCCGGAGACGTGCTCGGGATGGAGGCAGACCATGGCTGAGAGACAGGCGATCGACCTGAACTACGTGGAGCATGGGCGCGGCGGGGCGGGGCCAGTCGTACTCCTGCATGGATTTCCGCTGTCCGGCGCGATGTGGGACGACCTGGTTGATGCCCTCACACCAGCCTACCACGTCGTCGTGCCGGACCTGCGCGGACACGGCAAGAGCGGTGCGCCGGCTGGCCCCTACACCATGGCCGATTACGTCGCGGACGTCGCGGCGCTGCTGGATCGCCTGGACATCGAGCGAGCAGCGGTGATCGGGTTGTCGATGGGCGGATACGTCTCGATGGCCCTCGGCCAGGCCCACCCAGAGCGGATCCTTGCGCTGGTGCTTGCCGACACCAAGGCGCCCGGCGACGACGAGAGCGTCAGACGAGCGCGCGCCGAGCAAGCCGCCCAGATCCAGGCCGAAGGTCTCGAGCGGTTCATCGAGTCGCAGATCCCGCGCATGCTGGCGCCCACCACCGTGCGCGAGCGGCCGGATCTCGTCGAGCGCTACCGCGCGATTGTGGGTGGCACTCGGCCGGCGGCCGTCGCGGCGGCGCTCAGCGGTCTCAGCATGCGATCGGATATGACGCCCGCGCTCGGCCAGATCACATGCCCGACGCTCGTGGTGGTGGGAGCCGAGGATGCCGTTACACCGCCATTCGAGGCTCGGCGCATCGCGGACGCGGTCCCCAGGGCCCGCCTGGTCGTCATTGAGGGCGTCGGCCATATGGCGAACTGGGAGGCGCCAGATCGTTTCAACGCCGCCGTCCGCGGGTTCCTCGACGGAGTGTTGGGTCGCTCACCAGCAGGGCACCTGGAGCCGCGCCACGGCTAGCCGCACTACGGTTCCATGAACGGGAGCGACGTGCCGTTCTGCCAACGCGAGCAGGCGTGCCCCGCGGGGACGGATGAAATGCGGCCGGCTCGGGCTGCCGTTGCGTAGAGTGTTAGAACATCACACCTCGATCCTGACGCTGTCTCGCTACCCATTCATCACTGGACGTCTTCGTGGCAGCACCCCACCTCGACGCTGACCCGTTCTTTCGGTATGGCCGTCGTATCTACGGCCGCAGGCACCTGGTCCTCGTCCTCTGGGTCGTGGTCGTCCTGGCAGCGCTGCCACTTGCACCACGTGCTGCACGCGCACTGTCGCCGGGCGGCTTCGGCAGTGCGTCGCTCGAGGCGGCCCAGGCGTCGCTGCTGATTCAGCGGTCGCTTGGCGAGAATCCGGCCGCGCTGCTCGTCATCTTCTACAGCCCGACCCTCCAGACCACCGACCCGGCCTACCTGGAGGCGGTCGAGGCGTCGCTGCGGGACGTCCGGAACACCGCTATCGTCGCGCACGTGACGACATACGCCGACAATCCGTCACAGGCCGCTCCAGACGGCCACACGGCCTACGCGACGATCGGGCTGAAGACCCTACCGGAGCAATTCCGGGACATCGTGCCGAGCATCCAGGGCGCCTTACGTCCGAGCGGCCTGGAGATGACCGTTACGGGTGCCCCGCTGTTCTACAGCGACATCCAGGACGTCACCGAGCGCGATCTGCGGCGTGCCGAGATGATCTCGTTCCCGTTCGCGGCGCTGGCGCTGCTGCTGGTCTTCGGTACGCTCGTCGCCGCTGCCGTGCCGGCGGTCATCGGTGGGACGGCCGTCGCGATCACCCTGGCCGTCGTGGTGCTGCTGACGAACGTCACCGAGGTCTCGATCTTCGCGATGAGCCTGGTCAGTATGCTGGGCCTGGGCCTGGGCATCGACTACTCCCTGTTCATCGTGAGCCGCTTCCGCGAAGAGCTCCCTACTCACACCGTCGAAGACGCCGTCGGAGTGGCCGTAGCGACAGCCGGCAAGGCGGTGCTCTTCTCTGGCCTCACCGTCTTTATCGGGCTGCTCGGGCTGACGACGTTCGAATACAACGCGCTGCGCTCGCTCGGCATCGCCGGCGCAGTCGTGGTCGCGCTCTCAGTCCTGGCCGCGATGACGCTCTTGCCCGCTCTCCTTGGGGTGCTGGGGCCGAAGATCGATGCGCTGCGAGTCCTCCCCGCCCGCCCACCCCGCAGCGGGCTCTGGCACGCCATCGCCGAGTGGGTGATGCGGAACGCCGGAGCGGTATTCGTCGCCGTCCTGGCGCTGCTGGTCGCACTCGGCGTGCCGTTCCTGCACGTCGACTTTGGCGCGCCAGATGCCTCGATCCTACCGAAGGACGTGCAATCGCGGCGCGGCTTCGATCAGTTGCGGGCCGCCTATGGCGAAGGGGAGATGTCGCCGATTCTAATCGCCGTCACGGCACCGGGGTCGATCTACGCTCCGGAACGGCTGACCGTGCTGCACGACCTCGTTGCGCGTATCGAGGCCGATCCGCGCGTCGAGCGGGTCGACAGCATCGTCAGCCTCGATCCGCGCCTCACCCTCGCGCAGCACCTGCTCATCTTCGCCGATCCTGCTCGGGTGCCCGATCCATACGCCCGGCAGTTGGCCGAGGCCACCACCCGTGAGCGGTTCACGCTGGTCCGGGTCGTCAGCCGTTTCGGCCAGACCGACGACCGCTCGAAAGCACTCGTCCACGCGATTCGGAACACGCCTATCGGCGGCGATCTAAGCTTCCGGGTGGCCGGCGGTACGGCCGGCGTCATCGACTACTCTGAGGGGCTGTACCAGGGGTTCCCGCGCGCCCTGGCCTTCATCCTGCTCAGCACCTATCTCGTACTGCTCATCCTGTTCCGTTCGGTGATCCTGCCGCTCAAGGCACTGGTCATGAACACGCTCAGTATCCTGGCGAGCTACGGCGCGTTGGTCGTCGTCTTCCAGGACGGCGCATTGGCGAGCCTGCTCGGCTTCCAGCCGCTCGGGTTCATCGAGGCGTCGCTGCCGATCGTCATGTTCTGCGTGCTGTTCGGCCTGTCGATGGATTACGAGGTCTTCCTGCTCTCGCGAGTGAAGGAGGCGTACGACAGTGGCCACGACAACGCCCACAGCGTCGCGCTCGGATTGGAGCAGAGCGGGCGGCTCATCACCAGTGCGGCGGCCATCATCGTCCTGGTCAGCAGCAGTTTCGTGGCTGCCGACATCGTGTTGATCAAGGCGCTCGGGCTGGGCACGGCCATCGCGGTCCTACTCGACGCAACGGTCGTGCGGGGGCTGCTGGTGCCAGCCGCTATGCAACTGCTGGGCGACTGGAACTGGTGGGCGCCGCGCGCCGTTCTGCGGCTGCTACCGGCTCGCCTGGGAGGCGCCCTGTGAGCGCGATCCGCCCGCTTCGAGGCTCAGGCTGGTGGCAGTGCAGGTCGAGTAGGGGTGTTCAACAGTCCGCACGGCGGCCAGCACACCTGCTTCTGTCAGGTGCGGTCATCGGCCTCGTACTCCTGCTCGCCGGCTGCGATCTCCAACCCAGTACCGATCCGCTCCCGCCCGCGCCTGCCCCAACGCCGGTCGTGTACGCCCCAGTGACCTTCCCCAGAGACGAGGCGCCGCACCAAGACCTCACGGAGTGGTGGTACTACACCGGCCATCTGGAGGCGGCAGACGGCCGGCGCTGGGGCTTCGAGTACGTGACCTTCCAGGCGCTGCGCGGCACGCTGCCCCCCCTCTACCTCAGCCACTTCGCCGTGACTGATCACCAGCAGCGGCACTTCCAGTACGACCAGCGGCTCAGCCAGGGTGCACAGGAGCAGCCGCCCGAGGGGTTCTCGCTCCAACTTGGCGACTGGGCGATGTCCGGGCAGCTTGGCCAGGATCAGCTTCGGGCCACAATGGCCAACTATGCGGTCGACCTCGCTCTCAGCACCGACCGTCCGCCGGTCCTCCACGAGGGCGGGCTGGTGAGCTTCGGCCCAGCCGGTGACTCTTACTACTACTCGCGCACCCGCATGGAGATTCGCGGCACGCTCGTCGACCACGGCGAGCAGATCCCGGTCACGGGCCTTGCCTGGTTCGACAAGCAATGGGGCAACTTCCTGGTGATGGGCGGCGGCTGGGACTGGTTCAGCCTCCAACTCGACGACGGTAGCGACGTGATGTTGAATCTCATCAAGGACGCCGAGGGGGTCATCCGGATCGCGTACGGCACCTATGTCTCACCGAACGGCGACGCACACCACATCGGCGGTGACCGCTTCGAGGTGTCTGTGCTCGACCACTGGACCAGTCCGCACACCGGTGCTACCTACCCTGCCGGCTGGCACGCCCAGGTGCGCGACCCCGCCATCGACCTGACGATCCAACCGGTGCTGCCAGATCAAGAGCTCGACACCCGGGGAACCACCAACGTGATCTACTGGGAGGGCGAGAACACGGCGAGCGGCACGCTGAACGGACAACCGGTGACTGGACGGGGATACGTCGAACTCGTGGGCTACGGCTCGGCTCCGCCGCGCTAAGCCCCGTGCGCCCCGCCCTCACCACGGGGCTCAGGCGCAAGACCGTCAGTTGTAGTGGCCGGTCAGGGTGACGTAGCCGAGCTTCTCCAGTTCCCGGAACGTCAGCGCTCGGGTATCCGGACTACGCCACCAGTTGATCTTGCGCCAGGCGCCGTCCGGCGCGGCCCGGCCGACGAGCCGAATGCCGCTGTCCTGGTAGACACCCTGGAAGGTGAGCAGCGCCCGCTGGAGATGGTACGGGGACGTCACGAGAATCGCGCTGTGGAGCGCATGCGATTCCATTAGAGTCAGCGTGTTCACAGCGTTGCCGTACGTGTCGTCGCCAAGATGGTCGACGAGGATGGCGCCGGGCGGCACCCCCTCGGCCACGGCCATCGTCCGCATGACCTCGGCATTCGAGTCGCTACCATCCCAGGTCGCCCCGGAGAAGATCAGCGTCGGTGCCCAGCCGGCGCGGAACAGGCGCACACCCTCACGGTAGCGCGCAAGTGCCTCGTCGCCGCTGATGACGATGATCGCGTCACTCGCGACGAGCCGTTGAGGCGGTCCTTCCAGGAGGAAGCCGGGGACGATCAGCGCCGCGATGGAGCCGACGATACCCACCAGCACGACGGAAACAGACCAGCGGACCACGCGTCGAGTGCCTCCGAGGTACGCCTCCCGCCTGACGACCGAGTATAAATCGAGCGTCGCAACGGGCGCGAACGACGACCCGGCGCGTCGCTCTGGTGCACGTAGCCGGGCGCTATGGTCGCTCGTTAGAATCCACGGGGCTTCGCTGCCATGATTTTCCCCGTGATCGGTGCGCTACGTCCTCGCGCGGGCCGGCGACGAGCCGTCGTCGTTGGCTGCCTCGTGCTCGTCATCGCGTTCCTCCGTCCGGCGCCCGCCGGCGCCCAGGCTGACCCGCCGATACCGACACCTCAGGTCGTCAACGTCGAGCTCGTCGGCCGGAGTGACCTGGGCAATCGAGCCCAATACGCTTCGGTCTGGGGGCATCGCTCGTTCGCATACGTCGGGTCGACGTTCACGCCGGCAGTCCCGGCCAGTTGTCGGGGGCGTGGCGTCACGATCGTGGATGTAGCGAATCCCGCGACGCCGACGCCTGTTGGCGCGCTCGCCGAGCGGCCAGGAACCACGGCCGAGGACGTGCAGGTGCTGACCGTCTTCACGCGCGCCTTCACTGGCGACCTGCTGGCGACCGGACTCTCGCGCTGCGGTCCGGACGGTGTGGGTGGCCTGAGCCTCTGGGACGTGACCGACCCGCGCCAGCCGGCCGAGCTTGGGTTTGTGGATACGGGTGCAGGACCGGCCGGAATTCACGAAGTTCGCCTGTTCCGACGCGGCACTCAGACCATCGCGGTGGTGACCGTGCCCGGTTCCGAGGCGCTCGATCCGGCCCGCCAGGGCGACGTGCGGATCGTCGACGTCACCGATCCGCGTGCCCCGACTCAGCTTGCAGACTGGGGCATTCGCCGCACACTCGGCCTCGATCCACGTCCTACCCAGGGCCAGGGCCAGGATGCTGAGATGACGGCGCAGGGGGTGACGGTCAGCCCGGACGGACTGCGGGCGTTCGTCTCCTACTGGGATGGCGGCGTGGTGATTCTCGACCTGACCGACCTCCGCAATCCGCGCTTCCTCGGCCGCACCCGCTACACGGCTGACGCCGACGGCAATGCCTCCTCAGTGACGGTCACACGCGGCGACCGTCTGCTCGTCGTGGCGAACGACGATCCCGCCATCACCGCGAGCGGAATCGTCGCGACGACGGCCGCGGGCGAGACGTTCCTGCGCGCCGCCTACAGTGGCACCAGCCGGCTGAGCTCGGCGGCCACGGCGATCAAAGCGCCAGCCGTGCTCGAAGGGCGCGCCTGCCCCGAGCGCTTCAATCCAGAGACCGGCGCCACCGAGCCTGCCGACCCGTTGCCGGTCGATCCAGACGGCCGCGTCGTCGCGGTCGAGGCGGGTGGATGCCCCAGTCTCGACAAGGTGCTGCGCGTGCAGGGGCGCGGTGCAACAGCCGTACTCATCCTCGATGGCGACGGCGCGCTCGCACCTGGAGCCGGCGACGCTCGTCAGGTCACTATTCCGGTGGCGGTCATCGGGCAGGAGGGCGCCGAGCAATTGCGGACGATACTCGGGTCTGGCGACACCAGTATCAGCCTCGCGCCCACCCCGCCCACGCAGGACGATTGGGGCGGGCTTCAACTCTGGGACACGGCCAATCCTGGCCGCCCGATCTTGCTGGCGACGTTCAAGACTGATGACGCTCAGGTCAGCCCCACGGCGGCCTCAGGTTCCGGGGTCTACGCCGCGCATCAGGTGGCGGCGCTCGGCGACCGCCTCTATGCGGCCTGGTACGCCGATGGCCTGCGCGTCCTCGACATCTCCGATCCGACGCAGCCACGCGAAGTCGGCGCCTTCGTTCCATCGGGCGTGCTGGACGCGTCGACCGGTGAGATACAGCCGCCGGCCGTCTGGGGCGTCTACCCACGTGGCGATATCGTCCTGATTAGCGACCAGCGGAGCGGCCTGTACCTGCTACGGGACCGGCCGGCTGACCTGCGCCCGCCGCCCGCGATCCCGACTGCGACTCCGACGACGTCGCCCACCGTGACGCCGCCCGCTCAGATCCCGGCCGGCGCCCCTTCGGCAACGCCAACGGCGACGTCGGTAGCTCCCTCGACCCTCCCGACCGCTGGAACGCCCACGTCGACGACCACACCCACGTCGACGGCCACACCCGCGTCGACGGTTACGTCCACTGTGACGTCGACCCCCGCCGCGACGCCCTCTGCGACACCGGCCCCCACTGGACCCTCACCGGCGACAAGCACCACCACTCCAACCACAACGCCCGCCAGCCGCTGACCGAGCCAGCCTGCCGGTCAGATCTCGGGAGCAGGCACGGGCCGAGCCCGCTCCGACTCGAGTGCACGTCGGTAGAAGGCGGCACGGCGGCCAGCCATGATCGACTGAACCTCCATGCCGCTCATGCCGTAACGTCGGAGGGTGTGCCGAATAACCTCCACGCCGGCCTCAAACTCCGGCTGGACGACGTCCGTTGCGCCGGCCCGCAGGAGCCGCTGAAGCTGCGTGGCGTCGAACGCGCGGGCGACGATGCTCAGTCGCGGATGTTGCTGGCGCGCACGCTCGGTCGTGAGCAGGACCGTCCGGATATCGGGCATCAATACGGCCAGCACTGCCGCCCGATCGAGATTCGCCTGCGCCAGGACGATCGGGTTCGAGGCATCGCCGTAGATGGCTGGCACGCCCCGCTTTCGAAGCTCGTGGACGATGCGTGGGTCGTACTCGATGACGAGATAGCGGAAGCCTCGGCGGTCGAGCGCATCGACCAACTCTTCCGCCACCCGCCCAAAGCCGCATATCACGGTGTGGCGCCGAAGCCCCTCAGCCTGCGGGTCGGCCATCGGAGGCTCGTCTACGCCCAGGTGCAGGAATGGCACCCGCTCGAGCCAGCGAATCAGCGACGGAGCAACGAAGTCATGCAGCGCCGGCGACAAGATGATGCTCGCCACTGCGCCGGCCAGCATCAGACTAAACACTGCCGACGAGACAACACCGAGGTTCGCTCCGACGCGCGCGAGCAGGAACGAGAACTCGGCTGACTGCGCGAGCGTCACGCCCGTCAAGACCGAGACGGCAATCGGGTAGCCGGCCAGCCGGGTGATCCCCGTGACCATCGCACCTTTGACGACCACGATCGACGCGATGGTCAACAAGAGCAGTGGCCACTGTGTCACGACGACCGCCGGATCGATCAGCATGCCGACCGAGACGAAGAACAGCCCGGCGAAGATATCTCGAAGCGGCACGACCTCAGCCAGGATCTGATGCGATAGGTCAGACTCGCCCACCACGACCCCGGCGACGAACGCACCGAGCGCCACCGACAGTCCGAAAAACGAGGAGACGTAGGCCATCCCAAGCGCGACCGCGGCGACCATGACGATGAAAAGCTCACGGTTCTGGAGCCGAGCTACCCGCTCGAAGAATGGCGGGAAGATACGCGCCCCGAGGATCGCCATGAGCGCGAGGAACGCCGCCGCCTTGCCGACCGACCAGAGGAGATCCAGCACTAATCCGCCGCCGCCACTCGCAAGGGCCGAGAGGATCACGACGAGCAAAATCGTGCTCGTGTCCTGCACCGACGCCCAGGCCAGTCCGATGCGGCCGTGGTTCGAATCGGCCTCCCCGCGCTCGCCGAGCACCTTACCGAGGACGATGGTGGACGAGTTGGATAGGACGGACCCGAAGAACAGCGCTTCGAGCGGCGGCCATCCCACTGCCAGCCCGATCCCGAACCCCAGCCCGATGGTCGCGAGAACCTGGATCGAGCCGCCGACGAGCGCGATCCTGCCGACACGCAGAAGATCCGGCAGCGACAACTCCACGCCGATCGCGAACATCAGGAAGATGACGCCGATGTCCGCGAGCGCCTCGACAGCGCTCAAATCTCCGACGAAGCCGGGAGTGAACGGACTGATGACGGCCCCTGCCGCGATATACCCAAGAATGACTGACTGGCCTAACCGCGCCGCCACGAGCGACCCGATAAACGCCACTCCCAGCGCGAGGACGAGGTTGTCCAGGAGGCCAGAGTGCCCCATCCTAGGTTGAGTTCACCTTCACGGCGTCTCTCACGTCGCTTGTCGTGCTCCTGTCGCTCGATGCACGTGCGGGGTAGTCGACCTCAGGATGGGCCAATCGAGGCGCCGTCACCCGCTTCGCCCGCCACTGACCCTCGCGGCCATGACTCGGCGAGCCAGGCCGATGGCGGTCAACTCCACCGTGCCACACGTCCGGTCGCAAACGCTGACAACTGCCGCGGCGAGGACGGTCGGCCTATCACTGCGCTGTACATTGAGGAGGTTCAGGCCCGCCGACCGCTGAGACGTGGCGAGACAGAACGCGCCTTCACGTCATCTGCCCACGGCACCAGTATCCTGTCGAACGGAGCGGCCGCCTGCTCGTTTATACCATCTCAGGACTGACTCGTCTCGCCAGTCAGTTCGTGAGTACGAGTTGCCGGCGATGCGCCGCTCGGCCCGCCACACCAACTGCCACGGCTTCGCGGTGACACGCGCCCGACGGCTACGACGTTCGAGTAGCGTCGTGTGACAGGCTGGCACGGCCCTCGGCCACGGCCCCGCACGACGGCCGTCCGCAGACCGCCAGGACAGTATCCCGACCATGTCCTCCGTCGAGACCCTCGCGAGCCTTCCGTTCGAGGAGGTCGAGGAGGCGAGGGTGCAGTCCCATGTGCATTGAACGAGCCAGCGGCAGGCCGGGATGCGCTGCTTGCGCCTCTGCGAGTCGCGTGTCGATGCGTCGCAGTAGGACGCCGGTGTTCAGGAAGTAGGGCACCACGGCAATCCGACGTGCGCCCAGGCGCAAGCACCGCTCGACGCCCGCCTGAACGGTCGGCTCAGTCAGGCTCACCCAGGCCGTTTCGACGAGAGCAAAGCGCTGATGCTCGCGCTCCCAGAGCAGGCGCGCCGCCTTACAGAGGTCCCCGTTTGCATCCGGGTCTGACGTGCCTGCACCCACCAGCAGCACGGCCGCCGGACCATCGACCTCCGGCAACGAGGCGAGCGCTTCGCCCGCTCGGTCCGCGACTACGTCGAGAAGTTCGTCGGCCGCTCCGAGCGGCGGCAGCAGGTCGAGCTCCGCGCCCCTCAGGTGAGCGCGGGCCTCTTGAAGCTCGGTTGGCAGGTCCTCGCGAACGTGGCCCGCAGGGAACAGGAAGAACGGCAGCGCCACCACCTGCTGCGCGCCGGCGGCGAGGCAGCGGCGCCAACCCTCCTGAATCGACGGCAACTCCGCGTCATCTGGGAACTCGAGCACCGAGAAGACTACCCGCTCTTCGGGGAGCCGGCTGGCGAGAGCATCGCGAATCCGAATGTACTCGGCGCGCGCCTCGGCGTTGCGGCTGCCGTGAGCCATCAAGAGGAGAGCCTGATCGGTCATCGAACGTGCCACCAGCGTGATGATGATGCAGAGAAGGCGCGAACAGCGCGTGTGCCCTCTCGAGCGTATTATGGCGGTTCCGCCCGCTCCCCTCGACCGGTTCACCCGCCCCTCGCTGCTCTCGACCGGCCAGTGACCGCCCTGATCCTTGCGAGCCGGCTCCGGCCTGCCCGATCATCATCAACCGATTCGCCGTGCAGACTGCCACGTCACTCCGCCCTGCCCTACCGCCCGAGCGGACGCCGCGCATCGGCCGGCTGCTGGCCGCACTGGTGCTGGCAGTGGCATGCGCGGCGTGCACGGTGTTGCCCCAGTCCGGCGGGCAGGCGCTGACGCCCACGCCGGTCTCGCCGCCGCGCCCAACTGCCGAGCCGCCGGCGGCCGTCAGTACCTGGTACCTCGCAGCGCAGTCGGAGGGCGAGGTGCGGGTCTGGGGCACCTTCACCAGTCGGGAGAGGACCGGGCTCGACCAGGCATTCAAGCGTCGCTACCCGGAGGTCGGGATCGCCTGGCGGACCGGCACCGATCAGGGAATCCTAAACGACGCACTCGTCGCGGCGCGGGACGGCAGTGATGCCTGGGACGTCGTGGTGGCCGACAGCGCGACGGCTCTCAAGTCGGCCGGACTAGCCGCCCGCTGGACGCCGCCCGAGGGGCGTGCGGTGGACCCGGCCGTCATCGATCCTGAAGGCGCCTGGTACGCGGCCGCCAAGACCTACTGGGTGCTCGAGTACAACACCGCCCAGGTAGCATTTCAGGATCGTCCGCGCAGCTACGAGGCGTTGCGCGACCCTCGCTACGACGGGCGGCTTAGTGCCGTCGAGGACGCGACGACTTGGCTGCGCGGCATGATCGCCAGCCGAGGTCGGGATCCGGCCCTCGACGTGCTCCATCCGCTGGCTCAGCAGGCCGTCGTAGTGCGCCCCGATGCGCCCACGGTATCAGCCTTCATCGCGGCAGGGCGTGAGGCAGTGGCCATCGCGAATCGCCTGGATGCCATCGAGCGGGACCGGCGGGCCGGCGCCATGGTTAGCTGGGTCGCTATCGAGCCGGTCGTCGTGCAGCCGCTGGCCGTGGTCGTCTCAGCTCGCACGGACCGCCCGAACGCGGCGCGCCTGTTCGCCAACTTTCTGCTGTCGAGGGATGCCCAGGCGGTGCTCGCCGAGGAGGGCCGAGTCACGAGCCGCACGGACTTCGAGACCGACCCCCCGAATCTCGTGTTGGGGATCAAGACCCAGGTGACCCTGCCTCCGGAGGGCGCAGAGGCACGCCATCTGCGCGACCTGTACGTGAATCTCTGGCGCCCTCGGTAGCCGCTGCACACCGTCGACGTGTTGCTGAGGCGGCCGGCGAGCACCTATGCTTCCAAGAGGTTGCCCTCGTGGCAGCCACGTGGGCGAGGGCGGAGCGCGTGCATTCCGAATGTAGCGGTGAGGCAGTTCGAGCATGGGCGGAGCGCCATAGCGGGCGCGCCAGCGATGGGCAGCCGGCGGAGCCCGCCGACCTGTCTGACTACGGTATCCAGCGGACGACGCTCGGGAACGGGATCGCGGTGCTCTCGCGTCACGTTCCCGATCCTGACATCGTCGCCATCTGCATCGGTGTGCGGGCCGGGGCGCGCTTCGAGGACGACGTCACGGCCGGTGTCACCAAGTTCCTCGAAAAGCTGTACCTCCAGGGCACCGAACGGCGGCCCGGGCCGGATCTCGTCCAACGCCCGATCACGGTGCGCGGCGGCTCGCTCTCGACGCTCGCCGGCTCGGAGCTCGTCTTGTTGCAAGCGCAGGTGCGGTCCGCCGACCTGGATGTGATGCTCGACGTTCTTAGCGACGTCGTTCTGCATTCGACGTTCACACCTGAGCGTATCGAGAACGAGGCGCGGGTGATCCTCGAAGAGTTGAACGCCCGCCGCGCCAACCCGAACGTGCTGGCGGCCGACCTGTTCTTCAAGACGGTCTTCGCCGGGCACCCCCTCGCGCGGCTCGCCGCCGGCGACCTCGAAAACACGCCCCGCCTGACTCGCGACACCATCGTTGGCTACCGGAACCGGTACGCGGTCGGGCACAACACCGTCATCGCCGTGGCTGGGAATCTCCCCACCGATCGAGCCTTCGCCCACATCGAGACCATGTTCGGCGCGATGCCTGCTGGCGAAGCAGCGCCGCCCTCGAACGTGCCGCCGCCAGCCGCCCGTCACGAGCGAGTGGCTGAGAAGGCCGGCAGCGCACAGGCGCGCGTCATCCTCGGCGGACCACTACCCGGGCTCCGCAACGACGTCCGGTTTCCGCTCAGCGTCGCCAACGCCATCCTCGGCGGCTCGGGCTTCCGTCTCTTCCGTGAAATCCGGGATCTGCGCGGGCTATCGTACGATCCCTCGCCGGGCATGTCACAGTTCCCAGACGCTGGCATCTGGCTGACCTCGGCAGGAACCGATCCGGTGAACGTCGAGACCGTCGCCGATCTGCTGACCCGCGAGGTCCGGCGGCTCAGCGAGGAGCCGATCTCGGCCGGCGACCTCGAGAACGCGAAGAACTACCTGGAGGGCAGCCTGGTGCTCGGCCTCGAGACGCCGGCCGCCCAGGCAGGCCAGATGGTCCGCGACGAGGTCTTCGGATCGCCAGTCTTGTCGGCGGCACACCGCCTTGGCATCCGACGTGTCACCGCTGACGACGTGCTGGAGGCCGCGCGCACCTATCTTCGCCCGGAGGACGGAACCCTGGTGGTGGTGCAGCCATGAGTGACGATACCAGGCGCAGCGATCTCCCAAACGGCATGGTCGTGCTCACTCGGGAGCGGCCCTACGCTGACGTGACCGCGGTCAGCATCAGCGTGCGAGGCGGCTCGCGCAACGAGCACGAGAGCACGGTCGGTGCGGCGCACTTCATGGAGCACATGTTCTTCCAGGGGACGCCCACCCGTCCAACAGCAGAGGCGATCTTCACGCCGATCAGTGCGCGCGGTGGCTGGCTGAACGCCTACACGTCCTTCGAGAATATCAACTTCCAGGCTGTCGTCCGCAACGCCGACTTCGGCCTCGCGCTCGACACGCTGGCGGACATGCTCGTCAACTCCCTGTTCGCGGCCGAGCGGATCGACAAAGAGCGCCAGGTCGTCCTCGAAGAGTTGATCCGAGGGAAAAACGAGCCACGGCGGTACGCCGTCGAGTTGTTCTTCCGCGCCGTCTGGGACGAGCATCCGGCCCGCAACCTTCCCATCGGCAGTCGTGAGACGCTGAACAACTCGGACCGGTCCGTCCTGATGGCCTTCCGCGGCGAGCATTTCCTGGCGAGCAACATGTTCGCCTCGGTGGTTGGAGATCAGCATCACGAAGACGTAGCCGAGCGGATCGCGACGGCCTTCAGCGCCATGCCAACCGGCCCGAGACCGGTCTATCCAACGGCCCCGGTGCCGCCGGCAAAGCGCCGGCTGGTAGAGGACATGACGTCTGGCCGTCAGGCGCAGGTGATCCTCGGACTGCCGGCGCCCGGCGCGGACGCCGCCGATACCTACGCGCTCGACGTCCTGAGCGCCACGCTCGGCGAAGTCGGACGGCGGCTCACCACCGAGATCCGCGACCGACGCGGGCTCGCGTCCGGGGTCGGCTCGTCCTACAGCACCCTGTCTGACGTCGGCTGCTGGTACGCGATGGTGGGCACGTCGCCGGCCAACGTCGACACCGTTCTCGACCTCATCAGGGCTGAGATGGTGCGCATTCGTCAGGACGGGGTGACGCCGGCTGAAGTCGCGGACGCACAGAGCTACATCGAAGGGCGGACGGTTCTGGGCCTCCAAACGAGCATTGCCTACGCGCAGTATCTCGCCGACCGCGAAGCCATCGGAGTAGAGCCGCCGCTCGACGAGTACCTGCGACGCGTCGCGAGCGTCACGGCCGACGACGTTGCCCGAGTAGCGAACGCCTATCTCGATCCTGACGCCACCACCACAGTCATCTTGCGGCCGGCCTAGCTCCACCCGTCGAACCTGCCGTTCGAGCTGAATCTGCCGTTCGGGGCATCAGTTCGAGTCCTCACAGCACTAAAGGCATGCTGGTGTAGGCGCGTGGTACCCTGCCCGACGGTATCGGGCGGGCACCGAGCGTACCCGCCGCTGGAGAGCAGGGGTGACGTCAGCCGCCATCACGCCGGGAACCGAGCGTCGCTGGATCTTCTTCGTCATGGCGGCGCTCAGCCTGCTCATGTTCTCGATCGACGGGACCATCGTCGCCGTCGCCCTGCCGACGTTGATCGTGGACTTGAATACCAGCCTGGTCTGGGCCGGCTGGACGCTAACCGGCTACATGCTGACCCAGACGGTCATGATGCCGATCGTTGGCAAGCTTGCCGAGCAGTTCGGGCAGATGCGGGTCTTCCTGATCTGCGTGTTCCTGTTCACCCTCGGCTCGCTGCTCTGCGGGCTGGCTCCCAACGTCTACGTCTTGATCTTCTGTCGGGTGCTCCAGGCGCTCGGGGGCGGCGGGTTCCTGCCGTCGGCGACCGGGATCGTCGCGCAGCAGTTCCCGGAGACCCGCAGCCGGATGATCGGGCTGTTCGCCTCGATCTTCCCGATAGGCGGCATCATTGGCCCGAACCTCGGCGGGGCGATCATCGAGCATTTCGGCTGGCGTGAGATCTTCCTGATCAACGTCCCGATTGGCGTGCTCGTGATCGCACTTCTGGCCCGTCAGGCTCGCGCACAGACACCGGCAACCGACCGTCCAAAGATGCGCCGTAGCCTGGACATCATCGGTGCTGCCACGTTCGCGGGGATGGTAGTGAGCCTCCTGGGAGCGCTGACGCTGCTCGGGGACAATCCAGCCTTCGTCGCGTCGCCATTGTTCTGGCTACTGGTCGGCGGGAGCACCGTGCTGCTGGTTGTGTTTCTCTGGCAAGAGCGGCGCGCCCGCGATCCGGTCCTCGACGTCAGCCTCGTCGGGCGGCATCCGTTCCTGGTAGTGAACGTCTACAACCTGCTCACCGGCGCCTGTACCCAGGGGTTCTTTTCGTTCGTGCCCTACTACGTGACGGTCCAGTACGGCATGGGGCCGATGGAGAGCGGCGCGATCCTGACGCCGCGCTCGCTGGTCATGATCGTCATCTCAACCAGCACCAGCTTCTTCTTGCTCCGTCTCGGCTACCGTCTGCCGATGCTAGGTGGACTGTTGTGCGTGGTCGGCACGCTGCTCATTCTTGGGCAGGGGTACAGCAGCCTGACGCTCGGAGATCTCCAGACCGGGCCGCTCCCGATCCTCCTCTTTGCGATGGCGCTGTCCGGTCTGGGCATGGGACTGTTGGTGCCCTCCTCGAACAACGCGGCCCTGGACCTGCTGCCCGAGCGTGCCGCCGTCATCTCTGGCATCCGCGGACTCTTCCGCTCGACCGGCGGCGTCATCGGCACGGCCACCATCGTCATGTGGCTGGAGATGAGTCCGGACAAGGCGGCCGGCATGCGCGAAGTCTTTACGGTGCTCGGCTTCCTGATGCTCTCCACGACGCCGCTGGTGTTTCTGATCCCGGACATCGCACGCGAGAACCGACTTGCTGCAAGGAGTCAGGAGCCCTCCGCTCCGGATAACCTGGCAACGCCTACGCCTGCCCGCTCGAAGGGCTGACGCGAGCTGCTGCGGAGTCGGGCGTCAGATCGGCGTGATGCTCTCAGACCACCCCGATTCCCGTGGCGCGCCACGCCGCCACCAGGTGCGCCGCCCTCCCGTCGTCCGATCCGCTCGGAGCACGGCTAGCTCAGGCCGTATCGTGCGCAGAGTACCCGCGACGCCCGCGAGTGACCCGGCGCAGTCAGGGGAGGATCTCGCCGGCGACGATGCGCCGTTCTTCGCCGCCGTCCATGCGGACGACCAGCGCGCCGTCCGGATCGGCCCCAAGGATGACGGCCTGAATCTCGTCGGCCCCGTCGTGCAGGCGGATCCGCTGACTGCGACCCCAGAGCCGGCCGTTCCAGGCGGTCCAGATGCCGCGCTCGATGTCCCGCGCCGGCAGCCGCAGCCAGGAATCGAAGCGCTCGAGCAGAAGTACCAGCAACTCGCCGCGATGGACCGGGCGGCCGGCCTCGATGGCGAGCGACGTCGCGTGCGGAAGGTCGGCGAAGTCGGCGGCTGTGAGGTTGACGTTGGTGCCGACACCCACCACCATCGCACGCTCGCGGCCGTCATCAGACAACTCCGCGAGCACGCCGGCCGTCTTCTTGTCCTCGATGAGGACGTCGTTAGGCCACTTGATAGCCGGCTCCAGCGCAAGCAGCCGCTCGACGGCCTCGCAGAGCGCCACGGCCGCGAGCATGGTGAAGGTGAAAGGCGGCGCATCGGCTCGGCGCAGCAGCACGCTCATCAGCAAGCTCGCCCCCGGCCGGCTCTGCCAGACCCGGCCGTGTCGGCCGCGCCCCCTGGTCTGATAGTCAGCGACGAACACCGATTGATCCGGCCAACCCTGGCGGGCAGCCTCACGTGCCAGATCGTTCGTAGACTCGACGGCCGGCTCGTGGAGAACCTGCCAGCCCGGCGGAAGCGCGGCGTGCTCCAGAAAGCGCCCGAGGTCGTCCATGACCCGAGTATATCGAGTGGCGAGACGGCAGCGATCGACCTTCAGCTTTCCGTCATCAGGAGTGGTTGCTCGGTTACCCGCCAGCCCTGAGTCCTGCCTGCTGACTCCTGAACGCTCGCCTCCCGTGCCACTGGCGCGCCCGCTCGGCGATCGACTACACCAATACCGAGGTGAAAAAGCAGATGCCCCCAGGTTATGACGATGTAGTTCCCTCCGTGGCTTTGGTTTAGGCTGAGGCGTGACCGACTCCAACACGCTGCCGTTCCTGCTCGTAGGAACGACGAGCCTGGGCAAGATTCGCGAGCTCCGTGCACTGCTGGCCGGCGTGCCCGCGCGGGTCGTCGTACCTGGTGACCTGGGCATCGATCTGGACGTCGCGGAAGGCGACGACTCCTTCGCCGAGAACGCTGTCCTCAAGGCGCGAGCCTACCAGCACGCAAGCGGTATCCTGACCCTTGCCGAGGACTCCGGCTTCGAGGTGGACGCGCTCGGCGGGGAGCCGGGGGTGCGCTCGGCACGCTGGGGTAACACCGATGACTACGAGATCAAGAACCGGCTGATCCTCGAACGACTCACCGGCGTGCCGCCGGAGCGGCGCGGCTGCCGTTACGTCTGCGTGCTGGCCGTCGCGACGCCGGATGGCCGCGTCTATCGGCAATCTGGCGCCTGTGAGGGTCAGGTCGCCGATGAACCCCGTGGGGACGGCGGCTTCGGCTACGACCCGATCTTTTTCGTCCCGCACCTGGGACAGACGATGGCAGAGATCTCCCTCGTCGAGAAGGATCGGATCAGCCACCGAGGTCGGGCCGTGCGGGCTGCCCTCCCACTTCTGCGAGCGCTTCTCGCAGGCCAGAGTCCGCCGTCAGGCTGATCCGCCCGTGTCACGCTGGGGCGTCGGGGGCGCTCGAAGCACAGTCGACGAGGCTGCCGCTCGAGGCGCGGTGACGGCTGGCGAGGGTGCGGCGCAGGCATCGCCCCGTTTCCTGGCGTATCGTCGTGGGCTATCACCCGCCGTCCTCTCGGAAGATGCTCAGCGGCAGGAACGCCGAGACGACCCAGTTCGGTGCGCCGACGACCTCGCTGATCTTCAGATCGACCGCCACGCTGCACAGGACGTAGGCTTCCTCTGGCGACAGGCCGTGGGCGCGGCCGAGGTAGCGGATCATGTTGCGAGTCGCCGCCCTGGTGGCCGCCATCAAGTCCGGTGCCACGCCGGTCGTAGCGTGCCAGCCGGCCGCGTTGGTCTTCGCCAGCAGCGGCCCACTCGTCCGCAACTCGGGCGCGGCCAGGCGAAAGTCGCGGCGCAGGCTGAGCCGCAGGGTCGCGGTCATGCCCGTCTCGATGGCCGTGACGCAGACCTCTCCGTCCCCCTGCGCGGCATGGGCATCGCCAACCGAGAACAGGGCACCCTCGACCTCGATCGGCAGCCACAAGGTCGACCCGACGGTGAGTTGCTTGACGTCCAGGTTCCCGCCGACTCGACGGGGTGGCATGGTCGAATGCTCGCCCGGCTCGGCCGGCGCCACGCCCATCACGCCGCAGAACGGCTCGAGCGGCACTTCGATGCCCGGCTTGAAGGTCGCCATGGTGCCATGTGAGAGATCCCAGATCTTCAAGTACGGCTCGGGAAAATCCTCCGGCAGCAAGCCGTAGCCGGGCGCGATCTTGGTGTATCCCCAGTCCCAGGGCTGGAGTGCCAGGATCTCGATCTGAAGCACGTCGCCGGGAAGGGCGCCACGGACCGCGACCGGCCCGTTCAGAGCGTGGCCCTTCGCCGAGTAGTGAGGGACGTCCTGGTGGGTTGACTGAGGCGTGAAGTAGTTGTTCGCACCCCCTCGGATCTGGAACGTGACGACCTCGCCAGAATCGATCTCGAGCCGGGGCGAGAGCGAGTTGTCCCAGACCTGGTGGATGATGCTGTCGTCGAGGAAGTGGGCGGCAGCCGAGGTGGACATTCCGTTCCCTCCTGCCGCAGTGTACTGGCTCAGCCGTGAACAATCGGAGACGTGCTCTACTCTGCTCGGCCACCCGGGCACCCGGGAAGTCGTAGCCCCAGCCGGCGAGCATCCCATATACTCGGCGCTGGCGCAGCACGCGCCAACTCCCGAGGCCGCTTTCTTCCGGGCGACCCCGCCACTCCCGCGGAGCCCTCGTGACTCACCTGATTCGAGCCGGTGCGCTCGCACTCCTCGTCCTCCTGCTCGTCGTCGCCTGCCAGCCAGCCGCCGCGCCGTCGGCCCCTACCCCCGAGACGTCACGGACCACGACCCAGGCCGGCGCCAGTCAGCCGCGGGCCGCCGCTGCCGGCGTAGCGCCGACTGCTGCCACCGGTGGCGAGGCGCGCCAGAGTGACCGCGACGACAACGCCTCGGCGGCACCGGGCGGCCCCACCCCGACCTTCACCCCGCGCCCACCCGAGACGCCCGAGATCAAGGAGCACAATACCCCGACGCCGGTGGCCCCGGTCGCGCCAGACATCAAGCTGACGACGGTCGTGGACGGCATCCTGCTGCCGATGGCGATGCAGTTTGCCCCCGATGGCCGGATGTTCTTCAACGAGGTGTCCAAAGGGGAGGTTCGCATCCTGAAGGCGGACGGCACGCTGCAAGAGGAACCGTTCGTCAAGCTCCGTATCGCGCTCCGCAAGGAGATGGGGGTGCTCGGGCTGGCGCTCGATCCGAGTTTCCGGACGAACCATTACGTCTATATCTTCTATTCGAACGCCAAGAACGACCGCGGTGATCCAGCCGATAACCGGGTCGTCCGCTACACCGAGCGTGACGGACAGGCGACCGACCGCACGGTCATCATCAAGGATCTTCCAACGGGGATCTGCTGCCACAACGGCGGTCGGATCGGGTTCGGCGTGGACGGCAAACTGTACGTGACCGTTGGTGACACCAACGATAACGACAAGGCCCAGAAGCTCAACCAGCTACACGGCAAGGTGTTGCGTCTGAATCCCGACGGCTCGATACCAGACGACAACCCATTCCCTGGCTCGCCAGTCTACGCGCTCGGCTTCCGCAACCCCTATGGCCTCGCCTTCCATCCGACCACGGGGGTACCGTACGTCAGCGAGAACGGTGAGGTCGGGCATGACGAGATCAACCGCGTCGTCGCTGGCGGCAACTACGGAAACGGGGTGGTCGACGGCACCGCCAACGATCCGCGCTTCATCGATCCTATCTGGGAAAGCGATCAAGGCCGGGTCGCCCCGGTCGGCGGCGCCTTTTACACGGGTACCGCGATGCCCGAGTACACCGGTGACTTCTTCTTCTGCGCCTACAACACGGGCGACTTGACCCGGATGCGCTTCGGCGGGCCGAACCAGGATCACATCGAGGCCCAGGAGGTCGTGTCGAAAGCCTGCTTCCTCGACGTCGCCAACGCCCCGGACGGCTCGCTCTACCTGGCGAACGTGACCAGCATCGTACGTTGGGGCCGCTGAAGGCGGCAGGTCGCGGCGAACGTCGGCCGAGGCATACACGGCATCGTCACCGGAAATTCGCCCGAGCGTGCGGCTCGCATACGCCAAACGGCGTCACACACAGCCGACTGACTCAGGAGCGGGCACCGTCAACAGTAGACTCGCGGGTACGGGTGAGGAGCGCGCGGTACGTCAGAAAGCTCGCACGGGCCATCTCGACGCCCAGCCGCATGCCGAGCACTCCCTGACGGTAGCCCGATAACTCCCAGGTCCGCCGCCGAAACTCGCGGAGTGGCTGGAGCAGCAGGTTTCGCGGCCGAGCGCGCACGCCCCGCTCCCAGAGTGCATCCGCTTCGAGGACCGCGTACCGCGCCTGCTTTGCCCGGAACTCGCCGAGCGAGTCGTAGTTCAGGTGGAGGAACGGCTCTGCGAGAGTGCCAGATGGCCCGTCCAGCGTCGCTACCTCATGGACGATCGCGCGCTCGTCGTAGCGGGCATGGCCACGACGGAGCAGGCGCAACTGGCAATCGGGCCACCAGCCGGCGTAGCGGACCCACCCGCCGGCGATGACGTTGCGACGGGGGATCCAGAAGCCTGCCGTCTCGTCCGCCCGCTCAACAGCCCATCGCACCTCCCCGGCCAGTGACGGCGGCACCCGCTCGTCGGCATCCACGAAGAGCACCCAGTCACCGCGAGCGAGCGCCAGCGCGGCGTTACGCTGGTGGGGAAACCCCTGAAATGGGCGGCTGACGACTCGCGCGCCCGCCCGCATCGCCTGCTGGGCCGTCGCGTCGGTGGTCGCGTCGTCGACGACGACGAGAACGTCGTCAGCCCAACGCACGCTCGCGATGCAGCCCTCGATGACGGCGGCCTCGTCGCGGGCGAGGATCGCAGCCGTGATGGTCGGATGAGAGACGCGGCCGTCGCCCGGTCCTGCGCCATAGTAGGGGTCATCCGCGCCGGCTACCATCAGTAGCCGACCTCGATCCAGGTCCCGCCGACCCGGTCGTCCTGGAAGTTGATACCTTCGTGGATCAGGCCGGCGTAGAAGAAGAAGCGATTGGTGGGCGGCCCGACCATTCGGTCGAGGTTCGGGCCGTGGTCGATCCTGATGCTGCCGGTGACGGTCGCCTCTTCACCGGGCGCGAGGTCGCGCCCGAGCCCCCAGCGATAGGGGTACTTCGAGCCGGTCGCGGTGGGGGAGCCGGCCCAATCGGCGCCGAGCCGCCAGACGCCGACTCGGTCGATGAACTGCTGGCCGGCGATGGCGCTGAAGCTCTCGAAGCTGCTGTAGAGGTAGCCAGGGTCCGGGCCTTGCGTCCGCAGCGGGACCGTCCCGGTGTTCCGCACGACCGCTTCGACGTGCAGGATGTCCCCCAGCATCAGGCGGCGCGGCGAGAACGAGATCTGGAGGATTCGGGCGTCCGGCCGGCCGCTCGACGTGAGCGTAATGGGCGCGGTCTCCGTCACGGCATTCCCTGCCAGGTCGGTCGCGCGGATGGTGAACTGATAGACACCGTCCGGCAGAGGCCGCTCCTTGTAGGTGCCGTCCCAGGTCTCGCGATACTCGCCCGGCTCCAACAACTCCTGCGTCCCGATGTACACCCGCTGGCCGGCTGCGCTGGTGGCAAACGCGAAGACACGTGCGCGCTCGGTCAGGTGATAGGTGATCGATGCGACGTCGTCGATACCGTCGAAGTTGGGCGTCAGGGTGGGCGGGTAGACGGCAAGATCGTCGATCGCCGGCGGGACGGTGTCTGCGCCCTCAATGGTGAGGTCGAAGCCGGCCGACTGGGTCACGCCGGCCAGGTCGCGCGCCTCGACGCGTAGGCGATAATCACCATCGCCGAGGACGTGGCGCGCGGCCGGGTCAGCGTCATCCGGTACCGTGCCGTCGAAGGCGTAGACGTACGCGCCGGCGGCCGGTCGTGGCTCGTCGGCGCGCAGGCGAATCGAGCGGCCGCCCGGAAGGTCCACGACGATCGAGACCGTCGCCGGTCGGCTCAGGGAGTAGGTCAGATCGAGCCGATCGGTGGTGGACGGTGTGAGCGTCGCGCGCGACAGGCTCGCCTGGGTCAGCAGCGGCCGCGACGGTGCGCACGCCCCGAGCAGGCCGAGCACGACGAGCAGGACCGCGAGGGTGCCAGACGGGACGATGCGGCGGGGAAGAGGCTTCATCGGGTCAAGGTAGGACAAACGTCCCGTGGTTATACCCGCAATGATCGTGGCTCGGCCGCAGTCGAATGGGGAACAATCCAGCTATGAGTACACGGACCGGCGTTCTCTTCATCGGTGCACATGGGTCGGTCGCGACGACCACGGTCGCCGGCATCATGGCGCTCGCTCGCGGCCTTTCCCAACCCTACGGCACGATCACCACCAGCCCCCTCTTCGAGGGCATCGACCTTCTCAGCTTCGGGGATCTCGCCTTCGGCGGCTGGGACATCCACCTCTATGAACGATATGACCAGGCCGTGCGCGAGAACGGCGTCGTGCCTCCCCGGATCCTGGACCTGCTTCGCGACGATCTGGCCTCGGTGCTGGTCTTTCCCGGCATCTTGACTCATCTGAGCGCCACGATCCGCGAGCTCGGCGCGTCAACTCCAGAGCGCGAGGGAACCGCCCGGCGGGCCGTCGAGCAGATCCAGGCTGACATCGCGCGCTTCCGCCAGGAACGGGACGTCGAGCGAGTTATCGTCGTCAACACCAGCTCGACCGAGCAGGAGCCAACGCCGTCGCCTTCGCTCGCGACCCTCGAAGGATTCGAGGCGGCACTGGACGCCGACGCGCCGGAACTGACTAACGGGATGCTGTACGGCTACGCGGCGCTCACGGCGGGGTGCCCGTTCGTCAATTTCACACCGAGCGTGACGGTGGAGATCCCAGCGCTTCAGCAGCTAGCGCGACAACGCGGGCTGCCGCTCGCCGGTCAAGATGGCAAGACCGGCCAGACCCTCTACAAGACGGTCCTCGCCCCGATGCTGCGGATTCGCGGCCTGCGCCTGCGCGGCTGGTACAGCACCAACATCCTCGGCAACGCCGACGGTTTCGTCCTGAACGACCCGCTTCACGGCGCCACCAAGATCCACAGCAAAGAGAGTGTCCTCGAAAGCATTCTCGGCTACGCAGACTTCGCGCATCGGGTCCGGATCGATTACTACCCGCCGCGCGGCGACCATAAGGAAGCCTGGGATAGCGTCGACTTCGAGGGCTGGCTCGGCGAGCCAATGAGCATGCGGATCGACTGGCAGGGTAGCGATTCGACGCTAGCCGCGCCGCTGATCGCGGACCTGATCCGGCTGATCGATCTCGCGCGCCGCTCCGGCGAGGTCGGACCGGTCGTACCGCTCGCCATGTTCTTCAAGTCGCCATACGGCACCGACCTGCACGACTTCTTCGCGCAGTACCAGGTGTTCGAGCAGTGGGTCGGTCAGCACCGCGCCGACGCTGTTGGGTCAGTCGGCACGCCTTCACACGCGTCGCCGGGCGGTACGTCGGGCAGGACGCCCGCGAACGGGCAAGCCAGCGCGGTGGGCGATGCATCGGCCAACGGTCAAGCGACCGTGCCATCATCCGTCGCCATGCCGACCGAGCGCGGCCGGTGAACGGCGACGAGACACTCGCGCCCGCCGGCCGGCTGCGCTACGCCTACAACACCAACGGCCTCCGCGAGCACGACGGACCATCGGCCGTCCGGCTGCTCGCCAGCCTCGGCTACGACGCCATCGAGTTGTCGCTGCTGGCTCAGCACTACGATCCGCTGCGCGGCGCGTCTGAGCAACTGGCGGGCATCGAGGACGCGCTTCGGGAGACGGGGCTGGGGGTCGTCGTCGGCGCGGGGGTGCCGCTCGCGCTGAGCGACGAGCGCTTCGAGCCGTCCCTCTTTCACCCCGATCCGGACGGGCGGGCACTGCGGCTGCGCTTCCTCCGAGCCTCGGTCCAGACGGCGGCACGCCTGGGGTCCACCTGTCTCGTGTTCTGCACCGGCGCGCTGCGACCGGACGTCGAGCGCGGACAGGCGGTGGCGTGGCTCGACGAGGGCCTGCGGGCGCTCTGTCAGGAGGGGACAGAATGGGGCGTCCGGATCGCTCTGGAGCCGGAACCGGGCCACCTGATCGAGACGATGGCCGACTACTGGGCGCTCGCAGAGCGCGTCGGCCCCGAGCTCGGCCTGACGCTGGACGTGGGACACATCGTCTGCACGGAAGCCGAGTCACCGGAGGAGGTCATCGGGCAAGCGGTGGCAAGCAGCCGGCTGGCGCACGTCCAGATCGAGGACATCCGCGACCGGACTCACCATCATCTGCCGTTCGGCGAGGGGCAGATGGTATTTCCGCCCATCCTACGCGCCTTCCTCAGCGGTGGCTATCAGGGTTACCTCGGCGTCGAACTGAGCCGCCATTCCCACGAAGCAGAGGCGCGAGCGCCCGAAAGTCTGGCGTTCCTGCGCGCGGCCGAGGCAGCGTGCGGCTGACCTGGCTCGCCGATACGATGCGGCCGGCAGCAGGCGTGCACGCCCGGCGTAGCAACTCACCACGGCTCACCTGGCCTGCGCATGTTGACGCGAATGCCCGACCCGGCGACCCCGCCCGGTCAGCGCGCGCATCAGCGGGTGGGAAGCGGCCAGCGGCGGACCGTCGTCGCTCCGAGCGGGCCGTCTATCGCCAGACCCGCGACGTAGCCGTCACCCACGGTCAGCGGACACAAGGTCCAGGTCTCAGGTGCCTCGCCGGGCACGTCGAGCGCCGCCAACTGAGGACGGAGACCGGAGTCGAGACGCACGTCGACACAGGTCGCCGGCAGGGTCAGCCCGGTGCCGAGCACCTTCAAGACTGCCTCTTTCCAGGTCCAGAAGTGCAAAAAGACGGTCGGCCGCACGTTCGGCGGCGCGGCGAAGACGGTCTGCTGTTCGTGCTGGGTCAGGACCAGTCGGGCGACGCCATACAGATCGTCGAATGGCCGGACCCGCTCGGCGTCGATGCCGACCCGCCGGCCGGTCGTCACGGCCAGCAGGCCAAGGCCGTCAGTATCGGTCGCGTTGAACTGAAGGTCGCGGCGGTGACCCCGCAGGGCGGGTTTCCCGTGTGGGCCAGTCTCGAACGGGACGGCCGCCGGCGCGCAACCCAGGTAGGCGCCGAGGATGGCGCGACGGGCAGCGTGAGTGACGACGAAGCGACGGCGATCGCGTTCGAAGTGGAAGCGCGCCGCGCGCTCCCGCTCCTCGCGTGAGAGCCACGCCCGCGCCCAGGCGAGATCGCCCTCTCGCCCCTCAGTCTGGGTCATGTCGACGATCCAGACATCGACGTGCCCTGGTCGCGGAACTTCGAGCGGGGCACGTGGCGGATTCAACGGCTGCTCCATGGGAACCACAGGGTCCAGGTCTCAGCGGAAGGTGCGCGTCAGGACCGCGCCGACGCTCAGCGCCGGCCCCACCACACCAGGGCTCGTGAGCAGCACTCTGACGCACCGTCTCATCGCACGGCGTCAGTTCTGGCGTGCGCGAGGGTCTGTCGCAGGTGGCAGGCGAGCACGTTCACGTTCGGTTCGTCGAGCATGGTGTAATGGGTGCCGGGGACGAGCTTTACGTCGACTCCGCCCATCACCAGCCCCGCCCAGCCCAGACCGTGCTCTTGATAGTGGTGCAGCGCGTCGTCCACAGTCGCGCGCAAGAGCGTGACCGGACCAGGATACGGCCGGGGCTGATAGGCCCGTAGGGCTGCGAGGTGGGCCTCCCATAGCCAGGCCCAGCGCAGTTCGTGGGGAACTGGTCGGCCAGTCGCCTCGTACCCGGCGATCAGCGCTCGGCGGATGACCGACGTCAGCATGTCGACGCCCTGGCGGGGAATTCGCCGCGCGCGGCTCGGCCCCTGCGCTAGCAACTCGCGGAAGGTCCGGACCGGGTCACGCCGCGGCAGGAGCACCTGTGCGAAGGTATCGATCATCACAAGCAGCCCTACCCGTTCGCCCGTTGCCACCAGCCGCTGCGCCATCTCGTAGGCGACGACGCCGCCGCCCGAGTAACCGCCGAGCAAGTACGGTCCGTTCGGCTGAACCTCGCGGATCGTGCGAAGGTAGAGCGTCGCCATCTCCTCGACGCTCCGCAGCGGGCGCCGCCGTCCGTCGACGCCCACAGCCTGGAGTCCGTAGAACGCCTCATCCTCGCCAAGCTGGCGTGCCAACCCACGCAGCATAACCACGTTGCCGCCGGCGCCGTGCACGCAGAAGAAGGGAGGCCGAGCCTGGCCGTGTGCGATCCGCACCAGCGGCGACCATCCGCTCACACCTGCGCGCGGGGCGGGAGCATCGGCCGCTCGGCCGAGGTCCACAGGGCCGGTCGGCGCCGGCACGAGACTCTCGAGCAACGCACCCAGGCTTCGGATCGTCGACGCCTGGAGGAAGGCATCGAGGCCGAGATCCACCCCCAGCTCGCGGCGGACGCGTGCCAGGAGTCGAACGGCGATCAGGGAGTGCCCTCCGAGATCGAAGAAGTCGTCGTCGATGCCAGTCGTGTCCACCCCAAGCAGTTCGCGCCAGATCGCCGCCAGTGTGCGCTCGGTCGGCGTGCGGGGAGTGGCCGTCGCGGGGGACACCCGCGCGAGTGCTCCGGCTGCCTGCCCCAGGCTCTCGACGGAACGCCTCAATGCTCCAGGTAGGAGGTCGTGCAGAAGGTCGTCGAGCGGCACCGGGCTTACCACGACGCACGTCAGGTCTGGCCGCGCGAGCACCCGCGCGAATGCCTCCACCCCGTCGGCCGGCGTGATACCGCGCTCGACGAGGCCGGCCAGCCGGGCCTGTCCCGCCGCCCTGGCCTGTCCCGCCGCCCTGGCCTGTCCCGCCGCCCTGGCCTGTCCTGCCGCCCGAGTCTGACCTACGCTCCCGGCGCGCGTCGAGGATTCGCTGTGGCCGACCGCCGGCGCACTCGTTCGCGTGGCTGACGACGGGGCCACCTCATCCGGATCGACTCGCGCCATGGTAAAGCGCTCGACCTCTACTAGCAGCCGGCCGTCTCGATCGCGCACCGCGACGTCGAACTCGGCTAAGCCGTGCGAAGCCGAGCCGGCCCGCAATACCGCGCGGCTGGTGATCTCTGGGGCGAGCAGTCCGAAGACCCGCGCCGACGACCACGAGAGCGGTACGTAGAAGTCGCGGTCACGATAGCCGGGGATGAGCGTCAGCCCCTGGGTGAGGGCCATGTCGAGCAGCGCCGGATGCAGCGGGTAGGTGAGCAGATCGCCAGTAAACGACGCATCGAGCGACAACTCGGCCTCGACGACGTTATCACCCTGTCGAACCGCGCGTAGACACTGCCAGCGGGGGCCGAAGGCGACGGCGGCAGCCTGCCCGGGCAGAATGTCGGCTCGTCGTGACGCACCGTCGCTCACGAGCCAGCCCTGATCCGACCCCATCGGCTGCCGAGTGGCAGGCAACGCGGTACCGAAGGTGACTGTCGCCCGCGCGTGCTCGACTGATGCACTCCAACGGTCATCGAGTGCGCTCTCGACCACCACCTCTGCTGCGCCGCCTGCTGTCCGTGCCACCGTGATCTTGACCTCGAGCGTCTCGCCCGGCGGTACGGCGAGCGGATTGGAGAGGAGCAGATCGCGCACGTCGAACGATCGATCCGCTGTCCACGGCGCGACGGCCTGGGTCAGCAGTCCGAGGTACGCGAGGCCTGGCAGGATCGGCTCGCCGGAGCGTCGACGGTGCTCGGCCAGCACCCACGATGCGTCGAGGCTGTAGCGTGCACGATAGACGAGCCTCTCCGACGACGCCTCCACACACTGCCCGAGCAGCGGATGTGCGGGCACGTCTACGTCCGTCAGCACGCCGTCGCTGAGCGATCCCGACTCGCGCTGACCGTTGCCGGCCCCCACGCGGCGGCCATTCGTCGACGGGTCGAATCCAGCGATCTGGGTGCACGATACGCTGAGGCGGCCGCTTACCGGGCTGCTCGGGCGGCCGTTGGCCGTGGGCCGGTCCTGGCTGACGACGCTCGGCCCACGAGCCATCGGCGTACCCGTTCGTGCTGGGAGCGGCTGGCCTCCGCTCAGCAGCCGTGCCGCCATGCCGACGTCGCGCCACACGCCCCAGTCAATGGTCAGCACACGTTCGCTCGCGGCCGAGGCGCGACTCTGTGCGAAGGCGTCGAGGAAGGCGTTCGCGGCCACGTAGTCAACCTGCCCAGGCAGTCCCAGGATGGCGCTCGTCGAGGAGCACAACACCACGAAGTCGAGCGCGGAGCCGGCGAGCGCCGCATCGAGGACGAGCGTCCCGCGCACTTTGGGAGCGAGGACACGCGCCGTGCCTTCCGGCGTCTTTGCGAGCATCGGGCCGTCGTCGAGGATGCCAGCCGCATGAACGACGCCGTCGATCGGGCCGAACGCATCGCGCGCCCGCGCCAGTGCTGCCGCCACCGATCCGGGCTCCGTCACGTCGGTGGCGACAAGCAGCACGTCGGCACCCAGCTCCTCGAGCCCTCGGATGCGCTCTGCGAGCTCGGCGGCGCTGGTTGGTCGCGCGACATCAACTCCCAACCCGCCGGCGCGTTCAGAGGCGCGGCCCTCAGCGCCCCCATGTATCTGGTCGTCCATCTGGCTACCGGAACGGCAGTAACCGTCCCCGTCTGTGTACGTGCCTCCGCCCGCGCTCCTGCTCATCAGCACGAGCCGGGCGCGGACCGTTCGCGCCAGATAGCTCGCGATCTCCAGACCGATCCCGCCGGTGCCGCCGACGATCGCGTAGACGCCACGTTCGCGTAGGACAGCCGGGCGCGGCAACACGGCCGGAACCACGGCGGGCTCCAGACGCTCGATCCAGCGATCCGCGCCCCGCAACGCCACGACTGATTCTCGCGTGGGGCCGGCGACTTCCGCGGCGAGGCGCGCCGCCATCGCTTCGGCGTCCAGTCCCTCCGCGACGTCGTCCGCACCACGCGCGATACCCTCCGCGAGCGTCGCATCGCGTACCGTTACGTCGAGAAGTTGACAGGAGAGCCACGGCACCTCACGCGGAGCCACTCGCACCGGCCCGAGCATCGTGGCACGCTCGGGCCGCGACGCGCGCTCGCCGGCGAGCGCGACGATACCGTGGGTGACGACGGCGAGATGCGTCGGATATGGTGCCCCGATCTCGCCGAGGGCCTGTGTCAGCGCCAGCAGGCTGGAGAATCCGGTGCGCTGGCTATCGTCGTAGCGGCGAACGGCGTCAGGCGCCGCGCTCACGTCATCGCCGCCCGCGTGAGACCACAGGTGCACGATTCGGTGCGGGAACGCGCCGTGTGCCTGAACCTGGTCGAGCAGGGTCGACCAGTCGTCACGTGCGTCGGGGCGCACGCTATACCGAGGCACGCCACCACGCGCGTTCCACACCCCGAACTCATCCCTCGCGGCAACCTCGACCACGGTCTGACCCTGGCGTCGCAGGCAGGCAGCGAGCGCCCCGGCCAGCGGCCCCTCGTCGGTCAGAAGCAGCCAGCATTCGCGACGGTCGAAGGGAGGGAGCGGCGGAGCCGGCCGGTCGTCTTTCCGCCACACCGGGCGGGAGAACCAGTCGTCGAGCGGCAGCCGCTCTCGGACAGGCTCCACTGGCCGGGCCGTCTGGGCCGATCCGGCGGCGTCTGCGATGGCGGAGCGTCTCATGGCGGTATCCGCATACTCTGGGCGGCCGGGCTCGATCCAGTGGCGGCGGCGCTCGAATGGATAGGTGGGGAGCGGGATACGCCGCCGGCCCTGCTCGCGGTAGAGGGCCGGCCAGTCGACGCGGACGCCGTGTAGCCACAGACGGCCGAGCGCTTCCAACACGGCGCCAACTTCGCCACCAACGCCGTTCGTCCGTTCCAGCGACGCGACGGCAGCGCAGCCAGGGCCGGACGTCACATCCTGGCGCGCCAGGGTCGTCAGCGTGCGCCCTGGCCCGACTTCGAGCATGAGCCGTCCTTCGGCAGAGAGCGTGGCGAGCGCGTCCGAGAAGCGCACTGTTTCGCGCAGATGGCGGACCCAGTAACGGGGATCGGTCACCTCGGCCGACGTGACCCAGGTTCCCGTCAGCGTCGAGACGTAGGGAATGCCTGGCGCCCGCAAGCCCACCGACGCCACCCGTCGCTCGAAAGCAGAAAGGATCGGCTCGACGTGCGGCGAATGCGCGGCCACCGCGATCCGGAGCCGGCCGCAACTGATTTCGCGCGCCGCGAGCATCGCTTCGAACGTCTCGACGTCCACGGCCGGTCCCGACGCGACGCAGAGGCCGGGCGCGTTGACCGCCGCGACCGCAAGCTCAGCGGGCAGCAGCGCGCGAAGCTCACACTCGGGTAACTCCACGCTCAGCATCGCTCCAGCCGGCAGGGTCTCGAACAGCCGGCCGCGCTCCACCACCAGTTCGAGCGCGTCGTCGAGGGTCAGGACACCGCTCAGGCAGGCTGCCACATACTCCCCGACGCTGTGCCCCACCATCGCCGCTGGCTGGATGCCCCAGGACATCCAGAGGCGGGCCAGCGCATACTGGGTGACGAACAACGCCGGCAGCCCGAGCGACGGCTGGTGAAGCGCCGCGGCGGCCTCAGACATGTGCCGTCTCGCCGCCGGCTGATCTCCCAGAGCCGGATCGGCAGCGACCAGGGGCACATCATCCTCACCTGAGACGTACTCGGCGCGGAGCGACAGATGGGAACTCGGTGCTCCAGCCGCCACGGGCACGTCATCCCCAGAGGATGCGTACAGCAGCGTCCTGAGCCGAGCGGCAAGGTCCGGCGGCAAGCGGCGAAGGCACTCCTCGCTGGCCAGTCGAAACGCTGGCTCGGCGCGATACAGGTCACGGCCCATGCTGGGGCGCTGAACGCCACCCCCCGCGAACAGGAACGCAACTGAGGGAGTGACGGACGGAGCGTTGCCGGATACGCTGCGCCGCGCGGCCCGATCGGTCAGCGCGGTTGCCACGTCAGCACCGTCGCGGGCTACGACGATCCGGCGGTGTGGAAACGCCTTCCGCCCGACCTGGAGCGTGTAGGCGACGTCGGCAAGGCTCTGTTCGGGGCACTGGGTCAGGTGGTGCGCCAGCCGAGCCGTGACGGCGTCGAGAGCGGCCGGCGTGCGCGCCGACAGGACGAGTAGCTCGACCGGACGGTGGCGCGGCGCGACCGGCTGGAGGGGCGCTTCTTCGAGGACGGCGAAGGCGTTGGTGCCGCCCACGCCCAGCGAGTTGACGCCAGCCCGACGCGGTTCGGCCTGGCGTGGCCAGGGCCGGGACTCGCCGCTCACGACGAAGGGGCTCTCGGTGAGGTCGAGGGTGGGGTTCGGCACGTCGAAGTCGACCGTGGCCGGGATCGACTCGTGTTCGAGGGCGAGGACGGCTTTCGTAAGCCCGGCCACGCCTGCCGCCGTGTCGAGATGGCCGACGTTCGTCTTGACCGAGCCGAGGACGCAGTAGCCACGTCGGTCAGTGCCCTCGCGGAAGGCGCTCGTCAGCGCGGCCACCTCGATCGGGTCGCCAATTGGTGTCCCGGTGCCGTGCGCTTCGACGTAGCCGATGCTCGCCGGGTCGACGCGAGCGACGGCCAACGCCTCGGCCACGGCCCGCGCCTGTCCCTCGACGCTCGGCGCAAGGTAGCCAGCCTTGAGCGAGCCGTCGTTGTTGACGGCAGTGCCTTTGACGACGGCGCGGATCGTGTCAGCGGCCGCGAGCGCGTCGGCGAGCCGCCGCAGCACGACGATCCCGACCCCGCTCCCGAACACCGTGCCCGCGGCCCGCACGTCGAACGCCCGACAGTACCCATCCGGCGAGGCGATCTCTCCCTCGTGGTAGCGGTACCCCTGCCCGTGCGGCACCTCGATCGTGACGCCGCCTGCGAGCGCCAGGTCGCATTCGCCGCTGAGGAGGCTCTGACAGGCCAGGTGCACGGCGACGAGCGACGTCGAGCAGGCGGTTTGCACGTTGACGCTCGGACCTCGCAGGTCGAGCAGGTACGACGCTCGCGTCGTCAGGAAGTCCTTGTCGTTGCCGGTATGGCGGAGCAGGAACATCCCGACCGATCGGACGAGGTCCGGGTTGGTGAGCAGGTTGTACATCAGATAGGCGTGCATGCCTGACCCGGCAAACACCCCGACGCTGACGTCGAGTGTGCCGGGCGCGTACCCTGCCGACTCCAACGCCTCCCAGGCGCATTCCAGGAAGTGCCGATGCTGGGGGTCCATGATGGCGGCGTCGCGGGGCGAAAAGCCAAAGTGCTCGGCATCGAAGCGGTCAAATCCGTCGAGCAGCGCACCTGCGCGCACGTAAGAGGGGTCGCGCAGCATCGCCTTGTCAACGCCCGCACGCATCAACTCGCTCTCGCTCAGCGGCCGGATGCCGCGCCGACCCTCACGGAGCAGCCGCCAGAAGTCGTCAACACTCGGTGCGCCAGGGAAGCGCCCGGCCATCCCGATGATGGCGACATCGGTGGCAGTTGCCTCGCGACCGTCGTCGAACATGGGCTAGCCAGCCGTTGGGGTGTGACGCTGCCGCCGGCGGGCCAGGAGCTCCTGGCGTGCTGATGGCCGCGCCACGTCCTCATGTAACGGGGTGCGGTCATCCGAGCCGACGCTCAGGTATCGGGCGAGTGAGCGGACGGTCGGGAAGCGAAACAGGTCGGTGAGGGCAAGTGTCTGCCCGAGCCGGGCGCGAAGTTGCACCAGCACGTGGGCCATCAGCAGTGAATGTCCGCCCAGGTCGAAGAAGCTTGCATTCAGGTCGACACGCGCCACACCAAGCGCCGCGCACCAGATCTCAGCGACGACCTTCTCAACTCCGGAGATCTGCATCACGTCGGCCGATGCGTGCGCCCCTTGTTTCGAGGATACCCATCGGCCGCTTCCAGGCGTGGCCCGGCCCTCATGCTCGACCCATGCAACCTGTGCTGCCGGCCCCACCAGTTCGACGTCGTTACCCTTCACCGGCTCCGTTCCGTGCTCGCTCTCCTCCAGGCAGACCGAGGCGAGGGCGCGTCGATCGAGCTTGCCGTTCGGTGTGCGCGGGAGCGACGCCCTGAACGAGACACGATTCGGGACCATCGGCTCGGGGAGCCGCTCGCGCGCCCATGCCTGGATGGCGGCAGCAGCGAACGCTGTGCCGGGCCGAGGCACGACGTGGGCAACCAGGATCGCGCCGCCCACGCCCTCGACGGCGACGACCGCGGCATCCAGCACGTTCGGGTGCGTCAGGATGGTGCGCTCGACTTCGGCTGGTTCGATCCGATGTCCCCGAATCTTGACCTGATCGTCGAGCCGCCCCTGGAATTCGAGGTCGCCGTCCGCGCGCAGCCGCACCCGGTCGCCGGTGCGATATAGTCGAGCGCCCGGCCGGTTCACGAAGCGATCCGGAAGGAAACGCTCGGCGGTCAGGTCCGGGTGTCCAAGGTAGCCACGCGCCACGCCAGCACCGCCGATCAGCAACTCACCCGCGACGCCTGGCGGTACCGTCTCCAACCGTTCGTCAACCACGTAGACTCGGGTGTTGGCAATCGGCCGGCCAATGGGTACCGATGCCTCACCTTGCCGCACGATGTGACAGGTCGACCAGACCGTCGTCTCGGTCGGACCGTAGACGTTCAGGATGGTCCCATTGACGAGGGTCGCCAGTTCGTCGGCGAGCGCCGACGAGAGCGCCTCGCCGCCGACGAGCATCACCTGAACCTCGGCCAGGGCACTCCGCGACACCTCGTCAAGCAGAAGCATCCTGGCGAGCGACGGCGTGCACTGGATATGCGTCACGCCGTGACGGTGAATCAGGCCGGCGATCGAGCGGTCGTCGGACAGGAGATGCTCGTGTGCGGGCACGGCAGACGCCGAGCGGCGGTCCTCGACGACGCGAGACAGGTGCTTCAGGTGGTAGAGGGCTGTCTCAGTCTCGACGCCGAAGTCCACCAGGCAGGCGATCTCGTCGACGTCGCAACCAGCGATCTCGTCGACGATCTCGGCGCAGCGTTCCGGCGTCCCGAACAGACCACTCGTCGTGAAGTACCGCTCGAAGCCATGCGCGAGAAGCGCATCCACGTCGTCGGGCGAGAGGTCTCCGTCAGCGAATGGCTGGCGGCCAGCGGTGTGCATCCCCTGGCCGTACGCCTCCTGAGTGTGGCAACCGCGATCGTGTCCATCGACGTTGTACCTGGAGGTGCCGCCTTCGCCTGTGTCATCTACCTGAGCCGCGTGCCCGCTCGTCGACGGCAGCGCGCCGAACGTGGGGAAGGTCCACGACGCGTCGCGGACGAGATCCATTGCCGAGCGCAGGTACTCGAGCATCGGGCGGCGCACTGTCTCGCGCACGGACTGTTCATCATCCCCCACGAACGTGTGCACCATGAGCGCGACCGATCCTTGCCCAGGTCCGTGGCCTGCCCCCTGCCACGCCGCGCGGTAGACTCGAACCTTCTCGCGTAGCTCGGCGAGGCCCTGACCGAGAAGATGGGTCAGCACCCCCGCCCCGATCTCGCCGGCCAGTCGGAACGTCTCCGGATTCGAAGCGGCGGTCAGCCAGAGCGGTAGCTCGGATTGGAGCGGGCGGGGGAACGTTCGCACGTCGACTGACTCGCCATCTGGGCCCAGCAGGGTGACCGCGTCTCCACGCCAGAGACGCCGAACCATCTCGATGCCGCGCAGCATCAGCGCCTTGCGCTCGGCGAAGCGATCCGGGGCGAGGACGAAGTCGTGCGGCTGCCAGCCAGCCGCAAACCCGATGCCCACCCGGCCGCCTGACAGGTTGTCGACGAGCGCCCAGTCCTCGGCCACCCGCACCGGATCGTGGAGCGGAAGGACGAGGCTGCCCGCTCGTAGCTCGACCCGCCGAGTGATCGTCGCCAGCGCCGCCGACGTCACGACCGGATTTGGAAAGGGGCCGCCGAAGGCATGGAAGTGCCGCTCCGGAGTCCAGATCGCCCGAAAGCCATGCGCGTCCGCGAAGCGCGCCCCCTCGAGCAGCAGACGGTACCGGTCGGGTGTGGGGGCAGTGGTGGCGGGCATGGTGCCGCCACCGCTCGCGAAGTAGAAGAGGCTGAAGTCCATCTGCCGGTGGGCTGACGATAGGACGCCGGCGCTCCGGCCGATGGCATACTCCGGGCCGACGTGCAGCACGACGGTGAACCCCCGCGCCAGCGTCCAGAACAACTCGAGTACCGAGATGTCGAACGAGGGTCCGGTCACGGCCAGCCAGACGCCCGGCGAATCATGGGGGATGCGCTCGTCCATACCAGCGAAGAAATTAAGGACGTTGCGGTGCGTCACCATCACGCCTTTCGGGCGGCCGGTCGAGCCCGAGGTGTAGATGACGTAGGCGAGGTCGTCCGGCCCGGCCGGCTCCACAACTGGACCCGTGTTGCCACCGTCACCCGAGACGGCCGCGGACGGCGCGGCATCGAAATCGGCCACGGCTACGCGGTCTTGCCCGCGGATGCCGTCCGCGGCGAGGCCGTCGTCAAGATCGGCATCGACGCCAAGAATGGCATCGACGTCGAGCGTGGGGCAGCGGACCGATCCCAGGCGCGCGCCCAACCGACCGCGCGTCACCAGCGCCGTCAGCGCGGCGTCTTCGGCCATGAGCGCGAGGCGAGCTTTGGGGTAGGCTGGATCGAGCGGCACGTATGCTCCGCCCGCCATCAGCACACCGAGCAGCGCCACGACTAGATCCGGCGACCGCTCGATGCACACGCCCACGCGATCTTCAGGCCGCACCCCGAGTGCCCGCAGCCGTCTTGCCACGCGATTCGCCCGCTCGACCAGCGCGCGGTAGGTGACCTGCGAGTCATCGTAGATCAGTGCCGTGCGATCCGGCGCCCGTTCGGCCTGCTCTTGAACGAGTTGGTGAATCGTCGCGTCACTCCGGTACGGCCGCTCCGTCGCGTTCACTTCGGCCAGTAGCGCAGCGTCGACGTCATCAAGGAGCGAGATCGAGCCGAGCGGCCGTCCCAGATCGAGGAGCGCTGCACGGGCGAAGGCAACGAAGCGCCGGCTCAGGCGCTTCACGGCGTCTCGATCGAACCCGGCAGAGTCGAACGACCACACCAGCCGGCCATCATCCGAAGCCGCGAACGCAAGGCCACAGCCCGTCGGCAGTGGACTCGGCTCGGCAGACGAGGCAAGCACTTCCAGCGCCACCCCGAGTCGGTTCGTCTCCGGCCTCATAGCGCGCAGGTGCTGGTCGCGGCCGATCAGGTCGAGTGGATAGGTGAAGCGCCGCTCGACCTCGCGAAAATCGACCAGCACGCGCCTGAGCGCCTCTCCGGCCGGATCGTACGGTCGCGCCTCGACCACCAACGGCGGAGCCGCCTCGAACGCGCCCGACCACCCGCCGACGTCACGCTGGCGTCTTGCGTCGAGCCAGGGGAGAGCAACCCGCTCGGCCCCGCTGAGCCGCGCCACGTACAGCCCAAACGCCGCGAGCAGCACGCGCCCCGGCCTCTCGCCGCCGACCAGGTGCACCGTTCGCGACATCAGGTCGCTTGGAGCGATCTCGGTGAGGGTTTCGCTGCCTCGGTGTGCACCACTCATGTCGCTCAGGTCCGCTGCTACGGGCGATGCCGCCCAGCTCTCAGATGTCACCCGGGGGCGACTGAGGCGCTTCCGCCAGAACGCTTCGTGCGGCGCACAACGGGCGTTCAGCACCGTCAGCGTCACCGCCTCAGCGTCGGTCAGGACCGGCAGACGCGCTCCCGCGACGACGCCGTACCGTGCAAGGCCGGACGGCGTCAGCGGCGCGCCGGCGAGCGTCGTACAGTGGTTCACCAGCAGGTCAGCCGTGGCCGTCGAAACGCGGATGCCGCCATCCTCGACGGCCACGACCGTGCCGGGCGGTCTGCCGGACCGCTCGTCGGCGACGTGGGCCGCACGCACGGCGAGTACCCCGCGCTTGGTCAAGAGCTTTGGCAAGCCGAGCGGGCTCCAGTACGGTCCGCTATCCAGCGCAGCGACGAGTGCCGCGAGCGCCTGGGCCGGACGATCCCAGCGCAGGAACGCGGCGGCAGCCGGCCGGCGGTCACGCTCGAAGGAGGTGCGCCGCGACAGATCTTGCTCGCGTGGGCGGAGCGTTCCTCGCCCCAGGTCTTCGAGGAGCGTCCGAAACGTCGCGATGCCGGCTTCATAGCAGCGAGCGTTGAGCGTCAGCGCCGTGTCGCCCGGCTCGATTGGGAAACGTGCGTGCGCCAGGATCGGCCCGGCATCGACCTGTTCGGTCAGTTGATGCCAACTGACTCCGTGCTCGGCTTCGCCGTTCAGGAGCGCCCAGGCCGGCGCGTTCAGGCCGGCGTAGACGGGCAGTGGACCGTCGTGGAAATTGACGGCCAGGCTGCGGACCCGACGAAGCACGGATGCGGGGATGATCCTGGTACTGGCGACGCTGAACAGGTAGTCGAGAACGATGCTGTCGAGCGCAGACAGGTCATCGGCGCAGGCGATGCTGCGCTCCTCCGCCCAGGCTCGGACGCGATGGTCGGACGTGATGATGAGGGAGACCTGACGACCAGCGTCGAGGTAGATCTCAGCGCACCGCGCGAGCAGACTTCCATCCCCGACAAACGCCGCCGACATGTTCAGCACCCGGCCTGGATAGTACTCGAGTCGTGGTGAGGTGCACTGTCCGGCCGGCCCACCTTCGCTGCCACTCGTCCCCGACTACCGTCCTCGCCCGTATGTTGCATTTGCACTACTCCGCGACCCGTCCACCTGCATCGCCGCCAGTCGACGGATCGCCCAGGCATGTGTGAGGCGCCGGCAGAGTCCGACGCCTCACTCGACCTGTGACAACGCGGTCTTTGGCCAATCAGTGCTGCCCGTCGGGGCACATCGGGCAGGCACTATCACAGAGGGCCGGCTTACCGTTTGGCCGGCGCGATCTCGTTGTAGGTCTGGCGGACGTCCTTCATGACGTCGGGTGGGAAGGTCACTCCCTGGTCGGACGCCGTCTTGGTGTTGATGGCCAGGAAGCCAAGCGACGCCTTCTCGACCGGAATCTCGCTCGGCTTCTTGCCGGCCAGAATCATCGCTATCATCTGTCCGCTCTCGTAGCCGACCTGCTCGTAGTCGACCCCGAGCGCGGCGGCCGCCCCTCGTCGGGCCGAATCCGGGTCGTTGGCGATGACCGGCTTGCGGTTGTCGTTCGCCACCTTGACGACCGCCTCGAAGGCTGACACGACCGTGCTATCGGTCGAGATGAAGTACAGGTCGATTCCCTTGGTGAGGAGCGCCTGGGCGGCCTGGAGCACCTCATCCGACTTCGAGACCGTCTGCTCGATCAGTTCGACGCCCAGCTTTGGCGCGGACTCGCGGGCCAGAGTCGTGGCAGCCAGCGAGTTTGCCTCGGTCGGATTCCAGATGATCCCAAACTTCTTGGCACCGGGCGCCAGTTTGAGCGCGAGCTTCATCGCGTCGTCGACCGGTGGCAGCGCCTGAACCCCCGTCACATGAGCTGGCTTGTCGGTGCGCGACTTGATAACGTCCTTCGCGGCCGAGTACGGATCAGCAATCGAGCTAAAGACGAGCAGCGGCTTCCCATCGGTCTTGCTGACGTTCAACATCGCCTGCATCGGCGGCGTCGCGATGGCGAGCACGATGTCCGGATTGGCGTCTTTGAAGCGCTGTGCGATGCTGTTGACCGTTCCGACGTCGCCCTGACCGTTCTGGAAGTCGACCTTCAGGTTCGTCCCGTCCTTGTAGCCGTTGTCTTCGAGCGCCTTGAGCGCACCGACGCGGGTATTGTCGAGGGCCGGGTGCGACACGAACTGCGTGATTCCAAGGGTGAAGGTCTTGCCAGCCGGCGCCTGAGCGATGACCGAGCCGCGCGGCGGCGGCCACGCGCCCGACGCCGATGCGGCCGGACTGGCTGCCGGCGACGCGGCCGGCGACGCGGCCGGCTTGGCGACCAGGCCCGCTGCTGGCGATGCAACTGGCTTGGCGGCCGGACTGGCCGCTGACGACGCGGACGTTGCCGGGCTGGCGGCAGGCTTCGCCGCTTCGGCCGGCTTCGATTCGGCCTTGGGCGCCGGGGTGGGCGCAGCGGGTGCGGACGGGGTGCAGGCCGCCAGCAGCAGGCTGGACCAGGCGACGAGCACGGTGCGACGCGAGAGTCGGGCCATCACGATCCTCCTGAGGAACACGGGTTTGGAATGAGGCTTCTGGCCGTCGCCACTATCTGCCAGTCGTGCGAGACTGGACGGAGCAACTGGCGCGGCCGACACATCAGCGAGTGAGCAGCAACTCGTCGTCGACGAGGGCCTGCTGGCGAGCGTCGTAGAAGCGGCGAACGAGATCGTCGACGGTCATACCGTCGCGCTCCTGGCAGCCGACGTCGAGCGCGATCTCGCCACGGTGCAGCATGATGGTGCGCGTCCCGAAGCGAAGCGCCTGCTGCATGTTGTGGGTGACCATCAACGTGGTCAGCCCCTGCTCGGCCACGAGCCGCGCCGTCAACTGCTCGATGTCGGCCGCGGCGGCCGGGTCGAGTGCGGCGGTATGCTCGTCGAGGAGCAGCACACGCGGCCGGGCCAGCGTCGCCATCAACAGGGTGAGCGCCTGACGCTGTCCGCCTGACAGCAGCCCGACGGGCGCCTTCAGTCGCGCCTCGAGGCCGAGGCCAAGCGACGCCAGATAGTCCCCAAAGTCGCGGCGCTCCTTCGGCCCGACCGCCTGGCGCAGCCCGCGCGACCGGCCTCGGCGCAACGCGAGCGCCAGGTTCTCCTCGACGGACATCGTGGCGGCCGTGCCGTCGAGCGGGTTCTGGAAGACCCGTCCGACCAGGCTCGCGCGGCGATGCTCCGGCCAGCCGGTCACGTCACGGTCGGCAATGAGGACGCGCCCATGCAACGGCAGGAGCACGCCGGCAATCGTGTTCAGCAACGTGCTCTTGCCGGCCCCATTCGAGCCGACCACGGTGACGAACTCGCCATCGGCCAGATCGAGCACGGTGCCCCGGAGCGCCCGAACCTCGTTGACGGTGCCAGGATGGAACGTCACGCTGACTCGATCGAGGCGAATCACGGCCGGGCTACTCCTAGTCGCAGCCCGCGTGGTGCAACGAGCGTGCGTACCTGGGGCACCGCGAGGGCGGCGATCACGATCAGCGAGGTGACCAGCCGCATATCGGTTGGGCCAAGGCCGACCGAGAGTGCGCCGGCGATGACGCCCCGGTACACGACCGAGCCGGCCGCGACCCCAAGGACCGCCCAGAGGACGCTTCGGGGCCGCACCAGTGTCTCGCCGATGATGACGGCGGCCAGCCCAGCCACGATCATCCCGAGCCCCATCCCCACGTCCGCGAAGCCCTGGAACTGCGCGACGAGCCCGCCCGAGAAGGCGACCAGCGCATTGGCGATGGCCAGCCCGATCAGGCGCATCCGGTCGGCATGAATGCCCTGCGCTCGGACCATCCGCTCGTTGTCGCCGGTTGCACGCAGCGCGAGCCCAAGGTCGGTGTGGAGCAGCCAGGTCAGCAGCAGCACCAGTAGCAGGGTGATAGCACCGAAGACGGCGACCGCCCGCAGATTAGCATCGGCGATCAGGGGTCGGAAGGGCGTCAGGATCGTGTCGACGGTCAGCAGCGGAATGTTCGCCTTGTCCTCCATCACGCGGAGATTGACCGTCCAGAGCGCAATCGAGACCAGGATGCCGGCGAGCAGGCCGTTGATCTTGAGATGGCTGTTGAGGATCGCGGTGAAGGCGCCGGCGAGTGCGCCGGCCAGGGCCGCGACGACGAGCGACAGCCAGGGATCCCAGCCTTTGATGAGTAGGATGGCCGATACGGACGCGCCGAGCGGGAAGCTGCCGTCGATGGTCAGATCCGGGAAGGCAAGCACCCGGAAGGTGACGAACACGCCGATGGCCGATGCTGCGAACGCCAGCCCCAGCGCGAGTGCCCCGATCCAGAGGTTCATCGCGTCCCCGACCGTCGTCGTCGACGTGCCCGGGTGACAGGCACGTGCTGGCAGTGCACGCGTTCAGGCAGGACGGACGACAGCATACGTTCTGGTGGCCTTTCCCGGCGTGGAAGCGGGTCACGATAGCATCATCGGTCGGCTGCCCCACGTGGAACAGCGCGACCGTATGGTATGGCCAGCCTCATCTCACGTCAAGAGTGAGCAGTGTCCGTCACCAATTTTGGTGATTGACGGCGCGGCGATGGCGGGAGAGGATGGTCAGCGAGGCTGCTGACCCAGGGGGTCGGCAACGCGAATGTGGAGCGCGTGGCCTCGCTACCGCTCGTACCCGGCCAGTTGCGGCGGTACGTTCATGGGCGGGAGTAACGACGGTGGATTGTCCTGCGCAGCGATTGGCGGGCGCCCCGCCACCATTGCCGCTCCAGTTGTCGAGCTTCGTCGGCCGCGAGCACGAGGTCGCCAGGCTCAGCGGTCTCCTGAGTGCCACCCGCCTTGTGACGCTCGTCGGAGGTGGCGGCGTGGGCAAAACCAGGCTCGCCCTTCATGTCGGGGGTGTGCTTGACTCGCAGTACCCAGACGGCGTCTGGCTCGTCGAACTGGCGTCAGTGCGTGACGCGGACGGTATCGGCGGGGCCATCGCCGAGGTCTTCGGCATACGAGGCGCATCGGCGGACGATCCGTACGACCGGATCGCGGCCACGTTGCGTACCTGGAGCGCCCTGCTCGTTCTCGACAATTGCGAACACCTCATCGCTGGCGCAGCCGCATTCGCACAGCGCCTGCTGCGCTCTTGTCCGGGGCTGGTCATTCTGGCGACGAGCCGGGAGCCCCTGGGCGTCGCGGGCGAAGTGATCCGCCGCGTGCCATCCTTGTCACTTCCTGCCGACGACATCCTGATCGAACGCAGAAGCGCTACCGACGTCGACACAGCCGGCCTGCTCGCCGAATACGGGGCGACCCGTCTCTTCGTCGAGCGAGCACTAGCAGTCAACGATGGCTTTAGCGTCACCGAGCAGAATGCGTCCTGGATCGTTCACATCTGCCGCCGCCTGGACGGCATCCCGCTCGCGATCGAGCTCGCGGCGGCGCGGTCGCGTGTGCTCACGCTCCAGCAAATCGCGGCTCGACTCGACGACCGGTTCCGGCTGCTGGCCGGTGGCAGCGCAACGACGGTGGCCCGTCACCGGACGCTGCAAGCAGCGCTCGATTGGAGCTACGGCCTTCTGAGCGGCCAGGAGCAAGCCGTCCTGCGTCGGATGTCGGTCTTTACCGGCGGCGGTACGCTCGAGGCGGCACAGGCTGTGTGTACGCCATCGTGCGGGGATGTGCTCGACGCCCTGACCGGCCTGGCGGACAAGTCGCTGCTCGTAGTGGATCTCGGCAGCCCGGAGGCGCGGTACCGACTGTTGGAGACGATCCGGATCTATGCGCTCGATCGCCTGGTCGAGCGTGGCGAGGCGCCCGCCACACGTCAGCGCCACGCGGCCTACTTGCTGGACTGGGCAGAGGGAGCTGAGCAGGAGCTTCGCGGCCCAGACCTCGCCGTCTGGCTGGAACGGCTCACGGCCGACCACGACAACATCCGGGCGGCTCTCGATTGGCTGTGGGACGACGTTGGAGACCGGAGCCTCGGACTTCGCCTGATGACGGCACTCGCCCTCTTCTGGCACATCCGGAGCCACAACGACGAGATCAGGCGTCTCGAAGGCATGGTGGACGCGACAGCCGGCGAAACAACCGATCGCCGGCTCGTGCACGCTCGCGCTCGGGCGTGCGGTCTGCTTGCCTGGACCACACGGGCATGGAACGAGCCATCGCGAACCCTCGCACTCAGCGAACAGGCGGTGTCTCTCTTTGGCGACCTGGGTGACCGTGCCGGGCTGGCGTGGTCGTCGATCGTGCGCGGCCTACCGCTGCGAGACCGGCGCGAGTATGTCCGCGCTCGGGCCACGGTCAGCGAGGGGCTGGCCCTCGCACGTGAGGCAGGCGATGAGCGAACGGTCGCGGCCGCGCACTACTTACTGGCCTCGCTCCGCTGGTACGAGCGCTTCGCCGACGGCGCTCCCGAGGACGGCGGCGTATCCGACGTCGACGATGCCGCTGAGGACTCGCAGCGCTCCCAGGCAGCCGCGCACGCGGCCAATGACCTGGAAGCGATCGAGCACATCGAAGAGAGTCTGACGATCCATCGGCGGCTCGGCGACGTATGGGGCGTCGGCCTGGCTCTGGCTGGGGGCGGCGGATTGGGTGGTTGGGCCTGGGCGACGGGCGATCGTGCGCGTGCGACGGCCATCTACGCCGAAGCCTTGGAGTTGTTCCGCTCGATTGGGGACCTGCGCTCGATCGGGGTACTGTTCGAAATCTTCGCTCACCTGGCCCTGATAGAGGACGACGCAGCACGCGCCGCGCACCTGTTTGGCGCGGCCGACCGGCTCTTTGATTTCAGTCGCACGACCTCGGTGCCGGTACGCTGGCCGAGTCGTGCACACGATGCCGAGGCGATCCAGAACCGGCTCGGTAAAGATGCGTACGATGCCGCCTGGGCCGACGGACGAGCCATGTCCCTCGAGCAGGCCACCGCCTATGCACTGCACCATGCGGAGCCCGGCTCGTTCGGTCCGGCCCAGCCTGCCGATTCGGCACCGTCAGCGGCCAGCGAAGCCGCTAACGGGGCATTCGCCGCCTTGACCGCGCGCGAGCACGAGGTTGCCGCGCTGATCGGCCAGGGTGTCAGCAATCGCGAGATCGCCACAAGCCTGGTCATCAGCGAGCGTACTGTGCACGGCCACGTGGCAAGCATCTTCGCGAAGCTCGGCTTCAGGAGCCGTGCTCAGGTGGCAGTGTGGGCCGCTCATGAAGGGCTCGTGCCGCCTGCCGACCGCTGAGGCGTCACGCACCGGGCGCGAGCCTGCCCGCGTCACCTGTCGTCGCCACCCGTAGTTCTGCCCTCCAGACGAGTCCCTCCGGCCGGGTCCAGGTAGGTATGCGGGCGCGCCATGCGCCTGTCGTTACTGAAGACACGTAGCGACAACAGACCGTTATGCCGATGTCCCCCAGGCTGCCGTGGCCCTACGGTGAGTTTAACGCCGCTCACCAGCCGGCCGTGACCGACCTGTCTGGCGAGCCGCTCTCGGGAGGACGGCCATGCATCTCATCAGGATGGACGTGGCAGCCGGTTCAGCGTCCTGGGCTGCCCTCGCCAACAGCACTACGGTCCGCGCGCCCGGTCGGCCGTGGCAGGCACCGAGATGGTCGCGTACCACCGCGATCGAGGCGGTCGCATCGGTCATGGCCGGCGCGCTCATAGCATCGATCGTCGCCATAGGTGGAGAGGTGATCGCCAGAACGGCGCCCGGCCCCCCAGTGACGGGCTTTCTGATACCAGCACTTGGAGAGGAGAGCGACCGGCCGGCTCCTGCACCTTCGTCGGTCGGTGTGCCGAAACCCCAACTGATTCTGGACAACGTCCTGGAGATCGACCCTCGTGACTCCGTGGTCGCGAACGGCCTGGTAACGCCGTGGATGGAGCAGGAGGCCGGGCTCGACCTTTCGCCGCTCTCCTATCCTGGGAACCGGCCGTAGCGCGTCGCAGACAGCGCAGGCGCACGCCCAATCGTGAAAGGCTCGCGGCGGAAGTCAGTACGACTTCGGCATGCCAAGGACGTGTTGGCCAATATACGCGAGCACCAGGTTGTTGTTGATCGGGGCGACCACAAAGAGGCGTGCCTCGCGGAACTTGCGCTCCACGTCATACTCCACCGCCAGCCCGTAGCCGCCGTGGGTGGTCATGCAGGCGTTGGCCGCTTCCCAGGATGCTTCAGACGCCAGCAGCTTGGCCATGTTCGCCTCGGCCCCACAGCGTTGACCGGCGTCAAAGAGCGCCGCCGCCCGATCTCGTACCAGCGACGCGGCCACGACGTTGGCATAGGCACGGGCAATCGGGAACTGGACACCCTGGTTCGCCCCAATCGGCCTGCCGAACACCACCCGCTCGCTGGCGTAGCGGGCCGCCCGTTCGACGAACCAGTGCCCGTCTCCGACCGCCTCCGAGGCGATCAAGATGCGCTCGGCGTTCATGCCATCCAGCACGTAGCGAAAGCCCATCCCTTCCTCGCCGATCAGGTTCTCGGCCGGAATCTCCAGGTCAGTGATGAACAACTCGTTGGTCGCGTGGTTGATCATCGTCTCGATCGGCCGCACCTCGATGGCCGAGCCGGCCTCGCGCAGATCGACCAGGAAGGCGGACAGCCCGCGCGTCTTGTCTTGAAGCTCCTCGTATGGAGTGGTCCGGGCGAGCAGCAGCATCACGTCGGATTGGAGCACCCGCGAGATCCAGATCTTCTGGCCGTTGACGACGTAGCGGTCACCCTTCCGTACGGCCGTCGTCTGGAGCCGGGTCGTCTCGGAGCCGGCGTTCGGCTCGGTCACGCCGAACGCCTGAAGCCGTAGCTCGCCACTGGCGATCTTGGGGAGGTAGCGCCGCTTCTGCTCGTCGCTGCCGTGCCGCAGCAAGGTGCCCATGACGTACATCTGGGCGTGGCAGGCAGCCGAGTTGGTGCCCGAGCGGTTCAACTCTTCGAGGATGATCCCGGCTTCGGTGACGCCCAGGCCGGCCCCGCCGTACTCTTCAGGGATCAGGACGGCCAGCCAGCCGGCGTCGGTGAGCGCCTTGACAAAGGCGTCGGGATAGGCGCGCTTCTGGTCGACCTCCCGCCAGTAGGCGTCCGGGAAGTCCGTGCAGACGTCGCGGATCGCGCTCCGGATCGCCTCGTGCTGCTCCACACGCCCATCGCCGCCGGCAGCCTGAATCATCGCTACCTCCGTGTCACGTCAGCCGCTATCGCTGCGTGGCATCCCGCCGCGTACCCGTTGCCGCGCCGAGGTTACGGCGCGTGTCGCTGAACCCTGCACGAGGACATGGAGTGCGGCCTGGGCGTGTGGGCGAGACGAGGCGGCCGGGGCACGCGCCATCGCGCCCCCGGCCCGAGTGCGTTTCCCCCGACGCGGCTCATCCCTCTCGACCGGCATCACGCCCCGGCCAGAGTCAGGCCCGGCCAGAGTCACGCCTCGACGGTCGTGCCTACCTTCTTCGCCGCCGCCTGAATCGCCTCCCAGGTCGCCTCGGCGACCGGAATGCCCTCGGCCCGCCGAGCCTCCCGATTGCGGGCCTCCGGCTGACCGGGGATCATCACGCCGTTCGAGCCTGGCGCCGGCGGAACCCCGAGCACGCGGGCGTCGATCTCGGCGGCTGCCTTCGCGAAGTCCGCGAGCGGACGGACGGCGGCCGGGTCGATGGCCAGGAAGAACGCGCCGTTCTTGCGGCCGCGCGGGTCGTTCATGGCGTCGCCAGCGGTCAGCGCGACCGACAGGATCTCGACCACGAGCGAGAGCGCGTACCCCTTGTGTCCGCCAAACGGCAGCAGCATGCCATCACGGGTGTAGAAGTCCTCGACGTCGTTGGTCGGGCGGCCGTCGCGGTCGACGATCCAGCCGTCAGGGACCGGCGCTTGCTTGGCGCGGGCAACCTGAAGCTTGCCTTCGGCTACGGCGGTCGTCGCGTAGTCGAGGACGAAGGGCGGATCCTCGGGCAGCGGGATGCCGAAGGCGATCGGGTTGGTGCTCAGCACCTTGCCGGCCCCTCCGTACGGTGTCGCGGCAAACGGCCCGTTGCTCCACGAGGTACCAAGCAGTCCGACGACACCGGCGTGTGCTGCCTGTTCTGCCCATTGGCCAAGGCGGCCGATGTGGTTGACCCGGGTGGTGGTCACGAGTGCCACCTGGCGCTCATGGGCCTTCTTCGCCGCGATGTCCATCGAGACGGACGCCGCGTACTGGCCGAAGCCCCAGCTACCGTCGACCTGGATGACGCCCGGGCCTTCGCTGGTCACCTCGGGCCGGCCGGCCGGAACGATGTCGCCACGCTCGATCTGATTGACGTAGGTCGGGATCCGGATGACGCCGTGCGAGTCGTGGCCGGCCAGGTTCGAGTCGACGAGCGACTCGGCCATAAAGTCGGCGATGTCATCCGGGGTGCCGGCCGCGCGAAAAATCCTGGTCGTCGCGCGCGCGAGCGTCTCGGCCGTAAGTGTGAGCATGTTTCCCTCCGTCTGCGCCGGCCGCGGCCGGGCATGGCCTATCAAACCAGCCGGCACGCGCGATGTCAACCGCGAACGGCGGGAACGACCCAGAACCAGACGACGGAGGCGAAGGCGACGCCGCCGGCGATCACGAACAGGTGAAAGATCTCGTGGTAGCCGAAGACACGCGGGAACGGGTCTGGATAACGGCAGGCATACACGACCGCGCCGACAGCGTAGAGCACGCCCCCGCCCACCAGGGCCAGCAGCGCAGCCGGTGGCAGCGCCGCGATCAGGCCCGGCAGCGCGATCGCACCCACCAACCCCATCACGATGTACAGGCCGACGCGGAGCCAGCGTGAGGCGGGCGTCCGGCGGGCGCTGGAGAGGATCGCGACTGGCGCGAGCAACCAGACGACTGTGACCACGGCCAGCCGCTCCTGCCCGGCCAGCACGTTCCAGCCAATGGCCGTGGCGGTCGCGGCGATCTGGACTGAGATGTTGCCGTGATCGACGACTCGCAGCCAGTAGCGAGCGCGTGGCGGCCAGGTGATGATGTGGTATGCGGCGCTGCCCGCGTACAGGGCGATCGTGCTCAGCCCGTACAGGACGAGTGTCGCGAGTCTGACGCCGCTCTCCGCCGGCTGAACGGCTAATGCCCCGGCGAACGCGACCGCGGCAACGGCAGCCACGGCATGCGACCAACCGCGCAGCAGCGGGCGCACCGGCGTCCGAGCCGGACGGGTGACACTCAGGTCATCGGCTTCGGCATGCACCGGTCCAGTATAGGTGCGAGGCGGCTGATGCTCCGCACTTTTTCCCTGCGAGGTCGAGGTACCTCAGAATCCGGTCGGGCCGCCGCCGACGAGGGTCGGCCACGTGCCGCACCCGTCAGTCACCTCAAGCGGCACCGTGACGGACTGCCCGGGCAGCGCCCGCCGCACGTAGAACGTGAGCGTCGTCTTGACGTCGGTGAACGAGTAGGTGTAGTCGGCGCGGACGGCATCGGCCCGACCGGGAATTTCGACCAGCCCGTTCGGCTTGTCGACGCGCACGTCCGAGAAGAAGTGGAGACGCAGCAGTCGGTTGTTGTCGCCGGTCGCAGCGACGGTGACTGCGAGACGGCCGTCAGTGGTCGGCCGGGTCTCGACGACGATTGGCGGGCGCGGCGAGCAGGCGACTGGGGGAGGTGCCGTGACTGTGGTGGCCACCGTCGCGGCTGGGGCCGTCACGGCACTGACCTGCGCACCAGCGGTCGCCGTGAGTGTGCCAGCCGTGACCGGGCGAACCACGACGGTCACTGGCTGCGACGCACCCGGGTCGAGTGCAAGGCCGGTCCAGGTACAGGAAACGATGCTCGTGCGGCCACCCTCCTGGAGGGAGGCTCCGCCCTCGCCCTTGCATGAGCCGGCGAGCGATGGAGTCGCGCTGGATCGAACGTATTGGATGGGGGCCGACAACGCGAGCGTCACGCTGCCCGTCCCCGCAATCGGTATCGATCCCGCGTTCTTCACCGTCAGAGTGTAGGTCAGGTCGGACCCAGCCTCGAGCGGGTCCGGGCCGTCGGAGAGGGTCACGGCAAGGATGGGCGCGATCGGCGCGAAAGTGGCCGAGACGGTACGGTCGGCAGTCATGACCACCGAGCATGCACCGGTACCGCTGCACGCACCGCCCCAGCCGGCGAAGCGCTGGCCGGCGAGCGGCGTCGCGGTGAGGGTGACCGTAGTGCCACTGGGATAGCTAGCGGTGCAGGACCCGCCGCAGGCGATGCCGGCCGGCACACTGACCACGCTACCCCCGGCCGTCGACGAAACCGTCAGACCCCACGACGCAGGCCGCGACGAACGGAAGTTGGCGACCGTCATGCGGCTGTCGTTCAGGACCGTACGGTTGTCAGCACCATGATAGTAACCAGCGGGCACGCCCATGGGCCGGCCATCGTGCAGCATATCAGGGTTCGAGAAGTACGGCAGGCGCGGGCACGATCCGCACGGCTGAGGATAGGACATGACCGTGCGCCACGCGTGATCCGAGTCGATGTAGCCGCGGTTGTAGTCGTCAGGGTCGCCGTCGGGCGTGGTCGCCCAGTCATGCTCGGCGCCCATGATGTGCCCGAGCTCGTGGGCAACTGAAAGGTTCGAGACTGCGCACGCCCGCTGGACCACGGCGAAGGCATACGACTGGAACCAGGACGCCGGCGGATAGCTCAGGTACGCGACGCCGCAGCCGTCCAGGTTGGCGACGACCAGCACCACGATGTCTGCACCGACGTTGTCACGCAGGGCATGGACCGAGTCCATATAGCCCTCGCTCGTGTTGCGGAGTCGGCTCAGGTCGGAGATGCCCGATCCGGTCTCGGTGTAGGCAATCTCGGACGCCTGCACGATGCGGAGGCGCTGGACGACGCCGCTGTTGGCGAACGTCGCGTTCGTCTCAGCGACCACGAGATCGAGCTGATTCTCGATGGCAGCCGCACCGCCGGCCTCCTGCTTCGCAGTCGGTGTATAGACGAACAGCACGTCGACGGTCGAGCCATCATCGACTGTCCCGGCGACGCGCGGGCCAGCCAACTGATCCGGTCCCGGACGGAGCGGCGCGAGCTCGGGCGTGGCGGCCCGGAGGTCGATCTCGTCGACGGCAACGCTTGCCGCATCGACGGACTGGATGTGAAAGAGGCGGTCGCTCGTTCGAACGTTACCCGACACCAGCCCGCCGTCGAGCACGAGCGTCACCAGGCTGGCCGCGTCTCCCGTTACGCGGCCGGTCCAGACCGTCCCCGACCCGTCGCTCGTCGGCTCGTTACGTTCCCAGGTGACGCCGAATGTCGTGTCGGCGAAGAGGGTGAGCCTGCTGCTCTCGCTCACTCTGGCGGTGCGGGCGCCCTTGCCCGTCATCCGAGCCACGGCGGTACGATCCACAGCCGCAATGCGCCGACGGAGGACGCCGGCGCTGTCAGGCGCGGGGCCGCGGGGGCCACTGTCCGGGCCGAGCAGGCCGCCCTCCTGAGCACGTATCGGCAGAGCCTGCTGCCCGAGCGCGCCGAGGATCAGGCTCGCCAGGACGGCCAGTATGACGAACGTGGAGCGCAGCAGGGCGACTCGACGCAAATACGGGCCTCCCATGATCGGTGCAAGTGGTAGTCAAGCCGCGAAGCGTGATGTACCAGTGTCAAGCGATAACGTCAGACGAGCGCAACTCGGCCCGGCCCGACGTCCACTTTGCGGATATTTTCCTCGGCCAGCGTTCTTCTGTTACCTGGCGATCGCGTGACCTGACGCTTCATTGCATCGTGAGATCGATGACCCGGCGGGCGGTCTCCCGCGCATCCGCGTGCGAGCGCGGGGGACCGATCCGCCGGGACTGTCGTGACTCAACCTCCGACATGCCCGCTAACCGAGGTTTCGTGGGATGAAGCATGCGTGGCTCATGGCGTCCGGTACAATCTCGACTGCCGGGAGCATTGTCAGATCAAGCGAGGAGCGGCTTCAAGGCACGGCCGGGCGTCGCACCGGTGTGCTTACCGTCGTCGAGCACCAGTTGGCCGCTCACGAAGACGTACGAGACGCCGGTCGCGGTCCGGAGCGGATCCTCATAGGTGCTGCGGGCGGCGATCGTCCGATCGTCCCAGACGGCCAGATCCGCGACCAGTCCTTCGCGCACGAGCCCACGGTCCTTCATCCCGAGTCGGAGCGCGCACGCAGAGGTCATCTTGCGGACGGCATCTTCAAGCGGCATGGCGCGCTGCTCCCGGACGTAGTGCCCGAGGACGCGGGCGAACGAGCCGTAGGTGCGGGGATGCCGCCGCGAGCCGACGCAGAGGCCGTCGCTCCCGCTCGACGCGAGGTAGTGCGCCAGCATCGGGCTCACCGATTCCTCGGATGAGGTCGGCTGCGACACGAACGAGACGCCAAGGTCGGTGTCGATCAAGATATCGCAGATGAACGACTCGACCGGCTTGCCGGACTCGTTGGCGGCCTCGGCAATCGACCAGCCTTCGAGGCGCTGGCCGGCCTCGGTCGAGACGCTGGCGATGGTCGCCTTGTCCCAGGGGACGTCCTTTTCGGCAAGCTCCCGCTCGATCCGTTGCCGCTGGGCCGGGTCATGCAGACGCAGAAGAAGGGCCTCCGGGCCGCCGACGTGGGTCCAGGTGGGCAGCCGGCTGTGGAGCAGGGTGCTGCCGCGCGTGTACGGGTAGTTGTCGAAGGTGACGTCCACGCCCTCGGCGCGCGCTCGTTCGAGCTGCCCCACGATGTCTGACGGCGTGTACGGGCGGTCCAGGCGGTCGCCACGCAGGTGCGAGATCTGGACCCGCACGCCGGAGCGCCGCCCGATCTCGATGGCCTCAGCGACCGGCTCCATCACGCCGTCGCCCAGGCTATAGCGGACGTGGGTGACGTAGATGCCGCCGCGCCGCGCGACCACCTTGCAGAGCGCGACGATCTCGTCGGTGTCCGACCAGAACTGGGGTGTGTAGTCAAGGCCGGTCGCGAATCCGACCGCGCCATCGGCCATGCCCTCGTCAACGAGTTGGCACATTCGATCCAACTCGGCTGGTGTTGGCAGACGGTCTTCCATATCCAGGACTTCGGCTCGGACGGCGCAGTGGGGGACGAGCAGCGCGACGTTGGCCGACACCTTCTGGTCGAAGCGCGCGAGGTACGAGGCGACCGTCGTCCAGTCCCAACCGATGTCAGGATTGCCGTTCAGCGCGGCGAGGTGGCGCCGCAGCATCTGGAGCGTCTTCGGCGAGACGGGCGCGTAGGAGAGCCCGTCCTGGCCCAGCACGTCGGTGGTGCAGCCCTGGAAGATCTTGCTCTCGTGACGCGGCTCGGCCAGCAGCATCGCGTCCGAGTGGGAGTGCATGTCGATGAAGCCGGGGCTGACGATCCGATCCCCACAGTCGATGGTGCGGGCGGCATCGGCCGTCCCAACAGGGCCGACGGCGACGATCTTCTCACCCTGAATGCCGACGTCGCCTCGGTACCAGGGATTGCCACTTCCGTCAATGATGCGCGCATTCCGCAGCAGCACGTCGAGCACGGGACCCTCCGCGTGCGGCTCAGGGAGCATGGGCGGCGCTCCCGGCGCTGCCGCTCCGAGCCGGCGATCCGCCGCAGATGTGAGGTGCTCCCACACCTGGCGGTGCTTCGCGACAGTACCACGGCCGGCGGTCCCCCGTCGATGCCGCCACCATCGCTCCTCACGACATCGTACGCACCTGCGCTGCGCGTCATCGCTCCTCTCCGGGAGAGGCAGGTGTGCGGGGAGCGGCGGATGCGTGGGCCCACTCGCTACGAGCGGTGAACGCGGATGCCCGACTCGTGACGGGCCACGGCTAGCCGACCAGCGGCGGCAAGCGGCTCAGGTCCGGGGCGTCCACCAGGGGCGGGTGTCCATCGGGGACGGGCAGGTGCTGGCGGTTCGACCAATACACCGGCATGCCGACTGTCCGTGCGCCCGGCACGTCGTGGTCCGAGCCGGCGACGAACAGCACCCGGTCGGCTGGAAGACCCAGTGCGTCGAGGGCAGCGCGGTAGGCGCGCGGATCGGTCTTGTAGGCGCCCGCGCGTTCGGCGCTCATGACGATCTCGAAGCGCCCGCCCGTCGCGGCAGCAGCGGCCTCGGCGAGCCGCTGCGAGCAGTTCGTGACGATCGCCAGCCGCCGGCCGCGCAGTTTCGCCAGGACGTCCGGCACCTCGGGCCAGGGCCGAAGCTCGTCCCAGCGCGCCAGCAAGTCACTCGCCCGCTCAGGGGGCAGCCCGACTTCGCGGCCAGCCGCTTCGACCATCTGCTCGTAGGGTGCGTAGTCCCCGGCAGCGGTGATGAGGCGCAGTGACGCGCGCCGCCAGGCCCGCCCGAGAGCAACGTCCCCGGCCACATGCTCCCAGAGTGTCCAGGAGTCGATCAACGCAGTCAGCAGATCGAACGCGATGGCCTCTACCTCGAGCCGCCGCTCCCAATCGGTCATCGCTCACCTCTCTGCGCCACGCACCGCCAGATCTGTGCCACCGAGCGCCGCCCCTGAACGCTAGCAGCACCGTCGAGCCTGCTTCTGTCGATCAGTCTACCGAGGCCCGAACAGAGCGTCAACGCCCTGAGCGGGGTGCCAACGACGCGGGCGCATGCGACGTGGCTAACGGCGGCCATATCTGGCGATGCCGTCTGGGTTCAAGTCGATGCCGAGACCAGGCCCGGTCGGGATTGCGAGCATGCCCTCGGCGTCGAGGGTGAACGGCTGCGCGACGATCTCCTCGATGTACACCGAGGGGGTCAGGTACTCCACGTAGCGCGCGACCGGGAGCGAGGCCGTCAGGTGGAGGTCGGCGGCGAGGCCAATGGCCGTGTTCCAGCCGTGCGGCACCAGCAGGATATTGTGGTCGTACGCCAGCCAGCCGATCCGCCGCGACTCCGAGAGACCGCCAACCTTGGTGCAGTCCGGCTGGATCACGTCCACCGCGCCACGCTCGATCCAGGGGAGAAAGCTCTGGCGGCGAGTCAGCACCTCGCCAGTTGAGATCGGAACCGGGGCGTGCTCGCGCAACTTGACGAATCCGTCGATGTCGTCGGGCGGGAGTGCCTCCTCGAACCAGACGACCTGATAGTCTGCGAGCATCCGCGCCGTCTCGACCGCCCACTTGTAGCCGTGCGGCCAGAACTGCTCGCTGCCGCCGGCGTCCACCATCAGCTCGACGTCCGGCCCGACGGCGTCTCTGGCCGTCTGCATGAGCACCTCGTCGGTCCGGCGGTCCACCCGTCCGAATGGCCGCCAACCGAGTTTGATAGCGCGGAAGCCCCGCGCTGTGACTGCTTGCAGGGTGTCGCGAAGGCGGGCCGGCTCGTCGAAGAGGATCGAGCCGTACGGCTTGATGCGGTCGCGATAAGAGCCACCGAGCAGTCGCGCGACCGGCTGGCCAGTCACCTTGCCGAGGATGTCCCAGAGCGCGATGTCGATGCCGGAGATCGCGTGCTCGACGGCGCCGCCGCGCCCCTGCCAGAAGGCCATCTGGCGAAGCTTCTCGGTCACCCGCTCCGGCTCGATCGCGGAATCACCGATGCACCAGGGCCGTAGCAGCCTGAGCGCTCCCTCGACGAGCGCCTGGCTGGTGTAGACGCTCCCATAGCCAGCTACCCCGTCCTCGGCGATCACCTCAACCAGGGTATGCAGGTTCTCCTCGCGTGACGGGTCGTGGTCCCAGCCGCCAGCCGGGGTCTCGCCTAGGAGCGCGATGGTATTGATCTCCCGGATCCTCATGGTGGCCCCTCCTCGATCGGCGGGAGAGTACCACGCCTCACAGAGCACTCCGTACGCGGCGCTCCCTTCACCCGGGTCAGTGTCGAAACCACGGCCAGGGCAGGCCAGGATTCGCGGGATCGTCCTGAGGGTGCATGGAGATGTCAGCGTGGCCTTGGTGTGAGCGCTGACCGAACCTGGACGCAAGACCGCTGACGGTCGTCCTCTGACCTCCACTGTATCTCGCCCGCATGGGGACCCGGCCGGCGTGGCCCATCGGCACGACCCGCGCACCCAGCGCCGTGATCTGTATCTCGCCAGTATGGAGGCCCGGCCATCGTGACCGTGCGCCGCTCACAGGGCGATGGACAACCCTGGCCCGGCGCTGTCAGTGACAGGCGCCTGATCGCGACGCGCGCCGCACGCACCGCGTACCATGTCGGTGCGAAGCTACGGGAGGCGAGCTATGGCACCCTTCGTCATCGTCCACGGCGCCTGGGGCGGCGCATGGTCCTGGAACCGACTCGTCGTGCCGCGGCTGCGGCAGGCGGGCCAGGAGGTGTATGCCGTCACCCTGACGGGGCTTGGCGAGCGCGCACACCTCGCCACGCCTGACGTCGACCTCGATACGCACATTCAGGACGTTGTCAACCTCCTGTACTTCGAGGATCTGACTGACGTGATCCTCGCCGGCCATTCGTACGGCGGCATGGTCATCACCGGCGCCGCCGATCGCGCGCCTGAACGCATCCGTCAACTGGTCTACCTCGACGCTGCCACGCCATCGGACGGTCAGGCATCCGTCGATCAGTTCCCCGGCCGGCGAGAGGAGATCGAGGAGCGCGTCCAGCGCGACGGCGACGGCTGGTTGATTCCACCCGGCCCGGTCCCACCCGACCAGCCAGCCGAGATCACCGCATGGGCGACTCCCCGGCGACGGCCCCAGCCGGTCAAGACGATGACACAGCCGCTCCGGCTGACGCGCGGTGAGACGGCGCTCCCTCGCGCCTACGTCTACTGCACCCTCGGCAAGGCACCAGATAGCCCGCAGGCGCAACGGGCAGGACGGGTCAAGAACGATCCGCGCTGGCGCTTCATCGAGCTTCAGACCGGGCACAACCTCCACTACAGCGCGCCCGACGAGACGGTGCGAATCTTGCTCGATCTCGCGGGCCAGTAGCCGCCGTCCCAGCCTGATAGCACCCTCCCTCGCCCCTCGGACCTCTTGTTCTGTACGAGGCATCGCCCACGCACGTCCCCTCGGTGCGTTGCAGCGGCATGGAGGACTTTCCCGCGTGCGGGAGACGGGGTCCGAGGGTGAGGGAGAGCGTGGCCAGGGGCATGAGGTCTTGGGTGACGGGCGCTCAATCCTCACACAACTGTTGAGTACGGCTCATCGAGTCGTTACACTCGGCCTCAGTGAGGGATTCCAGAGGGGTGCTTGACGCCTCGCCCGCGGTCGGATGGCGAGCGCGACGCTCGTTCGCATGTTTCGTGGACGGTCCGCCGGCTACCTGGGCTCGGAGGTGATGCACACGTAACCAGAACTGACGTCGACACAGCCGCTCTCAGGTACGCTCCCTGTGTGGAGGGGCATGCGTGCCGTTTCGTCGGCGGCGCCGATGCCGCCGTGTGGTGGGAGTTTCGAGATGGCGAAGAAGCCTTCCGTGTCGCGACGCGCGTTCCTCGAGACCACCGTCGGGGTGTTTGGGCTGGGCCTGCTGACCGCCTGTGCGCCGCAGTCCCCAGCGCCTGCCAAGCCGGCCGGAACGAGCGCACCCGCGCCCACGAGTGCGCCGGCCGCCGCTCAGCCGACGCAGGCAGCGGCTGCACCGGCCGCCGCGACGACCGCGCCGGCAGCCGCGAAGCCAGCGGCGAAACCAGCTGAGGCTGCAAAGCCCGCGGCGCCGGCCAAGCCCGCCGCGGCCAAGCCTGACGAAAAGATCGGCCGCAACCTGATCGGGAAGCTCGAGGGGCCGACCGTCATCACCGATCCGGCCAAGTTCCCCAAGACGTTCAAGGAAGCGCCGCAGCTTGCCGAACTGGTCAAGGCTGGCAAGCTCCCGCCGGTCGAGCAGCGGATCGGGCAGGATCCGCTGGTGCTGAAACCGGTCCACGAGATCGGCAAGTACGGCGGCACCTGGCGGCGCGGCTTTACCGGCCCGGGTGACTATCTGAACGGGATTCGCGCGGGCAGTGGGCCTGACTTCCTCCTCTACGTCGACTACACCGGCAATGAAATCGTGCCGAACATCGCGAAGGGCTGGGAGGTCTCGGACGGCGGCCGGGTCACCACCCTCCACCTACGGCGAGGCATGAAGTGGTCCGATGGCGAGCCGTTCACCGCCGACGATTTCGTGTTCTGGTTCGAGGATCTCTACCAGAACAAGGAGCTCAGCCCGGTTCCACTGTCGACGATGACGGTCAACGGCAAGCAGGGCGTCCTCGAGAAGGTGGACGAGTACACCGTCCGATTCCGCTTCCCTGACCCCTACTACCTGCTGCCCGACATGCTCTCGGTCAGCACGTCGATCAGCGGCCAGGCGACGCAGGGTCTGTACGCCTGGGGCGGCTACGCGCCGAAGCACTACCTCCAGGCCTACCATCCGAAGTACACGCCCCAAGAGCAGGTCGACAAGCAGGCCAAGGATGCCGGTTTTGACAACTGGGTCAGCCACTTCAAGTTCCTGAACGACTGGTCCAAGAATCCAGGCGTGCCCGTCGTCTCGCCCTGGAAGACCGTCCAGCCCTCCACGACGCCGACCTGGACGCTCGAGCGGAATCCGTACAGCATCTGGGTCGACACCGAGGGCAACCAGCTCCCGTACATCGACAAGATCCAGATTACGCTGGCCGAGAACCTGGAGATCATCAACCTCCGCGCGATCGCCGGCGAGTACGACTACCAGGCTCGCCACATCGACATCGGCAAGCTGCCGGTCATCATCGAGAACCAGCAGAAGGGCAACTACAAGGTCTCGATCAATCCGATGTTCACGGGGTCCGACTACGGCATCTTCTTCAACATGCACTACGACGCGGATCCCGAGATCAACAAGTGGTTCAACAATCTCGACTTCCGGCGGGCGCTCTCGTTGGCGATGGATCGGGACCAGATCAACGAGACCTTCTTCCTGGGCGTCGGCACGCCCGGCTCGGGTGCGCCGGCCGAGTCGAACAAGTACAGCCCCGGTCCGGAGTGGCGCCAGAAGTGGTCGGTCCTCGACCTCGCGCAGGCGAATCAACTGCTCGATAAGGCAGGGCTCACCCAGAAGGACTCTGAGGGCTACCGGCAGCGGACAGACGGTAAAGGCCGGCTCAGCATCGAGGTCACGACGCTCGGCGGCCAGTTCGTTCAGTTTACCCAGATTAGCGAGATGGTCCGCGAACAATGGAAGAAGGTCGGGATCGACCTCATCGTGCAGGAGCGCGAGCGGACGCTGGCGATTCGTCGGGCAGCCGGCAACGAGACCCAGTTGATCGCCTGGAGTAACGACGGCACCGACACGCTGTTCGCAAACTCAGGCTGGATCATCCCTATCGACGGCAATAGCTGGTGGAGCCCAGAATACGGCAAGTGGTTCGCGTCCAACGGCACCGCCGGTCGCGAGCCACCCGAGCCGATGCGCAAAGTCATGGAGCTCGACAAGAAGGCCTACGGGATGGAGGACGCCGAGCGGATCGAGGCCGGCAAGGAGATGTGGCGCATCACGCTGGACAACGTCTGGTACATCGGCGGCGTGGGGCAGGCCGGCGCGGTCATGGGCATCATGATCGCGAAGAACGACATCGGGAATGCGCCATCCGCCTACGCGAACATCAACCTGACCTGGCCGTGCAGTATCTCTCGGCCGGTCACCTTCTACTGGAAGAAGTAGACCGCGATCCCCTCACCCCCGGCCTCTCCCCCCGGATGCGGGGGAGAGGCCGGGGGTGAGGGGATACCAGCCTTCGTGCGGGCGCGGCCACGTGCTACCATCGCGCCGGGGTGATGGCGCGAACAGGCCAGTGCGCGAACAGGCCAGGGAGCGATGCGGGTGGTGTGGTCGGTGAGGCGCGTGCTGCGGCTGTTGGGAACGGTGGTCGCGGGAATTCTCCTTGCCGGGATCCTCATCGTCGCGCTGGTGGGTGGCGGCCTCGTCCTGATTCCGAGCGCTGGCTACGCCTTCACAGAGGATGACGCCGTGCCGCGCCGTCCGCCTGTCGTCCCGCCTGACCTTCCGATGGACGCGCCCAAGAGTCTGGTCCTCTACCTCTACAGCCCCAAGATCGAGCAGACCTGGGGCCGAGACTGGCCGATGGCCATTCGGCTCCTCGAAGATCTCGTCGCGCGCTACCCAGACGACTCCGCCGTCCACGAGAAGCTGTACGCTGCGTACGTCGAGCACGGCCGGGCATTGGCCAAACGTGGTGCCACGGTCGAGGCCGAAGCCGTCTTCGAGCGAGCGATCCGTTTCGACCCCGACCGCCCAGAAGCCCAGACCTACCTGGACGACCTCGCGGCCGCGAGCGGCCGAGCGCACTGAGCGACGCCCGCCCCCATGATGAACCCGGTAGGTGGGCGACGCACGGGCATCCTATGACGGCGTGGCTGATAGCTCCGGTCGAGGGAACGCGCCGCCGCGTGCCCGCTCGTAGGCGTGCGCGACCTTGAAGACAGTCTCCTCGCCGAGCGCCTTGCCGATGACCTGGAGGCCGACCGGCAGATCGTCCGAGAGGCCGCAGGGCAGGCTCAGGCCCGGCAGCCCTGCCAGGTTGACCGGGATCGTGCAGACATCCGAGAGATACATCGCTAGCGGGTCGTCCGTCCGTTCACCCAGCCGGAACGCGACCGTCGGCGAGGTTGGGGCGACGAGCGCGTCGTACCGTTCGAAGGCTCGGTCGAAGTCCTGCTTGATGAGCGTCCGGATCTTCTGGGCCTTCAGGTAGTAGGCGTCGTAGTAGCCGGAACTGAGCGCGTACGTCCCGAGCATGATCCGCCGCTTCACCTCAGGGCCGAAACCCCGGCCCCGGGTCTTGTAGTACCCGTCCCACATCGACGTTGCATCTGGAGCGGAGTAGCCGTAGCGCACGCCGTCGTAGCGGGCGAGGTTGGCGCTGCACTCGGCCGGCGCGATGATGTAGTACGCAGCGAGGCCGTAGTCAGTGTGGGGGAGCGACACCTCACCAATCTCCGCGCCAAGCCCACGCAGGACGTCGAGGGCAGCCTGAACCGCTCGTTCGACACCCGGCTCCATACCCGCCACGAAGTACTCCTTCGGGACGCCGAGCCGCACGCCCCGAAGCCCCTGGTCGGCGTGTGCGTCGAGCGCGTCCAGGTAGCGCGGAACCGGCGCGTCGAGGGAGGTCGAGTCGCGCGGGTCGTGGCCGGCGATCACCTCGGTCACGAGGGCGCAGTCCGCGACGTCGGCGCTGAGCGGCCCAAGCTGGTCGAGCGACGAGGCGAAGGCGATCAAGCCGTAGCGGCTGACCCGCCCATAGGTCGGCTTGAACCCGACGACGCCACAGAGTGAGGCTGGCTGACGAATCGAGCCCCCCGTGTCCGAGCCAATCGAGAAGGGGGCGAGCCGTGCCGCCACTGCCGCCGCCGAGCCGCCGCTCGAGCCGCCGGGCACGCGGTCCAGGTCTCCCCAGGGATTGCGGGTCGGGAAGAACGCCGAATTCTCAGTCGATGAGCCCATCGCGAATTCGTCCATGTTCGTCTTCCCGAGCAGGACCGCCCCGGCCGCGTACAACTTCTTGGCGATGGTGGCATCCTCGACTGGCACGAACGCTTCGAGCATCTTCGAGCTACAGGTCGTCCGGATGTCCCTGGTGAGTACCAGATCCTTGAGCGCCATCGGCACGCCGAGCAGCGGCGCGTCCTCGCCAGCGCGGCGGCGACGGTCCGCCTCGCGGGCCATAGCGAGCGCCGCCTCGGGTATCACGGTCACGTACGCCTGGACGAGTCCCTTGTCGAGCCGGTCGATGCGGTCGAGGTAGGCACGCGTCAAATCCTCAGACGAGATCGCGCCAGCGCGCATCTGGTCGAGCGCCTGGAGGACGGTCAGATCGGTCAACTCCATCGGCGCTACTCCAGGACCGGCGGGACTTTGAAGAAGTCCCCTTCGCGGCGCGGCGCGTTCTTCAGCACTGCCTCCACCGGCAGCGACGGGCGGGGAACGTCGTCACGCATGACCGACGTGACGGGAATCACCTGAGCGGTTGGCGGGATTGCCGACGTATCGAGCCGGTCGAGCATCTGCATGTGTCCGAGGATCTGTGACAACTGCTGCTGGAGGCGGTCGACCTCGTCATCGCCAAGCCCTAAGCGAGCCAGGCGCGCCACATGCTCGACCTGTTCACGGCTGATCGCCATGCCATTCCTCCCTGGCCATCGTCCCGCGGCCAGCCCATCCCGACGCCGACCCGTTCGCTCGCCAGCGCATCCATCTGCCAGCGTACCCGAACAGACGAAGTATACCGGCGGTCAGGGCACGGGCCGCGACGCGGCAGCATCGTATGATGCCACCGTCGACGGCTTACTGTGGGGAAGGCGGTGGTCCGCTCGGGGGCCAGGACGTCCGGAAGCGGAAGATACGGTTGCGCGAACAATCGCTCAAGACGTCTCTGTCGACGGACACCGTGAGGCAGCCGCCCTGCTCCAGCCGAAGCTCAGCCGGCGGATCGCCGACCGGCTCCCACCACTCGAGCGAGACGGTACCTGTCGCATCCTGGGGCGCATCTCGGCCGAGACGCAGGTGAACGTAGGTCGTACCCGCGCCAATCTGGCGTCCGGCCGCGTCCGCAACGTCGACGTGCGACTTGAATACTGCCATGCTTCTTGAAATCTCCGAGCGGTCGGCGCGCGGCCGGCACTGCTGCCGTCAGTTTCGCTCGGCCGCTCGCGGCTCACAGTTCCCCGGTCTCGACTCATTCGCCGCCCACTCCGATGGTACCATGATGGCAGGCCCACCTCCTGGAACGAGCTCAACGATGCCGTGGATCCCGCCCTACCCGCGCCGCGCGCCGGTTGCCGAGGACTACTGTGACCTCGGCCAGGACGAAGACCCGCGCGTGTGGATACCGGTCGGGATCGGGATGCTGCTGGTAGTCGCGCTGCTGCTCATCGCGACGCTGCTCGGCAAAGTCTGAGCGAACATCCGTCCTGCGATCGCGGCCCGCACGCCAGCGCGGCCCGCCCGCTCCCGCGCCCGATGCGCGAGCCCAGAGCAGCAGACTGGCCGCCGCGCCGTGCGCCGCGCATTCCCCCTCGTCGCGGGCAGCTTCCGATGACCTGCCTGCCCTTCCGTCCACTCAGCGCAACGTGACACGTTTGTGATCGTTGGACTCGACGGAGAGCGCCGCCAACCATGGCTACGACGCGCCACGACATCATCTTCTGTCGCGTTACTGCCTAGACGCTGCGCTCTCGGAGGGTACTCGGTCCGCCCCGCACGGCGGCCGGCGCCAGTATCACAAACGTCTTGCAATTCCGGGCCAGATCCGGATAATGGAGCGCGATGCAAGCCGTCCGCGTCGATCGTAAGAAGTCTCTCGATTCCCGCTGGTTCCAGCACCTCGCTCTCCTCGGCAGCCTGGGCGCCCTCTTTGCGTGGATCGTCGCGATCCATCCGCGACCGCCCATTGAGCTCGGCGACCGTTTCCCGACAGCGTTCCTGGCGCCGCCGAGCGCACCTTCGCAAGAGTGGCTGCCGGTCCGGGTTCCCGTCCGCACGACGACCGCCCCCGATCCGCGTCAGGTGGCAGCCTCGCCGAACAGCGCTCCGTCGGTCGAGGCGGTGGCAATTCCTCCGTCCACCGCTCCCACCGGTTGGGTCCAGGCCCATCGCAAGACGGCCCTCTTCGCGTTGCCCGATGCGTCCGCGCTGGCCGAAGCCGAAATTCCGCAGTGGAGCTACCTCCGGATCGTCGACTCACAGCCGAACTGGCTGAAGGTGGCCTACGGCGGGGACGGCAGCCGCCGAGCGGCGAGCACGGCCTGGGTGCCTGTCGACGACGTCGGCGCGCTGGCTGACCAGCCGCGCTTCGTCACCAGCACGCAGGAGGCGCGCATCTGGGCCTCCGACGCTGCCACCGCCGAGCCGCTGGCGCGCCTGCCGCGACTGGCGACCCTGGAGCTTGCCGGCCAGGAGCGCAACGGACGGCTGGCCGTGCGGCTCGGCGGAGGGGTGACGTCGGACGGTGCGATCGGCTGGGTCGACGACGGAGCCATCACCGCCTCGCGCGGCCCGCTCGACCGTGACGTCCCAAACGACCGCACGTTCTCACCCTACGCGGACACCGTCAAGCTCTCGGTGCCGTTCCGCTCGCAGCTCGATGGCAGCCTCTCGGCGGCCTCGAACTGCGGCCCAACCTCGATGAGCATGGTGCTCGAGGCGTTCGGCATCTACCTGCCAACCGCCCAGGTCCGAGCGCTGGCGATGCGCTCGATGGGCATCTTCGATCCGTTCAGCGGCACCACGCTGGAATCGCTCCGCGACGCCGCCGAGGCGTACGGGCTCCAGGGCCTCGACCTGTTCGAGAATGGCCGCTACAAGCGCTGGACGCTCGACGACGTGCGTGCCCAGCTTCGCGCCGGTCACCCGGTGATCCCGCAGCTCCGCTACAGGCTGATGCCGGGCCGCGAGTGGGTCTGGGTCACGTACGATCATTATGTCGTCATCACCGGCATGGACGGCGACACCTTCATCTACAACGACCCTGCAAACCTGGGGGGCAACGGCGAACGGACGATGACGTCGCAGCAGTTGCTCCGAGCCTGGATGAACAGCGACTTCCCGGGCGCCGCCGTCGCCATCGGCCGGCCGCTGTAGCGCTGTCATACACGCGCCCTGACCATCTCGGCCCTGCAAGACCCGAGACTGACCGTTCGTGGTGGGCGAGACGCTGTGCCCATTCCCGACGTTTCGCGCACGGCAACGTGCGAGCATGGCGACATCTGCCCGAAACAGTGTGATGCGGCCGTTACGTCGAGCCTTCTGACCGGCCTATGATCGACGTCCTGCCGGATGCGCCAGCGAGCGCACCGGCCGGGTCGATCGATCGTGACAGCGTCGCTTTTCGCCTCCCTCTCGCCTCTCGCCAGCCAGCCGTTCGCCGTGGTCGACCTCGAGACGACCGGGGCGAGCGCGATCTACGACCGGATCATCGAGGTGGGCGTCGTTCGCCTCGTCGGCGGCGAGATCGTCGACCGCTACGAGCAGTTGATCGATCCGCGCGTGCCAATCCCCCCGTTCATCACGCGCCTGACCGGCATCGACGCACGGATGGTGCGCGGCCGACCGGACTTCGGAGCGGTAGTGAGCGTCGTGCAGGCAGCGATCGCCGGTGGCCCGCTCGTCGCCCATAATGCCAGTTTCGACGAAGCGTTCCTGCGCCACGCCTTCACCCGCGCCGGCCTGAGGCTCGATCGACCTCGCCTCTGCACGTTGCGGCTGGCCCGCCGGCTCCTGCCGCGGCTCCCGAGCTATCGGCTGGATGCTCTCACCACCTACTTTGGGCTGAAGGTGCCGACCCGTCATCGGGCGCTCGCGGACGCCGAGGCGACGGCCGGAGTGCTGCTGCGGCTGCTCGATCTGGCCGGCGAGCGTGGGGTAGACACCCTGGACGGCCTCTTCGAGCTTCAGGGGCAGCCGATCGGGCGGAAGCGGCGCGGCGTGGACGAAAGCATCGTCGCGTCGCTGACCTCCGGACCAGGCGTCTATCTCCTCAAGGACGCTGATGGCCACGTCGTGTACGTGGGCAAGTCCGTCCACGTGCGGCAGCGAGTCCGCGAGCACCTGCGGGGCGGGAGCCTGGATCAGCCCCGCCTGCGCCGGCGGCTGGCGTCGATCGTAGACGTCGAAGCGTTCGCCACCGGTTCCGAGCTTGAAGCGCTCTTCCTCGAATCTCGGCTGATCAAGCGCTACCTCCCGGACGCGAACCTCCTTCAGCGCAACGACAAGGACTATCCGTTCATCCGAATCGACATGACTGCCCCTCACCCACGGCTCGAAGCGACGCGCGAGCCGCCGTCCGGCGAGGCCATCCACTTCGGGCCGTTTCGCCGGCGCGCCACCGCCGCCGTCGTGGTCGACCTCCTGACCGAGACACTCGGGTTGCGTCAGTGTACTGAGCCGCTAAAGCCAGGGCAGTCGGCCTGCGCCTTGCTAGACCTGGGCAAGTGCCTTGGGCCGTGCGTGGGCGCGGTCGACGATGCGACATACCGAGCGGCTGCCCAGCGCGCGGCCAACGTCCTCCAGGGGACTGACGAGACCCTGCTGACCGAGTGGATCGCGCGGCGCGACGCGCTGGCCGAAGAGTGGCGGTTCGAGGAGGCGGCGAGCCTCCGAGACCAGATCCGAGCGCTCGAGCACATCGTCGGGATGCAGCGCCGATTAGACAGCGTGGCGAATCGCAATCTCGCCATCGTGGCACCGTCGATCCGTCCCACGTCTCGCGAACTATTCTTCATTCGACGCGGCCAGGTAGTCGGGCAGATGACCGTCTCGGCACAGGCGCGCACCGCCAGCATCGAACGTGCGCTGGGGCGTGCCTTCGCCGGCGAGGTGGAGACCACGGTCACGCGCGAGAAGGTGGACGAGATGCACCTGCTCGACGGCTGGCTGAAGCGCCACACCGAGCGCCTGGCCGTCGTCCACGTCGACCTCTCCAACCCCGCTGACGCCGCGCCGGCGGTGGCGGCGGCGCTCCGCACGCCGCTCGCCACGCAGACCTCAGCGCGCGCCGTCCGCGCCTCGTGAGGCTGATACTGGCCGACGAATCAGCCGGCACATCCTGGAGCGAGCGCTAACGAGCGACGGGCAGATCGCTGACGATCCGAACGTCGGTGGCGGTGAGCTCGCCGTTGGATGCACGTGAGCCACTGGCGACGATCGAGGTGCCGGGGACCAGCGCGCCGGCGGTCGTCGGCGCAGGCAGATACACCGGGACATCGTTCGGAACGGGGACAGATCTGGCCGTTCCACTCATCCGGAGGGTCAGCCCGTCAAACGTCCGGCTGACCACCGTCCCAAAGGTGGCGATCTGCCCTTGGCGGGCGCCGACCAGCGGAACGCTGCCCGGCGTCGGCGCGCCCGGCCCCGGTCGAAAAACCCGGACAATCTCCGCTGGCCCGCCAGGACGTTGGACGACGGCTGCCAGCATACCCGCTCGCAGGTCGGCCGTGCTTCCGGACACCTCGCCCTCGATCGACAGGTCATCAGCGAGCACGACGGCACGCGGCCCGCCCTCCGTGTGAACGGTCAGGGCTCGGCCCGCGACTGCCTCGATCGGTCCAGACACCAGATCGACCACCTCAGATTCGGCGCTCGCGGCGGGATCGTTCCGCGACGCTCCGTCATCCAGTGGAGCGGGCGCGCCAAGAAGTCCGACCGGCAGCTTGAGTCGCGTGGGTGGGGTGGCAGCCGTGGCCGGCTGGCCTGAGGCTGCTCCAGTCGAAAGACGTAGTGTCAGGTCGCCGGCGGCCGTTGACGCCGAGTCACCCGCTCCTGGACCAGCATCCGCTGGAGGAGCAGACGCCCCCGGCGGTCGGCCAGCCGACGCGGCTACCGTACTTTCCCCCCCGGCCGGCGTGGTCCAATAGCTCCCAGCCGTACCGGCAGCGCTCCCTGAGGCCGCGGCCGTATCGGCTACGCCGTTCGCTCGCCGCTCATGTGCGAGCAGCAGCGGCTGAAACACCTGGTGGGACGTGGCCGAATCGACGCGCGGATCGTCGCTCGCCGCGAGCGTCACGTAGGGGATGCCGGCACCGGCAGCGTCGCCACCACGGCGAGCGGTGCCGCCCGGGCGTTGTGCCGCGTCAGCGCCACCGCCGACCGCCACCTCAGGGGCTGGTGTGTGCCGCCAATCGCGGTCAACGAGCGGATGGCGGCTCCTGAAGATCGGCGTGTACGCTTCCAAGCCGTCAACGACCTCGACATCGTCGTGCGCGACGATCGCCGCCGATTCACCGCGCCCACAGCCGGACGCGACGATCAGGGTCGCTGCCAGGAACGAAACGGCGAGTCGGCGCAGGCCGCGGTCACTCCGCACCCGCCCCAGTCCACCCGATCTACCAGCCGTAGACTGCGCTCGCTCCCAGGTCATCAGTGGCCCCGACCTGAGTCGGGTACCACGATCCCCTCGCCGATCGGCTGGACGTGGCCGTCAAGGTGCATCAGCAACAACTCGACCTCGAGGCTCGGCTGCTTCCGTTTGACCTGGTCGCGGAACTCGGTCATGACCTTGGTGTGGATCGCCGTCTCTTCGTCTGGAGACTTCACGAAATCCTTGTTGTAGGTGACTCGGTAGGCGCCGCAGTCGCGATGGTCGATGGCGATTACCCGCTTGATGCCGTGGAGCTCGATTGCTAGCTGAAGGTGCTCCCAGAACGTCTGAGCCCAGGCCGGATAGCGGTCCGTTCCAATACCCAACGTCGCGCCGGCCAGGACAACCTGATCGTAGCGGTTGGTCAGACCGTGCTCGCCCAGCAGGAAGCCAACTTCATTGACCAGGCGAAAGTCGAAGCAGTTGAGGACCAACGCCTCGACGTTCCCGCCAGCGGCGAAGAGTGAGGGAGCGCGTGATACCACTAGGTTCAATCCTGTCGAGACGAATGCAGCGGCGCCGGCCGCGCCGGCAAGCTCGATGAAGCGGCGCCGACTCCGGGCACGAGCGGATCGCGAAGGAACGAGAGGAACGGCAGACACTGACCCTGGCCTCCATGCGGGATCACGATGTATGACTGTGCAAAATCGCAATCGTGCGCCTGTTTGGATGATGTGTGGCCAGGTCGTCGTCGTCCTGCCCTCATGTCTGACAACGACGCAGTGTCGAACGACGGGTCGCAGTAACCAATCTTCAACGTCTCTGCGTACGCAAGGACGCGAGCGCAACTCATGCCATCGTTCAGCGAACTTCTCACGAGTGACACGACTGCCGACATGAGTGCGCCGCCGTCAGGAGAGGCCGGCGCGGCGCATGCGCGGTGCTTGCCCGCGCACTGGCATCAGGTACCGAACGACATCGAGACCCGATACGAGGGCCGCGAGCGCCTGGGGAGAGGCGCTCACGACCAGATAGCAGGCGCGCTCATGGGGGGACGAGCGGCGACCTGCAACCTAGTGTGACAGGTGTCAGGCGCACTGACCAGAACCCAAAGGTAAACATCTGGTGAAGAGTTTGCACCCGCTGGATACGACGGTGACGGAGCCGAGGCCAATTTCGGCGCCTATCCCGCCTGCGCCCAACGGCACCTATCCCGCCTGCGCCCAGCGGCGCCGTCATCGCTCGCGGTACGCCGCGTCGAGGAAATCGGCGATGTGAACCGCCTTCGTCGTCGCTCCGTGACGTTCGAGGCCCGCTCGCATCTGGATCAGGCACCCCGGGTTGCCGCTGACGACGATCTCTGCTCGAGTCGCCTCGACGTTCTCCACTTTCTGCTCGCCGAGCCGCTCGGCCATCTCCGGCTGAGTAATGTTGTAGATACCGGCACTGCCGCAGCAACGGTCGCCGTCCTTCATTTCCACGAGCGTCAGCCCCGGCACCCGCTGGAGCACCTCGCGCGGCTGTTGACGGATACGCTGGGCGTGGAGCAGATGGCAGGCGTCCTGGTACGTCACTGTTACCGGGAACGGCCGCGCTGGGGTAGGAAGTGGGAGATCCGCCAGCGCTTCGCTCAAGTCGCGGACCCGGGCGCTGAAGGCGTGGGCGCGCTCGGCCCAGACCACATCGTTGGCCAGCAGTTCACCGTACTCTTTGAGCATCGCGCCGCAGCCAGCCGCGTTGACGACAATCCATTCTGCGCCCGATCGCTCAAACGCCGCGATGTTCCGTCGTGCCAGATCCTTAGCTCGCTCGCGCTCGCCGGCATGGGCGTGAAGGGCGCCACAACAGGTCTGCTCTTCGGGCAAATCGACGTCGCAGCCGGCCCGGCTGAGCAGGCGTACCGTTGCCCGATTCGTCTCGGCAAACGCGACGCGCATGATGCAGCCGGCGAAGAACGCGGCCTGCTTCTTCACCGTTCCACGGGCCGGCACGCGTCCCTTCGGCTCGAAGAAGCGGCTCGAGATCCGGGGTAGCAGACTCTCAGCCTCGTCGAGGCGGCCGGGCAGCAGTCGGAGCGCGCCGCTACCCCGCACCAGCGCCTGGATGCCGAGCCGTTGGTACAGGCGCAGCAGACTGGCGAACGCGGCCATCGCGCCCGGCTTTGGAAACACCTGTCCGAACACGAGCCAGCCCAGCAGACGGGCCCGGAGCGGCAGCGGCCGGCGCGCCCGAATCTCGGCGCGGGTCGCTTCCATCAGGCTCCCAAACTGCACGCCGGACGGGCAGTTTGCCTCACAGGCCCGACATTCGAGGCACTGGTTCATGAACGAGACGAACGTGTCGGTGACGTCGACACGCCCCTCGCCGAGCGCTCGCATCAGGTGAAGCCGGCCCCGCGGCGAGGCTGTCTCGACGTGCAATTCGCGGAACGTCGGGCAATGTGGCAGGCAGAGGCCGCAGCGAACGCACTGACTCAGCGCGTCATCGCTCGGTGGGTCGGGAATCGTGAAACCGGCGGAGGGATGTGTTTGCTGCATGCTCTCTCACGTGGGCGTGCCCCTCGCCCCCGGCTCCGGAGTATCTCCCACACCCTCCAGCCCCCGGCCCCGTTTGCGGGCGAGGGTGAGCAAGGGCGGGGTGATGCAGAACCTGGTGGTCAGCGGGTACGCGGGCTATGGCCTCAACTGCGATGCGCTCGGGTGTGGTGCACGTGGGTTCGTTATGCGATCGTCAGACCCAGGCATCCGGGCCGACGGCCGCGCCGATACCGACGCGCGAGGGCCGGACGGGGGAAGGATCCGACGAACCGTCGGGGAGAATCTTGCCGGGATTGAAGCGATTGTCGGGGCTGAACGCCGCCCGTACCTGCGCCATCACCGCCAGGTCGTCGGGCGTGAAGATCAACGGCATGTACTTGCGCTTCTCCAGCCCCACGCCGTGCTCGCCGGTGATCGTGCCGCCAGCGTGGACGCATGCTTCGACGATTTCATCGTGCGCCGCTTCGACGCGCGGCAGGATGCCTGGCTCCCGAAGGTCGAAGACGATCAGCGGGTGCAGGTTGCCGTCGCCGATGTGGGCGACGCTTCCGACATAGACGCCGTAGCGGTCACCGATCTCACGGACCACGCCGAGCACCTCTCCAAGACGTGAGCGTGGCACCGTCCCGTCACACAGGTAGTAGTTCGGGGCGATTCGGCCGAAGGCTGCAAGCGCCCCTTTGCGGGCGGCCCAGAGACGGTCGCGCTCCTCGTTAGTCGCGGCAAAGCGCAGACCGAGCGAGCCTTCGATCCGTTCGCAGATGCGTCCGACACGCTCGGTCTGCTCCTCGACCGCCTCCGACAGACCGTCCACGTCGATCAGCAGCACCGCCTCCGCACCTTCGGGAAAGCCGACCTTGAACGCACGCTCCAACGCAGCGATGGCGTTGTTGTCGATCAATTCGACGGCTGAGGGGATGACGCCGCTCGCGACGATGGACGAGACCGCGTTGCCGGCTGCCTCGACCGAGTCGAACACGGCAAGGAAGGTGACCGTCTTGGGCGGGAGCGTCAGCAGCCGCACCCAGGCCCGCGACACCACGCCGAAGGTCCCTTCCGAGCCGATGACGACGCCTAGCAGGTCGTAGCCGGGTGCATCAGGCGCCGGCCCGCCAAGCTGACAACGCAGTCCATCGCGAGTAATGAGCTCGACGCCCAGGATGTGGTTGGTGGTCAACCCGCGTGAGAGGCAGTGCGGGCCGCCGGCGTTCTCGGCGATGTTTCCGCCGATGGTGCTCGTCTTCTGGCTGGACGGATCCGGCGCATAGTACAGCCCGAGCGGCGCGACGGTAGTCGAGAGATCCAGATTGAACAGGCCCGGCTCAACCAGCGCAAGGCGGTTGTCGACGTCGACCTCACACACCCGGTGCATCTGATTGCAGTCGATCATGATGCCACCGGCCACAGGGATGACGCCTCCGCTCAGGCCGCTGGCGCCGCCCCGCGCGACCACGGCCAGGTTCTCGCGGCGGGCGACCTTGACGATCTCGGCGATCTGCTCGCCGGTGCGGGGCTGGACCACGATCTGTGGCAGTGCGCGGTCGTTGTAGCCGTCGTATTCGTAGACCAGCAGATCCTCGTAGCGGTCGAGGACGGCCGTTGGTCCGACGATCTCGCGTAGCTCGTTGGCGATACGCGCCGGCAGGGCGGCGCGGACGCCACCCCCGGCGCTCGCCTGCCCGGTTGCCATCAGTGGCGCACTCCTAACGGAAGCTTGGGAGGGGGCGAAGGAGAAGAACGGGAACTGCGGGCGCCGCGTCTTCGGGGCGTCTCCGCGAGTATACGGCACGTGAACCCTGGGCTCGGCCCGTACTCGGAGGGGAGCGCGGTATCAGGGCTCCTGCGAGCACGTCAGGCGTGAACTGCGGCGGTCTGGGCGAGCAACAGCGCTCGCAGTTCGGCGGTCGTGGAGACGACGTGGTCGGCATGGGCTGCGCGGAGGCGCCCGGCGCCGTGGACGCCCCAGGCGACGCCACAGGTCCGTGCACCGGCTGCCCGTCCCATCTCGATGTCGTGCGCGGCGTCGCCCACCATGAGCGTCGCGCTCGGCTCGACGTCCAGTTCGTGCAGCGCGACGAGCAACAAATCGGGGTACGGCTTGGGGCGGCCCGCGCGATCGCCGCCCACAATACTCGTGAACAGGCTTCGCACCCGGCAGCGCCCGAGCACAGTAGCGGCTACATCGGTCGACTTGGCCGTCACCAGAGCGAGGCGCAGGCCTGCATCGCGGCAGGCTCGGAGCAGCGACCAGGTCTGCCGGAACAAGAAGGTGCTCGGAATGACCGTCTCGGCGTAGACGGTCCGATAGCGTGCCGCGAGGCCGTCAAGATCAGCGGCGCTGGCAGCCGGCGCGTAGCGCGCCAGGATATCGAGCAGCGGTAGCCCGATCATCGCGCGGACCTCGAAGTCCGGCGCGGGGGGATAGCCGGCCTCTGCGAGCACGGCGGCAACCGTTGCACAGATCCCCGGCGCCGAGTCGGTCAGCGTGCCATCCAGGTCGAAGGCAACGGCCCGCAACGGCCCGTCATGATGCACGATGCCATTCACGACTGGCTCAACCGTACGGCACGACGCGCGTTGTCGTCGCGCTCCAGATCCTCCACACCAGCGTCAGATGTCAGATCGGGGAAACGTCGACTATTTCGTGAAGCGATCTTCATCACCCGCTCAAAGTACGCATCGCGAAGCTCGGGCCTGTGCCCTTCGCGCAGGGGTAGGCGTCGCTGTCTGGAGGTTGGGAACCGTCATTCATGGCCACAGTCTACCCCAGCCCGCAAGGCGCCACGTGTGTCGGTCGAACGGTCGCTCAGCCTGCCGCGGCAATCAGAGAAGTACCTGCACGCGAGGCTCTGCCAGCTCGATACGACAGCACATGCTGACACGATATGGAACTCCGCTAATCACCGCGCCGTCTTCAAGGCATGACGACCGCACCTGCCGCCTCCAACGTCCGCCACCGTACGATGGTGCTGGGATCAGGCCGTGCAGGCTGCGCGGGCAGAGGCAAGTGCTGCGCGAGGGCAGGCAGGAGCATCCTCACCCCGCCGGCCTCTTGTCAGGCACGGCAGCAAAGCGTACGGTAGTGCCGATGAATCAGCCTGCTGCGCGGCAGTCCGGGACGGACCGCTTCCTCCTCGCCATCGTGGCGGGGGCGATCCTGCTGGTTGTTGCCGGAGTGGTCGCCGCGATCGTCGTTGGCCGACCGAGTCCGGCGGCCCAAGTCGACCCGACCAGCCCATCCGGCGTCGTACAAGCGTATCTCGAAGCGCTCCGCACCGGCGACTACCAGGGTGCCGAGAGCTACTTGACTGACACGGCCCGCGCCTCGCTCCAACCTGGCGAACGCCGGCCGAGCTACGTCCCGAACGACACTGACGACACCCGAATCGTCGTCGAGACAGTCTCGATGACCGACGACAGGGCCGAGGTGAAGGTGACGTTCAGCCGCTTCACCGCCCGCTCCGACCCGTTCTCCGCGAATACGTGGCATCGGGACGTGACCGTCCGGCTCCTACGCGAGGCCGGCGTCTGGCGGATCAGCCAGCCGGCCGCGCCCTGGCCGTACCTGTACTGACCGCCGCGATGAACTGCTGACCGATGGCCGCTGCGCGCCGCGTCTACCTGTACGGCATCGCCTTCGCTAGCCTCGGCATGCTCGTCGCCGGCCTCGCCGGGTTGCTCGAACTGCTGCTCGAGGCGCTCGCCGAGGCGGTGCTTGGACCGATCCCGCATGTCGGCAGCGGCAACCTCACGAACCGGGTTAGCTTTTCGAGCGCGCTCGCGGGCATCGGGCTCGTGGCCTGGCTCATTCACTGGAGCCTTGCGAACCGCGCGGTCCGTCGCGGCGATACCCCCGAACTCCGCTCGACGCTTCGGGCGCTCTACCTCTATGCGGCGCTGCTCGTCGGCGGTTTGCTGCTGACCTTCAACGCCCGCTCGCTTATCGCGGATCTCCTTGAAGCTGGGTTCGGGGTGCTCCACGCATCGGACCTCATCGGCGGTAGCATCGTTCCGCCCCTCGCCAGGCTGGTCGTGGTGGCCGCTCTCTGGAGCTACCATGCCCGCGTCGTCGCCGCCGACCGCGCGGCCGTGCGCGAAGCTGGCGGACGTGCCACCCTCCGGCGCTGGTGCACCTACGTCCTCGCGTTCGTGGGCCTGATGCTGCTGGTCTTTGGGGCGGCTGGCTTGCTGGCGCTCCTCTGGGACGTACTGCTGCCCGGCGGGGTCACCATCGCCACTGGTGGCCGCTGGCTCGCCGTTGGGGTAGCCAGCCAGGTCAGTTCGGTGCTGGCGGGGCTTGGCTGCTGGCTACTCGCCTGGACCTGGAGCGTGCGTCGTTTCTGGCTCGACGACGGCCCCGACCCTGAACGCGCCTCGACCCTTCACAAGGTCTATCTGTACCTCGTCGTCGCGGTCGCCGTGAGCTGGACGGTCTGGAACCTAGGGCAGGTACTGTACCTGCTCCTACGGTCGACGCTCATCCCCGAGCAGGCGGGCGGGGTCTGGAGCGTCGCTCGTGGGGCGCTCGGCTCGACTATCGCCCACCTGCTCGTATTCGGGCTCACCTGGGCATATCATCGACGGGTCTTGCGGCGTGAAGCGGCTGCCGCTCCAGAAGTCGCCACCCAGGCCGGGATTCGCCGTGTCTACGGGTACCTCGTCGCGCTGGTTGGGGTGGCGACGTTTGGCGTCGGGCTTGCGGGCACCATCTCAACGCTCCTCGACCTTCTGGTCCAGTCCAGCGTGGTTCGCCCCGAACACTGGTGGGAAGAGCGGCTGAGCTTGTTCGGGACGCTCCTGATTGTCGGGCTGCCGGTCTGGCTGCTGCCCTGGACGAGCCTTCAGCGCGAGGCCGATGAGCCAGCGGCGCGGCAATCGCTCGCGCGCCGAATCTACCTCTTCATCGTCCTCGGCGTGACGGTCCTGACGCTCCTGGGCAGCGGCGCATTCACCCTGTATCAGTTGCTGCGCTTCGCGTTGGGCGAGCGCTGGACCGGCGCCCAGACCGGCGACCTCCTCGACGCTGGCAGCGCCGCGATTGCCGCCGGGATACTGCTGGCATATCACGTCGGCGTCTTCCGTCGAGATGCGGGCCTCACGGGGGCCACGGCGGCCCCAACGTCCCTCGAAGCGCCAGAGCGCCTACTGGCGGACGGTTCCCGAGCCGTTGCTCGGCTCCCAACCGACGTCACTACGCCCGAGCGCGAGCTACCGGCACACGACGGGGTTGCAGTGCCCGTGCGGGCACGTCAGGGACCGGCCAGTGTGGCGCTCCTGATCGCTCAAACGGCCGATCCCGCCGCGCTCGCCGAGCTTCAGCGGCAGATCGAGCGGATTGCCCCGCTGGGAACGACTGTCAGGCACGTGGAAGTCGACGCTGACCTGGCCGACCGCCTCCTCGACGAGTCAGCGGGCATCTAAAGCATCGGTCAGTCGCGGTGCTCCGGGCGCAGGTGTCGCAGGAGCTCGGCGTCGCGCTTCGCCAGCGCCTCGCGGGCGGCCTCCGGCGGCCAGGCGTAGAAACCCTGCCCGCTCTTCAGGCCAAGGTCTCCTCTGGCTGCCCGCTCGGCCAACATCGGTTGGGGTTCGGTTGCGGCGCTAATGCGGGGGTACAGATAGCCCGCGATCGCCTGCCAGACGTCCAGGCCGGCCATGTCGGTGATGGTGAACGGCCCGAATGCCGCCAGCCGCCGCCCGAAGCCCAGGCTGACCACGGCATCGAGATCTTCCATACTGCACACGCCGTCTTCGACCAAGGCCAGCGCTTCCCGCAGCAGCGCAGATTGGAGCCGGTTGGCGATAAAGCCGGGGACTTCCTTGCGGAGCAGGGCCGGCGTCTTGCCAGCCGCACGCAAGAGCCGGGTCGTGGTGTCCACGGCCGCCGGAGACGTGCCAGGGTGAACGACCACCTCGACGACGGGGATCAGGTGGCCGGGGTTGAAGTAGTGAGCGATGATGACGCGCTCGGGATGTTTCGTTGGCGCGGCGAGTGCCGAGGGCATCAGGCTCGACGTGTTGCTTGCCAGGACAGTATCGGGCCGAGTCATGGCGTCGAGCTCGGCGTAAAACGCCTGCTTCACGGCCAGGTCTTCGACGATGGCCTCGGCCACGTAGTCGGCCGTCCCGACCGCATCGCCAAGATCGGCCGTCGGATGGAGCCGCCCGAGGGCCGCGTCGAGGTCTGCCACCTCGATGACGCCGCCGTCGACGAGCGCCTGTCCGACCTGTCGGGCACGCTCCAAGACACTCTGCACCCGATCTGGATCGCTGTCGTAGATCGTGACGCCGAAGCCGCTGCGCGCCCAGTCCAGGCCGATTGACGTCCCCATCAAGCCCGCGCCGACGACGGCGATTCGCTCCGGCCGCTCACTCATGCCCTGCCTCCGACGATCCAATCTTCAACTAGCCTAACCCACGCCTGGCCGAGCGTGAACCAGATACGGTCCGGCTCAGCGTCGCCTGAAGGGGTAGGCGCAATCCAACCAGGTTACGGCTGCATCGTAGCAAGACGTGGCCTCGAGCGGAGGGGCCAGGGCCGAGCGGTTGGGGTGGTCGGGGTGTGCGGTCGGGGTGTGCGGTCGGTCAGGGCTGCGGGCAATGCTGGCTGTAGACGTGTGGGCGGTGCCTGGCTCAGGGTGCGGGCCTGATACGCGCGGCCTGGATCGAGCATCGGGCGCGGATCGACGCCGTAGAGCGCGAGCGCCCGCTGAGGCCCCGCGCTCTCGATCTCGGCGTCGGCCCCGTGCGCGTGCAGGTAGCGGGTAGCCGCGAACAGCGAGCCGCCAGCGCTACAGACGTCGGTCTGACCGTCGCCATTCACGTCGTCGGCATAGTCATGGAACGTCGACGGTTGGGACTGGCGCACCGTGCGCACGTCTCCCAGGCTGGCAGGTCAAGACGGCGCCCACTGCTCGACCAGCACCACCAGGAAGGGCACGGCGAGGGTCAGCCCGACCACGACGTACAGGGCGTAGCGCCGGAAGTAGGCGGTGACGGACGCGTCATCGGCGCGTCGTCCCCTGATGGTTGCGGTCGTCCAGAGGGTCGGCCGCCCGTGCATCGCCTCACCCGTTTGCGCCGCGTATGAGCGCCCAGAGTATCAGTTCTGGGCAGTGTTCACGGTGCTCTCCGAGCGCATGATAGCGGTGCCCACTTCCAGCCCGCCAGCGTGCGCCTGATAATGCAGCGCGAGCGACACCACCCGGTCAGCATCGGTGCCATAGCGGAGGAGTGCCTGGCGTGTCCCGGCGCTGGTGACGTCATCATCGGCGCCAACTGCACGCAGGTAGCGCGCAGCCGAAAAGAGGGCATCGGAGAAGGCGCACACATCTGCCTGTCCATCATGGTTGGCATCGACGGCGTACCGATCGAACGTCGCTCGCTTGAACTGGAACGGCCCGGTCGCACCTGAGCCATCCAGGTTCGCCATGCAACTGTTGGGCGACGCGCCGGACTCGACTTGATGGAGCGCCTGGAGCAGATACGGGCTGACCTGATACTGCTCGGCCGCCGCGCGGAACCAGCCACTGGTCGGCGGCTCGTCGCTCGATGCAGCACGAGCGGGCTGGGCTGCCGGCGCGGCCTCGCGGGCATCAGCAGGCGCCGCGCCCTCGAACGGCAACGAGGGCAGTGCGAGCGTTCCAGAAGGTGCGAGCATGACGGCTGACGCCGAACCTCCCGACGCACCGACGTGGTCGCCCGAATCTCCAGTTTGCGGCTGCGCCGAGACTGAGAGCGTCGTCGCAAGCAGCGCTACGATCAGCACGGCGGCCGCGACGGTCTGCCGCTCACGCTGGCGGGTGTTTCGTACGCAGATTCTCGGGAGTGCCTGCGGGCGGTGGTACGGTTGCCCTCGGTTCAGCCGCTCGCGCATCGTCCGACCTCCCGCCGCGAGCCTCATCAAACCCCTCCCGGAGCTTCGTCCTCGACCGGTCTGGCTCCCGCTCTACGCGCTAGACGCGCTCCTCACCCCGTCGTGGGACGTTCCACACTGGGGGGCGGACGATCCAGACGCGAATCAGGAGGCGCATACTCGCAGGAATGATGCCAGCGGCAGGTGTACGCGGCGGTGACACACCATGTGGCGATCGGGGGTATGGTGGGCGGTAGAGGCACTCAGGCATGCGTGAGAGACAACATCACGAGCCACTTCGCACCGCGTCGGTCCACGCCTGAGCCGAAGGGTTGACGGGGCCTGAGCCGAAGGGCTGACGGGCCTGGCTCGGCGGGGCAGGCTCGGGGTGGCCGACAGCGTGAGGGGGCCGATAGTGTCACGGGGAACGGCGGTGGGGGAACGGCCGGCACATGCACGAGGGAGGCACGGCCACGCCGAGGTGGCCCGAGCCTCACCTGAGGCTCGGGCCATCGTCGGTGGCGTGAGGGCGGAGGGAGGTCAGGCGTGCTCGGCGAGTACTCCCGCGTCCCCCAGGATATGACGAAGTTCGCGCTCCAGGTCGGCGGTGAAGCGGACCATGCAGTCGGGCGCGCTCACCCGATATTGCCCCTCCGGCAGCGTGACGATCACGTCCAGCGGCGACTGGCCGGCGCCCGTCTCTTGCACGAGGCGATCGAGGTGCTGGAGTTGGCGAATCGCGGCATCCGGATCGTCGGTACGCTCGACGACGACCCTGAGCCGCCGGAGCACGATCTCAGGCGCCGACTTCGCACCAGTGCCGTTGGCGGCTCCGTTGCCGTTGGCGGCTCCGTTGCCGTTAGCCGATCCGTTGCCGTGGCCGTTCCCACTCGCGCTGGGCGGCTGGGCAGCCGGCCGCCACGCCCGCCTGGTGTCCTGCGCCACGGCGACGGTCGGGGTGTAGACCACCACCTCGTCGTCCGGGGTCGTCTCGACGTCCGCGCCCAACTGCGGCTCTTCGACGCCCTCTGCGATGATCTGGAGTCGGTCGTCGCGGGCGTCCACCTTGCCCTGGATGACGAGAATCGCATCCTCACGCCAGAGATCCGCCGTCTGCTGGAACGTTCGCGGGAAACCGACGACCTCGACGCTGCCGTGTAGATCTTCGAGCGTCGCGACGACCATCGTATCGCCCTTGCGGGTCGTGATCCGCCGGACGGCCGCCACGATCCCGGCCACCGTTACTTGCTTCTCGGCGATGTCGGCGCTGACCTCGCTCGTAACCGTGTACTTCCGACTCGCGAACCAGCGGGCAGCGTCCATGAACGGGTGGTCCGAGAGGAAGACGCCAATCGCCTCCTTCTCCCAGGCCAGCCGCTCACGCCGGCCGACCTCAGGAACGGCCGGCAAGGGCGTCTCGAGGATGGCCGCTGCCGCCGGATCTGCGTCGCCGCCGAACATACTAAACATGTCGACTTGCCCGGCGCTCGCGGCCTTCTGGCGGCTTTGACCGGCGCCCATACAGGCGTCGACGCCGGCCAGGACACGCTCGCGGGGACCGAAGTCGTCCAGGGCGCCGCATTTGGCGAGCGCCTCGATCACGCGCTTGTTGACGAGTCGAAGGTCGACCCGGCTACAGAAGTCGTCGAGGGATTTGAAGGGGCCGTTCTTCTCCCGCTCGGCGACGACCGCCTCGACGGCGCCTTCGCCAACATTCTTGACGGCCGCGAGCCCAAAGCGGATGCCTCGATCGAACTGTGGCCCCGGCCCTGACGGATCTGGGTCCACCCGCTCGACGGTGAAGCGTACCTGGCTGTAGTTGATGTGCGGTAGCAGGATCGGAATACCGATCCGCCGACATTCCCCGAGCGCCGAGATGATCTTCTCAGGCTTCGCCACATCAGTCGTCAGGACGGCCGCCATCCATTCGACCGGGTAATTTGCCTTGAGGTAGGCTGTCTGATATGCGACAAAGGCGTAGCAGAATGCGTGTGACTTGTTAAAGGCATAGCCCGCGAACGGCTCGATGTATTCCCACAGTTTTTCGGCCGTCTCGACGGCGTAGCCGCGCGCCTTCGCGCCGTCGAGGAAGCGTGCCCGCTCGTTCCGCATCACCTCGGGGTCTTTCTTGCCCATAGCGCGACGCAGAATGTCGGCTTGTCCAAGCGAGTAGCCAGCCACCCGCTGAACGATCTGAAGCACCTGATCCTGATAGACAATGATCCCGTACGACTCTTTGAGCAGATCCTCGAGAGACGGGTCCGGGTACTCGACCGCCTGCCGCCCTTCCTTGCGGGCGATGTAGTTCGGGATGTGGGCCATCGGGCCGGGCCGATAGAGCGCCACCATCGCCGCCAGGTGCCGGACGGTCTGCGGTTTCAGCTCTTTCACGTAGCGGGTCATCCCGCTGCCTTCAAGCTGGAACACCGAGTGGGTCTCGCCATCCGAGAGTTTGTCGTAGGTCTTCTGGTCGTCGAGCGGAATATCACTCAGGTTGATCTCGACGCCGCGCGACTCTCGGATGTACTCGACGGCCTTGGCGAGCATGGTCAGGTTCGCCAGCCCCAGGAAGTCCATCTTCAGCAGCCCGATGTGCTCGAGCGCCTTCTGGGGGTACTGGGTCATGACCATGGTGTCGCTCTTGCCGACCCGCTGCAAGGGCGAGTGGTGGACGAGCGGATCGCCCGAAATCACGACGCCGGCCGCGTGAGTCGAGGCGTGACGGGCCGCGCCCTCGATGTCGGTGGCACGGTCGAGCAGGCGCTTCACCGATGGATCCCCGTCGTAGAGTTGCTTGAGCTCCTTGACCTGAACGAGCGACCGCTCGATGGTCATACCGACGGGAATCTGCGGGATCAACTTGGCGACGCGCTCGACTTCGTTCAACGGGTAGTTCAGCGCCCGGCCGACGTCCCGGATAGCGGCGCGGGCAAGCAAGCGCCCAAAGGTCACCATCTGCGCGACATGATCGGCGCCGTACCGCTCGATACAGTAGTTGATGACTTCCTCGCGCCGCTCGTCCGCGAAGTCCATGTCCACGTCGGGCATCTGGACGCGCTCGGGGTTGAGGAAGCGCTCGAACGTCAGGCCATACTCGATTGGATCGACGTCGGCGATGCCGAGCAGGTACAGGATGATGCTGCCGGCCGCCGAACCACGCGGGCCGCAGGGAATCTTGCGCTGACGCGCCCAGGCGACGTAGTCCCAGACGAGCAGGATGTACGCCGAGAAGCCGGTCTTTCGGACGACCTCCAACTCGTACTCAAGGCGCTGGCGAACGTAGTCGGCCGCACCGGGATAGCGCTGGGGCAGCCGGTCACGGCATTCGCGGGCCAGGCACGCATCGGCCGCCTCACCGGGCCGCATGACGTGTTCGAGCGGCGGGAAGTTGATGCGCCCGAACTTGAGCTCCAGGTTGCAACGCTCGGCGATGACGAGCGAGTTGGAGATCGCCTCGGGAACCTCCTTGAACAGCTCGGCCATCTCGCCCGGGCTCTTCAAGTAGAACTCCTGCGTGTCGAAGCGCATCCGCTTCGGATCGTCGAGCGTGGAACTGGTCTGCACGCACAGGAGCAGGTCTTGCTTCTCGGCCTGCTCCCTGGTGGTGTAGTGATTGTCGTTCGTCGCGACGACGGGTAGCTCGAGCTCCTGGGCAAGCCGCAACAGCTTCGGCGTGATGCCCGCGTCTTCCTTGAGACCGTGCTCCTGAAGCTCGATGTAGTAGCGGTCGCCGAAGACGTCCTTGTACCAGGCGGCGCTTGCCTTCGCGACCTCGTACTGCCCCTTGCTGATCGGGCCGGCCACCTCGCCGCCGAGACAGGCCGAGAGGGCAATCAGCCCCTCGTTGTGTTGAGCCAACAGGTCTCGGTCGATGCGCGGTTTGTAGTAGTAGCCGTCGAGCCAGGAGCGAGTCACTAGCTCGAGCAGGTTACGGTAACCGGCTTCATTCTCGGCGAGCAGGATCAGGTGTCGATAGTCACGGTCCTGGCCGGTCTTTGACGTCATCTTGCCCGGCGCGACGTAGGTCTCGACGCCGAGGATCGGCTTGACGCCGTTGTCCTTGCAGGCTTCGTAGAACTCGATCGCACCGTAGAGGTTGCCGTGGTCGGTCAGTGCGACCGACGACATGCCGAGCTTCGCCGTGTACTTCGCCAGTTCTTTCGTGGGGGAGTACCCGTCGAGGAGGGAGTACTCGGAGTGGACGTGCAGATGGGCGAAGTCGGGAGCCACGGTACCTCCGGCAGAGGGAGCACATCGGTCGCACGGGAGCGGCCTGAGGCCAGCCGGTCAGGCCCGGCTCGACGGAACGCTTGTTCGACTCCCTGTCCTACCAGGGTACTGTATCGGCGCTTGCGGCGGTGAGATCAGCCCCCGCGCAATCGGCGTCCTTCGCGCACAACACCGGTGTCGTTAGGTTCGGGCGTTCGACGGGGCCGCCTCCGGGTGCTGTGGGCGGGTGTATCGCAGCAGGTGTCACTCGGGCGTGGGCACCCGAGTAGGTCCAGCCAGGTACGGTTAACCTGATACGGCCGGCATACGTTGTCGGTTAGGTCTCTTCCGGGCGGTGCGAGCAGTCGGGGTCAGGCGGACGTCAGGCCCTGGCGAGTCGCGATCAAGTCGGCGAACTCGGACCAGTGGAAGAAGAGAAGATCGGCCCTACTGGAGATCGCGCCGTCGTTGTCGCCCTCCGGCAGGTAGCGCGCGGCGTACAGACCAGCAGCATGGGCGCCGTTCACGTCCAGTTCTTCCATGTCGCCGACGTGGAGCGCCTCCTCGGGCCGCGCTCCGATCTGCGCGAGGGTATGGTGGAAGATGCGAGGATCGGGCTTCAGCCAGCCGAACTCGTTCGAGAAGGTCAGGGTCTGCAAGTAGCCAATCAGGCCATGCCGAGCCAGCACCTGTCGCAACACCCGTCCGCCGGTGTAGCCGGTGTTGCAGATCAACGCCAGGTGATAGCGGCCGGCCAGCCGTTCGACGGCCTCGCCGACGCCATCCAGTAACTTCGGCAAGTATTCGAGGGTGAGCTCCTCGTACGCCGCCGTCACCTTCTCGAAGGGCACGGAGTCTGGTGGAAAGCCCAGTTGCCGCATCACTTCGTCCCAGCGCCCCGGCGGCCCGACATCGCGGCGGTCCCGCGCGATCTGCTCGTCGATGATGCGCTGAGCGGCGCGGAAGCCGGCTCGCAGCATCTGTATGTCGCAGGTGTGGCCAGCCGACTGAATCGCCGTCACGAGCATTTCGCGCCGCCGCTCGATCTTGCCGACCGGGTCGCGCAGGTCGATCAGCGTGCCCCAGAGATCGAGGGTGATAGCTCGGAGCGGTCGCCAGTGGACAGCGGCGTGATGGTCGGCGGGCACGGCCATGGTGAGGGCTCCTCCAGATCGGAGTCAGGCGATCCGGGAACGTCGAGCGATCGTGAAGATCCTGGCGAGCATAGCGAGGCCACGGCCAGGTCGTCAACGAGCGCGCGGGGCGGCGCGTCGGTGGGCCGACCAAGGGGCGACGCGCCGGTCCAATCGGCGTTGAAGTGGACCCGGCTCGCTGCTAGACTAGCCGCACCATGTCAACGACGACGCAGTCCCACACTCAGGATGAGGCGCTGTGCTTCCGGTCAGCGATCGACCTCGCAGCCGCCATCCGTGCCCGTGACGTTTCCCCGGTTGAAATCGTGGGCGCCGTGCTTCGACGTATCGAGGCACTCAATCCCCGCCTGAACGCCTTTTGTTTCGTGCACGCCGACGAGGCGCTCGCCCAGGCTCGCGCAGCCGAGGCCGCTGTGATGCGTGACGACTCCCTCGGCCCGCTCCACGGGGTGCCGGTCTCGATCAAGGACAACGTCGCCGCCGCCGGCAAGCCGATGACGAGCGGTTCGCGTCTCTTGAAGGACAACGTTGCCCGTGAAGACTCGCCGATCGCCGCGCGGATCGCGGCGTCCGGCGCAATCGTCGTCGGACGGACGAATACGCCGGAGTTCGCCTGGCGCGGTTCGACCGACAACCGGCTCTTCGGGGAGACCCACAATCCCTGGGATCTATCACGCACAGCCGGCGGCTCGAGCGGCGGGGCTGGGGCGGCCGTCGCGGCAGGTCTCGCTCCCCTCGCAATCGGTACCGACGGCGCCGGCTCGATCCGGATCCCCGCCAGCTTCTGCGGCATCGTCGGGCACAAGCCGTCGTTTGGACGGGTGCCGTTCTTCCCCTCACCCGGGGCCAACGAGCTAGCCGCACACGCCGGCCCGATGACCCGAACCGTTCGCGACGCCGCGTTCTTTCTGGACGTGCTGGCTGGCCCGGACGAGTGCGACCGCTTCTCGCTGCCCGCCACTGACGAGCGGTTCCTCGACAGCGTCGAGGGTGGCGTGGCCGGCTGGCGGATCGCCTGGAGCCCGGACCTGGGGCACATCCCGGTCGATCCAGAAGTACGGCAGATTGCTGAGGGCGCCGCGCGGGCCTTCGCGGACCTTGGCGCGCACGTCGATTCGCCCGACCTCGGATTGCCGGACCCGGCCCCCATCCTCGACGTGCTGTACCCATCGGTTCAGGCATCCTCTCACCACTTGCGGTCGGATGCCGAGAAGGCGCAGATGGACCCTGGTCTCGTCGAGATCGCCCGCCGGGGCGCTCAGTATTCGTCGGTGGACGTGGGCCGGGCGATGGTCGCGCGCTCGGCGTACTGGGACCGGATGCGACGCGCCTTCGAGCAGATCGACGTTCTCGTCACCCCCACGATTTCCGTGCCGGCCTTCGAAGGCGGCATCATCGGGCCGGACGCAGTGGATGGCAGGCCAGTCGTCCATCTCGGCTGGACGCTGGCCTACCCATACAACCTGACCGGCCAGCCTGCCATCACGGTCCCGTGCGGCTTCACGATGAGTGGCCTGCCAGTCGGGCTTCAAATCGTCGGACGGCGCTTCGCGGATGGCGCAGTCCTACGGGCAGCGGCGGCGTTCGAGGAGGTGCGCCCCTGGGCCGACCGGCGCCCGCCGCTGTGAGTCACGTGGAGACGCCATCCGGCGGTACCGAGATCGGACGGAGCCGGCCGGGCATCGGGCAGCGGCGCTTCGTCATAGGGCGGGGCCGTTACCTGGATGACTTGCCCGAGCAGGGCTGCCTGCACGTCGCCTTCGTCCGCAGCCCCCATCCGCACGCTCGGATTCGTTCCGTCGAGCGACGGGGTGCGCTCGCTGCGCCCGGCGTCTCCGCGGTCGTCGTCGGCGACGAGCTCGCGCAGGCTGGGCCAATCCCGGTCGTGCGGTTCACTCCGGACCTGCGCGTGCCCGACTACCGTGCCCTGAGCGGCGAGGTCGTGCGCTTCGTCGGCGAGCCAATCGCAGCCGTCGTGGCGGTGACGCGGGCGCAGGCCGAAGACGCCGCCGGGTTGGTCACGGTCGAGTACGAGCCGCTGCCCCCCGTCACCTCCGCGCTGGACGCCCTCCAGTCGGACGCGCCGGCCCTGCATCCGGGCGCCGACGACAACGTCTGCTATCGGCTCGTCGCCCGCGGCGGGGACGTCGAGGCGGCATTCGCGCGAGCAGCGCGCGTAGTCCAAACGCGCGTAGCTCACCACCGCATCAGCGCCACGCCACTCGAGCCGCGTGGCATCATCGCCCGCTGGGACAGCGGCCTCGGTGAACTGACCGTCTGGGGCTCCAGTCAGACGCCACACCAGTTGCGCGACGACCTGGCCGCCGCGCTCGGCCTGCCGCAACACCGGGTCCGGGCGATCGTGCCGGATCTGGGCGGCGGCTTCGGCGCGAAGGGCTCCACCTACCGCGAGGACGTGGCCGTCGCAGCCCTGGCCCGGCAACTCGGCCGCCCGGTCAAGTGGGTATCGACGCGCCGCGAGGACTTCCTGACCACCCAGCACGCCCGCGATCAGGTCGACGAGGCTGAGGCGGCCGTCGATGCCGACGGTCACATCCTCGCGATCCGGACCACCACCACCACGAACCTGGGCGCCTTCCTGCTCGGGCGGAGCAGTCGCCAGGCGCTTCGGGTCACCCAGTTCGGGACCGGGGCGTACCGCATCCCTGCGCACCAGGCAGTCGCCACGACCGTCTTCACCAACACCACTCCGACCGGCGCGTATCGTGGGGCCGGGCGTCCGGAAGCGGCGTTCATCATCGAGCGGCTCATGGACGCCGTTGCCCGCGACCTGGAGATCGACCCGTTCGAGCTACGGCGGCGCAACTTCCTCCAGCCAGCCGACTTCCCGTACCGCACGCCGAACGGCGCCGCCTACGACAGCGGCGACTACCCGCGCCTCCTGGAGCGGCTCGCCCGGATCGCCGAGTACGACCGGCTCCGGCTCATGCAGGCCGAGCGACGGGCGGCCGGCGAACTGGTCGGGATCGGACTGGCGACGTTCGTAGAGAATACGTCGGCCGGCTGGGAGAGCGGCGCCGTGCGAGTCGAGTCGGACGGCAGCATCACCGTCATCAGCGGGGCGATCCCGATGGGTCAGGGTGTCGAAACAGTGCTGGCCCAGATCGTGGCCGATGTACTCGGCGTGTCGGTTGAGCGGCTGACGCTGCGGTTCGGCGATACGGCACTCACGCAGGCCGCGATGGGCTCCTTCGGGAGTCGCAGCACGGCGATCGCCGGCAGCGCGGTCCGCGAGGCCGCCCTGCGTGTCAAGACGCGGGCCGTTCGGTTTGCGGCTCGGCTGCTGGAGGCGGCGGCCGACGATGTCGAGCTCAGCGACGATGTGGCATACGTCCGGGGCGCCCCTGATCGCCGCGTGGGTTGGGCCGAGATCGCGAAGGCTGCCTACCCACCGCTCGGACGACCCGTGACCGAGGAGCCGGGGCTCGAGGCGCAAGCGTTCTTCGGGACCGAGGGTGAGGCTATCTCAGCGGGCGCCTATCTTGCGGTCATCTCGGTCGAGCGTGCTACCGGCCGACTCAGTCTCGAGCGCCTGATCGCCGTTGACGACTCTGGGACGGTGATCAATCCACTCCTGGCCGGCGGCCAGATCCAGGGCGCCATCGCGGCCGGCATCGGCGAGGCGCTCCACGAGCGGGTGGTCTACGACGGCGACGGCCAACTGGTTACGGCCTCGCTCCTCGACTATGCCCTGCCGACCGCCAGACAAGTCGTGGACGCGGTAACCGGCCACATCGTCACCCCAAGCCCGCTCAATCCGCTGGGCGCCAAGGGGATGGGCGAGGCCGGCATCATCGGCACCCCGCCCGCGATTGTGAACGCGGCCATCGACGCACTCGCGCCGCTCGGCGTTCGCCACCTCGACCTGCCACTGCACTCCGAGAAGATCTGGCGCCTGCTCCGCGACGCCGATGCAACCTGCTAGGTACGAGGACACGCGACGGTCTCTGTTGCCCTCATCGGTCCCACGCAGCCGATCGGCTACCCTCAGGTAGCCGTAGCGGCCACACGCGATGCCACAGTGGAAAGGAGACCCCGATGGCTCACGACGAACAACTCTCCCCGGTCGGTTCGAAGGTACTCTTTGAGGACGACCATGTCCGGGTCTGGGAAGCCGAGGTCATGCCCGGCGAATCGCTGCCGATTCACCTCCACGACCTCGACTACGTGACCGTCTGCCTGACGCCCGGCCAGGTCGAAGTTCACGAAGCGGACGGCACGATCCGGCGCGGGACTCGGATCCCCGGTCACGTCCAGGTGACCAAAGTTGGCTCCGGCCAGAAGCACGAACTGAAGAACGTCGGGACGGCGCCCTACCGCAATCGCATCATCGAGCTCAAGGACCACCCTGGCAAGGCCGGCGCGCCAGAGAACATCAGCCTGGAGCCGCAGGGCTGATTGGAGCCGCAGGGCTGATTGGAGCCGCAGGGCTGACCGGAGCGCCCATTTCACGGATCCTCGTCGCTCGTGGCCCCGTTCCCGCACGCGGGAGCGGAGCCGGGAGCGACTGAGGCTTACGTCGACTTACGTAGGCGGGGGTCGAGGGCGTCGCGGAGGCCGTCGCCGAAGAAGTTGACGCCCAGGACCGTGAGCGTGATCGCGATGCCCGGGAAGGTCGCGATCCAGGGAGCGGTCGTCAGGAGGCTCCGACCCTCGGCCAACATTCGGCCCCAGGTCGGCGTCGGCGGGGGCACGCCCACCCCGAGGAAGCTGAGCGCCGATTCCATCAGGACCACGCGGGCGAGCTCCAGGGTCCAGATCACCATAATCGGCGCGAGCAGGTTCGGCAGGATGTGACGCCACATGATGCCGGTATCGGTCACACCGATGGCTCGCGCGGCCTGGACGAACTCCCGCTCGCGCAACGAGAGCGTCACGCCGCGTACGATCCGGGCGTAGATCATCCAGGTCGTGAGCGCCATCACCAGGATCAGGTTCTGTAAGCTCGGGCCGAGAATCGCGGCAACGGCGAGCGCCAGCAGGATCAGCGGAAAGGCGAGATTCAGATCGACCACCCGCATCACGGCGGTGTCGATCTTCCCGCCGTAGAAGCCTGCCACCAGCCCGGCCGTGACTCCGACAACGGCCCCGAGCAGTGAGGCGCCCGCGCCGATGGCCAGCGAGATGCGCGCGCCATAGACGATCCGCGACCAGACGTCTCGGCCGAACTGGTCCGTGCCGAGCGGCGACTGGATCGAGCCGCGCGCCTGCCAGACAGGTGGCCGATTCGCGAGCGCAAGGTTCTGCTGAACCGGGTCGCGGGTGCCGACGACCGGCGCGAGGATAGCGAACGACACGACGATCCCGACCAGGACCAGGCCAGCCGCCATCAGCGGACTACGCCGCAACGTGCGAAGCGCAAGGCGCGGGAAGTCGTGTGGGGCGGACGTGGTACGCGGAGCGGGCGCGGTCTGGGCAGCCGTCGCGCTCATCGAGTCGGCCTCATGGGTCTACGCTCATGACGTCCCTTCGGGGTCTTACCTTCGGGGTCTTACCTTCGGGGTCTTACCCTCGGGGTCTTACCCTCGGACTCGGATTCGGGGGTCGAGGAAGCCGTACGCCAGGTCGACGAGCAGGTTGATCAGGACGACAGCTGTCGACAGGATCAGGACCGATGCCTGCACGACTGGGTAGTCCCGATTGGTGATTGCCTGGATAGTGAACAGCCCGACTCCCGGCCAGGTAAAGACCGTCTCAACGACCACCGCTCCGCCCAGGATGTAGCCGAACTGGAGCCCGATCACCGTGACGAGCGGGATCAATGCGTTCCGCAGCGCGTGGCGGCTCAAGACGACCCATTCCCGCAGCCCCTTCGCCCGCGCGGTGCGGACGTAGTCCTCGGAGAGGATCTCGAGCATGGTGGAGCGCGAGAGACGGGTCAGGAGCGCCATCAGCCCGATGGCCAGGACGCTCGCGGGCATGACGACGTGCAGCCAGGTACCCCGCCCGGACGTCGGCAGCCAGCCGAGCGTCACCGAGAACAGCAGAATCGCCATGATCGCCAGCCAGAAGTTCGGGACTGCCTGGCCGACCAGCGCGATCGACATGGCGAGCAGATCGATCGGGCTGCCTCGGTGGGTAGCGCTAAGCACCCCCAATGGAATCGCGATCGCGATGGCAACGATCATCGCCGTCACGGTGAGTTGAAGCGTGGCCGGTAGCCGCTCGGCGATCAGCGGCAGAGCCGGCTGGCCGTGGCGCAGCGACACGCCGAGGTCGCCCTGAACGGCCCGGCTCAGGAATCGACCGTACTGGACGTAGATCGGATCGTCGAAGCCCCACTCGCGCCGGAAGGCGGCCATCTGTTGGGCCGACGCCCCCGGCGGAAGCATGAGCTCCGCCGGGTCGCCGCTCAGAAACGAGAGGAAGAACGAGACAACCGAGACGCCGAAGACGACGAGGACGGCCAGCAGCAGACGCTGGATGACGTACCCTGCCATCGGCTCAGGCGTCCTTCACCAGGCGCGCCGCCAGACCGCCGGTTGGCAGTCCGTGCGACGAGCGTCGACTCAGAGATGCTCCGTGACGCGCCACGATGGGTCGCCTCACATCACCATCATCGGGTACAGCCACTGGGTTTCGTCGGCGCGTGGGTCGTACATGACCCGCCGATTCATCGCGAACGCGGCGTCGTTCTGGAACAGGAAGATGAACCCGGCGTCGTCCTTCAGGAGTTGCTGCGCACGCGCGTAGAGCGGGATGCGGGCGCTCGAATCGAAGGTTCCCTCGGCCTGATTCATCAGCGAGTAGACCTCGTCGTTCCGATAGAATAGCCCGAGGTTCTGCTGCATCATCCACTTCACTTGCCAGGCTGGCTCGAAGTAGACGTTGCCGATGCTGTAGATGTGGAGCGGCGAGACCTGATTGGCCACCCGGCGCGGCCCGAAGGCTCCAAACTCGAAGACGTTCAGCTTGACGTCGATGCCAGCCTGCTGAAGGTAGCCGACGATCGCCTCAGCCGGCTTCGAGTGGTCTGCGATGCTACCGGTGAACGAGTCGAACTCCACTGAGAAGCCGTTCGGGTAGCCGGCCTCGGCGAGCAAGGCACGGGCGCGGTCTGGATCGTACGGGTAGGGGGTGACGCTCAAGTCGTACCCGAAGGCCGCGGTCGGAACCACGGTCGCAAGCCGCGACGCATGGCCGTAGTAGAGGGCGCCGATGATCGCATCCACGTCGACGGCGTAGTTGAGCGCCTGACGGACCCGCACGTCGTTGAGCGGGGTAACACGCGGGTCGATCCCGACGAAGAAGACCCGCGGCGTCGCGACGGTCTTGACGATGAGGTTCGGGTCGGCCTCGAGCTCACCTAGCCGCTCGTATGGCACGTTCGAGATGAAGTCGACCTCGCCGGTCTGGAGCGCGGCGACTCGAGCAGCATCTTCGAGGATCGGCCGAACGGTGATCTGGCTCACGCTCGCCGGACCGCGCCAGTAGTTTGGATTCGCCTCCAGCGCGATCCGCTCGTTCTTGACCCAGTCGGTCAACATGAATGGGCCGGTGCCGTTCGGATGGGTCGCAATACCGGCGCCGTTGGCCTGGGTATGGCTCGGCGAGAGCATGCCGCCGAACAGTTCGCTGAAGCGGTTCGGCACCATGATGTCGGGCTGCTTGGTCCGGATGGTGATGGTGTTTGCGTTCACGATATCGACGCCGGCGATCGTGCCCATTTCCGAACTGATCGTCGACTTGGTAGCCGGATCGATGAGCCGGTCGATCGTGAACTTGACCGACTCGGCCGTGAACGGGTCGCCGTTGTGGAAGGCCACGCCGTCGCGGAGGGTGAACTGCCAGGCGCTCCCGTCGGACAGTACGCCCCAGTCGCTCGCGAGCGCGGGCAGCAGTTGGCCGCTTGCATCGCGTGCGGCGAGGCCGTCGTACACGTTGGCGATGAAGATCTGGGTATTTCGACCGACAGTCAGATGCGGGTCGAACGTGTTCGGCTCAGAGGCGAGCGCGATGGTCACGCTCTGACCCTGATTGGCGACGCCGGCAGCGGCGGTCGCCGCACGGACGACCGGCGACGGCAAAGCTGCCAGCGCCGCACCGGCGGCGATCGTGCCTACGACACGCCGGATCGCGTCACGGCGCGAGACGCGCTTCGTCGCGCGATGAGTGGAGGCGCCATCCTTGGGGTTCATCATCGAGCTCCAATGGTGTGTGGTCCGCATCCGCGGTATGCGATTGTCGAATACTGGGCACCAGGGTCAGGCGTTCGGGCGCGCCGCGAAGTCGGCAGGCAGGTTCTTGATCTCCACGATCACGTTGCGGAACGTCTTCGTCCCACCGTTCTTCAAGCCGTGGCGCTGCGTTCCGTCGTACCAGCGCATGATCTGACCGGGCTTGACGGTAATCCGGTCGGTCGTGCCGTCGCTGTTCGGCCGCTCGACGACGTCGCCGTCGACGACGACGGTGGTGTAGTCGAGTTCGTGGGTATGAAAGTCGGCGATCTGACCCGGCTCGAGGTCGATTCGCCAGACACGGATTCGCTCATCCTCGTAGATGAGATCGGTCCCGATCGGGTTTGCCGAAATTTCGGCAGGCGAGAGCATTGGCGTCCCCTCCACATCGCATGCTGACCGGCCAGGCTCCTGGACGCCCCCCCGCCCCGCGCACCGGCAGGCCAGAGGATAGCCATCAGCCCCCGTCGTGTCAAATGTTTGCCGGCCGACGTGGCCGGCTGCATGGACAGGCGACCAGCAACTGTGTCGCGTTGAGGCGGCGGTGTCGGCCCGATACAATCGGCGGACAATGGGGTGCCAGCGGTGAGGCTGGCGCTATGGGAGGCCGAAGTGGGCGAGCAGCAGCAGCGGTACGTCGGGGCGGCGATGAGCCCGCGCGAGTCACGCAAGCTCGTGCTTGGCCGCGGTACGTACGTCGGCGACCTCACGGCACCGCACATGCTCCATGCGGCCTTCGTCCGTAGCCCCTACGGTCACGCCCGCATCCTCCATATCGACGCCGAAGCGGCACGCCAGGCTCCAGGTGTCGCGGCCGTTTTGACCGGTACCGACCTCGCCCGGCTCACCGCGCCATTCCGCATGGCCCCGCCCATCCCCGGCCTGCTGCCGATGGAGATGCCGACCCTGCCCATCGACAAGGTCCGCTTCGTCGGCGACCTCGTCGCCTGCGTCGTGGGCGACGATCCGTACCGGGTCGAGGATGCCGCCGCGCTCGTCCAGGTCGAGTACGAGCCGCTGCCGGCCGTCGTCGATCCCGAGCGCGCGCAGGACGCCGGCCTTCCTCGGGTCGATGAGACGGTCCCAGAGAACCGGCCCTACCGGGACGTCTTCGCGCACGGCGACGTCGACACGGCGCTGGCACGGGCCGACCGGATCGTGCACGCACGCTTCCACCAGGGCCGCCAGACCCACGCGCCAATGGAGCCCCGCGGCTGCCTTGCAAACTGGCAACCTGGCGACGAGACGCTGACGTTCTGGCAGAGCACCCAGATCCCTCACCCGATGCGCTCGGCGCTAGCCGCCCGACTCGGCATCCCCGAAAGCAGCGTCCGAGTCATCACGCCCGACGTCGGCGGCGGGTTCGGCCAGAAGATTCCCTTGTTTCGGGAAGAGTTGACAGTGGCGGCGGCTTCGCGGCTTCTCGAGCGGCCCGTTCGCTGGATCGAGACGCGCAGAGAGAACCTGATGGCCGCGCTGCACGCCCGCGAGGATATCGTCGACGTCCGCGCGGCCGTCACGAACGACGGCACCATCCTCGGCCTCGACGTCGACATCCTGGCCGACTTCGGCGCCTACGCCTACTTTCCGGCCAACTACATGGCCCGCGTCGTCGGCATGATGATCCCCGGCGCCTATCGGGTGCAGGACTATCGCTATTCGATCACCACCGTCCTCACGAATAAGTGCCCGTCCGGCCCGTACCGCGCTCCAATGCTGATCTGTGCCTGGGTGACGGAGGGTACCGTCGACGCTATCGCCCGCGCGCTCGACCTCGACCCTGTCGAGGTACGGCGGCGAAACATGCTGGCCGAGGCCGATCTGCCCTACGCCACGCCGACCGACCTGACCTACCGCTCGGTCCATCCACGCGAGACGCTAGAACGCGCGCTTACCGCCATCGACTACGACGCGCTCCGACGTGCCCAGGTCGAGGCCCGCGCGGACGGCCGGATCGTTGGTATCGGCGTCGCCACCTACGTCGAACCGAACACCTACGGCTCCGAGTTCTATAAAACGGCCGGTATCGCCGGCTCCGGTCACGATGCCGCCATCGTTCGGATCGAACCAGGCGGCGCGGTCTCGGCCCAGATCGGCGTCGTCAGCCAGGGCCAGGGACACCTGACGACCGTGGCACAGGCACTGGCCGACGAGCTTCAGGTGCCCATTGGAGCGGTGCGCGTCCACGCCGGCGACACGGCCGCTGCGCCGTACGGCATGGGCACACGCGGCAGTCGCGGAGGAGTGGTGAGCGCCGGGGCAGCGCTTGGGGCAGCACGGATGCTGAGGGACAAGCTCGTCCGGATCGCGGCTCACCTGCTGGAAGCGCCGATCGAGGACATCGAGCGTGTCGAAGGCCGCTTCCAGGTGCGCGGCGCGCCGGAGGCCGGGTTCACGGTCGCGCAGCTTGCCCAGAAGGCGTACCTCGCGCCGATGGAACTGCCGCCGGGCATGGAGCCGGCCCTCGAAGCGACCCATGCTTTCGACCCGCCAGCCCTGACCTTCTCAAGCGGCACCCACGTCTGCCAGATCGAGATCGACCGCGACACCGGGCGTCTCTCGATCCCGCGCTACCTGATCGTCGAGGACTGCGGCCGGCTGCTCAACCCACGCGTCGTCGAGGGGCAGTTACACGGCGCGTCCGCCCAGGGGCTCGGCGGCGCGCTCTACGAGCAGATCGTCTACGACGCCGATGGGCAGAACCTGAGCGGGACGTTTCTCGACTACGCCATCCCAACGGCCGGCCGCCTCCCTACGTTCGAGGTCGAGCACGTCGAGCGGCCGGATCCCAACACGCCGCTCGGCATGAAGGGCATGGCCGAAGGCGGCGCGATGGGCGCCTCGGCTGCCATCTCGAGTGCCGTCGCCGACGCCCTCGCGCCACTCGGCCTGAACGACCTGCCTCAGCCGTATACCGGGCGGGCGCTGTTCGCGGCCCTGAGATCGGCGGGTCGCTCGTAGCGCGTTACGCGGACGTTTCGCCAGCGTGCCAGACTATGTGGCGCGGCGCGCGGTACGGAGTCGTGTTACGTCGAGCGATGGATGCTGCGCGCTCGGGCCGCCTGTGCTCAGCCGTCCGATTGCGTTCGCCCTCTCCGAGTTTCGGCGTTGTCGAGCGGGCGCGCGAAGCTGAGCTCGTGACCGTCGGGGTCGGTGATGTGGAAGTATCGCTCGCCCCAGTCGGCATCGCGGGGCGCGAATTGGGGATGCAGGCCCAGCCGATTCGCGCGCTCGTACACGGCGTCCACGTCCGACACGTAGAAGATGACGCGGCCCCACCACGACCAACGAATCTCTTCGGACTGGGTCGTCAGGTTCACGTAGCCGGTGCCCGCATTCAGGCTCGTGAACGGCGCATCCTCACCACCGTAGCGGAGCGTGAACCCGAGCGCCAGATAGAAGCGGACCGCCCGCGCCATGCCGTGGGTGGCGAAGGTGATAGCGCTGATCGACTCGATCGTCATCGCCGGCCCGTCAGACTGATTGCTCGCGGGACGCACGGTCGCCTTTCCGGTTCAGGAACTCCTTGAAACCCTCCCTCACCGGGCTGGGGCGATGCGTGGTGGTCAGGAGATCGTGCTCGGCGTCGTACATCTCCCGCCAGCTTCGGCCGATCCCGTCGTCGAGCAGGTGCTTGATGCCCTGCACCATCTCAGGAGTGTTCGCGGCGATCTGGCGCGCCATCTCGACGGCTGCGTCCATGAGCCCGTCAGACGGGACGAGTTTGTTGAGCAGCCCGATCCGGAGCGCGTCATCCGCATCCACGACCCGCGCCGTGTACAGGAGTTCCTTCGCCTGGGCCAGCCCAACGACGGCCGGCAGGCACCACGTCGAGTTGATCCGCCCGTAGGAAGCCGCCAGGAAGCGGAAGCGGGTCCGTTCGCAGCCGATGCGGATATCCAGGGACGCTGCCAGCACGGCGCCGCCGCCATAAGCCAGGCCGTTGAGTGCACCAATGGTCGGCTTCCTCAGTGTGGCCCGCAGCCAGCCGGCGTCGCCGCGAGCGCGGTTCTGCTCTTCGAGGATGGCCGGATCGAGCGCGGCCATCTCGTGGATGTCGCCGCCCGCGGAGAACGCCTTCTCGCCCGTACCCGAGAGGATGATGCAGCGGATGTCCGGATCGTTATCGAAGGCGGCCAATGCTGCATCGAGCTCGGTCTGAAGGGCGTGGCTCAGCGCATTGAGGACGGCTGGCCGATTGAGCCTGATGACGCCGATGTTGCCGTCGATCGTCTCGACGATGAGATGCTCGTATCGCACGGACTACCTCACGGATGTGAATCGGGCACAATCAGAGCACGCGTGCATGGGCTGGGTTACGTGTACAAGGCAGCTTAGCCGAAGGCACGGGCGAGGTCGACCACGCTCTCAGACACGTGCTCGACGGCAATGCCACGTGCTTCGAGCTCCGCCCGGCTCGTCACACCCGAGAGCACGAGCAGGGCCGGCAATCCCGCTGCGTGGGCCGCGCCGATGTCGGCGTCGAGGTTGTCCCCCACGAACAGGCAGTCTTCCGCCGATAGCCTGACACTGGCCACCGCTTCCTGCACGATCGTGATCGAGGGTTTCCCGACGATCACGTCCGGCGCCCGTCCGGTGCAGCCTTCCAGCGCCCGTACGAAGGCGCCCGCCCCGGGCATCAAGCCGTCGTGGCCAATGTAGTTACGGTCGACGTTGACGGCGACGAACCGTGCGCCTTGCATCAGCGCCCGCATCGCCCGTGTCATCGTCTCAAACGTGATCTCGGGGTAAAAGCCGGCGACGACGTAGTCGACCTCCAGATCGTCGGTGACGGTGAGGCCAGCGGCTGCCAGTTCGCTGCGCATCCCGCTCGTGCCGAATGGGAAAACGCGGGCGCCCGGCCGCTCGTGGGCGACGAAACGCGCCGTAGCCGTGAGGGCCGAAAACACTTCGCTGTCGTCGAAGGGCAGGCCAAAGCGGCGGAATCGCTCGGCCACGGCGTGGGGCGTGAGCCCAGAATTATTGGTGACGGCACGGACCTGCTTACCGTTGCGCTTCAGGGTCTCGATGACCTCGGCGGCGCCATCGATGGCGCCGTTCGGCGTGACGAGCGTCCCGTCGATATCGAAGAGGTAGGCGCCGTACTCGGCGAGCGACCGTTTCGCCGCTGTGGGTGGCGTCGATGAAGAGGGCATGGCGCGGCAAGCCTACACGCCTCGGTGCCCGAGGTGCCACGCTCAGGGAGGCACGCGCCTCCACGCCCGCGCGACGAGATAGGCCAGCGCGCCCGGTCAGGTTACTCCGAGACGTACGCCGCACAGGCATTCGAGACGCCGTGCGCCTGATTCCCGGCCTCCAAGCGGCTGGCGATCTCCGACCAGACGTCCCAGAGGTCGCCGTCGCGGGTGTCGGTGATGCCGCGCTGCCAGTCGAGATCGAAGCCGGGCGACGGATCGGGGGCCGGCGAGCCCCACGGTGCGATGCCCTGCAAACCGGCCCGTTCGATCAATTCGAAGGTGCCCCATTGGCGGTCGTGCCAGATCCCATCCACGTCCTGCCAGCGCATCGCCATGCCCGAGCGGTACGCCGCTCGCCGGTCGCCGCCGAAGCGCGCCCGCTCCTCCTCGGGGGTGCCGCCGAGGGTGAAGCCGTACTCGGTGATCACGGTCGCGATGCCGGCCCGTTGCATCAGCATCGCGTCGTCCAGAGAGTAGGGTCGGAAGTCGTAGTCGGTGAGGCTCCAGACATTCCAGCAGTATTGGCCGCACGTCCGCTGCATGCGGTCCATCAGTTCGCGGTAGCGGGGCGTGCGATCCAGTGCCAGGCCATCGTACGGGCGATATTCCCAGTCGGTCAGTTCGGCGAGGTACTGGACGGCCGCGAAGACGAGATGGTTACGGTCGACCGCGCGGATGGTGTCGACCATGTCAGCCTGCCAGTCCAGGTACCAGCCGTAGGCGTCGTCGGAGGTGATGCCGTTGCGGGGGCTGCTACGGGACTTCATCTCGTTCCCGAGCTGCCAGCCGAACAGGGCCGGACTTCTCGCGCCGGCCGCGACGATGCGCTGAACCCACGGCTTGAAGTTCACTTCGTAGTTTGGCGCGTCGGCAAGCCTGCCTCCGTTGCACTCTTGCTCGAAGCCGTAGCGCGTGATACCGCGCCGATACCAGGGCGCGTTCAACACCCGCGCGCTGCACCAGCCAGCATGGTCGAAGCCGTAGCGGTCGCCGGGCACGCCCGGCTCGTAGTAGTCGGTGAAGGTAACCAGGACGTAGATCGCCTCATTCGGGGAGTGGGTGGCATTGAACGCTTCGACTTCCCCGAGAAGCGCTGCAAGCCGCTGTTCGACGATACCTGGCCGGGCATCGGGATGAGGCTGTGGAAGGCCATGACCGGTCGCAATTACCCGGAACCAGCGCATCTGGTGCTGGCGCATCCACTCGAGGTTCTCGCGCAGTCCCTGGCGAAACAGCAAGTTTGGGACGTTCGAGCCGGCCGAGCGAAGCGGCCGGCAGAACGGGTCGTACACCTGCCCGTCGACGACCGCGACGAAACCCGGCGCCCGCCAGTCGTGCGACGGCAACGGCGGCGGAGTAGCGGGCGTCGTCGGTGTCGGGCTGGCGCCAGCGCGCGGGGCCGCGCTCGTCTCACTGGCCGCCGGCGTGGCCGCCTCGGCCGGAGAGGCTGTCTCGGCCGGTCTACGCTCGTCGGCCGGCCCACTCTCCTCGGTCTGCGCGCTCGTCTCGGCCGTCGGCGTACCTGGGCCTGGCATACCGCTCTCGGTCAGGGCGCTTTCTTCGGCTGTCGCCGACGCGGCCGGCTGCGCTGCTTCTGGCACGGGCGTCACCCGCGGTGAGGCGGCCGGCGATGCTACGGGCCGCGCTCCACCTGCCTCGGGCGTCAGGACCGGCGCATCCACCGGCAACACGTCCTCCAGGTGGCCATCCTCGCGTCGATCTCCTTCCGGCCGGTCTCCCTCCGGTTGTGCCCCGCTCGGCGTCTCGGCCAGGTGGGGAGCCACAGGTGACGGGACTGGACTGGCCGGTATCTGACCGAATGCCAGCGTCGGGATGAGGACGATCTGCACGAGAACGAGTGCGATGGCCCAGACGGTGAGTCGGGCAACGTTCGACATGCGGCGCTCCATGGGTAGGCGGAGATACGTGGGGCAGACTGCTCAGCGCGGTCAGGTGCCAGACGTCGCTTGCCAGAAGAGACGGTACACGGCCCAGAATGTCTCGCGCGACGGCCGATCCTGCACAATACGGGCGGTTCCGCGCCATCTCGGCCTCGGCCACTCGGGATCGGCAGCACGTATCATCAGGCGCCCTCGGCTCCATCGCCGGCGCTCCTTCGCTATCAGCGATCTACCATCATCAGCGGCTCACCGCCGGCCGCGCTGTCCTAGCCCGAGCCTCGAAGGGAGACCATCCGTGCTCGTTCTGCCTGTAGATCGCGCTCGTGCGCTCTGCCTCGCCGTGTTCGGCCACCTTCATTTCACCGAGAGTGAGGCTGACGACTGCACCCGGGCGATCCTGTTCGCGTCGCTACGCGGCCTCGACACCCACGGCATCGTCTCGATCCTGCCCGGCATCGCCCGGAGCGTCAAGAACGGCCAGACCCAGCCAGACGCCGACGTCCTCACGTTGAAGGACAACCGCGCGACGGCCATGTTCAAGGGTAACCGCGCGGCCGGGCCAGTCGTCGCCTCGCGGGCGATGCGCACGGCCATCGAACGTGCTCGCCACTACGGTATCGGCGCTACCACCGCCGTTCATTGCGCCCACTTCGGCGCGGCGTCGGCGTATGCCGCGATGGCCCTGCCGGAGCAGATGTTTGGGCTGGTCATGTGTAACGCGCATCCGGTCGTCGCGCCGTTCGGTGGAGCATCTCCGCTCCACGGTACCAACCCGCTGGCGTATGCCGCGCCCACTGCCGACATGCCGCCGATCGTCCTCGACATCGCCACGAGCGCCGCCGCGCACGGCCAGATCGCCAAGGCACTCCGCCGCGGTCAGCCAGTCCCGCCCGAGTGGGCGCTCGACTCCGAGGGCCGGCGCACCACCGACGCCCAGGCCGCGATGAAGGGCGTCCTGCTCCCGTTTGGGGGTCACAAAGGGTACGGCATGGGCATCCTCGTCGACCTGCTGACCGGCGCGCTGACCGGCTCGACCGTGGGGCTGACCGTCCAACAGCAGAATCCCGATCCGGATATCGGCGGCCAGGCGTTCTTCTTCCTGGCGATCGATCCCGAGTGCTTCGGCGGGCGCGAAACGTTCCTGGCGCGGGTCGATCAACTGGTCCGCGATGCGAAGTCGGTGAAGGCGGCTGAAGGCTTCTCGGAGGTGCTCCTGCCAGGCGAGTTGGAGTGGCGCGAGGAGCAACGGCGGTCAAAGTCGGGCATCCCGCTCCAGGAAGCCGACTGGAGCGCGCTCGTCGCAGGGCTCGAGGCGGCCGGCTTGCCGCGCGACCTGATCGACGCTCATGCGCCGGTGGAGGCCTGACGCCGGAGAGTTGCCAGGAATGACGGCCGCCTACGAGCGTTCGCGGAGCGGCGGAGCCGGCGTGGTTGTCGACCGCGCCGGCCCGCGCACGCCCGGCGCTCGGTGGCATAGCGGTCCGGCGCTCGGTGGCATGCGGCTCGATCGGGCAGGCCTCGTGCTTGTGGCTCTGGTTGCGCTCGCGACTCGCTTCGTCGGGCTGGACTACGGCCTGCCCCACTCGTTCTATCCTGACGAGAACAAGGTCTACGAGGCGACGATCGCGATCGTCAGTACCGGCGATCTTCGCCCGATTCACTTCTTCTACCCGCCCTTCTGGACATATGTCCTCTCGGCAGCACTGAAGGGCGGGATGCTCCTGGCCGGCCCGTTTGGCGGCCAGACGCCGTACGGCCCCGCCACGCTGGAGAACCTGGGCTTTGTGCTCTGGGCGATGCGCGCCGTCACCGCGGTGACGGGCGTCGTCACGGCCATCGTCGTCTACCTGCTCGCACGACGCCTCTTCACCGCACTGAACCTCCCCTACGTCACCGCCTGTGCGCTAGCGGCGGCCAGCTTCCTGGCGCTCAGCCCCTTGCACGTTCAGCATTCGCACGTCGCCTCGCCGGACGTCCCGACGACGATGTTCGTCGCCATCGCGGCCTACTTCGCGCTACGGATCGTGGAGGACGGGCGTACTCGCTGGTACGTGCTGGCTGGCCTCGCCACCGGCCTCGCGGCGGGCGTCAAGCACCCGAGCGCCGCCTTCGCACTCGTGATCGTTCTCGCGCACCTGACCCGCTGCCGCGTCATGCGACGGCATTTCATCCAGTCAGTTGCCGCCGCACTGTTCGACCGCCGCCTCTGGCTCGCCGGGCTCGTCACGGTCGTCGCCTTCGTGGGTACGTCGCCGTACGTCATCATCGACTGGGATCGCTTCCGCGCCGGCCTGGACTACGAGACTGACAAGCAACTGGCGCGTGGCCAGAGCGGTGAACTGTTCTCGACCGGACTGCTGGCCTCATTCCTCTACGCGCCCGCGGCTCTGCGCTGGGGGCTGGATACGCCGGTCGCGCTGCTCGCGGCGCTCGGCCTAAGCTGGGGCTTCTGGACGGTCGGCCGGCTGTCGAGCCGCCAGAATCGGCATGCGCCTGAGCTTCGCTACCTGCTCGTCTTCCTGATCTACCCGGTGCTGCTCTGCCTGTTCTCCTGGCTGTGGCAAATTCGTTACGCGCGCTACCTGCTCACGGTGGTGCCATTCGCCTGCGTGCTGGCAGGTCTCGGGGTTGCCTGGCTGGCGGGTCGTGCATCGGCCATGCGCGCGGAGCGTCGCGATGCTGCTATGTCACACGTCGGTCAACGGACGATCCTCTCTCCTGGCGGGTCGGTCGTGGTCGCCGTCGCCGCACTCGGGGCGCTGTTCTGGCAGGCCGACGGCGTCGTCCGTTACGACTATTTGCTGACACGACCGGACACCCGTGTCGTCTCCGCACGTTGGATCTCCGCGAACCTGCCACCTGACCAACAGATCACGACCGAGTGGTACGGTCCGCCTCACCCGAATGCGCGCTCGCGTGGCCTCGACCTCTCGGACGACCCACTCGCGCGGTATCGCAAACGCGGTGTCGTCTACATCGCGACCAGCAGCTACGTCTACAACCGCTGGCTCGTGAATCCGGACCGCTTCCCGAAGCGCGCCGAGTTCTACGGCTCACTCGACGACCAGGCGCGGCTGCTCTTCGCGGTGGCGCCCGAGCCGCTCTTCGAATACGACCTGACCCAGGACGGCTGGCAAGGCTGGCACGGCATCCCGCTCGACGACAGCGCCCGCCCCGGCCCGATCATCCGGATCTACGACATCCGCGATTAGCGCGCCGCTGCTACCTCAGGCCGCGGCTTTCGCGCGCGCAGCAGCACCGTCACGAGCGCCAGACCGCCGCAGGCCGCCATCCCGACGAAACTCACCGTATAGCCGAAGTGGTCGAGAATCGGTCCGACGACGACCGGGCCAAACACCTGCGTCAGATCGCCGCTGAGACGGTAGATGCTCACCAGAGCGCCCGTCGAGAAACCGCCAATCGTGAACACGAACAGCCCGCTCGCGACCCCGAGGACCGCCAATCCCGCGCCGAACACGATCACCGCGACCCAGAGCCCATAGGGGAGCGGCACGAACGGCATCATCGCGACCCCCAGCGATGAGACGATCAGCGCCGCCGCGACGACCGGCCGCACGCCGAAGCGGTTGGTAGCCCAACCAGCCGGCGCGAGCATCAGCAACTGCATCACCGACTGCGAGCCGAGCAGCAGGCCGACCATCACCGGATCGAGGCCAGCCGGGCCAGAGGCGTAGAGTGGCAGTGCCAACTGCCCGACGCTCATCCGGTACATGAACGTCACCAGATGGGGCAGTAGCACCAGGGTGATCGCAAGCAATGCGCTCAGCGCGAAGCTCTCGCGGGCGGCAGCAGACCTGGGTGTCGGCGTCGGCTGGCGGCGCACCGTTGGAATGGCCAGGAGGAAGGAGACGACGCCTGCCAGGATGCAGAAGACCAGCGCGTAGCGCCAACCGAACGCTGCCGCGACCGGGCCGCCGATGGCCGGCCCGAACGCACCGCCGAGCGTCAGGGCGGACTGGTAGAGCGCCATCGAGCCGCCGGCTCGCTCGGCGCGCGCTCCAGTCATCATGCCGGCGAGGACACCGGCCGGTACGATGCCCAGGCCGATGCCCTGAACCAGTCTGCCGACAGCCAGGACCGGGAAGAGCGGCGCCAGCGCGCCGATGGCCGAGCCGACGATGAACACCACGGTCCCGAGCAGGATCACGCGCCCTGGCCCGAACCGGCCCACGGCGATACCAGCCGGAAAGCCGCCAAGCAGGCGTCCCGCGCCAAGGGCGCTCACGATGAGGGCGCCAAGGCCGGCCGAAGCGCCGAATTCGTCCAGGATGTCGGAGAACGATGGAGCGATCGCGCCAAACCCTACCGAGACCAGCGTCAGCGCGGTAAGTCCCGCCCAGTAAGTGTAGAGTGACTGGCCGGGCTCCGAGTCGGCGTCAGGGGGCGCGCCCGGTGCAACGGCAGCATCGTCGAGCACGTCATCGGATGAGATGGACGACATGCGAGCCATGATACCCGCAGTCGCGGCGCCCACAACACGCGGCCTGAGATTGATGAGATGGCGCGCCTGTGGTACCCTTCGGCCGCTTCAGGCGCTCGGCGGCCTGGGAGGGGGGAGCGTGACGGAGCAGGCATCCGAGGGCATCCCATGGCGGCGGTCTTCCAACCAACGAGGGGCTCCGGCAGTGCGATCCTGAGCGTCGTCCTGCGACGGCTCGCTCAGGCGCTTATCGTCCTGTTCCTCGTCAGCATCGTCGCCTTCGCGCTCGTACTCCTCACTGGTGACCCGGTCGCGATGATGCTGCCGGTCCACGCTAGCGAGGCCGACCGGGTGGCCCTCGAACGAGAGCTTGGCCTCGACCGGCCGCTCGTGATGCAATACGCCGGCTTCCTGGCCGGCATCGTGCATGGCGACCTCGGCCAGTCGATCAAGTTCAGTCAGCCGGTCGGTCCGCTCATCGCCTCGAAGCTGCCGGTCACGCTCGTTCTCGTCATCACGTCGATGGCCATCGCCATCGTCGTTGGATTACCGCTCGGCATCCTGGCCGGCTCCCGACCGCACGGCATCTTCGACGCGCTGGCGACGGTCTGCTCGCTGCTGGCCGTGTCATTGCCCACGTTCTGGATCGGGCTGATCCTGATCCTGGTGTTCGCCGACCGCCTCCGCCTGCTTCCGATGGGCGGTAGCGGCGGCCTCACCCATCTGGTCATGCCGGCCGTGGCACTCTCGGCGCATAGCCTGGGCCTGATCGCACGGCTTACGCGGGCCAGCGTCCTCGACGAGCGCCGCCAACCCTACGTCACGACGGCGCGCTCGAAGGGCCTCGCCGAACGGATCATCGGCTACCGCCACGTCCTCCGCAACGCGATGATCCCGACCGTCACCGTCGTCGGGCTCCAGTTCGGGGCATTGATCGGCGGCTCGGTCATCATCGAGACCGTCTTCTCGTGGCCCGGCATCGGCTGGCTGCTGATGCAAGGCGTCTACGCGCGGGATGTGACGCTGGTGCGGGCGCTCGTGCTGTTGATCGGGGCGATCTTCATCGGCGTCAACCTGCTCGTCGACCTCTCGTACCGCTTCCTCGACCCACGGATCCGCGCGTGACGACCGGCCAGGAGGTACGATCCAGTACCACGCTATCGGTCGTTGCCGATTCGAGCTCGGCCGGCTCGTCCGCGCCCACGCGGCGTAGCCCCTCCTGGCTGGCTCGGCGCGCCATGCCGGCATCGGCCTGGATCGGGCTGGTCATGACGGCGCTCGTCGTCCTGGTCGCGCTCGCCGCCCCGCTCCTCGCACCCTATGCCCCGGACGATCAGGATCTCGGGCGCTCACTTGCCCCGCCCTTCTGGCTGCCGGGCGGCTCACTCGAAAGCCCGCTTGGGGCCGACTATCAGGGCCGCGACCTGCTCAGCCGACTGATCTTCGGCGCCCGCACGTCGCTGCTGGTCGGGGTCTCAGCGGTGGCGGTGGCGGGCCTGCTCGGCGCGCCGCTGGGACTGGTTGCTGGCTACTGCGGCGGCTGGATCGACGCGGCGCTGATGCGGCTCGCGGACGCTCAGCTTGCCCTGCCGCCAATCGTGCTCGCTATCGGCGTGCTGACCATGACCGGCTCGTCGGTGCCCACTATTGTGGCCGTGCTCGGCGTCATCGGCTGGGTCCAGTACGCGCGGGTGATTCGCGGGCAGACCCTGTCGCTGCGCGAGCGCGAGTTCGTGCTGGCGGCGCGGGTCTGTGGCGCCAGCGCCGCCCGGATCATCTTCCATCACATCTTTCCGAACACCCTCGGTCCGCTGCTGGTCATTGCGACGGTGAACGTCTCGGGGATGATCCTCGCCGAGGCGTCGCTAAGCTTCCTGGGCATCGGCATCCGGCCGCCAACCGCCGCCTGGGGCACCATGCTGAGCGAGGGGCGAGACGTCTTTGCCACTGCCTGGTGGAACGCCGTGTTCCCCGGCCTCGCAATCGTCTGGACGGTGTTCGGCATCAACCTGCTCGGCGACGCCTGGCAGCGGCGCCGCTGATACGGCTGCCCTGACCCGCTGACGCCAACGGGCATCGGCGGGTGCAGCGAAGGAGTCTTCTGACGTGGGCACGCTCCTCCTCGACTGTACGCTCATCGACTGCACTGGCGCGCCGCCGCTTACAGACGCGGCCATCCTGGTCGAACATGGCCGCCTAACCGACATCGGGCCGCGGGCTGAGGTGCTGCGGCGGGCCAGCGACGGCCACGAGGTCCGCGCGCTCGACGGCGACACCGTCCTGCCGGGCCTCTGGGATGCCCACGTCCACCTGGGTGCCGTCGTGCCGCCCTGGGAGGATCGCTTCCGGGGTGAGGTCGAGGCCCATTACGCGTACCGAGTCGTCCGCAAGGCGACCGACAACCTGCTCAGCGGCATTACCTCGCTGCGGACGATGGGCGACCGCAACAACGCCGACCTTCAGCTCAAGCGCGCCATCGAGTCGGGCACGCTGGTCGGGCCACGCCTCTGGGTGGCCGGCGACGTGATGTGGAGCCGGGAGGCCGCGGGTGTGGACGCCTTCCGTGCGAAGGCCCGCGAGCGGCTCCGTCAGGGTGTCGATCACGTCAAGCTATTCGCAACCGGCGGCATCGCCTGGCCGGCCGAGACGATCGCGCACACCATCTGCACGCCCGAGGAGTTGCGGGCAGCGGTCGAGGAGGCACACCGCTGGCACAAGCCGGTCGCGGTCCATGCCATCGGCGACGAGGGTGTCATCATGGCGGCCGAGGCCGGCGCGGACTCGGTCGAGCACGGCTTCGTGCTGGGCGAGGCCGGCATCGAGGCGATGGTCCGCAACGCCACCGTCTTCTCGCCCCAGTTGTGCGTGACGAAAGCGTGGAATGAAGACACAATCCGCGACGCCGGGTGCTTCCCGGACTGGTTCCTGACCAACGCCATCGAGGCCAGCGAGGTCCACCATGCAATGGTCCGCAAGGCGATTCACGCCGGCCTGACCATCGTCTGCGGCGTCGACAACCTGACCCGCCTGCCGTGGTCGCCTGGCATCGAGACGTTCGAGGGCCTGCCAGCCCTGATCTCGGAGATCCGCTTCGCGGCCGAGTGCGGCCTGACTCCCATGCAGGCACTCCAGGCCGCAACCATCAACACTGCCCGCGCCTGCCGCGCCGACCGCGACCTTGGCACACTGGAGCGCGGCAAACGTGCCGACCTGATCGCGGTGGCCGGCGATCCGCTGGCGAACCTGGATGCCCTGTTCGATGTCCGGCTGGTCATGAAGGGTGGAAGTGTCGTCCGCGACGACCGGCGCCCCCTACCCGCCGGGGCCCCAACTCTGGCGCGCGTGCCGTAGTGTGGGTGCCACCGCCCCACACAGCCCTCTCGAACGAGGAGGAGTTCCCCGTGAACGACAATCCCCGCCCTGATGGCCGTCGTTTGACGCTGACTCGACGCGCCTTCCTGCGCCGCACGAGCCTGCTCGGGCTGAGCGTGGGCTCGGGCCTGCTCTGGGCCTGCGGCCCGAGCGCCCCGGCTCCGAGCCAGAGCGCATCGGGCGCCAAGCCGGTCGAGCCGAAGCCGGCCGAGTCGAAGCCAACGGCCGCCCCTGCCGCCCAGTCCGCACCCACGACCGCTCCTGCCGTCGCCAAGCCGGCCGAAGCCGCCAAACCCGAAGCTGCCAAGCCGGCAGCCGCCAAACCCGATGCTGCCAAGCCGGCAGCTTCAGGCCAGGGTGCACCGAGCGGCACCCTGACCATCATGCAGGGCGCGGATGCGACGAGCCTCGATCCGCAGCAAACCCAGGCTTCGGCACCGCGCGCCATGATGGCCGCTATGTTCGACCAACTCGTCACGCTCGACCATACCTATAAGATCGTGCCCTGGGTGGCGACCTCCTGGAAGACGCTCAACGACACGACCTGGGAGTTCAAACTCCGTAACGACGTCACCTTCCACAGCGGCGAGAAGCTCACGTCGGCCGCGGTCAAGTGGTCGATCGAGCGATTCATCGCTCCCGAGACCAAGAACATCTACGCGAGTTCCCTGGCTCAGGTCCAGACGATCGAGACGCCAGATGACTATACGGTGCGGCTGATCACCAAGGATCCGTACCCCGGCCTCGTCGACCTGATGGCGAGCTACCTCTACCTCTCGCCGCCCGAGACGATGAAGAAGATGGGCGATGAGTACTTCAAGAAGCCTGTCGGAAGCGGCGCGTACAAGTTCGTGGAGTGGACGCCGGGTGACAAACTGGTCCAGGAAGCCGGTACCCCTCATTTCAGCGGCGACCCCAAGGTCAAGCAACTGGTCTGGAAGACCGTCACCGAGGGTGCGGCGCGCCTGACCGCCCTCCGCACTGGAGAGGCGGACATCATCAACCCGGTCGGGCCGCAGGAGGTCTCGCAGATCACGCAGGCCGGCCAGCAGGTGATGCAGGCCAAGGGTCAGGGGTTGATGTGCCTCGTGCTGAACCCCTCGACACCGCCCCTCAACGACATCCGGGTCCGCCAGGCACTCAACTACGCCGTCGACAAGGACCAGATAATCAAGGTGCTGCTGGGCGGCATCGGCGAGCCGATCAATGGCCCGCTCACCTACGCGCACGAAGGGTACGACGACAGCCTGCCGGTCCCGTATCCGTTCAACCCCGACAAGGCGAAGCAACTGCTCGCCGAGGCCGGCCTTCCCAACGGCTTCGAGATCCGCTTCGATACGCCGAGCGGGCGCTACCTTCAGGACAAGGCAATCGCCGAGGCCATCGCCGGGCAGTGGCGGAAGATCGGCGTGAACGCCCAGGTGAACCCGCTGGAGTGGGGCCAGTTCCTGAAGGAGGCTCAGCAAAAGACCTGGCAGTTGTTCCTGATCACTCAAGGCAGCGGCGGCACCCAGACGCTGCTTTCGACCTGCTTCAGCTCGAAGCTCAAGGGCATCCCCTGGCTCGGCTACGCGAATCCGAAGGTGGACGACAGCATCGAGGCGGCCGGCAAGATGATGGACCCCGAGAAACGGGTGCAGACGTATCGGGACATCGTCAAGACGATCCGCGAGGAGGCGCCCTGGGTCTTCCTTCACAACCTGTACGACGTCTATGGCGTGAGCCAGCGCGTCCAGGACTGGAAGCCGGGCGGCGGCCTCGTGCTCATGCGCGGCGCCTCGGTTAAGTCCTGACACCACCTGCCAGGAACGACAGCGGCGCCCCTCGGCTCAACGGAGGGGCGCCGCTGTCTCGGCCGTATGTCCCCTGCGCAGGCGACGGCCGCAACGATCGACGTTACCGGAAGTGAGGCAGCACCTCGCGGCCGAGCGCCTCGATGGCCGCGAGGGGGTCCGGGCCGAGCGGCGGGCCGAAGCTCAGGTGACGCACGCCGAGCGCCACCAGCCCTTCGAGGCGGGGGATCAGGTCGCGGGCAGTGCCGACCAACCCGATCTGGAGCATCGCCGGCGTGACAAGTGCGCGCGCTTTCTCGGGGTCGCGTTCGTGCTGGAGCGCCCGCTCGATGGGTAAAAACTCCTCGCGGCTGACGCCGAGGCGGGCGTAGATGAGCGGCCCGAGAGCATGGCCGTAGTAGGCGATCTTGTCGCGTAGGACGGCCTCGGCCGCCGCGCGGTCGTCGCCAATCGAGCACCAGACGCAGGCAGCGAGGTCCAGATCGTCGAGCGTGCGGCCGCCCGCGCGAGCGCCCTCTGCAACGTAGCTGGCGACCGTCTCGTAGTGCTCGGGCGGGAACAGCAGCGGCAACCCCCCATCGGCCGCTTCGCCGACGGCCCGGAGCATCCGGGGCCCCATCGCGCCGAGATAGATCGGGACCGGCCGCGCCGAGAAGCGTAGGTACGCGTCGCTCGTCCAACCCCGCAGCGCCTGCCCGTTGAACGGGACGCGCTCGCCGGCGAGCAGCCGCCGTACCACCGTCATCGTCTCCAGCACAGTGGTGAGCGGGCGGGTCTGTTCGAGTCCGATCCAGCCGAGGAAGTCGCCGGCCCCGGCCGCCAGCCCCAGGAGAAAGCGTCCGTCCGACAACTCGTCGAGCGTGGCCGCGGCCATCGCCATCTCGGCCGGATGAATCGTGTACGGGTTCAGGACGCAGGTGCCCACCTGAATCCGAGTCGTCGCGCCGGCGACGGCCGCCAGGATAACGGGCGCACTGCGCAAGAAGAGGTCGTCGCTGACCCAGAACTGATCGAAGCCGGCTGCCTCAGCGGCGCTGGCGAGCCGGACGTACTCGGAGATAGGACGGTCGTTGTTGAACCGAAGGCTGAAGCGCACGATCTGACTCATCACTCCCACGGGTCTCCCTCGCGGAACTATCGCACGTCCAGGCATGCCCGATTGTTCCGCCCCCCGGCCTCGTCACGGACCAGGCGCTCGCCTCTCCGCCCGGAGAAGAGCACGCACAGCGTGAGTTCGGGCGCGTATGTCCGCTCGTCATCTGCCAGGACGACCCTCAGCCAGCGCTCGCTCCGAGGGAAAGGGCTGTCTGCATGGCGTCCGAAGGGAAAAGGCCGGCCGCGTCAGAACGGCACCCCATCGGACGCCTCGGCTTGCCCGTGGCCTTGCGGCTGGCCTTGCTCCGGGGCTGCGCCAGCGCCAACGATCGCGTCCGCCTCGATCTCGACGAGGCGGCCGGAGACCAGCCGCGCTTCGACGAGCGTGTTGGCCGGGCGGATATCGCCGAAGACCTCGCCATGCGCCCGTGCCGCCGCTCCCCAATCGTCGATGTTGCTGACGTAGATGCGAGTTCGGACGACGTCACGGAGGGATGCGCCGGCCTGCGCAAGTGCCGCCTCGATCTTCACCAGGACCGCACGGGCCTGCTCGTACGGATCGTCACCCCCGAGCAGCGAACCGTCCTCAGCGCTCGCGGTCGTACCGGAGACGAAGACGTGCTGGCCGACCCGCACCGCTCGTGAGTAGCCGGCAACTGCCTCCCAGGGCGTACCCGAAGCGATGTTGTGGCGATCGAGCGGCACCGGTGGCTCGACGGCCGAGGGTTGAGGGTCGCGCGGATCAGGCACCGGCCGCCTCTTTGTCGAGGTGAGGCGCCCACCCGGCGGGGATTGACGTCTCCCTGCCGAGCAGGCCCCTCTGGATCGCGTGCTCGTACCGCGCGAGCTCGCCTGAGCCCATCGGCTGTCCGGCGTGCGAGGGGCGGTCACAGTCGAATGCGTGCAAGCCCGGCCCACCGTCGTCGAACCAGCGTCCTTCGAGGCCAGGTACCATCGGTTTCGCTCCTTGCGGGACGAGCGGTAACGCCGGCCCGAGCCGCTCGAGGTCTGCGGCCGCCGAGCCATTGTAGTCGACCCATGGGGTGTGGCCCAGGCGCTGGAGGCACCGATACGGTGGTGACGCTACAGGAATTGGCGTGCCAGCGGGGCAGGACTGGTGCGTTCTGCCGTGGGGCCGGCTGTCATGTTTTCGTCACCTGGAAGACGGGGCATCCGGTGTACCCAAATCGTCGGGGACGTGCTATACTGGCCAGGCTGGTCTGTTTCGGCGGCCCACCTGGTTGGGCATGCCTTGCGGAGATCGGCCACGCATCTCCGCCATGTACGCCGCTCGCCTACGCTGACGGAACCGCCAAGCCTTTTCACCTGGGAGTCAGCGTGAGCTACGCCGACAAGACCCTCTCCTGCCGCGACTGCGGTCAGGCGTTCATTTTCACCACCGGGGAGCAGGAGTTCTTCGCCTCCCGCGGCTTCACCAACGAGCCGACCCGGTGCCCCGCGTGCCGTGCCGAGCGCAAGGCGAACCGCGATTCCGGCGGCTACTCCGACAGCTACGGTGGGGGCGGTGGCTACCGCCGCGAGCGCGAGATGTTCTCCGCGACCTGCTCGGCCTGCGGTCAGGAGGCGCGCGTACCCTTCCAGCCACGCGGCGACAAGCCGGTCTACTGCTCCAACTGCTTCAGCTCGCAGCGTGGCGGCGGGAGCGGCGGGTACGGCGGCGGCCGCTACCGCTAACCCCTCGACACCTCTCGCTTGCACCCCTTGACGGGGCCGGCCTCTTCGGAGGCCGGCCCCGTCGTCGTTGCGCACCCGTCACGTCCTCGAGTACCCGAGCAGCCGGCGCCGCCACACCTGACCGTCCATACTCGCCTGGGCAAGCCAGGCCGTCCCGTGGCTGGCCGAGCGCGACCGTCTGCCCGGCCATGCTCGCGGTGGGCAGGCGTGTTCCGAGCCAGCCGCTACAATCAGGGCCATCCCTGGGCAGCCCCACCACCGGGCTGCTCCAGCAAGGAGCGCCTCCGATGGTCTGGCCCCCGGATCCCCGCGCGATCGGTCTGCCGATCGAGGCCCTCGACACCCCGTGCCTTCTCCTCGACCTGGACGCCGTCGAGCGGAACCTTGACAGGATGGATCAGGCTCTGGCCGGGACGTCGGTGCGGGCGCGCCCGCACACCAAGACCCACAAGGTGCCAAACATCGCGCTGATGCAGCTTCAGCGCGGCGCTATCGGCGTCTGCTGTGCGAAGCTTGGCGAAGCAGAGGTCATGGCAGCGGGCGGCGTCTCGCCGATCCTGGTCACGACCGAGATCGTTGGCGATGCCAAGATCCGGCGGCTCCTCGGTGTGGCGCAACAGACCGAGATCATCACCGTCGTCGACGATGCGAAGGCGGCAGGTCGGCTCTCGGAAGCGCTTGCCTCGGGCGGCCTGCGGCTCAGGTGCCTGATCGACGTGAACGTCGGGCAAGAGCGGACTGGAGTAGAGCCGGGCGAGCCGGCCCTCGCGCTCGCCGAGCAGGTGTCGCGCTTGCCGGGTCTGGAGCTCGTCGGCCTCCAGGGGTACGAGGGGCACCTCCAGCACGTCCGGAGCGAAGAGGAGCGACGCGAGGCGAACGCTAGCGCCATGCAACTGCTGTCCCAGACCGCCGAACTGCTATCGGAGCGGGGGTTCTCGATCGAGATCGTCAGCACGGCCGGCACCGGCACGTTCCGGTTCGCCATGGAGTGGCCACGCGTGACCGAGATTCAGCCTGGCTCGTACGTGGTGATGGACAGCGACTACGGCACGGTCCAGGGCGTCGGCTTCGAGAACGCGCTGACCGTGCTGGCGTCGGTGGTATCGACGCAGCGGCGCGGAGCGGCAGTCGTGGACTCAGGCTACAAGGCGCTCAGCAGCGACTCCGGCATGCCGCGCCCGAAGGCGCTGGATGCCGGATTCACCTTCATGGGCGACGAGCACGGCAAGCTCCTCTTCGAGGCCGGCAATCCACTCCGCTCGGGCGACAAGGTGGAGTTGATCCCGAGCCATTGCGATACGACGATCAACCTCCACGACGTCTACTACGTCACACGCGGTGGCCGAGTCGTGGCAGTCTGGCCCATCGCAGCGCGTGGCCGCATCCAGTGACGCCGGCCTGACGTCAGGTCGGGGAGGCCAGTACATACGTCTTGTTGGTGCCGATCGGCACCTTCGCGGCATTCGCGAATGCGATGACGAGATCGGTCAGCGCGCCGCCTTCTCGGTCGAGGAACAGCGTGATGGTCTTCGACCCTGACTTGAAGATCAGGCGGTGCCGCTCGGCTTCATCTAGCCGAGCGGCCAGGACGGCGGGATCGGCCCGCTTGACGAACTCATCGATGCGGCCAAAGATCTCGTCGGTGATGAACGTCACCATGGTGCCATCGGCGGTCGCCAGGTTGGAAACGATCGCACGCGCCGTGGTGATGCGTGCCTGGGCGTCGTCGACAAGGTGGGGCTGACGCGGAAACGAGACCCGATCGAGGAGCCAGGATCCAAATTTCGATTCGATGTCCCGGTAGTAGATGAGCTCGATATCACTACAGCGGAACTTCAGGTCGTGGTAACCCGGTCCGGCTCTCCACGGTCGGTACTCCTGGACCAGTGCGATCCACTTGGATCGTGCGTCGGGCACATGGAAGTCGAAGTACAGGAACCGGTAGTACCAGCGGGCGGTGTTCTCGTTTGCGACGAGGAGTGCCTGGCAGATCTCGTACAGCGCACGCGTAGCGGGCGCATACTGTGGCAAGGTCAACTCGGGAAGCTTCGCGAGCTGTTTGGCGAGGCCAGTAAAGCTCGTGATAGCGTCAACGGCAAGTTTGGCTACGGCCATCGCGGCACCCCCCGGCACGACTCGCTGGCTCTACCATGCACGACGGGGAGGGATCGACGTTACGTTCTCTTCAATAATAGAGAGTTATTGCTGCCTGTCAAGCCGCAAGGCGAGGGGGTGCTCTCGGCCGTGCCGCCGGATGTGGGGGCGATCAGGAAGATCCACAGATCCCAGGCGATGTGGCTGACGATGACGGCCGGGAGAGACATCCCGGCCGCCCTCAGTGCGCCCCAGTAGGCGCAGGCGATCGTCGCCGCTGCCGCCAGAGTGAGATTCCCCGACATCAGATGCGCCGCGCCGTACCAGGCGGTGGCAAGCACCGCACCCGGCCACGCGCCGTGGCCGCGGGCCAGCCGCTGCTGCACGTAGCCCCGCCAGAAGAGCTCCTCGGCCGGCGCGATGACGGCGGTCAGTCGAAGCGCGAGCTCGGCGTCCGGCCGCAGACCGCGAAGCGCGTAGATCGACTCGATCTCCTCACTGCCCTTCGGCATGATGCGTCGAGCGAGCAGATCCCCCACCTGGAAGATGCCGTACAGGCCTGCCGCTGAAGCCAGCCCCAGGGCGACGTCCCAGGGGCGGGCGCGCGGTCGCCGCAACTCCGGCTCGGCGGCAAGCGCGATGGCGCCGAGCGTCAGTCCCGTCGCCGTCATACGTTGCCAGAACCGCCGACGCGGGCCTCGGAAGGTAGCAGTGAAGGCCATGCCCGCCACAGCTAGCCCGAGCGGCAAGGGCGGTCCAGCGTCGCCACGGCAGCGCGACCATCTACCCTGTTGCACCCACCGCATCATTGGACCACCGCCGCCACCACCAGGCCGAGCGCCAGGAGCAGGCCGAACGCGGCATGAAGCTGCGCGGTCTGGAGGTCGATCATCGCGATGGCCCGCTGCTGGCCACTCGCGGCGAGTGACGCCGCCTGGACCACCCGGACCAGCAACGGCAACGACAGCATCGGCAAGATACTGAGTGGCGGCACGACGCCGAGCGCCACCGCCGCTGCCAGCGCCATGTACGCCCCAATCACCAGCACCAGGTAGCTCAGGTGGGCAGCCCGACGGCCGACCGCGATCGAGAAGGTCGCGATGCCCGCCCGCGCATCGTCGCTGACGTCGCGCCACTCGTTCCCGTGCAGAATAGCAGCCACAAGCAACCCCACCGGAACGCTCATCACCAGGGCGTCGACGCTGAGGCCGCCCGAGACCACGTAGTACGTCCCGACCACCATCAGCGGTCCCATCAAAGCGAAGACGATGGGCAGCCCGAGGGCTCGATACTTGTACTGGAGCGGCGGTGCAGTGTAGCCACACCCGCCGATGAGCCCAATGAGCCCCATAACCGCCACCGGCCAGCCCCGGGCGGCGATCAGGCCGACACCGATCAGGGCGGCCACGACGAATGCGAGCGTGGCCACGACGAACGCTTCCGTCTCGCCGAGCCGCCCCTTCAGCAGCGCCTGACTGGCACGCGGCGAGGTGATGACGTCGATACCTTTACGGACGTCGTAGATCTCGTTGACCACGTTCGTCCCGACCTGGAGCAGCACCCCGCCAATGAGTGCGGCCAGGAAGAGCGGCCACGAGAAGGCGCCATCCCGGGCGGCCAGTGCGCCGGCCGTCACCACCGGCACGATCGAGGCGGTCAGGCTGAAGGGGCGGACGATCTCGTACCAGGCGCCGGCTCGACGCCAGAGCCGTTCGGCCGCCGATAAGTGCCGATCCGCGACGACCGGCCGATCCAATGCGGTTGACAGCACAGCGGCCTCGATGCCAACCCCAGCGCCGACCGGCTGCCGGCCGGCGGTCGGCGCGGCCGTCGGAGCGAGGCTCGCGGTCGAGGGAGCGGCGACGACGGCCGGCCGATGCTCGCCATACTCCACCGCCGCGCCGATCACCGCCCGCACCTGCTCGTCTTCCTGCAAGATCGGTTGGAGGATCGGTAGGTCCATCCCCGCTTCGTGGTAGGCCCAGGCACGAGCGGCCACGTCCTCGCGGGCGCCGCAGAGAATGAAGGCATCCAGCAGGTCGTCGGGCATGATCTCGGCCGCCCGGTGGTATTCCTCGGCGCGCCAGGCGGCGGCGATGCGCTCGCGTAGCTCCGGCTCGAAGCCGGCCCGCCGGAACGCCAGGTCCGACTGCACGCTGAGCATGTAGATGACGAACGGCTCGCGTTTGGCCCGGTTCACGGCTTCGCGCCGGGTCTTGTCCACGTGGGTCAGGAGGTAGCCGGCGACCTGGACGGCATGCGCATCCCGTCCGGCTGTTACCGATGCCGCTCGAAGCCGCTCCAAGAGCGCGATCAAGCCCGGCACCGACTCCGCCGGGCGCGCGAGATAGCCGTCGGCCTTCTGCCCGGCCAGATCCATGAACGCCGAGCGATAGGCCGCGACGTAGATGGGGACGCGATGGACCGGCGGGAACATCGGCTGGATCGGCGGCACCCCATCGGCCGCCGGCACCCGCTCCCCCGCCCAGAGCGCACGCAGCATATCGATGGCGCTGCTCACTCTGTCCACGCCAAGCTGCGGCGTGTACGGAATGCCCATCTGCGCCAGCCGCAACGGCAGGCCAGTGCCAAGCCCCAGAATGACTCGGCCGGGCGCCATGTCGTCGAGGGCGCTGACGGTCATGGCGACCAGGGCTGGATGACGAGTGAACGGGTTCAAGGCCCCCAGGGCGACGCGAATGTCCGGTACCTGAGAGGCGATGGCCGACGTGTAGGTGACGGCATCGCGCTCGAACGGCGTATCGTGGAGCCAGACCGAGTCGAGCCCATGTCGGCGTGCCAGCCGGGCCCAGGTGACGACGTCGGCTACCGCGCCACGGCCGGCAAGCCCAAGTCCGACCGGCTGGGCCAGCCGCCCTTCGTCGATCTCAATCATGTCGGCCGCTCCAAGTCAGCGCCTGGGTTCTGGTTCGGCACGGCGATGAGCACCCACGCCGCCGCACGTCATCACTCGCTGTCACAGAGTACCACGCCCGCACGAGCGCCCTCATCGCGCGGCCGAGCGGCAGCGACGAATGGAAGGGCGCGGGGAGTATCATCGGCGGTGTCGCACGCTCCGCGTACGTCGCCTGCCCGGGTATGGGCACGGGTACGTCGAGACCATCGGGATAACTGTTGACAACGCAACACGAGCGCTCGGATAGTGACTGTCAATGTCCGTTGTCAACTGTTGTCTACTCGGAGGAGCACTATGGTCTCTGACCGGAGACCCGCCCGGCTCGAACGCCTCGAACCACGGGCGCTGAGTCGGCGTATCGTCGAACAATTGAAGCGCGTCATTATCGCCGGCGAGCTACGGCCAGGTGCGCGCGTCCTCGAGACAGATCTCGCGGAGCAACTCGGCGTGAGCCGTGGCCCGGTCCGTGAGGCGTTCCGCCAACTCGAGCAAGAGGGGCTGCTGGTAAGCTACCCCCATCGTGGCACGTTCGTCGCGGCGGTGCCTGACGACGAGATCGAAGAAGTGTACGCCCTTCGCGCTCATCTCGAAGCGTATGCTGCCCGCCGCGTCGTGGACGAGCGGCACGACGAGGCGGCGTCGGTCTTACAGCAGCTGGTGGATGGCATGCGCGAGGCGTCCGAGGCGGGCGACTTGCCAGCCCTCGCCGACCAGGATCTCCAGTTCCACGACACGTTGCTTGCGCTCTCCGGCTACGATGGTCTCCGGCGAATCTGGCGTAGCATGGACGGGCTAGTACGCGCCCGCACCTATGCCGCGATGAGCCGCCCAGACCTGGCCGGGCTCATCGCGGCGACGGCGGAGGTACACCAGCCGATCGTGGATGCGATCCGCACAGGGGACGCCGACGAGGCAGCGGCGGCGGTCGCGGCGCACATTCTGGCGGTTCCCAGGTTGATCCCCTCGGATGGCCTATCTGGCTGACCCCACGAAGCCCCTCACCCGAGGCAATCGGACCGGGAGATGGCGTTCCGGCCAGATTCCAGCGGGGGTGAGGGGCTCACGGATTGGGGGTACGAGCTTCCGTTCGTTGCGAAGCTCCCGGACCTCACGTACACTCCCGTCGACGGCCGGCGATCGCCTCGACCGGCCTCGCCACCAGGAAGGACCGTGCCATGGTCGATTCGCCAGCCCGCCCGGACGTCTCCCATCTCGTACTCGACTTCATGCAGATGGAGGAGTTCGCCAAGGATCCCTTCGTCATCTCCGAAGCCGAGGGTATCCGGCTGCGCACTCCGGATGGGCGCGAGTACATCGACGGCCTGGCCGGTGTCTTCACGGTGAGCGTAGGGCACAAGAACCGGGCCGTCATCGACGCCATGACCGCTCAGTTGAACGCGCTGGCATTCGCACCCCCGCTCCACGGTACCAATCCGGCCGCCATCGCACTGTCCCGCGAGCTCCTCGCCTTCGCGCCGCCTGGCTACAGCGCCGTGAAGTTCGTCTCGGGCGGCTCTGAGGCGACCGAGGCGGCCATGAAGATGGCGCGGCAGTACCACGTCAACACCGGTAACGCCCGCAAGTACAAGATCATCGCCAAGTACGGGGCGTACCACGGCGCGACGATGGGCGCCCTCTCGGCGGGAGGCGGCTGGGAGCGGAAGTCGGTCTTCGAGCCGCTCCTCGGTAACGTCCTGCACGTCCACCCACCTTATTGCCTGCGTTGCCCCTACGGGAAGCACTACGAGGATGGCTGCGGGATTACCTGCGCCGACATCGTCGAGAAGACGATCCTGGCCGAAGACCCCGACACGGTCGCCGCGATCATCATGGAGCCGATCTCGATCTCGTCGGCCGGCTTCGTGGTGCCGCCGCGCGAGTTCTTCCAACAGCTCCGCGACTACTGCGACCGCCACAACGTTCTGCTCATCTTCGACGAGATCATCACCGGTTTCGGCCGGCTCGGCACGAACTTCGGCGCCGACTACTATGGGGTCGTGCCGGACCTGCTCGCCTGTGGCAAGGGGATGGCCAGCGGCTACGCTCCGCTGGCGGCCGTCCTCATTCAGGAAAAGGTCAATCACGCGTTCCTCGGGCGGGTGGAGGAGCGCAAGGAGTTCCACCACGGCCATACGTTTGGCGGAAACCCGGTCGCCTGCGCCGCCGGCCTGGCCACACTTCGCCAGATCGAGGAGCGCAACCTCGTGGAGAACGCTCGCGTGATGGGTGAGCGGATGCGCGAGCGGCTGGATGCGATGCTCGTCCAGTTCCCGATGGTCGGCGAGGTCCGGGGAGCTGGTCTACTGCAAGGCCTCGAGCTCCTGGAGGACCGCGCGACGGCGCGCCCCTTCGACCCGGCACTCAAGCCCGGTAAGCTCATCGAGCGGGCGGCCCACGCGCGCGGCCTGATCTTCCGCTGTGGCAGCGATTACGTCGCGTTTGCGCCGCCGCTCACCGTCACGGCTGATGACGTCGACGAGATGTGCGACATTCTCGAACAGTCGTTGGCAGAGGTACAGGAAGCGCTTCCTGCTCGCTGACGCCACACGCCCGTCACCAGGGGCAATCGGGCCGCGTCCGACTGCCCCGCTCGCTCCACACTCCGAGATCGGGAGATGCCGATGTGTGGACGTCCCAGTGCGGTGAGCGGACGTTGCCAGGCGCTCGCTCTCCGCCGCCGCCTGGTGGTCTGACGTGATTCACCAGCATCGACCATCCTGCCGCCTGGCCTGCCCACAGTCGCTGGTCCGACTGGATCCGGCACGATTCCAGCGACATGGTAGTCCGAGAGGAGGTGCACGATGACAGGTCCCTTCATTCGCCTGACGCGGCACGACTCCGGACGGGCGGTCTACCTCAATGCCGCCAATGTCACCTATATCGACGAGAGCCTCGGCGACGACGACAAAGCGGTGGTTCGGACCGTCGTCCACCTGACTGGCGGCGATGTGGTGCGAGTCCGTGAGCCTGCTGGCGAGGTCATGGACACTATCGATACCCTGATAGCGGCCGAGGCACCCCAGGGTAGTATGGCAGCGACCGCATGATCTCGGACGCCGTTGCCACACCGCGCCTCCAACCGATGCCCGCATGATCGACACACTCCGCTCGTTCCGATCCTTCGACTACGCCGTTCAAGTCCTCCTCGCCAACAACCTCATCACCAACGTTGCGTTCTTCCTGCTTGTGCCGTTCCTGGCCAGCTACATGGCCGATGGCCTGGGGCTGGCTGCCTGGACGGTCGGGCTGGTGTTGGGGATCCGAACGCTCAGCCAACAAGGGCTCTACCCGATTGGCGGCTCGGTCGCGGATCGGCTCGGGTGCAAACCGGCCATCGTGGTAGGGGCGGCGCTGCGGGTCGTCGGCTTCGCGATGTTCGGTATTGTCGGCTCAGCCGCCGGTATGCTTGCCGCCTCAATCGTAACCGGCCTCGCCGGCGCGCTGTTGATACCTGCCACGCGCGCCTATCTCGCTCAGGAGTCCGGCGACCGCCGGGTCGAGGCGTTCGCACTCTTCAACGTCGGGAACAATGTCGGATCGCTGCTCGGGCCGCTGCTGGGGACGCTGCTGCTAGGGCTTGGCTTTCAGGCGGTCTCGCTCGCCTCCGCGCTGCTGTTCCTCGGCCTGACGGTGTTCCAGCTTCGCTACCTGCCCGCGCGCGAGGTGGCCGCCGATGCAACCGGTCAGGGCGTCCTGGGCGACTGGCTCGAGGTCATGGCGAATCGCCCGTTCGTGCTGTTCAGCATCGCTATGCTCGGCAACTTCGCCCTCTTCAATCAGGTTTACCTCGGATTGCCACTCGAGATTCGCCGCCTGACCGGCAGTGACGCCAGCATCGGACTGCTGTTCGCCGTGATGGCCATCGTCGGGATCGTCGGACAATTACCGGTCACCCGTTGGTGCAACCAGCATCTTCGGCCGCAGTCGGCGATTGCCGTGGGGCTGGCCGTTACCGGGTTGGCATTCGCGCCGCTCCTGGTGACCGCCGACGTGCTTCCGGTGGAGCCGGAGACGGCGAGGGCGATGCTGCACACGCTCGGGATCGTGGCCGGGCAGGAGATGGATTGGGTGGCCGTGGCGACGCTCAACCTGGCGCCAGTCCTGATCGGTGCGGCCCTGCTCTCGCTCGGGACGATGATGAGCGCGCCATTCGTGATGGGCACCATTGCGTCGCTCGCACGCGGCCGGCTCGTCGGCACCTACTTCGGCATGTACTCGCTCGGCCAGGGTATCGGCGCAACGCTCGGGAATCTGGCCGCCGGGTTGGCGCTCGATCTCGCCGAGAAGGCCGGGGCGCCCGCACTGCCCTGGATCTTGATGACGGCCATCGGGCTGGCATCCGCGCTCGGCATCGTGCTGCTGGATCGCCGCAGATTGCTGGCCGAGCACCAGCGTCGCCCGCGTCCCGCTCCCGCCACCTGAGCCAGATGTCGCCGGGGACGGCTGGCGCAACTCGCACCGGTCGGACCTCGCGCTGCCTACGCGACGTGGATCACCGGCCGCCGTTCCGGGTCGTGCTCGGCTTCGCGCAAGACTTCATGCACGATCGCCGCCGTCTCGCCGTGACCGAAGAGCAAGTAGCGAACCGTCGAAGCGATCGGGCCGGCCTCGGACCAGGTGAGATAGGCATGCGGGTTCTGGCCGCTGATGTCGCGGATGTGGAGGAGGAGCGCAGCGAGCGCGTTCGGGATGGTCGCACTGTCCGCGCGCAGGACCCGGAAGCGTCCGATCTGCTCGCCTTTCACCTTGAGACCTGCCGCGAACTCTGACGGATCGCGGATCGTCACCTCGAAGAAGAGAACCGGATCGCCGGGCGGGATGTTGTTGCTAGCGCGCTCCTCACGCTCCTTGTCGGCATACTCGACCTCGTCGCGCTCGAAGGCATCGTGCGCGATGATTCGGATCGTACCTCGGCTGACATCGTCGATGTAGGCACGCGCCACAGGGTCGAGCACGACCTTCGATACGCGTAACTCGGTCACCCGATAGGCACGGGAGATCATCGACACTACGATGATCGACGCGATGAAGCACAAGGCGATCTTCACGCCATCCGGCCGCTCGATGATGTTGACGACCGTGGTATAGACGAAGATGAACGTAATGGCCGCGAAGGCGAGTGTCAGGCCCGCCGCCCGCTTCCGCCGCGCGGCGAGCGTCACGGCCAACGATGCCGAGGTCATGAGAACCAGCACGCCGGTGGCGTACGCGCCACCCTGCGAATCGACGTCAGCACGGAACTGGAGCGTCACACCAAGTGCGATGGCCGTGAAAACCAGCACCAGCGGCCGTGTCGCACGCGCCCACTCCGGCGCCATCCCATAGCGAGGCAGGTAACGTGGCACGATGTTCAGCAGTCCGGCCATCGCCGAAGCGCCGGCGAACCAGAGAATCAGGATGGTGCTAATGTCGTAGAGCGTGCCGAAGCCCTCTCCGAGGTAGGCGTGGGCGAGGTACGCGAGCGCACGACCGTTCGCGGCTCCGCCCGGCAGGAACGCCTCGGGCGGAATGAGCAGCGTCGTCACGAAACTGCTGACGATCAGGTAGACGCTCATGGTGATGGCAGCGGTCGCCAGCAGCCGATGGGTGTTATGGATGCGCCCGCGCGGCACCGCCTCGGTGTCGCCCGGCTCACCCTGCACCAGCGGCATGACCGCCACCCCGGTCTCGAAGCCTGAGAGGCCGAGGGCGAGCCGAGGAAAGAGCAGCATCGACACCGCGATCATCTTGATCGGATTGCCGTATTCCCCGACCAGCAGGTACTGCCACTCGCCGACGACGGCTGGCTGTTGGGCGACGTGCAGGATGGCGGTCACCACGACGACCGCATTTAGCAGGAGGTACGTGCCGACGAGCACGACGGCTACTCCGATTGCTTCGCGGAAGCCTTTCAGAAAGACCGCTCCAAGCAGCGCGATCAGCACCAGCGTGACCGCGACCCGCTCCCCTGACAGCGCGTCCGGTACGAGTGGATTCTCTAGCACGTGCGCGGTCGCATCCGCGGCCGACAGCGTGATGGTGATGATGAAGTCGGTCGCCACGAAGCCCAGCAAGCAGAGCACGAACAGCTTCCCCTTCCACCACGACAGCAGCCGTTCGAGCATCGCGATGGAGCCTTCGCCGTGAGGGCTGTGCACGGCGACGCGCCGGTACATCGGCAGTGCGCCACACAGCGTCACCACGACGAGGATCAGCGTCGCGAGCGGCGAGAGTGCGCCGGCGGCCAACGCCGCGATGCCCGGCTGATACCCCAGCGTCGAGAAGTAATCGACGCCAGTGAGGCACATCACCTTGTACCAGGGCTGTTGCTGGTTCCGGGCATGCCGCTCTAGCTGGTAGGGGCCTTCGACGCGCCGCTGTGCTCCCTCCAACAGCCACTGCCTCAGCGGCGCCAGGCGGCCAGCGGTAGCGGTGGCCCTGGCGGCATGCTGAGGCGGGCGAGGCCGGCCCGCGGTTCCGTGCGTCGATGCCGGGGAAGGGTGGGCTGGGGCGGCATCCGTACGGCTCGGTGGCCCAACACTGTGGCCTGCGCCCACGAGCGGCTCCGCGGCGTCACGACGGCCGGCCCCGCGCCGCCGCCGTTCTCCGTGCGGCGTCGCGCCTCGGTCTTCGACGGACGGTGTCGTCCCATCCTGTGGCGCAGCGTTCGACGTGGGGGCACGCTCGTCCAGGTCATGCACCGTGGGGCGTGGCGCGCCACCGTCCGACCGAGAGGGGCACATCGGGGCAGGTCCTTTATCGCCACGGCATCGGCGAGTGCACGCAGCCGCCGTCCCTATGCCGAAAGCAGACCATGTGCCAGCCACGCTCGGGCAATCCACCCGTCGCAGGTCAGGCGCCCTCAGGCGATACGACTCCAGGCAGACATTCGCGCGAGGCCGCGGGGACGGCGCGTCAGTGGCCGACGGCTCCGCCGCCGTTCACGGTGGGCAGGAAGAAGAAGACCACGCCGACGATCAGGTACAACGCCAGCAGTTGCACGCCCTCTAGCCAGTTCGAGCGCCCATCGAGCGCCACGAACGCGAAAATCGCCGTCGTCAACCCGAGCACCAGCAATTCCATCTGGGTGAAGACGAGATCGAGCGGATTCCCGAGCAGCAGGCTCAAGAACACCAGGAACGGCGCCACGAACAGGGCGATCTGCGTCGACGAGCCGGCCGCAATCGCCATCGTCACGTCCATCCGGTTCTTCGAGGCGAACGTGAGGGCGCTGAAGTGCTCGGCAGCGTTGCCGATCAGCGGCACGATGATGATACCGACGAAGAACTCGCTCCATCCAAATTGATGGGTGACTGGCTCGACCGTACGTACCAGCAGTTCGCTGACGACCACGGTCGCGCCGGTTGCCACGGCCAGGACGATCAACGACGTTCGGACGCTCCAGGCGGCCGTGTGATGCTCGGCGACGTCGCTCGCGGCTGCCTGTTGCTGGATCTTGCCGGTGACGTTTTCATGATCGGACGGCGGCTCACCCAGGAAGACGCTGTAGGCGATGTACGCCACGTACGTGAGCAGGAGAACACCGGCCGTGAACAAGCTTACCTCTTCGATGACGGCATGGTTGGGAACGTTTACCGCGAACAGGGCTGGCAGGAACAACCCGGCAGTCGCCAGCAGCATCAGCGTGATGTGGTGAAGCGCTTCCTCGCGGTCGAACGACTGCCGCCCATGCTTGATGCCGCCCAGGAAGATCGACAGACCCAGAACCAACAGCGAGTTCCCGATGATCGAGCCGGTGATGGACGCTTTGACCAGGCTGAGCAGGCCCTGGCGTATCGCGAGCGTGGTGATGATCAACTCGGCGGCATTGCCAAAAGTCGCGTTCAGCAGCCCGCCGTACTTGGGACCGATGTGAATGGAGAGCTCTTCAGTCGCCGTCCCGATCAGGCCAGCCAGCGGGATGACGCCGAGTGCGGCGAGGCCGAACACCACGGCGCTCGGCCACTGGAGCCAGTCGGCGACGATAGCGAGCGGCGCGGCGATCAACAGGACGTACAGCGGTCGCGACACGACGCCGAGCCTCCCTCACTACGAAGCTGATGGTGGTTTCGAGCAGGCGATCTCGAAACATGGGATGCGGGCGGATTCGGGGCCGCAGTCTACCACGGACGGCAGACCGGGGTGTCAGGATGGCGCGGTCGACATCGCAGGCCGACGCTGCCACCCCATGAGGTTGGGAGCTACAAGGCCACCCCAACCGAGCGTGGGCGCGCACGGCCGCCACCTGCACGAGCGTCAGTCCCGTGTCGGCCCTATACTGAGCGCATGAGCGAGATCCGGATCCTACCCGTGCGCGGCATCGGCGAGGTGCGCCCGGGTGACGACGTCGCCGGCCAGTTGATCGCGGCCCTCGAGGGCCAGGGTGAACGCTTTCAGGATGGCGACGTCCTGATCGTGACCCAGAAGATCGTCTCCAAAGCCGAGGGTCGGCTGGTCGATCTGGCGACCGTCGAGCCATCCGAGATGGCGTTGGAGCTTGCGCGCATCAACCCCCGCGATCCCCGCCAGATCGAGGTGGCGCTGCGGGAGACGGCGCGAGTAGTCAGGATGGAACGCGGCATTCTGATCTCCGAGACTCGGCACGGCTTCATCTGTGCGAACGCCGGCGTCGACGCCTCCAATCTCGCGACCGGCACGGTGGTCGCCCTCCTCCCGGAAGACCCGGACGCCTCAGCCCAGCACATCCGTGCTGCCGTGCACGAGCGGGCCGGCGCGAGCATCGCCGTCATCATCTCCGACACCTTCGGTCGACCGTGGCGGACCGGCCAGACGAACGTGGCCATCGGGGTCGCCGGCCTCCGTCCGCTCCACGACTATCGGGGACAGGAGGATTCGGCCGGGCTGACTCTCGTGGTCACCGAGATCGCCGTCGCCGACGAGCTCGCGTCGGCCGCCGAGCTCGCGATGGGCAAGCTCGATCGCGTCCCGGCCGCCGTGGTGCGGGGGTACGCCTACGAGCCGGGTGAAGGCCACTCCCGCGAGCTCGTGCGCCCGGCCGAGCTGGACCTGTTCCGCTGAGTCGCGGTGTACGACGCTGGATCCGTTCCATCGGTGACGAGGCGACCGACCTGGGCGTGGGCGCCGTTGCGTGGTGCTCCACTCTCGCGGGCAGGCAGGGGCGCTTCGGTCATCTCCGAATCGTGCGGATGAAGTACAGTTCGGGCCACCACGATCGCCACGGAACGACCGTCCGCTCTCAACCAGTCACCGACCAGCGAGCACGATAGGATCGACCGGTATGACGACCCCGCCAACCTTCGACACCAGCGGCTTTTCCCTCGAACCCGGTGCTCGGCGCATCGACAAGCCGTGGGGCCACGAGATCCTGCTCTCGCCGCCGGACGCGCCGTACACCGCCAAGCTCATCCACGTCCACGCCGGCCACCGCCTGAGCCTCCAGATCCACGATATCAAGGTCGAGACCCAGACGCTCATGAGCGGGCGAGGGTACCTGCTGCTCGAAGACGCGAACGCCGAGGTACGCGAGGTCTGGATGGAGCCGGGCGTTGGGTACCATATCGCGGTGGGCCAGCGGCACCGGCTGTGTGCCGCCCCAGACAGCGATGTGACCGTCTTCGAGGCTTCAACGCCGGAAGTTGGCACCACCTACCGTTTGGACGACGACTACGCCCGACCTCACGAGACGGACGAGCGTCGGGCAGCCGAGCGTCGGGCGGACGAGCGTAGGGATCGAGCGTAGGGATCGAGCGCCCGCTCAAGAGCGTGGCGCGGGCCGACTCATCCGGCTACCCAGCTTGTGTCCTCGCGCGAGGCCAGCACCGCACGCTAGCATCGAACAAGCTACAGGGCGGTGGGTGCCATGCCAGACTCGACCCTCAAGATCGACAACGCCCCGTTCGTCGTTACGCTCGACCAGCAGCGGCGCATCATCCGTGATGGTTCGGTTCTGATCGAAGGCCGGAGGATTGCCCGCGTCGGCAAGGCCACCGAGCTTGCCGACGTCGCGGCCGACCGCACCATCGACGGTCGACGCTTCGTGGTCACGCCTGGCCTCTTCAACGGCCACATGCACGTCAGCTACGCCCATGCCGTGCGCGGCATCTTTCCCGACGATCTGCGCGACCGTCTCGCACACGTCTTCAATCTTCAGGTCGCCATGACCGAGGAGGAGGAGTACCTCACGACGCTCCTCGCGGTGGTCGAACTGCTGAAGAACGGCGTCACCTGCTTCCTCGACCCCGGCACGATCAAGTACCCCGATGCCTGCCTGCAGGCGTTCGCGGAGAGCGGCTGCCGACTGGCGATGGGCGAGTGCGTCACCGACCGCCCGGCCCCCGTCAACCTGCCCCGCTACTCCGCCGACGAGGCCATCGCGCGGACGGTCGCGTTCCTGGAGCAGTGGGACGGCCGGCTCGACGGTCGGCTGCGCGCCTGGGCCGGGCCGTTCTCCGTCGAGACCTGTAGTGCCGAGCTCCTTCAGGCCTTGAAGCGGGTGGTCGACGAGCGCGGCGCCCGGCTGACCCTCCATCACAGTAGCAGCGAGGACATTCGCCGCCGCTTCGGCACCGAGCACGGAACCACACCCACCGAGTACCTCGAACGGCTCGGCGTGCTCGGCCCGAACGTGGTGCTGGCGCACGTCCTCGGCCTGAACGAGGCTGAGTTGGACGCCATCGCCCGGACCGGCACCAAGGCCGTCGTCTGTCCGACCGCCGCGATGAAGGAAGCGAAGGGCGTCAAAGAGAACGGCACCTTGCCCGATCTGCTCGCACGTGGCGTCGACGTGGCGCTCGGCAGCGATTCGGCGAATAGCTCGAATCACCTGGACATCGTCCGCTCGATGAACCTGGCCGCACTCCAATACAAGGATGCCCGCGAGGATCTGGGTATGGTGCCTGCCGAATCGGCCCTGGAGTTGGGGACGCTGTTAGGCGCCCGGGTCTTCGGTCTCGGCGCGGAGCTTGGCTCGATCGAGGTCGGCAAGTTCGCGGACCTCGTCCTGTTCGACACCCGCCGCCCGGAATGGCAGGCGCTGTTCAATCCGATCAACAACCTGATCTACAATGCCGATGGCCGGAGCGTTCACACCGTCATCGTCGATGGTCGCATCGTAGTCGAGGACTATCGCCAGACGTTCGTGGACGAGGAGGTGCTCTATCGCCGAGTCCAGCAGATCGGCGAGCGGGTGCAGGCCCGGACCGGCATCACCTTTCCTCCGAGCCGCTGGCCCATCGTCTGAGGGAAAGGCGCGTTTAGGCGGCGCCACGCCTGGCAGGCACCATGGGCCTGCCATGGTGATTCAACGCCATCGATCCTCCCTGCGCTGAATGGATCGCCGTACCCTCAGAGGGCTCAGTCAGGCATCTCATCGATCGTCCCTTCGCCGGTTGGATCGACGTACACCACGTTGATGCTCGCGTTCGTCAGCGTGGCGAAGAAATTCTCGGAGGTCTCAAGGAAGTTCATATCCAGGCAGGTAACCACGGTGACCGTCGCCAGTGTCTGCCCCGCCGCGATGTTGACCGTCTGGGGATTGCCCACGTAGTCGGGGGACGACGGTGGCCCGCAGGCGGCGCCAGCGGTTGCGCTGCCACCACCAAACGTCACGTCCACCGTGAACGCCTGCGCGCTCGCCGGTGTGATGGTGATGTCGAACGAACTGGGAGAGCCCTCGAGAATCGGCGAGGCATTGCCGATGGCAAGGCCAATCGGTATTGGCGTTATGGTGGGTGTTGGGGTCACGGTCGTTGTCGCCGTGGGAGTGAGCGTCGTCGTGGGAGTGAGCGTCGACGTGGCCGTCTGCGTGGCGACCGCGGTTTGCGTCGTCGTCACGGTCGGGGTGGGTGTCGGGGTGCTGGACACGGTCGCCGTAGGCGTCGCCGCCACGCCCTGATCGGCCACGTTGGCGTGATCGTCCTTGTTTGTGTGCCGTGGCTGCTCTCGAACGTCGTTGCTGCCCGTCGAGAGGCCAGGGTTATCTGTCCCATCGTTATCGTTCCCCTCGATGGCGATAGCTCGAAGCGTCCCATCTGGCAGAGTCTCGACCACCAGGACGATCCGGTCGTCCTGATCCAGGCCCGCGAGTTTGTCCTCGATCCACGACACATCGATCGTGACCCGTTCGCGTTCGCCGCTGACGTCGTCCGTCCACAGCACCAGGGTGTCGCCAATCGTGCAGCGCGCCCCGGACGAACGGCCACAGTCGACCGTACCGTCGATGTCAAATTCCTTCGAGTAGCCGACTGTCGGGTATCCGAGGAGCGCGGCAAGGAGGAACAACATGCTGAGGGCAACGATCCGTGCTGCCACAGTCTGAGACCAACCAAAAGTACGCATACGACTCCAGAGCGGCACCCGGCCCGGGACGGGGCACGACTGGCCCATCCTACGCGAGTTTGCCTGCCACGGCAAGAGGAAGGATGTCCTCAAAGCGCGCTCGCCCTTGACAGGTGTCGACGGGGCCGGTAGCGTGACGGCGTCGGCGGACGCGCAGGCGCGCCGGCTCAGAGAAGGGAACCATTCATGGCGACAATCAAGGTCGATCTCGACCGGCAGATCGGGCAGGTCGACCGCCGGATCTTCGGCGGCTTCATCGAGCACCTCGGCCGTTGCATCTACGGCGGCATCTTCGAGGAAGGCTCCAGGCTGAGCGACGAGCGCGGCTTCCGGCGCGACGTGCTTGACGCGCTCCGTCCGCTCCAGATGCCGCTCTTGCGCTGGCCGGGCGGCAACTTCGTCAGCGGCTACCATTGGGTCGACGGTGTCGGTCCGCGCGACGAGCGCCCACGCAAATCGGAGCTTGCCTGGCTGGGCGAGGAGTCGAACCGCTTCGGTACCGACGAGTTCATCGAGTACTGCCGGGTGCTCGGGACCGAGCCATACCTCTGCGTCAACATGGGCACTGGCACCATCGACGAGGCACAGGCGTGGGTCGAGTACTGCAACGGCACCGGGAACACCTATTGGGCCAACCTGCGTCGCAAGAACGGACACCCTGAGCCGTACAACGTCAAGTACTGGGGTCTTGGCAACGAGATGTACGGCGCCTGGCAGCTTGGCGCGCTGCCAGCCCCGGACTACGTCCGCAAAGCCCGCGAGTTCGCCAAGGTGATGAAGCTGACCGACCCGTCGATCGTCTTGATCAGTTGCGGCAAGGACGGCTGGAGCGACTGGGACGACGCCGTCATCGCCGGCCTTGCCCCGATCGTCGACTTCCACAGCATCCACATCTACACTGGTAGCCCGGACTACTACGGCAACGTCTTCGCGCCGCATCAGGCCGAGCGCGCTATCCGGGTCTGCACAGCCCAGATCGAGCGAACGCGCTACCTCCACAACGTCACTCATCCGATCGGTATCGCCTATGACGAGTGGAATGTCTGGTACCGAACCCGTACTCCCGAGCTCCGCAAGGCTGGCATCGAAGAGCAGTACGACCTCTCCGACGCGCTGGCGTTCGCGACCTATCTCAACATCTTCGTGCGCTACTGCCGCGAGGTGCCGATCGCGAACCTCGCACAGATGGTGAACGTGATCGCCCCGGTCTTTACCAACCCCGACGGGCTGTTCCTCCAGACCATCTACCACCCGCTGCGGCTCTACGCCGAGCACACCCAGGACGTCTCTCTCGATGCCTGGGTGGACTGCGAGACGTACGCCCTCTCCCCCGGGCAAGACGCCGCGTCGCCGCTCACCCATCGGGTGGCCGACCTTGGCCCCTTCAAGCTGCTCGACGTGAGTGCCAGCCGCGATGCGTCCGGCCAGACGGTCACGGTCGCCGTCGTCAACCGCGACCGCGAGCGGCCAATCTCGACGACGATCGAACTGAGTGGCAGTGGTGCAATCGGGCAGGGAGGGGCGCGCCAGGGGGTGGCCTACGTCGTCAACGGAGCCGATCCGACGATGACGAACTCCTTCGACCGCCCGAACGCTGTGGACGTGCACGAGCAGCGCGTCGACGTGAACGGCGTGAGCGTCGAATTCACCTTCCCGGCCCACTCGGTGACGGTACTGCGTCTGGGCGCCTGAGCCGGCAACGTGCTCGCCGCCAGCCCGCTCGCCTGAACGCAGGTGAGCGGGCTGGCGGCAAAAGATGTCGCCGACTGCCAGGGAGGCCGCGCGGACGCCCGGTCCTCACTCCGAACATGCTCACGCCCGGTCCTCGCTCCGAACATGCTCTGGTATCATCCGTCTCGATGACGGGCCTCGGCGCTCGACAGCAGCAGCGACAGAGCATCTGGCGTGGCAACGCGGGTGTGATAGACCGACGACGGACAGGATCGGGATGGTAGGCAGGTTCTGGCGACGAGCGGGGCCAGCAGACGCGGCAGGCGCAGTCGACGTGGGCACGGTGACCGTGACCCTGTACGGCAAGGACGAGTGCCATCTCTGCGATAACGCCGCCGATATCCTCACGTCCCTCGCCGACAACCTGCCCTTCACCTGGCGTAAGGTCGATATTCACTCCGACCCGAGCCTCTGGGAACAGTACCGCTACCGGATCCCGGTGATCGCCGTCGATGGCGGCCAGGTGCTGGAGTGGCCGACGACGCGTGAGCGGGTCCGCCGCGCGATTCTGGCGAGGGGCCGTTGACCGACAACGCGCGAGGCGCCGCTCGCACCTTCGGAGCCGCTACCGTTCGCGATGCTGCCAGCACACACGCTGTCATGCGGGCGTGGAATGGTCTGCAACGGCACTGGCTCCTCGGCGTGAATGTATGCGTCGTGGTCTTCGTGGGGCTACCGCTGCTCGCGCCTGCCCTCATGGCCTATGGCTTCACCGACGCCGCCAACACCATCTACACGGCCTACCACGCCGTCTGCCATCAGTGGGCGTTTCGCTCCTTCTTCCTGTTCGGCCCGCAGTGGACCTACGCTGCCAGCGACCTCGAAGTGCTCGGAGGCCCGGGTGCCGCCTACACGCTCGTTGGCTCGCCGACGCTCGGCTACAAGGTGGCCTTCTGCGAGCGCGACCTGGCGATCTACCTGGCGGTCCTCGCGGCCGGCCTCGTGTACGCGGTGCGACGGGGACGAACAGACGGACTCTCGCTCGTGTCCTATGCGCTGCTGATCCTGCCAATGGCGCTCGACGGCGTGAGCCAGCTTCTTGGCTGGCGCGAGAGCAGCGCCGAGCTTCGGATCCTGACCGGGGCGCTCTTCGGCGCGGCCAGTGTCTGGCTAATCTACCCGCGCGTCGACGATACGCCGACAACTGCCGCGGGTAGGGCGTCACAGGTGCTCGTTCCGGAAGCGAGTCGACTGTGAACGCCGCGCTCGATGCGCCAGACCGGCTGGCGATGGTACCGGCCGCCGTGCGCTGGCTTGCGGCCATCGCCTTCGTGCTGGCCGTGCCGATGCTGGTCATCATCGGCAACGTCCTCGGCGTGGCCGGCAACCGCGATTTTATCGTTCAGGGCTTCGACAAGTACGGCGTGGCCGAGACGACCGGGCTGAGCCGCCCCCAGTTGCAGCAGATTGCCGGCGTCTTCGTCGAGTACCTGCGGAGTCCTGCGGCGAGCCTGGACGTGACCGTCGATCTGAACGGCGCACGGCGCCCGCTCTTCAACGCCCGCGAGCTTGCCCACATGGAGGACGTCCAACAGATCTTCCTCGCGATCGACAAGGTGCGCCTCGGTGCGGGGGTGATCCTGCTGGCCGTGCCGATCCTCGGGCTGCTGCTCCAGGGCAGTCCATTCCTGGCCCGGCTCGGGCAGTTGCTGACGGTTGGGGGTATTCTGACCGTTGTGCTCTTGCTCCTGGCTGGTCTCGCCTCGCTCGTGGACTTCACCCAGGCGTTCATCGCCTTCCACGAGCTCGCCTTCCGCAACGACCTCTGGATGCTCGACCCAAGGACGGACTACCTGATCATGCTGTTCCCCGAGGGTTTCTGGTACGACGCGACCATGCGGATCGCGATGTTCAGTGCGCTGGAGGCGGTCGCGCTCGGCGCGCTCGGCCTGGGGCTCACGTTCTGGGGCGGCCGGCGATGAGCGCGTTCATCCCACCGCGCGGCCTGCTCGTCGACCTGGATGGTGTCGTCTACCACGGAGATCGTGTCATCCCCGACGCCCCGGCCTTCTTCCGCTTCCTACGCAAACGCGGCATCCCCTTCCTGATGACCACCAACAATTCGACGCTCCGGCCTCGCCAGTACGTCGAGAAACTAGCGCGGATGGACATTGAGGTCACCGACGACGAGGTGCTAGGGAGCGCTGGCGCGACCGCCTCGTACGTCGCGCAGCACGCCTGGCCCGGCGCGCGGGTGTTCGCGATTGGCGAGGAGGGCTTGCTCTCCGCTCTCGAAGAGGCGGGCCTCGTGCTCGCCGAGTCGGACGTCGAGTACGTGGTGGTCGGGCTAGACCGTCGCCTCGACTACCGCCAGTTGACCCTGGCCGTACGGCTGGTAGCCGGCGGCGCACGGTTCATCGGCTCGAACCCCGACACCACGCTGCCACTCGAGGACGGCATCATTCCCGGTGCGGGAGCGTTCCACGCGGCCATCACCGCCGCGACCGGCGTCCGTCCGACCGTCATCGGCAAGCCGGAATCGACGATGCTCCTGCTTGGCTGCGAGCGCCTGAGCCTCGCTCCGAAGGAGGTGGCGATAATCGGCGACCGTCTCGACACGGACATCGTGGGCGGACTCCGGGCCGGGCTGCGAACGCTCCTGGTACTGACCGGCGTCTCGACCCTGGAGGATGTGGACCGCTCGGACGTCAAGCCCGAGGCGGTCTTCGCGGATCTCTCTGAGCTTCAGGCGGCGCTCGGCGGCTGAGCGTCGCCGAGCGCGACCTCTACTCGCCGCGTAGGTACTCCCCGGCCGCCCAGCCGGTCGCGCCGTTCGCCGTCTTGACGTTCCGCCAGATTCGACCTTCAGCCTGCCGGTCATCCCCGACGATCGCGAGCCGCGCCCCTTCCGGTGCGAGCGCAAGCCGCCGGCCGCTCGTGCTCGGCGTGGCGCGAATCGCCAGCCCCTGGCCCTCCGTCCCAGCAACCCGCACGCTCACACCGCCGTCGGCATCCGACGCCCCCTCATCTGACGCTGCTGAGGCAGCCGACGAGGCCGGGGCCGCAGCTGCTGGGGCGCGGCTCGCCGCCAGGGCCGATTGGTAGCGGCTCCACTCCTGGAAGGCGCTCCAGGCCGGCCGTGGCGAGTAGTCGGCGTTCAGGATCGCGAACCAGGGCAGCCCGTCTTCCGGGCCGGTGTGGTACGGCGAGGTGCTGGCGTCCAGGTTGGAGAGTAGCATGCCGCCCATCCAGGGGTAGTTCTGGACCGCGTAGCGATACGACCGCACGATGTAGTCGGCCTGTTGGTCGGCCGACACCTTCATCCAGTCGTATTGACCCAGGCCCCAACCCGGATCCATCAGCCAGCCGAACTCGGTCGCCCAGATCGGCGTACCCGCATCGCCATTCCGCACCATCAGCGCCCGGTACTGCTCGACGCGCCGGAAGCAGATGCCGCAATCGGCGGGGTCGCGCTCAGGCTCGGTGTTGCCGCCGTAGTTGTGCACGCCGAGCGCGTCCATGTAGCCCCGGGCGCCGGCCGCGTACATCCCATTCAGGAAGTCGAAGTCCTCGATCGTCCCGCCGAAACCGCCGGTGTTGGGCGAGGGGCCGCCACCGATGACCAGCGCGCTCGGATCAGCAGCCTTGATGCCGGCGTAAGCAGCCTTCAGGAACGCCGTATAGCCGGCCGGATCGGGCGGACCGCCCCACTCGAAGGGCAGGTTCGGCTCGTTCAAGATCTCGTAGGCCACGACCGTGCCGCGTCCGTGGGCTGCCATGGCCGTGTAGAAGCGCTGGACCGCACCGAGATCGGCTCCTCCCGGCGAGCCGCCAGCCCACCCAGGGACGCTGTCGACGCGCAAAACCAGCGCCATCCCCTCGGCCTTCGCAGCCCGCATCACGTTGTCGAGATCGTTCTGATCGGAGTCGTTCCAGAGGTAGTGATCCGGATCCGGCTCGAGGCGCGGCCAGTAGAGCACCATCTTGGCGTGGGTGAAGCCAGCTTCACGCGCCATTCGCATACTTCGCGGGTCGGTCGTGTCGACGATGACGCCGTTCACCATCGCTCCTGCCTGAGCGTAGGCTGGTTGGGTGACAGACCGGGCAGGAACGGCGCTTAGCGCAACGGCCACCGTGAGGGCGAGGACCAGAAGGGACAGTCGGGCCACGGAATCTCCAGATGGGTGCAGGTCGTTCGACGCGCGCCGACGGCGCGGCAGCGTCAGAAGAGTATGCAGAATGGAACTGACAGCCGGGTGCACGCGTTGTATAGAACGAGCGGAGCGACAGGACGGCTCATGGCAGCATTGCGAGGTCGAGGTATCACCATCGAAGCGCCCTGGCTCCCTGCTACAATCAGACAGCCCGCGCGGCCGGGAACGGAACTGGCGTGCTGCCGGAAGCCGGGTGGACCCTTGGCCAGCAACGAGGGGATGCTGGGAGAAAGATGAGCCTCGGCGACCGGCTGCGTGAGATGCTCGATCCGGGTAACGGTGCGTCGACGCCAGGCGGGTCGTCACACGGGCAAGCCCACGGACAGGCTGGCCCGGGGCAGGCGCGACGGCGTAACCGGGCGCAGGCGCAACCGGTCCATCCGACCCGGATGTACGAGGCCGCACCGCGTCAGAGCCAGATGCCGCGAGCGCAGTGGATCGGACTGGGGCTGGCGGCTGCGCTCGCTGTCGCACTGACCGCCGGGCTGGTCTTCGTGATTCTCAGTATCGCGCGGCCGTCCGAGACGGCGCTCGCCCCAACACCGGCACCGGTCGCTGCTGGAACCGCCGCGTCACAGCCGGGCTCGATTGCCGAGATCTTTGCCACGTCGACACCTACCATCCCTGCGACGCCGACCCAGGTCCGCCGGGACCGCCTTCAGGTCGCTAACACCGATGGCCAGGGCGCTAACCTACGCCGTGAGCCAAGCAGTGACGGTGAGAAACTGACGACACTCCCTGACGGCACGGCGGTCGACGTGATCGGCCCGAACCGTGAGGCCGAGGGGCTCACCTGGCGCAACGTCCAGGAGTCGGGCGGTCAGTCAGGTTGGATCGCGGCCAGCTACCTGGTTCCTGAAGGGACCGCACCGCCGCCCTCGAGCGCAATAATCGAAGCCGCGACGCCGGCAGCAGCCTCAGCCGCACCAGCGCGGCCGACCTCGGCGCCGGCTGCTCGTCCGACGTCGGCAACGACGACTGGTCCTTCGTCGCGGGGTCAGGTCGGCAACACCGGCGGCCAGGGTGCGAACATCCGCTCCGAGCCGGGTGCGAACGGCAAGGTGCTCAAGACCCTCGCCGAAGGTTCACCGGTCGACGTGCTCGGACCGGAGCGCGAGGTTGAAGGACGGGTCTGGCGGCAGGTCCGCGACAGCCAGGGGGTGACCGGCTGGATCGTCGGTGGGGCTGTAGTAGCATCGGGCACGGTACCGACTCCCTTACCGCCTGGCTCGCGCCCGACCGCGACGGCCGGGAGCGGCACACCGTCGTCGACGACCGCACCGCAGCCGTCCGGAACGCAGGCCGCCCCCGCGACGCAGGCACCTGGCCCGACTACGGCGCCCGGCTCGAGCGCTCCGTCCGGCCCGACAGCGGCGCCAGCGGCGACCAACACACCCGACCCGAACCTACCCATCATCATCGCGCCGGCCACCCCACGCTCGAATTCGAACCGCCCACCCGCTTCCCCAGCACCACGCTGAGCCTTGCGGGCTTGCTGCCGCACTGCCGTCTGCCATCAAGCGCCGGCGTTGCCCACGTGTCGGGTTGCTACAGCCAGGGCCGAAGCGCGACTCGACAACCGAGCATCCGCACGTCAACGGCCCGCCGCCGAGGCTCTCCTCAGCGGCGGGCCTATCGCTCTTCAGCCTTGACGTTGGCGTGTGGCGCTCAGCCGCTGGCAGCCGCCTTCGACGGGCTGAGCTGGGGCACCCGCTCCTCACGCACGACGTTGCCGTCCGCGTCGAAGGCGATCGCCTCAGGCTGCCCCTCGACAACCAGTGTCCGGATCTGGCTCACCTCGTCGAGCAGGCTCTCCGAGACGCGCATCTCTTGAAGTTCGAGGGTATTCCGAATCCAGGCGATGCGTGGCACGCCGGGTGCGTTCGCGGACTTGAGCGCGACTTCTAGTGCTTCTCGGTCGCTGCCCAGCACGACCGGGATCCGAATCGCGTCGAGCGCACCTGCCGTCAGCCCGTTCATGTAGGTCTTGCGGAAGTCCAGCTTGTCGAAGAGGCGGCGGGTCGTGAAGTCGGCGATCCCGACGCCGAGGCAGTTGCCCTCCGACTGGTCCGTGACGTCCAGCACCGCGATCCGGGTATAGAGCGGACGCCGCTCCCCGCCGATCCGCCGCCACATCCCGACGATGTTGTAGTCCATGCCGCTGCCGGAGATGTTCTTCCCAAGCTCGTCCACGATGAGAAGGTCGAGCGACGCGAACGGGACGCGCGGCAGGAGGGCGTTCGCGAGCGTCAGCATGTCGCGGTCCGTCGCGTGGAACTGGTCTGGGCCGACGGCACGGACGGTGTGCAGGCGATGGTAGGCATTCTCCACGAGTGCCACGCCGAGCACGATCTTGCCGGCCCCGAGCGTCACCCCGGCAACCTCGGGAATGCTCTCCTTCAGGCCGCGTGCGTGGTTGGTCTCGGCGCCACGTTGCTTGCCCAGCCCAATAGCTACCATCTTGCAGAGGCCGCTCTCGATGTCACCACGGAACGCGGTGTGAGCCTTGACCCGCCCAACCACGACGATGCCGTCTGCCTCGGCGGCGTTCTTGTCGAGGTAGCACGCCGTCCCGTCGTCCAGAGTGCCGACAACGACCGTGTCCATCGTCGCGAGGATCGGCGCGCCGACCTCGGCCTCGGTGATGCCGTACTCGGCAAGGACTGCCCGCTGCCCCTCCACCGTCGCGCCGCCGTGACTGCCCATGGCCGGTACCACGAACGGCTGCGCGCCCGCCGCCTTCAGTTCGTCCAGCACTGTGCGGATGACGGTCGCGATGTCCGCGATGCCCCGGCTGCCGGCCGTGACGGCGATCCGCTGGCCGGCCCGCACCCGAGAGCGTAGATCGGCCGCGTCGAGTGCGTCGCGCACCGCCGCGCCCACGTCGGCAACGTGGTCGTTCGGAAGCTCCTGCCGCACTCGAACCATCGGCGGCAGCGGTGCTCGCGGGAACTCCATCGTAATCCTCCCTGGCGGCTCGGGGCCTCGGCGGCCTCCGTGGACTCGGGCATATCCAGCACACGCCGGCTCGATGGTGAGGCGAGCGGCCTCAGAGTGGCGCGCTGGTGAAGTACAAGATACTGAACGCAATCGTATTGTTGAGGGCGTGGCCGACGATGCTCGGAATGATGCTGCCCGTGCGCTGGTAGGCCCAGCAGAAGAGCAGGCTCATCACCAGGATCGGCAGCAGCGCCGGCAGGTTCAGGTGGAGCGTAGCGAACAGCAGCGAGGTCGCAACGTAGGCGACGATCGTGCCCTTGCGCTCGAGGTAGCTCCTGAACACGAAGCCTCGGAAGTACAACTCCTCGGAGATGGGTGCGATCAGCCCGCCCGCCAGCACCACCAGCACGAACCCGCCAAGAGGAAAGCGGCGCACGCACGAGAGATCGGCGAGCTGCGTCTGTTGCACCCCGAAGGCCTGAAGCGCCGCCTGAACCAGCGCGCTCACCACCAGGATGGTGATGCCGAGGAGCACACCGAACCCCACGTTGTGCACGAGTTGTCCCACGCCCAACCCGAGGGTCCGCCCCGTGATGATGCCGGGGCGGATCAACCGCACGTACAGGACGCCTAGTAACGCCGCGTCGACCGACAGCGCCGAGATCATGAAGCCTGGCACCGTGCACAGGCCCGGCGATGCATTCAGCCCCATGTAGGCGAGCGGCGGGAGGTTGGCGACGAGCACGATCAGCGCCGTCGCCGCGATCACCAGCCGGTGGGTGCCGACGTCGCTGCGTGCGGCGCGTGGGCCGAGCAGCCCCGGCACCAGCACGTACGCGCACAGCCCACCCAGCATCGCGGCCACTCCGAGCGCGAGTAGGGTTACGGCGATGACCAGCCCTACAGCCCCAGCCGCGCCGCTCTCCAGCAGGCCCAGGCGCGGCCCGAGCGTCACCAGCGCCCCGCCGAGCGCAGCGCAGACGGCGCCTACCACCGCGACGAGCAGTGCCGCCCCGGTCCAGCGCGGCGCTTTGGGAGGCTGCGTGGAGTGCGCCGACACGTCCATATCCGGCTGCACGCAGTCGCCTAGCGCTTCAGCTTGCGCGCCTCGTCCTCGAAGGACGACACGTCGGCGAAGGCGCGGTACACGGACGCGAACCGGATGTAGGCCACCTGGTCGATGTCGCGCAGGCAGCCGATCACCAGGTCGCCAACGACGCTGCTCGGCACTTCGAGGCCGTCGCGCTTGCGGAGCGCCGACTCGATCTGGTCCACCGTCCGCTCGATCGTCTCGGAGCTGATCGAACGCTTGGCGCAGGCGGTCTGAATGCTGGTCCGGAGCTTGTCGCGATTGAAGGGTTGGCGACGCCCGTCCTTCTTGACGATCATCAGCGTCGCCAACTCCGGCCGCTCATAGGTGGTGAAACGGCCGTTGCAGCTCTGGCACTCGCGGCGGCGTCGCGTCATCGAGACGTCTTCGGCATCGCGCTTGTCCAGAACGCGTGTATCACGCGACGAGCAGTAGGGACAGCGCATGCCCGATTGTAGCATGCCTTGGTATGGCGGCCTGCCGCATGCTTCAATCTACCTGGAGCGGGCTATCCTGAACGGAAGCCCGAGGAGGCACAGTGGATGAGATGTTGCGCGCGGTGCTGCTAGGCGGCGTCGGCGAAGTTGGCAAGAACTCGACCCTCTTTGAATACGACGACCAGATGCTGCTCGTCGATGCGGGGGTGAAATTCCCCGAGGCTGAGCTCCACGGCGTCGATCTGGTGATCCCCGACTTCGGCTATGTCACGGAGGCGGCTGACGATCTGCTCGGCATCCTCGTCACCCACGGCCACGAAGATCACATCGGCGCGCTGCCCTTCCTGATTATGCAACTCGACCGAGCGGATCCGGTGCCGATCTATGGCACCAGGATGACGCTCGGTCTGATCGCCACCAAGCTGCGCGAGCACAAGCAGTTGGACCGCGTCGATCTGCGCGAGTTCCAGCCAGGCGACCACATCGATCTGGACCCATTTCAGGTCGAACCGGTGTTCGTCAACCACAGCGTGCCCGGCTCGGTCGGTTTTGCGATCCGGACGCCCGTCGGCACGGTCTTCCACACTGGCGACTATAAATTCGATCGTCAGCCGGTCGATGGCCGCGGCACCGACGAGGAAGCGCTCCGGCGTCTCGGCGACGAGGGCATGCTGGCGCTCTTCTCGGACTGCGTACGCATCGAGAGCCCGGGGTGGACCGGCTCGGAGAGCACCGTCAGCGAGAACCTCGAAGAGATCATGCGTGAGGCAGCCGGACGCGTCATCGTGACCACCTTCGCCTCGAACCTCGCCCGACTGCGACAGGTGGTGCTGATCGCCCACCGGCTTGGACGGAAGGTGGCTGTCGCCGGGCGAAGCATGGACCAGAACCTGAAGGTAGCTGCCGAGATCGGCTACCTCGACGTTCCCGAAGGCACGATCGTCGATCTGCGCGAGGCGAACAACATCCCGCCCTCGCAACTGGTGGTGCTGGCAACTGGTAGCCAGGGCGAGCCCTCGTCGGTCCTGAGCCGGATGGCGATGGGCGACCACCCAAACGTCAAAATCATCCCCGAAGACACGGTCATCTTCAGCGCCGGGCCGATCCCTGGCAACGAGGAGACGGTCGCCCGCGCCATCGACAACCTGTACCGGCGCGGCGCAAAGGTGATCTATCGCGCGATCAACCAGGGCGTTCACGTCTCGGGGCATGCCAGCCGCGACGAGCTCCGCCACATGCTCGACCTGCTCCGTCCGAAGTTCTGTGTGCCGGTTCACGGCGAGTATCGGATGCAGGTGCTCTACAAGGAACTTGCCGAGTCGGTCGGCTACCCATCCGACAACGTGCTGATCGTGGACATCGGCGAGGTGATCGAGATCGACGAGGGCAGTATTGAGCTCAATGGTACGGTACCGTCTGGTTCGGTGCTGGTGGACGGGCTCACCGTGGGAGACGTGACGAACGTCGTACTGCGTGACCGCCGCCGCCTGGCCGCCGATGGGGTGCTGATCGCCTCGGTGGTGGTCGACCGCGAGACCGGTGAGTTGATCGGAGGGCCGGACCTGATCTCGCGCGGTATCGTCGATCCGCGTCAGGATGCCATCCTCGGCGAGGCCCGCGACACGCTGAGCGAGGCGCTCCAATCGACACCGCGCAGCGGTCCGAGCTACGGCTTCCTGGTCGGCAAGATCCGCGAGGTACTGAGCGGTTTCATCTACGAGAAGATTCGCCGCCGCCCGATGATCCTCTCGCTCGTGACGGAGGTCTAGCTGCTCCCATTCCGCGCCGGAGCGTCTAGCGTCTATAGGCCGCTCCCGTCCACCTCTCTCGCTGGGAGAGGCCGCGCGCAGCGCGGGTGGGGGTCGCCGCTCGGAGACATCCTCACCTCAGTTCGCTGGCAGAGCCCGCACCTCGGCCCTCGCCGGAAGAACCCTCACGCCAGCCTTCTCCCAGTGGGAGAGGGTGAGAAAGAGCGACCTTCGTGAAGATCACCCAGATTCAGACCTTCGTGGTCGGCCTCACCCACCGCAACTTCTTGTTTGTCAAGGTGTCCACTGACGAGGGCATCACCGGAATCGGTGAAGCGTACTCGGTCGGCCCGGACGATGCTGTCGCGAACGTGGTCAGCGACTTTGAAACCTGGCTCGTCGGCCGCGATCCGCGTGACGTCGAGGCGCTCTGGCACCTGATGTACGCCGGTTCGAGGTTTCCGGGCGGCTCGATCCTGAACGCTGCGCTGAGCGGGATCGAGCATGCCCTCTGGGACATCAGCGCGCGGGCGCTTGGTGTCCCAGTCTACCGGCTGCTCGGCGGCAAGTTTCGCGATCGCATTCGGGTGTATCAGGCGCCGCGCGGCGCGACGCCCGAGGCGCTGGCTGAGGACGCCGTACGACTGGTCGAGCGCTACGGTTACACCGCGCTCAAGATTGGCCCACAGCCGCCCGGCTGGGAGAAGATGCCATTCGAGACGGTCGTTCGGCACTCGGCCGCCCGGCTAGAGGCCGTCCGAAAGGCCGTCGGCGACGAGGTCGACATCGGGGTAGACGCGCACGCTCGCATCTTCGAGCCTGCCCGCGCGCTGGAGATGGCGAAAGCGCTCGAGCCGTACCGGCCGTTCTTCTTCGAGGAGCCGCTCCGCCCAGAGAACATCGACGCACTGGCGGATCTCCGCGCCCGCAGCCCGATTCCCATCGCGACGGGCGAGATGCTCTACACCAAGTTCCAGTTCCGCGAGCTCTTGGAGAAGCGTGCCGCCGACATCATCCAGCCCGACATCTGTGTTGCAGGCGGCATCCTGGAATGCAAGAAGATCGCGGCACTCGCCGAAGCGAACTACGTCACGGTCGCGCCCCACAACCCGATGGGACCGCTCGCGACGGCCGTGAACGTCCACTTCTCGGCATCCACCCCGAACTTCCTGATCCTCGAGTACACCCCCGACGACACGGGCGACCGGCGCAACCTCCTGCGCGAGCCGCTGGTGGTGAAGGATGGCTACCTTGAGGTACCCGAGGGGCCGGGCTTCGGCGTCGCGTTGAACGAGGAATTCGTCGCCAACCGTCCGGGCGCCCGCTGGCATCGCCCCTTCCCGATCCTTCCGGACAACTCACTCGGATTTCAGTAGGTCAGGTAGACACCCTCACCCCCGGCCCCTTACCCTCACCCCCGGCCCCTCTCCCGCACGCGGGAGAGGGGCCGGGGGTGACCTACGGCACCGGGTACTTCTGGAAGTAGGCGCTGACTGCCTCGGCGTAGCCGCGCGCTACAGCGTCGAGCACCTTGTCCTGACGCAGCGCCTTCGCGTCGTCAGGGTTGGTGACGTAGAGTGGCTCGCCGATGATGCCTGGCATCTCGCTTGGCCGGGCGATGACGTCACTCTTCGGGCCGAGCAGATAGTAGTGGTTCCCTTCGCCTAGCACCCGGCTGTCGGTCGTTGCGCCTCGGTCGAGGGTGTCGTAGCCGGCCTGCTTCAGCGACTTGACGAGTGATTGCTGGGCCAGTTGGGCGAGCGTCTGATTTCGGTCGCTGAACGGCCGCCCCTGTGCGTAGAACATCTGCGTCCCGCGTTTGGTCGGATCTGCGATACCGTTGAAGTGGACGGACACGAGCAGGTCCGCTTTCAGGCCATTCGCGGTGTCGAGACGAGCCTGGAGATCGTCGGTCAGATTGACCTTGCCGTCGCCGTTCAGGTCACGGGTAGTGTTCGCCTGGATGTCAGCCGTCCGACTCATGACGACGCCGAAGCCGCTCTCGCGAAGGGTCCGCGCCAGCCGCGTCGCCACCTCGAGATTCACGTCCTTTTCGACCATCGTCTTGCCGTCCTCGAAGCGATAAGATGCGCCGATCTCCTTGCCGCCGTGGCCGGCGTCGATGAAGACAGTCGCGTCGCGACGGAAGGCGTTGGTCAGGTCCGAGCCGGGCAGGTCGGCCGGCCGCCTCAGCCAGGCCGGGCTGGCCGGGTCGAACTGAGCGTACAGGGGACTCCTGGCCGCGTCGGCGCCCAGATCAGCAGGCAGGTTCCTGAGCGTCAGCAGTGCCTTCACGTAGTCGGCCAGCAGGAGGCCCTGGGTGCATGTGCACGACTCGTCGTAGTGCATGATGCCGCGCTGGAAGCGCTGGTAGACGAAACCGGAGTTGGTTGGATCGGCCATCGGTTTCGAGGTCGGCAGTCCCCAGATCTCCAGGTTGAACCCGAGCAGCAGCCCGGCGCTGCCGCCGCCATTCGGGAACGCCTCATCGGGCCGCACACTAGTGGCGAAGGTCTGGAAGAAGTTGACCTTCATGCCGTTCCAGGTGTCCGGCGCGTTGTCCTTGACGAACTGAAGCGCCCTGGCGTGGTAGTCGGGCGTCCCCACTTCTGGCTGCCCCTTCAACACCCGCGGGTCGATGCTGGGGAACACCGAGCCGTTGATCCGGGTGTACGGCAGCATGCCATCGTCCAGCAGGTTCATCATCGCGACGGAGCCGTCTGGCTGGAGCTGGAGCACGGCCCGTTGAAAGACCTGGACCTGGAATCCGGACAGGGTGAAAGCGTTCGACACCGGGTAGCCGAAGTTCCGGGCGCCACCCCGACGGTTGAAGTAGGTCCAGAACGGGTCGGCGGCAATGCGGTAGCCAGTCTGGGGAAAGTAGCGAACGTCGGCCTGCTGCGCGGTCACCACCGACAATGGCGCCACCGCCAGCGACAGTGCGACGAACGACCAGACCAGGAACCGCCAACCGCGCGGGACTACCACGTGCCCTCCCTCGCCTCGAAGGTCCGCGTCATGAAACGTCATGGAGTCGCGTACGGGGATGTGACGCGTCCGTTATGGGAACGACGTGCGCCGCGCGAAGTTGCGGATTCGAGCACTGATGGACAGCAGCGGGTGGCTGTCGCCCGCCACGTCGCGCCTACGAGATGCGAACGTCGGGCGTAGAGACGCTATTCGTGAAATGGAGTACAGTTCCCAGGGACTCCCGCGAAGCCTCCGACTCTCGTGAACTGGATGGATCTCCCGCGTATGAAGCAGAACGTGGTCAAGCAGCGCATTCGGAACGGCGAGCCGACCATCGGGATCTGGCTGAGCCTTGCGAGCGTCATCGCCGCCGAACGGATGGCCGTGGCCGGGTTCGACTGGCTGACGATCGACCTGGAGCACGCACCCACGAATTGGGAGACGGCGCTGGCGATGGTGGCCGTTGTCGGCGGGCACGGCGTCGCGCCGCTGATTCGCATCCCAAGCGCTACCGACGAGAACATCAAACGGGCGCTCGACCTGGGTGCGATGGGCATCATCGCGCCGATGATTCAGTCACCCGAGCAAGCCCGCTCGGTCGTGGCGTCGTGCAAGTACCCGCCGGCCGGCATCCGTAGCCTCGCTGGCGGCCGCAACGACGCCGCCTGGGACACCGACGCCTCGACCTACTTCGCGCGGGCCAGCGACTCGATCTTTGTCTGCATCCAGATCGAGAGCGTCCCGGCCGTCGAACGGGTGGACGACATCCTCGCGGTGCCTGGGATCGACTGTGCGTTCATCGGGCCGCAAGACCTGTGCGGCGCGCTCGGCCTACCGCCGATGCTTGACAACCCCGATCCGCGCTTCGAGGAGGCGGTTCAGAAGGTGCTGGCCTCGGCGAAGAAGCATAACGTCGGCTGCGGCCTGATGGTCGGATCGGCGGCGACGGCACGCCAGCGCCACGACCAGGGCTTCTCGATGATCGCCCTCGGCGCGGAGGTCCGGCTGCTGAGCATGGCGGCGACCCAGGCGGTCAAGGAGATCAAGGCCGGCCGCTGAGCCAATCTTCCATCCAGGAGTGGGCAGGATATGTGGGAGAGGCCCACATGTCGCCCAGCACTACGTTCTTCCACGCAAGCGCGGGCGGGATGGCCAACACGCCGTCCTGCCCGCGTCCCATCGGAGCCCATCCCCGTGCCAGAGGTCTGTGCTGTCTGCGACGCCGAGATCGAGGAGATTGACGTCCTCGGGGTCGGCTCGATGCTGTTCCATCACGCCTGTCTACCTGCCTGCCGCTTCTGCGCACGACCGTACGTCGTGGATGAGGCCGGCTGGGACTTCCGCGGTGGAGTCATCTGGTCCGACGACTGGGGCTACGTGAACCACCTCGAAAGCGCGGCCTGCCCGACCTGTACCGACGACGCTGAGCGGCGCGACTACGGCGCTGGCTGGTAACTCCTACCAGTACACGCGAGGAGGCAACGATGCCGAAGACGGTCCGGGTGGGCGCGGGGGCAGGCTTCAGCGGGGACCGGCTCGACGGCGCGCCGCGGCTGGTCGAGCGCGGCGATCTCGACTATCTGGTGCTGGAGTGCCTTGCCGAGCGCACCATCGCCCTCGCGCAGCGCGCCCGCCTGAAAGACCCGGCCGCCGGCTACGATCCGTTGCTGGAGCGGCGGCTGCGGCCCCTGCTGCCGCTTTGCGCAGCCCGCGGCACCCGGATCGTCACCAACATGGGCGCGGCCAACCCGACGGCTGCCGCCGAGAAGATCGTCCGACTCGCCCATCAGTTGGGGCTGCGGTTGCGCGTGGCCGTCGTGCTCGGCGACGACGTGCTGGATCAGGTGCGGGGTTCCGACCTGCCGGTCGCCGAGACCGGCGTGCTCGTCCGTGATATCGGGACAATCGTCTCGGCCAACGCCTACCTGGGCATCGACCCGCTTCGCGAGGCGCTGGAGCGCGGGGCGGATGTCGTGGTCGCCGGTCGGGTCGCCGATCCGTCGCTGGTGCTGGCGCCCCTCGCACACACCTTCGACTGGCCGTCCGAGGATTGGCCGCGCCTGGGGGCAGGCACGGTCATCGGTCATCTACTCGAGTGCACGACCCAGCTCAGCGGCGGATATTTCGCCGACCCTGGCTACAAGGACGTGCCTGATCTCGCGAATATCGGCTATCCGCTGGCCGAGGTCAGCCCGGATGTCGACGCGATCGTCACCAAGACGCCCGGCAGCGGCGGGCTGGTCAGCACCGCCACGTGTAAGGAGCAATTGCTCTACGAGGTCCACGATCCGGCCCGCTACCTGACGCCAGACGTCACAGCCGACTTCACCGGCGTGCGCGTCGCCCAGGTCGGTCAGGACCGAGTGCAGGTGACGGGCGGGAGCGGCAGCCCACGACCGAACACGCTCAAGGTCAGCGTCGGCTACCGTGACGGCTACGTCGGCGAGGGCCAGATCTCCTACGGCGGCCCGGGGGCCGTCGAGCGGGCGCGGCTAGCTGGCACCATCGCGCTGGATCGCCTCGAAGCGCTCGGCGTAGCGGCCCATGAGACGCGCCTGGACTGCGTTGGCGTGGATTCGCTCTTCTCGGCCGCTACACCACCAGGCCCAGCCCCGACCGAGGTGCGGCTGCGGGTCGCCGTGAAGACGGCCACGGCCGAAGAGGCGGCGCTCGTCGGCGAGGAAGTCGAGGCGCTCTGGCTTTCGGGGCCGGCCGGTGGCGGGGGCGCGACCAGGTCGGTCCGCGAGGTGCTGGGAATCGTCTCGACCTACCTGCCCCGCGAGCAGGTGCCTACCCGCGTTGAGATCGTCGAGAGTGGCGGGCGATGACCACGAGAATGGCTCTTCGCGAGGTCGCCCACAGCCGGGCCGGCGACAAGACCGATGCCTCGAACGTCTCGGTGATCGCCTACGACGAGGCTGACTACGACCTACTTCGCCGCGAGGTCACGGTCGAGCGAGTGAAGGCGCATTTCGGGCCGCTGGTGCGGGGTCGGATCGTCCGCTATGAGCTCCCCAACATCGGCGCCCTGAACTTCGTGATGGAGCACGCGCTTGCCGGCGGCGTGACGACCTCGCTCGCACAGGACGCCCACGGCAAGAGCCGTAGCTCGCTGATGCTCGCGCTCGAGATCGAGGTGCCGGACGGATACGCCCCGCCCCGGCTTCGTCAGCCGTAGCCACAGGGCGGCCACACCTTGATGAGGTGATTGCCGGGTAACGTCGCGCACCTCGCTATGCGCGTGCCACGCCAAACCCTGCATGCCACGCCGTCGAAGCCGGCCGGCACGTTGAGCGCGCCACCCGCATATGCACGGTGGCGCGCTCTGAGGCCGCTTCTGTCGACGGGTCAGGCGAGGGGTCAGGCGTTGATGCCGAGGACGCGGATGAGGGTCAGCGTCAGTGAGATCAGGATCGCGAGCGCCACAATGACCGCTACGGCAACCCGTGGCCCGACGCTCCGCACCACCGACAACCGCACGCCCAGCCCGAGGCCAGCCATCGCCAGGATAGTGAGCCAGCCGCCCACCACCTTGGCCGGATCCGCCACCACGTTCGGCAGCAGTCCCACGATCCGCAGCGCGGCGAGCACCAGGAAGCCGATCAGAAACCAGGGGAGCGCCTGATTCAGCTTTAGCTTCGTCCCTTCACCAGCGCCTCGCTTCGCCATGATCAGGCCGACGATCAGCACCAGCGGCCCGAGCATCATGACCCGCCCGAGCTTGACCGTCGTCGCGATCTCTCCGCTCAGTTCGCTGACCGGGAACGCCGCCGCCAGTACCTGAGGTACGGCGTAGACCCCCATCCCAGCCACCACGCCATACTGATAGTGCGACAGGCTCAGGAGTGGAATCAGGATCGGCAGAGTCAGCACGAGCGTGACGCCGAGGACGGCCGTCAGGGCAATCGACGAGGCGATCTCGTCCTTGGTGGCCTTGACCACGGGCGCGACGGCCGCGATGGCCGAGTTGCCGCAGATCGCGTTACCGGTCGCCACCAGCAGCGCCAGACGCGGCCCCAGCCCGAGCAGCCGGCCGGCCAGAAATCCGAGCACGAGAACGGTGGTCACGCCCGCGACGATCAGAACCGCCAGGCGAGGACCGGTCGCCAACAGTGCCGCGACGTTGATACCGGCACCGAGCAGCACGACTGCGAACTCGAGCACCTGTTTGCCAGCATACGCCGCGCCGGCTTCGAACTGGGTCAGATTCGAGACCACGTTGCGGACCAGCACGCCGAGTAGCAGCGCCAGCACCAACCCCTCGATCCAGGGCCGGCCGAGGACGAGCTCCTCGACCATGGCGATGCCCTGCGCGATCAGTCCCAACACCACCACGAGCGCCAGCCCTGGCGCCAGCCGCGCGAACTTTCCGCCTCGACGTGGTTGCTCTCGAACGACCGCCTTTGCCGCCCCGGTCGACACCCCCGCTCCTACACTCATCCCGCCTACTCCCCTCACGTTCTCCTGGGTGTCCGCCCGGTCGGCAGTGCTCGTCGATCGAACGACAATCAGCCATTCTACCAGGGTGCGGACGCGCATCTGGGCGGCGGGCGTCGACCTCCCCAGCCATCGAACCGGCCGCGTGACGATCGTGTGCCCTCGGCGCCTGCTCGATACAGGATCGTGGGCACTCCCGCGTCAGGACGGCAGTGTCGTATCCTGATGGCAGGATGACTCTTGTACGCGGGCTGATGGCCTACCAGTTCATCCTGGCGCTCCTCATTGTCGCCGGGCTCTCGGTCTCGGCGCCGGTGTCGTGCTGGTGTGTGCCCGACGACCATCTCGGGCAAGTGCTGCATCCGGTGTTCCCCCACAGTCACGGCTCGGAGGTTGGCGCGGAGCACACTCACGGCCTGCACACTCACGGTCTGCACCGCCACGGGGTGGCCGAACTGAGCGGCGATCTGAGCGAGCCGCCGCCACAGGATATTCGCGATCAGCGCGCTGGCCGCGCCGCCAACGTCGAAAGCGGCTGGCAGGCTCCCGCCGGCACCGCCACGCCTGCCGCCTTCATGACCAGCGGCCTCGCCCTCGCCACACCCGTCCTCATCGCCCTGAGAGTGGGTCGACTGTGGAGAGGATCGCTCGAGGAGCAGCGCCCGGGTGACTACCTGCCGGGCGTTCTGACGCCGCCGCCTCGGGGCTGACCCAGCCACCCGCCGACGGGCTGTGTAGTCGTCCGTGTGACTGTCTCAATCAGCCACTCGGCTCGTTGCCAACCCCTCACCTCGCCAACCTGGCGGATCGCTGGCCGTTCGTTCGGCTCGCTGATTCGGCCTGAGCGCGGGGTACGCGTCGACAGCGCTCACGACCGGAATCAGCAGCCGGAACCGCCACGTTGACCGGTACGTTTCCTTCTGTAGAGGCCCGTTCTGACGATAACTCCGGCCGCGCCCAGGCGTGGCCCCGAGGAACCTCATGATTCGAGTCCCCCATCGAGCCCGGCGTGCGACGCGCGTACTGCTCGCCGCTGCCTGTGCCCTCAGCCTGATGGCGTTCGCCCACACGAGCGTGTTCGCCCATGCTCGTTTCAGCCATTCGGACCCACCCGCCGATTCAGCGCTCGACGGTACGCCGTTCATCATGCGCGCCTGGTTCACCCAGGAGTTGACGCTGCACAGCACCATCCGCGTCGTGGACGCCGCTGGCACGCAGGTCGATCTCGGCGATGGCCAGGTCGATCAGGATGACCCAGACCGCAAGCAGATGATCGTGTCGCTGCCCGAGCTTGCGCCGGGTGTATACACGGTGGAGTTCGTGGCCGAGTCCGCCGAAGACGGACACCCCGAACCGGGCACGTTCGCCTTCGGCGTCGGGCTGACGCCGCCAACCGCCGATTCGGCGCCAGGCATGGATCCACGTGCCGCCCCAACGGTGCCCGGCGCGGCTGCTCCGACCGGCAGCTTTGCTCCGGCCGATGACACCACGTCCGTCGAGGAGACAGCACCGGCACTCGGCTACTGACTCCTGTGCGCTGAGGGGGCGTCCCACCGCCAGATCCGCACACGTCGATACGCCGACGATCCTGGCTGAGCACAGGCGGGACCGTCGTGCCGATCTACCCAGGGTAAGCCCGGCCACGCGGTTCGGGGTGCGGAGTGCGGGCGAACCACTCCGGCCTCGAGCACCAATTACCGTCCGCGCCGTAACGGCACAGCAAGCACGAACTGATAGTGACATGACCGGCGCTCGTGTCCGGGCACCGGTTGCTTTCCGCGCGTCACCACCATGGTGGCGCGCTCCTGAGAGGATGTTCGATGTTCCCTCGACAGTTTCTCCTCGCCGGCGGCGGCTTTCTCGCCGGCGTCGCACTGACCGCCGCAACCCTCAGCCAGCCTGTCGCCGCCGATCAGGCCGACGCGGCGTACCTCGCCGCTCAGAAGGCGCAGGTCATTGCGACGACCTACCAGCTCGACACGGCCGGCTTCCATGAGCTCGACGAGAGCGCGAAAGCCGGCACGCTCCCGGCCGGCACACTCGGCAAGGTGCGACGGGCACGCATTGCCACGGCGGCCACCGACTGGCCCGCGTCCATGCAGGCGACCGCGCGCGACCTGGCGACCCAGATGAAGGCGCTGGAGCAGGCGTTGCGCGATGAGAACGCTGCCGCTGCATCGGACTCGGCCACCAGGGTCCACGATCTGGGTCATGACCTCTCGGCGATGGCGTACGACTACCTTGGCAGCAACAACCAGGCCAGCCCGGAGCACGGGTCGCACGGTCAGGGTGCGGCCGGCACACCGAGTCCTGGCGAAAGCAGCCAGGGCGCCGGCCAGGACGACGGCCAGGGGGAGCAAGGCGGCACGAGTACCGGTCACTGAGCTCAGACCGCCAGCCCAGGAGTCCCCTCATCCTCGGGGGTGCCCCCTTCACCCACCGTTCAGTCCAAGCTGTCACTTGTCGTTGCGGATCACCATCAGCATCCGGATGGATCTCACCCACCGGCCGCCGTTCAGTCTATGGTGTCACTTAGGGGCGGCGTACTACATCTGGGAGACGGGCAAATCTCACCACCGGCTGCCGTTCAGTCTATGGTGTCACCCTGAGGAGCCCGTCACTCCCGGCCCCTCTCCCGCACGCGGGAGAGGGGCCGGGAGTGACGGGCGCGCATGCGTACTATTCCGTGAACTGCCCGCCACACCTGGCGATAGTGTGCGCGCATCCGGCACGTGGAATTGACATCCGAAAAGAGTCCGAGCATGATCCCTCGTCCCGTCGTCGTTCGATCCATTCTGCGCGCTCTGCCAGCGGCGCTCGTGGCACTGATCCTGCTCGGGCTGCCCGCCCGCTCGGTCTCGGCGCACGCCCTCTACGACCACTCGCAGCCTCCGTCAGGCGCCAAGATCGAGACGCCAGGGCAGATCCAGGTCTGGTTCACCGAGGATATCGAGCCAAATTTCAGCGGTCTGGAAGTCCTCGACGCGAATCGCAACCGCGTCGATCGGGGTGACAGTTACCCGGCGCCCGGCGAGAAGAATTCGCTGATCGTCTCGGTTCCGGACGTGCCCGATGGTGTCTATACGATCTCCTGGCGAGTACTCTCGTCCATCGACGGCCATGCGACCAAGGGTGTCTTCCCGCTCATGGTCGGGGAAGTCGGCCTCGGCGACGCCCTGAGCGAGACGCCCGCGTTCGTGCCGGGTCCCCTGGACGTGACCGCTCGCTGGTTCAGCTACGCCGGGGCTCTGGCGCTCGCAGGAGGCTTCATCTTCCTGCTTGTCGTGGCCCGGCCGACGTTCGCGCGACAGGCAGGCCCTGAGATGGCCAGCCTTGCCGTGTCCTTCGAAAGGCTCTTCGTGCGCCGAGCTCGGCTTGCCGCCCTGCTCCTGCTGGCGTCGACGCTCGTCGGGCTGGTGTCGCAGGCCGCAAACGCCGCCGACGTACCCGTCCTTCAGGCTATCGGCCAGCCGGTCGCGCAACTGCTCGGCACCCGGCTCGGGCTGCTCTGGCAACTGCGCCTGGCGCTCGCAATCGTCCTGCTCCTGCTCCTCGCCTGGGCACGCGGCCGGGCGCTCACCTGGAGCGGCCTGGTGGCAAGCGCTGGCGTCCTGGTCGCTATCAGCATGAACAGTCACGCCGCCGCCATCCCGAGCGGCGCCTGGCTAGCCGTGCCGGCCGACTGGGTTCATCAGGTCGCGGCGGCTGCCTGGGTAGGTGGGCTGTTCACCTTCGCGCTGCTGTTGCACGTCGCCGGCCCGACGCTGGAACAGCCATCGTCAGCGGCGCTCGTGGCCAGACTGATTCCCCGTTTCTCAGCGCTTGCGATCGTCTCGGTCGTCATTCTGATTGTGACCGGCCTGTTCCAGAGCCGGCTCCAGGTCAAGACGCCGCCCGCCCTCGAAACGCTCTACGGCGTGGCGCTGCTGGTGAAGATCGCCCTGGTTCTGCCGCTCGTCGGCCTGGGTGCCGCCAACCTGCTCGTGGTGCGGCCCCGCCTAGCCGCCGCGCTGCGGACGCGCGGGCAACCGCTGATCGAGAGCACGGCGGTGCTGATCCGCCGCTTCCGGCTGGCGGTGCTGGCTGAGGTTGGCCTGGCCGTCCTGGTGCTGATGGCGACGGCGCTGCTGACATCATCCGAGCCGGCCCGTGAGACTTACGCGCGCCAGCCTCGTCCAATCGAGCTTCGCGGCCTGGCCGACAACGTGGCGGTCGACCTGCGAATCGCGCCGGGGCGGCCGGGGCCGAACGAGGTCGTGGTGCGGCTTGATGGGCCGATCGCACCACCAAACGAGGTCCAGCGGGTCTCGCTGCGCGTCACCTCGCTCGACGAAGACCTTGGAGCGAGCACCGTGGTGCTGCCGCAGCGACCAGATGGCAGCTACGGCGCGGTGAGCACGAACATCACGACCGACGGCGCCTGGCAGATCGAAGCGATCGTACGCCGGCGCGGACTGGAGGACGCGCGCATCGGCTTCCGCACCACCGTCGTCAATCCCGATACTGCCGGTCAGCCGCCCTCGCTCGAGTTCCTCCCCAATCCCGCCACTATCCCGCCACGCCAGTTGCTGGCGATGGCCTTCATGGCACTCGGACTTGCGCTTGCGTTCTGGATCTCGCGGGCCGGCGGCGTTCGCCGGCACGAACGGACGGGACTGTACGCGGCCAGCTTCGCCGTAGCGTTGATCGGCGGCGTGCTGTACTCACGGGCCGTGACCGCCAACGCCGTACCCGCCGATCTTCGCACCATGCGCAATCCGTTCCCGCCCGACAGCGCGTCGATCGCCGCGGGCAAGGTGGTGTACGGGCAGAACTGCGTCAGTTGCCACGGTGAGGCCGGGCGCGGTGACGGTCCGCTCGCCGCGACGCTCCGGCCCCGCCCGGCCGACTTCCGGGTGCACATGGCGGCTGGGCACACTGATGGCGAGCTCTTCGCCTGGATCTCGCGCGGCGTTCCGGGCACGTCGATGCCAGCCTTCGAGGGGCAATTGTCGGAAGCCGACCGCTGGAATACGATCAACTACATCCGGGGCTTCGCACCGCCGAGCCCGTAACAGCGGGCCAGGTCCAGTGGCGTGGAGGACGAGCGGGCACGTTGTGCTCGGCGGCCAGCGGCCGTCGGAGCCATCCACGAGCGGATTGTGCCCGCGCATCTTACCGCTCTGGCCTGGACGCGCCGGCCTTCGCGCCGCTGTGGCTTGACCGCGAGCGAGCCGCACGCTCGTCCGCCGAACCAACTTCGCGCTCTTCGTGCTCGCGGTGAAACAACTCGCGCTGGGCGGTCTCGCGCATACCAGCATCCTCATGGCGGAGCTCGAGCGATTCGCGATGGCATTGTTTCTGGAAGAATACGAGCGCCGCGATGACGATACCCATACTGATGCCGTAGAGCAGCACTTCACCTATCTGCTGCCAGAGGATGAAGTGCTCCAGGAACGTCACCGCCATGATAACAATGACTACACTAACGATCTTGATCTCGAGGTCGTTGAGCGTATCGACGCCGATGGCGGCCGTGATGTTGAGCGGAGCGATGAACAGACTGTAGAAGCCGACGCCGATCAGATAGAAAACCACCGCCTTGAACATGATGCTGACGATCTCGAGGAATTGGACTGTCAGATCTCTCGCGTTCAGGTTACCCCTGAGCGCTTCGTACACGGCGTGGACGACACTCGTCACCGCCAACCCTGCGCCTAATACGAAGAGCGCCAGGGCAACGAGCATCACCGCCGCCACAGCAACCAGGACGACGAAGCGTGCCCGGCCCACTAGTCCGGCGAGTGGTGCGTGAGGCGTCGGGCTTTCCTCGTGCGAACCCGACTGGACGGCCTGCCATTCGCTCGAACGATCGCTTACCGGCGCCTGAGATGGACCGTCAGGATACTCGCCCGAGCGACCACGTTCGCCCTGGTCCGCTCCGTCGTCAGCATTCGGGATCGGCCGGTCGGGGCGTTGCTCTCGAGCGCCGTTCGAAACTCGTCCGGTCTGCCCATGGTGCACGGGCTGGAACTCATCGACGTCCTGAGTGCCCGCTCCGGCAGTCGGGGGGCTCGCTACGTTGCGGCTCTCTCCTTCACTCGTGCTTCTCTTGTCGTTCAACTGCTCACCGCCAGCGCCAACCGTGGCCCGGTAGTCCTCACGCATCTCACATCTTCCAGATGCATGAGCCGTGCCCGGGTGGTGGCCGTGCGTGCCCATCCGAGCGCAGCTCACCTGGAGGGGCCACCTATGGCTGGGTAGGCCGAACGTCGGCCGGCTCAGCCAGCGGCTCCTACCATGGTGGAGGGATGGGAGCCAGCCTGAACCGTCGAAACCACGACTATGGCGGGGTCCATTTCGGCGTTCTTTCCGCGCGGCGTTGTCAGTCGACGCGGAAACGCTCGAGTACCGAGCGGTCGACCTCGACGCCGAGGCCAGGGTCGTCGGGCACGGTCAGCCAGCCATCCTTCGGTCGGAGCCGGTCAGTCATCATCGCGTCGCGGATCGGGTGTGGGGTACTATCGAACTCAAAGACCGGCTCCTGTGCCAGCGGCGTGGCCGTGACGGTCAGCGGCATCGCAGGCAGCGTTGCGGCAAAGTGGAGCCCGGCCGCCACGGCCAGCGGGGTGCCCCAGACGTGCGGAAAGACCCGCACATGGAATGCCTGGCCCAGCGCGGCAATCCTGCGTGCGCCGCTCAATCCGCCGCAGTTGGCGATGTCTGGCTGAAGGATGTCGACGGCACGACGGCTCACGTACTCCCGGAAGCCGTCAAGGCTGCCGACGTGCTCCCCGCCGGTGATGGGGAGATCGAGCGCCTGCTTCACCTGGAGGTATCCCTCCAGGTCGCCCCGCTGGACCGGCTCCTCGAACCAGGCGACGCCCTCCCCTTCGAGCGCCCGCCCGATCTTGATTGCGGTGCGGCTGTCGTAGGCGCCGTTCGCATCGCACATCAGCAGCACGTCGCTGCCGATGGCCGCCCGGATGCCAGTGACCTCGTGGACGTCCTCCTCCGGCGTCAGCCCCCCGACTTTCATCTTCATAGCCTGGTAGCCAGCCTGGACGTACCCCCGTGCCTCGGCCTGCCGCGCCGCCGAGGGGTCAGAGGCGGTGGGCGCGTAGTAGAGGCCGGTCGCATAGGCCATGATGCGATCCCGCACCCGTCCTCCGAGCAGTTGGCAGACCGGGCGCCCCGTTGCCTTGCCCATCAGATCCCAAAGCGCCACTTCGAGGCCGCTCCATGCCTGGACCGCGAAGTCACCGGTCCAGCCTGCCCGGTCGAACGTACTCCGCACCTTCTGCCAGATCCGGTCCACATCGAACGGATCTTCCCCGACGGCCAACGGTGCCAGGACGTCCTCGATGAAGCGGGCGCCTGCGCGTGGTAACGTCCCGGACCCGCTCTCGCCCCAGCCGGTACGGCCATCATCCGTCAGCACTTCGACGAGCACGGCCTGTCGGACCGGCGTCGTGTAGACGGACCAGCCGAACGGTTCGGCAAGCTCGGCGCGCAGGTAGTGGGCGCGGACCTGGCGGATCTGCATGGAGTCTCCCCTGTCGGAACGTCGGAGGTGATGGTGCCTCGGGCGTGCCCGTCAGGCAAGGTTGCGGATGCGGCGCTTACCGCCCGACGACGGCGTACGCCTCGATCTCAATCAGCGCGCCCTCGACACTCAGGCCGGTCACCCCCACGGTCGTGGCCGCTGGTGGCTCGATACCCTGCTCGGCGTAGAACGCCTGCCGGGCCTCACGCACTCGCCCAATCCCCCGCATGTCCACCAGGAAGATCGTGAGTTTCGCCACGTCCGTCCAGGCCGCCCCCGACGCCCCGAGCACCCGCCCGACGTTCTCCAGCGCCTGCCGGGTCTGGGCACCCACGTCGCCCGGACCCACGAGTTGCCGCCGCGCGTCGAGGGCAAGTTGACCGGATACGAACAGCAGCGAGCCCATCCGGACCGCGTGGGTGTAGCCGGCCGGCGCCGGCCCATCCGAGGGATTGACGTAGTGACGGTCGAGGGGCATGGACGTCCTCCCGAATTACGGCGAGCCGTGCCCCACCAGCATGGGGCGCGGCTCACTCAACTGTCGCCAGCAGGCCGCGTGGCGGTCACGACTCGGCAGAGACCCTTCCGTTCAGCCGCGACGCCACCCGCGCCGCGATAGACTCGGCGTTCACGTGCGCGCCGAGGGGTGACACACGCGGCCGGTCCTGGTTGCACACGTCCATCGCGATCCGGGCGTACACTACCGAGGCGTTCACCAGATCCTGAATCTTGAACGACTTCCTGGCAGCGTGGCTGGCCGAGCGGGGGCCGTAGCTCAGGGCCGGGATGCCAAGCTCGTTGAACGCGTTTGCGTCGCGCCACATGCTCGACACTGAGGGGCTGACCGTCTGGGGCGGCTCGGGGAAGACCTGGGCGTGACAACGCCGAATCGTCTCCACGAACCGCTCGATGCCCTTCGCCTCGAAGCCTGGGCGGTACAGGAACAACTCCACCTTGCCCTCAACGCCCGTCTTCTTCAGCAGATCGCGCAGATCGTCGCGAATATCGAGCGGGTTTGCACCCGGCAGGATGCGGGTATCGACGTAGAAGCTACAGATCTGCGGGGTGCTGGTCAGGTTGAACGGGTAGCCAGACCGGATCGCGTTGATGCTCGCCTTCGGGATGACCGTTCCGCTCTCGCTCTCGACCGTGTTGCGCTGCTGGTACTCGTAGGCCCACTCTTCGAACGCCTGGATCGCGGCGGTCGCCCGCACGATCGCGTTCGGGGCGTCGGCGATACCCGTGGGGCGTGGCAGGTACGGCGAGTAGTAACGCGGCGTATCGGAGTAGATCGTCACCTTGAAATGGGCCTTGCCCGGCTCGATCCAGACGATCCCGAAACCGGTCCCCTCGGCGACGAGCGCGAAGTCGGCGACCGCGCCGTGGGTAATCATGAAACGAGCGCCAAGATCCTTGCTCAGGTACGGCCAGCCCTGGAACTCTTCAACTGGCTCGCGCGAGATCTCGCCGGCCACGGCGCTCACGATCAGGTCGCCCTTGAGCGGGTGACCGGCCTCCTTGATCGCCTTCGCCGCGATCAGGAACGCTGCCATCGGACCCTTGTCGTTGACGACACCGTCGCCGCAGATGTCGTCGCCGTCGATCCAGGCCGAGTGGTAGAGTGGGTCTTTCGGGTCACGCGCCGACCAGATGGCGTCCGGCCGCAGCGTGGTGTCGAGGTGGCTGTTGAAGATCAAGTTGTAACCGCCGCCGCTGCCGTCGAGCGTGGCGGAGACGTTGAAGCGCTCCTCGACGAGTGCGTACTTCTTCGGCACAAAGCCGTTGCGTTCGAGCCACTCATACACGAACTGCCCGGCGGGCCCTTCGCTGCCGGTTGGGCTGTCGATGTTCCCGAGCGCGAGCGCCAGATCGAGTAGCTCCTGGCGGTCGATCCGGCCAATCACGGCATCCGGTGTCACATCATTCGGTGTCACGGCGTCCCTCCGAGTGTTCAGATGTCAGCAGTCAATCGTCCGCGGATGGGCGCGTCTCATGGCTCACCTCTGACGACTGACTCCTGATGACTGACCGCTGCGTCTCTCATCGCCCGCCAGACTCGTTCGGGTGTGAAGGGGGCCTCCCGGAGCCGCACCCCGACGGCGCGGTAGATCGCGTTCGAGATGGCAGCGCACATGGCGCTCGTCGGGCCGTCGCCAGCGCCCTTCGCGCCGTACGGCCCAACGCCGTCACGGTTCTCGACGAGGATGCCGTGGAACTCCGCGGGGACGTCCGAAAAGCGCGGTACCCGGTAGTCGAGCATCGAGCCGTTCGACAGTTGCTGGCCGTCGTAGACAAGCTCCTCGGCGAGTGCCACCCCGAGCCCCATCGTCGCCGAGCCGAGGTCCTGGCCTTCCGCCATAGTGGGGTTGACCGCCAGGCCGATGTCGGCCACCGTCACCAATTTGTGAACCGAGACCCGCCCGGTGTCGGGAAAGACCTCGACTTCGACGCCGGCAATGGCCGGCTCCCAGAAGGGCGGCAACTCGGCAAGCTCGTCGGCCTGTCGGATGTCGGCAGCGCCGCTCACCTCCATGTCGGCGATCCCGAAGTACCTGCCGATGACGTCGCTCCAGGTCATCCGGCGGCCCTCGGACATCAGCCCGGTCGGTTCGAGCACGATGTCCTGCTCGTCGGCCTCCCAGATGTCGGCGGCCATCTTCTTGAGCGAATCCTTCGCGGCCCGGCACGCGCCCAGTACCGTCCGGCCCTCGAGGGTGGTGGTGCGGTCGGCGCCCGTCGAGCGGGCGAACGGGGTCAGCGCGGTGTCGGACTGGACCACCCGCACCTTGTCGAGGGTCGTACCGAGCTCCTCGGCCGCGATCTGGGCGAGCACCGTCTTGCTGCCCTGGCCCATCTCAGCGCTACCGGTCAGGACCGTGACCGAGCCGTCGCCGTGAACCCGGACCTCGCTGCGGCCGATGGGCTGCGCACCCGAGTCGATGACCGAGATCGCCATGCCGCGCCCACGATTCGGCAGCAGGGGGGCATCCCAGTCGAGTGCCGCCGCCAGCCGCTTGACGTCGCCGATCACGTCGGCGGTCAGCGCCCGCCGCTTCGGGAAGAAACGCTCGCCGCGCTCGGCGAAGTTGCGGAGCCGGAACTGGATCGGATCCTCGCCAAGCGCCTCAGCCAGCTCATCCATCTGGCCCTCGGCAGCGAGTGTCACCTGACTCGCCCCGAAACCGCGATAGGAACTGGCCGGGCAGGTATTGGTGTAGACGGCATAGCTGGTGATGTCGACGGCCTCATAGCGGTACGGCCCGACGATCCGGACGGCCGCCTTCGACGACACCAGCGGACTGTTTTGGGCGAAGGCGCCGGTGTTCAGGTAGATCGTCGCCTGACGCGCGAGCAGGCCGCCCTCGGCGTCGACGGCGGTCTTGATGTGCACGCGCGCATCGTCGGCACGGGTCGTCAGGATCGACTCGTCGATGGTCAACTCGAGCTTGACCGGCCGCTTCGCCTTCCACGAGCAGACGGCCGTCAGTGGCTCGATCTTGGTGTACGACTTCGAGCCGTAGCCACCCCCGATCAGCGGAGTCACGATCCGCACCTTGTTCAGCGGCAGCCCGAAGACATGGGCCACATCGTGGCGGACCATGAACGGGTGCTGTGCACACGAGTGGACCGTCACCCCTGACTCGGTGTAGTCGGCGATGCTGGTATACGGCTCCATCGCGTAGGCGTAGGTCATCGGGTAGTAATAGTCACCCTCGACAACGGTCGCCGCCTTCGCGAAGGCTGCCTCCACGTCGCCCCAGCGGACGTGGTTCTCCTGGCAGACGTTCGTCAGATTGGCGCCAGCGTTCAGGTCCAGGTGGCCCGGCGAGACGCCCTTGCCGTAGCGGCGTTCGTGCACCAGTGGCGCACCGTCCGCCAACGCTTCGGCCGGTGTCATAACGGGGTCCAACTCGTCGTACTCGACCAGCACGTCATCGAGGCCGAGTTGCGCGGTCACGGCATCTTCGGCGACCACCACGGCCACCGGATCGCCGATGTAGAGCACCTTCTCAACGGCCAGGACCGGCTGATCCTCGATGGCGTGCCCGTAGCGAGGGCTGTTCAGCGCGGCGAGATCCTCGCCAGTGACGACGCAGATGACGCCCGGCCGCTCCAATGCCGCCGACGTGTCAATGGAGCGGATGCGGGCGTGTGCGACCGGACTGCGCAGCACCTTGGCATGCGCCAGATTCGGAACCCGCAGGTCGGCGGTAAACGTCGCCTGCCCGGTCACCTTGGGCGGACCGTCCGTGCGCGGTACCGAGTGATGGACGACCCGGAAACCAAACTCGTCGACGTCAGCCTGCCTGACGGATGGCTCGGCGGCAGTGTCGCTGGTCATGGGGCACCTCGCCCGATTGTGGGGACGGGAGTCAGGCGCGCGAACGCCTGCCCCAGCAGGATCTGAATCAGATGGCGCTTGTACTCAGCCGAGCCGTCCAGGTCGTCGAGCAGGTCGGCGGCATCGGCGAGCGCGTCACCAGCCTGCCCGAGCCGCCCCGCCGCCTCGGAGACGGCGCCGACCAGCAGTGCTTCGGCACCTGGCCCGCGCACGGGGATCGGGCTGACCGATCCTACAGCCACCCGCGCGGCGCGGACCTCGCCAGCGGTCTGGTCGAGGTCGAGCGCCAATGCCAGCCCGAGCATCGGCCGCTCGCGCGTCTGGAATTTCCGATAGTCGGCGCGCCAGGACGACCCCAGAATTGGGAGCTCGATCGCGCGGAGGAGTTCACCCTCGCCGAGCGCCGTCTCGTACGGGCCGACGACGAACTCGTCCATCGGCACGCTCCGCTCGCCATCCGGCCCAACGAGATGGAGGCGTGCCTCCAGGCAGAGCAGCAGCGTGCCTGGGTCTGAGTGCGGCTCGGCGAAGCAGAGGTTGCCGCCGAGGGTGCCGGTGGCGCGAACGCGCGGGTTCGCGACGCGCGCCTCCATCTCGGCGAGCACCGGCAGACGGTCCCGCACGAGCGGCGAGGTCTCGATCGCCCGATGGGTTGCCAGGGCGCCGATCCAGAGTGCGCCGTCGCGCTCCTCGATCCGGTCGAGGCCGGGAATCGTCTTGACGTCGACGAGGCGCTCGTAGCGCAGACCGCCGTGCTTCATCACGAGCAGGAGTTCGGTGCCGCCAGCGTAGGCGCGGGCGTCATCGGGAGTGGCGGCGAGCAGCCGCGATGCCTCGTCGAGCGTCGTCGGCTGGTCGATACTGAAGGGCGGGAGCAGACTGGGCATGGTCGTCTACCTCGCCCCATCGGACGCTGCGCTTGCCCGGTCCGACAACCCAGGCAGGAGCATCTGAGCCCGCTTGACGGCGGCCAGGATCGGCTTATAGCCGGTGCAGCGGCAGAGGTTGCCCTCCAGATATTCGACAATCTCCTCGTCGGTTGCGGCGGGATGGTTGTCGAGCAGGCTCTTCGCGGCTAGCAGGAAGCCCGGCGTGCAGAAGCCGCACTGAAACGCGTTCTCGTCGATGAACGCCTGCTGGATCGGGTGCAGGTCGCCGGACGACGGCGCCAACCCCTCGACGGTCAGGACGTTCCGACCACGCGTCTCGTAGGCAAGGTAGGTACAGGCGCTGACGGGCAGGCCATCCACCAGCACCGTACAGGCGCCGCAGACCTGGACGTCACAGGATACCTTCGTCCCGGTCAACCCCAGTCGGTCACGCAGAACCTCGGCCAACGTCTCGCGCGGCTCGATCTCGAGGCTCTGCTCGCGGCCGTTGACGCGGGTGGTGATCTCGATCGTGGCGGCCGAACGGACCGAGCGTTCGGAGGGTATGGCGGTCATCCTGGCCCACCTCCCGAGTTAGCCGGCGCCGCGCCCAACTCGGCCTGGAGACGGCGCGCGAACTCGGCGAACAACTCATCAGCGCGCCGGCGCATTGGCAGCGCTCCAAGTGAGGCCAGCCGGCCGAGCACTTCGAGGCGCATCCCCAGCGCCACGCGTGAGCCGTTATCGTGCGGTTCGACGGTCGCCTGAAGGTCGCCCTTCACGCGAGCCTGTCCTTTGTTGTCCGCACCGGTCAGGCCGGCCACGATCCTGCGGCCGTCCTCGACGTCGCGTACGTCGATCTCGATGGGCACGCTGAGCCTGAACGGTCCGAGTTTGTCGGAGACGGTGGCGGCGTAGCGGCGGTCGGCGTCGAGGGCTCGGAGATCGGCGACGTTCGGGACGCAGCCGGTCAGGCGGGGCACGTCGCGGATGAAGGCGAACGCCGCGGGCGGCGCGGCGCCAACGTCGACGACTCTGGAAAGCTCGAGGAGCACGGGTGGACCTCCCGGTCCGATTGCATGTTGCATGCAATGTAGCCAGACGCGGCCGACCGGTCAAGCATGTCGCCCGCGCGGCGACAGGACGGCAAGCGAACGAGCGGGCGCGCTAGAATCGCCATCCCGGGCGGCATCGCTCGGGCCGCGCCGGCGCGCGGCCAGCGGATGACGGGGGACTCTTGATGCGGGGGGCGGCGATGCCCGAGGCGACACGACGATTGACGATGGCCCAGGCCGTCGTGACCTACCTCACCCAACAGTACGTCGAGCGCGATGGGGTCGAGACCCCCTTTTTTGCCGGATGCTTCGGCATCTTCGGCCACGGCAACGTGGCCGGCATCGGGCAGGCACTCCAGCAGATTCCGACGCTACGCTACTACCAGGCGCGCAACGAACAGGCGATGGTGCTGACCGCGGCTGCGTACGCCAAGGCGAAGAATCGGCTTCAGACGCTCGTCTGTACGTCCTCGATCGGGCCGGGCGCGACGAACATGGTGACCGGTGCGGCTGCCGCGACGATCAACCGCCTGCCAGTCTTGCTCCTGCCCGGAGATTACTTTGCCCGCCGCAACGTCGCACCAGTTCTCCAGCAGGTGGAGTCCGAACACAGCCAGGATGTGTCGGTCAACGACTGCTTCCGGCCGGTCAGCCGCTACTGGGACCGGATCACCCGCCCGGACCAACTGCTGACGGCGCTGCCCGCCGCGATGCACGTGCTGACCGACCCGGTCCAGACGGGCGCCGTCACCCTCGCACTGCCCGAAGACGTCCAGACTGAGGCGTTCGACTACCCGGCGAAACTCTTCGGGCCGCGGGTGTGGCGCATCCCACGCAACCGCCCGGACGCAGACGCTCTCCAGCGTGCCGCCGAGTGGATTCGGGCAAGCCGCCGGCCGCTGATCGTGGCAGGCGGCGGGGTACTGTACAGTGAGGCTGCTGAGGCCCTGCTGCGGCTCGTCGAGGGGACCCGTATCCCGGTCACGGAGACGTTTGCCGGCAAGGGCAGCCTGCCGTTCGACCACCCGCTTCAGCTTGGGGCAGTCGGCGCGACCGGAACCCTGGCCGCCAATCAGGTCGCCCGCGACACCGATCTGGTGATTGGGATCGGGACGCGCTATAGCGACTTCACTACCGCCTCGAAGACCGCTTTCCAGAGTGGGGACGTACGCTTCGTCAACCTCAACGTCGCGGCCTTCGACGCCGCCAAGCAGGGAGCGCTCGGGCTGGTAGGCGACGCTCGCGCGAGCATCGACGAGCTCCTGCTGCTCCTGGAGGGCTTCCAGGTCGACGCCGAGTATCAAGCGGCCTGCACGCGCCTCCACGCCGACTGGGAACGAGAAGTCGACCGGATCTACGCGATCCGCCACCATCCGTTGCCGAGCCAGGGCGAATTGATCGGGGCCGTCAACGAGCACGGCGACCCGGATGCGGTGATGGTCTGCGCGGCCGGCAGCCTGCCTGGCGAACTGCACAAGCTCTGGCGCTCGCGCCACCCGAAGCAGTTCCACCTCGAATACGGCTACTCGACGATGGGCTATGAAATCGCCGGTGGTCTGGGCGTGAAGATGGCGATGCCGGAGCGCGAAGTCTACGTGCTGGTCGGGGACGGATCGTTCCTGATGATGTCCTCCGAGATCATGACGTCGATTCAGGAGGGCTACCGACTCACCATCGTGCTGCTCGACAACGCCGGCTTCAAGAGCATCGGAGCGCTGAGCCGATCGCTCGGGCAAGACGGTTTCGGCACCCGCTTCGTGTACCCCGACGCCGGCCGCCTGAGCGGTGATGAGGCTGGCGCTGGCGTCCGGCCGCTACCGCTCGACTTGCCGGCCTGCGCCCGTGGGCTTGGGGCAACCGTCATTGAGTGCGGCGGCTACGATGACGTCGTGGCGGCGCTGGCCGAAGCCGGGTCGGCCGACCGTACGACGGTCATCTACGTCAAGAGTGACCGTCTCGAAAGCGTGCCCGGTTACGACGCCTGGTGGGATGTGCCGGTTGCCGAGGTCAGTGAGAGCGACGATGTGCGGGCCGCGCGTCGCGAGTGGGAGGCGATGCGGGCGCGCGAGCGGCTGTTCCTGTAGTTCGACATGATGGTCTATCGCGCGTGATGTTCAATCGATTCGGAGGCAGCGATGCCCGATGACAGCGCTGCCCAACGGCCGGTGGCGCGCATTCGCCTGGCGAACGCGCCCTGTTCCTGGGGTACGCTCGAGTTCGCGGGGCTGACGGGCGAGCGGATCCCCTACGAGCGGATGCTCGACGAGCTCGCAGCGACCGGCTACGTGGGGACGGAGCTTGGCGACTGGGGCTTCATGCCGACCGATCCAGTCCGCTTGAAGGCTGAGCTAGAGACGCGTGACCTCGCGATGGTCGGCGCGTTCGTGCAGGCGTCGTTCCGCGACCCACGCGCTCACGCCGACGTCACGGCTCGCGCCGTCCGGACGGCACGGCTCCTGTCCGCCGTGGCCGAGCGCGGCCCCAACACCGCCCCCCCATTTGTCATCCTGGCTGACGACAACGGCAGCGACCCGGCGCGGACCCGGCTCGCCGGCCGAGTCACGCCCGACTCGGGCCTGCGTGCCGATGAGTGGCGGGTCTTCTCGCGGGGTGTCGAGATGGTGGCGCGAGCGGTCCGCGACGAGACCGGCCTGCCGACGGCATTTCACCCCCACTGTGCCGGCTTCGTCGAGACACTGGATGAGACGGCTCGTCTCGCCGAATTGACCGATCCGGCACTCGTCGGGCTGGTTCTGGACACCGGCCACTGGACCTACGGCTCTGGCACGAATGACCCGTGCGCCGCGCTCGATGGTCTGGAGCGCTTCGGCGACCGCGTCGTGCACGTCCATTTCAAGGACTGCGAGCCAACTGTCGCCGATCACGCTCGCCTGGAGGGCTGGGACTACTTTACAGCCATGCGCCACGGCGTCTTCTGCGAGCTCGGGCGAGGCTGCGTCGACTTCGCGGCAGTCGCGGAGCGTCTGCGCGAGCGTGGCTACCGGGGCTGGATCGTCGTCGAGCAGGACGTGTTGCCGGGGATGGGCTCGCCACGCGAGAGCGCCCGCCGCAACCGCGAGCTGCTGGCGAGCCTGGGGCTGTAGCGGCCCACCGGGCCAGGATGAGGCCGGGTGAGCGTGCCCGGTCTGTGGGGATCGCTACACCCCACTCTGACTCACCCACTCGGACGGCGGGGGGCGATGATCCAATCCGGCATGGCGGGGGGCGACGATCCGATCGGGCGTGTCACGGCAGGCGCACTCCCAGCCCCTGCCGCTGCGCCGCCTGATACAACCAGTGCGAGACGGCCACGTCCTGGGTCACCAGTCCCTCGGTCCGTACCAGGATGCGCTCGCCAGGGTGTTCGCGGCCGGGCCGCGCGCCAACCACGATCTCGGGGAGCTCGGCGTAGAGCTGGGCGCGGGCGAAGGCGCCACTCGCGCTCATCGCCGCAAAGTCGCTCAGGTGGCCGACCTGCTCCCAATCGTCCACGACGACCTTATCGAAGCGTCTGAAGGCGTCCGGCGCGACCTCGTGTTGCCCGAGCGCGCATACGAACGCGCCCGGCCCGAAATCATGGTCGAACAGGAGGTTGCGCTTCGCAGTCGTCGCGCTCATCACGATGTCGGCGCCGGCGCTGGCTGCCGCCGGCGAGTCCACTGCGACGATCCGCACACCCGGCACCCCCGGCGCCAGTTCATCGACGAACCGGGCGCGGCTCTCCGGCGAGCGCGAGGTTACTCGGACCTCGCGGAGCGGGAAGAGGGCCGCCAGCGCCAGGAGCGCCGCCCGCATCAGCTTGCCCGCTCCGACGAGACCGATAATCGAGGAGTCCGGGCACGCCAGATGCTTCGCCGCGACCACGCCCGAGGCTGCGCTGCGAACGCCATAGCTGGTGTGCTCGTCGACGATAGCCAGCGGCTGCCCGCTCAGGGGGTCGTGGAGCAGCACGTAGCGCATATTGTCGTCGCGAGCCGTACCCGAGCCATCGGGGAAGACCCGGTAGCCGACCACCCGCACGCCGGTGACGCCGATCTCGGGGAGCGACGCTGCCTTGACGTGGTAGGTCGCCCTGGCTGGCTCCTGAAGGCCGAGTCGGAACAGTCGCGGCTCCGGCCAGGTGATCCGGCCGTGGTAGGCCCAGCGGAACGTCTCCTCGACGATCTCGAGGATGCGCGGCACGTCGAGAACCGCTCGGACGTCGGCGTCGGATACGTAGAGCGCGCCCATCATCGCACCTCAGCCGTCGATGACGGCGAGCACGTCGCCGCCACGACTGAGCCACTCGTGGCCAGACGGGTCATCTGCGCTGACCACCACGTCTTCTTCGATGTGCAGCCGCTCCGTCTTCGTCAGGTCGATGCGTGGCTCGGGCGTTACCACCATGCCCGGTTCGAGCACGGTATCGTCGGCCAGACTCAGCGACGGCGGCTCGCTCGGCAGCAGCCCGATGCCGTGACCTACCCGCTTCGGCCCGACCAGTTCCGGGTGGCCAGAGGCACGTAGCTGTTGGTTGCAGATTCGCGCGATGTCACTGGCGCAGGCGCCCGGTCGGACCGCATCGATCAGCGTCGTACAGATACCGTAGATCAGGTCGTGCTGGCGCTTCTGCTCGTCGGTAGGGGGGCCGAAGACAGCCCGCCGCGCAATGTCGGCGTTGTAGCCGCGATAGATCGCGCCGTAGTCGAGCCAGAGCGCCTCGCCCCGCTGGTAGACATGGTCGAGGCCATACTGCTGGTTGATCTTGCCCGGATGCGTCAGGTCGGCCCCAAGCTTCAGCATCTCGATGGTCAAGATCTCAGCGACCTGCCGGCCGGTGACACCCGGCTGCAACTGCTGGCAGGTCCGCTCGAAGGCAAGCTGCGAGATAGCGCAGGCTCGCCGGATCAGCGCCAGTTCGAGGGCGCTCTTGCGGAGCTTCAACTCGCGCAGGATCGGTGCGGCGTCCATGAAATCGGCGCCGGGTAGAAACTCGTCGCGGAGCCGGGACAGGTCCGCCACTGGCAGGCCGAGCCGCTCGTTGGTCCCTAACTCGCAGCCGATTCGCGCGCCCTTTCGGTCGAGGCCGATGTCCTTCAGCATCTCAGCCATCAGTTCGAGCGGAAACGGCACGTCTACATAGGATCGAACGTTCTGCCAGCCGGTCGCGCGCTGATTGGTAGCCAGATCACGGCTGTAGACGACGGCGGCCGGGTCGCCCTTCAGCGGCAGCGCGATGCCGGTCGGACGCATCTTGTGCTCGTACTGCGCGCTGCGGTGGCCGGTAAAGTAGTAGTAATTGTCGCGGTCAGTGAGGAAGAGCGCATCGAGCCGGGCGGTCTCCATCTGCGCCCGCGCCCGTGCCAGGCGGGCCTCGATCTCCTCACGGGCAACGGCCGGCGGCGGTGGCCCGAGCGGATGCCCCACAACGGCGGTCATCGCGACCCCTCCGGCGTCCGAGCGGCAATCGCCTCGATCTCGATCAGCTTGTCGGGGCTGGACAACGCCGCCACCTGAACGGTCGTCCGAGCCGGCGGGTCGGCCGGGAAGACCTCACGGTAGACGGCGGTCATGGGCGCCTGCTGGGCCGCGACGTCGGTCAGGTACACCGTCACCCGCAACACCTGCCCGAGGGACGAGCCGCCCGCCTGAAGGATGTCGTCGAGTTTCTCGAAGCATCGCCGAGTCTGAGCCTCGATCCCGGTCGGGATCGCACCGCTGACCGGATCGGCCGCGGTCAGCCCAGAGGTGAAGATCAAGTCGCCGAACGCGACGGCCGGCGAGTACGCGCGGGCCGCGCCGCGTCGGCTCGGCGGCACGATCGCCTCCCGCATGGGGGTGGTGGGATCGTTGGGGGTCGCTCGCTGGGCGTGGGTAGCGCCCCGAACGGGGGCCGGGTCGTGGACAGACATCGACGTCCTCCTCAGCAGGGCTCAGGTGTGCGGACGGAGCAGCGTTGGACGTGCGTGGCCGCCCGTGGAAGGCGCACGTCTCGGCCGCCCTCGACGGGCGCGACTCGGGGGTTACGGCACTGGGCCGGTCCTCAGGTGGCGTGGCGGCCGTTGCCGTCGACGCTCGCACGGATGCGGCGCACGTCGGCTGGCTCGTCGACTGGGGCCGGGATCTCACCGGACTCGATGGCCGCTCGTAGGCGCGCGACGGCCCGCTCGCCGACGTGGGCGAGGTGACGGCCCACCAGTTCGGCGGCTCGCTCGCCGTCCCCCGACCGGCACACCTTCACCAGTTCCAGATGGCCCAGGTGGGGACGGTCGATCGGCTGGAGGAAGCGCTCTACCTCGCGCTCCAGCTTGTCCATGGTGGCCCGCCAGCGCGGGCGATCCAGACGCTCGAAGAGCGTGCGGTAGAAGTCGTGGTTCAGGCGCGCTCGACCCGACATGTCGTGCTCGGTACCCTGAGCCTGTGCGATCTCGACGAGCCGGTCGATCTGATCGTCAGTCAGGTTCGGCACAGCCTTGCAGACCGCCGCTTTGACCAGGGCGACCCGGAGCTCGAAAATCTCGGCGACCTCTTCGGGGGAGAGCCAGATGACGGACGCCCCACGATGCGCCTCCATCCGCACGAAGCCCTCGGCTTCGAGTTGAAGGAGCGCTTCTCGGACGGGCACGCGGCTCACGCTCAATTCGGCCGCGATCTTGTCCTGCACCAGCCGAGCGCCGCCCGGTAACCGACCAGACAGGATCGCGTCGCGAAGGAACTCGAACACGAGCTCCTGTGTGGTCCGCCGCTCACGAACGGCGGACGCGCCCACCAGGGCGCCAATCGTCAACTCCTGGTCGGCCACTGGTCCTCCCCCGTGCGATTGCATGCATTATACTTGCGGATCGTCGAGAGCGCGGGCGCGCCTTTGTTCCGTGGAGTGTCGATCGTATGATCCAGACGTCCATCCTCGCCCGGCGGATCGCTCGTCGGCGCCTCTTCGGGCTTGCGCTCGGATCGAGCGGCATGCTGCTGCTCGCGGCCTGCACGCCGTCCGCACCCGCCAGCCCGGCCGCCGCACCAAAGACCGAATCGAAGCCGGCACCCGCAGCCACGAAGCCGGCAGTCGCCGCGAGCCCGGCCGCCGCCGCGAGCCCGGCTGCTGCATCCAGCCCGGCAGTAGCCGCCTCGCCGGGAGCGTCGCCGGCGGCCTCTCCGGCTGCGTCGCCGGTGGCCAGGCCAGCCGGGGCCGCTACTCCGACACAGGCCGCCCCCGTCGCCGCCAGGCCGAGCCTCGCCAAGGTCCGCATCCTCTTCAACGTCCCGCAAGACCCGACCTTCGTGCCGGACCTGAGCGCCTTCCAGCGCCTGAAGGACCAGTACGGCATCGAGCCGGATGTCCAGGAGATCACGGGAGCCGACGCCTCGATCAAGGCGCTGATCGCCGGACAGGCCGAGTTCGCGCTCTCGACGCTCGCATCCGGCATCCTGGCGGTCGGTAACGCACAGAAGATCAAGGCCGCCGTCCCGGCCGCCGAGGCGCCCTACTTTACGCTGATCGTGCCAGCCGATCTGACTGACTGGCAGCAGATGAAAGGCAAGCGAATCGGCATCACCGCTACCAGCGATTCATCGTACTACACGACGCTGCTGCAACTGCGGAAGAACAACGTCGACCCGAACGGGATCGAGTGGGTCACCGTGCGGGGCGTGCCGGCGCGAGTCGATGCGATGCGGGCGGGCAAGATCGACGTCAGCCAGTTGACGGTCGGTGCGGCGCTCGAACTGGTCAAAGACCCGAAGTTCAAGCGCTTTGCCGAGATCGGCAAAGACTTCCCGAACCTGCTGTTTAGTGCCTATTGGGTCACCGACAAGATGATCCAGGAGCATCCGGACGTGATTCAGACGTTCAATGAGGCGCTGATGCAGGAGCACCGCGAGGCTCTGGACAAGAACAAGTACATGGCGAAGGGGGCGAAGCTCTTTGCCGGCAACATCGACGAGGCGACCCTTTCGCAGGCATACGATATCCTCAAGGACATGAACCTCTGGGATCCGAACTTCTCGCGCTGGAAGGCCGACGTCGGCGGCGACTTCACCGCCAAGACGCTGGCCGAGTTCGAGGCGGTCGAGAAGTACGTGCCGTTCGACCAGTGGGCTACCACCCAGTTCTCGGACGCGGCGCGCACGAAGCTTGGCCCCTACCAGGGGTGAAGCGGATCGCTCGCTGACCCTACCCGGACTGTACGGAGCACCGGGAGCCGGTTGGACCGGGGCAAGCGGGGATAGGCCGGGCCAGGAGTAAGCCCGACTGGAGCCAGCGCGGGAACAGGCAGGATAGGCCAGGGATGATCGGGACCAGCGACGATCGAGAGCAGCCGGTGCGCGGCGTCAAGGCGGTCGGGCCGTCGCTCAGTGAGCGCGACAAGGCGGCGGCTGCCGCCCGCGGGGCGGCCTCGGGCGGCAGCCGCCGCTACCTCGTGGTCCGGCTCGTGACGTTCGTCCTCGTGCTCGCTGCCTGGGAGGTCGTCGGGTCGATGGTCAACCCGATCTTCCTCTCGACGCCCAGCAAGATCGCGGTCGCACTGGTCGCGATGATCCGGAACGGTCAGTTGCTCGTGGCGCTCCAGTTGAGCCTGCTCGGCATCGCCCTCGGCTATACCGCCGCCATTGCGATCGGGGTACCGCTCGGCATCGCGATGGGGAGGAGCCGGATGGTCGAGGCGATCGTAGAGCCATACGCGAACGCGCTCTACGTGACGCCGCGAGTGGCGCTGATCCCGCTCCTGCTGATCTGGTTCGGGATCGGCTTCGAGGCTCAGGTGGTCGTCATCTTTCTGTCGAGCGTCTTCCCGATCATCATCAACAGCTACGCCGGCGTACGCGACATCAGCGCCAATCTGGTAGACACGGCCCGCGCCTTTTGCGCCAGTGAGCGTCAGTTGTTCACCGAGGTGATCCTGCCAGCAGCGGTGCCGTTCATCATGACCGGGCTACGGCTCGGGATCGGGCAGGCCGTCATCGGGATGGTCGTCGCGCAGATGTTCCTGGCGCTGAGCGGCCTCGGCAAACTGCTGGTGAACTACGGCGACTTCTTCAAGACAGACTACGTGTTCGCGGTGGTGATCGTGATCGGCCTGCTCGGCGTGGCGCTCACCGAGATCGTCAAGCGCGTCGAGCAGCGATTCGCACACTGGAAAGAATCGGAGCGAGCGTTCCTGTGAGCCTCGACCGCCGCCAGCCGAACGGAGCCGCCGCGCCGGCCGATGTCGCCGCGCCGGCCGTCCGCTTCGACCACGTCGGCAAGACCTTCGTGACGCGCGGCGCGGGCGGCGTCCAACACGTGCGTGCCCTCGACGACGTGACGTTCGAGGTCCGCGCCGGCGAGTTCGTCAGCATCCTGGGCCCGAGCGGCTGCGGCAAGACTACCACGCTGCGCATCCTGGCCGGCCTGGCCGACTACACTGAGGGCGCAGTAACGGTGCACGGTGCACGTGTCACCGGCCCGGGCCGGGACCGAGCCGTCGTCTTCCAGCAGTTCAACCTCTTCCCCTGGAAGACGGTCCTTGAAAACGCCGAGTTTGGGCTGAAGCTTCAGGGCGTCCCGAAGGCCGAGCGGCGCGAACGGACGCTGCCCTACCTCCGGCTCGTCGGGCTTACCGGCTTCGAGCGGCACTACCCGCACCAGTTGTCCGGTGGGATGCAGCAACGGGTTGGGATCGCGCGGGCGCTGGCAACGAACGCCGACATCCTGTTGATGGATGAGCCGTTTGCCTCGATCGACGCACAGACCCGCGAACTGTTGCAAGACGAGTTGCTGAAGATCCTCGAACACGCCCGCAAGACGGTCGTCTTCATCACCCACAGCATCGATGAGGCCGTCTACCTCTCCGATCGTGTGCTCGTCTTCCGGCCCCGACCGGGTGCGGTCGCCGCCAGCTTCGATGTCGCCTTGCCGAAGCCGCGCTACGCCGGCCACCTGCGCGCCGAACCGCGCTTCGTGGAGATCCGCGAGGCTGCCTGGGCGGCGCTCCGAGCCGGCATCATCGCCGCCGAGGGCGAAGAGGTCGCGCGGGTCCAGTCGACGCCGGGTGCCCCCTGACCTACGCAGCCCCGTATCTGGCTGTCAGGTGGCGAGGTATCCGCACGTCGCAGCGGGGGCAGCGCCGTCGCGGCTCCCACGCCCGTATCTGGCTACCAGGTGGGGAGGTATCCGCACCAGTCCCTTGAAACTGCCCGATTGCATGCAATATACACAGAAGTCGTCGCGCCGCACGCGAGGGTAGCCCGAACGATGGCGTGCGGTGATGGCGCACCCCTCTGCCGCGACAGGCGGGGATTGACACCGGAGGGCTCGATGGCAGACCCCGCGTTCGACCTGGTCGTACGCTCTCGCCGCATCTTCACGCCCGGCGGCTGGCTCGACGGCGCCGTCGCGATCCGTGGCGAGCGTATCGCCGCACTGCTCGCCGCCGACAGCGTGCCGACCGACGTTCGCTCGATCGATGCCGGCGAGCAGCATGTTATCCCTGGCTTGATCGACACCCACATTCACCTGCGCGATCCCGGTTACACCCATAAGGAAGACTTCGAGACCGGCACCCGCGCGGCGGCGGCCGGCGGCGTCACCACCGTCCTCGACATGCCGAACGTCCAGCCGCCGACCAACACCGTCGAGCGGTTTCGCGCCCACATCGAGAACGCCGCCCGCAAGTCGCTCGTCGACTTCGGTCACAACACCGCCGGCACCATCCCAGAAAACATCGCCGGGTTGGATGAGGCCGGCGCGACGGCCTTCAAAGTGTTCATGATGGCCGACATCGGGCGGGACTATCCGCACATGCCGGGCATCGCCGTCGACGACCATGACACCCTGTTCCGAATCTGCGAAGAGGTCGCCAAGACCGGCAAGACCCTCTTCATTCACCCCCACGACCAGAAGCTGTACGACCTGTTCGTCCATCGCGCCTGGGATCGCTGGGGCAAGGACTTCCGCTCCTATGCGCGGGCCTGGCGCGACGGCGACGGGGTGGTGCTCGACTCCGGCATCGCGACGATGCTGCGGCTCCAGCGGGTGACCGGCGTCAAGCTCCACGTGCTCCACACCTCGACCGTCGACGGCTTCCAGATGGTCCGGGACGCCAAGGCCGACGGCCGCGCGGTCACCTGCGAGTTGAACCCGTTCTCCCTGTTCCTCACCAATACCTGGGAGAACATCGAGAAGTACGGGCCATACTGCCTGGGCATCTGGATCCCGGAGAAGCACGCCAACGCCACCTGGGATGCGCTGGTCGACGGCACCGCCGACGTCATCGCCACCGATCATGCGCCGCACACCCGCGAGGAAAAAGAGATCGGCTGGGAGAACATGTACGCCGCGCCCGGCGGCAGCCCGATCGTCCAGCACTACCTCTCACTGCTCCTGAACGCGGTCAACCAGGGCCGCGTCAGCCTGGAACGGGTCATCGACCTGACTTCGACCGCGCCGGCGAAACTCGTCGGGCTGTACGGACGGAAGGGGGTCATCGCGCCCGGCGCGGACGCGGATCTCGTCGTCCTGGACATGAACCGGCGGGACACGATCTCGGCGGTGCGCAGCTACTCCAAGTGCGGGTGGACGCCCATGGAAGGCTGGGAGGTCACGGGCGTCCCAACCATGACGATCCTGCGCGGCCACGTCATCGCCGAGGACGGCGTCGTCCATGCCGAGCCCGGCTCCGGCCGCTTCGTCGGCGCGCCGGCCCCGGCAGCCGCCGGCGTTTAGCCCTGCCATCGCATCAGCGGATCCAGCCCACAGGCGTCGGGGTACCTTTCTCAGTTCGAAGAACGACACTGGATACGCCGGGACAGCCGCTCATTCTGCCTGCGAACCCAACTCACGTCAGTTCGGGAGTACTCTTCACCGCAACCAGCTCGGCGCCCTCGTTCTCGCACCCGCGAGAGGGGGGTTGGGGTGAAGGCATACCCGGACCGAGGTGGGAGGCCGCCCCAATCTGAGGAGGAGAGAGCCACCTATGGCGGACGATCATAACCACGATGCGTCATCGCGAGAGAGCGTCAAGCCTGAAGAGAACTTGCCCCTGAGCGAGATCCTGAAGGTGCGGGTCTCCGACGACCGCGTCGAGCGCCTCAAGAAGCTCACCAACGTCGACGCCGAGGGCGTGACCGACGAGATCTTCACCTGGCTGGTGCGCCAGCAGGCTCAGTGGGCCAACATCCAGTACACCCGCTTCCTGGCCGGCGCCAAGTTCACCGAGCAGGACGTCGACGAGGTGCTGGCTAACGCCATCGACTGCCACACTCACGGTGGCTCCGATCCGATGGAGCGGCTCCTGCTCGAAGACGACATCGGGATCGACTACACCAACGCCGGCATGCGCGCGATGGTGGTCAAGACCTGGTACACGCCGTCGGCCTCGCGCAACGCCCTGGTCCAGAAGATCGTCAACCGCTACGCCGAGGCGAACGGGCTGCGGCCGACCCTCTGCTACGGCGGCGTGGTGCTCAACTACTCGGTGGGCGGCTTCAACCCCGAGGCGGTCAAGAAATGCCTTGGCTTCCCGGGCATGAAGTACGTCTGGATGCCGATGGTGGACAGCTACCATCACCGGCGGGTGGTGTACGACGACTGGTCGGGCTTCGGGCTGAACTTCCTCGACGAGAACCGCAAGGTGGTCCCGGCGGTGCAGGAGATCCTGCGCATTATCGCCGCCAACAACCTGGTGCTCGCCTCCGGGCACTACCCCTATGAGGATACGGCCGAACTGGTCGAAGAGGCGCGTCGGCTCGGCGTCAACAACATCGAGATCATCCATCCGGCCCATATCCACTCGAAGCACACCATCGAGCAGATGAAGAAGCAGGCCGAGCGCGGTGCCAAGCTTATGCTGAGCGGGCTTGGCACGATGGCCTTCCCCCTCCACGAGTCCGGTCCGCTCTACGCTGCTCGCATCGTCAAGGAGGTCGGGCCAGAGAACCTGGTGTACGGCAGCGACTTCGGCCAGCTTCAGAATTTCCCGCATATCGTGGCGAACCGCTGGATGGTCAAGCTGCTGCTCGCCTACGGCTGCACCATGGAGGAGCTACGGACCGTCTTCCAGGTGACCGGCGCCCGGCTGCTCGGCCTCTCCGAGCCGCCCCCGCTCGGGACGCCGGTCGTGCCTGGCCAGGAGTTCCCGCCCGAGGAGCAGCGGTATCGGGGCTATCCGCAGGCCGACCCGCACGCGCGGCGTGAGGCCCACGGCATCTGGCCGATCGCGCCGACGCCGAATGCCACTCCTGACCCAGACGACGCCTGCCTCTGCTAGACTGCGCGGCACGATCGTGCCGTGTGGCGCGGCCCTGAAGACGTCTCGCCTCGCAGCGCCAATCGAGCCTCTTCGATCCCGTCCAACGCGCGCGGGCGTGGTCCGGCCCCCTGAAATGGGGTCGGACCACCATCGCTTACCCTTGCCGTGAGTCATCGCATATCGTATTCTGCATGCAACTTCCGGCAGGGGTGCTGGACGCAGCCGGCGGGAGACTGTCCGTAGGCTGGGCGGGAGGAGCAAACGGCATGGCGCGCGTTCAGGAGCGCGATGCGAGACTCGTCGAGATCGACCCCGAGCGACCCACCGGCGTCCTCCGGAGCTACCTCGACAACGAGCGCACGATCCTTGGTGTGCTGAGCTTCGTCGGCTTCTTCGTCTTCTGGGAAGTTGGCGCGTCGATCGGCTGGGTCGACCTGTTCTTCTTCAGTTCCCCGTCGCGGATCATCCAGGCCGGGATCAACGAAGTCCAACTGCCGCGCTTCTGGCACGACGTCTGGCTGAGCGCGCAGGAGCTCTTCGTCGGCTACATCGTCGCAGTGGTGCTCGGGGTGCCGCTGGGGATCGTCGCCGGCTGGTACCGCCGCTTCAACTTCTTCATTGACCCGTGGCTGAACTTCATGAACTCCCTGCCACGGGTCGCGTTGCTGCCGCTGATCGTGCTTTGGGTCGGCATCGGCATCTGGTCGAAGGTGATCGTCGTCTTTCTGGGCGCCTTCTTTACGATCGTCATCAACACGCTCTACGGCGTGCGAACGGTCGATAAGCGCCTGCTGGATGTGGCGCACAGCTTCGACGCCAGCCAGGGGCGAGTCTTCCGAACGGTCGTCTTGCCAGGCAGCGTACCGTTCATCCTGGCCGGGCTGCGGCTCGGCGTTGGGCGGGCCTTGATTGGCGTGATCGTGGGGGAGTTGTACTCCTCGAACGCCGGGCTGGGGCACATGATCAGCATCGCCAGCCAGACGCTTCAGACCGACCGACTCCTCTTCGGCGTACTCCTGCTGACCTTGATGGGCGTCGTGCTCGTCGAGGTGCTGCGAGTCGTCGAGAAGCGGTTCCAGCGGTGGCGCCCCAGCGTCGGGGCACGATGACCGAAGGCGCACGATGACCGAAGGCGCACGATGACCGAAGGCGCACGATGACCGAAGGCGGGAGAGCCCTCTAGATGGCCGTCAAGCTTCAGGCACTCGACATCCGGATGGAGTACTACCAGCCGCGGACCGGTAACCGCGTGCTGGCGATCGACTCGCTGAGCGTCGCGATCGAGGAAGCGTCGTTCGTCAGCATCCTCGGCCCCAGCGGCTGCGGCAAGAGCACGTTCCTCAAGATCGTCGACGGGTTGATCGTGCCGACCGGCGGCAAGCTGCTGCTCGACGGGTCGAGCATCGCGCGCCCCGGGAAAGATCGAGCGATGGTCTTTCAAGACGCCTCGCTCTTCCCCTGGTTTACGGTCGTCCGCAACGTCGCCTACGGGCTCGAGTGCCAGGGCGTTCCTGCGAAGGTGGCACGCGACCGGGCGCTGCCGTTCATCAAGCTCGTGGGGCTAGACGGCTTCGAGCAGCATTACCCGTACGAATTGTCCGGCGGCATGCAGCAACGGGTCAACCTGGCCCGCGCCCTGGCGGTCGACCCCGAGCTATTGCTGATGGACGAGCCCTTCGCTGCCCTCGATGCCCAGACGCGCGAACTGATGCAGGCCGAGCTCCTACGGATCTGGAACGCGCAGCAGAAGACGGTCATGTTCATCACCCACCAGATCGACGAGTCGGTCTTCCTCTCGGATCGGGTCATCGTGATGAGCGCCCGGCCGGGCCGGATCATCGCCGACATTCAGATCGAGATCCCACGTCCACGCGCACTGTCCATCAAGCGCAGCCCCCAGTTCCACGCCTATGTGGATCGCATCTGGGAGTTGATCGAGGGACAGGTGAAACGGACGATGGACGCCGATCAGCTCGTCACCGCCAGTGTCGGCGGGGACGACTGAGCGGGGAGGGCACCGTGTCGGTCTCTGACACCACGTCGGACCAGTTGCTCGACGTCCGCGTCGCCGAAGCCTCGCCACTGTACCGCTACTACCTGCGAAACGAGCGGCTCGTGCTTGGCCTGCTCGGCTTCATCACGGTGGTGGCGCTCTGGGAGATTGCGACCCAGGCCGGCTGGCTCAAGCTGGCCTACATCAGTTCCCCGAGCCGGATCATCCTGGCGGCTCAGACCGAGATTCGGGTGGGGCGGATCTGGGGTGACATCCGCATCAGCCTGCTCCAGTTTGCGCTCGGCTTCCTGGTGGCCAGCGTACTTGGCATCCTCCTCGGCCTGATTGCCGGCTGGTCGAAGCGCGCCAACTACATCATCGACCCGTGGCTCTCGGCGTTGTATGCCACGCCGGACGTCGCCCTGGTGCCGCTGATCATCCTCTGGCTCGGGATCGGGATTCAGTCGAAGGTCTTCGTCGTCTTCCTGACGGCGGTGTTCCCGGTGGCCGTAAACACGTTGATCGGGGTCCAGAGCACCGACCCGCGCCATCTCGACGTGGCACGCAGCTACGGCGCAAGCCGCACGATGCTCTTCCGGACGGTCATCCTGCCGAGCACCGTGCCGTTCATCCTGACCGGCCTGCGGCTGGCCTCCGGCCGAGCGCTAGTGGGTGTAGTGTTGGCCGAGCTTATCGCAGCCAACGCCGGCATCGGCTACATGATCAGCGTGGCCGGCGCGACGCTCAACACGGGCCGGCTGATGCTCGCCGTCATCTTGCTCGGTCTGTTCGGCGTGGCTCTCGGCGAATTGATCCGGCGGGTGGAGCGGCGCTTCGACGTCTGGCGTCCGGCGGCGCAAACTCAATGACTCGGCGAATGTGCCAGTCCAGAACCAGGAGGCCGATGGGACGTTACCTAGCTGGGTTATGACGCGTTCCGCGCGTGTCAGTCCTCTTGGGAGGAGCATGTCACACCAGGTGGCCGGTATCCGCCTGACGAGCATGACGAAAGTTCCAGTACGACGACAGGCAGGTGCGTGCGGTACTCCTGGCGCCACCCGATGACGCGCTCTCGACTGACTCGGACGACGTCACCGGGAGGCTCCAATTTCCATCCGGGCTCTCCAAGACCCGCTGGCAAGACACACCAGGATCCCGTTGATCTGTGCGCGAGGGCCGCACGCTGAAGCGCGGCCAACACGCGGTCAATCCTCGGTGACGAGGATGGCGAGGGAGAAGGCATCCATGCAGTCCTCACGGCACGTCTCACGACGACAGGCCATCGCGCGCTTCGCCGCGACGGCGCTCGCGGTCACGGCCGCCTCGGCGATCCGGCCGGGCCGCCTGTTGGCCGCGCCGGCCAATCAGGTCACGCTACCTCAACCCGAGCAGACGGCTATTAAGATCGGGCACTCGACCGTCGAGCCGAACAACGCGCTCTACGCCCTCGCTCGCGACCAGGGATTGTTTGCCAAGTACGGCATCCCGCAAGTCGACCTGTTCTACAACGAAGGTGACGGGAAGGCGGTTCAGGCGCTCATCTCGGGCGGCGTCGAGTTCTCGGGCCAGAGCTCCGCCTCGTCGCTGGCCGCGCTCACGACCGACATCCCGCTCATCTGTGTCCTGATGACGGCGCCGTACCTGACCGACGCCCTGGTCACCGCGAGCGACGTGACGTCGGCTGACCAGTTGCGGGGCAAGTCAGTGGCGGTCTCCTCATTCGGCAGCACGTCACATGGCTCGGTCCTGCTCTGCCTGGAAGGGATCGGTCTGACCGACCAGGACGTCACGATCGTTCAGATCGGGGGGCAGGCGGCCCGCATCGCGGCGCTCAAGGCCGGCAGTGTCGCCGCTGCACCGGTCGACGTGGCGCTGGAGCAGGACATGCGCGATCAGGGCTTCAACATCCTGATCCGCCTGCCCGACACGCCCCTCGAGTACGGCCGCAACGGCCTGCTAACGACGAAGCAGTACGAGAAGAGCAACCCCAACACGGTGCTCGCGGTCTGCGGCGCGATGCTCGAGGCCCAGCAGATCGCCTTCAACTCGCCGGAGACGATGGCCCAGAGCTATGCGGCGTTCGCGCAGATTCAGGATCCCGACCGGCCGTTGCGCGACATTCAGGAGTACCTGAAGACGGCGCGCCGCGATCTGCGTTGGACGCCACGCGCCTTCGAAGCGGCCCAGAAGACCCTCTCGATCGTCAATCCGGAGCTGGCCACCGTCGATCCGACCCAGGCGTACACCTACGACTATCTCGACAAGCTCCGGGACATGGGCTTCAACGCCCAGGTCGGCGCCCCCACCTGATCCACGATGGCATGCGCAGTCCAACGCACGCTGGACTGCGCATGAGGCGGTTTCACTCACTGGGGTGAAGTCGCCTCATACTCGCATTCCCGCTACGAGTACATGTCTAGGCTGGCGTTCGGTGTGACGGCAGTCAGGGGCCAGGAACGTCAGTGCGGCCCGCTTCGCTCGGAAGCGGGCCGCACTGACGTTCGCAAGGCGGAGACTGCGTCGTGCTCGGTGAGACCGAGCACGACGCGGCCGGGTGGCTCGTGACTCGCTAGATGACGCCCTCGGCCTGGAGCCGGGGCAGCGCCGCGTCGAACGCCTCGACGGTCCGGGCCACGTCGGCATCATCGTGGACGGCCGACACGATCAGGTTCATACCGGACGGATCGACGCCGCCGACGAGCATGGCGGCCCGGAAGCGGTGGCCGAGCACGGACGCCTTGACCTTCGGCGTCAGGCTCAACATCACCATCGAGGCCCAACCGCCGGCCTTCCCCTGGACGCCGTGTCGGGCCATCGACTCGGTGAAACCAGCCCGGATCTTGTCGCCGGTCGCCCAGGCCCGCTTCTGGACCGCCGGATCCCGGACGATCTCGAGGCACGCCACGCCGGCCGCCGCCGAGACCGGGCTGGCGTTGTAGGTACCGGGGTGAGCGATTCGCGCGTAGCGTTGCTTCTGGGGGTCATCCTGGAAGTCGAACTGGTGGATGACGTCGGCGCGCCCGGCGATGGCCCCGCCCGGGTAGCCGCCGGCCACGATCTTGGCGAGGGTAGTAATGTCAGGCCGGACGTTGAAGTGCTCCTGGGCGCCGCCCGGAGCGTAACGGAAGCCGGTCACGACCTCGTCGAAGATGACCAGCGAACCGTGCGCGTGCGCCTTCTCGATGACGGCGTCGGCCCACTCCTGATTGAGGCCGTTGCACCAGATGATGACGGCCGCGACATCGCCCTTCTGAAGCTCAGCCTCGAGTGCGGCGACGTCCTTGTCCGGGATACCGGTGACGGTGCTCTGAACGGCCTTCGGGATGCCCATCGAGACCGGGACGTCCCATGGCTCAACCATCGCGACGGCCGCGTAGTCGTGCCAACCGTGGAAGTGGCCATTGACTTTGACGATCCGGTCGCGGCCGGTGAAGGCTCGCGCGAGCCGCATCGCCAGCATGGTCGACTCGGTACCGGATGACGTGAACTTGACCCCTTCGGCGGTCGGGACGATCTCCTGGACGAGCTCACCCCAACGGATCTCGAGCTCGTGGCAGGCGCCGTAGTGGGTGCCCTTCTGCGCCTGCTCGAGGACGGCCTGGGTAACGGCCGGGTGGCAATGCCCGAGCATGAGGGCGCCGTGGCCGCCGAAGTAGTCGACGTATTCGTTGCCGTCGACGTCCCACTTGCGAGAGCCCTGGGCGCGATTCACGTAGATCGGGAATGGCTTCAGGTAGCGGCTGTCGTGAGTCACGCCGCTCGGGAAGGTCTGCTTCGCCTTCTCGTAGAGCGCAGCCGATCCGGCCATACGCTCGTACATCTCCTGTTCGACGGTCATGCGCGTGTCGGTCGCCATGGGCCTCCCTCCGGGGCGATGGTTCGGAGCGTCTGAATTCGTTGGCCGATCATAGCAGAGTAGTGATACCCCGCTTGCGCTTCTCCGAACGAGTCGCCTTCAACGTCGAGGCGGCTACAACTGGCTGTGTGGGGGTGCCCGGCGACGTGAAATTCACGGCCGTCACCCGGCTGTAGCCGACCGGTGGCGTGCGAACCCTCGGCCCCAACGCCGTGGTACGGGCGTCGGCCCGACCGGCTCGTACCCAGGCGCCTCGAGGCCGGTGGCCACCCTCTGTATGGGAGCTGGCAGCGCTTCAGGTTGACCCATGCTGGCCGGGCCTGTTCAATAGACGGGATGGGCGCCGCCTGACGCGATGGAGCCGGCGAGGCGAGCGGGGCGGCGCAGCATCGAGGAGGCTACGATATGGCAGGCGAGACTGTACGGATCGGGTTTATCGGCGCAGGCAGCATCTGCCGGACCCGTCACGTCCCAGGGCTCAAGAAGGTGCCTGGCGTCGAGTTCACCGTCGTCGCGAACCGCAGCGCCGCGTCATCTCAGCGTGCCGCCGACGAGTATGGGATCAAGCGGATCGCCACCGACTGGCACGACATCGTGAATGCCGATGACGTCGACGTGGTCTGGATTGGCACCCACCCCTACATGCACCGCGAGATCAGCGAAGCGGCGCTGAAGGCGGGTAAGCACGTCTTCACCCAGGCCCGCATGGCGATGGACTACGCCGACGCGAAGCGGATGTGGGAGACGGCCAAGCAGTACCACCGCACCACCGCGATCTGCCCGCCACCCCACTACATGCGCGGCGACCGCGTGATTCGTCGGATGCTCTCCGAGGGCTACGTCGGGCAGCCGCTAAACCTGGTCGTACAAAGCTACTCCGACAACTTCGCCAACCCGAAGGCGCCGCGCCACTGGCGGCAAGAAGGCGCCGTCTCCGGCCTCAATACCCTGGACGTCGGGATGATGGCCGAGGTCACGCAACGCTGGCTCGGCTATGCGACGCGCGTCACCGCGATGGACAAGACCGTCTACCCTACCCGGCCCGGCCCCGATGGCGGCGAGGTGCCCGTCGAGCGGCCGGACACGCTCTCGGCCATCGCCGAGCTCGAGAACGGCGCGCTAGCGACCTACCTCTTTAGCGGCGTCGCTCGCCATGCGAAGGACGCCAATCGGATCGAAATCTACGGTAGTGAGGGAACGATCCGCTACCTGCAAGGCTCGGACACGATTCTCGCCGGCAAGGCCGGCGACAAAGACCTGCATGAAGTCCAGGTGAGCCAGGAGGATGCTCGTGAGTGGACGGTGGAGGAGGACTTTATCGCTGCCGTCCGCCAGGGGAAGGGCTCGGTCGAGCCGTCGTTCTGGGACGGCCTCAAGTACATGGAGATGACGCAAGCCATCTTCGACTCGGCCAGGTCCGGCCAGACCGTCAACTTGCCGTTCGATAACCTCCAGCGGGACGACCGCTAGTCGCTCGTTTCAGCACGAGGCGGCTCCCGCGTCAATGCACTCGCTCGGTGGGGCGGACGGTGCGCCCGCGATCGCAGGCCGGGCTGAGGCGGGGGCCGCCCTGTGCTGAAGCCGCGTCGTGCAGGAGCGCCGGCATGCATCGCGGCGTGGAAGGAGCAGAACGGCCGAACGCGTGCCAGCGGTGCGGCGTCCTGTCAATGCTGCTGGCGCACACTACCGGCACGCTGGCGGGGCCGCCACGCGGGCAGCAGTCGTTCCCGGCAGGTGTGCTGCTCCCGGATCTCAGCGAGGAGGATCTCATGGATGTCAGAACCCCGATAGACCAGGCGCTCGATCGCGCCGTGCAGGCCGGCGAGGCGCCCGGCGTAGTCGCATTGGCGGCAGATGACAGTGGCGTCATCTACGAGGGTGCGTTGGGCATGCGTGAGGTCGGAGGCACGCAGCCGATGACCCTCGACACGGTCTTCTGGATCGCGTCGATGACCAAGGCCGTGACGTCGGTGGCCGCAATGCAACAAGTCGAGCAAGGGCGGCTCAGACTCGATGAGCCGGTCGGGACGCTGCTGCCGAGCCTCCAATCCCCCCAGGTGCTCGAAGGGTTCGACGCCGACGGAACGCCACGTCTGCGGCCAGCACAGCGGCCGATTACGCTCGGGCACTTGCTCTCCCACACGGCCGGGTTTACCTACGATATCTGGAACCCGGACATGGGCCGCTACATGGCGTACGCTGGCATCCCGGGCATCATCGAGTGCAAGAACGCCACGCTTGGGACCCCGCTCGTCTTCGATCCTGGCGACCGCTGGGAATATGGGATCAACATCGACTGGGCCGGCAAGGCCGTCGAGGCCGCAAGCGGCCAGTCGCTCGACGCCTACCTGCACGACCACATCTTTGCACCGCTAGGCATGGCCGATACGGGCTTCGTCCTGACGCCGTCGCAGCGCGAGCGGCTGGCCCGGATGCACGTCCGCACGGCCGATGGTTCGCTGGCGCCGATCGACTTCGAAGTGCCACAGCAGCCCGAGTTCTTCATGGGCGGCGGCGGGCTCTATTCGACCGGGCCGGACTACCTGACCTTCTTGCAGATGCTCCTGCACGACGGCGAGTACAACGGCGCCCGCGTGCTGAAGCCGGAGACTGTAGCCGAGATGGCCCGGAATCAGATCGGCGATTTGCTGGTTAACCGTATGAGGACGGCTATTCCGTTTAGCTCGAATGACGCCGAGTTCTTCCCGGGCATGCCCAAGAAGTGGGGATTCGGCTACATGCTCACGTTGGAGGACGCGCCGACCGGCCGGAGCAGCGGCAGCCTGGCGTGGGCCGGCCTTGCAAATACCTATTACTGGCTCGATCCGTCGAAGCGGATTGCCGGCGTCATCTTGACCCAGATCCTTCCGTTCGCGGATCCGGCTGTCCTCGAGATGTTCGCGCGGTTCGAGAGCGCAGTCTACGCAGAGAGCGCCGCCTGACGAGCGTGCGGCTGACGGGCGTGCGGCTGACAGGCGCCGCCCACCAGGAGCGGTGGGCGGCGAGTGGATCGCCACCCGCCACTCTGTCAGGCTGGCTTTCGACCTGTGAGGCACGGCGCTCCAGGCGTGACGCTGGCGTCAGGCGGACAAGGCTGGCCCCGCTCATGCAACGGATCGGATAGGCCAATCGTTCACGATCGAGACGGCCGTGAGCGGACGGCCGGCGGCTCTCGGCGGCACCGTGGCGACGCACACGGGCGACCAGCAGTGGATTACAGTCATACGGAAGGGCGTCCCAGATCGCCCGCCACTAACGTTCCGCTGACGACGTGTCCCGTATAATCTGCGGGCCATGCTCGGCCGGTCGCCGGCCGAGCATCATATTTCAGGATCCCTAACAGATGGCAAAGCGCAACCTTGTGGTGGTCGAATCGGCCGCCAAAGCCAAGACAATCGAGAAGTTCCTCGGCGGCGACTACAAGGTCATCGCGTCCTATGGCCATGTCCGCGACCTGCCGAAGAACAAGCTCGGCGTCGACGTCGAGCACGACTTCGAGCCGACCTACGTCATCTCGCCCGACAAGAAAGAGGTCGTGAAGCGGATCAAGGACGAGGCGAAGCGCGCTGAGGCCGTGTACCTCGCCACCGACCCCGATCGTGAGGGCGAGGCGATCGCCTGGCACGTGATCGAAGCGGCCGGCCTCAAGGACAAGCCGATTCATCGGATCGAGTTTCACGAGATCACCAGAGGCGCCATCCTGGATGCCGTCAAGCACCCGCGCCGCCTCGACGTCGAGCGGATCGACGCCCAGCAGGCGCGGCGGGTGCTCGATCGGCTCGTCGGCTACCAGATCAGCCCGCTCTTGTGGCGGAAGGTCAAGAAGGGGCTGTCGGCCGGACGCGTGCAGTCGGTGGCCGTGCGGCTGGTCGTAGACCGCGAGCGCGAGCGCAACGCCTTCGTGCCGGTCGAGTACTGGTCGCTCGAAGCCGACCTACGCAAGCGTCAGCCGGGCACGCCGGTCTTCCGGGCCGCGCTGCTCGAGCGGGACGGCAAGAAGGTCGACAAGCTCGACATCACGTCAGGGGACGAGGCGCACGCGATCGTCGCCGACCTTCAGGGCTCCGCCTGGGTCGTGCGTGAGGTCAAGAAGAGCGAGAAGCAGCGCCATCCAGCGGCCCCGTTCACGACGAGCACGCTTCAACAGGAGGCCAGCCGCAAGCTTGGCTTCACGGCGCGCCGTACGATGGCGGTCGCCCAGCAGTTGTACGAAGGCGTGCCGGTTGGCGGCGGCGAGACGGTCGGCCTGATCACCTATATGCGAACCGATTCGGTGACGGTGGCCGAGACGGCGATTGCAGAGGTGCGCCAGGAGATCGGCAAGCGTTGGGGCAAGGACTACCTGCCGCCGTCGGCGCGGATCCACCGTACCAAGAGCCGGCTGGCCCAGGAGGCACATGAAGCGATCCGGCCGACCTCGGCGCAGCGCGACCCATCGGAGCTACGGGCGTTCCTCGACCGCGATCAGATCCGCCTGTACGAACTGATCTGGAAGCGGTTCGTGGCGAGCCAGATGGCCTCGGCGATCTTCGATCAAACGACGGTCGACATCGATGCCGGGCGGCCGAACGGCGGGCGTTACGCCTTCCGCGCGACCGGCTCGGTGCCACGCTTCCTCGGCTTCCTGACCCTCTACCGTGAGGGCCGGGACGACACCGACGCCGTGGACGACGATGGCCTGCCCCGTCTGCCAGAGCTCCAGGCTGGCGAGGGGTTGGATCTGCTGGCGCTCCTTCCGGACCAGCACTTCACGCAGCCGCCGCCGCGCTTCACCGAGGCAACGCTGGTGAAGGCACTCGAAGAGCACGGCATCGGCCGGCCCTCGACCTACGCTCCGACCCTCTCGACGATCCGCGACCGTGAGTACGTCGAGATGGAGGATCGGCGCTTCAAGCCGACCGACCTGGGCTGCATCGTGAACGATCTGCTCGTCGGCCACTTCAAGAACATCGTCGACGTCGGCTTCACGGCGGGCATGGAAGAGAAGCTCGACGATATCGCTCAGGGCGAGCGGCCCTGGGTGCCAGTGTTGCGCGAGTTCTACACGCCATTCGCGGAAACGCTCGAACGTGCCCAATCTGAGATCAAGCACGTCAACGAGACCGCCGAGGTCACGGACGAAGTCTGCGACAAGTGCGGCAAGCCGATGGCGATCAAACTCGGACGGTTCGGGCGCTTCCTGTCGTGCACTGGCTACCCCGAGTGTAAGAACGCCCGGCCTCTGGATCGCGAGGTGGTGCCGCCGGAGCCGAGCGACGAGGTCTGCGAGACCTGCGGCAAGCCGATGCTGATCAAGACCGGGCGGTACGGAAAGTTCCTCTCCTGTAGCGATTACCCCACCTGCAAGACGAGCCGTCCGATCCAGGTCAAGCTCGGGTTCGCCTGCCCGAAGTGCGGCACCGGCGAGCTTGTCGAGAAGAAGGGGCGAAGCGGCCGGCCGTTCTACGGCTGCAATCGCTACCCGGAGTGCGACTGGGTGTCCTGGGCGAAGCCGCTGCCAGAGCCGTGCGAGGTGTGCGGCAAGCTGCGGATCCCGCTTGGTGGAGACAAAGTCCACTGTCTGGGCTGTGACGGCGACCTGCCCCAGCGGACCCGCCGCACCGACGCCGATGGCGTGTCGAAGAGCGCTGGCCGGCGCGCAGCCGGGGCGACGGGGACGGCAGCACGCGGAGGGCGCCGCACGGCAGCCTCCGCGAGTGCGAATGGCACGGCGGCTGCTACGCGCACGAGTGCGACTGGAACGACGAGCGGAGCGGCGGTCACACGCCGGTCGGCCTCAGCCAGTGCGACAGCCAATGGGACAGCCACGAGCGGCGCCAAGAAGGCTGCCAAGACGGCTACCAAGGCGACCACAAAGGCGACCACAAAGACCGCCGCGCGGACGAAGACGAGCGCACGGAAGACCGGCGCCGAGTCGACGTCGACGCGAGCTCGGCGCGCGGGCTAGCCCGCGCCGGCATCATCCGGATCGCCGCTAGCGCAGCTACTCCGTGGCCTGGGTGAAGGGAGAAAGGGACCATCCGATGAGTGCGTACAGCGACCGACTCGACCGACTTCGCACACTCTTTGACGAGGCCGGGATCGACGGCCTGCTGGTATCGCAGCCGGAGTCCCGTTTCTTCCTGAGCGGCTACACCGGTCACGATCTGCCGCCGCGCGACTCGGCCGGCTACCTGACGATCGGTAAGCACGGCAGCCTCCTGCTCACCGACCCGCGCACCAGCGAGCAGGCCGAGCGCGAGGCAACGGACTACGAGGTCGTCGTCTACACCGCTCATGCCCGCACGACCCAGCGCATGGCCGAAGCGGTCAAGAAGCTCGGCATCACGAAGCTCGGGTTCGAGGCGATCCACCTGCCCTACGCCATCTGGAAGACCTTCTCCGAGGCGGTCGAGAAGGAAGGCGTCGAGATGGTGCCGGTCAAGAATCTCGTCGACACGTTGCGAATCACCAAGGACCAGGCCGAGATGACCGACCTTCAGGCGGCCATCGACGTCCTGGATGACTGCTTCATGCACCTGGCGCGCCACGAGCTGCGGGTTGGGCGAACCGAGAAGGAGATCGCGGCGGCTGTCGAGCAGTATCTCCAGAGCCGCGGCGCGACGACCTCGTTCCCGTCGATCGTCGCCAGCGGGCCAAACGCTTCGATGCCACACGCGGTGCCGAGCGATCGAAAGATTCAGGCCGGCGAGCCGATCACGATCGACATCGGCGCTAAAGTGAACGGCTACTGCTCGGACATGACCCGGACGGTCTGCATCGGGACGCCGAGCGACGAGTTACGGAAGATCCACGCGCTGGTACTCGAAGCGCAGGAGAGGGCCGAGCGCGAGATTCGCGCCGGCTTGACCGGTAAGGAAGCCGATGCCATCGCCCGTGACTATCTTGCCGAGATGGGCTACGGCGACCAGTTCACACACGGCCTGGGACACGGGATCGGACTGGAAGTGCACGAGCCGCCGAGCCTATCGTTGCGCGGTGATGAACCGCTTCGAGCGGGCATGGTCTTCAGCGTGGAGCCAGGCGTGTACCTGCCGGGTTGGGGCGGGGTGCGCATCGAGGATCTGGTCCAGATGGAACACGAGAAGGTGCGCGTGCTCTGCCGCTCCCCGAAGGCGCTCGAGCTCGCGGAGGTTGTGAAGTGATTTCAACAGGCGACTTGCGCAAGGGCGTCATCATCGAGATGGACAAGCAGATCTACTCGGTGATGGACTATCAACACCAGAAGATCGGGCGGGGGAGCGCCCAGGTCCGCATGAAGATCCGGAACATCCGAACTGGCGCCATCTCAGATACGACCGTCCAGGCCGGCACCAAGTTCCCGCGCGTCAGGCTCGACCAGCGCCAGATGTCCTACCTGTACGCCGAAGAGCAGACGTACTACTTCATGGACCAGGAGACGTACGACCAGATCGGGTTGACCGCCGCGCAACTCGGCGACTCGGCGAACTATCTGAAGGATGGCATCATCTTTCAGGTGCTGTTCTACGAGAACGAGCCAGTCCAGGTCGAGCCGCCGATCACGGTCGAGCTTCAGATCGTCGAGACGAATCCCGGCCTCAAGGGAGACACGGCCAGCGGCGGCACCAAACCGGCGAGGGTCGAGTCCGGCCTCATCGTCCAGGTGCCGCTCTTCGTGAACCAGGGCGACGTGATTCGTGTCGACACCCGCACCGGCGAATACCTGACCCGAATCTGACGAGTGGCGAGCAATATGTCCGTCGCTGACCAGCTTGGCGAGCTTCTGAAGCTCGTGGATCAGTCGGACATCGAAGAGCTCGTGGTCGAGCACAACGGGACCCGCTTCGTCATTCGGCGGACGGTCGGCCAGGATGGGTCGGTCGTGCGGGCGAGTGCCGAACCGAACGAGGCGGAGCACCAGCCGGAGGCGTTCGTCATTACGTCGCCGGTGGTGGGAGTGTTCCGTCGGGCGACCGGCAGCGCGAGAGTCGCGCCACTCGACGAGGGAGATACGGTCGTCGTGGGTCAGGTCGTCGGTGCAGTGGAGGCGATGCGGATGCTGAACCGAGTCCAGAGCGAGCGGGCAGGCGTCGTGCAGGAAGTGTTGGTGCGCGAGGGCCAGCCAGTCGAGTACGGCCAGCCGCTCTTCGTGCTGCGCGAGCTCTGAGCGACCCTCACCACGATGCAGGTCTACTCGGTTGGCGAGATCGGCGCCTATCTACACGATCTGATCGCGGCGGATGAGATCCTCGCCGACGTCTGGGTCGCGGGCGAGATCACCAACCTCTCGCGCTCGGCGGCCGGTCACTATTACTTCAGCCTCAAGGATGACGTGGGTCAGCTTCGCTCCGTCCTCTGGCGTGGCAACGCCCTCCGTTGCGGAGCGTCACCCCAGTCTGGTGAGGCCGTCGTTGCCCACGGACGGTTCGACTATTACGAGCCGCAGGGCTCCTGTCAACTCGTCGTCGATCTGCTCTATCCGGCCGGCGTCGGCGAAGGCTATCTGCGCTTCGAAGCGTTGCGGCTGAAATTAGAGCAGGAGGGGCTGTTCGCCGAGGAGCGCAAGCGCTCGCTGCCGGCCTACCCGCGCCGTATCGGGCTGGTAACGTCGGAGAGCGGCGCCGTCTACCACGACGTCGTGACCGTGTTGGCGCGCCGCTACCCAATCTGCCAGATCGTCTTCTGCCACAGCAGCGTCCAGGGCGACCGCGCTCCACTGGAACTCGTCGCCGCACTCCAGCGACTCGCCGAGTGGCGTGACGACGATGGCTCTAGCCTGGACGTGGTGATCGTGGCGCGCGGCGGTGGCTCTCCCGAGGAACTGGCCTGCTTCAACGACGAGCGGCTAGCTCGGGCGGTTTTCGCAAGCCCCTGGCCGGTGATCTCGGCGGTCGGCCATGAGACGGACGTCACGATCTGTGACTTCGTGGCCGATGTGCGAGCGCCAACCCCGTCGGCAGCGGCCGAGATGGTCGCGCCCGACGTCGACGTGCTGCGGCGGGCGGTTCGGGATCTCGTCGTCCGAGGGCGTGGCATCGTGGAGCAGCAGGTGAGTGATACGACGTTCGTCCTTCAGCGTGGCCGAGACCGCCTCCTCGCTCACTCCCCGCTCACACGCATCGCCCGTGCGCAACAGGCTCGGTTGGATGGCACCACGCGCGTCCGGCTCGCTATGCTGCGATACCTGGAGACATTGCGCGCTCAGGTCGACGGCCGGAGCCGCCAACTCGAGGCGTTAAGCCCACATGCCACGCTCGGGCGAGGCTACAGTATCGTGACGGGTGTGAGCGGGGTTGTCGTCCGGTCCACAGCAGACGTCACGGCTGGCGACGCGCTCGTGATCCAGGTCAGCGATGGTGCGCTCGCCGCCCAGGCGACGAACGTACCGACCGCTACGCCTGAGGAGCAGCGGAACGGACGTTCTGCCCCGGCGTCGGCGTGAGCGCCAGCCCTGGTATCGGCGTGAGCGCCAGTCCCGGCATCGGCGTGAGCGCCAGTCCCAGAGAACGACGGCCTGGGAGCCGCGTGCGGCTGAAAGGCGCTTATCGCCATCATTCGAGTGGCAGAGCCGTATCGGATGGAATGGTGCCGGGCCGTGTTCCTGGCGAACCGTACCGGCCGTTCACCTCTCTCGAGAGGAGAGGTTGCGCATAGCGCGGGTGGGGGTGTACTCCCCCTGGTGTGAGCCCTCACCCCTGCCCGCTCCAAAGAACCCTCACCCCGGCCCTCTCGCCAAGACAGAGAAGGGGGTCGGGATACGTGGTGACAGCAGTTCAGAAACGTACGAGGCCGAGGAACAGGGGATGAGTGACGCAACGCTGACGTTCGAGGCGGCGTTCGACCGCCTTCAGGAGACAATTGGGCGGCTGGAGCAGGGCGGCCTTTCGCTCGACGCGGCGATCGCGGCGTTCGAGGATGGGATGGCGCTGGCGAATCGCTGCGCCGAGATCCTCGACGCTGCCGAGCTACGGGTGACGAAGGTGCTCGAGTCCGGTCCGAGCGACGCGGACGAGCTCGCCTTCTGAGAGCAGCCGCCGAGAGGCGCACGCATGGCCGACCTCGCTCGCAACGACATCCTTTTCGTCGCGGTGGTCGCCTGGCTGCTGGCCCAGGTGTCCAAGCTCCTGGTCTACGTCCTGCGCGAGCGCGAGTTTCGGCTCAGCGATCTCACCAGTGCTGGCGGCATGCCGAGCTCGCATTCGGCGCTGGTCGTGGCCCTGGCGGCCCGAACGGGCATCGAGGAAGGCATGGGGTCGCCGCTGTTCGCGATCGCGTTCGTCTTCGCCGCCGTCGTCCTGTACGACGCGGCCGGCATCCGACGGGCGGTCAGCGTGCAGGCGCGCATATTGAACCGGATGCTCGAGGAGGTACTGGAGCTCAAGCGCTTCAACGAGAAACGCCTGCTCGAACTACTCGGGCACACCCCGTTCGAGGTGTTCGTGGGGTCGCTGTTGGGGCTGCTGGTCGCGCTGTCCTGGTGAGCCGCTGCCCTGGTGAGCCGCTGTCCGCGGCGCTCGGCCGCTCCCACGACGAGGGTCGCGCACGCTCACCCCTCCTGCCAGACCTGGGAGAGAGGCTGCGAGGCGCTCAGTCGCCGTCGGCGCGGACGATCAGCCGGTCGAGGTATTCGCGCGTCGCCGCAACGTACTCGCCGCCGCAGGTGATGAGCGTCAGCGTGGGGTTGGGCGTGGGGCCGAAGATGTCGTCGACGGGTGCGCCCTCGGCTCGCACCATCGTGCTCGTCGACACCCGATACTCGTACCCCTTCTCGTCGGCATCGACGATCAAGATCGCGTCACCCGGGCCGAGCCGGTCGAGCAGGCCAAAGGCGCGTAATTGTCCGCCCCAGTTGATGTGCCCCGCGAGAACGACGTTGCCTGGCACCCCCATACCAGACCCTAACTCGTACCAGGCAACGGTGTCAGGATCGCTCGGCGCGGCCATCGCGCCGTCGGGATCCTGCCCGACGGGAACCACCTGCGCCTCGAGGCCAATAGCCGGGATAGCGATAGAGATCGGGGCGGCGCCGTAGACGACGTGAGCGTCCGGTGCCGTCTCTCCCGCCGGGTCATCGCCCGTCGACTGGCTGCCATCGGTCGGCGCTTCACCCATGGGCGTCGGTGAATCATCGTGCGGCGCTCCATCGGACGGCGACGGTCCATCGGTCGGCGACTCGAGCGGCTGCGCGAGCGCGCTCGTCAGGCCGGTCAGGCCGAACCCAAAACCCACCGTTCCGAAGAGGCCGTAGGCGACTACGCGGCGACGAGAGAAGCGACCGGTCATGGCAGCCCTAGCTCCGGGAACGGCGCGCGGCGTACGTGCGCCAGGAATACGTGCGCCAGGAAACAGTTATGCGATGAATGCGCCGAGGCACCTATGGGAGAAAACGGTGTGGAGACGTGCCGCCCTAAACGGCGTTACTGTGAACCGTCAGTAGACAGCGTGACGGCCGTCACCGCGTCGAGATTGAACATCATGGTGCGATTCCGCTGCCGGCAATCGCCGATGACATACCATGAGTTGAGGTACGGCAGCAGCAACTCTGGGCGCACGATCGGCTCCGGCAGCGGCGACGAGATGTCGCCTGGCGGGTAGTGGAGTTTGACGTAGGCGCCGCGCAGCAAGCCATCCGCAAGCGCGGCAAAGACCTGCTGTTGCTGGCCGGAGCGAGGCGCTGTCACGGCCTCGAGGGTCCGTTGCACCAGCGGCTGAAGGTGCGCGGGGAACATCGCCGGTAGCTTCCGCATCAGCGAGCTCAGTCGATCGCCCGGGATCGCTTTGTCCTTCATTGCCTGGCGCAGGACCACGACCAGCAGTTGGGCTTCACGTAAGTCGAAGCAGCCCTCGCCGCCGCCTGGCGTGCCCTCCACCATGAAGCGATACCCCTGGCGCCGGACCAGCGGCAGCCGCATGTCAGTGCGGATGATGTTGAGGTCCGCCTGGACCTGACGCTCGCTGAGATGGAACTTATCGGCAAGCTCTCGGCGACTCTTCCCCGGCGTCTCTGCGATGTCTTCGACGATATGCCAGATCCGTCGAAACCGGTCTGCTACGAGTCGCTTGCGTTCCATTGGGCCATCCTCGACCGCAGCCCCGAACGGGCAGATTCTCGGGCAATAAAAAAACCGTCAATAGTCCGCCGCATGGCGGAATGGGACTACCTGACGGTTTCGTATGAGCGAACGCTCTGGTACGCGAGCCGGGATTCGAACCCGGGGCCTCAGCCTCCGCAGGGCTGCGCTCTAATCCGCTGAGCTACTCGCGCCGACGCAGACGGTAGTGTACCATAGCCCTGTACCCCTGACAAGGCACTTGAGCACCCGAAATCAGGCGCCCTGACTGCTGGTGTTCCGTCGACGTAGCGGCTTCTGTGGCCGTTGGCAGGAACGCATTGACGCCTGATGGCGAGGAGAGTTTTCCATGAAGGTGAGCGTGGTTGGCGGGGCCGGACGAGTCGGCTCGACCACCCTTTTCCAACTCGTCCTCGAAGGCGGCTTCCAGGAGTTGGCCGTCTGCGACATCATGACCGAAGCGGCCGAAGGTGAAGCGCTCGACCTTCGCCACGGCCTGGCGCTGTCCCATCGCGCGACGATCACCTCAGGCGGTATCGAGGCGAGTGAGGGATCGGATTTCATCGTCATCACGGCGGGCATTCCGAGAAAGCCCGGTGAGACTCGCCTTGACCTCCTGAAGAAGAACGTCGACCTGATGAAGGGCGTCCTCGAACAGGTCGTCAAGTACAACAGCGACCCGTTCGTCATCATGGTGGCGAACCCGGTCGACGTGTTGACCTATCAGGCGATTACCACCAGCGGGCTACCCCGGCACAAGGTGATCGGGACTGGCACCTTGCTCGACACCACCCGCTTCCGATCCCTCCTCGGCGAGCGGCTCGGCGTCACGCCGGATCAAGTGTATGTCTACATGCTGGGCGAGCATGGCGATAGCCAGGCGCCAGTCACCAGCATCGGCACAGTTGCCGGCATGCCGCTGCGGGAGTACCCTGGATTCAGCGACGAGATGCTGAAGGAGGTGATCGAGGGTACGCGGTTCGGCGGCGCCGAGGTGATCAAGCGCAAGCGTGGCACCTTCTATGCGGTGGCGCCGATGATCGTCGAGTTGGTTCGAGCGATCCGCCTCGACGAGAAGCGCGTGCTGCCGGTCTCGACGCTGATGGACGGCAGCTACCTTGGTATCAAGGATGTTGCCCTCTCAGTCCCGTGCGTCGTCGGCAAGGGCGGCGCCGAGAAGAAGCTTCCCCTACCCCTCAACGACGAGGAACGGGCTGCGCTGGTCAACTCCGCGCAGGTGCTGCGCGGCGCCATCGAGGAAGTCGGTCTCTAGCTCGTCCCAGCGCAACGCCCGCTCCATCTCTCGATCCAATCCACCCGCCTTCGTGGCCGTCTGGCGCTGGACTCTGAGCGCCGGCCACGAGGGCCGTGACGACGTTTTCGGAGAGAGCTATGGCAACGGTCGAGAAGGAGCTATTCACCTTTCCCGAGCCGGCCGCGGCGGACGCGGTCGAATGGCCGGGCACGCCGATCGGCGCCCCGAACGTCCTGACCCGCACGAAGTCACGGACGGCGACCCACGATAAGACGATCGACGCCAAACCCGGCCGGTACGAGGAGCTCCTCGGGTCCGCGACTCGGTATATGGAGTCAGCCGAAGGCAAGCTCCACACCCAGATTCATGACGTCGTGGTCCACGGGATCCGGGTCCGAGCACACACCAATAGCGACCACCTGATCGACTTCTGGGTCAATAACTGGTTCGACCCAGAAGAGTGGCGAGCGGCGACCGGCCGCTCAGCGCCCGACGAGCCGCAGGTGATGGTGTACGCCTTCGGTGGAATCGCGGGGCAGCCGGAGGCGGCCTACTTCAGCCGCAAGCACGATACCGTCATCTTCTTCAACACGTCCTACTACGGGCAGTTGAAGAGTTGGGTGCTGGGGGCTGTCGGGCGGGTGCTGGCCGACGAATACGGCATCCATTCCCTTCACGGGGCGGCGGTCGAACTGTCGGGCAAGAAGGGCGTCCTCTACATCGCCCCGACTGGGACCGGGAAATCCACTAGCTCCTACGGGCTGATGAAGTTCCCGAACACTCGCTTCCACTCCGACGACTGGGTGTACGTCCGGTACGTGTACCAGACGAAGGACGGGCGCCGAGTCGGGCCACGGCGAATCGAGGCGCCGGAGGGTCCGGTTCTGGGCTACCGCTGTTTCCGCTGGCTGGAGGAGCATCCCGGAGTCGACGCCCCACTCGTGGGGTTGACACCGGACAACGAAGAGATTCAACTTCGGACGACCGATCTCGCACTGGACAAGGGCATCGAGGCGTACACCTACATCTCGGAGAAGGTGTTCTACCTGCGCACCAACCTGGTCGAGAACTTCCCCGAGGCCGGCCTTGACATCCTGAACTCCAAGAAAGAGAACGTCCCGGACATCACACCGGACTTCCTCGAGGCGCACCGCGCGCTGCTCGACAACGTGACCCAACTGGTCATGAACGCCGATCACGCGCCGACACGCGAGCATTTCCAGGGGCTCGGAGCCGAGAAGACCCGTGAGATCATGGGCCGGTTGTTCGCCTTCGACAACGCCCGTGCGATGCTCGATGTAACACCCGTCTTCGGCAAGGAGCGCGTCTTTACCAACCCCCTCGAACCACTGTTCGTCACCAGCGTGTTTCTGCTGAAGCGGGACTTCACTGACCCGGTCATCATCGAGCGGCTGCCGCTCGAGCGGTTCATGGAACGACTTCTGATCGGCATCACGCCCTATGGCACCCGCGAGATCGCCTACAACAACTACCGTGCGACCGACGACGTCACCGAGCGCAAGTTCATCGCCGACGCCGAGCAGGAAGCCAACGCCACCAGCACTCCGCTCTATCCTCTCCTCCTTTCGAAACCTGGCGTGCCCGAGACGCTGCTCGAAGAGTTCGAATTGTTTCGGGTGATGTACCAGGCGGCGGCGTGCTACGACCTGAACACAGTCCTCCAGAACGATCCACAGGTGCAGAGCAAGATGGAGGCGGTGCGCCTGACGATGGACGTCATCGCGACGGCCGTTGAGAAGCGGCCGGAGCACCTGCGCCTGACGATCGACGATTACCGGTCGTTCATCGGCGGCTAGCCCGCCGTACCGCCCAACAGCCGCATCACCGAATAGCCGCATCACCGAACAATCGTCGAGACACAACACACGGGGCGCCGGCCCGATGCTCGGGCCGGCGCCCCCCATGCGTACTGGCAGTCCCCATGGCCATGGGCATCTCGGCGTACTCCCCAACCACCAGGGAAGAGAGAGCGTCAGGGCGGCCATAACGTGGCGCTACCGACCGACCGGGGTGCAGAATACGCTGGCTTCGGTCGATCCGGGAGAACGTGGAAATGCGCGCTCGAGGCGCACGAGCGGGGCGAGCGGTGGTGACAGCGGTCGGTGACCTGGCATGACGCAACGACGCACCCATGAGCTCAGGCGCGTGCTCCATGAGCACGAACCCCAACGGATCTCGACCCACCGATCCCGTGGCCGCCGGTAGCCCGGCAGAGCGGGCTAGCATCAGTGAAGCGATGCAGCGGACCCAACCGACGTCATGACCGTTTCCCAGCCGCTGGCCGTGCGAACCGAGGTACCTGCCCTCCGGACCGTTTCTTCTGAGGGTCCCCACGCCCGTCCACGCACGGGCAGCGTGTCACTCGACGCATTCCTGGCAGCCGTACTCGTCATCGCCGCGCTAGGGCTGCGGCTCCCGTACCTCTGGACGATCCCGCGCTTCACCGACGAGACGCGCGAGGTCTTGCGCGCCTTCGCCATCCTGCACGGCGAGACGCCTGGGCTGGTCAACGTCGACGACTACATCGGCGGCCTGTACAACTGGCTGCTCGCCGCCATCTTCTGGCTGACTGGCCCGAGTGCCGAAACGCCGCGCCTCGTCGTGGCCATCGCCAGCGCGCTGACCGTCGGTGCAACCTACCTGCTTGCCCGCGACCTGGGCGGACGGGCCGCAGCGCTAGTGACGGCCGGGTTGCTCGTCACGGCCGGGGGCCAGATTCTGTCGAACGGCCACATCGCCTGGTCCCACTGCCTGACGCCGCTCTTCACGACCCTGGCTGCCTGGCTGCTCCAGCGGGCGGTGCGCCGTGACAGCCGGGCGGCGTTGCTCGGGAGCGGCTTCACGTTCGGACTGGCGCTTCAGACTCACCCAGCCACGTTGGTGCTCTTGCCGGGGGCGGCGGTATACCTGCTCGGCTGGGGCAGGCGTTGGTTACGGACGCCCTGGCCCTACCTGGCGCTCGCGCTGTTCGTGCTCGCGATCTCGAACGTGCTCGCCTGCAACGCAATCGGCGCTTGCAATAGCGTCGGCGAGGCGAGCGTGGTGCAAGAGCGCTATGCTCAGGGCAAGTCGATCGTCGTCGACCTTCAAACGTACGTCGAGAATCACCTGCCCCACGGCGTCATGCTGCTCAGCTACCTCGCCGGCGCGGTCGACCAACGGGGACCGGTCGACGCACGCGGCATGCCAAAGAGTTTCCTTCCGTACCTGCTCGATCCGACCCTCTGGCTCTACGGCGGCCTCAGCGTCGCGGGGCTGGTGTTCGCCGCCCGACGGGGCGCGCCGCTCGCGCTCCTCCTCACTCTCTCCTCGGTGTCGATCATGCCGTATTTCAACGAGCGCAAGTACGTCCCCATCAGTGACGGCCGCTACCTGATGCCTCTCCTACCGCTCGCTTATGCCGGCATCGGCATGCTGGCAGCAGCGCTCTGGCGCACGATTGGCGTGCGCGGCGCCGGCCTGCGCGCTGCCTGGACACTTGCCATCGTCCTGCTTATCTCCTGGCCGCTCGTCCCCCTGACCCGCTACTACGGCCAGGAGATCGCGGCCGGCCGGACCAACGCCCCACTCTGGGACGTCGTCGGGCGGGCGACCGAGGCGCGCCGCCCAGAGGAGCCGGTGCTGCTCGACCGGGATCTGAGCGAGGTCAAACTCGAAGGCGGTGGTACGGCGTTTCGCTCGCTCCGGTTCCTGTTGGCCGGAGCGGGCCTCGACAGTCCCTCGGTCGACAACCTGGCCGGCTACGGCCGCACGATGGCGATCGGCACGAGCGCACTGCTCCTGACCGATGCGCGAGGCTTCGCAGGGCACGGGGGCGAGTTCAGCGACCTGCGGGCCCTGGGGGTGGTGGGGACACCCCTCTCGGCTCCGCCGTCCCCCGACGGATTCGGCATCTACCGCCTCGAGCGGATCGGCACCCGCGCCGATGGCAGCCTGGACGAGAGTCGGCTCAACACCGTAGCAGACGGTACGTCAGATGACGTGGGCGAGCCGCTGGCCTGGAGCGCGACGATTGGGCCGCGCGGCATCTCCTTGTACCAGTCCAAGGGGAAAGAGACGGACAACGACGGGGACATGGCGACCCCTACGGCAAACGTACCGGTCGAGATCTTCGCGACCGGCCTGGTCAACCCGCGCGGCCTCGCGTTTCGGTCGGACGGCAGCCTGTTCGTCGCCGAGGCTGGCACCGGCAATCCCGGCGGCGCCGAGGCAGCCGCGGCCAACCCCGCCACAACCGAAGTGAGCGTCGGGCGTGAGAAGCCACACCGCTACGGGCGCACCGGTCAGATTACGCGCATCATGCCGGACGGCGACATGGCGATCATGGCGAAGAACCTGCCCTCGATCGTCACGGCCGTCAATGAGGAGTGCGGGCCGAGCGCGCTGGTGTTCGTGGATGACACTCTGTACGTGCTGATGGCCTCAGGCGGCTGGGAGATCGGCGACCCGGCCTTTCACAGCGGCATCTATAAGCTCACGTCGGATGGGCGGCTCGAGCGCCTCTGGGACATGACGGCCTACATCCTGGAGCATCCGGGCAAGGCCCGCATCGACGACCCACGCGCCGACGTGCCGGGCGGCATGGCCTACGGGATGACCTACTTGAACGGGAAGTTCTACGTCACGGATGCCAATCAGGATCAGGTGCTCGAGTACGACCCGGCCACCGGCGGAGTACGTCAGGTCATCGAATACCCAAAGTCGAATCGCGCGCTGACCGGCATCACGGTCGGGCCGGACCAGAACCTCTACGTTGCCGAGATGGCGTCGAACAAGATCACCCGAATCTCAGCCGACGGCGAGCACGCCGATGCAGCCACCAAACTCCTGATGCCGATCGACGTGGCGTTTGGGCCAGACGGGCGGATGTACGCGCTGGAGTTTACCGGCCGGCTACATCGTCCGGCTCCCGAGAATCAGCCCCACCGTGACACCCTCGTCGAGGGGCTGCGCGCGCCGACCGCGATGACCTTCGGTCCGGATGGCAACCTCTATGTCTCGGTCTGGGGCCAGAACTCGCCAAAGGGCGAGGGACAAATCCTGCGGCTCCGCCTGAATCCGGACTCCCCCGAGGTCGTCCAGCGCCGCGAGCTTTCTCGCTGGGTACTCGTCGGAAGCTGGATCGCCGGCATCCTGGTGTTTGGCCTGTTCGCGTACGTCGGTCTGCGCTTCCGAGCACGCGAACATCGCGGGTAGGCGCACGGCACAAACGACACATTCGTTCCGCGGGGCACGGCGAGATGAGCCGGTCGACCGATCGTGGCGTCGGAACGCCGCCAGAGCCAGTTGGAATCGGGGCAGCGTCCGTCCCGGCCGCGTCGCTGGTAGCTGGGGGAGAGAAAGCAGCTAACCCTGGACGACTTGAATCGTGCCGACCAGGATAGCGTCTTCCTCCCAGACGGTCGCGGTCCCTGCCTGAGTGGTCAGCGGCACATGCGTCTGATTGTCCGGGCGGAGAACGCCGACGCTCACACCGTACTCAGCCGGTAAGGTCTTGGACGAGATCTTGATCCGCATCTCGTCAACACCCGTATCGCCAGGCTTCCACTTCCTGAGCAGGTGACGACGCTGACCGATCTGATCGTCCTCCCTGGCGGCGATTCGACCGCCCTCGCCGACGATCTGGCCGAACGCCCGCAGATCCTCCTCGGCAGGTTCGACGGAGCGCCAGTAGAGCCAGAGCCGAAGCTCCTCGCCCGGGCGGACCCTCTCACGCTCGATCGTCACCCCATCGAGCCGCACCACACGCCCGAAGGTGACGCCAACGGGCGTGGTCGGCATGGCCGGGGGCGTCGCCGGCGGCAAGGCTTCAATCCGCTCGCGCGACGGCGCCAGCGTGCTCAACGGCGTGGGGACACCCGGTAGCCTCGGTTCACAACCCGCGAGCAGCACCGATACGCCGAGCGCTCCCAATGACGAGAGCACTGCACGCCTACCACACAGCGGACGAGCCGGTCGAGGCATCATTCGGGTTCCTATACCTCAAGTAACGAGCGATCCGATCGCTGGCATCGCGTACCCGGACCACTGATGGGGGGCGGCGTTCGGCCTCGAGGCAGAGTGTCTTCCTTCCGGGGGACGCCGGGCGGGGCAAAGCGTAACAAACGCCTCTAAGAAGAGCAAGGGAGCCGAGCCGGCCGGAGGCACAGATGCCGGGGTGTCCCACAGGATATTGCGTCAAGTACCCTGAGGCGTGGGAGGGCGCCGATGGGTCGGACGGATTGGGACGCCGAAGAGGCACGGTGGGCGGAGCAGATCGAGGCCGTGGTGGGCGGGAT
>JADLFM010000138.1 GCA_020845495.1 Chloroflexota bacterium
AAGACGACGGCCTGCAAGTGATGCGAACGTTGACGGTCACCCGCTGACGCGGAAGTTGGCGGTCGGCGGGTGAGGCGTAAGACGACGGCCTGCAAGTGATGCGAACGTTGACGGTCACCCGCTGACGTGGAAGTTGACGGTCGGCGGGTGAGGCGAACGTTGACGGTCAGCGGGTGAGGTCCTTCGCTGCGCTCAGGATGACAATTGCGAGTCGCGTGCTTTCACCATCACCCACGACCCACGACCCACGACCCACGACCCACGACCCACGACCCAGAACCTGACACGACGTCCACGTCCCTACCCGAGCGGTTCGCGGCTTTCGCGGCTGCCGAGTCCGGCCAGCACGCCGGTCGACGCCCACAGTCCGTACATGATCCACAGCTCGGGCCTGGTGCTCCACTGGTAGATCACCACGCCCACGACGATGCCGAGCGCCGCCAGCACGATCTGTCGGCTCAGGGCCGGCCGGCGCAGGCGCACGTCGAGCCAGACGTTCGCGATGACGCCAAGGATCAAGCCTGCGAAGTAGGTCGCCAGATACCACCACACGCGCGCCGTTCCCGTCCGAGTCTGAAAGCCCGCCCGCAGGAGGTCGGGTGCACCTGGAGCGTAGCAGGTCTGGGCGGGCAGCAGACCCCGGCGGCGCAAACATCCGACAGATCCGGCGTCGCACTGGCCTTTTTGCCAGCAGACTGGCACCATTCTGCCGGGCGCGACGCTGTGCGCCCGCAAGTCTGGGCGGCGGGATGGGGATGGCTGACGTTTCGCTGGTGACCGGGGGCGCCGGATTCCTCGGGTCGCATGTCGTCGGGGCGCTCGCGGCGCGCGGCGAGCGCGTCGTGGTGCTTGACGATCTGAGCGGCGGGTTCGCCGAGAACGTGCCCGACGGCGTGGAACTGGTGGCCGGGAGCATCCTGGACCGGGCGCTGATCGGACGGATCTTCTCGGCGCACCGCGTGCGACGGGTGTACCACCTCGCTGCCTACGCCGCGGAGGGGCTCAGCCACTTCATCCGCCGTTTCAATTATGAGAACAACCTGATCGGCAGCATCAACCTGATCAACGCCAGCGTCAACCACGATGTGGAGTGCTTCGTCTTCACCTCGTCGATTGCCGTGTACGGGCGCAATCAGGTGCCGATGCACGAGTCGCTCGTCCCCAGCCCTGAAGACCCGTATGGCGTCTCGAAACTGGCGGTCGAGCAGGATCTGCGGGCCTGCCACGATCAGTTCGGCCTGCCGTATGTGATCTTCCGTCCGCACAACGTCTACGGCGAGCGCCAGAACATTGGCGACCGCTACCGGAATGTCATCGGTATCTTCATGAACCAGATCATGCAGGGCGAGCCGATGACCATCTTCGGGGACGGTTTGCAGACGCGAGCGTTCACCTACGCTGGCGATATCGCGCCGGTCATCGCGGAGGCAGGCTTCCGGCCATCGGCCCACGGCGAGGTCTTCAACGTCGGGGCCGACACCCCGTACTCGGTACGCGACCTTGCCGAACGGGTGGCCGCCGCGATGGGCGTCGAGCCGAACATCCGCTTCCTGGACGCCCGCAATGAGGTTGTGGACGCCTACTCGTCGCATGACAAGGTGCGACAGTATTTCGAGTGCCCGCCCGAGACATCGCTGGACGAGGGCCTGGCGCGGATGGCCGCCTGGGCCAGGCAGGTGGGCGCGCGGCAGAGTCAGCCATTTGGCGAGATCGAGATCCCGAGCATGCTGCCGGCCTCCTGGGCCGCCATGAGCGCCCCGAAGCTGTGAGGTTGGGACTATGAGCCAGTATCCGCCGCCGCCCGGCCCGCCGGGGCCGGGCGGGCCGCCTCGACCCGACTGGGGGCAACCGCCGCCCGGGCAGGAGCAACCGCAGCCAGGATACGGCCAACCGCGGCCGGGGTACGGTCAGCCGCCGCCTGGGCAGGGGTACGGTCAGCCGCCGCCCGGGCAGGGGTATGGACAGCCGCCACCGGGGTATCCGCCCGCCCCTGGCTACCCGCCTCCCCCGGGCTACGGGCAGCAGCCGCCCCCGTACGGCGGCCCGCCGCCGCAGGCGACCCAGCGGCGAGGGTGTCGTGGGTGCCTGTTCGGCTGCCTTGCGGCCCTCGTCGGCGTCACGATCCTCCTGGTGGTCGTGTTCGCGGTCGGCGTGTTCCTGTTCCGTCAGGCGTTCCCGACGGCTGAGTCGTTTGGCGACGCGACCCAGTGCGCGGCGATCCGTATCGCCATCACCGGCGCCGAGACGGTGATCGACCGGACCGAGATGACGCCCCGCGAGCGTGCGGACGCCCAGCAGGCGCTGCGCGAGATGCGCGCCGAGTTCGAGCGGAGCTGCGGGACGCTCCCGAGATGACAGGGAGCTGCGTCGGCGCTTGAAATCCCCGACTCGCTGGCGCGGCAGGTTCGTGTGCAGCCATGTGCGCCGTACTCCTGCTGACCCTGCTCACTGACAGCGGCGGGCTGGCGGCGGTACACTGCCGCCAGTCTCCCCACTTTCCTGCCCGGCCTTCGTACGGGCGGGCGTGAGGTTCATGATGCCGACCGTCCATGAGCTGCTGACCCTTGTCGACGACGCGCGCGACGAGATCGTGCGCCTGCACCAGGATCTGGTCCGAATCCCGACCCTCAACTACGGCTCGCGGCCGGACACCGGCAACGAGACGCCGGCCTGCGAATTGCTGGCCGACAAGCTGAAGGCCGCGGGCATCGCTTCGGACATCTACGAGTCGGCCCCGACGCGCGGCAACCTGCTGGCCCGCCTCAAGGGGCCGGACGGCGGTAAGCGGCTGCTGCTGATGTCGCACTCGGACGTGGTGCCGGTCGAGGATGAGTCGCTCTGGGAGCACGCGCCGTTCTCGGGGACCATCGACAAGGGCCGGGTGTACGGTCGTGGCGCCGACGACGACAAGGGCGACGTGGCCGCGCACGGCATGGCGATGATCCTGCTCAAACGGGCGGGCGTCCAGCTTGGCGGCGAGCTGATCTACATGGTCAACGCCGACGAGGAGTCGGGTGGGCGCTGGGGGGCCGGCTGGATGGCCGACCACCACCCCGAGAAGCTCGCCTGCGACTACTGCATCAACGAGGGCAGCGGCGCGCCGATCCACAGCCCGAGCGGCCTGCTCTACCCGATCTGCACCGGCGAGAAGGGCCGCCTGGAAGCGAAGATCACCAAGATGGGCCGCTCCGGGCACGCCTCGCGCCCGTGGGCCACGCCGAACCCGGTCCCGACGCTGGCCCAGGTGATCGACAAGATCGCCGCCTACGAGCCGGAGATCGACGCCTCGCACCCGTTCTTCCATGAGGTGCTCCAGGCGTTTGGTATCGACCGGACGCCGAACGCCGAGAACATCGACCGGCTGGCCGACGAGCTGGCCGAGATGGGGCACGAATCACTCTCCTGGACGTTCAAGGCGGCCTCGCGGATGACCATCACGCCGACGATGCTGGACGCTGGCGTCAAGAGCAACAGCATCCCGGACCGCGCGAGCCTCGTCTGCGACGTGCGGACGCTGCCCGGCCAGGACGACACCTATCTGCGCCAGGAGCTTGAGCACCTCTGCGAGGGCCACGGCGTCGAGATCGACATCGACTACACCTCGATCCCGAACGCCTCGCCGGACGGCACGCCGTTCATCGAACTGTGCCGTCAGTCGCTGGCGCTGGCCATCGGCAACGAGGACTTCACGTTCGTCCCGGCCGTGACGGTCGGCTTCACCGACTCGCGATTCATCCGCCCGCTCGGCGCGCAGGTGTACGGCTTCAACCCGCACCACCCGAAGGCCGATCCGAAGCGCTCGGGCGTCCACGGCAACAACGAGTACCTGGAGATCGACAGCCTGCTGCTGCGGACGAAGAACGCGCTGGCGCTGGCCTGCCTGACGCTCGGGATCAAGTAATCGGGAGGCGGCGACGTGAGCGAAGCAACCCGGCAACAGTACGAGATCGTGTACCTGATCCTGAGCGGAGCGTCGACGGCGGCGCGCTGTCCGGAGATCCTGCGGGGGCTGGTGGAGCTCGGGTTCAAGCAGGTCATTGCGCTCCCGACGCCGAACGCCTCCCGCGTCATCGCCGCGATGGACCTCGCCATGGTACCGGGCGTGACGGTCGTCGAGTCGTACTTTGACCTGTCGATTCGGCCACGGCCGCCGCACGGCGTGGTGCTCTTCGCGCCGTGCAGTTTCAACTCGCTGAACAAGCTGGCCCACGGGATCGCGGACAGCCTGGCGCTCTCGGTGGCCGCCGAGGCGATAGGCCGCCAGACGCCGTTCATCCTGGGGCCGTCGCTGAACCAGCCGCTGCTGGAGCACCCGCAGGCGCAGGCCTCGCTGAAGCTGCTGCCGACCTGGGGCGTGAAGGTCGTCCCGATGCAGCAGACCCCGGACGGCCCGCGCCTCGCGCCAACCGAGGCCCTGTTGGCGGCCGTCAAGCCGTTCGTGCTGGCCTGATTCCCAACGTCTTCCGACTCTTCCGAGAAAAAAGGCCGCCTGACGTTGAAAGTCAGGCGGCCTTTTCGTCGGAGCGGGAGAAGGGAATCGAACCCTCACGTCTAGCTTGGGAAGCTAGCAGGCTACCACTACATCACTCCCGCACGGGACCATGAGTATACGGTGGCCTGCCGACTGCGGGCAAACGCGATATCGCGGTCGAGCTACCCTCGGATCTTCGGGATCACCTCGTCGGCGCAGCGCTTGACGATGCCCTCGACGTACGGCGGACGCACGTTCAGGATGATGTGCGTCGCGCCCGCGTCCACCAGGGCCTGCGCGCCGTCAACCGTCTTCTGGAGATCGTCCGGGAAGACCGTCATCTGGACGGACAGCGTGATCTCGGCCGGGTTGCGCCCGATGGCCGCGCAGTGCTCGTGCAGCACCCTGACCTTGTGCTTGAACACCTCCGGATCGCTCGCGCCGAAGTTCCAGACATCGGCGTGCTTGGCGGTGACCCGGAGCGTCAACTGCTCGCCGCTCCCGCCGATCACGAACGGCGGCCACGGCTTCTGGACTGGCTTCGGCTCGCAGCGGGCCTCCTTGAGCGTGTAGTACCGCCCCTCATACGTCGTCAGGTGGTTCGTGAACAGCGACTTGATGATGTCGCAGGCCTCGCCCAGCCGCCGGATGCGCTCGCCCGGCCGGTAGAGCTCCAGGCCCATGCTCTCGTGTTCGTAGACGTTCCAGCCAGCCCCGAGACCCAGGTCGAGCCGCCCCTTGCTGATGACGTCCACCGTCGCAGCGATCTTCGCCAGCACGGCCGGGTGCCGGTAGGTGTTGCCCGTCACCATCAGCCCGAGCCGGATGCGCTCGGTCTCGGCGGCCAACGCCGTGAGGACCGTCCACCCCTCCAGGCACGGACCGTTCACGTCGCTGTTGATCGGGGCGAAGTGGTCGAACAGCCAGCCGTGCTCGATGATGGGGATGGCATCGGCCTCTTTCCAGAGCGCCAGAATCTCCTCGTAGGTCGTGTGCTGCGGAACCGTCTTGAACCCGAAGCTGAGCCGCGCCATGGCCACCCTCCCGGTACGTCACGTTGGCGGACTCGCCGTTGAGCCGCGCCGCCTCCCGATATTCGTCCTCTCGACGCCCGATGCTAGCATTACGGTGCAGCAGCACGTCGTCTGACGCCTGGGCGCCGGGCGCGTGGCTGACGTTGCCCGCGGGCTCCCCCTCTCCTGCTGGCGAGTCCGTGGGCGCGCACGTTCATTGTGGTGACTGGCGAAGGGCGCTGGCCGAAGGACGGTCACAGGGAAACACGTCATCGCGACCGTAGCGAGCAGGCTCACCACGGTCGCGATGACGGCGTGGCGGCGCAGGCTCGCTACAGTCGGGATGACGCTGGAGGGAGCAGGCTCGCTACGGTCGCGGTGACGGGAATCGTGACAGACTTACGTACTGGCGGCCATTCATCGCTGCTGCCACCTGTCCGCACCAACGTGCGTGCCGGAGAGGGGCGCGGGAAGCAAGAGGTCGAAGCTTTGGCGGTCTTCAAGAGCGCGGTTCAGGTGCGGGACACGCTGGCGCGTCCCATTGGCGCTGGCATGGCCTACGTCCACCTGCGCCTGGGGACGGATGCCGAGCAGCAGGCGACGGGCACGGTGTCGCTGCGCGCCTGGGAGCCGGCCGACCAGCCTCCCGCCCATCTCGTCCTTGCAGACGGCCGTCTGCTCGCCATCGAGGTCAGCCGCTCGGTTCTCAGCGACTGCTCGACCAATCACATTCTGCGTTTTCAGGCGTCGTGGCCACCCGCCGCTGCGCCCACCTCATCCTCACCGGAGCGTTGATGCCGAGCCAGCCCTCGAAGATCCTTGAGACCGTCCCGAACCCGAAGCCGGGCCGCGAGTACGAGGTCGAGATGACCTGTCCGGAGTTCACCTGCCTCTGCCCGGTCACCGGACAGCCGGACTTTGCGACCTACACGATCACCTACGTGCCCGGTCCACGGCTCGTCGAACTGAAGTCGCTCAAGCTGTACCTGTGGTCGTACCGCAACGAGGGCGCCTTCCACGAGGCCGTGACCAACAAGATCCTTGACGACCTCGTCGCCGCCTGCGAGCCGCGCCGGATGACGGTGGTGGGAGCGTACCTGCCCAGGGGCGGCATCACGACGGTTGTCCGCGCCAGCTACACCGCGCCCCTGCAGTGATCTGACCGACCTCGTCCGGGTGCAGGGCGGGCCGTGGGCGGTTGCTATACTTCGCGCCGAAGCGGCGGCTCTTGTCGTGCGCCGCCGAACGTTGGCCGAGTGTTGGAGGTAGCACCGCATGGCGATCAGCCGCGAGCAGGTCGAGCACGTCGCCCGGCTGGCACGGCTCGGGCTTTCCGACGAGGAGACCGACCGCCTCCAGCAGCAGTTGTCTCAGATCCTCGGCCACATGCAGATGATCGACCAGCTCGACACCTCGGCGATCCCGCCAACGGCCCAGGTCATCCCGGTCAGCACCGTCATGCGCGAAGACGTGGCCCGACCGTCAACCCCGACCGAGGACGTGCTCGCCAACGCGCCGCGCCGGGAGGGGGCCTTCCTCAAGGTTCCCCCGGTCCTGGAGTAACCGCACATCATGGCGCTCACCGACCTGACTGCACTCCAGGCCCTGGCCGAGCTGCGCTCCGGCGCAGTCTCCTCCGAAGAGCTGACTCGCGCCTACCTGGAGCGGATCGAGAAGCTCGACAAGGGGCTGGTTCAGGCCTACGTCACCGTCACGCCCGAGACGGCCATCGCGCAGGCCCGCGCCGCCGATGCCCGCCGTCGCGCTGGCGACGACGCCCCGCTGCTCGGCCTGCCGATGGCGCTCAAGGATCTCGTCCTGACGCGTGGCATCCGCACGACGTGCAGCTCCAAGATGCTCGAGAACTTCGTGCCCATCGAGGACGCGACGATCACGCGGAAGCTGTACGACGCCGGCGCAGTCCTGCTGGGCAAGACCAACATGGACGAGTTCGCGATGGGCTCGTCCACCGAGAACTCGGCCTTCTTCCCGACGCGCAACCCCTGGGGCGACCTCAGCCGGGTGCCCGGCGGCTCCAGCGGCGGCTCGGCGGCGGCGGTGGCCGCGAAGCTCGCGCCGTTCTCCATCGGCTCCGACACCGGCGGCTCGATCCGCCAGCCGGCGTCGCTCTGCGGCGTCGTCGGGTTCAAGCCGACCTACGGCCGGGTCAGCCGCTACGGGCTGATCGCGTTCGCCTCGTCGCTCGATCAGCTCGGGCCGTTCGCCGCCGACGTGGCCGACTGCGCCCTGATCACCGAGATCATCTCCGGTCACGACCCGCTCGACTCGACCTCCCTCAACGCGCCGGTGCCGCGCTACCTCGACGCCCTGACCGGCGACCTCAAGGGGATGCGGCTCGGGGTGCCGAAGGAGTACTTCGTCGAGGGCATGGAGCCGGGCGTCGCCCAGACGATCCAGCAGGCCATCGAGACGCTGCGTGGCCTCGGCGCGGAGATCGGCGAGGTCTCACTGCCCTACTCCGACTACGGCCTCGCCGCCTACTACATCATCGCCCCGGCCGAGTGCAGCGCCAACCTCGCCCGCTACGACGGCGTCAAGTACGGCTACTCCGCGCCGGACGCCGATTCGATGTGGGACGGCTACTACAAGACCCGTGGCCGTGGCTTCGGGGACGAGGTCAAGCGCCGAATCATGCTGGGCACCTACGCGCTCAGCTCCGGTTACTACGATGCCTACTACCTCAAGGCCCAGAAGATCCGCACCCTGATCAAGCAGGACTTCGACCGGGCGTTTGAGCAGTACGATGCGCTGATCGCGCCGACCTCGCCGACCGTCGCCTTCGAGATCGGCTCGAAAGTGGACGATCCGCTGGCGATGTACCTCAACGATGTCTGCACCATCCCCGTCAATCTGGCGGGTCTGCCCGGCCTGAGCGTCCCCTGCGGCCTCTCCGAGGGGCTGCCCGTCGGATTGCAGATCATCGGCAAGCCGCTTGGCGAGGCGACCGTTCTCCAGGTGGCTCACGCCTACGAACAGGCGCGCGGCGGGGCGCTGGCACGCCCCGAGCTGGCCGCTTCGGCCTAGCGCACCGTGCGCCGAGCCTTGCGGGGTGCAACGACGCTCCCCGCTCCCTCGTCTCAGGACGATCCACACCCCCATGCTGCCCTGCCGCTCGACCACGGGCGGGGGCGAGAGGAGCCGCCCTGATGTGGCAGCAGATCGGCCAACTTGAAGGCGGGACCGTCGGCGGTCTCGCGCTGGCGACCGACGGAGAGGGCCGCGCGACGGTCCTGGCGATCACCCCCGCCGGCGGGTTCGGGACGGCAGACGGGGCGACCTGGCAGCCGCTCAGCCCGGATCCCGGCCCGGCCCTGACTGACGTCATCGCCGTCTCGCCGGCGTTCGCCCAGGATCGCACGCTGTTCTCGGCGGGCCGGACGGGCGTGTTCCGCTCGACAGACGGCGGCCAGTCCTGGCGGCACATGCTCGTCGGCGAGACCCTCAGCATCGCCGTCTCGCCGGCCTACACCGCTGACCGAACCGTCTTCGTCGGCACGGCGCAGGACGGCGTGCTGCGCTCGGAGGACGGCGGCGAGACCTGGGGCGGGGCCAACTCTGGCCTGCTCGACCTCGCAACGCTCTCGGTGGCGTTCTCGCCGCGCTTCGCCGAGGATCGGACGGCGTTCGTCGGGACGGCCTCCGCGCTGTACCGGACCCGCAACGGCGGACGGGCCTGGCGTGAGACGCCGCTCGGCCTCGACGGCGTCGCGATCCAGGCGCTCGCCGTCTCGTCGGCCTTCAAGGACGACAAACTCGTGCTGGCTGGCACCGAAGCGCACGGGCTGATGCGCTCGACCGACGGCGGCGGGCGCTTCACCATCGTGCCCGAGCTTGCCGAGCGTGGCATCTCGGCGCTGACGCTCGCGGAGGACGGCCGGACGGTGGTGGTGGCGGCCGGCGACGAGGTGCTGATGTCCGCCGACGGCGGCGCAACCTGGACCGATCTGCCGACGGCGCCAGGGCTGGTACTCAGCCTCGCCTTCTTAGACGCCACGTCGAGCGTCCTGGTGGCCGGGCTGCATCGGCTCGGGGCCGCCCGCCTGAGCCTGACCGATCCTGCCGCCGGCTGGATGCCGATCAACAGTGGCCTGCGCGCCAGCCTGCTGACCTCGGTCATCCCGTCGCCGGCGTTCGGGACCGACCAGACCCTGTTCGGGCTCAGCATCGACGAGGGCGTGCTGCGCTCGCACGATGGCGGCGCGACCTGGGGGCGCTGCTGGCCTGAGGATGCCGATCCGGCCATCTTGTCGCTGGCTGTGCACGCGGAGGGTGCGGCGCCGCTGCTGCTGGCGTCCACCGTCGAGCAGCTCTATCGCTCGGGGGACGGCGGCCGAAGCTGGGACGCGCTGTCGGCTGACACCGCGCCGCCGCTGAGCCTGGTGCTGGCGCTGCCTCGTGGTGGGGCCGGCCCGAGCTTCCTGGGCGTCGGCATGACGCAGGTGGACGGGCGCGAGACGGCGGGCGTCGTCCTGAGCGAGGATGGCGGCCTCACCTGGCGACCGATGGGCCGCGTCGGCGCGGACGAGGCCGGCTGGTCGTTCGCCGTGACCGGGGTGGCCGCGTCGCCCGCCTTCTGGGCCGACCGCACGCTCGTGGCTCGCAGCGTCGGGACGCGCGCGGACGGTGTCTCGCAGACACGCCTGTGGCGCTCGACCGACGCTGGCCGGTCCTGGAGCGTCTGGTTCGAGGAGGATGGCGGCGAGGTGGCTTCGTTGCCGTCCACGCTGGTGATGCCGCCGTCGTCCCCGAGTGGCGCGGCCATCGTGATGGCTGTCGGCGGCAGGGTGCTCACGCCGACGCCGGGCGCCTGGGAGCGGCGTGGCGGGCAGCGACGGCCAGCCTGGCGTGCCGCGAACGTCGGTGCGGGCGTGGCGTCGGTGACGGCGCTGGCCGTACCGCGCGTCGAAGCCCAAGGCACGGCAGCAGGCCGCACCGTGTACGCCGGCACGAACGTCGGGCCGTTCGTCTCGCGCGATGGCGGGCAGAGCTTTCGCCCGTGGGCAGACGGCTACACGGGCGGCGGGATCGTGGCGCTGGCCGTCTCGCCAGACTTCGCGACGGATCGGACGGTGCTCGCGGTCGGTGTCGGCGGCTCGGTCTGGAAGGCCGTGGACCGCTGACGCTCTCGTGGCCCACGCCGGTGCATGCGGGCGAGGTTCGAGGCTTGATTGCACAGGGGCCGCTCTTGGGGAGTTGCTCTATGCGTGCTTCCAGGTTGTACACCGGAGTTGGGGGGTGAGTGCGGCGCTACCCTGCCGTCACCGGTACGCGCCGCTCGATCTTCGCCTCGTCCAGCGCGAACCCCAGGCCGGGAGCCGTCGGCAGCGGGATCGAGCCGCCGACCGGGGCCATCAGGTCGGTGTGGAACGCCTGCTTCGGCGGCAGGTGCAGCAGCAGCGTCTCGGCCATCGGGCAGGTGGCCGGCGACTGCGACGCCACCACGTGAACTGAGGCGTGGATCGAGTGGCCATGTGGGATCACGTGGCGACCGAACGCCGACGCCAGCGTTACGATCTTCACCAGCTCGCTGATGCCGCCGCACCAGTCAGGATCGGCCTGGATCACGTCGATGGCGTTCGCCTGGAGCAGCTGGACGAAGCCCCAGCGGGTGTACTCGTGCTCGCCGGTCGCGATGGGAACGCGGCTGGTGGCGCGGATGTTGGCGAAGTCGGCGATCCGGTCGGCCGGCACCGACTCTTCAACCCAGCGCGGGTAGTACTGCTCGATCCGCTCCACGAGGCGGATGGTGTAGGTCATGTCCCAGCCCATCCACGAGTCGAACATGATCTCGATGTTCGGGCCGACCGCCTCGCGGACCGTCTTGACCAGTTCGACGTTCTTGGCCATGCCGGCCAGCCCGTCGGCCGGGCCGTAGCGGAAGAACCACTTCTGGGCCTTGAATCCCTGCTCGACCGCCCACTGCGCCCGCTCGACGACCTTCTCGGTCTCCAGCGAGTGCCCGAGCATCGAGGCGTAGCAGTCCACCCGGTCGCGAGTCGGGCCGCCCAGCAGACGGTAGACCGGCTGCCCGAAGTGCTTGCCCTTCAAGTCCCAGAGGGCGTTGTCGGCGGCGCTGATCGCCAGCATCTCGTACCCCTTGCGGGAGTGCCGATCCTGGCGATACATCACGTCCCAGAGCCGTTCAGTGGCCAGCGGATCCTGTCCCAGCAGGTACGGCCGGAGCTTGGTCAGGATCAGGACGGCCGTCTCGTAGAAGATCGGGCCGAACAGGCCGACCGTGCCATCGTCGGCCTCGATCTCCACGTACGAGCCGGAGATCGGGCTGCGGCCGTCCGGTCCGGCCTTGCGGGGCGTGAACGGCCGGGCGGCAAAGTCGGCGTAGACATCCAGCATTCCGACTTGCCGCTCCTCGATGGGTGGGGCAGCCACCGAGCCGTAGAGCGTGAAACAACGAACGTCGGCGATCTTCACGGCCATTCCTCCTCGGCGAGCGGGCCAGCAGGGCGATCAGTGGAACGAGCGGCACGCGTCTTCGACGCGCCGGGTCCGATGAGTGAGGCGACGGCGGCCACACGATGCGGCGTGCAGCCCGGCACACGGGCCAGGGTCGGGCGGGCTGGCGTCAGCGGCGCAGGCTGTCGTCGGCCCGCCCGTTCTCGTGGATGGGGATGGTGACCCGGCTGCCGAAATAGTCCCAGACGAAGTCGTCAGAGCAGGTCATGCACTTGAGGGTCAGGATGCGCCCGGCCTGGTGCGGCCGCCAGGGACTCGGGGTGCCGCCCGGATCGGCGCGCAGCGTGACGTGGCCGCGATCCGTCGCGCCGGTCGCGCCGTAGTTCACTCCGCACACGGGGCAGGTTCGTGGATAGGCCACCGGACGTCTGCTCTCCCCTGGAAAACGATTCAGCAGCGTGGCTGCGGTGCGCCGGACGGTGATAGCAAGTCCGGGCGGCTGCGCGCCACGCTCTCGGTCTGCGTCCGCCCACATTGCGGGCTACGATCGCTCATCGCTACCGCGTGCGCGAAACGACGGGCGGAGGGGAAGCCGCGCCGGGAGGATCCGAAGACATGGCACGGGCGACAGGATGGGTCGCACCGCGGAGATCTGGTGGGCGTCGATCATGTCGGCGTAGGCACAGACTCGCCGTCAACCGTCGACCTGACCTACATCCGGGGACACGCCGACCGCGTGAACGGCACGTCGCCGCTGACCACTGAGGCGTTCCTGACGAAGTGGGGCAATGGTCTGGAGTACCGCTACCCGGCCGCCGTCGATCACCTGCCGGAGATCACAGAGAAGCTGTTGCGGCGCGGCTGGTCCGAGACCGACCTGGCCAAGGTGATGGGCGAGAACCTGTTACGGGTCTGGGAGCAGGTCTGGGGCGAATAGCGGGGGTCGAGGATCGTGGGTCGTGGGGTTGGCTGCCACGACCCACGACCCCGCCAGGGCGATTGCATGTTCATTGGTGTCCCCGAAGCATCATGGAACGGGCGGTCGGGGACTGAAGTCCCCGCCTACAGTCATTCAGTCGCTGCGCGACGGACGCAGGGAACGGCTGGGGCTGGCGAGCCTGGCGCGTCGCGTAGCGACTGCAGGATCGTAGGCGGGGCTTTCAAGCCCCGACGCGGCGGCACGACGCGCTCAACATACGATTGCACTGGTAGCAGCATCAGGGCGATGGCATGTTCATTGGTGTCCCTGAAGCATCATGGAACGGGCGGTCGGGGACTGAAGTCCCCGCCTACCGTCACACCGTCGCTGCGCGACGGACACCGGGCACGGACAGGGACTGGTGAGACTACAGCGTCGCGCAGCGACTGCAGGATCGTAGGCGGGGCTTTCAAGCCCCGACGCCGCCGCACGACGCGCTCAACATACGATTGCACTGGTAGCAGCATCAGGGCGATTGCATGTTCATT
>JADLFM010000139.1 GCA_020845495.1 Chloroflexota bacterium
GCGCAGCGCACGAAGTTGCGGAGCGGGAAGTCCGGATGCGCCTGCAGCCGCGGCGCGCTGCTCGGGATGCGGCCTGACCGCACGGCCTGGGCACGCTGGAACAGGTCTTCGGTGATGATCGCCTCGAGGTCGCCACGCTCGTGGCGCACGCCGTACTCGGGGACGTCGATGATGCCGGCGCAGAGATGATTGCGCAGCAGCATACCGATGGCCTGCGAACTGAGTGGCTGGTTGCGTCGATTCAGCAAGCCGTCGGCCGTCACGCGTTCGAGCATCTGCTGCTTGTTGAAGCGGCCCGTCGCGTAGTCGTCGAACGCCTTGCGAATGTTCGGCGCGCTCCGGGTCTTGCAGCAAGCTCCGGCCCGCCGAGCGCGCCGCGTTGACGTAGCCGATGGGCACGAGGAACACCCGGCGTCCGATCTCGAGCGCGGCCTTCATGCCGGCGCGTGTTCGATCCGAGCGCACGTCGTTGTCGAACCGCGCCAGGACGTCGAGCCCTTCGCGCCGGCAGTAGTCCTCGCAGGCCCGGAGCTGGGTCGGCAGGCTCAGGTTCTCCGTCTGCTCCTTCGTGCTCACGCGGACGTAGATGACGGCACCGGGCATGGCTCGCAGCGTAGTCCCCTCGTCCGCCGCGTTCAAGGCGATTGTCGGCACCGCCATCGCGTCAGCCTCGGCCGTCCCGCGGCCCCGTCAGGAAGACCTCGATCAGCGTGTGGGCCATCGCCCGCGCGTGGCGGCGGATCGCGTCGATGTCCTCGTCGGACAGGTCGCGCGCCTCGTCGCCGAGCAGCGCACGATACCGCGCGATCGCGACTCGTTCCGGAACGAGTTCGTGCTCCCGGTGGTCGTCCATCGGGTTCGCTCGTGGTGATGCGACCGACGCGATGTGAGGGCGCGGACCTGTCCCGGACCATCACGCAATTGCCGGTCGTCGGCTCGATCGAGGCTCCCGTCAAGGCCGAAGCCGCGCCGCAGGCGTGGGCCGAGCGTCAGCGAGGCGCCTTGACGGGAACGAGCGCGAGCCCACCATCCCCCGCGTGTTGGTCCGGGCTGCTGGTATGGCTGCCGCCGCGCCGCTGGGGCGCGCCGTGCAGGAGCTAGTGAGCTGTCGGCGGTGCCTGTGGCCTGCCGCTGAGGCAACCAAGGGGAGAGACGCGGTGTGCGGAAGTAGATGTCCCTCTGCATGGCTGAACGCAGCGGCGAGGCGATTCCTTACAGCGTGCCTGCCATGGGCCACGCGCGTACCGTCGCCGCCGGGTCAGACTACCGACGCCGACACACGGGGCGTGAGCGACCCTCCGGGGCCGCCCTTCGAAAGGCTGATCGGCGAAAACCGGGGGGGCGCTCACGACCCGATTCGTCGTGTTGTTCGTGCAGACCGGCGGCACAGAGCGCCGCCGGGTTGTCGGCCTGCGCCGCCTGCAAGTTGCAGTAGACGAGCAACATGCGCCGCGCAGTGGAGCGCTATCCCGTGACAAGGCAACGGCTTGGCACGGTGAACGGCCGAGGGCTGAAAGCCTCCCAGGCCATTAGCCCCCCCGTGCTTATCCGGTTGTTTCAACACGCTACTACGGATAGTGTACGGGCGTGCCGCGCCCGCCGTTTCCGCGGAACTTGCCCGAGTTTCAGCGGCAGTTTGCCACCGAGGAGGCCTGCCAAGAGTACCTGGCGGCGTGTCGCTGGCCTGACGGCTTCAACTGCCCACGCTCCGGCCATCAGCGAGCCTACTCCATGCTGAAGCAGCGACGCTGGCGATGTGTCGCGTGCCGCTATCAAGTGTCGCTGACAGCCGGGACGATTCTCCACAACACGAAGACGCCGCTGACCGTGTGGTTCTGGGCGGCCTATCTGATGACGACGGACAAGCGGGGAATCTCGGCGCTGTTGCTTCAACGGCAGCTCGAGCTGCGTCGGTACGAGACGGCGTGGATGCTGTTGCACAAGTTGCGGCGCGCGATGGTGAACGCGGTGCGTGAGCCGCTGCGGGGCGACGTGGAGATCGACGACACCTGGGGGGCGACCCCAACCCGGTCTGCGCGGCAGTCGCCAGCTCAAAGGGCGAAAAGCCGCGATCGTGTTGACGGCGGTGGAGAAACGCGGCGATGCGTCGAATCGGATTCGGATGGCGGTCGTGCCCGACTTCAAACAGGCCACGGTGCTGAACTTCGTCCGGCAACACGTCACGCCGGGTTCGACGGTCTATACGGACGGCTACAAGAGCTTCGAGGGATTGACGACCGCGGGCTACCGCCACGTGGCCCGAACGCAACCCCTCCGGACGACACTCCGGCGTGGCGCCCCTTCCGTGGTCCCCCTGGCGGATCGCGCGATCGGCAACCTGCAGCAGTGGCTGATCGGCACCTACCATGGGGTCAGCAAAGCGCAGTTGCAGGTCTACCTGGACGAGTTCGTGTTTCGTCACAACCGCCGTCGGCAGCCGATGGCCGCGTTTCAGACCGTGCTCGGGCTCGGCACCGGGCGAGCACCGACACCCTATCGGCAGATTCGAGGCGCTCTCGACGTGGCCGGTCAACTCTGAGCGCAACATGTTGGGGTCTGTTGAAACAACCGGATAAGCACGAGCCCCCCTATCAGCCTCATCCGTTCGGTTTTGTCCGTGTCGATCGCCGCGGCCGCTGCGGGGTAGACAACTGGCTCCCGGGCCGTTGTCTACCTGGTTGTCTAGTGAGGCTTCGGGGACGTGCCCGTAGCCAAGGAAGAGATGTCGCCAACTTCAACACGTCCGGCAATGAGCTCACGCGCGCACTCGTGGTGCCAGTTCGTTCGCGTCGCAGTGCGGTAGCGAACGGCCTGGAATCCAGTTGGCAACCGGGGCTCCTGCGCCTGCCTGAAGAAGACCGTCTTGAGCCCTGTCAGTCCAGCGGTGAGCGTGCAAGAGAGCGGCAGGTATGTCACCGAACGCTCAAATGCGGCCACTGAGGAACGTTTGAAAAACGGCCACATTCAGGTGGGACGTTGAGTATCGTCGGTCGCGTTCAGGGCTGCAAGGTCTTTGCTCTGGTCTTGGTCTTCGTTCTGGACAAGAGAGACAGCAAGTAGCGCGGTGGGCGCTCGTGGAAACCGGTCTGTGGTTTCCAAGCCGCGGTGGGCGGTGCTCTGTCCGTCCACGGCGGCGGCAGCGTCCACGGCGGGGGCGTCAGGCGTCAGGGCCGTCGCTCCGGGTGCGCCGATGATGCAGGCGGTAGCTCTTGCCCTGCAGTTGCAGGATCTCCGCCCGCGCGAGGAAGCGATCGAGGATCGCCGTGGCCGCCGGCACGTCGCCGAGGAAGATCCCCCAGTCCCGCGTGGGTCGGTTCGTGGTGATCAGCGTGGACGCGGTCTCGTGACGACGGACGAAGACTTCGAGCAGGTCTTCGGCGGCGCTGGGCCCGAGTTTCTTCATGCCGAAGTCCTCGAGGACGAGCAGATCGACCCCCGTCAGTTGGTGGACGAGATCGCGGCGCTGGCCAGTGGCTTCGGCTTCGGCGAAGTCCTGCACGAGGTCGAAGGTATTGCGGATGCGGACGCGGTGGCCGGCGCGGATCGCGCCGACCGCGATCGCGGTCGCCAGATGGGTTTTGCCGAGGCCCGGCGGGCCGATGAGCAAGACGTCGTCGTGGGCCCGCACGAACTGCGCCGTGGCGAGGTCCACCAGGCGCAGCTTGGGCAGCTTGGGATTGAACGTCCAGTCGAAGTCCTTCAACGCCTTGACCTGGACAATGCCGGCTTGCTTGAGGCGCCGGACGAAGAGGCGATCGGCGCCGCGCGCGAGCTCGTCCTCGACGAGCAACTCGAGGAAGTCGAGGTGAGCCAGCGGCGCGGCCTGCGCCTGCGCGACGCGCGCCGGCAAGGCCTCGACCATGCCCGAGAGACGCAAGTGGCGGAGCCGAGTGGTCAGCTGGGGATTCATGGAAACAACTCCAGGGTGTACGCGGTGAGCGGACGAATGGCCGGGTCCTCGGTGGTGAGGGCCAGGGCGGCGGGCGCGGTCCCGTCGCCCGTCGCCAGGCGGACGAGCTCTTTGTAGCGAAAGCGCCGATGCTGCAGGGCCACGGTGGCCGCGTGGAGCACACGGGCGCGCGGATGCGTGCGGGTGAGGACAAGCACGCCTTGGATCAAACGGATGGCGCGGACGCCGCGCTCGGCGAGGGCGGCCTCGGCCCATTGCCGGAGCACGGGGCCGACGCGGCCACAGCGCCCCAGGAGTTTCTCAAGGTACGCGCGTTGCCGCGCCGTCGGCTCGGCGCTCCGCTGCCCGGGTGGGGGGGCATAGAGGCCGGGGGCGACACGGGCCTGCACCGTGACCAGCGTGTCCTGCGCGAACACGCGCACCAGGTGGGCGTCCCATTCCGCGCGTACCTCCTGTCCGAGCAGCGCGTCCGGCACGGGATAGAACGCCCCGTCCACTTCGATGTGCCCGTCGGGGTGCACGGTCCGCGTGCCGCTCTTGAAGAACGGGAAGGGCGTGACCGCCAGCGGCTGCAACGCGGCCTGCTCGTGCTCGGTGGAGTAGACCCCGGCCCGTCGTGTAGACGCGCGGGCCAGCGGCCCCTCATCAAACCGTACGTGCGGGTTTCCCGCATACGGCTTCCCTCGACGTTCACGGTGCAAACCTTGAATCAGCTGGACGAGTCGCCGCCGGGAGATTCCAGCGCTCCAGCCCATGGTGGCGTCGGAGCGCATCCCGGGACACGAGCGACCATGCCGGCCGGCGAGCCCCGTGCTTGCGGGCCCACCAGCGCGCGAGGCGTTGATTGACGAAGCCATCGAGGTGATACAGCGTCCGGCGGCGCACACGACGGAAGTAGTGGCGGGCGCCCTGAATATACGGGTTGAGGTCGGCGATCATCGCGTCGAGGCTCAGGCCCGTCTGTCGCGTCTTCCGCCGCAGTTCGTCGCGGATGCGCCGCAACGCCTTCGGACGGACGTTGAGGTACAACCGATGGAACCGCCACCGATGCGTGTGCCCAAGAAACACGAAGTCGTCGCGTCGGGCGTCGAGCACGCGCGTCTTGTCCGGATGCAACGCCAGGCCGAGCCTCGTCATCAGCTGTTGCAGCCACGCGAGCGCGCGGTCGGGACGGTGCGGCGCCAACAGGACGAAATCATCCGCATAGCGGACCAGCCGCCCGTGCAGGTCGCCACGTCGCGTCCGGCGACGGAAGTTCCGGTCGAGCAGGTGCAGGTACACGTTCGCCAGGAGCGGAGAGATCACCCCGCCTTGCGGTGTGCCCTGCCGGGCGCGTCGGGGACGCCCGCCGTCGCGTTCATCGACGACGCACGCCTCCAAGAACCGCTTCACCAACGCGAGCATGGCCCGGTCCACGACGCGCTCCGCCACCGCCTTCATCAGACGGTCATGCGGGATCGTGTCGAAGTACGCGGTCACGTCCGCATCGATGACCCAGTACAGCCCGGCTTCCAACGCCGCTCGAACCGCGTCGAGGGCATCGTGCGCCGCGCGTTTCGGCCGGAATCCGTACGAGTCCGGGTCGAAGTCCGCCTCAAAGAGCGGCTCCAGCAGCAGCTTCACCGCTGTCTGGACCACACGGTCGCGAATGTTGGGAATGCCCAGCGGGCGCTCACCACCATTCAGCTTGGGGATGTACACCCGTCGTACCGGCCCGGGTCGATAGGTCTTCGTTCGCAGCTCCTCGCGGAGCTCGTCCAGCAGCACGTCGCGACCTGACGCTTCGATCTCCGCAAAGGTGAGGCCGTCGGGGCCCGGAGCGCCGCCGTTCGCCTGGGCCAGCGCGTAGGCGTGCGCCAGGATGTCCCGCCGGTGCACCTTATCGTAGAGGGCGTAGGCGCGGAAGTGCTGATCGTTCTTGGCTCGTACGTAGAGCGCCCGTTGCAGGTCCCGGAGGCGTCCTGGTGTTTCGAGTGCGTCGCCACAATCCCCGTCCCTTTCCTGCAGGAGTCGCGTCGTCGAGTCGGGGCCCTTCCCTCCAGCCGCGTTCACGGCCTTCCTCGGTAGTACGGCCCCGCCCGACTCCTCGCGTGACCGCGTCGCCTCGACTGCCGTCTTGGGCGTCGCGTTGCGGGTGCCACCCGCGTCCCGCGAGGTCTCCCGTGTTCAGCGCGTTCCTGTGACCGCGTGCCGTCCCTGCTACCCCGGAGGGGCGCCTCGGTGCATCGGCTGAGCACCTTCCCGAAGCGTACGGCCTTCGCCCACTTTGTAGAGGCTCGGCCCCCTCATGCGCTCACGAGGCTACGTCTGGGTTCGCTGCGCGCTACGGCCCGTGGTTTCGCAACCGCCGACCTGCCGGCCAGCGGCATGCTGGTCCCGCTTCTGCTGGAGGCCTCGCGACCTCACGCAGGGGACCGCGCTACCCTACTGCTCAGCGGTTCATAGGGGTGGGCTCCTCTCATCCCACAAGGAACGCGCCGCTTTGCACGGCGCACACAAAGTAGTGTTAGAGACAAGACTTGGACAAGACGAATGGCACCGATTCGTGGTCCTGTTGCGGTAGTGAACACCGCATCGCGCTTCGAAGCGAGGAAGCCCGGAGCAGCAGACGGGGCGGTCGCAAGCTAGTAGAGCCGCCGCCAAGTGAAGAAGAGCCCTGCCACCACCGAAAGACCGACGAGCCCGCCCCACACCGCCACCCTCGCCGTAGCCCTGCCCTTAAACCCTATCCACATGAAGACGGGGAACAGAACACTGGTGTACCTCCCCATCGACATCGGTCCCCCGGCGATGTAAGGCACGATGGCGTTGAGCGCGACGAAACATCCATACGCCAGGCCAAGCGATCTCGTCACTGGCCACACGAGCCCAACGGCAACTGCCAGAGCACCGAGGTTCACGAGCTCCGGCCACGCCTTGGTGAAGAGCGCCAAGCTACCCTCGGCGGCCCAGACTGTCGCCAAAGCCTGCAGGGGCACGACAGGGTTCTGAATGCCCCGACCCCACGACTCCTGAACGATCGCCCACATCAGCGGATGGCCAGTTTGGCCATACACGAACGCTGAGTAAGCGACCACACCCAACACCGGCGCCAGCGCAACGAGTAACGGCCGCAGCGTCATCCCTTCGTGCGCAGTCTCGCCCGGCGATGGACGACGACACCAGTGGCCGATACCTACCGCGACCATCGCCAGAGGAATGCTCAGCAGCCAGCCATTAGGCCGGGTGAAGCCTGCCACAAAGGCGAGGATGCCCGCCCAACCAGTAGAGCCACGCTTCAATCGTTCGAATGCTCCGACGCACGCCAGAAGAAACAACGACTCCGTGTATGGCAGACTGAAAAAGAGAGAGAAGGGATAACACGCGCAAGCCAAGACAGCGGTTGCAGCCGCTTCTGGGCGCGCGCTCTCCATCATTGAGAGCCTGAAGAGAAGTGCCGCCGCACCGGCAAAAAGCAGGTTCGACAGGAGTACCCCTGTCCATAGCCACGCTACCGGGTGGTGACCTGCCCTGACCACCCACGCGGTCGCCCTGTACAGGAGAGGATAGGCTGGGAAGAAGGCGATATTCTGAAACTTATCCAGACGTCCATCCCACCGGTACCCCCCATGTGCAACTCCCAGGTACCAGCCGGTGTCCCATCGAGCGGGTAGGTCCAGGAACACGTTCTGCGATGTCGGCGGCGGTGTTGCGCCTTCGGGGAATCCAAACCAGATGACCGAACCCGCGCCTACCAGGAACAACAGCAGCCTAGTGCCCGCCACGGCGACCGCGAGCCTGCGTCGCGTCACTCTTGCCCTCCACGGGATATACGACACACTTGAGCCCTGAACAGGGGCCGCGCCACTCACCGTAATTTCGACAACCAGAGATGAGTCGATTTCTCAACGTTGAGTGACGTGCGAGGGTGCGAAGGAGAGGCGCGCAGGGAAGGCCGGCGGAGCGGGCGGGCGACGGCCCGCCCGCTCCGGCGCGCTCTACGGAACACAGATGCCGGTGTCGAACGAAGTGATCCCGATCCACCCTCCTTGGAGTGTCAAGGAACCAACGTGTGCACCCACGAAGTAGTCGCCGTAGATCTGGCAACCCGCATACCCTCGGTTGCCCTGCGACCCGGAGATCGAGTTGCCGGTAAACACGCCTCCGTAGACGCCCTCCACCAGGACATTCATCACCGCGCCAGACACCGCATTGTCTTCCACGGTTCCGACGTGTGAGGTGTCGTGATTGCCGTTCCAGGGATGGGCCCCAAGGACGAGGCCGAACGACAGGAGGTTGTACCCTGCCTGCACGGAGTTGTTCGAGATGCTGCTGCCCGACAGATTCGCGTTATTCCCGCCCACCTGCATGCCCGCAAACCCGAACTGATTGCTGTGCTGGACGGTGTTGAACCGCACGGTGCAGTACGTGCCAGTGCCGACGATCAGGTCGACGTCAGTGTTGTCGACGAAGTAATTGTTCCAGATTGTGCCGCCCTCGCAGCGGAGCGCAGTCAAGCCGTCCGCGAACGTGAAGGGGTAATACTGACCATCAGCGAAACCGTTGGCGGTGAACACGCTGTCGTAGATGTAGTAGTCGGACCCGTTCACCTCAAGCGCGGAGCCGCAGAGGGCCTGTGTACTCTCGACGTACCGAATCACGAAGCCGCTGCCCTTGACGATGAGGTTACTGCCGCCGGGGTTGTAGCTACCATTGCAGGTCCATGCGTTGTTTCGGTAGAACCGATTCCCATCGAACGTCATATGGGAGATCTCCCAGTTGTTCGGGGTCGGGTCTGCCGTAGCAAGAATGGGGGTGTTCCAGGAAGCGTTGCCCATGATATCGGGGTGAGCGACCAGCCGCGGTCTCGCGGGCGGCGCCGAAGAGGTGAAGACGGTTCCAGAGACGCGTAGCCTCAGCCCGAGTCGGATGTTGTAGACCCCCGGCGCCAGGCTTACGAGTCCGCCGCCATTGAGGCACGCCTGTATCACCGCGTCGTCCTCGATGCCGTCGTCTGGAATTGCCGGGCAGGTCTGCGCGTTGGCGGGTCCCGCAAGAGACAGAAGTGCAAGCAGCATTGCGGCGGGAGCGACAGTTCGGACTTCTGACATGAGTGGCCTCCTTCCGAGGAAGACGTCCGGACGCGCAGATAGCCTCGCGCGGAGCTGCGGGTTCCGCAAGGGGAAACACTGATCAGTTGTTGGCAGCTCTCTTAACCGATTCTGCTGCCCTACCGTGACGGACGAGTTGCCTGAAGCAGCGAGGACCCGTGCCGAACACGCGCCGGAAATCGCGGGTGTACTGCGCTGGATGCTCGTATCCGATCGAATATGCGATCTGGCTGATCCGCTCGTCTCCCCACGCGAGTGCGGGAATAGTAGGTCGCACGCGGAGTGCCGTGCGCAAGGTCGGGTATGAGAGCGATGTCTGCCGCCTCAGTTCAAGCCAACTCGCTCTCCCGTGCATAGCGAGTATGGAGGCCAGTTCTTCCTGTCGAGGCAGGCGCCCAGCCTTCAACTCATCTGTGAGGACCGTTGAGAATCGTTCGATATCTACGCCCGGCAGAGTTGGCGTCTGGGTTCTTCGGTTGCTCTCGCGCTCGAACGGTTCCTGGTCCAAGCGGGCTCTTCGAAACGCCATCGTCAGCGCGAAGAAGCTGCGGGCTGGGATGGCCGGATCTGAGAGGAGCACAGCGAGGCCTGCTGCCACAGCGTGTTGTTCCAAGGACGGAGGGCGCGTCGCAGATGACGCCTTGGGAATTGAGGGCGCTGCGCGCGGCCTGTGCACCTGTCTCAAGGAGAGTATCAGCGGAACAAGCTCGCTGTCGGAGATCGGTTTCTCCTTGAAGTCCGCTGCGCCGAGCTTCAACGCCGCTGCGCAGGTCGCGACGTCACCGTATCCAGTCAAGATGACGACGGGGTCTTGGACGCCTCCGTTCATGAGAGCGGCGAGTGTTGCCGTGCCGCACATGTCCGGCAGCCTGAGATCTAGCAGAATCGCGTCGAACCTCCTGCTGGTCGCTAACCGGATTCCGTCGCGGCCGGTGCCCACAACTTCCGCCGAAATACCGTCCAGCCGCATGATGAGGAGCAGGGGATCGTCGGGGCGCACTTCATCGTCGATCCACAGAACCTCGACGTTGACGCTCGCTTCCGGGCACCGGCCGTCGGATTCAAGGGGACGCTGAGCAGTTAGATAGTTTCGGTTCAGCTGGCTGTCGGGGGAGCGCCAGGAGAGGCAGGCATCGGCGGAGTTCATAGTTCCTCCCGAAACTCGTCGATGCTGGGAAGCGCACCACATTCTACTGCCTTCATGGCGGCAAGCAACTGGCTGTGAAGACCGCATCTCAGCCGATTGTGGTCTTGCGCTTCCTTGGTGGTAGGCTCCAACCTGCGCCCCTCCATGTCCGTCCCGTGCCACGTGTAGTACTTCGCCACGGGTAGTCAGCATGGAACGACCGGCTCCGAGTCGCAGCATCGTGGGTTACGCTGCGAGTTGGAGAACCCGAACGCAGAGCCACATGCGAACAGGAGCCGGTCATGAGCAAGGTACGATTTGTGGGTCTGGATGTCCATGCCGAGACGATTGCGGTGGCCGTCGCCGAACCGGACGGTGACGTACGTGCACTGGGCATGATTCCCAACCGGCCGGAGTCGATTCGCAAGCTGCTGAAGAAACTGGGGCCACCCGACGATCTGCGCGTCTGCTACGAAGCGGGGCCGACCGGCTATGTGATCTACTGGCAGTTGACGGGGCTCGGCGTCCGGTGCGAGGTCGTGGCGCCGACGCTGGTGCCGGTCAAGGCGGGCGATCGCGTGAAGACCGATCGACGCGACGCGCAGAAGCTGGCCCGAAGTTACCGGGCCGGCGACTTGACGCCGGTGTGGGTCCCGGATGCGGCGCACGAGGCCTTGCGCGACCTGGTGCGGGCCCGCGAAGCGGGAAAGAAGGATCAACTCCGCGCGCGACACCGCTTGGGCAAGTTCTTGTTGCGCCACGGACGGCGGCCGCCCCTCGGGACTCGGGCGTGGACCCACCGGTATCTGCTGTGGGTGAAGCGAGACGTGCACTTCGAGCACGCGGCACAAGGGGCCACGTTCCTGGACTACCTCCACGAGGTGGAGCACGCGGCCGACCGAATCGTACGCCTGGAAGCGGCGCTTGACCGCGCCGTCACCACGGCCCCGCCCGCCATGCGGGCCGTGATCGAGGCCCTGCAGGCGTTGCGGGGCATCGCCCTGGTCTCGGCGGTGACGATCGTCGCGGAAGTCGGGGAGCTCTCGCGCTTCGCGGTGGCCCCGCAATTGATGGGTTACAGCGGCCTGGGCGCACGGGAGCACTCCAGCGGAGAGCGGACGCGGCGGGGTGGGATCGGCAACGCGCACCTCCGGCGCGTCGTCGTGGAGGCCGCATGGGCCTACCGCCATCGGCCGGCCGTGGGCGGGGCCCTGCGCAAACGACAGGCGACCCTCAGCGAGGAGGTGAAGGCCATCGCCTGGAAAGCCCAGCACCGGCTGCACGGCCGAACTCGTCGCCTCCTGGGGCGCGGCAAGTCCGCGCAACAAGTGGTGACAGCGGTGGCGCGCGAGCTGCTGGGCTTCATCTGGGCGATCGGGGTTATCACGGAAACCGAACAGCGGACGCAGCCTGCGACCGCGGCGTAGGCGACCAGAACGGAGACGTCGCATCGGTGGCGGCCGAGAGGCACACGGAAAGGAGAATCCTCGAAAGCCCTATGCGGTAGGCCTTTGCGCCGAACCCGCGCGGTTAGTCCGAGGTGGCTCCCGACGGATCACGATTATGCGTGTTCCGACCCGCGAATATCAGAGTGATCAACCGTCGCGCTCGCCCTCTCGACCGCCACCGATGCGACATGCCTCGCGTCCCGGCCGCCTGCGCGGGCCCCGCCCTTGGTGGGGGGCCTGCTCGGCGGCCTCGACACCGTCAATGATGCGAAGAACAGCGACGAAGATCGTGCCGATTCGCCCGACACACTGACTTGACAGGGTCGTTCCATATCAGTGTTCTTGCTCAACGTGGTTCTGGTTCAACAGCCCGGAGTCCCTGACGAGCGCCTTCCCGCGCACGCATCGATGACCTCGCCAGGCCGGAGACGGCCGGTCGAGAGCATCCTTCGCCAGGTTGCTGAGAAGCCCGATGCTGTTCCTCTCGATGTAGCCGCGCAGGCTGTCTGGCCCCGGAGCGTCGTCAACGGCAAGCCACAGGACCGACATCGCCCCGATCAGCGAGGTAACGTCGCGTTCGAGGGCGTGCTCGAGTCCTCTGACCTCGCGAGAGGCATTGCTCCCGACACCCCACGTAGAGACGGTTGCCGCCTCCGGAAGCGTCGACCCCACCAACAGCCTGAAGATTGAACCGCGATGGTTCCCTCCCCCCGAAGCCTGCTGTCCCCTGTGCTGCGAAAGCCGGTTCCACAGTGTCGTCGAGGAACCTGACGTCA
>JADLFM010000140.1 GCA_020845495.1 Chloroflexota bacterium
CGGGTCGGCGTCGGTCGGGGTCGGCACGCCGAGCATGTGGCAGAGGTCGTTGAAGTGCGACTGCGACGCGGAGCGCTCTTTCAGCGAGACGCCGCGCCACTTCTGCTGAAAGCGGGCGACGGTCATCTGGCCGGGATCGGTGGGCGCGAGATTTCGCATGCAGCCTCCGGAACAGGGTCGACTCTGGGCCGGAACGGTGCGGGATGGGGCGTGGAATGTCAAGAGCGGGTGATGGAGGGGTGGGTGATGGGTGATGGGGGATAGGGTGAAGGGGGTGAAGGGGTCGATGTGGAGGCGAAGGGGAGGGGTACCCCGGTACTCTCTCCCCTTCGATCCCTTCGACCTCTTCGATCGCTGGCCGCGGCGTGGGGCGGGGACAGGGACGGTGTCTCGTCGCGGCGGCGGGTGTGCTGGTGATGCTTGTCCGCACCCCCGACCCCTGTCCTGCACCGCCCCTCACCCCCGACCCCTGTCCTGCACCGCCCCTCACCCCCAGCCCCCCACCTGCCCAGAGGGCACCCGGCCGGGAGAGAGGCTGGGGGTGAGGGCAATCGAGGGGCCGGCAGTATGCCACGTCACCGGGCCTCGGTCAGGGCGTCGGCCAGGCAGGGGCCGCAGCGCGTCGACTGGTGCGCGGCGAGGGGCGCGCCGCAGTCGAGGCAACGGCTCGCCGCGTCCAGGGCGTCGTCCGTCGCGGCAACGTCGTCATCGTCACGCTCAATTACCGCCTTGGCATCTTCGGTTTTCTCCACGGCAAGTCCGTCGCCGGCAAGGCATTTCCCACTTCTGGCAATGAGGGACTGCTGGACCGGCTGGCAGCGCCGCGGTGGGTGCAGCAGGAGATCGCCGCGTTCGGGGGCGCCCCGGAGCACGTCACGATCTTCGGCCAATCCGCCGGTTGCATGGACATCGCTACCGTGATGGGGATGCCGCCGCGCATGATGACGGAGTGTTGATGGTGCACCCCCCGGACGATACGGCATCGTTCGGTATACTTCGAGCGGGCAAACCAAGGAAAACCGAAGAGGGAAGGAGGCCGCGATGCAGTTGACGAATCGCGAGTTATGGACCCTGATCCATGGGATGGGACTGGGCGCCGTGTTCCTCCTGGCGTTCGCCGGCGGTCTGGCCGGGTTCTACTCCTTGCGACCGGAGTGGTTGACCACGACCGGCATTCGGGAGCGGATCGTCCGTCTCGACGTTGGCACGGTCGTCATGGCGGTCGTCGCCTGGCTGACGGTGATCACCGGGACCTGGATTGTCTACCCCTGGTATCGCGCCAGACCACCAGAAGGAACGGCTGACCTGAAGCCATACCCACGGTATTTCCTGCTCGCCAACGAGCATCTGGCCGGCTGGCACGAATTCGGGATGGAGTGGAAGGAGCACGTCGCCTGGATCGCGCCGTACCTGGCGACGGTGGTCGCGTTCGGCGCCGTCTACTACGGGCGGCGACTCGCCTACGAACCGGCGGTGCGCCGGCTGCTGATGTGGGTCTTTGTGGCCGCATTCGTCGTGGCTGGTATCGCCGGCCTCTTCGGGGCGCTGATCACGAAGGCGGCCCCGATCCTCTAGTGACCAGCGCGTGCGCAAACGGGGGACGGTCATGGATGGCAACACTGAGCGCGTCGGCATCGCGGAGACCGAGCGGGGCGCCCTCGTTGAGGACGAACTGGCAGCCGCGAAGCCGGATGGACCACTGGCGGCGGTCTTACTGGCCGCGGGCATCGGCTCGTTTGCGCTGGGGCTCGTCACGACGGTGGCCGAGGCGAGCGAAGGATTTCGCGACCGCCTCAATATCAACGCCGGTGTGGGGCCGCTCTCCGGCAAGACCATCTGGGCGACGATCATCTTCGTCGTGGCCTGGGCGGTGCTGGCCGCTCGCCTGCGGAACCGGGATGGGCTCCTGCGCTCGGCCACGATCATCTTCGTGGTGCTGACGGTGCTCGGATTGCTCGGCACGTTTCCGATCTTCTTCCAGGCCTTCGCCCCCGAATAGTACGCCAGGCGGCCCTAGCGCCTGTTCTGGCCTCGGTGCACTTGCGGGAGGGAATGGCAGACGTGCTCCCCCGCGAGCCGTACTCGACCGACGGCAGCGATGACGAGTGAGCGTTTGCCGCTCCCGATCTGAGCCTGGTGACCGGCGACGCGCGGCAACGCTGCTTCGACCTGCCCGAGGTCTTCAATGCCGGGCGCTGGTTCGTGCGCATTGGCTTGCCGAGGCGGCTTCTGCCGACGAGCTTTTAGCCGAATCTCGACTTTCGGGAGTCGGCAGTCTCGGTACGTTCGTTGTCCGACGACGCAGTTGGTCACGGGTGGGCCGCCGCTACGCGCGCCGGCATTCGGCAGCCCGCCATGCGATGCCAGGCAACCGACGGCAGGCAACTCAAGGGTCGATGGACGAAGCCGGGTACGCTCGCTGCCGGCGCCCTCGTCGCATTGATCATGGCCAAGCCTCGGTGGCCGCGTTGGTGGACCATCCCCGGCCGTGAACGTGCGCGCGCCGCGCCGACGACCAGGACATCTGTGCTCCCTGCCGCGGCGCGTGCGCGTACCCGCCGAGGCGCTGGACCCTCTCCGGTTCCCCGAACGTTCCCGCCTGTTGTATACGGAAAGGGCTGCGGCGAGGCGGGGCAGGGCTCCGGGGCGAGCCGGCATGCGCGGCGGTCACGGGACCGGGATGAGCCAGGGCGCGAGCGCCGGGAGGACGACGTCAGCCATCGTGCGGGACGGGCGCGATCTCAGACCCGCCAACGCGGCATCGGCATCCTCTATTGCCTCTGAGCGGGCTGAAGTGTAACGCCCTGTTATGGAATGATGGGGGTACGTTCGTATAGCGAACGCGGCGCGAACGCACCCTCGTCTGTCGCGCGCCCCGCGAGCGGTGCCCGCGCTACCGACGCGGCTTGATGGGTGCCGCCGTACGGGTAAAATAGATGTCATATAACCGTAATGTTGCGATCCACCATGGAAGGGTGGAGACGTGGTGCGGATCTCCCAGCGCGCCGCGCTCGCGGCGCTCAGATCGCTCCTGCCGCTCGCGGCCGTGCGGCGGGCTGCCGCACAGTCGGTTAACGGCTGCGGCATCAGCGTCGTCAACGGGCTCTTGCAGATCGACCCGGAGTGCGTCATCACCGGCCCCAGCGGGCCGCAGGTCACCGCCCCGGCGCACCTGGCGCCGCAGGCCGTCACGACGAGCACGAACGCCGCCTCGCCGGCCGACATCCGGGCCGAGCGCATGCAGCGGCGGCGGGACAACAAGCACACCAGGCACTTCAACCGGCGCGACAACCGGCGCGACCACTCGTATCGTCGCCGGCGGCGGCGGACGCTGCGGAACCGGCGACAGCGCGACCGGATCATCACCTGCGCTGACTTCTTCAACCAGAAGGACGCGCTCGACTTCCTGGCGCAGTATGGCCAATATGCCAACGTGCTCGACCCGGACGGCGACGGCTTCCCCTGCGAGCACCTGGCGCCGGTCACCTGCTCGGCGTTCCGCAATCAGAGCGAGGCGCGCTCGTGGTTCGAGCGGCGCGGCTTCACGCCGGCCAACGACCCGTACAAGCTCGTGGCGGACGGCAAGACGACGCCCTGTACGAACCTGCCGGCCTGAGGCGCTACTGACGTAGGGAATCGGCTCGTGATCAGGCGAGGAACGGGCCGATCCCGAGCTCAGGGGCCATCAGCCAGACGAG
>JADLFM010000141.1 GCA_020845495.1 Chloroflexota bacterium
AGGCCGTGCCAACCCTCAGGCCGTGCCAACCCTCAGGCCGTGCCAACCCTCAGGCCGTGCCAACCCTCAGGCCGTGCCAACCCTCAGGCCGTGCCAACCCTCAGGCCGTGCCAACCCTCAGGCCAAGGGTCGCGCCGGCGTGATGCCCCGATCGGGGGATGCCGTCGAGGTAGCCGGACGCTCGGCGCCACCTTCGACGTACGAACGTGCATCCCAGTAATGCGCGCTCGTGGCGTAACCACGCGCGCCCCGCAATCGAAACACGCGCTCGACATCTTTTCAGAATGGGGGCGACCGGCTTAGAATGGGGACGACGCCCGGGTATCCCCGCCGGACCTATGTCGTTCGTTTAAGTAACGAGCAGGCGTCATGGCGCTGCTGCTCGCCCCACGACTGACCTGAGCGGAAGGCGCGGTGTCCGCGCGATGCAAGCCCGATGCACCGGGCGCTTCGTCTGACCTCCGCCCCAGAGGAGTCTGCCGCATGACCCAGAAGCCCAAGCACAACCGTGTGGGAGGGTTGCGCTCCGCTGCGACTGGGGGCACGCGGCTGCGCTTGCCTGGCTCGGCGATCCGCTCTGGTCGAGCGATACCGGGCTGGATCCTCCGGCTGTCGCTCCTGCTCGTGTTGGGCTGGGCGCTGACCGGCGCGATGGGAAAGCCTTCGGACTTGACGCCGGCGTTTGCCAGCGGACGCCCCGTCGACGCGTCCGTACCCAACCGTCCGCGTGCGGTGCCGGCTGGCCAGTACTTCCCCGAGACCGGCTTCAGCGTCCAGAACGGGCCGATTGGCGACTACTTCCGCGCTCGCGGCGGCGTCCGAGCCTTTGGCCCGCCGATTTCCAACGAACTGACGCTACTCGGTGCACCGACCCAGTTCTTCCGTGACTTCCTGCTGCGGCAGAATCCAGACGGCTCCGTCTCGACCCTCGACCTGTTCGGCATGGGCGCGATCCCGGGCCTTCAGATCGGCGGCCGGACGCTGCCCGACGTCGATCCGTCGGTGACGGGCGCGGCGCCCTCGCCCGATCTCCCAGGCTATGCGACTCAGGTGCAGGCGTTCGTTGCTGCCCGCGTTCCCAATCAGTGGGAGGGGATGGCGGTCGGCTTCCTAGCCCGGTATCAGGGCACCGTCACCTTTGAGGATGCGTTCCCCGGTGGCGCCGGCGACCGCGGGTTACTGCCGGGGATGGCGCTCGAGGTGTGGGGATTGCCGGTGAGCCAGCCGGTGCGCGACCCTGGGACGCCAGACATCGTCTACCTGCGCTGGCAGCGCGGCATCATGACCTACGACGCACGGACCGGCGTCGTCGAGACGCTGCCGCTCGGTCAGGTCTTCAAAGCGGTCGTCACCGGCCAGAACCTGCCTCCGGACCTGGAGGCTGCCGCTCGGCAGTCGCCGTTCTACCGCCAGTTCGACCCGAACGCGCCCGGCAGCGTAGCGCGCCCGGCTGCCCTGGCCGATACCAATCTCGCGGATGCCTTCCTCCCGGATGGCACGACGGCCGCGGCGGTGGCGCAGCAGCAGAGCCCGCCTCCCTGGTGGGAGCTTACGCCGACCGTCACGCCGAATGGCTATCAGCCGCCCGCCCCGCCGCCGCCATACACCTTCCCAGGAGGCAACGCCGGGTACCCGACCCCGACGATGACGCCATACGGCTATCAGGCGCCGCCGGGGTATGCTGGCTTTCAGACGCCGACGGCCACCCCGTACGGCTACCAGGCCGGCTATCCGACGCCCAACACCGGCTTCCCGGTGGGTGCCGCGACGACGGGAACGCCGGGTTCGGACCCCTGCTACGGCGACGAGCAGATGACGTACGTACCCGAGACACCGCGCGTGGGGAACGACCTGATCGTCGCCATCTCGTCGGCCAGGCCGCATCCATACGGACGGCTCATGGGTACCGAGCGTGCCGAGAAGCTTGGGGATCGGCCGGGTCAGCTTGGCTGGGTGCAGGAATGGAAGATCGTTCCCTCCTACCCTGGCGACCACGAATACACCTTCTACGTCGACTCGACGATCCCGTGTAAGAAGATCCAACTGAAGGTGGAGAAGGCGCTCGCGACCAGGACGCCGACGCCGACCAAGACGCCGAAGCCGTACTACTACAATGGCAACAGCAATGGGAACGACAATAGCAACTCGAACGGCAATGCCAACAATAACTCCAACTTCACGAGTGGCACCGCCGACGTCTACGCGTCCTGGACGAGTGGGCCGTCGTCGCTAGCACGGAACGCCACGGCTGACTACACGGTGACGGTCGGGAACAATGGCCCCGAGACGGCCGATAGCATCACCGCGACCGGCTTCATCAGCGGGTCCGGCGCCGACATCGTCAACGCCTCCTTGAACGGGAACGGGTGCTCGATCTCGGGCGTCCAGTTCTCCTGCACGATGGGCCAGATCGGACAGGGCAACTCGGTGCCGCTCGTCTTCACGATCCGGGCGACCGGGGGCTCCTCGCCGTCGTTCAGCGCGACGGTCTCGGTCAGTTCGAGCCGCGGCGACTCGAACTGGTCCAACAACTACGCCTACTCGCCGACAATCACGATCGCGGGTGCCAACCCCGTCGATACGCCCACCGCGGTAGCGATCGTCCAACCGACCGCCACCACCGGGCCGTTCAACCCGGTGGCGTACATCGGCCAGGGCGACCGCTACAACTGCGTCGACTTCCAGTCTCAAGCCGACGCCCAGGCGGTCTTACGAGCCGACGTGAGCGACCCGAACCGCCTGGACACCAGTAATCCCCAATCGGCGACGACACCAGACGGAATCGCCTGCGCGACCAGCTACGAGGCCCCTGAGTGGGCCTCCTGGTTTTATTACCCCGAGCCGCACGACATGACGCCGGTCGCCACCCGTATCCCCGCGCCGACCAAGGCGCCGCTCAGCCCGGACGCCACGCCCCACACGACCCCAGGGGTCGCCCAGCCGTAGCGCTCGCCGCCCCGCCCGCCTGCTCCTTCGGATGGCCCGCCAGACGGCGGGATTTTTGTTGCCCCGAGGCTCTGTTCCGGCCGGCTCCGACATCGTCGGGACGGTGTTTCAAGCCAGCGCGACTGGCGGCCGGCGCTCGGCCCAGGGGGCGGCCTGCTCGAAGGCGGCCGCGGCGCGCAGCACCAGTGCCTCGGCGTGTCGCCCGCCCACGATCTGCATGCCGACCGGTAGGCCGGCCGCCGTCAGGCCGGCCGGGACCGAGATGGCCGGCAGTTGCGTCATCGTGATCGCGTAGGTCAGGATCATCCCACTGACTGGGTCCGCGATCGGCTGGCCGTCCACGACGGGCGGGAACATCTGGTCGAGCAGATAGGCGGATGTGGACGTGGTCGGAGTGACGAGCAGATGGTAGCGTCGGAAGAAGGCTGCGACGCGCTCGATGAGCCGCGAGTGCTGGTTCCACGCCTGCGCCACGTCGAGCAGGCTGAGCGTGGCCGGGCGCTTGTAGAACTCGCGGGCGAACGGATTGTCGATCTGGTCGGCTCGCGCCATCAGGTCTGGGTTGCCGGCCGCCGTGCCGAGTGCTCGCAAGGCGGCGATCATCTCGAGCGGATTGCCGAAGTCCGGGTGATTCGCCTCCAGCGAGCAGCCGAGATCCTTGAACCGTCCGGCCGCGTCCTCGACGATCTGCGCAACTTCGGGATCGACCGGGCCGAGGCCGAGGTCGCGGCTCCAGGCGATCCGCAGCCCGTGCACGTCGCCCTCGGCAGCATCCTCGAAGACGGCGCCCGGCTCGTCGAGGGAGATCGGAACCCGGTCATCTGGGCCGGCCACGACCGACAGCATCAACGCAGCGTCGCGGACGGTCCGAGCCATCGGGCCGGTCACGCTGAACGGGTTGGAAGTCCAGCCGCCAGGGTAGGCTGGAACCCGACCGGGCGACGTCCGAAAGCCGACCACGCCGCAGAGGCTAGCCGGAATGCGGAGCGAACCGCCGAGGTCGCTGCCCTCGGCGATGGGTCCGAGCCCGCAGGCGAGCGCCACGGCCGCGCCGCCGCTCGATCCGCCCGCCGACCGCTCGAGGTTCCAGGGGTTTCGGGTTGCGCCGAACAGGACGTTGACGGTGTTCGGACCGGCCCCAAACTCCGGTGTGTTGGTCTTTCCGACGACGATTGCGCCGGCTGCCTTCAGCCGCTGAACGATCAGCGCGTCCGTGGTCGGCACGGTATCGGCGAAGAGGCGCGAGCCCTGGGTGGTGCGGATGCCGGCCGTCGCGGTCAGGTCTTTGATCGAGACTGGCACCCCGTGGAGCGGCCCTAGATCGTCGCCGCGCATGACGGCTGCCTCGGCCTCGCGTGCAGCCTGCCGCGCCAGGTCATCCGCGACGGTGACGTAGGCGTTGACGGTCGGGTTGATCCGGTCGATCCTGGCGAGCAGCCGGTCGATGACCTCGACCGGCGAGATCTCGCGGGTGCGAATCAGGCGGCGTAACACGGTGGCGGGGGTAAAGGCGAGGTCTAGATCGTCCACGGTCACACATCCAGGGCGTCGAGGATGGAACGCCTGGAGGGTAGCAGATGAGCGGCCGGGAGTCCGCCCGCTCCCGGCCCGGGAGCTTCCCTGGCTGCCTAGCTCGCGGCGCGGGCCGAGCGCCGGTCGGCCGACGCTCGGGACCAATCGTTGGCGCGGCGGCGTGGGACGATCTCACCGGTCGCACCATCGGTGTCGTCGAGGCGGAAGCGGGCGACCAGTTGCTGAAGTTGCTCGGCGGTGGCGGCCAGCTCCTCGGCCTGGGCCGACACCTCCTCCACCTGGGCGCTCATCTCTTCCGTGGAGGCCGAGACTTCCTCGGTGGCTGCCGAGCTCTCCTCGGCCACGGCGGCGATGCTCTGGATCGCCTGCCCGACGCCGCTCGCCGAGGCCGCCATCTCCTCCGAGGCAGCAGTTGCTTCCTCGACCACGGCCGAGATCGAGCCCATCGCGCCGGCGACGCCGCGAGCTCGTACCAGGGTCGCCTGGGCGGCGGACGCGATCTCGTCGACCTGCTGCACTGTCGCCTCGACGGCTCGGAGAATCTCTGAGAGCGCCGCGCCCGCCCGGTCGGCCTGGGCCGAGCCATCCTCGACCTTCTGCGCGCCCTGCTCCATCGCGCCGACCGCCTGACGCGTGCCGTCCTGCACCTCCCGGATCAGGTCGGCGATGGCCTTGGTCTCACGCTGGCTACGCTCTGCCAGCTTGCGGACCTCGTCGGCTACCACTGCGAAGCCCTTGCCGTGCTCACCCGCCCGAGCGGCTTCAATGGCGGCGTTGAGGGCCAGCAGGTTGGTCTGCTCGGCGATGTCGTCGATGGTCTCGACGACCGCCCCGATCTTCTCGCCCAGCGCCCCGAGCTCCTCGACACGGGCGCTCGCCTTGGAGACGACGGCCCGGATCTGCTCCATGCCCGCCACCGTCTGCTCGACGGCGCGCACCCCTTGCTCAGCTGAAGCGCGGGCCTGCTGGCTTGCACTCGCGACCGTCTCGGCGTTAGTTGCCACCTGCTCGACGCTCGCCGCCATCTGCTCGGCGGTCGTGGACGCCGCGCTCACCGCACGGGCCTGATCCTGGGCGCCGCGCGCCACCTGCTCGATGGCTTCGAGCACCTGCTCCACGGATTGGCTAGTCGATTGGGCCGTCATCGACTGCTCTGACGCGCCCTGTGCTACCTGCTGTATGGCAGCAGTCACTTGCTGGACCGCCTGCCCGGCCTGCCCGCTGGCCTCACCAAGCTGTGTCGAGGCGGCTGCCATGCCGTCGGCGGCGCCGCGCACCTGACTGACCGTGTCGCGCAGGTTCTGCACCATCCGGCGGAAGGCAGCGCCCAGGACGTCCCGCTCGGATCGTGGCGTCACGTCCCGGGTCAGGTCGTTCGCAGCCACCGTCTGGGCGACGTCGGCCATGTCACGAAGATAGCCGATTGTCGCGCGGAACGCTGCTGCCAACTGACCGACTTCGTCGTGCCGTTCGAGCCCGATCTGCTGGTCGACGTCGCCAACGGCTAGTCCCTTGGCGGCCTTGGCCATGGCGGTGAGCGGCGTGGCGATGCTCTTCGCTACATAGAGCCCGATCCCAAACGCCGCGAGCGTGGCGGCAATGACCAGCTCGATTGTCAGCGCCCGCTCTGACTCGTAGTCTTCGTCGGCGGCCTTCATCACCTGGATGACCTGGCGCTCGTTCTCGGCGACGAGACGTTCGAGCGAGCCGCTCAGTCCCTCCGCCACGGTGACGGCCCGGTGCAGGACGATGTCGGCTGCCGCGTCATGGCTGACCTGAGTGCCCGTCGCAGCCTCAGCGCTGGCTTGAACCAGGAGCACCTTCCACTCCTTGTAGTGCTGCTCGTAGCTGTCGATCAGGGTCTTCTCGGTATCGGACATCGGGATCGCCTTGAACGTAGCCCAGTTCTGATCAGCCTCCGCCAGCCCAGTTGTGACCTTGGCTCGTAGCGCGTCGATCTCCCGGCGGTCGCTGGAGAGAATCGCCGAGCGGATGTCGCGCTGTACCTCGGCGAGCGCCGTCTCGGTCTTGAGGAGTGCCACCATCGACGGCACGTTGTTGTCGCCGACGTCGTCAAGGTCTTCCCTGACGTTGGCGGCTGTGTGAATACCCAGATAGCCGACGAGCGCCATAACCGCACAGATGAGCCCGAATGAGCCGAGAAGCTTCTTCAGCGTCCCCAGATCGTGGAACCAGCGCATGCGATCCCCCAGTACCCGCCCGGATGACCGTGCTCATACGGGCGTGTCATTCTGGCCGTCCGGCGTCGTCGGGCGGTCGTTACTCGGCATAACGGCGGCCGCACGCCGAAGGGGTCGGAACAGGGGGGCGCTGCTGACGCAATACTGGCGGGATGCCCGCCCATGCGTGACGGTCGCAGCGTCGCCTCACGGAGGGTGGTGCCAGGCTCAGGACTCCCTGTGTGCGACCGCCGCCAGATCTGCGCTGGAGGCTCAGGCGGGCTGCGGTTGGGCCACGGCCTGGGTTTCTGGCTCGATGGTGACCCAGCCGCCACGTTGGACGGCATCGATCAAGCGGGCCACCCCGAGCATGTCCCGAATGTTGGGTGAGATCTGGGTGCCGGCCGCGACTGCGTCCGCGATCCGATGTGCCTCGATCGTCTTGGTGTCGGCGTAGCCAAGCCCGAGCGGCGATGGCAGGAAGTGTGCGTACGGCCAGTTTGCCGGACCGGTCTGGATGGTCGTGAAGCCCTGCTCGGCTTCCGGGCGGTCGAGCAGGTACACCTGGAGCTCGTTCATGCGGCGGTAGTCCCAGCGGAGCGTGCCGAGCGATCCGACGACGTCGAACGTGATCTCGCCCCGGCTGCCAATGGCTACCCGGCTGGCGTCCACGACACCGGTCGCGCCGTTCGCGAACTCGACGAGCGCGGCGAAGCTATCGTCGTTGTCGACCCTCCGGGTCTGGCCTGGCCGAGCCGGGTCGGAGCGCTCCGGAACCATGATCTGAGTGGTGCCGCAGAGGCGCGCGATCGGGCCGGCCAGGACCATTGCCAGGTCGAAGACGTGCGAGCCAAGGTCCGCGAGCGCGCCGGGGCCGGCGTCCTCGCGCCCGAAGCGCCAGCGCCAGGGTGTCAGCCGTTCAGCATCGCTGTCGTAGCAGGTGTGGAACGAGGTCCGGACCTGCCGGATCTGGCCGATCCGCCCCTCGGCCAGCAGGTGCTGGGCCAGGATGACGGCCGGCGCCTGCCGGTAGTTGAACCCTACGAAGCTCAGCACGCCGGCTCTCTCGACCGCTTCCCAGATCGCCCGCGTCTCGGCCAGCGAGCGCCCGACTGGCTTCTCGCAGAAGACGGCCTTCCCGGCCTCCGCAACTGCTGTCGCCATCTCCTGGTGGAGGATCGGGGGGGTGCAAATATCGATCATGGCGAGGTCGTCGCGTCCGAGCAGCGAACGCCAGTCGTCGGTGTACTCGGGGATGCTGAAGCGCCGGGCAAAGGCGCGGGCATCGTCGAGGCGGAGGTCGGCGACGATCCGGACATCCGGACGGGCCGCGTCAGGGAAGATCTCCGCCACGGAGCGATAGGCACGGGCGTGCTGGCCGCCCATGAACCCGGTCCCGATCAACCCGATGCCGACCGTCTTACCGCTCGCCTGGGCACTTCTCTGGACGTCGTCGTGCTGTGCGTCGTGCACGGTGCTCACCTCTTGCCGGTCAGGTTCCAGAACGCCACGGGCAGCAGCGCCGAGGCGTCCTCGAAGCGGGCGCTAGCTGCGCTCGACCTCATCCGGTGGTAGCGTAGCCGACCGTGGCAGCATAGCCGACCGTGGCAGCATAGCCGTAACTGGCACCGGCGTTCGGTGGACGCAGGGTGAGCAGCACTGGGCACCATCGCACAGCCCAAGAGCACGGGCGTGCGCTCGGCGGATCACTGGCCGGCGATAGGGCTATAGTGGGCCGGCTCCAGTGGAGGATTCGGTTGGCTGCCCGCTGGCGCCCGGCCGAGGGGCGCGAACGGGCGCGATGGTGCGCCGTGAGGAGGAGGGTGAGCATGGAGATCGAAGGACAGGCCGCGATCGTGACGGGTGCGGGACGTGGGATCGGCCGCGCTATCGCACTGGAGCTCGCGCGGCTGGGCGCGAACGTCGCGGTGGCGGAGCTCGACGAGGCAACCGCCACGCGCACGGCCGACGAGGTGCGTGCGCTCGGTCGTGAGGCGATCGTGGTCAGAACGAACGTCACCCGCCGCGATGATCTCGACGTGATGGCCCGCCAGACGATGGACCGCTTTGGCCGGATCGACGTTCTGGTGAACAACGCCGGCATCTACCGTGCAGCGCCGGCCCTGGAAATCGACGAGCCGCACTGGGACGCCGTCCTCGACGTCAACGCCAAGGCCGTCTTCTTCGCCAGCCAGGCCGTGCTGCCATACATGGTTGCCGCGCGGCAGGGTGCCATCGTCAACCTCGCCTCGATGGCCGGCAAGCTTGGCACGACGACCAGCCTGGTCTACGCTGCCAGCAAGTCGGCGGTCATCAGCATCACCCGAAGCCTGGCGCTGACGTTCGCCGCCGATGGCATCCGGGTAAACTGCGTCTGCCCGGGGTTCGTCCAGACGGATATGTGGACCCTGGTCGAGCAGGGGGTCGCGTCCGTGCTTGGGACGACGCCCGAGGAGATCAACCGCCAGCGGCTGGCCCAGATCCCGCTCGGGCGGTGGGAGACGCCCGAGGACGTCGCCCGACTCGTCGGCTTCCTGGCGTCGAGCCGGTCCGGATATATCACGGGCGAAGCAGTGAACGTCTCGGGTGGCCTCGTCATGCACTGAGCGCACGGGTAGGTGTGGCGGTCAGGGCTGGGTAGCGACAAGGGGTGGCGAGGGATGGCCGGCGAGCGGACCGGCGACCCGCGACCGCGGGTGCGCTGCCCGTCGCGAGAGCGTCACGCGTGCTCAGCCGATTTCCGGTCGCCGATCTGTTGACGGCCTGCTGGATTGGGAGTAGATTGTCGCCAGATCACGGACCAGCTAGAGGGGACGACGATGTCCGAGCGCGCATTGTCGCGACAATCTTCCGTAGGAATTGCTGTCAGTAGGCGGGCATTTCTGAGCGGTCTCACCGCCTCGTTTCTGGTGGCGGCCTGTACGCCGAGCGCCTCCGCGCCGCCCGCGTCATCAAGTTCGACGGGCGCCTCAACAGCCGCCACAGCAGGCGCGGCCGGGCCGACGAGCGCCCCGGCGACGACTGCGCCGGCCGCCAGCCCGGCCGCCGCGGCGAAGCCGGCCGCGAGCCCCGCGGCAGCCGCCAGCCCGGCCTCGGGGGCAAGCCCTGCGCCGGCGGCGAGTCTGGCGGCTAGCCCTGCTGCTGCTGCGCCGGCCGCCTTCGCCGGTAGCTTCGACGGTACGATCCTGTTCGGCGCGCCGATCGCGCTCACCGGCAGCCTGGCCAAGGAAGGCGGCCTGACCCGTGACGGCTACGAGATCTGGAAGGACACCTACAACCAGGCCGGCGGGATCATGGTCGGAGGAAAGCGCTACAAGATCGAGACGAAGTACTACGACGACGAGAGCAACGCCCAGAAGAGCGCCACCCTGGCCGAAAAGCTGATCAAAGAGGACAACATCAACCTCCTGCTCGGCCCGTACGGGACCAGTTCCACGCTCCAGGTCAGTACCGTCGCCGAGAAGAACAAGCTGCCGATGGTTGAGGGCAACGGCGCCGCCGAGAGCATCTTCAATCAGGGCTACAAGTACAGCTTCGGAGTGCTCTCGCCGGCCCGCAACTATCTGCGCGGCGTCGTCGACATGGCGCTCGCCCAGAGCCCGAAGCCGGCGAGCGTGGCCGTACTGACCGCCGACGATCCATTCTCGGTGGAGGTCGCGGACGCGGCCCGTGAGTACGCCGAGGAGCAGGGCCTACAGGTCGTCTACTTCCAGAAGTACCCGGACAAGTCGACCGATCTGCGCGCGCCGCTCACTGAGGCCAAGGGGAAGAGCCCGGACCTGTTCCTGAACAGCGGTCACCTTCAGGAAAGCCTGGCAATCACCCAGCAGGCCAAGGAGCTCGGCTTCAACGCACGGGCCTTCGCGTTCAGCGTCGGGCCGTCGATTGCCGACTACCAGACCACGCTGAAGCAGGATGCCAACTTCATCTTCGGCGGCACCCAATGGACGCCGGTCCTCAAGTACAACGGCGACGACCTGTTCAAGACGCCGGCGAACTACAACACGCTCTACCAGCAGAAGTACAACTACGAGCCGGCGTACCAGAGTGCCGAGTCGACGGCCTGCGGCATCGCGTACGTCAAGGCGCTCGAGAAGGCCGGCAGCCTCGACGTGAAGGCCGTCCGCGACGCGCTGGCTGGGCTCGACTTCATCTCGTTCTACGGCCACATCAAGTTCGACGATCGCGGCATCAACATCTACAAGCCGATGGCGGTCGAGCAGTGGCAGAACGGCGAGAAGATGACGGTCTGGCCGTCTGACGCCGCGAATGCCAGGCCGCTCTGGCCGACGCCGCCGTGGAACCAGCGCTAGGACGCGGGCCGGCCCTGCCGGGTGACGGCGCAGCGAGCGCCATGCTCGGCAGGCCAGCGTACTGACGGTCGGACGCACGTGGACTTCGTACAGCACCTGATCAACGGACTGCTTCAGGGTTTCCTGCTGGCGCTCGTCGGCCTGGGCTTCTCGATGGTGTGGGGCATCCTCAACATCATCAATCTAGCTCACGCCGCGTTCATCATGTTGGCCGCGTACCTGACCTACTTCCTGTGGTCCGGCGCCGGCGTCGACCCGTTCCTCAGCCTGCCCGTCACGATGGCGGCGCTCTTCATCCTGGGTTTCCTGCTCCAGAAGTACGTCATCAATCTGGTGATGCGGGCGTCGGTGTTGACCACCTTCCTCCTCACCTACGGCATCGAGACGCTGTTGGTGAACCTGGCGCTCCGTTTCTTCACTGCCGACACCCGCCAGAGCAAGCCGTTCTACGCCAACGTTTCGCTGAACCTGGGTGGGCTGTACATCCCGTACACCCAGCTTGGGGCTGCGCTCGTCGCGATCGCCCTGACGATCCTGCTCTACGTCTTCCTGGATCACACCAAAATCGGCCGCTCGATCCGGGCGGTCGGGCAGGACCAGATAGCAGCCCGGCTGATGGGTATCGACATCGGCCGTACCTACGCCCTGACGTTCGGGATCGGGGGCGCGCTCGCCGCTGCCGCCGGCACGCTGCTGTCAACCACAAGCGGCTTCGCGCCGAGTAGCTTCGGTGTCTTCAACATCCTGGCGTTCAGCGTGGTCGTGCTCGGAGGGCTCGGGAGCATTCCAGGCGCGCTCGTGGGTGGACTCGTCTTTGGGCTGGTCTATGAGTTTGGCGGGACGTACATGCTCGGCCAGCGCGACCTGATCATCTTCGCGATCCTGATCCTGGTGCTCGTCGTCAAGCCGACCGGCTTCCTGGGCCGGCCAGGGTACCGCTGATGAACCTGGCAATTCTGGCCGTTGGCACGCTGCTGGCAATCGTCGCGGCCCGTCAGCGCTCGCCGGCCTCGCTACGCCGGTCGGCGACGGGGGCACTGTTCGCGCTGATGGCGCTGGCGCCGTTCGTCTCGGACACCACGTCGATCCTGTTCGACGCACTGACCGCGATGTGCGTAGCCTATGGCTGGAACGTCATCGGCGGGTACACCGGCTATGCGTCATTCGGGAATGTGGCGTACCTGGGGCTTGGGGCGTTCATCGCGGCCGGCTTCATGAGCCGCCAACCGGGCCATCTGGCGCTGCCCTGGTACGTCGGCATCCCGCTGGCAGTCATCCTGGTGGCGCTGGCCGCCGGCGCGCTCGGGCTGGCGGTGCTGCGGTTGCGTGGCCACTACTTCTCGATCGCCACGCTCGGGATCGCGGTGGCGATGCCGCAGTTCATCCAGTGGGACCTGCTGTTCGGGCCGAAGGGGCCGCTCCCGAACTTCTTCGGCGGCGGCCGGCCGCTCAACTTCCCGCTCGCCGACGATCTGACGCTCGGCGGCATCACCTTCCCAGCCGACCGTTTCCTGTTCTACTACCTGGGCCTTGCGACGGCGCTGATCGGCTGGGGGGTGACCGCGTGGCTCAGCCGCCGGAAGTTCGGCTACAGCCTGGTCGCCATCCGCGAGAACGAAGAGGCGGCTGAAGTGATGGGCATCGACACGACCCGTAACAAGGTGCTGTCGTACATGCTGAGCGCGGCCCTGGCGGCGCTCGGCGGCAGCGTGATTGGCTATCGCCTGACCAACATGACGACCGAGGCCGAGGCGCTATTCAGCACCGCGAACAATCTCCAGATGATCATCATCTGCCTGATCGGCGGGGTAGGCACCGTCTGGGGGCCGTGGATCGGGGCCTTTATCCTGTTTGCGATCCAGGAAGCGCTGCGTGTCGGCTCCACCAGCAACGCCTTCCTGGAGTGGCAGGCGATCGTCTTCTCGATCCTGATCGTCCTGGTGGTGCTGTTCCTGCCGCGCGGCCTGCTCCAGTTCGTGCACGGCCGGGTGCGGGTGACCTGGCGGCTGCTTTTCCGCAACCTGGAAGCGACCCGGGTATGAGCGGCGCACCGGCGAGCAGCCACTCCGCGAGCGCTCCGACCGGCGGTGCACCCGATCTGGTGCTGGAGGTTCGCAACGCGTCGAAGCGGTTCGGAGGGGTCGCGGCGGTGACCGATATCAGCTTCGAGGTCGTTCGCGGCGAGATCGTCGGGCTGATCGGACCGAACGGAGCCGGCAAGACGACCCTGATCAACATGATCGCCGGCACTGCTCCGCCTACCAGCGGCTCGATCAGCTTCGAGGGCGTCACGCTGAACGGGCGCAAGCCGCACATCATCGGACGGATGGGGATTGCGCGGACGTTTCAGGTCGTCCGGCCGTTTGCCAACCTGACCGTGCTGGAGAACGTCGCCGTTGGCGCCATGTTTGGGGCTGGCGGCCGACAGCGCTCGACGCGTGAAGCGCTCACCCGCGCCGCGGAGGTGCTGGACGAAGTCGGCCTGGGCTCCCGCCGCAACGATCCGGCCGACAGTCTGCCGATTGGCGGCCGGAAGCGGCTGGAGCTGGCGAAGGCGCTGGCGATGGATCCTCGGCTCTTGCTACTCGACGAGGTGATGGCGGGCTTGCGCGGCGCCGAGGTCGACGAGACGATGCGGCTGATCCGCGAGATCAACGCGCGCGGCCTGACGATCCTCGTCATCGAGCACGTGATGAAGGTGATCGTTGGTATCTGCCGGCGGGTCGTGGTGCTGGACTACGGCCGCAAGATCGCCGAGGGCACGCCCGAGCAGGTGACGCGCGATCCGGGCGTGATCGAAGCGTACCTCGGGAAGAAGTACGCGGCGCGGCAGGAAGCGTGAGCGCGAGGGCGGATTTCGTGCGAGGGACAGCGTGAGCCAGGGGTTTCCAGCGTGGCGGTGAACGGCGCGCGGCCAGCGGACGAGACGGGCACGAGGCAGCCAGAGCCTGGCGAGCCGCTGCTGCGGGTAACGAACCTGAACGTGGCCTACGGTGACGTGCAGGTGCTCTGGGACGTGCGGCTGGAGGTACACGCGGGCGAGATCGTCGCACTGGTCGGTTCGAACGGAGCCGGCAAGAGCACGCTCCTCTCGACCATCAGCGGCTTGCTCGCGCCCTCCTCGGGTTCGATCGTCTTCGCCGGCCACTCACTGACGCATGCCACCACCCAGCGGATTGTGGACCTGGGCATCGCGCACGTACCGGAGGGGCGGCGGCTCTTTGCCGCGATGAGCGTGCGCGATCAACTCCTGCTCGGCGCGTTCCGCCGCTCCGATACCGCTCAGATCGCGGCCGACATGGAGCGTATCTTCGCGCTGTTCCCCCGAGTCCGCGAGCGGCTGAACGCCATCGGCGGAACGCTGTCCGGCGGCGAGCAGCAGATGGTAGCGGTCGGGCGGGCGCTGATGGCGCGCCCGCGCCTGCTGATGATCGACGAGCTCTCGCTTGGGCTGGCGCCGTTGATCGTCGAGCAACTGGTGGACATCCTCCGCGAGGTCAACGCCCGGGGCACCACAATCCTGCTGGTCGAGCAGGACGTCCAGATCGCGCTGGAGCTCGCGACGCGCGGCTACGTGCTGGAGACGGGCCACGTGACGCTCGCCGGGCCGGCCGATGCTCTCCTCCGCGACGAGCGCGTTCGCCAGGCCTACCTCGGCGTCTGAATCTCGGCCCCCTGAGCTCCGCTCACTCGCTGCTGAGGCGCCCTCGCCGCTTCCTCACCGCTCCAGGAGCGGAGCGCACCCCATGCTCCCACCAGGTAAGTCGACCTGATCAGCGACACGCACCCGGGCGACTGCCTCGAGCGGGCGGGCCGGCCTGTTGAACCCTCCGATGGTGTCAACTATGATCGTTCGTGCCAGTGCGGCACCGACGCCGCACTCACGGTGGGAGGCGCGCTGATGGCAGGCCAGTTCCCGGCGACGGTACGGCCACCCGGGGCGCCCGCTGCCCGCCGGCTGCGCATCTCGTACATCACGATGCAGAAGCTCTGGGGCGTGGCCTTCGTCCTGCCGGTCCTGGTGCTCTTCCTGGGCTTCCGGCTGTATCCGATGCTGCGGGCGGTCGAGATCTCGTTTCAGAAGTACGACTTGCTGTCCGAGCCGCGCTGGATTGGCCTCGACAACTACGTCTTCATGTTCACCAACGAGCGCATCCTGAATTCGTTTAGGGTGACCGGTATCTTCATCGTGGGCCAGACCATCCCACTCGTCCTGATGGCCCTCATCCTGGCGATCGTGCTCTTTTCGCTCCCCCGATATCGCCACCTCTTCGAGCTGACCTTCTACTTCCCGGTCGTGATGACGGCGGTCGTCGCGGCGCTCATCTGGCTCACGCTCTTCTACCCGCGTGGACTGCTCGATCAACTCGTCGCGCCGTGGTTCCCTGAGGGCGTGCCCTGGCTGACCAGTCCGATCCTGGCGCTGCCCAGCGTCATCGCCGTCGACCTCTGGAAGTCGACGGGGTATTACATGATCATCCTGCTGGCCGGCCTGCTCGGCATCCCGAACGAATACCTCGAAGCAGCCGCGATCGACGGGGCGGGCACCCTGGCGCGGGTGCGCCACATCCTCTTGCCGCTGCTTCGCCCGCAGCTTACCTTCGTCATCATCATCGCGCTGATCAACACCGTCCAGGCCTTCGACTCCTTCTACGTGCTGACCCGAGGGGGTCCGGCCGACGCGACGCGCATCCTGCCGATCGAGATCTACCTGCGCGCTTTCCAGCTTCTCGAGATGGGCCGGGCGGCGGCTATTTCGATGGTCCTGTTCGTCATCCTGATGGCGTTGTCGCTGCTGCAATTCAAGCTCTTCAAGGTCGAAGAGCTATGAGCGCCACCGTGCAGGTCCAGGTGACGACGGCGCGGCTGTCCCGGCTGCGGGTCCGGCGCGCCCTGGGCTACGCAGTGCTCTACGCGTTCCTCGTCCTTCTCTCGATCGCCATGCTCGTGCCGTTCGCCTTTGCGCTGCTCGGCTCGCTCAAGCCCGAGCCCGAAGTGTTTGCGGTTCCGATGCGCTGGCTGCCGTCCGAACCGCAGTGGCAGAACTACATCCTGCCGTTCCAGAAGAGCGCGGGACGCTACTTCGTCAACTCGCTGATCGTCTCTGGTATCCAGACGTTTTCGCCGCTGCTCCTCTGCTCCATGGCGGGCTACAGCCTCGCCAGGTTCACCTACCCTGGCCGTACGCTGGCCTTCGTCTTCATCCTCAGCACGATCATGCTGCCCATTCAGGTGACGCTCGTACCGACGTTCCTGATCGTCAAGGAGCTTGGCTGGATCAACACCTACGCCGGCCTGATCGTACCCGGCCTGGCGACGACGTTCGGCACGTTCCTGATGCGCCAGTTCTTCCTGTCGCTCCCGAGCGAATACATGGATGCCGCTCGGATCGATGGCGCCAGCGAGCCGCGCATCTACTGGAACATCATGCTGCCGATGTGCCGTCCAGCGTTATCGGCCCTGGCCATCTTTAGTTTCACCGGCTCGTGGAACTCGTTCCTGTGGCCGCTGGTCGTGGTCAATCAGGACGAGATGCGCACCATCCCGCTCGGCATTGTCTTCTACATCGGCGAGCAGCGCGCCCCCGAATACGGGCAATTGCTCGCGGTGGCAGTCCTTGCCACGCTGCCTGTCCTGGCGCTGTTCTTATCGATGCAGCGGGAGTTCATTCGCGGCGCGGCCATCTCTGGCCTGAAGGGATAAGCATCGTCGTGCATCGGTGTTGATGACGGGCAGCCGGCCTGCCATCGCGACGACTCGGGCGTTCCTGCCACAGTTGGAGGAGGAGCACAGTGGGCTCGCACCATGGATCCCTGTCCGACGTGCCGCTGTCCGACCGTAGATTCTCGCGCCGTGCCGTCCTACGCACCGGAGCGCTTGGCGTCGGCGCGCTCCTCGCCGCGGCCTGCGGCCAGTCGGCCCCACCCGCATCGGCCCCGAAGAGCGAGGCTGGAGCGAAGCCGTCCGGGGCGGCGCCGGCCGGAGCGCCAGCAGCGACGACGGCTGCCGCACCCGCCAGGCCGGCAGCGAGCACGTCGACCACCAGGCTGGTCTTCTGGCGGCATCAGTACGACCCGACCGACAAGGTCAATCGCGAGATCATCTTCCCCGATGCCCTCGCCAAACTGGGGTTGGAATTCGACTATCAAATCCAGCGTGACGACGACTACAAGACCAAGATGCTGCCCCAGTTGGCGTCCGGCGTCGGCCCCGATATCTTCGAGGCGACGGAGGCGTTTCGGGTCAAGTTCGCCAAAGCCGGTGTCTACGCCCCGGTCGACTACACGCCATGGGGCGGTAAGGAGAAGTGGGAGAGCTTCTGGGAGAAGGGCGTCGTCGACGCGCTCCGCATCGACGGGAAGGACTTCAACGTCCCGCTCGAATGGACGGCGATTCCCGTCAACTACTTCGTCAACAGCAGGCACGCTGAGGAGGCAGGCATCGGGGCCGACATCGCGAAGTTCCAGAAGACGCCGATCTCCTGGGCTGAGCTCGGCCCCTGGGCGGCCAAGATGACGAAGCGTGATGCGAGCGGTCAGATCGCGCGTGACGGCTTCATGATTCAGCACGGCTATGGGCCAGACCGCACATTTGCGTTCTGGGAGCCCTACTTCCGTCAGGCCGGCGGCAAAATGCTGTCGGACGACGGCAAGAAGTCACTGCTCAACAGCGAGGCCGGCATAGCCGCGTTGCAGAACCTCTCCAACTACGTCTTCAAGGATGGCGCCTCGATGCTTCGGCCGCAGGATAAGGAGTCTGGCTCGGCCAAACTGCCGAAAGAGGAGACGTCGTCGACGACCGGGATGAGCCAGTGGGCGTACGGCACCTTCAAGCAACTGGCGCCGGACAAATGGCAAGACATCCGCTCGTTGCTGGCGCCTCAGGTCGACCCAGGCAAGCCCCGCTACGATAGCGGACCCGGGTGGAGCTACGGGGTGTTCGCCAAGTCGCCGAATCGCGAGGCCGCGTTCAAGTACCTCCACTTCGCGGCAGCCGAACACGGCTCGGATCTGTTCGACGGCGGCATCGTACCGCCGGTCACCGGCTGGACTGAGAAGTACCCCGGCCTCAAGAAGCTCGCGGATGCGGAGGTCTGGACCAGGCTCTCACGTGAGGCAACGCCGCTGATCCGCTCGGAAGCCGAACTCCTGACCGGCGTCCAGCGGTCCGAGGGCTTCCAGCGCGCGTTCGAGGCCGTCATGTTCAACAAGGCCGACGTTAAGGCCGAGCTCGATCGCTGGAACAAGGATGTTCAGGAGGCCTTGGACAACCTGTAATCTGGAGATCCGCCCTAATCTGGAGACACGGCCACCTGGAGAGGTGGCCTTCATCGACGTCAGGACCGGGAGCGCGGTCGAGGGCGCCCCCGGCGTACACGCACCCCCCTCTGGCACGGAGATGGCCGGACTCAGTGCGCGGCTGCCCGCCCACACATCCAGGCTTGCGGTCCTGCGGCGTGGGCATGACGGCGGGCGCCGAGTCGCGTGCTGCCCGACCCGTGCTGCTCGACCCGTGCGCCCGATGAGTGCGACGCTGACGCCCGCTCAGACCTGCCCGATTGGAAGGGGAGCCAGGGGAGCCTCGACTGTCGACGCCAGCGCCTTCGGAGGTGGCGTCGCGGCGAGCACGGCCGCTCCGACGACCATCAGTACGATCGATGCGACCCACATCGGGGTGTAGCTGCCGATGCTGTCCCGAACGTAGCCCGCGACGGGTGGTCCGGTCCCGCCGATCAGCAGCATGATCGGCATCATCGTGCCCCGAATGCTGCCCAGGTGGCGGCGCCCGAAATAGTCGGCCCAGAGGAAACTCTGCATCAGCATCATCGTGCCGATGCCCAGCCCGAACGTGATCATCGAGACGAACATCAGGGAATGCGAGTCGGCCAGGATGGTGAGCGCCGAGGCCATCGCCAGTAGCAGGAAGCCGGCCGCGCCGATGAAGCGGGCCGGCAGCCGCTGGGTCAGCAGCCCCATCGCGAAGGTGCTGAGTCCCGCTGCCGCCGCGTCGAGCGCCGTGGCGTATGAGATGAGCGTCGGATCCATCCCACGGTCCATGAAGCTCGGGATGCGGTGGACGCCGACGCTGTTCGAGGCCAGTTGCACGATGCTGAAGACGAAGACCAGCCGCCAGAACGTCCCGGAACGGACCGCGTCGGCACGGGTCCAGGCCGGCTCCTCGCGAGGGATCGCACGGGCCGGGCATGAGCCGGTCAGGGCCGAGGTCTCGGGTTGCCCAGGCGCCGACTGCGCAGGCGTCGGCTTGCGCGGAGGGTCACCGTCCGGCCGTAGCCCCATGTCTTCCGGTTGCCGGCGGACGAACAGCAGTGACAGCGGCACGATCGAACCGGCGCCGAGCACCCCGAGCAGCGCCCAGGCCGTGCGCCAGCCGAACGCGTCGATGAACACCTGGGTCAGCGGCACGAAGAGCAGTCCGCCAATCGGGATGCCGAGCGACATATAGGCCAGCGCTCGGCCGCGCTGACGGACGAACCATTTGGTCACCGGCACGCTCGTTACGAGGGCGCCCGGCCCGCTCATACCGACGACACCCATCAGTGCGAACAGCGCGATTAACTGCCACCCATCGGTGATGACCGCGAGGGCAACCAGCGCACCACCCGTGATCGCTGCCGCGACGGCGAGCATGATCCGCGCGCCGAAGCGATCGAGCAACCAGCCCACGAGCGGCGCAGTGAGCGCGCTCGTGACCTGGCGGAGCGACTGCGCCCAGCCGAACACCGCCCGCCCCAACCCCAGATCGTCGCCCATCGGCTTGATGAACAGCCCGAAGTTGAGCGAGCCGAGCGCCATGCTCAGGCCCCCGGTGGCTGCCATCACCGCTACGATCGCCCAGCCGTAGAACATTCCGCCCCGCTGCCGTGCCGAAAGGCATCCCAGGAGTGAGCGCCACGATGATGGCGGCGCTGATTCGGCAAGTCTACCAGCCCACGCCGACTTCGTCTGCGCCGATCGCGGCGGGGCCGCCCAGCGGCGTCGACCGCGCCTGAACGGTAGCTCTGTTCTGCCGGCAGTCATCCGGTGAGCGCCGCGTCGTGAGGCAACGGCCCACCGCCACGCACCCTCGAGCGGTCTCAACAGTAACTCAATGACTGGCCGACGCCAGTCCTATCCAAAGACCCTGACGATGGTTTCTGATTGCCGATCTTCACGAGATCCGGGCGAGCGTCAGGCGGAGGTACATCGACTTGACGACCCGGGCACTCAGGTCAGGGAGGGCGCTACGGTGGGCTCCACGATGATGCAGCGGGCGTCGACATGGGTTCGCATGACCACGCGGAGCTACTGTGGACGGGTCTGGTCCGCCTGCCTGGTAGCACTACTGATCCTGAGCGCGATGCTGCCGGGGCTCTCTGGCACCGGTCTCGCGCAGGGGGCGACCCCGACGCTGGTGAGCGTGGCAGTCTCTCCTGCGAGCGTCGCGCCGGGCGGCACCCTGACCCTGTCCTTCACCGTCTCCAGCCCATCCGCCCAGCAAGTCACGCTTGGAGCAGGGATTCGTCCGAGCGGCGGCGGCTGGATCTACGACGGTGCCAACGATCGTACCGTGAGCGTTCCAGCCGGGACGAGCACGGTCACCCGGCCATTCGCGGTACCGAGCAACGAGGGCCAGGGGCTGCACGACGTCATCTTCGGCCTCTGGAGCCCCGGCTTCGGTACTCAGTATGGCGTCATGCAACGGGACGGCTCGGTTACCGTGACCCCGCCAGCGCCACCGTCGACCCCGACGCTGGTGAGCGTGGCCGTCTCGCCTGCGAGCGTCGCGCCGGGCGGCACCCTGACCTTGTCCTTCACAGTGTCCAGTCCGTCGACCCAGCAGGTGTCGCTGGGTGCAGGCATTCGCCCGAGCGGGGGCGGCTGGATCTACGACGGAGCGAATGACCGCACCGTGACCGTCCCAGCCGGCACAAGCACGGTGACCCGGCCGTTCACAGTGCCGAGCAACGAGGGCCAGGGGTCGCACGACGTCATCTTCGGCCTCTGGAGCGCCGGATTTGGCACCCAGTATGGCGTTATGCAGCGGGACGGCTCGGTCACCGTGACGACGGCTCAGCCGACCGCCACCCCGACCGCGACGGCCACTCGTGCGGCCACGTCGACCCCGACCGCTACGTCGGCTCCCACGACCCCGGCGCTGATGAGTGTCGCCGTCTCGCCCTCGAGCGTGGCGGCAGGCGGGTCGCTGACCTTGTCCTTCACAGTGTCCAGTCCCTCGGCACAGCAGGTGTCGCTTGGGGCAGGCATTCGCCCGAGTGGGGGTGGCTGGATCTACGACGGGGCCGGCGACCGTACGGTGAGCATCCCAGCCGGTACGAGCACCGTCACCCGGCCATTCGCCGTGCCGGTCAGCGAAAGCCAGGGCTCGCACGACGTCATCTTCGGGCTCTGGAGCGCCGGCTTCGGCGCCCAGTACGGCGTCATGCAGCGGGACGGCTCGGTCACCGTGACGGCGCCCCAGCCGACAGCAACGCCGACGGCGATCGCGACGTCCACGGCTGCGCCGACGGCGACAGCTACCTCGACCCCAACGACGCCGGCCATCATGAGCGTAGCGGTTTCGCCAGCAAGTACAGCCGCGGGTGGGACGGTGACCCTGTCCTACACCATCACCAGTCCGTCTGCGCAGCAGGTCTCGCTTGGCGCGGGCATCCAGCCGGCCGGCGGCTGCTGCTGGACCTACGATCCACAGAATGACGCAACGGTGAGTGTGCCGGCCGGTCAGAGCACGGTCACTCGAGACTTCGCGATCTCGCGGACCGCCGGGAGCGGCTCGTACGATGTGATCTTCGGCCTCTGGAGCGCCGGCTTCGCGACCCAGTACGGCTCGACCCAGCGCAACAGCGCGCTTGCCGTGACGCCTCCTCAGCCGAGCCTGGTCGACGTCTCCCTGTCGTCAGCCAGTGCCCCAGCCGGCAGCGCGGTGTCCTTCACCTTCACGGTTACCAGCGGGACAGCGCAGCAAGTGTCGCTCGGGGCAGGACTTGCCTCGGCCGGTAGCGGCGCGTGGTTCTACGACCCCGCAGGCGACCAGACCGTGACGGTCGGACCGGGCTCGACGACGGTCAACCGCACGTTCTTCGTGCCGATGAGCACCGCGACCGGCTCGTACGACGCGATCTGGGCGATCTGGAGCCCTGGCTTCGACACGCAGTACGGCCAACAGCAGCGGGGCGGCGCACTGTCGGTGACAGCACCGCTTCCGACGCCCACGGGGACAGTGGTTGCGCCGACCCCGACGGTAGCCGGGACGCCCGGTGCGCCCACGCCAACCCCCGTCCCGAGTGGTACGCCGACCGGCCCGACGCTGCTCGGCGTCGACGTCAGCCCGCGCTCGGTGAACACGGGAGCAGTCACCACGCTGAGCTTTACGATCTATAGCCCCTCGGCCGCACAGTACGGCCTGGGCGCGCAGATTGGTCCGGCCGGGCAAGGGCTGTCGATTACTGACCCTGGCAATGACCGCCTCGTCAACGTGCCAGCCGGTACGTCCACGGTGACGCGCCCGTTCTACGTCGAGCCGGACAAGGACGGCGGCTCCTACGACGTCGCCTTCGGGCTCAACGACCCAGCCTTCCAGACCCAGTACGGCTATCGACGGATGGACGGCGTCCTGACCGTCGTCAAGGTGGCGCAGACGCCAGTGCCGGGCGAGCCGGCGCCCACAGCAACGCCGAGGACAGTCTCCAACGCTGCCGTCTACATCAGCCAGGCCAGCCCGAACGGCGGCGCGGTGGTGATGACGGGAACCAACGTGACTGTGAGCTACACCGTCAAGAACACGTCGGGCGGACCAGTCTCCGTGCGGCTGGGCGCGTCGCTCGCCCCGACTGGCAATGAGATTGGCGCCCCAGTCGTCGACACGGCCGGTGCGACCACCGTCACCGTGCCGTCCGGTGGGGGAACGGTGAGCCGTCAATTCGCGGTGCCTGGAACGGCGAGCGAGGGCGGCTACGACATGACGTGGACGCTTACTAACCCGTCGAGCGGCGCGACGATCGACACGTTCACCTTGAAGAGCCACATCTGGCTCTCATCATCGGCGCAGAGCGGCTACGGCGGGCTGTCGCTGACGAACGCGACCCTCGATCGGACGTCGATCACGCTGCAACGCGGCTCGATCAATCAGGTGAACGGCACCTTCACGATCGACAACGACTCCGGGGCGCCTCGCCGAGTGCTCCTACGCATGCGGATCCGTCGACCTAACGACGCCGACTACATCTACGACTACATGAACGATAATCAGGTCACCGTGCCGGTTGGCGTGACGACGCTATCTCGGCCATTCGCGCTTCCGCTGTACTTGCCGACGGGCGCTCATGACGTGCTCTGGGAGCTCTGGGCTGCCGGGTACGACAGTGTCATCGACAACGTCGTACGGGAGCACGCGCTCCAGGTGAACAACCCCGTCCGCATCCCGAACGTCGGCGTCCCAATCCTGATGTACCACAACGTCAATCCGACGCTCGCCGGGGCGAACTGGGTCTCCCTCTCGAACCTCGCGGCACAGATGGATTACCTCGTCAACAATGGCTACACGACCGTTGGTGCGAACGACGTGTATGCCTACGTGTACAAGGGCACGGCGCTCCCGCCGAAGCCGGTGTGGGTGACGTTCGACGACTCGTACCAGAACGTCTTCGATTACACCTACCCGATCCTCCGAGACCGCGGCCTGCGTGTGAGCATCTTCGGCGTAACCCAGTACATGGGCTACCCAAGCGTCTGGGATCTCGGGAACGAGCCCGTCCACATGCACATGACCTGGAACATGTTACGGACGATGCTCGGGACGAGCACCGTCTTTGGCGACTCGCATACCCAGCACCATGCCCGCCTGGGAGAGAGTACGACTGCCGACCAGACTCAGGAGATCTGGGGCTCGCAGCGGGATATGGCGGCCTTCACTGGTAACCCGGGCGCCGGCTTCGCCTACCCTTACGGGAGCTACACCGACGTCGCCGAATGGTCCCTGGCAAAGAGCGGGTTCCGCGCAGCGGTCGTGATCGGGCAGCAGAAGCAGCATACCGACGACGCTCGGGATATGTACCAGTTGACGCGCATCGGCATCGCCGACAGCGACACGGTGACGACGTTTGCGAACAAGCTGAACGCGCCCTAGCGCGCCAGCCCGTCACACCGAGTTCGTACCGTGGCTCGGAGCGCCAACCCCTCGTCGGCCCTCCGAGCCACTCGCGTTCAGTGGTCGTGCAGTATGCCCCGCAGACCAGCACGATCGCTGGTGGGATATGGACTGATGACTCGTCAACCGAGGCGGTACCGAGCGTTGCTTCATCTGGAGACATGGCGTCTGGGGCTGTGGCCCACGACGCTGAACAATCAGATATCGAGACACCCGGCGTCGTGGCGCGCAGGCGGGCGTATCGGTCTGGCGCTGCTCGCCGTTGTGCTCTGCCTGGCTGCCACGATCGGTACCGCGGCGGCGCATCCAGCGCCCTCGGTCATCCATGATTACCTGCTGTCGATGACCGAAGAACGGCTCGTCGTCGAGTCATACTTGCGAGTTAGCCCGGAGCTTGTTCCGGAGGTCTATCGAATCATCGATCGGGATGGCGACGGCCAGACGTCGGATGCGGAGCGCGACGCCTGGGTCCGCGATCACGCCGAGAAGTTGCGTGTGAAACTCGGCGGGACGCCGCTCCAACTCGAGATGGGCGCCATCCCTGCCATGAGCCGCGAAGATCTGCTGCTGAGTATCAGCCATCCACTGGTGGTGACCTACACGGCCACGCTGCCCGCGCGCGTCGACGGCAAGCAACGCCCACAACTGACCTTCGGGGACAACTACCTGTCCTACGACGAGTACTACCTGAGCGTCTCCGGCGATCTCGTCGGCGACATCCGGCCTCGCAACGTCACCCGGCCCCACTATCCGGCGACCTATCAGTTCGTCTACCAGATCCCGCCGGCTACCCATCCGAGCCGGCAGGTGCGGGGCGAGCTGGCTCCGGCTCCCTGGAGCGAGCTTACGGCGATGGATACCTCGCCTGAGGCGGTCACGGCCAGTGCCGGCGAGGAGCAATCGATCGTCGTGGCCGACCCCGGAGCAGACAACCCCGCGGCCGAAGGGATGCGCGTCGGAGCGGGGGTGGGATCGGGAATGACGTCCAACCCCTACGGTTCCGGAACCGTCCTCGAGCGGCTGCGCGACTGGCGCGGTGAGCCGTGGAGCGCGCTCGTGCTGGTGCTGCTCGCCCTCGGGATCGGTGCGCTGCACGCGCTGACGCCCGGGCACAGCAAGACGATCGTGGCCGCCTACCTCGTCAGTTCCCAGGGGCGTATTTGGGACGCGGTGCTGCTCGGCGGTGTCGTCACCTTCACCCACACCTTCGGCGTCGTCACACTCGGACTGATCCTGCTTCTCGCCAGTAACTTCTCGATGCCTCGCACCCTCCAGCCGACGCTCGAGCTCTTGTCCGGCGGCCTGGTCGTGGTGCTCGGTCTGTATCTGGTGGTAGACCGTGCGCATCGTCTCTGGCTCTTGCGACGGGGCGGCCAGGTAGCACTCGAACATCATCACGCGGCTGTGCAGCCCACGCACGATCGTGAGTTGGACGGCCAACCCGATGGGCCGAGCCACCATCACGCTGAGCACCGCCACGGTGACCACGTACATGCTGACGACGGGCACGTACATGCTGACGGCGACCACCTGCACACTGGTGGTGAGCACGAGCACACTGGCGGCGGGCACGTACATGCCGGCGACGGGCACGTACATGCCGGCGACGGGCACGCGCACACTGACGATGGGAACGCGCACCACAGGCACTCACGCGGGCTGTTCGCTCACAGCCACCCACACGCCGTGGACGTCAGCAACCCGCGTGCAGTGATCGGACTTGGCATTTCGGGCGGGCTGGTACCGTGCCCGGATGCCCTGGCGATCCTCTTGCTCGCGGTCGGCGTCGGTCAGGTGGGCCTCGGGCTGGGACTAGTTACGTCGTTCAGCCTGGGAGTCGCTGCCGTCCTCGTGACAATCGGGGTGGTGATGGTGACGGCGCGCGATGTGCTCCAACGACACTCGGCAGCGCGGCTACCGGCGCCGGCCCTCTGGTCGCACTGGGTTCCCCTGGCGAGCGCCGGCGTTGTCGTGATCGTCGGCGCCCTGATGATGCTGTCGTCGCTGAGTGGCCTCGGATTGGCAGTCTAAGCGCGGGTGCACTGATGGGCTAATGACCGAAGGGGAATTGGACGCCATTCCAATACGTCTCGGAGCAGCCTCGCGCGCTGCACTCGAGGTAAGAGATCGCGACCCGCCCGTCGCGGTGCTTATAGCCCAGCCGCACCTCGCTGCGGCCGTTGCCAAGATTCTGGGTCTCCGTGTAGTAGCCGAAACCGTTTGACGCGAAGGTGTAGCTCTTCCAGACCGCCGGGTTGCCTGGGCACTCAATACCCTTCTCGTCGATCGGCGCTGCAATGTACCGCTCGTGACAGGCGGCTGCCTCGGCCGGCGCGGCGGTCATGAAGGCTGTTGCCCCAAGGGTCGCCATCCCCATCGTCGTCGCTGCCAGCCCGATCCGCAGGTGCCTTACAATCTCGAGCACGCCCGTCACCCTCAGTGCGATCGGCGCGGCCGCCCATCGCGTTCGTATACCCTCATGCGATCCGTAGACCAGCGTATGCTGCGATCCGCGTGCCGACTGTCGCGTGCGGCACGCTCCACCTGTCGGCGGCGCGACATCTGGCACCTGGCGGCAACATGCTGTTCCTCCGCCATACCTTCGGCCGAGCCTCTAGCCGAGCTGGTGACGCCGTATGCCTGTCCACCTGACGAGTGGTGTCCAGCCCGATGCGCCGGTGCGAAACTCCCCCACCGGCGGGCCGCGCAGGCTATCCTTTGATCGAGCGACGCGGCTGGACCTGGCAACGCGAGGCGGGCCGCGCCAGATCGACGACACGGTAGGCGAGTGGCGGTGTCCCAGCTAGATCGCGACATCAAGGATGCGCTCGAGCGCGCCCAGGCGAACGACCTGGGTCAGCGTCGCGCACGCTTCCGACGCGAGCCGGAGCCGCTGCCTGAGCCTACCGGCTGGGGGCCGTTCAGCATCCTGCAACCGCCCACGCCCTGGCACGTGGTCGGCGTTGGCGTGGCGCTACTGATCGTCGGACGCCTGCTCGGCCGCGCGCCGCTCGCGAGCCCGCTGGTGTATCTCGGGCTCGCCCTGCTGGTGCTCGGGATCCTGTCGCTGCTACTGCTACCGCGTGCCCAACCCAAGCGCTGGCGAGGGCGGCTCATCACCCTGGACGACTCGTGGCGAGCGCGCGTGTACCGGCGAATCTACCGCCGCTAACGGGCCTTCTACGCGAATAGGTCCGAGCGTGCCAGACGGCAGGCTGTCCTCGTCCAGTACGCGCCCCATTCCTGGACTGGCTGGCGCCGCCACGCCATCCGTGCCGCGCCGGGCCGGACGCGCTCACTGACCGACTACGCTCATGCAGGGCTCCGGGTGGATTCGCCCGTCCTGTACGGGTCGGGATGCGGATCGCAACGCAAGACCAGCCATGCGAGCGTCACCAGCCCGACATCGGGTGCGAACGTTAGGAACGATGCCAATGCGGGAAGCTCAACCGGTCTACCGTGTATCGGCGTCGTCCCGCCGAGCACCATGGCTAGCAATATCCAGACTGAAAGCGGCGTCGATACGAGGACGAAAGAGACGAGCGTAAGAAACATTTCAAGCGCGTGAGCCGAACGCTGATACACGAGAAGTGAGTGCGTCACATACCAGAATGGAATGAGCGCAAGTCCAAGATACGTCCCCCAGGCAATTGGATTGATGATAGGGCAGAGACAAAGGCTGGCCAGAAGTGCCTGGTCGTTGCTCCTCGCTCTCGTAACCAGGCAAATCATGAGCGACACGACGCAGCCCTGGAAGATCAGAGAGGCGGTCGTAGCGAAAGGCCGCGCGTGGATGAGCGGCGGCGTGAAGAGCTCATTGTGCGCGTAGCTCTCGGTGCCGCGAAAGATCCGCCAGGCCAGGGCTGAGACAGAGATGTTGAGCCCTGATACCAGATAGATGACGCTGACGGACGGGAGCACTTCGCGGACGTACGTCACAAGAGGAGCGACGCCCACGGCAGCCACCGTGGCGAGAACACCTGCGAGCAGCGTGACGAGTGCCGCTCCCAGTGCCCCGAACTGCCTACGAAGGGGCAAGACCAGAACAAGCATCCACGTGACCGGCTTCAGGAGGAGAGCGCCGCCGAGCGATACGCCTGCGAGCGTCGGTCGGCCGGCGAACGTCGCCCAGCGTGCACCTGCGACCAGGAACGTGATGAGCGGCATCGGCTGTCCCAACAGGAGTTCTCGTCGGACCGGCGGCCAGCCGATCAAGACGATGACCAGCGTTAGGAATCCCCACCAGGGTAGGCCGAGTGTGCTGCTGCGCGCGAGGAGCAACACCGTCCCTCCCAGGGCAGCGACGTTCACGCCGAACCAGACGGCGGCAGCGGTTGTGTAGCTCAGGCCGCCGAGCGGAAGCAGCAGCAGGCCCATCGACGCGGGGTGTGGCGTCGGATGGTCGAAGGGATATGCAGTAGGCGGCAGCCCCCCAAGGTACCGCTCGGCCAACTGACGAATAGGCATATATGGATTGACCCCATCGACTATTGCCAGAATCAGTAGGTAGTCTTGAATGAAATCTTGCGAATATACACGTTCGGAAAGAAGTAGAGAAATGTTCGAGGCAAGCGAAAGCGTCCCATTGCTGAAAAGCACCGCAACCACCAGTACTCTCGACCATTTCTGTGAGAGTACCTGTCTGCAATACCCGTAGAGGACATCGCCACGGATGCCACGCGGTGAGTGAGGGGCAGCGTCCGGCCTGCCCTGGGCATCGAACGGCGGCCCACCGGCATCGGGCATGCGGCCCTCCTCGGATCTGTCTCAGAGTCAGCGTCGATGCCGTCCGCCGTTCGCGCGGGCCGACCCAGGATACCCTCCAGGCAGGCTTGCGCCTTCGTGGTGCCAGCAGGACCGCTCACCACCGTGAACAGTGGCGTCGATCTCCTGCGCGGCAGGACCTGGATAGCTCAGGTGTCTGTCCAACTGCCCGGCCTCAGACGCTCAGGTCGTGTCGACTCGACAGGAGCGGCGTACGAAGATGGCGTACGACCCTCTTCGCGCCAGTCCATCGAAGATCGGTACCTCGGCCGGCCGTCTGGCCCTCCCCGCATGAGACCGGCGAAATTCCTGCGACCGGAGACTCGGCCGGGCGATCTGGTGCGGGGGCTATCGGAGGTCGCGCCTGAAGGCCGGTGCTCGGAGCGCGCGTCAGTTCACGCGTGCGGATTGCCAGCCGACGTCGCCGGCATGGAGCAGCAGGAGCCAGCGCCACTCGTTCACATGCGGCTGATGGCTCGGCCTGTCTCCGCAGTAGCGCTCGGCAGCGTGATACGGCCGCAGGTCGCGGAAGATGGCTGGCACGCAATCGTCATGGGAGAGGCGATCGCATGGCGCACACGGTAACAGATCATCATGCGGCCCGGGCTGGCCGGGTCGAGAGCGTTCCTCTGGCATCGCCCCCTCCTGCCACGCTCTTTACAGCCTAGCACACGTTGCCTGCTTGTGAACGGGTTTGGATCCTCTGCGACCACTCGTATGAGTCGGGACCGCGCTCATGACTGGACGGTGCTGACACGAGTGCCGCAATGACGAGCACCACGATGATGAGTGGCCAGGTCACGGCACGCGCCGTGTGAGCCGGAACGTCCGGTTGAGGAACGCCTCGACGCTGCCGATGTCTCCAAGCTCCGCCACCGTGACGTACGTTCCTCGTGTGACCGGAAAAGCCACGCCGCCTGGTTCGGGCGGAGTAACCTCCTCGACCGTCGGCGCAGACTGGGACCAGACGGCTCCGCGCTCGACGCGGCCCAGGTCGTTCTCTGGCACGACGAACACGTGCAGCCAGTCTGGGCTGGGGTGGGGAAGGGCATCGGTGGAGCCAGCCGCCACCTGTTTCGGCGTACGTGCGACCTGCAAGCGTGCGGGCGCGGTCGGGCAGCCGATGTCGACCAGGGGCGGGAACCGGTAGGCGAGCCGTACGCCAGCATCCTGAAATGCTGCCACGCCAGCGAACGCCGCGAGACCCGCCCGGACCTGTTGGCGCGTGTAGCGAGCGTCGTCGGGGGCGCCGGTCGTGGCCTGGACGCAGATGGCGAGCCGCTCGTACTTCCCGAAGGGGAAGACGTGCATCGCTCGGCTGCCAGGATCCCGTGCGTCACCGTCAAGGGTGACGGCGGCCTCCGGGTCCAGCGACCGCCCGGCAAGCCAGACGCCGAGCGCCAGCAGCCCGGACACGAGCGCGAACACGGCGACGTGCGCGAATCGACGGGTCATCTCAGGCCATCATACCTATCGGGTCGTTCGCGGAAGGAGGAGGTACGCAGCAGGCTGAGTGGCGCTTCTCAAGAGCTACCGGGGTGAATTCCACAGGTGCCCTGGCTACGGCCATGGAGATCCCATCGTGTGCCGTGGTAGTGCTGTTAGCTTCCGCCAATGGTCACGCCATCGACGCGCACCGTAGGGGCGTACACGGCGCCCTGCCCTCCGCTCCAGCGCGGGTCGGAGCCGACTGCCGCCACGCCGGCGAGCACGTCTAGCAGCGACGCCGCGATCGCCACTCCGGAGACGGGTTCGGTAAGTTCGCCGCGTACGATCCGCCGTCCAGATGCCCCGACCGAGTAGTCGCCGCTGACCGGGTTGATTCCCCCCACGTTCCGGGTCGCGATCACGTAGAGGCCGTCGTCCACGCCCCGCACGATCTCATCCGGAGGGAGATCGCCGGCCAGCAGCCGCAGGTTCGTCGGCCCGACCTCCGGCGCCGCTCGGTAGCTGGCGCGAACGGCATTGCCAGTCGAGTGGACGCCTACCTGTACTGCCGACTCGGTGTTGTGGAGGAACCCGCGCAAGACTCCCTGCTCGATCAGTCGGGTGGCGCGCGTCGGAACGCCCTCGCCATCGACGGGCGCTGTCGCCGGCCCGCCAGGCAGGTTGCCGACGTCTTCGAGCGTCACCAGCGGTGAGCCGACGTGTTGGCCCAGCCAGGGACCAGCACCTTGCTCCGCCCCGCTCCCCTTGCGGGTCGCGAAGACTGACCGCCCCTTGACGACCGCGTCGCCGGCCAGCGCCTGCACGAGCCCCCGCAGCCACTCCGCGACGATTTCTGGGTCCAGGACGACCGTCGCGCGCCGGGTCGGCATCAGGCCGCCGCCGAGCGACAGCGTCGCCCGCCGAGCTGCGCGTCGGCCGGTCTCGGCGATGTCGAGGTCGCCCGGTCCCCGTCCGATGCTGCTGGCATGGCCGCGTTGGGCTTCGCCATTCGCTCTGGCGATGACGCTCAGCGCAACCGAGCAACCCGTGGCTGCGTACGACGCCGCGACCCCTCGGCTGTTCACCACTGTCACCCGTTCAGCGACGCTCTGAAAGCGCGCGAAATGGGTGTCTTGCACGCGCGGATCGGCAGCCCGCGCCGTCTCCTCGAGCTCAGCCAGCAGTGTGACGATAGTATCGGGCGCCAGCCGAATGAGTGCGGTGTCGTAGATGCCCAGGTCGGCGGCGGGAATGTCCTCCGGCATGGGAAGCGTTCGGAGCGGGTCCGGCGTCGCCAGCCGCGCCAGTTGGACGGCGCCTTCGGCCAGGGTGGCGCGCCCCTCGGTGTCCAGATCGGAGCCGTAGGTTTGCCCGAGTGCGCCGCCGACAAGCACCCGCACGCCGACCGCCCTGCTGCTGGCCTGCGTGAGCGATTCCAGGGCCGTAGCGCGCGCGTCCACCGTCGTCGTGGTAGACGCCTCGCAGTACGCTTCGGCCTCGTCGGCCCCGGCGACCCGTGCCCGCGCGACGATGTCGGCGCACAGGGAAAGCGTGTCGTCTCGCTCGCCCGTCGTCATGCTGCCTCCACACTCACCGTCCTGGCGACACAGCCGCCTGCACGAGCCGACGTCACGATGCCGTGCCCCCAACGATCAGTTCGGAGACGCGCAGCGTCGGCTGGCCGACCCCAACCGGCACCCACTGCCCGAGCTTGCCGCAGCTTCCGAGGCCCGGATCGAGCGCGAAGTCCGTCCCTACGGCGTCGATCCGCGCCAGCACCCCGAACGAATCGCCGGCCAGCGTAGCGCCCCGCACCGGTACCCCGATCTGTCCTTCCTCGATCAGATAACCCTCGGTGACGCTGAAGACGAACTGGCCGCTCGTCGTGTCGACCTGTCCGCCGCCGAGACTGGCGACGTAGAGGCCACGCTTCGTATCGGCGAGGATCGCCTCGGGCGGGACCGTGCCGGGGGTGATGTACAGGTTCGTCATCCGGGGGATTGGGAGTCGCTCGTATGACTGTCGCCGGCCGTTCCCCGAAGTTGGCAGCCCGAGCGTCTGGGCGCTCTTACGATCGGTCAGGTAACCCTCGAGGATGCCGTCTACGACCAACGGCGTTCGCTGGCTGGCGACGCCTTCGTCGTCGATGCGGAAGGAGCCGCGATGGTTTGGGACCGTCGCATCGTCCACCAGGGTCACGGCCGGCTGTGCTACCCGCTCACCGAGGCGCCCGGCGTACACCGAGCTACGCTTGACCACGTGGTCGGCCTCCAGGCCGTGGCCGACGGCTTCGTGGAAGAGCACACCGCCCCAGCCATTCCCGACCACCACCGGCATCGGTCCGGCCGGCGCGGGTACGGCGTCGAGCATGGCAATGGCCGCCTCAGCAGCTTCGCGAGCCACGCCCTCCGGCGAGTACTGCTCGAACACCTCCAGCCCGATCTGTCCCCCCCGCGTGCGCCGGCCGACCCGGCGTATGCCAGCGCGCTCGGCCGTCACGCTCACGACGAGTTGAAGGGCGCGCCGTTCGTCGTCGGCAAGGACGCCGTCTGACGTGGCGACGATGATGCGTTGTACCGAACTGACGAGCCGAACGGTCACCTGCCGGATCGCCGGACCCGCCGCACGCGCCGCTCGATTCGCACGTAGTGCGAGCTCGGCGCGGGCGGCGACTGGCGTCGTCTCCGGCGAGATCTCGACGGTCGGGCGGCTGGCGCCCGTCTCGACGCGCACGAGCGTCATCGGATAGGAGGTCGTGCCGTCTCGTGCGACCGAGCGTGCCGCGCGCGCGGCGTCGAGGAGGGCTGATGCGTCCCAGCCGTTGGCGTAGGCGTAGCCGGTCACCTCGCCGGCCACGACGCGTACGCCGACGCCGCGCTCGCCCCCTGCCTGAAGTCGATCGAGCCGATCGTCTTCGACCATGAGGACAGCACCTCGCCGGTCCTCCGCGAAGACGTCAGCATACTCGCCGCCGCACTCGAGCGCCACGGCGAGCGTCCGCCCGAGCAGGCTCGGATCGAGTGTACGTGCCCCGCCCGAGCGGACCTCGCTCATGCATTCACCTCGGCCACGCCGCCACCTCACTCACGCCCTTGCCGCTGACGCCCTTGCCGCTGACGCCCTTGCCGCCCCCCCGCTCTCGCCCCAGGCACGCCCTCACCCCAGGCACCCTGTCGCCTCGCGCACGCCGTCGTGCCGATCATGGATGTGCGCCGAAGCCGCCGCGCGCGTACCGGTTGGATGGATCCCACATCATCCAGCCAACGCCCCCACCCTCGGCTGCGCCACGCCGCTGCGCCGCGATGTCCTGGGCGGTGTACGCTCGCCCAGTCTGCCAGGGGTAGTCGTCGAAATACTGGAGCCACGGCCGCACGACAGCAACCTTCCCCTCGCTGCGCTGGTGTGCTCGACGCACGCTCTCCAACACCACGTCGTACGGCCGACCGATCACCTGTGGATAGGGAATGAGCGCCGGCAGCCCGGCCCGGAACGCCGAGGGATAGACCATCGGGCAGAGATAGTCCACGGCGTCCGCGAACGACGCCAGGCTCTGCCCGGTGCCGGTATCGTCGTCGTTCCAGGCCACGTACCCGAAGACGTCTGTGCCGACGTAGGCGCCGGCCAACCGGACCTGCTCGCGAGCGCGCCGCAAGAACGTGGTGAGCGCGTCGACACGCTCGGCGTCGGTCAGCCACGCCTGCGAGAAGCGTGCCGTGCCCAGCGACGTACCAGAGGTGGCAGAGGCCGGGAAGCGGACGTAGGAGAACTGGATCTCGTCGAAGCCCTTACGGGCCGCCTCGCGGGCCAGGGCGATGTTGTACTCCCAGACCTCCGGGCGGAGCGGGTCGACCCAGGCCATCCCCTCGGCATCCACCCATGGCCCGCCGGTCAGGCCGTTCTTCGCTGCGACGTCGAGCCCGGCGCGCGGCCCGTTCCGCGCCAGGGGATCGTCCTTGAAGACGACGATCCGGGCAATCGTGTACAACCCTCGCCGCTTCAACGATGCCAGCAACTCTTCAGGGTTCTCGATGGTGTGTGCACCGTTTGCCCCGATGGTATCGGCAAGCGCGACGTCACTGCGGTAGGCCAGCAGGCCGCGCTCGCCCTTCACGTCGATGACAACCGCATTGACGTCGGTCTTCTCAGCCAGGGCCAGCGCGTTCTCACGCAGGCCGCGGTCCCCGACTGCGTAGTACGTCAGGTAGACAGCCCGTGCTGTGAACGGCTCCAACTGGACCGCGATCGGCCGCTCTTGTCCAGGGATGAGATCCGCCCGTCGATACCCCGGTGCAAGCACCTGGAGCGTGCCGCTGGGGCGGCTCTCCAGTTCGAAGTTCCCCTGCGTATCGGCCGTCGCCGAGCCGTCGGCGTGCACGAGGAACGCGCCGGGTACCGGCCGCCCGCTCCGGGCGTCGGTGACGGTTCCGACGATCCGGGGCGACAGCGCCGCGACGACTTCGTCCCGGCCGTCATAACGGATGGTCGTGTCCCGGTAGCCTGGCCCGGAGATGGTCACAGTGAGGGACGGGCGGGCCGGCCCGATCTGGAAGCGGCCCGGCCCGGCGGTGCGTGCGCGGACACCGTCCCCGGCCAGGCTGGCGTCTGCGATCGGTTCGCCCGTCTCAGCATCACGCACGTTCAGCGCGAAGGTGCGCGGTGCCAGCACGATGTTTCGACCTCGCGGCGGCCACGCTGCCACCTGGGTCGGCAGGTAGCCGTCGGCATCGACACGGAGCCGCTCGGTCAGGCTCGCGCGGGCAATCCCGAACGCGCCGCCGCTATCGGTGGTCGCACCGCTGGGTCCGATCCGGACCCGGGCGCCTCGGATCGGCTGACCGGTCGCCGCGTCGCGAACCACGCCGTCGAGGGCGATTTTCGGCAGCAACAACTGATACGGCGCCACGACGAAGACGACGATCGCCAGTACGAACGTCGCCGCCAGAAGCGACGATCCGCGCCGACGTCGCCCGCCCCGTGCTGAACTTGGGCAAGGCTGAGCGGGGAGCGTCTCGCTCGTCATCTCGTTCCTGCGAATATGCGCGATTGTAGGCATGCCCTCCGCGCATCGTCAAAAATGCCGGCCATGGTCGTCAGCCGGCGAACTGGCCACCAGACACTTGCCAGAACCCGTCATCTTCGACGTCATCGGGTCGTTGGTTCCTATGGAGGAGCGGGCGCGAGGCAAGCGGAGTGCAAAGGGTCGGGTTGTGGTAGGGAACGAACGAGCGAGTGCGGTGATGCGGCGTGGACGGCGTCTCAGGCAGGCTCTGTTGCTGGGTGCAGTTCCGGCGCTTCTGACGATCGGGAGCGCGTGCGGACTGCTCGACAGCCCGTCGACGGCATCCACCAGCCCGGCCGTCGAACGCGGACCGGCCGTGATCGTGACCGTGGGCGGTGTCGCGGAGATCGTGCCAACTATCGGCGTCGCCCCGACGATCCCAGACTCGACGCCTCTGCCCCGCTCCGAGCCTCCTACCCCGGCCCCAGCCCCGGCCGCAGCGGCGTCCAACGCCGGGGCAGGTACCGCGCGGTCTCAGGCGGGCATAGCACCACGTAGCTCGCCAGTCGCATCGCCCGCCGCCACGAACTAAACCGAAGCCACGGTGAGACCTACATGGTCGTAATCTGGGGGCCTGTGGTTTTCACCTCAGTATTGGTGTAGCGTAGCTGGCTCAGTGCGAGAAGCCCGGCCCTGCTGTGGCACCGAGGCGTGGATACTGCTGTAGGCCGGCAGCACCGGAAATCCCTCAGCCAGTCGCGCGCTCGTCCAGGCGGGTGCGGCGAGGCTCACCCGTCGCTCCGATCCGTCAGCGCACGGCGACGCCACGCGGCGAGCACGAGTGGCGCGTGTGCAAACGCGAGTTGTGCGGGTAACTTGCCTGGCTCGAACCAGCCGAGCTCAGCGGCATCGTCGGCTGCGCGTGGCTCGCCGCCGATGATATGCGCCAGGTAGTAACAGTTTAGGGTGTGCACCCGATCCTCGCCCTCGCCGTAGGTGTCCATCCAGATGCCGAGCAGGTCGCTGACCGCGACGTCAAGGCCGGTCTCCTCGCGGGCCTCGCGTATCGCTCCCCCAGCGGGGTGCTCGCCGGGTTCGAGGAAACCGCCGGGGATATCCCACCAGCCTCGGAATGGCTCGATGGCGCGCCGCACGAGTAGCACCCGCCCCGCTCGCTCGATCGCCACGCCAGCACACGGCTTCGAGTTCTCGTAGGCCGGGCGCCCACATGCTGCGCAGGTGAGCGCACCGTCTGCGTGCGAGTCGAGCCGGCCGCCGCAACGACCGCAGAAGCGGGGCCGAGCCATCACCCTTCTCGAGGGCGCCGTGGTCCGTCGATTGTCACGTTCCCAGACCTTCTACGAGCGAGGGTGGAGGGGTCTGAGACCCCTCCACCCCGGTACAGGTGCGGGCCGGGCACGTCCTGTCGCCTGGCCAAGTCGCCACGCGCCGTTCACCAGCGCCATTCGCTCCTCGTCTCGCCCGCTTCTTAGCGAACCTTCAACTCGATGCGCACCCAGTCCGAGCGCGCGCCGCCCTTCTGCCGTGCCCGCGCCAGGATGTCGAAACTGCCGCTCTTCGTCGGCTTGACCGTCCAGGTACGAGCGCAGTCCTTCCGATTGTTGCAGTCGTACCGCTGCTCGTCGTCAAGCGCTGAGTCGCCGGTATCGTCGCCCTTCCAGGCAATCCAATCCAAGCCCGTGTCATCGCTCGCGATGACGGTCAACTCGATCGATTGGCCCAGGTTGATTCGCTCGTCACTCAACTGGATCCGGACGTTCGGTAGGGATGGCGTGGGCGTGACGGTTGGGGTTCCGGGGCCGGGTGTGGGCGTCGGCGTTGAAGGAGTGGGCGTGACGGTCGGTCCCTCACGCACGCGTAGCCGCTTCGTCACCCAGTCCGTGCGGGCGCCGGTGTTGTCCCTGGCACGTGCCCGGATATCGGTCGAGCCTGACCTGGTGGGGGTCACGTTCCAGACATACGCGCAGTCGGTCTGGTCATCGCACTGATCGTAGCGCTGACCGTCGAGGGCCGGATCGTTGGAATCTCGCCCCTGCCACTCGATCCAGGTCAGGCCGGTCGTGGAGTGGGCGATGACGGTGAGGGAGATCGATTCGCCTGGATCGATCAGGTCGTCGCTGATCTGGAGGTCCACTGTCGTCGTCGACGTCTGGGTCGGCGTCGCGGTCGGGGTGGCCGTTGGGCCGCTGGGTGTGGCTGTCGGTGTGGGCTGGCTGGGCTGAGGCGGCGCGGTCACCGGGCCGGTACCTGGCTCGAAGGCACCGTTCAGGTTCGTATTCTGGAGCTCGTTCGGACGGGCCAGCCAGTTTGGCGCGCCTGGGCGATACTGACCGAGGAAGCGGCTGCCTTGCATGTCCTGTGCAAGGTCTGGCGGCAGGTTCTTCCCGGTCATGACCGCCTTGAGGTACTCGCCGACGAGAATGCCTTCGGTGACCGGGACTTCGGCGCGGAAGTGCATGATGCCGCGCTGGAACCGCTGATAGACGAAGCCGCCGTTGCCCGGGTCCGCCGCCGGCTGCGAGGTTGGCAGCCCCCAGATCTCGAGATTCAGCAACGTCACGAGACCGGGGTTCGTGACTCCACCGGGAAAGGCGATGTCGACCGGAACGGTCGTGTTGAACAGGTCAAAGAAGCCGACCTTCTGGCCGTTCCAGGTGTTTGGCGCGACCGACCGTACGAACTCGACGACTCGGTTCGGATAATCAGACGATCCAACCTGGGGTGCCGCCGATGCTAGCGACGGATCAGGAGGAGGAAACACCGACTGATTCGCGCGGGTCATCGGCATGATGTTGGGGTCGAGAATGTTCAGCCGCTGCACCTGATCGCCCTGTAATTGCAGGACGACGCGCTGGTAGAACTGGACGGTAAACCCCTCCAGCGTAAAATCGCGTGAGATCGGGTAGCCGAGGATGCGGACGCCACCTCGCACTCGGAAATACTCGGCAAATGCCGGGTTGGTGATGCAGAACCCGGTCTCAGAAAAACAGTTCGCCTGTGCATCGGTCGGCCGTCCCGGCGGTGCGATGGCCGCGACGAGTCCGACGATCAGGAACCCGACGAGAACGGCGAGCCGTTTCATAGCGTGTGTACGGACCTCCATACCGCGGGGGCCGTCGACGCCATTCGGCCTTACCGACGACGTAATGCGCGCGCCCTCCGTATCGTTAGAAACTGGTGAGATCACATCCGGTCGCGCGGCAGTCTCGGAGAAGGCCCGGCCGAGCTACGCCGCCGCTGGGTATCGCCCTGACGGCGCGGCCAGATGGCCTACTTACAAGACAACGACGGCCCGCGGCTCGCTCGGTGAGGGACGCGCCGCGGGCCGTATGTCGGAAAACCGAGTGGGTCAGGGGGCCGGCGTGGACGTGGCGGTCGCGGTGGGCTCCGTCGTGGGGGTGAACGTCGGCGTGGCCGGGACGGGCGTCGGCGGAATGGGCGTCTCCGTCGCAGTTGGGGCCGGTACTGATGTCTCAGTGGGAGTCGCGGTCGGCGTCGCAGTATCGGCCGGCGCCGCTGTGAACGTGGGAGTTGGCGTTGGCCCGATCCGGATTCGCAGGGGGATACGGGTCCACTCGCTGCGGACGCCGGCGGTGTCCCGTGCGCGTGCCCGCAGCGTGTAATCACCTGGGACGGTCGGCGCAATCGTCCAGATGTTGGCGCAACTCGTCTGACTATCGCAGGGGAACCGTCGCGTCTGGTCGAGCTCTGGATCGCCGGTGGCCTGGTCGCGATCGTTCTTCTGAATCGTCCCGTCCCATTCGATCCAGTCGAGCCCCTGGCTACTGTTGGCGATGACGGTGACGGTGATATTCTGCCCGGGGTCGATGCGATCGTCGTCCACCTGAATGGTCACCCGCGGCGCGTTGGGTGCGACCGTGCCGGTCGGGGTCGGCGTCTCGGTGGGGCCGGCGGTGGGCGCGGGCTCGGTCGGCTGAGTCACCGGGCCGGTACCCGGCTCGAAGGCTCCGACCATGTCTGTGTTCGGAAGCTCGGCGGGGCGATTGACGGCATTGACGACGACCGGATTGTACTGTCCAAGGAATCGACTGCCCTGCATGTCCTCGGACAGATCTGATGGCAGATTCTGGCCGGTGATGACCGCCTTGAGGTACTCGCCGACGAGAATGCCCTCGGTGACCGGGACCTCGGCGCGGAAGTGCATGATGCCGCGCTGGAACCGCTGGTAGACGAAGCCGCCATTGCTTGGGTCAGCCGCTGGCTGTGATGTTGGCACGCCCCAGATTTCGAGGTTGAGCAGGGTTACCAGATTCGGGTCCGGGGTCGTGCCCGGGAAGGCGATATCGACCGGGACAGTGGTATTGAACAGGTCGAAGAACCCGACCGGCTGACCGTTCCAGGTGTTCGGCGACACCGACCGCACGAACTCGATCACCCGCTGAGGGTAGTTGGACGAGCCAACTTGCGGCGCCGACGACGCGAGGGCCGGATCAGCCGGCGGGAACACTGAGCCGTTAGCGCGGGTCATTGGCATGATGTTCGGGTCAAGAACGTTCAGGCGTTGGACTTGATCGGCCTGCAATTGGAGCACGACGCGCTGGAAGAACTGGACGGTAAAGCCGTCTAGTGTGAAGTCGCGTGAGATCGGATAGCCGAGAATGCGGACGCCGCCGCGCACCCGGAAATACTCGGCGAACGCCGGATTCGTGATGCAGAACCCGGTCGCCGCAAAGCAATTTTCCTGGGCTTCGGTGGGTGACTCCGGCGGCGCGACGGCCGCCGTCGTCGCAACGATGACGAATGCCAACAGGATTGCTAGCCGTTTCACGATCTGCTCCTCGCTCCACACGCAAAGCGCACCCCATCGAAACGGGGTGCAATGCGCGCGCTTCAGTTGTATGGCCTACCAGGGAAACGGACGTCTGCCCCGAAGGACTCGCCACCTATTGCCTGCATCGATCGCCGGGCTCAGTCTACAGCTTCGGGCCGTAGCACACCCTCTACGTGCACCTCGATCGTCGCGCGTGCCCACGTTCTTGGCCGCGTGTACACCATGTGAACCGACCGACGCACCTGTTGCGACGTCATGAGCAGTGTCTGTCGAGCAGTACGGCTGGAGGTGAGCGTGGGTCAGGGCGCGCGGAGCGGCCGAACCGACAGCTCACGTAACGACGGCAGCAGGCATAGGTCAGGGCGCGCAGGCAGGAACCGGCTGGTTGCCGTGTCGGCGCATGCGCGGGGCGGTGGGCGCCTCGCGCCGACTCACCACGTTTGCCCGCTCACCAGAGCGTGCCCCGTTTGCACGACAACCGCTATCCTTAGCGCTCGGATGACGTGTTGCGTGCAGACGGCCCGTAACCGCCGACGCACCGCGCCAGGGGTCAGCCCGACATGAGCCAGACGAACGACACCACTCACGCTCAGCCTACGCCGAGGGCGCCCGATTGGGAGGGCGACGACGGCGTTTCGATGACGACGGTCGTCGTGATGCTCGTCGTCCTGGCCGTGCTGGTCGTGGGGCTGTTCTGGGTCGTGCCGAGTTGGTTCGGCGGCGGGCTGGTGACGGTCAGCCCGCGCTAGGGGCGCACATCAGGGGCGCACATCGCGTCCGGGAGAGCGGTCGCCAGGGCCGCTAGTGGGTCACGTCGCATCTGGCTGAGAGCCCCTACCTTTCCTCCGCGCGGGAGAGAGGCGGCCGATCCGAAAGCGCCGAGGCTCCATCAATGGTGGTGTGACCCACGAGCACCGCTCGCGGCGGTGTCAGGCCGTGCCGACGTGCCGCTTCACCATCGAGAGCAGATCGTCGATCTCGAACGGCTTGCTGAGGATGTCGCAGCCCTGGCTGCGTAGGCGCCCTTCCGCTTCTTGAAGCTCCCTGACCGCGCCCGAGCAGATGATGACTGGGATCTGGCGGGTCCGCTCGTTGGCCTTGATCGCGTCGAGAATCTGCCACTCGCCGACACCCGCGATCCGAAGGTCAAGAATCACGAGGTCCGGGCGCACCCGGAAGATCGTGGCCTCGGCCTGCGTACCATCCTGGCAGGCCACGACGTGGTAGCCCTCATCTTCGAGGATGATGGTCACCAGTTCGAGCACCTCGGGCGTGTCGTCGACAACCACGATCGTGGCTGAGTCCGCCCGCCCGTTTCGTTCATCCGCCCCAGCAGTCATCGGTGGAGCCCTCTGCCAGACAGCATCATCTGACAGGATACCCGGCGGCTACCTCGCAAGGCATTATCGTTCGTCGGCGATGTCAGGCCGCACGATGAGCCGATTGTCGACCGCCCGTACACCCGGCGTACCACGCGCGGCGATCTCGATCGCTTCGCGCTCGGCTTCGCTCTCGACGTCCCCGGTGAGCGTCACGACGCCGTCCTGACTTGTCGGGCGGATGAGGCTCACTTCGGCCCATGGTTCGCTGCTCAGGCGCTTGAGGAGATGCTCGACGATCTGGGCGTCGGAGACCGTTCCATCGTGCTGCTCGCGGTCGAGAGATAGGAGGCGCTCGTAGGCCGCGCGCAGCACGTCGGCGCGGCTGACAATACCGATCAGTCGTCCGTTCTCGACGACCGGCGCCCGCTTGATGTGCCGCTCCGCCATCAGGTGAGCGATCTCCTCGACGGGCGTCCCGGGCAGGATCGTGAGAACCGGGCTGGTCATCACGTCTTCGGCGACCAGGCCGTGCGCTTTGCGATACTCGGTCGCAAGCTTCTCGTGATCCGCGAACACCTGCTGAGCCAGGAAGGCCATGCCGCCGCGCTGACGGTAGGCGCGCTCGCGCAGGATCAGATCGCCTTCGCTGATGATGCCGACAACCGTGCCGTCGTCGACAACCGGTACCCCACTGATGCGATGGTCGAGGAGCAGCCGGATCACCTCACGGACGGGTGTCGACCGCTCGACCGTGTAGAGGGTCGTGCTCATGATGTTCCGCGCCCGCAACGGTCCCGTCCGACTGCCTCGTTCGCATCGTTCGTCTGCGCGATTGTAGCACTCGTCCGGTTGCCTCGCCACGAGGACGTACAATGGCTTGACCATGTCCACACATCGGCGGGCGGCCCGGCCGGACCACGATGACAACGCGTGCGCGGAGCGGACCGAAACTCGGCCCGCCGACGCTGGTCGGCCGGCTATTGACGACGCCGCCCGGCTGACCGACGGGTGGCGACTAATCTGTCCCGCCTGCGGCGGCGAGCCGCGCCGACGGGCGCAACGGGTCTGCCGGTCATGTGCTGCCCCCTACGAACTGCTGCCCAGCCCTGCGGGTGGGATCGCGTACCCTCCTGCACGGCTGTCGCCGCTCACCGAGGGGATGGCGCGTTGGCTCGGCCTGAGCGCTACCCCGCTCGTCCCATCGGGGACGCTGGGCGGATTGTTTGGCCTTGGGTCGCTCTCCTTCAAGCTGGAGTCGCGTAACCCGGCCGGCTCGTGGCTCGATCGGAGTGGAGCGCTGGCCGTTGCCGCCGCATATGCGGACGGGGCCGCCGGGCTGCTCACGTGGTCGAGCGTCGCACTCGCGACCGCGCTCGCCCTATCTGCGAACCGCCTTCGGCTTCGGACCGTCTTCCTCCAGGCAGTACGTCCCGACCCGCCTCCGTGGCCTGCCGTGCTGGCAACGCTCGGCGCTCAAGTCGTGCGGGTCGACACGACGCAGGGCGCGCTGCAACGGGCGGCTCCTGCCCTTGCGCGACGGCACGGCCTCCAGGTGCTCGATGCTGACGACCCGTTCGTGCGGGCGGGCCTCTGGACGCTCCCCTTCGAGATCGCGGATGACGCAGAGCCCCGCCCGGATCTCGTCATCCTGCCCCGGCTCGCCGGCAATGAGGCCGACTGGTGTCGGCGCGGTTTCGAGATCTGGTCGGCGCTCGCCGGCGGCCCGTCGCCCCGGGTGGTCGCCGCACTGGTGGGAGAACGGACGCACCTGCCGGCTGAGCTTGCAGCGTGCGACGAGGTGAGCGTGTTGCCGCGTGAGGTCGGGGCGGCGCGGCGGCTGCTGGCCCGCCAAGAGGGCCTGTTGGCCTCGACGTCAGGAGCGGCCGGCGTGGCGGCGCTCGCTCGGATGGCCCACGCGAAGGTGCTTCCCCTCGGTGCGCGCGTCGTCGTCGTGCTCGCGGCTGAATATGGCGCTGACGTGTGCCAACCGCCGGCCGCTGAGGAGCAGCCAGCTCTGACACCGATCTCGTTGACCGCGCTCCGGCGCGATGCAGACCGGGTGCTGATGACGCCGCCGATGTAGCGTTCTCGGACCCCCATCGGCCCTGGACGTTCCCCGTCGGAAGGAACTGCCGCGCGCAGCCTCGGCACGGTACGCTCAATCGGACGTTGCCGGCGAGGTGAGCAGCGATGGTGGTAGTAGTCGTGCACGGCGAGGACGGGCTACGCCAGGAAATCCATGCCCGTGACAAAATGGTGGTCGCCGACGAGCCGAGCGAGGCAGGCGGGACCAATGCCGGTCCGACGCCGTACGAACTGCTCCTCGGTGCGCTCGGCGCGTGTACGGCCATAACGATTGTGCTCTACGCTCGCCGCAAGGGCTGGCCCGTCGAGCGGGTGCAGGTCGAACTGGAGCACGCGCGGGTCCACAGCCGTGATTGCGAAGCGTGCGCGTCGAAGGACGTGTACCTCGACCGCATCAGTAAGCTCGTGACCGTGGCTGGTCCGCTCGACGAGACCCAGCGCCAACGCCTGGAGGACATCTCGCGGCGCTGCCCGGTCCAGCGCACCCTGGCGGGGACTGTCCAGATCGATGATCGGCTGCGACTCGGCCACCCGTAGGCAGCCAACGCAGGTCTGGGCAGCCAACGCACGTCGGCCGTCAGCGGCTCGGTCGTCGGTTGCCCGTCGTCAGTGGCTCGGTCGTCGATGCTTCGACCCTGCTGGCCTGGACGTCTCGGGCCTGAAGGGGCCTCGATCGAGGGCCGTTGCTCCCGGACGTCACTCGCACGGTAGCGGCCATCCTCCCTTGAGCGTCCGCCCGTATTCCTGGTATCCATCCGTACGCGCGTCGTACCGTCATCCGTCGACGCTGTCACAGCGATGACGCCGCGTCGCGACCTCTATCCATCGCCAGATCGGGCCTCGGAGCATGCGCGTGGACGACGACACCCCCAGGCTGGTCTACAACCCGGATGATGGTTCGGTCGATCTGCGGCTCGGCGCTCAAACCGTCACCGTGGATGGAATCGTCGGTGACGTGGCGTTCGAGCGGATGATGCCCGATGGCGAGAGTGCCAACGCCCTCTGGCTCGGCAGGAATGAAGCCGACGTGCTGGCGAAGATGATCCGGCATGTCCTGGGGAACATCAAGATCCGTTCGGAGTCCGAGAAGTCCCTACGCGATCTGCTGCCGCGTGTCGAGGCGCTGACCGAGGGCAGGAGCGATGGCAGCTAGCCACGCTGTATCGCTGACCGCGCACCCCGGCTGACCCGCGTCGATCTGACAACCACGGCCACACGGCCTGAAACACGAGGCGTGCTGTCGGACGCCGGCCCTGAGATCGGCCGATACCTGGCAAGCCGAGTGTGACCGGCTTGTCGGAACCAACTAGAATGGTCGTCGCTGCTCAGGTGAGCCTTGCCTGCTGCGCGGCGACATAACGAACTGAACGCACAGATGGAGGGCGCGAACCGATGCAGGTCGTGCGCTTTCGGGCGGCTGACGGAACGGTCGCCCTCGGAGCCTTTCGCAACGATCGGGTCGTGGCCCGCTTCAAGCCGCCGGCGGCGACGCTGCCGGACCTGCTGCGGTTACCGCTCGCCGAGTTTCGCGCGGTGATCGAGCGAACCGTCGCGGTCAGCGGCCCCCCAGAGGCCCGGACGACTCTCCTGCCACCCATCGACGGGCTGATGGAAGTCTGGGCGGCCGGCGTGACCTACAAGCGCTCCGAGGAGGCGCGCATGGAGGAGAGCGGCACCCCGGACGTGTACTCGAAGGTGTACTCGGCCGAGCGCCCCGAGATCTTCCTGAAGGCGACGCCACGTCGAGTGGTCGGGCCGGACGGGACGGTCGTGATTCGGGCTGACTCGACCTGGGACGTGCCCGAGCCGGAGCTCGCCATCGTCGTCAACGCGCACGCCGAGATCGTCGGGTACACCGTGGCCGACGACGTGAGCTCGCGCAGCATCGAGGGCGAGAATCCGCTCTATCTTCCCCAGGCAAAGCTGTATCACGGCGCATGCGCGCTGGGGCCGGGGATCACGCCGGCCTGGGAAGTCCCGGACCCGTACGACCTGGCCATCTGGATGGCGATCGAGCGCGACGGCGAAGTCATCTGGGAGGGCGAGACCCGCACCAGTGAGCTCAAGCGGCGCCTCGACGAACTGGTCACATACCTGTTCCGTGAGGACGACTTTCCGGACGGTGCCATCATCAGCACTGGGACGGCGCTCGTGCCGGACAGCCCGTTCACGCTGGAGGACGGCGACGTTGTAGATATCGCCATCGACCGCCTCGGCTCGATCCGCACGTCGGTAGTCCGAGGGAAGGCGGGCGCGCGGTAGCGTACTGGTAGCAGCGCGACGTGCTGACGACGAGTGACGCACTGCCCGGGCGGCGTGCCGGGGCTGACGTGGGGTCAGGCGGATGACGGCGTGCTGCTCGCGGCGTCGCGCAGGCTCGGCAGTACGTCGGCGGCGATCTTCTCGAGCGTCGGAAACTGTGCCGGGCCGGGCTGGTCGATGATGAACTCGTTGACGCCGGCCTCTCGGTACCGTCCGACCATGTCGAGGAAGGCGTCGGTCGAATCCCAGGGATCGGACGGCATCAACGCCGCCCAGCCATACAGCCCGCGCCAGATCTCGCCAGGGTCGCGCCCGATGTTGGCGCAGTGGGCATCCAGGATCTCGTTGCGCTGGCGGATCTCCTCGGGCGTCCCAAACGAGTTCCAGGCATCGGCATACTCCGCGACGATCCGGAGCATCTTGGGGCCGTGTGCGCCGAGGGTGAGGGGTGGTCGAGGTTGCTGGATGGGGCGCGGACGGAAGGCTGCCTCGTGCAACTGGTAGTGGCGCCCCTGGTAGCTGGTAACCTCCTGGCGTAGCAGCCGGTCGACGACCTCGACGGCCTCCCGGAACCGCCCGGTGAGCTCGGCTGGCGATGGGAACTCGATCCCGAACATGGTGTGCTCGGGCACGTACCAGCCGGCCCCCAGGCCGATGTCGAGCCGGCCGCCGGAGATGTGGTCGATCGTCGCGGCCATCTTGGCCACCAGTGGCGGGTGGCGAAAGGTGTTACAGGAGACGAGGACCCCGATGCGCGCCCGCGTCGTCTGGGTCGCCAGGGCCGCGAGCAGCGTCCAGCCTTCATAGTACGGCCCGTTCGGGCGGCTGGGCTGCACGTAATGGTCGCAGTCCCGGAGGCTATCGAAGCCGAGGCCCTCGTAGTAGCGCCAGCGTTCGGCGGTCGTGGTCCAGTCCATGTTCTGGTCGGTGCAGATCCCAAAGCGGAGTCCTGCCGGCACGTCCCACCTCCTCGGCTGCCCGAAGTATCCCCCGCCGAGTGGGACTCGTCAATCTGCGCGCTGCCCCGGACTTTTCTCTCACCCCGGCCCCGCTCCCGCGTGCGGAGAGGAGTCGGGCTGAGAGAGCCCTTTAGCCGGATTGACCGCTGCCAATGATTGCATACAATATGCAGCATTCGACCGGACCTGGAGTCGACGATGACCAACTTCTACGACACCTGGCTCGACCAGTCAGAGCGCATGGAATTGCTGGTCGATGAAGCGCCGCGCGTGGCGCGCGGCAAGGATCTCCAGTGGGAGCGGACCCGCCAGGACGCCCGCGCGGCCCTGATGATCGCGCCCGAGACCGGCTTTACGACCGGCGGTAGCCTGATGATGAAAGCCGAGATCCCAGTCGGCTGGCACACCGGGCGGCACAGCCACGGCGAGGAGGCGATCTTCATCGTTCGGGGCAACGGCTACCTGCTCCTCGAAGACCAGCGCTACGACTTCCACAAGGGCACCGCGATCCACATCCCGTTCCGCGCCGAGCACCAGTTGGTGAACGCGGGCGATGAAGCGGTCGTCTACATCTCGGGGCTGGCCTGGCCGCTCGAACAGACCACCTACATGGGCCGGATCGTCCAGGTCGAGGACTGTGGCGAGAACACCCCGGAGCGCCAGGCCGCTGCACCGGCCGAGCAGTCCCAGTACTGGCCGAAGGATGGCCGCCGGATCACCATGCACGAGGACCAGTACGAGGTGTCCTCGGAGAACAAGCATGGTGCGACGTTCTTCTTGATGGGCCGCAACGGCAATAAGAATGGCTTCAAAGCGACCGCGGCGGCTGTGAGCTCGATGTTCGTGGAGCTACCGCGCTCGAAGAGCCACAGCCACGCCCATCCCGAGGCGTACCTGTACGCGCTCCAGGGCACCGGCTACTCCGAGATTGGTGGCAAGAACTACACCTGGGAAGAGGGCGACGCCGTCCACGTCCCGCCGGGGATGATGCACCACCAGCACTTCAACCCGACCGACAGCGAGACCAAGGAACTGCGGTTCGAGTTCGGCATCCGTTACTGGTTCGTCGACCAGTGGGACGGGTATCAGACCATCGACCGGCATCTGCGCCCCACGCCCCTTGACGAGTGACGGCCCGCGCGCTCGGCGTCTTAAGATGAAGAGAAGCCGTCTGGGCTCCCCGGCTGGCGGGCTGCCCGGCACGCAGGAGAGGATGAACCGATCATGGGTAAGCTAACCCTCGGGTACAAGGCCTCGGCCGAGCAGTTCGGGCCGCGTGACCTGCTGGAGTTCGGCGTCTACGCGGAAGAGTGCGGGTTCGATAGCGTCGTCGTCAGCGACCACTTCCAGCCCTGGCGTCACACCGATGGCCACGCGCCGTACTCGTTCGTCTGGATCGCCGCGCTGGGCGAGCGGACGAAGCGGGTGATCCTCGGCACCAGCGTCGTCACGCCGACCTTCCGCTACAACCCTGCCATCGTGGCACAGGCGATGGGCACCCTCGACAACCTGTTCCCTGGCCGGGTCATGCTGGGCGTGGGGACCGGCGAGTCGCTGAACGAGGTGCCGGTCCTGGGCATCGAGTGGCCCGGCTTCAAGGAGCGCTTCGGCCGCCTCAAAGAGTCGATCGACATCATGCGGAAGCTGTGGACCGAGGACTTCGTCACCTACGACGGCGAGTACTTCCATACCCGGGAAGCGACCGTCTACGAGAAGCCGACCGGCCATCTCCCGCTCTATATCGCCGGTGCCGGCGCCTCGGCGGCGCGGTTGGCAGGCCGGGTCGCGGACGGCTTCATCTGCACGAGCGGCAAGGCCTGGGAGCTGTACAAGGACACCCTGCTGCCAGGCGTCCGCGAGGGTGCCGAGAAGGCTGGGCGCGACTACGACTCGATCGAGAAGATGATCGAGATGAAGGTGTCCTACGATACCGACCGTCAGCGGGCGCTCGAGGACACCAAGATCTGGGCGGCGCTCGCGCTGCCACCTGAGGCGAAGGTCGGGGTGGAAGACCCGCGTGAGATGGAGCGGCTTGCTGCCGCGCTACCGGTCGAGAAGGCCGCCAGCCGCTGGATCGTCTCGGACGACCCGGACGAGCAGGTCGAACGGATCAAGCCATACCTGGACATGGGCTTCACCCATCTGGTCTTCCACGCGCCGGGCAACGATCAAAAGCGGTCTCTCGAGTTGTACGCCCGCGACGTGCTACCCCGGCTTCGCAAGCTGGCGGGCTGAGGGGTATCGATGACGACTGGCTCTGCCGCCCAGTATGGCTCAGACGTCCTGGTCGACCTGCTGGCCGGCCTGGACGTCCCATACGCTGCCTTCAACCCCGGCGCTAGCTTCCGAGGCTTGCACGACTCGCTCGTCAACTACGCTGGCGACCGCAAGCCTCGGACGATCATGTGCACCCACGAGGAGACGGCGGTCGCACTGGCCCATGGCTACACCAAGGCGACCGGCCGGCCGATGACCGCGCTCATTCACGACGTGGTCGGTTTGCAGCACGCCAGCATGGCGATCTTCAACGCCTGGTGCGATCGGGTTCCGATCCTGCTGCTCGGCGGGAGCGGGCCGCAGGACGCCGCACTTCGCCGCCCCTGGATCGAGTGGATCCACACCGCGCTCGTCCAGGGCAACCTCGTCCGCGACTTCGTCAAATGGGACGACCAGCCGGTCAGCCTTCAGGGCGCCGTCGAGTCGATCCTCCGCAGCTGGCGGCTGATGCAGGCCGACCCGGCCGCGCCGGTCTACATCGCGCTCGATGCGACGATTCAGGAGGGGCCGGTGCCAGCCGGCTTCTCCCTCCCGTCGGACCTCGCCCGTTGGACCGAGCAGGCGTCGATTCAGGCCGATCCGGCCGGCCTCGACCGGCTGGCCGGCTGGCTCGCCGAGTCGCAGCGGCCAGTCATCCTGGCTGACCGGGTCGGGCGGGACGCAGGCGCCGCCGCCACGCTCCAGGAGCTTGCCGAGCTCCTCCAGGCGCCGGTCGTGGATCTCGGTGCGCGCTTCAACTTCCCCAGCACTCACTCCCTCGACGCGGCCGGTGCGAGTGGCGATCTGCTGCGTGAAGCCGACGTGGTGCTGGCGCTCGACCTCACCGACTTGTACGGGGCGCTCCGCACGCCGGACCGCAACCGCCGGGCGCAAGGGTATGCGCCGCCCTCGGACGCGAAGGTCGCCTCGATCTCGACGGCCGAGCTCTTGGTCCGGAGCTGGACCTCCGACTACCAGCGCATTCAGCCGGTCGACCTCAACCTGGTGGGCGAGACTCGGCTAGCCCTGCCTGCACTCGTCACGCTCGTTCGGGAGCGGCTCACGGCGGCCTCCGGACGCTCGATGGCCGAGGCACGGGCCGGGCGGGCGACTCGGCTCGCGAAGGCGGCGGCCGAGCGCCGTGCTGCCTGGGAGGCTCAGGCGCGCGAGGGGATCGATCGCTCAACGATCTCGACGGCGTTCTTCGGCCTCACCTTGCGTGAGGCGCTGAAGGGCCACGAGTGGGTCTTGGGGAACAGCGATCTGCGTGGCTGGATCCGCCGCCTCTGGTCGGTCGAGCGACCGGAGCAGTGGCTCGGCGGCTCCGGCGGAGCCGGCCTCGGGTACGGGATCGGCGCGGCGCTCGGGGTTGGGCTGGCACACCTCGGCTCAGAGAAGGTCGTCGTCAACATCCAGCCGGATGGCGACCTGCTCTACGCCACGAGCGCCCTCTGGACGGCCGCGAGCGAGCGGCTGCCGCTCCTGACGGTCATGTGGAACAACCGCAGCTACTACAACTCCGAGGAGCACGCCGAGCGGATTGCCCGAACCCGGGGCCGCGACGTCGAGCGGCGGGGTATCGGGACGCGGCCCGAGGGCCCGTTCGTGGACTTCGCCACGGTGGCGCGGGGCTTCGACATGGAGGCCGAAGGCCCGATCGAGTCGCCGCGCGATCTGCCGGCCGCGCTCGAGCGGGGGATTCGCGCCGTCGCGGACGGCCGCCCCTACCTGCTGGACGTCATCACCGAAGCGCGCTGATGGGCACCCCCACCCCGGACGGTCCCCTCACCCCCTAACCCCCTCTCCCGCACGCGGGAGAGGGGGCTGGGGGGTGAGGGGGATCCGCGGCGCACGTCTCCTGAGAGCGCGTGTCTCCGTCGAGTGTATCGTCATGGGGAAAAGAACGACCTGCCCCGCGACCTTCAGGCTGATCGGGCGTCCCAACGGCACCCCTCTCCCGCACGCGGGAGAGGGGCTGGGGGTGAGGGGATAACCCGGGGGAGAGGGGCCGGGGGTGAGGGGGTGAGGGGCCGGGGGTGAGGGGACACCCCGAGGGGTGAGGGAGGTCACTCGGGGAGTCTGGTGCTCACTACCGTATCAGTACTCATCGAAGAAGCGCTGCAACCGATCTGGGTCTGTCGTCTCCTGGAGGGCGAGCGTCAGCAGGACGCGAGCCTTCTGGGCCGTCAGGTTGTCGCCGCGCACGAAGCCATCGCTCCGCTCGACCGGGATGCGCCCGTCGCCGCCGCGATTCGCGAGCACCACCGCGACACCCTGCTCGACAGCGTCGCGCAGGGCCGGCAGTTGTTGGCGATGTGGCTTCCCGCTGAAGGAGAAGCCGTTCACGACGATCCCGCGTGCGCCGGCCTCCACGAACGCCCGGACAGCGGCGCCATCGGCCCCGGCGTAGGTCATCGCGATGTCGACCCGAGGCAGCGCATCCCCGTCCGGCAGGCGGAGTTCCGACGACGCCGTGTGCCGCCGGGTCGGCGCCCTGTAGAAGGTGACCCGGTCGACCTCGACGGTGCCAAGCACGCCGTAGGTCCGTGAGGTGAAGCCGCTCGGCCGCTGGTTCGACTTGGTGACCTCGCGGGCGCTCTGGATCTCCTCGTTCAACACGACCATCACGCCTTTGCCACGAGCTTCCAGCGACGCCGCGACGCGCACCGCGTCGAGCAGGTTTTTGTCGCCGTCGTTGCCGATGGTGGAGTGCTTGCGCTGCGAGCAGGCGACGACGATCGGCTTGTCGGTGCGCATCGTCAGGTGGAGGAAGTAGGCGGTCTCTTCGGCGGTGTAGGTGCCATGGGTCACGACGATGCCGTCGATGGCCGGATCGGCCGCTGCCTGGCTGACGGCGCGGCCGATGGTCAGCCACTCGGCCGGCGTGAACGTCTCGGCGCCCTCACGGAGCACGTCGACGATGTCGAGATCGGCGATCTTGCGGGGGTCGCCGTCCGGGTACCAGCGCTGGACGTCGGCAAGAACGTCCTCGATGCTGACACGGCCGTCCGGCCGGTTCGCGATCGTGCCGCCGGTGGCGACGATCTGAATCCGACGCCGCCGAGCGCCGGGGTCGGACAACAGACTGGATGATTGCATGAAATCTACAGTACCATCACCGCCACTCCTGTATCCAGGCGCGCGTATACTTAGTGGCACTGCGCGGCTACCGGTCGGAGACTTCACGCGGCATGCGCCCGCGTGTCATGGGAACGCAATGTTTCGCGTCCACCGCTTGAAGAGTGTATCCGTCGTCTCCACACCGACCGGCCGCGGGCCCGTCGAGTCTCGGAGCATGCCGCGATGAGCACGCCTATGAGTGCATCGGCAAGCGCGCCGGCGGTCGCGCGTCGGCCGGCTCGGAGCGCCGTAGAGCGATGGGGCCCGATCCTCCGCTACGGCTCGATCCTGCTGCTGCTCGCGATCTGGGAGTATGCCGGGCGGACCGGCGAGCGGCTGCTGATCCCGCCCTTCAGTTCGACGGTCGAAGCGCTCATACAGATGACCCTCTCCGGCGAATTGCTCGGGGCGCTGGCGACGAGCAATCAGTCGCTGGTCATCGGGTTCGTTCTGACGGTGCTGTTCGGGGTGCCGCTGGGGCTCGTCCTCGGCCGCTTCCCGACGCTCGACCGCGCGGCCAGCCTCTACATCGACGTCTCGCTGGTGCTGCCGATGGTGGCGCTGATGCCGGTCGTCATCGTGGCACTCGGCATTACCTTGACGGCGCGGGTGGTGATCGTCGTGCTGTTCGCTATCCCGGGCCTGATCGTGAACGTCCGGACGGGCGTGCGCGGCGTCGACCCGCGATTGGTGGAGATGGCGCGGGCGTTCGGGGCGCGCGAGTGGGAGGTCTGGTGGAAGGTGACGCTGCCGGCGGCGCTGCCCGCGCTGATGGCGGGCCTGCGCTTCGCCGCGTCGCGCGCCGTGGTCGGCATGATCATCGTCGAGTTGACGCTGATCTCGGTCGGCGTGGGGCTGATCATTCAGAATGGCCGTGGCTCGTTCCAGCCGGACATCGTGTTCGCCGCGACGATCGTGGTGGCGGCTGAGGGCATGTTGATCGTCAGCCTGGCGCGACGGCTGGAACAGGTGGTCGCGCCTGTGCGGCGCCGTGCGAAGGCGGCCTCATGAACGCATTACCGACCATGGCCGAGGATGCCGGCGGGTCGCCGGCGATTCGGCGCGCGCACCCCGTCGATCTCGCGACCCGCGTCCGCCGCGTGGTGCTGGGGCCGCTGCTGCCCTGGCTCTCCTTTGGGGTCGGGCTGATCGTCTGGGAGATCGTCGGGCGGGCCGGCTGGTACTCGTTCATGCCGCCGCTGAGTGGAGTGCTGGAAGCGTTCGTCGAGTTGTTCACGAGCGGCCGGATCCTGTCGATCCGGCTCACCCTCGAATCGCTGACGATCGGGTTCGTGCTGTCGCTAGTACTCGGGATCGGCACCGGCCTTGCGATGGCACGGAGCCGCCTGGTCGAGTACGTCCTGGACCCATACATCGACGCCTTCATGACGATTCCGTCGTCGGCCTTGATTCCGCTCTATCTGATCCTGTTCGGTCTCGGCGCCGAGACCCGGGTCGTGATCGTCTTCATGCACGCCTACTTCATCGTGGTCATCAACACGCTGGCGGGCGCTCGGGCGGTGGACGTCCACCTCGTCGAGATGGCGCGGGCGTTCGGGGCGAGCGAGAAGGAGTTGATCCGCAAGATCGTGTTGCCCTCTGCGCTGCCGCTCGTGCTGACGGGCGTGCGGCTCGGCTTCGGGCGAGCGGTGCGCGGGATCATCAATGGCGAGACGATTCTGGCCAGCGTCGGGATCGGGCAACTGTTGATTCGCTACGGCCGCTCCTTCCAGATGGAGGCGTTGTACGCGGTAGTGCTGACGATCATCCTGATCGCGGTCATCGGTACGACGCTGGTGGGCCTGCTCGAACGACGGTTTACGCGCTGGCAGAAGGCGTGACGTTGCTGCCCGCTGGCGCGACGGGCGGATCGCGGCGGTCTCGTAACCTCGGTGACGGCTCGGCGGCGTAGCGGCGACACCTGATGATGGAGGCCGGCGTGGGCCTGCTCGGCGGCAAGACGGTGATCGTGACGGGCGGAGGCCATGGGATCGGCCGAGCCTATTGCCTGCACTTTGGGCGCGAGGGCGCCTCGGTGGTGGTGGCCGATCTCGACGGCGCGGCGGCCGAGTCCGTCGCCGAAGAGGTCCGCACGGCGGGTGGCCGTGCGCTCGGGCTACAGGCGAACGTGGCCTCCTGGGATAGCGCGCGGACGATGGCCACCCGTGCGGTCGCGGAGTTTGGCGCGATCCACGGGTTAGTGAACAATGCCGCGATCTTCGCCACCATCCCGATCTCACGGGTCGGCTTCGAGGAGATCGACGAGGACGAGTGGGACCGTGTGCTCGACGTGAACACCAAGGGCGTCTGGCTCTGCTGTCGGGCAGTGGTCCCCTCGATGCGGCGAGCCGGCGGCGGGAGCATCGTCAACATCGCGTCGGGCACGGTCTTCAACGGCAACCCGACGCGGCTGCACTACGTGGCCTCGAAGGCGGCGGTGGTGGGGATCACGCGGGTGCTGGCCCGCGAGCTTGGCGACGACAACATCCGCGTCAACACGATCGCGCCGGGCAACACGCTGAGCGAGGACAACCCCTCGGCCGAGACGGTGGCGATGCGCGCGAACGCGGCCCGAGCGCGGGCGTTGAAGCGGGTACAGCGCCCTGAGGACGTAGTCGGCGCGGTGGCGTTCTTCCTGTCGGACGACGCGGCGTTCATCACCGGCCAGACCCTCATCGTGGACGGCGGCAACAACCTCCACTGAGGCCCGCACGGGCATTCCCGCACCCCCGGCCGGGGCGCAGAGCTAGATTCACACGAGCGCGTCAGACCGCCGGGCGGGAGAGGTTGAGCGCGAGCAGCCGTTCGAGGATCCCATCGTCGGTGAGGGCAGCGGGCCAGCCGTAGGCCGCGAACACGGCGTCGTCGAGCGTCGCGTGCGCCATCTGGAGCCAGGTCGGCCGCTCGTTGTACAGGTTGGTCAGGGTTCGCCTCTTCAGGTCTGCGGCCGAGGCGCCGGGCGGCTCGAGCCACGCCTCCGGCGTTCGTGGAGCGTGCGCGCTGCCTCGGCGATGGCCGCGACGCGCGGATCGCCGGCCGGCTCCTGCCCTGGCGGCCACGGGAACGGGAACTTCTCGAAGGTGGTCGTCGGGGTGTAGCGCGGCCGATCTTCCAGTGCCGTACCAAGCCGTAAAGCCCACAGTTCATGGGGCCGTGAGTGCAGGACGCCGAAGAAGTAGTCATCATCTCGACCAACGACGATCAGTTGATGATCGGGAATGGTCGGCTGCGCGACCCATACGAACAGGCGATGCTTGGCCAGCGTGGGCGTGACGATGTAGCGGCCCTTGTCAGCAATACTCGCGCGCATGCCAGGGCACGGCTCGGCGAACAGCCACCATCGGCGGGCGTAAGGCGCCTTTCGGTTCTGCGAGCGGATCGGGAAGACGTTCCTCCGGACATACTCGAAAGGCGCCTCATAGAGTGCTGCATCATCCTCAGACATGTCGGCGCCAAAATCGATCACCCATACGTCACGTGGCCGGCGGGTCACGTCGAGTGCGTTTATCCAAGGTTTGATGACATCGCTGTTTGGCCTGCCGTTGGGATTAATCAGCTCAGCCAACATTGCTGATGCAAGGTCCGCCGGGATATCGAACGGCCCGACCTTCACAGTCGCCATGAACGCGAGCTTCAAATTCTCCTGAAGGCGGCGCGCCCGAGTCAGATCCGTACCGGCGGTCAGGTTCGCGTTGATCGTGGGAACTGCACGATTGTCCAGAACGCGGCAATGCTCGCAGCCGTCATCGAACGCCACCATCGACACGTGGACATTGGCACCCTCGAGAATCCAGTCGCGATCCGAGATGGCCCAGAAGATGCCTCCGGTCTCATTGATCCTCTCCAATACCCTTCGGTTCGCACCGCCGCGAATTCCTTGGGTCGCCAGTAGTCCCGCTCGTGTGGCGTGGTCCGTCTCAATGTGTGCTCGTGCCCGCTCGAACCAGAAACAGACCAGATCGGCACCGGGTGGAACACGGCCGAGATAGAGCCGTCGGAGCGCATCGACTCTGGCGTCGCCGAGCTCAAGCCGCATCCGTCTGTTCCCGAGGAAGGGGGGGTTGCCGATGATGACGTCGGCGTCGGGCCAGGCTGGCTCGCTCACCGTGCCATCGGGCGCGACCGTCATCAGGGCATCCAACTGGCGGATCGTGGTCAAGGGCTTCAGGATCGGGTGCGACGGCAGGCCGAAGCCGTTGTCGTGGAGCCACTGGATGTAGCCGATCCAGACGACCACCTGAGCGAGTTCGTGCGCGTACGGGTTGATCTCCAGGCCGTGAAGCTGCTCCGGGCCGACCTGGGGCGCCGGCATCGTCATGCCGGTCGTGACCGCGAAGGTGATGACTTCCTTCTCCAGATCGAGCAGCCGCTTCAAGGCGACGTAGAGGAAGTTGCCGCTGCCGCAGGCCGGGTCGAGGATACGAACGGCTGCAAGCTCGTCCTGAAAGCCGGTGATGAGGCGGCTGAGATCGGCCTGACGGCGGGTCTTCAGTGCTGGCGTGACCGCGCCGTCGCGCTCCGTCACGAGCTGCCGCGCCCGCTGCTGCACGTCCTCCCAGCGTCGCCGAAGCGGCGCCATCAGGACCGGCTCGACGATCGACAGGATGTCGTCCCGGCTGGTGTAGTGGGCGCCAAGCTGGGAGCGCTTCGACGGGTCCAGGCTGCGCTCGAAGAGGGTGCCGAAGATCGCCGGCTCGACGCTCGACCAGTCGAGCCGGCTGGCCGCGTGCAGCACCTCGACGTCGACGGCCGTGAGCGGCAGCGTCGTGTCATCCGCGAAGAGGCCGCCGTTGAAATGGTCGATCCGGTCGGCGCCGAACCAGCCGCCAGTGGCCATGGTCCGGAACAGCGCGCTGAGCTGGCCCTGGAAAGCCGCCGGGTCGAAGCGGGTGCTTTCCACCACTCGGGTAAACAGGTGGGAGGGCAGCAGCCCGATATCCTCCGAGAACAGGCAGAACAGCAGCCGCATCAGGAAGTGCGCCGCGGCTTCCGGATCGTGGCCCTGCTGGCTGAGGCTCAGGGAGAGCTTGGCGAACTCGCGCGCTGCCGCCTCGGTGACCTGGGCGGTGGTGCGGCCCGGCTTCAACAGATACGGCGAGTAGAAGGCGTGCCGGAGCACGTCGAGCGGCGGCAGCGGGCAAGTTGGCGTCGGTGCGTTCGCCCGAAGGTCCGACAGGTCGAAGGCGTAGACCTGCTTCGCGGTGCCCGTGAAGTTGGTGTGAACCTCGAACCGCTCGAGGTCGCAGACGACCAGCAGGGGAGGATTGTCCAGATCCTCGCGATATTGAAGAAGCTGGTCGTAGGCGCCTTTCAGGTTCTTCCGCTTACCCTTGTACTCCCAGCCGAAGTAGTCGCGCTTCCAGACGTCGGCAAAGCCGTCGCCGCCGCTCGTCTTCTCGGCGCCCTTCTCGAAGGCGAAGCGGTCGCCGGTCGGGTCGGTGTTGGGCGTGTCGTGGCCGAGGACGCTACACAGGTCGATAAAGTGTTCCTGGGACCCCGCGCGTTCGGTGCGGGTCGAGGCGCCCCACTTGGCGACGAACTCCGGGACGGACATCGGGCTCATGCATGCCAGCCAGCGAAAGGTAGCGGTGCGCGCGGGCCGGTGACGGCTCCCCGTCCTGACGGGTGGCGATGGGCGCGCGCCGCTCGCCTGGGGAGAATACGCCAGCAGGTGTCGCACGGCAAGCGACGAAGCGAACGACGTGTCGAACCTGAAGCGCACAGTGACCCGTAGCTCGGCGAACGTGGCGTATGCAGGGACCGGGCGACTCGTCGAGCCTGACGCGTGAATCGTTCGGTGACGCGTGGCCGTTACTTCAGGTCGATGCGCAGCATCTCACTGTCGTTAGAGAACTGGACGTAGCTGTCGCTATCGACGGCGAGCCGCTGCGACGCCGAGCGTTCGAGCGTGCTGCGCAGGCTGGCGTCGACCCACGATTCCCACTGGCCAGAGCGCCCGGAAGCGAGCACCCAGAGCGTCTGTCCCGCATGCGCCTCGACCACCAGGCGCTCGTAGTCGTCGAGGGTGCGGATGAGGACTGCTCCGGAGTGGACCTCGCGAGGCAGGCCGCTACCCCGGAAGGTGTACTTCTCGTACTTCTGGCTGCGCGGCCAGTAGTCCACACCCCCGATATACCATTCGACGACCGTCGGCAGATCCGTCATGACTAGGGTGTCGCGGGTGATGCCGAGCTGGCGCGCCATCGAGAGCCAGGCGCCAGCTTTCGGATAGTCGCGGGCGGCTTCGGCGGCCGCGTGCAGGTTGACGCGGAACAGCAGCACGAGCGCCAGGATCACGAGGGTGACAGCACCCGGTAACAGTTCGGATGCTGTGGGACTGGGTACGCGCGAACCGACTGCCGATAAGCCGGAGAGTCGTGGGTCGACGGATGATAGGCCGGGTGCGCGCGGACCAGCAGGTGATGGATCGGCTGGTGACACCCTGGTGGCGTAACCTGAGTCGAGCGAGGCGCTGTCGACGTGCCGCCTGCCGATGCACCATTCGGCCAGGAAGGCTGTTCCCTGGGCAGCGAGCGCGATGAGAACCACCACGAACGTCAGGCCGTAGCGGTCGTACTGCTCGAGCGTGGAGACGTACAGGAAGGGCGGGATGAGCGCGAGCCAGAGGATGAGCGTCTCCCAGGCACGCCGGACGACGGCCAGGGGAATAGCCAGCAGGGCGATCCCGGGCAGGAGCCCATACGGCTGGAACAGCATATCCGAGTAAAAGGACAGCGTATGCTCGTCCAGGCGAGGGGAGAGGGCGTACTGATCGATCTCGCTCAAGCGACCGCCCAGCGTCTCGGCCCGCAGCCCGAGGGTGAGTAGCAGCGCCAGGGCGGCCATCGCGGTGAAGATCGCAAGCGCCGTGAGAGACGCCCGCCAGCCCTTTGGCTCTCGTCGACCCTGCCAGAGGCGTAGCGCCGCCTGGGCCGCGAGCGGGACGACCAGGAAGACCCCCAACTCGTGCGCAAAGAGCGTCAGCCCGGCGAGCAAGCCCGCGAGAATTCGGTCGTGCGGGTGCTGGCTTCGTTGCGCGCGCAGGATGAAGAACAGCGCGGCCATACACAGCAGCACGTAGAGGGCGTAGAACCAGGCTTCGCGCGACCACGTCACCAACGGAGGGTACGCCGCGACGGCCAGCGCCGCGAACAGACCGCCGGCGCGGCCGGCTAGCAGTCGGCCGGTGAAGTACATCACGGGTACCAGGAGCGTCCCGGCCAGCACACTCGGAAGGCGGGCCGCAAGATCGGTCTGCCCGAGTGTCGCGAACGAGGCCGCGACGAGGTAGGCTGGCAGCAGGCCACGCGTGTAGAGCCAGCCAGTCGGCATGACCGGGACACCGTGCTCCAGGATGCCGCGCCCGGCGAGCGCCAGGCGGGCCTCGTCGATGGACAACGTGCCGTCCTGACCCTCAAGGCCGGTGAACCGCAGCCAGAACGCGAGCGCGATGATGACCACCAGCGCGCAGGCCGTGGCAAGGCCGAGCAGATCGTCGAGCGCTCGCAGTCGCGCAGACGACGCCGATTGCGGGAGAGCCCGATCGACGAGGCTCACGTTCTCGCACCTCCGGAGGTACGGCAGGGGGAGAGCGGCAACTGGGAGGGAGCGGCAGGAGTGGAGCGGCCTCAGGCGGGCGGCGGTTCGACGGCGAGATCGTCGACCACCTCGAGGGTCGGCAGGGCGCGCAGGATCCCCGGCGGCGCGACGACCTTGCAGGAGCGGCTCCCGCCACCGAGGATAATCCGTTCCCGACGCATCACCCGAGCGTCAACCCAGATCGGTAGATCGGCTGGCAGCCCGAACACGGTCACACCGCCGATCAGCATGCCAGTCACCGCCTGGGTGTCGTCGGCGCTCGCGAAGGACGCGCGGACGCCGAGCCGCCGCTTGACGGCCCGGTTGACGTCCAGCCGAGTCGTGGCTAGCACCACGCAGGCGGCGTAGCGGGGCGGGCTGGCCTTCCCGACGACGAGAATCGTGTTCGCCGAGTCCTCCGGAGGGTACCCGTAGGCCGCGCAGAAGGCCGCCGTGTCGGCGAGCTCTGGATCGCACGGAACGATCTCATACGCGACGCCGGTCGCCTCACTCAACGTCGAAACCTGCTGCCGCACCGCCTCTTCGATGTTCACACTCATGCAGTGACTCGTCTCCTGCTTCACCAGCGGGGCCACGCCCTCTCCCCTGAGACCATTCCCTTCAATCCAGACGGTAGAACCGACGGGCGTTGTCGCGCCAGAGCTTGCGGCGCATCTGGGGCGAGAGGTGCGCCGTCAGAGCGTCGAGCGTGTCGACCCAGCGGCGGTAGGTGGTCGCCTGGAACGCGACCGGCCAGTCGCCGCCGTACATCACGCGATCCTCGCCGAACGCGGCCAGCACGTGCGCGACGTACGGCGCCAGATCGTCCTGGGTCCAGTTGGCGTGATCGGCCTCAGTGACGAGCCCGCTGAGCTTGCACGAGACGTTCGGGAAGCCGGCCAGGTGCGCGATCTGCTCTCGCCAGGGGTCGAGCAAGTGGTCTTTGATGGCCGGCTTGCCGATGTGGTCGAGCACGAAGCGGGTGTTCGGGCACTGTCGCACCATCTCGATGGTGTTCGCCATCTGGCGGTGGTCGATGCAGATGTCGAACGACAGCCCGTAGTCGGCCAGAATCTGGACACCCCGCACGAAGCGCGGCTGGAGGCAGAACGCCAGGTCCGGCTCGAACTGGATGATCCGGCGGATGCCTTTGACGAGCGGCGAGGTTGCAACCAGCGCATCCAGGAAGGCGCGGGCCTGCTCGCCGTACTCGAGCGGCGCCCAGGGGACCAGTGCCCTCAGGCGCGGCTCGCGAGCGGCGCGCTCGGCCGCCCAGCGCGCTTCGAGCAGGGCGTATGGCGGCTCGACCTCGACCTGAAGGTACACCATGGCGTCGATGTCGACGCCGACGGTGTGCTCGCGGTACTCCTCCAGGTCGTAGCGCCGATTCAGGAGTGGAGTATCGTCCAGCCAGGACATCCGGAAGTGCTCCGGATTCCAGAGGTGGACGTGGGTGTCGACGATCGGAAAGTCGGGCATGGCTCGTGCTCACCTCCTGGCATGCTGCGTCCGTAGGTGATGCCGCACCTGGCTAAGGCGTCATCCTCATGGTTGGCCCCTCAGCCAGGTGCGAGATGGCCCGCTAGCGCCGCACTCGCACCAACACTTTCCCTGCCGCCGCGCCCGGCGTCGCCAGCATCCGGAACGCCTCGGCTGTGTCCCGCAGTGGGAACTCGTGGGTCACGATGCCGCCCAGGTCGAGTTTGCGCTCTTCGAGCAGTCTGATGACGGCCTCGAAATCCTCGCGCTTGTACATCTGGACACCGATCAACTGGCGCTCGGCGCGCTGCACCAGTGCCATCGGGATCTGGCAAAACTGCTGGAAGATGGCGGTCAGGACAATCGAAGCGCCGCGCCGAGTGAGCCGCAGCGCCAGCAGCAGCGAGTCCTCGCGGCCGGCGCAATCGAAGGCCACGTCAAGCCCGCGCGGGAACGTCGCCCGGACCTGCTCCTCGGCGCCCTCGGTGCGGGGGTCGATCACCATGTCGGCGCCGCAGCCGTGAGCCAGATCGCGCCGAGCGTCGCTGATGTCGCTCACGACCACCGCGCTCGCCCCGAGCGCCTTCAGCAGTTTGACCAGCACTAGCCCGACCGGTCCCGCCCCAAGCACCAGGCAGGAGCGCCCCTCTACCGAGCCGTAGCGGTGGATCGTGTGCATCCCGACCGCCCCGACCTCAATCAGGGTCGCCTGGTCATCCGGGATCCAGTCCGGGATGGCGATGAACTGCTCGGCCGGCAAGACGATCTCCTCAGCAAGCGCGCCTGGTACGTGGCCGCCGATCACCTTCAACTGCTCGCACCAGTTCCAGTTGCCTTCCTGGCACGCCTCGCACTCGCCGCAGCCCCGCCCCGCGATACCGATGACTCGGTCGCCGGGCTTCACGTTGGTCACGCCCTCGCCGACACCCACCACGTGCCCGACGAACTCATGGCCCATGACCAGCGGTGGCCGCAGGACCGGATGGTCGCCGTGGTACATGTGCAGGTCGGAGCCGCAAATGCCGCACGCCTCGATGGCCACTCTCGCCTCGCCAGCCGCCGGCTGCCTCGGCTCGACCTCCTCCATCACCATCGTCTCGACCGCGCTCAGTAGGGCGCGCTGCATAGTTTCATCTCCGTGTCGTAGTTCCCGGCCGCCCGGTGCGCGTGCTTCCCGAGCGGCGCGACTCTGGCTAGGGTAGCGCGTCGACCACGCGGGAGCAATTGTGGTTGCCGCGGGCGTTGTGCCTCCCCCCGAGAACCCTCACCCCCGGCCCCTCTCCCGCACGTGAGGGTTCTCGCGATTCTCGAAGATCCTGCTCTCGGTACTTGGAAGGTGACCGACCGATGTAGCGGCATCTCTCCCGCGTGCGGGAGCAGGGCCGGGGGTGGGGGGCTGCCCGGTTGACCGCTGCGGCCCGAGATGCGACGATCCACGGCGAGGAGGACGGCGATGGGCAGGGTCGAGGGGAAGGTCACGGTCATCACTGGCGGCGCGAGCGGCATTGGGCGGGCGACGGCCGAGTTGTTCGCCCGCGAGGGTGCCGAGGTCGTCATCGCGGACGTGAACGCCGAGGAGGCCGCTCAGACGGTCGCGCAGATCGAGCGCGAGGGCGGGCGAGCCCGGTTCCACGTCACCAACGTGGCCGTGGCGGGCGACGTGGAAGACCTGATCGAGTCGACGGTGCGGCAGTCAGGGCGGATCGACGTGCTGTTCAACAACGCCGGCATCCTGATCTCCAAGAGCGTCACCGAGACGACGCCCGAGGAGTGGAACCGGGTCATCGGTATCAATCTGACCGGCATCTATCATTGCTGTCACTTCGCTATCCCTCACATGGTGCGGCAGGGACACGGCGTCATCGTCTCGACAGCCTCGCCGCACTCGTTCGCGACCGGCCGAACGATCGCGGCGTACGCGGCGGCGAAGGGCGGCGTGGTGTCGCTGACCCGTCAGATGGCGCTCGACTACGGGCGCCAGGGGCTCCGGATCAACTGTGTGGTGCCCGGCGCCATCGACACCCCGATGCTGCGTCAGGATGTCCAGGCCGGCGCCAACCCCGAGGAGAACGTGGCCAACTGGGACCGCGCCCAGCCGATCGGGCGGGTGGGCTACCCGGAGGACATCGCCAAGGTGGTGCTCTGGCTGGCCACCGAGGACGCCGGATTCGTGCTCGGCGCCCCGATTGTGGCGGACGGTGGCCTGCTCGCCCAACTGCTCCCCTAATGAGTATCCTGGTTGACGGCCGCGAGGTGCGACGATTCGTCGGAGAGGGTATCCGGCCAGCGAACAGGCAGGAGAGGCGATGCCGACGCTAGAGGGGCGAATCTGGGATCGGGCGAGCGGCCGGCCGCTCGAAGCGCGCGTCCAGGTGCTCGATGCCACCGGCCATCGCCGTGCGCCCGAGGATGCGGTTCACAAGGTCGGGCCAGGCGAGCCATTCTTCTACGCCGACCGTGCGTTCGCCGTCGAGCTGCCGAGCGGACCGGCCGACGTCATCGTCGAGCGGGGCACCGAGTATCGCCCACTCCTGCTCCACGTCACCGTGCCACGCAGCGGGTTGCTCCAGGTCGATCTGCCGCTGGAGCGCTGGATCCAGCTACCCGAAGAGGGCTGGTACGCCGGTAATACCCACGTTCACTACGACGAGAAGGAGACGCGCGCCCTCGACCGCCTGCGCCTCGATCCGCGCGTCGAAGATCTGCCGGTCCTGGTCGTGAGCGTGCTCCGCCGTTGGGATCTCGCCTACGCCTCCAACGTCTTCCCCATCGGGCGCCATCCGATCTCGACGCCCGAGCACGTCGTCGACGTCGGCGAGGAGAGCCGCCACAACGACGAGCCGTGGCAGATCGGCTACGGCCATATCATGCTGGTGAACCTCGCCAGCGTCGTCGAGCCGGTCAGCCGTGGCGTGCTGGTCGACGCATCCAGCCCGGACTATCCGCCCCTGGTGGATGCCTGCGACGCCGCCCACGGGCAGGGTGGGGTAGTGCTGTGGTGCCACAACGGGCGGGGCATGGAAGCGCCCGTCGCCGCTGCGCTCGGCCGGCTCGACGGCCTCAACCTGTTCGATCCGTACTGGGTCGATCCTGAGTACGACATCTGGTACCGGCTGCTGAACTGCGGCTTCCGGCTGCCCGCCTCGACCGGCTCGGACTGGTTCGTCTGCTCCAGCAACCGCGTGTATGCCGACGTCGGCGCTGACTTCTCGTACGAGCGCTGGCTCGGCAGTTTGCGTGAGGGCCGGACCCTCGTCACGAACGGCCCGATCCTGCGCTTGCACGTCGCCGGGCACGGCCCGAGTAACGCTGTCCTCGAGCTGGCGCCGGCGCGCCGTTCGGTTGAGGTCTCGGTCCGCTGGGACTCGGCGCTCCCCGTCGACCGGGTGGAGATTGTGCGCGACGGCGAAGTTGCAGCCGCGCTCGACAATCTCGAGCACGACCTCGCCGGCGCGCTCACGACGGCGCTCGACATCGAAGGGGCCGGCTGGATCGCCGCGCGCTGCTTCGGCCGACAGCGCACCAGCTACGGGCACGCACTCTGGGCCCACACCAGCCCGATCTACCTGCGCTCCTCGCCGTCCCGCGCCGTGACACGCGCAGCGGCCAGTGCCTTCGTCGAGCATATCGACAGAACGCTCGCGTGGATCGCGACACGCGGCCGCTTCGACCATGACGATCAGAAGGCTCGCATGCAGCAGTTGTACGGCGAGGGCCGCGCCGTCTACGAGCGCCTCACCCGCAACTGACGCACCGTAGCGCTAGCTGCCGGGTGCTGGCTGCCGGGTGTGGCTCCGGGTGCTGGCACGGCGCCTGCTCCACAAGCCGTGACGGGGCCGGCCGTGCGGGAGCGCACGTCTCGCTAGATCTCCAGCCTGCCGGCGCCTGATGAGCGGAGGTGCGGGCCGATGATCGTCCGCCGCGCAGCACGCCGTGCGGCTCTTATCCTGGCAATGCTACTGGTTGCGCCGGCCGGCTCGCTGCCGGCCTACGCGGCCGCCCTGCCTGGGATCGACATGGCAGGGGCTCCGGCCGCGACTCGACAGATGACGTATCCTGCTCCCGGGCCGGGCGCCGAGTGGCCTTCCTCGGCCAACACGCCGCAGGATATCGCCGTACCGGCGCCATATGACGCTGGCCTCATCAACCTGACGTTCCACGAGCTCCCAGACTCGATCCAGGCTGACCAGGAGTTTACGATCGGGGCGGACGTACCGGCTGGTGCAACCTGCTCCGGAACGATCGACTACCTGGACGGCCCGACGCAGCCGCTCGTCCAGACGCCGGCGATGGGCGACGTGTGCTGGTGGACCGTTATCGCGCCCGCCACGCTTCGGCCCGGCCACGCCACCGTGACGATCGACGTGGCGCAGAGCGGGCAGGCGCGTGAACTGGTCGGCGTCATCTCGGTCGGCCCGCCCCCCCTGTAGGCCGTCACCACGTGAGGCGCCTCCCATACCCGCCACGGATCTCAAGGGGAGGTCCACCGGCGCCCCTGGCTACGAGCCTGGAGATTCCACCGTGATGTCGGTCGAGACCGCCAGCCCTCCCGCTGGTTACTGTCTCGGACCGCCCAAAAGCGCGTACCGGCGCTGGCAGACGTGTCGTGTCTGCTCGGATGCGCGCGGGGATCAGCGGCCGACGAGGCGCGCCAGCGTGTCCAAGAGGATATCGAGGTCGAACGGCTTGGCGAGGGCCGCGTCCGCACCCACCTGCTCGCCCTTCTCCTGTGCCCGCCCATCGGCCGTCAGCACGATCAGCGGAATGCCCGGGCGCAAGCCACGCTGATCGAGCTCCCGGGCGAACGTCCAGCCGTCCATGCGCGGCATCATCAGGTCGAGGATGATCGCATCCGGACGGTGGCGGTCGATCTGTGCGAGCGCCTCGATCCCATCACCCGCGAGCATCGGCTCGTAGCCTTCGAAGTCCAGGATGCCTTGAAGGGTCTCTTGAAGGCCACGGTCGTCGTCGACGATGAGAATCGCTTCGGGCGTCGTCATGGCTCGCGGTCCAGCAGTGGCACGGAGTCCGGCAGTGGCACGGCGTCCAGCAGCGGCACAGAGTCCGGCAGCGGCACAGAGTCCGGTAGCGGCACGGCGTCCAGCAGCGGCAGGGTAAGCGTGAACGTGGTCCCTTGTCCCACGATGCTCGCGGCGGTAAGCGAGCCGCCGTGGGCCTCGGCCAGACTCCGGCTCAGGTGGAGGCTGAGGCCAAGCCCGGGGTAGTTCCGTGCCGAGGCATTCGAGGCGCGGAAGAACGGTGTAAAGAGCTGACTCAACTCCGAGGGCGGGATACCGATGCCGGCGTCGGTGATGGCGACGACAGCACTGTTACCCTCGGCTCGCACCGCCACGTCGATGCGTCCGCCCTCCGGTGAGTACTTGATGGCGTTGTCGAGCAGGTTGCTGAGCACCCGTTCGAGCCGTTGGCGGTCAGCGCTGATCTGGACCGGCTCGGGGGGTACGTCGAGCGTGAGGGTGTGCCGCTCCGTCGAGCTCAGAAGCTCTCGCTGGCGGTCCACCGCGGCCGTGACGAGGCTGGCGAGGTCGTGAGGCGCGCGCTGGATCTCGAGGCGGCCCGAGCGGACATGGGTGGCGTCGACGAGGTCCGTCCCGAGCAACGCCAGCCGGTCGGCCTCGTCGCGGATGCGCTCGAGGCGGCGAGCGAGGTGCGTCGGGTCGACGGTGCCGTCTCGTTCGAGCGTGCGCAGGAGCAGTTCAGCCATCCCCTTGATCGTGGCTACCGGCGTGCGAAGCTCGTGTGAGGCCACCGAGAGCAGATCGTCCTTGAGACGCTCGGTGCGACGCTCATCGGTAACGTCGCGCAAGATCGCGAGCACTCCGACGACCTGTCCTCGATCGTCACGGACCGGCCCGAGGCTCATCGCCACGTCGCGCCAGTGCTCGGCACGGTGACGTAGTCGGCAACCTTGCCCGATCGTGCGGCGCCCGCCGAGCACCGATGCGAGCAGCGACTGGACGGTCTCTCGGTCGTCGGGGTGAACGATCCGCTCGAACGTGCCGCCAAGGAGTTCGTCGCCTTCGACGCCGATCAGGTCACGCCAGCGGACGTTGGCGAAGGTGATCCGGCTGTCTGGCGCGATGACGCAGATGGCGTCGGCGGCACCCCGCACCAACTCTTCCCAGCGTGAGCTCACCTCGCCAAGCTCGTGGCGCAGGCGGCGGAGGCTGTCCACCAGGCGAAGCTGCTCGGCGACGTCGGGGCTCGCCTGCTCCACCTCTGGGACGTATTCCCGGCCGATGGCTGCGTCGGACTCGGGGGTACGGCGGAGGTGAATCGTCACGTAGCACCCGTCGTCGCCAAGCGCGATGCGTCGATGAAGGACGACTGTCGCGTAGCCAACGTTGCGATCGGTGACCCCGCCGAATACTGAGCTGGTCATGAGGCAGAGCGACGGAGACTGCCGTACGAATGCATCGAATGGGCATGAGGTGGTGCGAACGACGACGCTGTCACGGTCTTTGGAGACCAGCGAGAAGTTGCCCTGAATTCTCTGCTTCAGATCCACGATCGCATGCGCGTACTCGTCCAGCGTGAAGGGGCGCGCGATGCCCCAGAAGCGCTTGTACTCGGCCTCGATCGCCGCGCCCATCGAGAGCCCGACGTTCGTGATATTCGCACCCGCGACGTCGCTGCCGAGGATGCTCTCGTTGAGGTGCCCGAGACTGGCGATCAGGCGGCGCAAGAAGGCATCCCGATCCAGGTCGATCGGCGTGATGAGCGCGCTCGCCGCCATGGCTCCACAACCTCCATGGGAATCAGTCTCGGCGGGCATGGACCGGTTCAGCGTGTCGCCCTCAACCTGAAGGCCGTGTCCCGCCGATATCAGCGTATCACCAGGCGTTGCGCTCGTGGAATCGTGCTGACGCCGGCACACATCTGCGTGCGTACGAACGGGCTCGGGTACCGCGGGTGTCGCTGGCCCAGGTCAGATGACGTAGGTCAGATGACGTAGGCCCGGCCTCGCCGGGCCGGCCCGGCGACTTGCACTCTGCTGCGCCGGAACTGACCTGTGGTTGTGCACGATTCGCGCCCGCAATCGTCGACGCCCCGTTGCGTCAGGGCCACGTCTCCTCTGGATCTCCGTTGTATCAGTAGCGTGGCCCGACCGCCGCGACCGCGTCGACGAGCGTCACGCGATGTCGACGATGACCTTGACGGCGCCATCGCGGCCCGCGCGAGTGGTCTCGAATGCCTCGGTAACTCGGTCCAAGGGGAAGCGATGCGTAACGAGCGAGCGGGCGTCTAGCCGGCCGCTCGCGACGAGTGCGAGCGCCGTGGAGTAGGTGTTGGCGTAGCGGAAGACACCCCGCAGGTCCACCTCGCGGGTAGCCGCGTCCACAACCGGCAGCCGCGCTTCGTCTGCTCCTAACCCGACCAGCACCACCGCTCCGCCCGGGCGCGTCGCCTGGATCGCCGTGCGAAGGGCGCCCTCAGCGCCTGAGCAGTCAATAGCCACGTCGGCAAGACCATCGAGCCGGTCGGCCACCAGCGCCGCGAGGTCCGGATCACGCGCATCAAGGACGCCATCGGCCCCCAGCGTCGCGGCGAGATCCAGACGCTCGGACCGGACGTCGGTCATGGCGATCCGAGTCGCGCCCTTTGCCCGAGCGGCCAGCATCGCGGACAGCCCAACTGGTCCGCTCCCGAGTACCAATACCCGGCTGCCGGCTCCAACACCGCCGCGCGTGCAGGCATGCAACCCCACCGAGAGCGGTTCGAGTAGCGCGCCCTCGTCGAGCGAAACGTGCGGGGGGAGGCGGTAGCAGAAGTCTGCTGCGTGGGTGACATAGCGCGCGAGTGAGCCGTCGACGGGCGGAGTCGCGAAGAAGCTCATGTCAGGGCAGAGGTTGTAGCGCCCGCTCTTGCAGTACCCGCAGCGGCGGCAGGGCACGCCTGGCTCCAGCGCGACCGGATCGCCGACGTGAAGGTCTGTGACACCCTCTCCAACCCCCGCGACGACGCCGGCCGACTCGTGCCCCAGCACCAGCGGCCCCGTGACCACGAACCGACCAATCCGGCCCTGCTCCCAATAGTGCACGTCCGAGCCGCAGATCCCTACCGAGCGCATCGCCACGAGCACCTCGCCGGGGCCAGGACCAGGTATCGGGCGCTCCTCGACCCGCAGATCGCGGATGCCGTGCAGCACGGCCGCTAAATTGGGACCAGACACCATCATGCTCTACTCCTCATCGTAGGGAGTCAGGCACTCACGCGCTACGCCAGGCGCGGGTCGTCGATGCGGTCGCGCATGCCCCCGTAGACCGAGCCTCGCACGCCATCACGGGCCAGGAAGTCAGTCGGGTAACCTGACTCGACGGCGCTCACCTCATCCAGACGCGCCAGTTCGGTCTCGCCGAGGGTGACCTCCAGGCTGGCCAGGTTGTCGACGATCTGGGTCGTGCTCCGCCCACCGACGATCGGGATGGCGCCGTGGTGGCGCACCCACGCCAGCGCGACCTGAGCCGGCGAGCGCCCAATCCCCGCTGCCACCTCTGCTACCACGTCGGCGATAGCCAGCGACCGCTCGTTGAAGTGTGGAATCGTCATTGCGTCGCCCCGCTTCGGCCCGCTTGCGCCGCCCTGCTGACGGTACTTCCCGGTCAACAGCCCGGCCCCAAGCGGCGACCAGGACGTCACGCCGAGGCCCAGCGCCCGCGCCATCGGCAGGAGCTCGCGCTCTGGCGTTCGCTCGATCGGGCTGTACTCGACCTGGATGCCGACGAACGGCGTCCAGCCGCGCAGCGTCGCGAGGGTGTTGGCGTGTGCCACGACCCAGGCCGGCGTGTTGGAGATGCCGACGTACAGCACCTTGCCCTGACGGACGAGGTCGTCGAGGGTGCGCATCAACTCTTCGACGGGGGTGATCTGGTCCCAGGCGTGAATCCACAGCAGGTCGAGGTACTCCGTCTTCAGGCGAGTCAGGCTTGCCTCGACGGTCTGGACGATGTTCTTGCGATGGTTGCCGCCGGCGTTCGGGTCGTCACGCTGCCCGGTCATGGTCGCCTTGGTTGCAACCACGAGCCGGTCGCGATTTGGGCCGATCAACTCCCCCAGGAACTGCTCGCTCGTGCCCTGGGTATAGTTGTTGGCGGTGTCCACGAAGTTGCCGCCAGCCTCCAGGAATGCCGCGAACATTCGCCGGCTCTCGTCGAAGTCGGCGCCCCAGCCGAGCACGTCGCCGAAGGTCATCGTCCCAAGGCAGAGCTCCGAGACCCGTAGCCCGCTGTTCCCGAGTAGTCGATAGCGCACGGTCGATTGCCCCTCCAATGCCACGTCTGCTGGATCGTCGCGTCTGCTGAACGATAGCAGAGCCGCGCTGGCAGCCTGCTGGCGCATTCGCCCGATCCTCCCGCACAACGCTGACGATCCCCGGTTCGCCACGTCGTACCCCTACAGGCGCCATCGCCCGATACTCCCGCGCGACCGATCCAGCTATAGTGCTGCTCAGCCAGGCTGCACGGCCGAGGGCAGCGCCACCGCGAGCACCAGAGGATCGGCCACGTTCAGGAGGGGGATGCCGATGACTGTCTCACCACTCGAGGACGCCCGCGCGGGCGGCACTACCCATCAACTCGACCGCGACATCGTCCACTACTGCTGGGACAACAGCATTCCGCCCCGTCTGGAGATCGACTCCGGCGACACCGTCGTCTTCCGTTGCCGCGACGCTGCCGACGGGTTCTACACCTGGAGCTCGACGACCGCCGACGTGATGGAGCGCGTCTCGAAGGGGCATCCTCTGACCGGGCCGGTCTACGTCCGAGGCGCCCAACCGGGTGACGTCCTGCAAGTCGAGATCCTGAGCCTCGTGCCCGGCGAGATCGGCTTCACCCAGTTCCGCCCGGATCGCGGGCTGCTGACCGACGACTTCCCCGAGCCGTACCTGAAGATCTGGGACATCGCGAACGGGGAGTACGGCGAGCTCAAGCCCGGCGTCCGGGTGCCGCTCGAGCCGTTCCTCGGGGTCATGGGCGTTGCACTCGACGAGGCCGGCGAGTACGTCACCGCGCCGCCGCGCAAGAACGGCGGCAATATGGACGTCAAGCAGTTGACGGCTGGTACCACCCTTTACCTGCCGATCTGGGTCGACGGCGCCCTCTTCTCGTGCGGCGACGGCCACGCCGCCCAGGGTGACGGAGAAGTCTGCATCACCGCCATCGAGACGTCGATGACGGCCACCCTCCGCTTCACCCTTCGGCGCGACTTCAGCCTCGAAGAGCCGGAGTTCATGACCGGCGGTCCGCTCTCCCCGAAGACGAACGTCGGCCCCCACTACGCCACGACCGGCATCGCACCCGACTTGATGGAGGCGACGAAGAAGGCGGTCCGGGCGATGATCGGCTACCTCGTCCGCGAGCGCGGGCTGACTCGCGAAGAGGCGTACGCGCTCTCCAGCGTGGCCGTCGACCTGAAAGTCAGCGAGGTCGTGGACGCGCCGAACTGGGTGGTGACTGCATTCGTCCCGCTGAGCCTCTTCGCGTCCTAGCGCGCATCGTCCGAAGCAGAGCGCTCGCCGCCAGTCGGCCACCATGATGGCGGACTGACGGCGAGCACCGGCTCGGTGCCGACGAAGGCACCCCAGGCGACGAGGACGCTGTCTCGGCCTGCGCGGGGCCAGGCGTGAGGCCCTCGGCGACGCCTCCGGCGGAGGCTAGCGCGCCTGCGTCTCCAGGTAGCCGTCGAGGCGGGTGAACGCCGCGGCCATACCGTCCATCATCCCCGTCTTCATCGCCGCATCGCGCGCCTCTTTTGACGGGTAGAGAGTCGTCTGGGCGATCGTCGTTCGGGCGCCCTGCTCGGTGAGCGTCACCGTGTTGATCGTCTCGGGCCACTCCGGACCCCATGACTCGGTGGAGACGACTCGCTCGGGTGGCGTGACCTCACGGTACTCACCCTTCATCTCCATCTCGGTTCCGTCTGCCTGCCGCCAGACCATGCGCCACGCCCCACCCGGACGCAGGTCGATCTCGCAGACGGGCATCGTCCAGCCGTCCGGGCCGAGCAGCCAGTGTGGCAGGTGCTTCGGGCTGGTCCAGACCTCCCAGACCAGCGAGCGCGGCGCGTCGACCACCCGCGTCACCGCGATCTCGCAGTCCGAGGGCGTGGTGAAGGTCGTGGCCTTCCCCTGCCCGGCGGTCGCGCTGGACGGCGTATCGGCCGGCGCGGTCGTGTGGTGATTGGTCGCGGTCATCGTTCCTCTCCACTGCGTGAATCCTGCGCTTGCAGATGCTGAAGGTACGTGTCCAGCCGCTCGAAACTTGCGTCCCAGAAGCGGCGGTAGCTCTCGGCCCACTCCGCAACTTCCTTGAGTGGCGCGGCCTCGAGCCGGCACGGTCGCCACTGAGCCTCGCGGCCACGTGCAATCAGGCCGGCCCGTTCGAGGACCCGGAGATGCTTGGAGACGGCCGGGCCGCTCATCGAGAACGGCGCGGACAGTTCCTTGACCGTGGCCGCGCTTACGCTGAGGCGAGCGAGGATCGCCCGGCGCGTGGGATCGGCGAGGGCTGCGAAGGTGAGGCTGAGCGGGTCGGTCGCCATCGTGTCCATAACCATCTGGTTAGCTAACCTGTTGGTAAAATACCGCACGTCGGTCGGCCTGTCAAGGGGTCGTGGGGGGAAGTGGCGTACTGGGTATCGGCTGGCAGCGCCGGCGAACCGCGCCGGCTGGCACGCACGACCACTCGACGCCCTGGCAACCAGCCCGGCTAGTCTGACCGTAGTACCGGTCAGCGGCTGGCAGCCGTGCGCGCCCAGAACTCGGCGAAGGCCGGCAGGATGGCGTCGGCGCTGTAGCGGGTCCGGACGTGTGCCCGAGCACGCGCCCCAAACTCGGCCGGGCGGCTCGGGTCGGCCAGCAGTGCGAGGGTGCGCTCGGCGAACCGGTCCGGCCGCTCGACGGGCACGATGTAGCCGGTCTCGCCGTCCAGCACCGTCTCGCGGGCGCCGCTGACGTCCGTCGTCACAGCCGGCACGCCTGCTGCCGCGGCCTCGGCCAGCACGCGGGCGTTCCCCTCGTAACGCGACGGCAGCAGCAGCACGTCGGCCGCCGCGTAGTAGCGCGGCACGTCGGGATACGGCACCGTCCCAAGGAAGGTCACGACGTCGCGTAGCCTCAGTCGATCCACCAATCGCTCGGCATCGGCGCGCTCCGGGCCGTCGCCGGCCACGGCCAAGCGTGCGCCGAGCCGCTCGGCGGCGATCGTCGCCATCGCGCGGATCAGCGTCGGGACGTCCTTCTGGAGCACCAGCCGCCCGACGAACAGCAGCAGTATCTCCCCGCTGGGGCCGAGCAGCCGGGCGCGCAGGTCGCGAGCGTCCAGGTCGTCGAAGCGCGAGAAGTCGGTGATCCAGCCGATGTTGGCGACCCGGGCCGGGTCCACCCCGAGCCGGACGAGCTTGGCCCGCTCGCGCTCGCTGACCACACGCACGCTGTCAGCCTGTCGCACCAGCCAGCGACCGAGGCGGTTCAGGCCGGGGTTCATCCGCCGCTCGCGCAGCCAGTACGGGTTGTCCAGCATGTCACCCGCGATCTGAACCGACAGCGGCAGTCCGAACCGTGCCCGCAGCAGCCAGCCGGCCAGACCGCACAGCATCGGGTCTTCGGTGGAGACGAGGTCGAACCCGATGCGCCGTTCGAGCGCCGCGCCGATCGAGTAGGCATCGAGCGGGAACGTCCCGCGATTCCGGGACGCGCTCGGGTGAACCGCGAACGTTGGGGAGTGGCGCACCGCCTGCCGGGATCCGCCGAGGGTCCGCACGACCATCCGGTAGTCGTCCAGAATCCGCGCGTACTGGCGCTGCCGCTGGTGGGCGTCGCCGAAGGCCACGTCGGCCGGGTGAGCCAGCGCAGCATCAGTGCCGATGGCCAGCAGCCGAAGTGCGCGCGTAGGAGCCGGTTCGCGTATCAGCGCAGATGCCTCGCTCTCTTCCCACCCGGTGGCACGCGTCGTATACTGGCAATTGCCTGGGACAAATGTTCGATGCGCCCCTATGGCCGCTAGGGCGCCCGCCGCGCCAACGGATTCTGGTGGACGCGGCGGGCCGTCGTCCAGCAAGGCAGGGCGCCGAAGCGGGATGGACGATGACGCTGGACATTCTGAAGATCGGGCGGCAGGTGTCCCGGATGGGCGGGACACTGGCCCGCCGCTACGCTCAACTGCCCGAGCGTGCCGAGCGTGCCCGCGAGGTGCTGGCCGAGCACGCTGGTTGCTGGGAGTGGCTCGCCACGGACGTCGCCGCCTCGGCGAAGCGGCGGCTGGCGCAGCCACTCGAACCGCTCGACGTGCGCTACCCGGCTCTGCCGGCTCCGCGCGACTATCTGGTCATCGCCACCGACGGCTCGCAAATCGAGCCGGATCGCCACGGCGCGGCCGACTACTACGTCATCAACGTCGGCTGGGCAGTCCTCATCTACGGCCGCGCGCCGGCGGCTGAGCTCGACAGCGAGCCGATCCTCTATTTCGATCACGACGAGTTGTATATCGTCCACGGCGAGCGGCGCGTGCCGGTGCAGGACCGCCTCCTCGGCGCGAAGCGGGCTGGACGCGAGATGGCAAAGGCGGCTCAACTGGCGGCCGCCTGGCAGGAGTTGGACCTGCCGACCGTGGTGCTGGCGGATGGCACGCTCCTGCTCTGGGTGCTCGACGACCGCCCGGACGACTTCCTCCGCCAGGAGTTACTGGAGCCGTACGTCGACGAGATGGTGAAGATCCGTGACCTTGGCCTGCCGCTGGCGAGCTACATCAGTCGACCCCGCAGCACCGAGGTGAGCGGGCTACTCCGCGAAGCGGCCTGCCGCGGCGGCGTCGCGGCCTGCCCGCCGTGCGCGGCGCGTGAGGACGGCGTCTGCGCGCTGGAGCGGCTCCCAGACCGCGAGTTGTTCCGTGATCTGGCCGTTGGGGAGCGCTCGGCACGCTTCCGAATGACGCTGCCGAAGGATCTCGAAGAGTTCTACGGCGAGCACGTGCCACACTTCTTCTACCTGAACGTTGGCAGCGAGATCGCGCGGGTCGAAGTGCCGCCGTGGGTCGGGGAAGATCCGGACCATCTCGCACTGGTACAGGCGGCCATCCTCGACCAGTGCGGCAAGGGGCTCGGCTACCCGAACGTGCTGACGCGCGCTCACGAGCAGGCGGTCGTGCGGGTGCGCGATCGGCTGGCGTTCGAGCACCTGCTAGAGCTGGTCATGGCACGGGAGGGCGTGCCGGCTCGACTCTCCGAGAAGCTGTTCAGCAAGCGCGTTCAAGCGGTCTAGGCGGGGGGAGGGATGGAGCACCTGACCGAAAATGGTAAGGGCGGGACCGGGACAGGCGGGCTTCGAGTCACGGAGTCAGGGGTTGCCGCGGTCGTGGACGGCACCAGCGGACCAGTCGGCGAGGTGATCGACACGTCCGTCGCCGAGTTCGCCGCGCAAGCCTGCCACTTCGGGGTTGCGCCGCCGTTTGGGAGCTTCGTGAAGGTCGTGCAGCCAGAGCGGACGGTGTACGCCGTCGTCTACGCGATCCACTCCGGCAGCCTGGAGCCCGGCGGCCGACCGGTCATGCGCGGGCGCGACGGTATGCGCGACGCCGCCATCTTCCGGGAGAACCCGGACCTGGAGCAGTTGCTACGGACCGAGTTCGCGGCGCTGGCGATCGGCTTTGCCGAAAGCGGCCCGGGAGCGAGCGGCGTCGGCGAGAGGGGCTATGACCAGCGGGGCGACAACCAGCGGGGCTATGACCAGCGGGGCTATGACCAGCGGGGCTATGACCAGCGGGGCTATGACCAGCGGGGCTATGACGGCGGCTCCCGCGCGGGCGGCCTCGCGCGAAGTGGCCTGCTGCGCTCGTACCTGCCGCCGAGCCCGCCGCCCCTCCACTGGTCGGTGCAGCCGTGCAGCCTGGCCGAAGTGGTCCGGCTGACCGAGCGGCTGGACTACTTCCGCACGATCCTGGCGTCCAGTCAGGCGCCCGTCGATGCCCTGCTCGCGGCCAATGTCCGCGTCGCCCGCGCAGTCCGCGCCGATGAGCCACTCTTCGCGGTCCGGGCCGGCCGCGAGCTGGCGACGTTGTTGAAGTATGACTACCCGCGCCTGACGGCGATCCTGCGGGCGCTCGCGGACTGAGGGGGGAGGGAGAGCATGGCGGGGGCGACGATGCCAGGGGGCAGGGCATGGGGAACGGGCGCGTGAGCGACGGGCGAGGCAGCGGCGACGGGCACGCCAGCGATGGACGCGGGCGCGGCGATGGCGCGGTGAGCGCCAGCGTGCGGCCGGGCGCCGATGGACCGGGCGCCGATGGACCGGGCACCAACGGGTTGGGCGCCAATGGGTTGGGCGCGGACGAGGACCGGCTCGGGCTGATCGTCGAGGGCTCGCTGACCGACGGGCTGACCGCGCGCCTAGACGCGGCGACGTCCGTCGAGGACATCCGGGTCGGGCGGTTCGTCCGCATCGACGGCCTGAAGCACGACTTCTTCTGCCTCGTCACGGACGTGCGGCTGCATGCGACCAGCCAGGACGTGCTGGCCGACCCGCCCGTGCCGGCCGACGCCTTTACGCGGGCCGTGCTGGCCGGCACGACGGCTTACGGCGCGCTCGCGATCCAGCCGATGCTGATGCTCGCCCGCGACGGCCAGCCCGACGCCGACAGCGGCGAGGCCGGTCCCCGCCCCGTCCGCACGATCCCACCCCACTTCGCCCCGGTCTACTCGGCCGCTGCCGAGGATTTCGACAAGGTCTTCGGCGAGCCGGCCGACTTCCGCTTCGAGATCGGCCAGCCGCTCGACATGGACATACCGGTTCGGCTCGACCTGAAGCGCTTCGTCGAGCGGTCGAACGGCGTCTTTGGCAAGTCCGGCACCGGCAAGAGCTTCCTGACCCGGCTGCTCCACTGCGGCATCGTTCAGAGCGGTGTGGCCGTCAACCTGATCTTCGACATGCACTCGGAGTACGGCTGGACGAGCCAGAGCGAGAGCGGCGCGCAGGTTCGGGGATTACGCTCGTTGTTCAACTCGACGAAGGTCGCCGTCTACACGCTGGACCCCGAGTCTCAAACCAAGAACGACGGCGTCATCAGGGTGGGGTTGAACGAGATCGAGATCGAGGACATCGCGCTGCTGGCCGACGATCTTCAGTTGAATCCGACGGCCGTCGAGTCGGCCGGCCTGTGCGAGGACAAGTACGGCACGCGCTGGATCGAGACGCTGATCGACGACGATGCTGACCTCGAAGCCATCGCCTCGGCGACGAAAGCCAACTCGGCGTCACTCGGAGCACTCCGACGCAAGCTCGCCAGCATCACACGTCTGAAGTTCGTCCATCGCCGCGTCACGGAGAAGGACTCCGGGCTGGACCGGCTGATTGGCGCACTCGACCTGGGTCAGCACGTCGTCCTGGAGTTCGGGCAGCATCGCACGCTGCTTGCCTACATGCTGGCGGCGAACGTCATTACCCGTCGCATCCACCGAACCTGGACCGAAAAGGTGGAGGCGTACAAGCAGGCCGGCAGCAAGGGACAGGCGCCGCGTCAGTTGATGATCACGATCGAAGAGGCGCACAAGTTCCTGAACCCGCGCGCCGCCGCACAGACGATCTTCGGGACGATCGCCCGCGAGCTTCGCAAGTACAACGTGACGCTGCTGGTCGTCGATCAGCGCCCGTCCGGCATCGACGATGAGGTGCTCTCCCAGATCGGCACCCGGATAGTCTGCCAGCTCAACGACGACAAAGACATCGACGCGGTGCTGGCCGGCGTGAGCGGGGCCGGGCACCTGCGGGCCGTGCTGGCCACGCTCGACTCGCGCCAGCAGGCGATGATCCTCGGGCACGCCGTCCCGATGCCGCTTGCGCTCCGCACCCGCGCTTACGACGGGGCGTTCTACCGGTCGCTCGGCCCCTGGGGCGGCGATCCGGTGGCCGCGAGCGTCGTCTTGAGCCGTAAGTACGAGGATCTGTTTCCGGATGATTAAGCTCCTCCACCTGGCCGACGTCCACATCGGGATGGAGAACTACGGCCGTATCGACCCCGAGACCGGCCTTTCCACTCGCCTTCAGGACTTCCTGAATACCCTGGATGAGGCGGTCGACTACGCCATCGCCGAGCAGGTCGATGCCGCGGTCGTGGCCGGCGACGTCTACAAGTCCCGCGATCCCTCCCCGACCCACCAGCGCGCATTTGCCCGCCGCGTGCTCCGGCTGACGCGGGCCGGCATCGAGGTCGTGCTCGTGCCGGGTAACCACGACACACCGGCCGCGTCCGGCCGCGCGACGTCGGTTGACATTTTTCGCGAGTTAGAGTTGCCCAGCGTCACCGTCACGCGGCGGATCGACGTCGTCCGGATCGAGACGCGAAGTGGGCCGCTCCAGGTCGTCAGCCTGCCCTGGATGACGCGCAGCACCCTGCTCGCTCGCGACGAGTACAAGAACAAGCCGCTCGATGAGCTTCTCGCCCTGATGGTCCAGTTGACGTCCGGGCGGCTGAACGATATCGCCAGTCAGCTTGACCCGTCGATTCCAACGGCGCTTGTGGGGCACGCCCACGTCTTCGGAGCACGGGTTGGCGCGGAGCGACTGCTCACCCTGGGCGCCGATCCGATGCTGAACGTCAGCATGCTCGATCTGCCGAACGTGGATTACATCGCCCTCGGTCACATCCACAAGCATCAGGCCGTTGCGACCGGCCGGACGCCGGCCGTGTACGCCGGCAGCATCAATCGGGTCGACTTCAGCGAGGAGCACGAGGACAAGGGCTTCGTGACGATCGAGCTTCAGAAGGGCAAAGCCGACTGGGAGTTCCGGCCGGTCAAGGCGCGCCCCTTCCTGACGATCCGCGCCGAGCCGCTCACCGAGAACCCCACCGACGAGGTCGTGAAGACGGTCCTCAAGGCCGGGCCGCGCGTCGAGGGCGCCATCATCCGACTCCAGCTCGTCGGGCCGCGTAGTCGACTCCAGGCGATCGACGAGCGCGAAGTCCGCAAGCACCTGACCGGCGCGGAGTATGTGACCCCGATCCAGCGCGAACTGACCGACGAGGCGCGCGTCCGGCTGCTTGGGGCCGACCTGACCGGCAAGTCGCCGCTGGAGCTACTGGGCCTCTACTTCGAGCGCCAACAGACCGTCTCACCAGAGCGCCGCGAGCAACTTCTCGCTTATGCTCGCGGCCTGCTAACCGAATGACCGGCATCCGACGCCGAGCGCCCATTCCCACCTGCCAGCGTTTCGGCGCACTCGTCAGCCCACGACTCGTACACCGGCTGCCTGTGCCCTCGACGGCGCCACACCATACGGCCCGCCACTCCCGACTCGCTCGTTACGCGTCACTCACCATTCACCCCTCGCTTCCCACCAGTCGCTACCGAGGAGGCGCGCCTGCATGATCCCCGTTCGGCTCGCCATCCGGAACTTCATGTCTTACACCGACATCCACGATCCGCTCGTCTTCGACGGCATTCACGTTGCCTGCCTCTCCGGCGAGAACGGCGCCGGCAAATCGACGATCCTCGACGCGATCACCTGGGCACTCTGGGGCCAGTCGCGGGCGGGATCGGGCAGCGCCGCCCACTTGATCCATACCGGCAAAACCGATATGGAGGTCGACTTCGAGTTCATCCTGGCCGAGCAGACCTATCGAGTCATCCGCAAGTGGACCGCTCCCCGCAGCGGGAAGGGTAGCGGGACGAGCGTCCTCGAACTGTCGGTGCGCGACGGCGACCACTTCCGCTCGATCAGCGGCAACACCCTGCGCGACACCGAGCAGAAGATCATCGGCCTGCTGCGGATGACCTACACCACCTTCACCAATGCCTCGTTCATCCTCCAAAACCGCGCCGACGCCTTCACCACCCGCACGCCGGCCGAGCGGAAGCAGGTGCTGGCCGATATTCTGGAGCTTGCAGAATACGACCGGCTCCAGCAGCGGGCGCGCGACGAGGTATCGGCGCGCGATAGCCGCCACCGCGAGCTAGAAGCTCGGCTCCGCGAGGCCGACGACGAGCTACGCACCCGCCCGACCTACGAAGCCGAACGCGACCGCCTCCAGGCCCGCCTCGTCGAGCTGGACGCGCAGATCGTGGAGGATGAGGGCGTGCTGACGCGGCTGCGCGAGGAAGTCGCCCGGCTGGCCGGCCGCGAGCGCGACCTGTCGGAGACGGTCGAGCGGATCGCGACGGCTGAGAGCGACGTCAAGCGGTTGCGCGGCCAGATCGCCGAGCACGAGCGAGCCATCGGGCAGGACGAGAAGATCCTGGCCCAGGCCGAGGACATCGAGCGAGGCGCGGCCGACCTGGAGTGCGCCCGCGCCGCCGAGCAGCAGCTTGGAGACCGTTTCCAGATCCACGCCCGCCTCCGCGACGAACGCGGCGGCCTCGAGAAGCAGGTGGCGACGGCCCGCACCCGTATCGAGACGGAGTTGAGGAACGTCCGAAAACACCTCCAGCGCCACGAGTCCGAGGCCGAGCGTCTCGCCGAGCACGAGCAGGCCGAGATGCGCGCCCGCGACGACCGCGCCGAACTGGAACGCATCCAGGCACGCCAGGCCGGGTTGGAGCGCGACCTTGGAGCCACGCGCGAGCAGGCCGCCGAGCTACGCGGCACGAATGACGGCCTCAAGCGCGAGATGAAGGCTCTCCGCGAAAAGATCGACACGATCGCGGATGCGCCGATCTGTCCGACCTGCCAGAGTGCGCTGGATCCGGTGGCTCGCGCATCGCTCCAAAAGCAATACACGGCCGAAGGGAAGGCCCAGCGCGCCCAGTACGACGAGAACCGCGCCCGCGCCAAGGATCTGGACGGCCTCATCGCGCAGCGAGAGACCGATGTGGCACGGCTCATCGCGGAAGCCCACGCCCTCGCCGATGCCGACCGTCGGTTGGCGACCGCCGAGCACGCTGCCGCCGCCGCCCGCAAGGCCCAGACCGAAGCGGAAGCGGCGCGCGCTGAGGTGGCGAAGCTCGACGAGGCGTTGGCGAGGCAGAGCTACGCCGTGGCCGAGACCGCGAAGCTCGCCGAGCTGACCCGGAAGCTGGACGCGCTCGGCTACGACGAGGTAACGCACCGGCGCGTCCGTCAGGAGGTCGCGCGGCTGGCCGGCTACGAACCGCTTGCCCGCAGCCTTCACACGGCGCGCGAGATGTCGGCGGTACGCCGCGAAGCGCTTCAACACGCGCGTGACGCCCTCCGCGATGCTGAAACACGCCTGGCCGGAGAGCGGAAGCGCGCTCAGACGCTCCGCGAGGAGATCCGCGACCTACCGGCCCTCCGAACGAAGGCTAGCACGGCCGATACGAAACTCCAGGGGCTCCGCCGCGAGCATACCGAGGCAGTGAGCGCGTTCGGCGAGACCCGTCAACGCCTCGCTTACCTGGAGCGGCTGGAAGAGCTGCGTAAGGAGCGGCTCGGCGAGCTCGAGGTGGTGCTGCGCGACAAGGGGCTGTTCCAGGATCTAGCCGTCGCCTTTGGCAAGAACGGCATCCAGGCAATGCTCATCGAGACGGCCATACCCGAGCTCGAAGACGAGGCGAACCGGCTGCTCGCTCAGATGACCGACAGCCGAATGCACGTCAACTTTCTGACCCAGCGCACCAGAGCGAGCGGCGAGGGCCAGATCGAGACCCTCGACATCGTCATCAACGACCAACTGGGGAGCCGCCCCTATGAGCTGTACTCGGGCGGCGAAGCGTTCCGCGTGAACTTCGCGATCCGGATCGCGCTGTCCACCTTGCTGGCCCGGCGAGCCGGAGCGCGCCTTCAAACGTTAGTGATCGACGAGGGCTTCGGGAGCCAGGACCACGAAGGCCGCGAGCGACTCGTCGAGGCGATCAAGGGCGTCGAAGACGAGTTCGCGATGATCCTGGTGATTACCCATCTCGACGACCTGAAGGAGCGCTTCCCGGTCCGGATCGACGTACGCAAGACGGCTCTGGGCTCGGTGTTCACCACCGAATGGGCCGCCTGACTCGACAGACGAGCCACCCCCGTGTATCCTGGCTCCGCTCGACGCCACTCACCGCGACCCTGGCGGGAGACGATCGGCACAGCGCCGATTGCGCCCGGGACGCAACGGGTGGCGCGTGCGCGAACGGCAGTGAAAACACGGGTGGAGATGGAGACTCCAGCCCCAATCGACGACAGGACGGCGCCGGTGCCGATCCGCTATGATGCCGAGCCTGTCCGACCCCCGGGGTCGGGCATCACGGACGGGGCCTCTCGAACGTTTGGGAGAGAGGGGCCAATCGCGGAGGCTGTGATTGGTTTGTGATAAGCGTCGGGTTGACCGTGGCGGACCGAGCCCCTACGATGCGGGGGCTACGCTCCGGCGGGTACGCACCAGCGCTCCCCGTATCTTTCGCTGGAAAGGCGTCGCCACGCGATGACCGATCCCACTCGTCAGTGCCTTCTCAGGCGCTGTGTGCTCGCTCCCCTGGCAGCTTGTAGATCGTCGCTCCGCCTTCCCGCTCCGGCCGCTCTCCTGGCCGTTCGGGCGGTTTCTGGTTCCCTCTCGGTGAAGCGCCCGCTCAACGGCGTGCTCGCCGCCGCGCTTCTCAGCGCAACGCTCCTCACACCGGCCTCGGCAGCCTTCGCGCAGATGGCCACGGGTCCGGACAGTGGCGGGGTTCAGACGGCAGCCAACGTCGACGACCCGGCGCCGGATGCGGCGACGGCGTCTGCTGCGCCGGCCGATTCGGTGACTGACGCGCCACCTGAGGCGGCTAGTGCCGATCGGGCGCCTGCCGACAGTAGCACGGGTACTGCCGACGATGCCTCGGCCACGCCCTCCCCCACGGCAACGCCGCCGGCGACAGCAACCGTCTATGTCGTGCAGAAGGGCGACACTCTCTTCTCGATCGCCCGGCGTCACGGTGTGACGGTGGATGCGATTCTCTGGGCCAACAAGCTGAACAACCCGGACGTCGTCAAGCTAGGCCAGAAGCTCACCATTCCGCCGGCTACTGGCAAGCTTCACGTCGTACAGGACGGCGACACGCTGGAGGGCCTGGCGCAGAGCTACGGCGTATCGAAGGCCGGGATCGTCGCGGTCAATGGCCTGTCGGACGACGCGACGCTGAACGCGGGCGACCGTCTGCTCGTCCCGGTCGCGGTCCATGCCCCGACAGTCGACCCGGCGCTCGGGCCGGCTCCGGTGATGGCTGCCAGCACTGGAGCGTCGGTATCGATCCAGTCGACGGGCACGCCACCGCCACTCGTCGCGTCGGCCGCACCGTCACTGGTCCAGGCAGCCGCGAGTCCGTCCCCCTCACCGAGCCCGTCCGCCACGCCGAAGCCGACTGGCTCGCCGACCGTCACGGTTACGAACCGGAAGCTGCCAAAACTCACCTGGCCGGTGACGCCCAAGAAGCCGTTGATCGGCCTCTCCCAGGGCTTCGTGGCCTCGGTACACACCGGGGTGGATATTGCCGCGCCCCAGGGAACGACGGTCATGGCCGCGGCAGCGGGTACGGTCAAACTGGCGGAGAAGAACCCATCCGGCTTCAACGGCTACGGCTGGATTGTGATCCTCGACCACGGCGACGGTATCACCACCTGGTACGCCCACCTGAGCAACTTCAACGTGAAGGAAGGTGACAAGGTGGAGGCCGGCCAGAAGATCGGGGAGGTCGGCGCGACAGGCCGGGCAGAGGGCACCCATCTCCACTTCGAGTTGCGGGTGAATCAGACCGCTATCGACCCACGTCTCGCTCTGCCGTCCGGCTCCTGACCGGCTCTGCTTCCTGAGTTACTGGCTCGGAGCGCTCTCACGCGCTCCGAGCCAGTAACTGCGTCTTGCCCAGTTGCGAGGGGATCTTCTGGATGCTGGGATCTCTCCTCGATGGCCACGCACACCACACGCAGACCAAGAGTAGCGTGCTGGCGTCAAGCGCAGCATTTCAGGCGTAGGCAAGCACGCGTGGCTGCCCCGGCCGCTACAGACTGGCATGGCCGAGGCTCCAGGGCCATTACCGGCTGGCAGGCCGCCGCTCTGCGCTGGCATAGCTGCCGCTCTGCGCTGGCATAGCTGCCGCTCTGTGCTGGCATGAAAGTGCTCGAGAGCACCCCTCTGAAGGCACTCCAAGACCGCTCCGCGTGAGAGTTCCCCACCGGCTCTCCGAGAATACTCGTGGCACGCGCTTTGCCGCGCTGCGCGCTGACGAGCCTGGCAGGCGCCTGGGGATGCAGATAGTCGACACATACCGTGTGTGGTGCGTCGAAGCGGCTCACAGGTGAGTCTTAGCTAGCGCTCATGCCGCTATAGAGAGAAGTGTTGACGCACCTGGCACGTAGCCGACCTCGAGCGCCTGACACCAGATTATCGTCGCGCCGCGCGGCCTGGGAAACCGCCTTCAGACGGAGGGCAGCCGGTCGGATCGATTGGACACGCAGCGTCGCACTCAGGTGCAGGGAAAGATTGCCATGACATCCAGTATCGTTCGCGACTCCGCCATGAACCTCCCCGTCAAAGTCGCGGGCGGCTCGACCATCATCACCCGCGATGGGACCGAGATCTACTACAAGGACTGGGGCGAAGGTCCGGTTGTCGCATTCTCCCACGGCTGGCCGTTGAACGCCGATGCCTGGGACGGGCAGATGCTTTTTCTCGCGCAGAACGGCTACCGGGTCGTCGCACATGACCGCCGGGGGCACGGTCGGTCCAGCCAGGCGGCTACCGGGAACGACATGAACGGCTATGCCGATGACCTCGCGGCCGTTATCGAGGTGCTCGATCTCACGGGGGTTACGCTGGTGGGCCACTCCACCGGTGGCGGGGAAGTTGCGCGCTACATCGGCCGGCACGGAACGCGCCGGGTCGCCAAGGCGGTGCTGATCGCCGCCGTGCCGCCAATCATGGTGCAGACGCCCGCACATCCCGAGGGCTTGCCGATCCAGATCTTCGACGACCTGCGGCGGGCGCTCGCCCAAAACCGCTCGCAGTTCTACCGGGACTTTGCGCTGCTGTTCTATGGCGCCAATCGACCGGGTGCTAACGTTCCGCAGGCGACGCTCGACCAGTTCTGGCTCTGGAGCATGCAGGCTGGCCTCGAGAACGCCTATGAGTGCATCAAGGCGTTCTCCGAGACCGACTTTACCGAGGATCTCAGGAAGATCGACGTGCCGACTCTGCTGCTGCACGGCGAGGACGACCAGATCGTCCCCATCCGTGATTCGTCGATGAAGTCGGCTCGGCTCATCAACGGCGCCAGGGAGGTGTACTACCCAGGCGCACCGCATGGACTGACGACGACCCATCAGGGCCAGGTCAATGCCGAGCTGCTGGCGTTCCTCCGGAGCTAGCGTCCGCTCCTTCTCGGAGCCAGCGGCGACCCGCGGGCCTCGCAGAGCTCTGCCCAACGTCAGAAGGATGAGCCATGAAGATCGTGGTTATTGGCGGTACCGGGCTGATCGGTTCGAAGCTGGTTGCCAGGCTCACCGCGCGTGGTCATGAGGCACTTGCGGCATCGCCCAGTACGGGCGTCAATTCGCTCACTGGCCAGGGCCTGCCCGAGGCGCTCCAGGGCGCCTCGGTAGTGGTTGATGTGTCGAACTCGCAGTCCTTCGAGGACGATGCCGTTATGGCGTTCTTCCGGACGTCGACGGGCAACCTGCTCGCGGCGGAGCAGGTTGCCGGGGTGGGCCATCATGTCGCGCTATCGGTCGTGGGGGCCAGGCGCCTGTCGGAGAGTGGTTACCTGCGCGCCAAGATCGCCCAGGAGCAGTTGATCGAGGAGTCTTCCATCCCCTACTCGATCGTCCACGCGACGCAATTCTTTGAGTTCGTCGAGTCCATTGCGGCTGCGGCGACCACCGGGAACGTCGTTCGACTAGCGCCGGTGCTGATACAGCCAGTGGCCGCTGACGACGTCGCTGCGGCCGTCGCCCGTATCGCCATGGGCTCGCCGATCCATGGCACCATCGAGGTTGCCGGGCCGGAGCAGTTTCGCCTCGACGAGCTGATCCGTATGGCGTTGAGTGCACGCCACAGTCAGCTCGAGGTGATCACCGATCCCCATGCTCGCTACTTCGGCGCACAACTGGACGAGCGCGCCCTCCTCCCCGGCGATGGAGCGCTCCTATCTGAGACCCGGTTCGAGGACTGGCTTCGCGCACCCGCGCGCCAGCGGTAGGCGACAGGGTGCCTTGCCACTACCACGGCACACCACACAACACCTGAGTTGGCGACGCCATCCGGGCAGCCGGCGAGCAGGCTGGCTGACGCCATGTGTGCCCCTGACTGTGCCCCTACGCCTGAAAACGCCCCTCCGAGAGTCTTCTCGGAGGGGCGTGCCCTATCTGGTAGGGACTGGTGGCGAGGGGGAGATTCGAACTCCCGACCAAGGGCTTATGAGGGAACTGGCCTGACGAACAGGGGATTCGGGGGTTTGCGCCAAGACCCCTTGGCAGAACCGCCGTCTCTAGCTCACGAGTCCCCTGTCCCTAGTCCCCTTTTCACGTGCAAGGTCACCCTCTCCTGGTCGAACCATAAGTGGTTGCTGACCCAGGCTGAGAGACTACGTCCCTCGGCGCGTCTCGCATGCTCGCTCCTCTCCGGTGGGCTGGTCGGCGAGGTCGAGCAGATCGACCTGAGCCACGGCGCGGATGACCATCGGCCCAATCGTCTCCCTCATCTGGTGACCATCAACGCGGGCCATCCTCCTACTCGAACATGCTCGGCCGCATCGTCAACTGCCGCGGCTGAGTCCAGTAGCGCCCGCATCATGTCCCGGGTGTAGCCATGCCCGGCTACTTCTCGGTAACACCAGCGCTGCTCGACGATGACCCGTGTTGGCGGCCTGCCGGGGCTGCTGTCAGCCGTCAGGCAATTATCCCTCTTGACGTTCGCTCATCACGGAGGCCGGCCGATGTGCTGCTCTCAGTGTCATCTCGCGCCCCCTGGGCTACCAGAAGCGCCACCAGAGCTTTCGCTTCTGCGTCGTAGGGGCAGACGTGCTCGCGCTTCGTGTGGTGGCGACGTCGATGACCAGCCGGAGTCCGGATGTCTCCCGTACATGGTTGAGCGTGGTCAAGAGGCCGGGGCCGATCAACTCGGCGCGCCCCGCACCATCCCGATACACCGCCAGCGCCGCCTGGACCGCCGGATTGGGTAGGTCTGTCGGGCCGACCGACGCGTCTGCACGGTGGATCTGGGGTAGGCTGCCGCGCTCTAGCGCGACGATGTCCCTGGCCAGCGCCGATGCGTCCGGATGTCGTCCTGCGAATGCAAGGAGAAAGCTCTGGATCAGGTCGTCGGCGAGCTTCGCCGTCTGCCCGCCATCGACCCAGCCGCGCTCCAGGGAAAGTACCGCCTGCAGTACCTGGTGCCGAGCATCGACGTGGACCACCAGGTCGATCGCTTGCTGGTGGCCGCCCGGCTCGAGCTGGACCGCGCTCCAGTCGCGCTCGGGGTCGACGGAGCGGCCGACCACGTGCATGCCGAACCACCTGAAGAAGTCGGATCGCTCGAGCTCGCCCCACGCCAGCAGGCCGGGGCCTCGCCCAGCGTCACGAACCGACGCAAGATCGCCGCTGTCTTGACTCATGACACCTCTTCTCCGAGCTTGCGAAGATGGACTTCGAGCCATTTCGACGTGCCTTTATCCGGATGGTCGAGCAATGATCGGAGCAGTTCGATCCCCCGTGGGCCGCCGAGCCTGCTGAGGGCGTCGACGGCCCTCCTTCGCACGTCACGGTCCGCGTCTCCGAGAGCACGAGCGAGCAGGTCGATGAGCCCGGGCGGATTCAGCGCTTCGAGGCTGCTGAGCGCATTCTTGCGCACGAGGGATCGGCATGCTCGGGCGCCGCGCGCAGTGCCTCGGCCGCGCGCTCGCCCCCGATCGTCCGAAGCGCCTGGACTGCCACCTGCCGGACAGGGGCGTTCGGATCACCCAGCGCCGCGAGCAGCGGCTCGACCGCCTTCTCGTTGCCGTTCTCGACGAGCGCCCAGACGGCCTCCCGCACCTCCGCGTCTCGGTCGTCGATGGCCGCGAGTAGGGCCTTCGCCGCGCCCGCTCCCCCGATGCCCTTCAATGCCGTGGCGGCGGCTCGCCGCACGTTCGTGTCGTCGTCGCGGAGCGCCTGCACCAACGCCTCGACGCCCGACGGGTTGCCAAGGGAGCCCGAGGGACTCGGCCACGACCCGCCGGACGAGCGGATGCTGGTCCTCGACAACCTCAGGGGCCACAAGACTCCCATGCTTGTGCTCTGGCTGGTGGCTCACGGAGTCATGCCGCTCTCTACCCCGCTGAGTGGCTCCTGGCTGAACATGGCCGAGTCGATCCAGCGCATCCTCGTCCGGCGCACGCTCGCCGGCGAGCCCCCCACGTCTCCGCAGGACATCATCGACTGGCTCGAAGCCACCGGGCGCGGCTGGAATGCCGACCCTACCCCCTTCGAATGGGCCGGCAAGCGGGCCGCTCGACGCCAGCGCAGCCACCAACGCCACCGCCATGCTCTCGGCGGCTCCGGTGCCTGCGCTCGTCGTCCGGTTCATCGTCGACCTTCACCTCTCGACCAATGGCGGCGTTCATGCCGCGTGACCCACTAGGAGGCTGGGTCACGGGTGAGAGCTAGCCCGGATTATTCACCGGCCCCAGGTGTGAACGCGAGAGGCGCGTGCGAGGAGGAGCCAGAGGGCGAGTCCGGGGTGGTGCGAGCTGGGGTGAACGCAGACGTCCGGGATGTGGGGGAAGAAGCGTTCGCGAACCCAGCCGCCGATCTTGATGATGCGGAGGCGGAGGGTGTCGAATTGCAGGCGCGGAGCCTGGAGGGAGAGGAGCCAACGTCGGAGCTGGTCGAGCAACCAGTAGGCGGCGGCGTGCAGGAGCAACCGGAAGGCGTTGGCCCAGAAACGATGATCGCTGAGGCGGTCGGCGGCGAGGGCGTTCTTGAAGTCCTTGATCCAATTCTCCGACTCGCCACGGTCGACGTAGTGATCGTAGCGGGCGAGCGGGGCGTCGGTCCGGGAGGTCACGACGAAGCGGGTGTTCGGGCCTTTGAGGAGGATTTCGGCCTTGAAGACGACCCGGCGGGGGTGGGGCCAGGAGTGGGGCCAGGAGTCGGCCTGGTAGTTGGTCTCGTCGGCCAGGCGGACCTTCGCGCCACCCTGCTCGACGCTCTGGGCACGGGCGGTCTCCCGCAGGGGGGCCGCCAGCCGCTCGAGGACAGGGTTGGGGATCAGTCCGATGGTGTAGTCGACCGCGTTCGCCTCGCACCAGGCGTACAGGCGCGGGAGAGCTACGCCACTGTCGGCGCGGATCTCGACCGCGACAGACGGCCAGGCCGCCCGCAGCTTCCGGAGCAGGCGGCGCAGCACCAGCACCGCGAAGGCGCTGCCGTGGACATCGCCGGGCCGCAAGACCGCCGTGATGAGGTGGCCCGTGTCGCCGTCGAACACCAGCAGCGGGTGGTACATATGCTGGCGGTAGTAGCCGTGGTATGCCACCCCTTCCTGCTCCCCGTGGGCCGGGTCGGCGGTCCCGTCCAGGTCCAGCAGGATGCGGGCAGGCACCCCGGCGCGGCCACGCTCGCGGACGTACAGGTCCGCCAGCGCCGAAGCGATCGCCTCGACGGCGTGGCGATCGACCGCGTTCTCCAGCCGAGAGAGCGTCGGCTGGCTCGCCAGGTCTGGCTCGCTGGCCGGCAGTCGCCCGCACGCCAGTTTGAACAGCGGGTCCGTGCGGAGCGTGTCGGCGTCGTTCTGGTCCTCGTAGCCGCATGCGATCTGGAACAGGCGCTGGCGCACCCCGCCACGGCGCCGCTCCGGCACGCACGCCGCCAGCGCCCCGCACACCCCCAGCCCTTCCTCGCCCCGCACACCCCCAGCCCTTCCTCGGCCCGGGCCACCCACGGCACCCCGCCATCGCTGGTGACCTGCCCCCCGTCACACCGCATCAGCAGGTTCGCGTCGGCCTGCCAAAACGTGAATCCGACCCCCGACCCCGTCGCTGTGGCACACTCACACATGGAAGCACCGTCCTGCTATGGGTTCCGTCAACTCCCATAACCGGCCGGTGCTTCAGTTTCTTCCCGCATCGCTCCGTGCTTCACCCGCCCCGTGAATAATCCGGGCTAGGGGATAGGAGTTTTTCGTCCCTTGGTCACCGTCACAAGAATTACTTGGGCATTGAGACCAAAAGAAAAACTCCTGACCAGGGGCTTTCAGTCCTGACCAGGAGAGAAGGTGGCGAGGGGGAGATTCGAACTCCCGACCAAGGGCTTATGAGTCCCCTGCTCTACCGCTGAGCTACCTCGCCGCGGGCGGAACTATACCAAATCCGCGACCCCACCGTTCGACCGCTGAGCAGGGTCTAGAACGCCAGCACACCGCCACGACCTGCCTCGGGCCGACAGTCGCAGACAGTGCTCGACCCGAGCCAATGGTGGCAGGCAGCGCTCGGCCCGGGCCGACGGCGGCAGGCGGCCCCCGGAACGAGGGTTCACTTCAACTGGCCGCTCTTCGTGCGGACCCGCTCGTAGATCTCCTCCATCACCCCGATGAATGAGACGTCCTTGTCCCAGAAAGGCGGGTAATCTCCCTGCTTCTTCACCAGCAGCGCTGGCAGCCGCGCCTGCGTTGTCGCGGCGAGCGGCGGGGGCTTTCCCGCCCCGGTCCAGAACTCCCGATAGCTGGCCGCCACGTCCTCCGATGCCTTCGTCGGACGGGTGTGGAACGACTCCACTGGCTCGACCGAGTGCTCGTCGTCCGCCAACTCGGACGCCAGGATCGAGCCGAGCGGCGACTTCACCAACTCAGCATGCAGGGCGTCTCGGGAGAGGCCGCGTAGCACGAACAACAGCAGCGGATCGCGGTCGAGATCGGCAGCCAGGCGATAGTACACCCCGGCAATATGCTTGCACGGATTCGAGACGTCCGGGCACGAGCAGGTCGTCGCGAAGTCCTTTCGATCGTGCGGCAGGAGGTGCAGTTCCTCGTTGTCGAAGACCTCCTCGATCGGATCGGGCATCTCCTGTTGCAGCAGCTTCGCGATCAGGTCTGCGCGCGACGCGATTCGCTCGATCAGCCGGCTCCAGCTTTTCGGCGGAACCTGCGCGATCTTGATGGTCGTGTCGTAGATCGGCTCCTTGTACACCCCGAAGTATGGGTTGATGGAGCCGCGCACCTTCGCTCTGACCTCCCCGTCCGCGACGGTGTACTCGAGGATGCGCCCACTATTTGCGTAGGACCGTCCGCGACCGAGCCGCCCTGCGTCCGTAAACCGCTCGAGCGCCGCCAGGAAGCGCTCTCCCCACCAGGTCCGGCCGAACTGCGCCATCGTCGTTACTCCACCCTTATTCCAGTACGGCGCCGCGGCGTAGCGCGATTAGATCCTTGAATGTCTCGTTGTCGAGTTCAGTGAGCCAGCCCTCGTCGGCCCCGACCACGATCGAGGAGAGCCGTTTCTTGGCCTCAATCATCGCGTCGATCTTCTCTTCCACCGTCCCCAAGGCCACGAACTTGTGGACGAAGACGTTCTTGCGCTGACCGATCCGGAACGCACGGTCGGTCGCCTGGTCCTCGACCGAGGGGTTCCACCAGCGGTCGAAGTGGAAGACGTGGTTGGCCTTCGTCAGGTTCAGCCCGACACCGCCCGCTCGCAGCGAGAGCACGAACAGCGCCGGCGGAGCATCCGGCACCTGGAAGTCAGCGACCATCCGGTCCCGGCGGGCGGCACTGGTACCACCGTGTAGGTAGAAGGTTGGGACATGCCGAGTGTGGCCAAGGTACCGCTCCAGGGCCGCGCCGATCTCCGTGAACTGCGTGAAGATCAGCGCGCTCTCGCCGTTCTCGATCAATTCGTCCGCCATCTCCCCGAGCCGCTCCAACTTCTGCGAGCGCTCCTGCGAGAACGCGCTGCCGTCAGCAAGGAACTGGGCCGGGTGATTGCAGATCTGCTTGAGCCGCAGCAGGGTGGCGAGGATCAGCCCCCGCCGCTCCATCCCTTCGGCATCGTCCAGTTGGCGGGCAACATCTTTGACGACCGCCTCATAGAGAGACGCCTGCTCGGGCGTCAGCGCGCAGTACAGCGTCTGCTCGATCTTGTCCGGCAGGTCGTCGATGATCCGCCGGTCGGTCTTGACGCGGCGCAGGATGAACGGCTCGGCCAACTTCTTCAGCGTCAGCGATTTCTGGGGGTCGTGCCCCTTCTGGATCGGCAGCTCGAAGCTCTGGCGGAACTGGGCCTCCTTGCCAAGATAGCCTGGGTTCAGGAAGTTGAAGATCGACCAGAGATCGCGCAGGCGGTTCTCGACCGGTGTACCAGTCAGCGCCAGTCGGTGCGCGGCCGGTAGTTTGAGGACGGCGCGGGTCTGGGCGGCCTGCGGATTCTTGATGTTCTGGGCCTCGTCCACCACCACGCGGTGCCAGGTCTGGGCGCGCAGTACCTTCTCGTCGAGGCGTGCCAGCGCGAAGGAGGTCAGCACCACGTCGTGGCCCTTGCATGCCGCCTTGAAGCGTCGCTCATCCTTGACACGCTCCGCGCCCTGATGCACCAGCGTGCGGAGGTGCGGCGCGAACCGCTCGATCTCCTTCCGCCAGTTGCCCAGCACGGAGGTCGGCGCGACGATCAGCGTCGGCTGAAGGTTCGGCGCTTCCTCCCGCTCGATGACGAGCCGCGCGATGACCTGGAGCGTCTTGCCCAGCCCCATATCGTCTGCGAGGCAGGCATTGAGTCCCAGGCTCTCGAGGTACTGGAGCCAGGCGACGCCGCGCTTCTGGTAGTCTCGTAGCGTCCCGTGCAGGCCCGCCGGATCGTCGATCGGGGCGAAGGCGCTCTTGTCCTGGAGCCGCCCAAGCATGTCCTGGACGGCCGCGGCGTGATCCCACTCCAGGTCTTCCCTGTCTGCGCCGATCTTGAGCAGATCGACCAGCGCCATCTCCGGCGCCTCCCGCTGATGGGTCCGCCAGAACTGGAGCAGTTGGTGCATGTGCTCGCGGTTCAGCTCCATCCACTGCCCCCGGAACTGCACCAGCGGCGTCTTGGCCTCGACGAGCTGCCGCCACTCCGCCTCCGTCACCTCCTGCCCGGCGATGGAGAGTTGGTATTGATACGAGATGAGCGCGTCGAGGCTGAGGTGGCCGGTGGCAACGCTGCTGCTGCCCTTCGAGGAGCGCGTGGTCGTCTTGACCCGGACCTTCGCCCGACGCCGACCCTCCGGCGTCCACCAGGCCGGGACCATAATGCTGTAGCCGGCGTCTTCGAGCACCCAGGCGCTCTCCTGGAGGAATGCGAACGCCTCGTCCAGCGTCAGAGTGCAGCCGGTCGGTCGATCCGTGGCCAGCCCTCCCCAGAGCGTGGGGTAGATGCGCGCGGCGGCGCCGAGCCCCAGGATCAACTGCTTCTCGAAGTCCGTGCCGAAGGGCCGGGCGGTCTCCTCTCGGGCCGTGCCGGAGCGCGCCCAGTACTCGGCCAGACTGAGCCGTAACGACGGATCGCGGCGAGCGACGGCCAGGAAGTGCAACTTCCAGGCGTCCGGATCGGTCGGCGAAGCTTCTTCAAGACGGAAGCAGAGCGTGAAGCCAGCATCAGTCTGGGATCGGGTGAGCTTCGTCCGCCAGTCGAGCCACTGGCGGTACTCGGCGAGCAGCACGTCGGGTGAGGGCGCTAGCTGGACCGGCGTCCCCCAGTGCGCCTGCGTTGCCGTGCGGCTCAGGGGAGCCGAGACCGCCGGGTGACCGGCGTGGGCTGACTGGAAGCATCGCTCCAGCAGCGTACCGGCCACCTGCTGCTCGTGCTTCGCCGTCAGCGGCGTCGCGGCGACCACGTCGTGCAACAGGCACTCCGAGAAGTGCCGGAGTAGCGGCTCAGCACGGTAGAGCGTCGGGTCGTCAGGGCCGTTCAGACCGGCTCGGCATGCGATCGGCATGACGGCCGAGAGACGCTCGATGGCGTCGTCGTACGTCGCCGAGACGATCTCCCAGCCGGCGTGAAATGTGACGGCCGGCCCCCGCTGCTTGCGCCGGCCTTTGGAACGCTCGGCTGCCTGCGCCCGCAGCGCCGGGATGTACTGATCCCGTGCGACGACGCCCCGGATCGTCTGCGCGCACTGATGCCAGAACAGGAGATCGGCACCAAGTTGAAAGCCCTCGGGCGCGTGGAGCGCGAGAAATTGAATGTCGTTCAAGACCGGAATGACGCGCGGCACTCGGTAACACCAGACTCGCCATGGGCTGAGCGTGTACTCGAGGGGCCAGTCGTCGTCGACGTACGGCGCCATCTCGACGGACGGAAGGGGGCGGCCGTCAGCACTCGGGAGGAGCACGTACTTGTGTTCGAGCGCGTCGGCGAGTGCGTCGGGTCCGGTTCTCCGCACGCCCAGCTGCTCGGCGAGGAATGTGGCCAGCGCCTCACCCGCTAGATGCCGAGGATGATCTGCGACGGGCTCGCTACGCGTCTGCCCGAGCGGCACGTCTGTCTCTACCCAGACGTACAGGCCGCCGCGCTGGACGAACAGGTTCGTCTCTTCGGGGACCCAGGCCGCATGGACGATGTGCATCTGAGGCTCCTCGAGTGGCGGGCAGCGAGTGGCGGGCAGCGAGTGGCGGGCAGCGGGCCGTCAGTTCTCAATCGTCAGGAGTGATCCCCCAGCCGCAAGCTCTCGTCTGGTCGCTGATCGCTGAGAACTGACGGCTCGTGACCACTACATGATATCGAAGGATCGGCAGAATGAAGCGGCCCATCGCCAGGGCGGTCACGAAGGGCCGGAGCGGCCTGACCAGATCGCTGGCAGGTGCCGTAGGAGCGCGGCCATAATGGCCAGGATGGTGCTGCGCTCGCTGCTTTTCATTCCCGGTCAACGGACGCGCTTCTACGAGAAGCTCGCCGCCTTCCGGCCCGACGCCGTGATCCTCGACCTCGAGGACGCCGTCCCGCCGGCCGAGAAGCCGCGCGCTCGCGCGACGGCGCGTCAGCAGCTTGGCGGACCGAACCTCGCTGGCTTCACGGTGTTCGTGCGCGTCAACGGCACCACGACCAAGTACTTCCACGAGGACGTGCGTGCAGTTGTTGCGGAAGGGTTGGACGGTATCTTCGTCCCAAAAGTGGAGACCCTCGAACAACTCAACGCCGTCAACATGGCGCTGGCTCAGGCGGAGCTACGGGTTGGCCTGCCCATGGGTAAGATCCGCGTCGTCCCGATCCTCGAGACGGTGCGCGGCGTCCTCGTCGGCGATGCCGTCGTATCCGCACCGCGCGTACTCGGGCTGGCCTTTGGCGCCGAAGACTTCTCGCTCGACCTCGGTGTGAATCGTAGCCGCGACGGCATCGAGACACGCTTCCCGCGCGCTCGGGTAGCGCTGGTCGCCCACGCCGCCGACAAGCTCGCATTCGACACGCCCTGGTCGGCCATCGACGACCCGGACGGGCTGGTCCGCGAAGCCGTCGAGGCTCGCCAGTTGGGGTATCACGGCAAGCAGGCGATCCATCCGAGTCAGGTCGCCGTCATCAATCGAGTCTTCAGCCCTACCACTGAGGACGTCGCGCGGGCCAGGAAGGTCGTGGCTGCCTACGAGAAGGCAACGGCGTCTGGGACAGGCGCGATCAACCTGGACGGCGAGCTTATCGACGTCCCGATGGTAGAACGGGCGCGGCGCATGCTGCGGCGCGCCGGCGAGTCCGACAGGTAACCCCAGATGCCCCCAGACGTCCGTCTCACCGGCCCGCAGGCGGGGGTCAGGGGTGGACTGGGGATGGCGGGGCAGGCCCGGGCGACGGGGCGCAGCGCTACGACATCCGAGCGGCGGTCGCGGCGGCCGGCGGCGTGTCGACCACGAAGTAGCTCTGGCAGGCTCGGTTCAACAGCTCTGGATCCATCGCGGGCGGCTTCCCAAGATACTTCGCGATCGCGATCAACTGGTTTACCAGGTCGCGAGGTTGCACCATCCGGAACGGGCGGCCATAGGGCGCCCACCAGGTGTTGACCAACCACTGAAATGCACGCGGGTCGAATGGCACGCGCCTGGCGTCGCAGACAGCCTTGAACACCTCGGCGAACTGCTCGCGCGTCGGATCCTCGACTGGGATCCGGAAGCGGACGCGGCGCTGGAACGCCTCGTCGGTCAGGTCAGCCGGGTTCAGGTTGGTCGAGAAGATCAAGAGTTGATTGAACGGGATCTCGAGCTTCTTCCCCGTCATCAAGGTCAGAAAATCCACCTGCTTCTCGAGGGGTACGATCCAGCGGTTCAGGAGATCGACCGGGCGCACGATCTGACGGCCGAAGTCGTCGATCAGGAAAGTGCCGCCATTCGCCTTCATCTGGAGTGGCGCCTCGTAGAACTTCCCGACGTCGTTCCAGGTCAAATCGAGCGACGACAAGGTCAACTCACCGCCCGCCACCACCACCGGGCGGCGTACCCGCTGCCAGCGCATGTCGGGCTTGCGCGGACCGTCGACGGGCGTCGGACGATGGTTCAACTCGTCGAACACCATGATGATCGAGCCGTCCACCTCGACCGCGTGCGGGACGAAGATCGCGCCGCCGATCATCGCCGTGATCCGCTCGGCGATCGCCGTCTTGCCGTTGCCCGGGGCGCCGTAGAGGAAGATCGACTGGCCGGCGTTGACGGCCGGGCCGATCCGATCCAGGAACTCCTCGCTGATGACCAGATCGGAGAAGGCCGTCCTCAGCGCGTCCCGCCGGACCACGAGGTCGCTCACGCTCTGCGCCACGATAGCCGCGACGTACTGGCTCAGCGGGACCGGCAAAGGGCCACGATACCAGGTACGTTGCAGCGCCTCATCGGCACGCACTCGCCCCTTCGGCGCCAACATGTAGCTGTAGCCGGCCTCCACCAGCGACTTCTGGCCGACCACCTCGAAGATGTGGTCCTTGACCAGCGACTGAACGACCGGCTGGATCACGATGTACGGCACCCCAGCCCGCGTGGCGAGATCGCCGCCGGTCAATTGCTGCGCGAAGTAGAGCAGCCGGATCAGGTGATCCTCGATCAGCGGCCGAATCAGCCCGGTCTCCTCGATCGTCTGGGGCGGCGCAGGCCAGAACCTGGTGGCCTCCAGCGGCGCCCGGAAGGCCACGGCCGACTCACCGCCGGTGCTGGTGACAAAGTCATTCCGAGGGTACGTGGTGCTCATCCTGAAGGTGGCTCCCTGGCGCGCGGCCGCCGAGCGGCTCGCCGCGCGGCGTCCTCACCCTCGACAACGACCGGGGCGCCCGGAGAGGGCCGGTTGGGGCGATCTGCGAGCGGCAGTTCGGGGCAGTAGCCTGGCGAGACCCCGACAGGCGCGGCGTCAGGCTGAACGCGAGCCCGAGCGATCGTTAGTGCGGGCTGTTCAGGGCGATCAGGCTAACGTCATCGCAGTCGAGCGACGCACCGACAGTCGCGCCGTCCGTCACGCCGAGCGAGACGAGTGCTTCGGAGATGGGTGCGGTGAACTCCAGTTGGAGGATGGTCCAGCCATCCGCCGGGGCGGATCGCTCGACGATGGCCTGTGGTCTCTGGAGGCCGGTCTGCATCGCGTACACGATCGGGACGATGACGGCGAGGCGCGGGGCGCCCTGGTAGAGGCCCCTCGGCCGTACCCGCGCCGTGAGACGGTAGGTAACGCCGGGTTGGAGGCCGCGCACCTCCTGGGCCAGCACCCGATCCGCCGAAGGCTGGATCGTCAGGGTGGCGATGCCGTCGGAAAACTCGGCGTGCTCGCTGGTCAGCGTGTCGGGCAAGGGGCGGGTGGTTCCGAAGTCGGCCCGGACGGCCCAGGCGTCGCCGCCAGCGAAGTCCGGATTCGTGAGGAGGTTACGCGGCCGGCCCGTCGCAACGTCGCGAGCCTGGGCGAGCGCCGCCTCGATCCGAGCATCCTTCCTGCTCGACCCGGCCTCGCTCAGCGCAGCGATGGCATCGTCGACACGGTCCACGGCCAGTAGGTTCTCGCCGAGCACACGCAACAGCAGCGCGCGGGCCGAGCGGCCAATCGGATCGAGGCGGGCCGGCTCCCAGTGCCCCGGTGCGCCGAACGGGTCGCCTGGGTTCAGGCGCGCCAGCCCGATCTGCGCCGTCTGGACCGCCTCGTCATGCCGCCCCAACTGGCCCTGGGCGTAGGCGAGCCAGGTCCAGCCATCCGAATCTCCCGGGATGTCGTCGACGGCGCGTAGTAGGAGCGGTTCAGCCTGATCGGGTAGATCGGCCTGGATCAGCGTCATCCCACTCTCGAGCGAGAGGTCCGGGCCGGCGGCGATCTGCTGGGCCCGGTCGAGCTCATCCAGCGCCTCGCGCAGCAGGCCGGCTTCACGTTCGATACGTGCGGTCTGGAGGCGGGCGCCATATTCGGTCGGCGTGCCAGGCTGCATGAGCGGCGCCAGCGCGGCGAGCACCTCCGCCGTCGACCGGCCCCGCTCGCGACTGGCACGTGCGATCCCGTCGTAGCCGGCAGAGTCGGCTGGCCGAAGCGTTGCCGCCGCGCTGAAGGCGGCGATGGCGCGCTCGTAGTTCTTGGCCCGGATCAGCTTGTTGCCAAGCACCACCAGCTGGGGCGCGGCGCCGGCGGCTTGCCACGCCTGGATGGTGTCCCCCCACATCGTGTTCGCCTCGTAGGCTCGCCCAAGCTGGAAGAGGTCCGGCTTATTCTCGGGATCGGTGAGCGCCTTTGCACGGTCGACGGCGGCGCGCGCCAGCCGGTCGTCGTTCTGGGCGGCCAGCACGAGCGAGAGGTTACGCTGAAGCGTGGGGTCGGTGTCGTCGAGACGGGCTGCCGACTGCAACAGGGATAGGGCACGGTCGAGCCGCTCGGTCCGCTCGCTCTTGCCCACGACTTCGGAGATGGTGGCTTGATTCAACTGGACGGTGCCCAGGTTCAGGAGGACGCGAGCCGCCATCCAGGACGGCCCGGCCACAGCGACGCCTGTCACAACCACGATGCCGGCGAGCGCGACGACTGCCCAGTAGATGGGCACGGGGCGGCGGGCCAGAGCACCGTGACGGTGGCCACCTGGCCGTGCTGCCGTGGCGTCGCGTGTCGCCGAAACCGCGTCTGGTGCCGCTTCCAGGGCTGCTCCGCATCTCGTCGCCCCGCCCGCTGTGAACCCGTCTACTGGTGTCGTGCGCGCTGGTGCCGCGGCTTCCCGGATGGCCCTCGACGGGGTGGCCCTCGGCGGGATGGCCCTCGACGCTGGCTCGCTCGTCGCCGCCAGGAGGCCCAGCGCGGCCAGCGTCAGCGCCCCGCCCACCGTCGTCAGCAACGCGACCTCGCTCAGCCCGGCCGTGAACATCACCATCGCCAGACCGAGGCCAACCAGCCGCCCGGCCAGTCGCCAGCCCGTCGTCACTCGGTCGGCGCGCCAGCCGACCCAGAGCGTCGCGAGCGCCAGTCCGACTAGCCCGAGCATCCCGAACACGCCGTACTCCAGCAACCCCTGGAGGTAGATACTGTGGGCGTGGCTGAACGGCGGGTAGACTGGCTCGAAGTAGGTACGGTAGGTTGCCTGAACGGACTCCATGCTGATGCCCGCGCCGGTCAGCGGCAGCTCGCGGGCAAGGTAGACGGCGTTCTCCCAGAACCAGAAGCGCTGACTGAGCGTCCGCAGGCTCAAGCCCCGCTCGACGAGGCCGGTCGCGAAGGCTGCAACGGCCAGTAGCGCCCCGAGGGGAATCAGCGGCAGCAAGCGCGGGCGCCAGACGGTCGCCATGATCCCGAGTGTGAGAGCGCCGGCGAGCATCGCACCACGATTCTCGGCCACGACGAGGGTTGCCAGGAAGATTGGGACGCTCGCGACGACGAGCAACCGTGCCAGCCGCCCCCGCAGCCCGATGAACGCCGCGAACGCGAGCGCCAATCCCAGATCAGCCGTCGAGCCGACGCCCGAGGCCCGGAAGCGATATCGCTGGAGCAACCAGTCCTGATCGCTGAACCAGACGCCCAGGTTCCAGCGATCGACGGCCGCGACGAGCCAGGCGAGTGGCGGAATGTGGTCGAGCCGCAGGAACGGCGCCACGAGCACCAGCATCGCCAGGCAGGCGGCGACCGCCGCGGCGAGTAACCCGACGACGAGTGCCCGTAGCTGCTCCTCCTGCCAGGCGTGTTCGCGGGCCGCCACGAACAGGTAGAGGCCGGCGAGCAGCCCGGCGATCCGCACGTAGACGCCGCCGGGGTTGAGGCTCCCGTACGCCCCGAGGGCTGCGCCACACGCCAGGAACACCAGCGGCCAATCGAAGGCGGTTCGGCGCCAGGGGCGGCCGGCGAGAACGAGCCGCGCCAGCGACGGCACCGCCCCGGCGATGACGGCCGGCCAGAACGAGAGCAACGGCACGGCGAGCAGCAGTGCCGCCGTCACGACCGCGATGGCCGGCTCGGCGGCGACGATCTGCTGCGCGGCCATCTGAGCGGCCGTAACGAGTGGCCAGCGGCGCGCTGGCGTCCTCTGGTGCGTCGCGGCGCCCCCCGCCAGCCCGGACTGCCGCGCACTCACCCGGCGGCCTCCGGCCCTCCGGCTAGCAGATCGATGGGTGGGTCGTCCGCCTGGCGCCGCCGAGCCTCTGCTGCCTGCATGCCACCCGGTGGATGGGGCGGGGGTACGAGTCGTCCCAGCCCGATGGCGGAGAGCGCCGTCGCCAGCAAAATCTGTGCGTCGAGCCAAAGCGACTGCCGCCGCAGGTAGTCCAGGTCGATTTCGAGCTTTGCCGGCATCACCTCGTCGACGTACACCTGCTCCCAGTCCTCGCCCACCAGTAGCCGCTCTTCGTCGCGGTAGAGCAGCGCCGCGAGGCTCGTGATGCCGGGCCGCGCCCGCAGGACCGGCCGGAACCGAGCCGGGTACACCTCGACATAGTGGGGGTCTTCGGGCCGCGGCCCGACCAGGCTCATGTCGCCGACGAGCACGTTCCACAACTGTGGCAACTCGTCGAGGCGGGTCGGCCGCAGTAGCCGCCCGACGCGCGTCACCCGCTGGTCGGCGTGCTGGGTGATGCGTGGTCCGTGCTCGTCGCGGCGGGTATGCATCGTCCGGAACTTGTACATGGTGAAGGAGGCGCCGCCCCGACCAGTCCGGCGGGCGTGGTAGAGCACCGGCCCTGGTGATTCGAGGCGGATCGCCGCCGCGACGGCCCCCATGAGCGGCGCGAGTGCGACCAGGCCCAGGCCGGCTGCGAGCGCGTCGAGGGGACGCTTCAGCCGAGGTTCGCGCACGTCGGGGTCACCGCCGGTAATGGGTCACCACCTTGGAGACTGCCGCGATGACGTCCTGGACCTCGGCGCAGGTCATGCTGGGGAAGATCGGCAGCGAGATGACGCGCTCGTACTCGCCGTACGCACCTGGGAAGGCGTCCGGAGCGTAGTCATAAGTCTCGCTGTACCAGGGGTGGAGGTGAAGCGGGATGAAATGGACGCTGGTGCCGATGTTTTCGGCCGCGAGCGCTCGGACGAACTGCGCCCGGTCGGCGGTCAGCCGGTCGAGGTTCAAGCGCAGCAGGTAGAGGTGCCAGGACGTCTCGACGTCGGCGGGGACGAACGGCGTCATCACCTCGGGCAGCGTGCGGAAAGCCGCGTCGTAGCGCGCGGCGATACTCGACCGCTCGGCGAGGAAGCGCTCCTGCTTCGTGAGCTGACGCAGCCCGAGCGCAGCCGCCACGTCGGTCAGGTTGTACTTGAAGCCCGGCGCGACGACTTCGTAATACCAGGAGCCTTCGGCGGTGTAGCGTTTCCAGGCGTCGCGGCTGATGCCGTGCAGGCTCATGATCGCGGCCCGCTCGGCGTAGGTGGGGTTGTCGGTGACGAGCATGCCGCCCTCTCCGGTCGCAAGCGGCTTGGTGGCATAAAAGCTGAACGCCGTCAGGTCGGTCAGGGTGCCCACCCTTCGCCCCTTGTAGCGCGACGGAATGGCGTGGGCGGCGTCGTCGAGCAGGACGAGGCCGCGCCGTTCGGCCAGAGCACGGAGTGGGTCATACTCGCAGGGCACGCCGGCGATGTCGACGCTGATGATGGCGCGGGTGCGCTCGGTGACAGCCGCCTCGGCCGCGTCGACGTCGATACAGAGGGTACGTGGGTCGACGTCTACCAGGACCGGGCGTGCCCCAAAGTAGAGCACCACCTCGGCGCTCGCCGCGAAGGTGTAGGTCGGGACGATCACCTCCTCGCCAGCGTGAAGCCCGATCGCCTCCAGCGCTAGATGCATCGCGGCGGTCGCGGAGTTGACGGCGACGGCGTGCTCGGCTCCGACATAGGCCGCGAACTCCCGCTCGAAGCGCCTGGTACGTGGCCCGGTCGTCAGCCAGCCGCTCCGCAGCGTGTCGACGACCTCCGCAATCTCGTCATCTTCCACGGTGGGGCGGTGGAACGGGAGCCACGTCTCGCGGATGGGAGCGCCGCCATCAAGCGCAAGCTGCTCAGCGATCATCTGGACCTCTTCTCACCAGTTCCCGGCTCCAGGTCGAGCCGCTCGTGCTCGTGCTCTCACGTGGCTGGCGGCTTGCGGAGCACCACCAGTTCGTGCGTGCGGAAGAGCGGGACTGCCTCCAACAGTTCGCAGGCCAGCCAGCTTCGGGGAGCCAGCCAGCGCGAGACGGGCGGCACGAGCGTCACCCTTCGAACGTCGGTCATGAAGCCAGGAAAGAGGGCTCGCAAGTCGGCAGCCTGAATCGCTCGGGTGTGACGCCGATCCCGTGCCACACGGAAGTCGTAGGATACCACGACCCCGCCCGGCCTCAGCACGCGCGCCATCTCCTGCGCTACCCGCCGGCGCATCCGCTCGTCGAGGATCGAGGAGAGCATCATCTGCTGCACCACCATGTCAAAAGCGCCATCCTCGTGGGGCAGGTGGCTCGCGTCGGCGTGCTGTACGTCGATCACGGCGTCGGTGCGCTGAGCGGCAGCCACCCGCTCCGGCAGCAGGTCGACGCCGGCCAACTTCTGCGGATCGGCGCCCCAGGAGACCAGTCGACGCAAGAACGCGCCGTCACCGCAGCCTACATCGAGGATGCGGTAGCTCCCCAGATCCGTGAAGCCGTGCCGCCGGAGCGTGGCGAGGATGTCCCGCTCCAGGTGCTGGACCCGGAACAGGTTGCCCGGCTGGCTCACCTGGTAGCGGCGATCCAGGCCGGCGCGCTGGCGCTGTGCGTAGTAGGCGGCGATGCGGCCTCGCTCGGCCACCAGCAGGCCATCGGCCTCACGGTCAGTCGGACCTCTCATCGGCGGTAGCGATCCACGTTCGCCTGATGCTCGATGTCGGTCTTCGCGAAGACGTGGGAGCCGTCCCCCTTGGCCACGAAGTACAGGTAGTCGGTCTGGGCCGGATTCGCGACGGCTTCCAACGCTGCAAGACCGGGGCTACAGATCGGGCCGGGCGGCAGCCCGCGCTGGGTGTAGGTGTTGTAGGGGGAGTGTAGCTCCAGGTCCCGGCCGCTCAGGTCGCGCTTCCAGAAATTGAAGCTGGCCGCTTCGCTCGGATTCGCGTTGGCGACGGCGAACTGGACGGTCGGGTCGGCCTGGAGCGGCATGTCGCGGCGCAGGCGGTTGAGATAGACGCTCGCGATGACTGGCTGCTCGGCCGGCACGACCGCCTCCCGCTCGACGATCGAGGCGAGCGTCACGGCCTGGTGGAGGGTCAGACCCTGGCGGTGGAACGCCTCGCGCAGTGCCGGCGTGACGGTTCGGTCGAAGTGGCGGACCATCATCTCGACGAGCGTGCGGACGGTGGCATCCTTGCGGATCTCGTAGGTTTCGGGGAAAAGGTAGCCTTCGAGCGTCGCGTCGGAGGGCGGCGGCTCCGCCATTTGGAAGCCGGCCCCGCTGCCCGCCCGAACGATGGCGAGGAAGGCGTCAGAGCGGCTGATGCCAAGTGTCTCGATCTTCTGAGCCACCTGCTCCAGCCGCCAGCCCTCTGGGATCGTCACCACGATGCCGCTTCGGCTGGCGCCCTGTGCTAGCGCGGTGATGATCTCGTTCGTCGTCATCGACGGGCTGAGCGTGTAGTCGCCGGCCTCGATTTTGTCACCGACACCACGCGCCTCGACGAGCGCCCGAAAGGCGATCGGCGAGCGGATCAGCCCACGCTGGTGCAGTGCATCGCCGATAGCCGCCGCCGACTGGCCTGGCTGAACCGTGAAGGCCTGGGGGTGTGGCTCAGCACTGACCGGTGCATCCCAGCGGTCGAGGCCGCCAGTGACCATGCCCGGCAGCCCCTCGAAGGCGACGTAAGCGATCAGTCCTGCTCCGGCGACGACCACCACGGCGACGAGAGTGAGGACGATCCGGACGAGCGTCTCGAGTCCAGATACTCCTGGAGGATCACCGTCGCCGCCAGGGCGTCCACGGCCGGCGCCGCCCGCCCGCGGCGGCCAATCTGCGGCCGGCGGTTGCCGGTGCGCGCGGCGCTCAGCCGGTCGGTCGCCTCTGCCGTCGAATACCGTTCGTCCCATAACCTCACCGGAACGTCGACGGCGCCGCGGAGCTCCTCCACGAACCGCTCGACGCGCCGCGCTTGTGGTCCTACCTCACCACGAAGCGTTCGCGGGAAGCCGACGAGCACCTCGACGACCCCATGATCGCGGATGAGGTCCGTGACCGCCGCGACCCGCTCGCGGGCAGGGTGCTGGAGGATACAGAGCGGCGACGCCAGGATGCCAAGCTCGTCGCTCAGCGCGACCCCGACTCGGCGCTCGCCAGGATCGAGCGCCATCACTCGCCCGGCCAGGTCGCCGAGTCCGCTCACGCCCGTCTGCCTCGGACGGCTGGGCTCCCGGTCAGACAGTCCCCGCCCTGGCCGCTCACTTCGGATTCTGTACCGTGACCTCTATCCGGTAGGCCCGCAGCGCCCATTCCGGACTCATCTCGATGCGGGGGCTGCCTGCCACACCGTCCGTGCGGCTCAGGATCGAGCGTGCCTCGCTGAGAGGCTTCCAGCGCAACTGCTCGGCGATCTGATCGCCGTTCACCTGGCGCACCAGGCCAGCCTGCGAACGGGTTCGGATCCGCACCTTCTGATCGTCGACACCGAGCACCTCCGGCGTCCCGACCCCAAGCTGGCTGATCGGTAGATCGAAACCAGGGCCGGCCTGAGCCAGGAACACCTTCTGGACCATGCCGTTGAAGTCGGCGTTCAGGAAGACCACGGCGCTCGTCACCATCGAGAGCTTGCCGGTAACCTGATCGGCCTCGGCGTCTACGCCCGGATCGAACGACTCGTTCTCGGGCCGCAGCCGCAGGCTCTGCTGCACGAGCGATCGGTCGCTGCCGGCTCGCGCGTAGAGCTCGGCCAACGCCTGCTCGCGCGCCCGGCTCTGCAACTGCTCCCGCAACTTGGCGATGTCGTCCTGGGTGACGACCTTGCCGTCACGGTCAGTGCCGCCCTGAGTTGGACGGTCGTTACGGGCAGTCAGGTTCTGGATGCCCTGCGTGTCGATGCGGGTGATCTGGCGCGCCTCGACGTTGCCGGCGGTTCCCGGGTCGACGGCGGTCACGCCGACCTTCGCCAGTCCCTGACTCCAGGCCGGCACCTGGACGTCCAGGTCGGTCTGGAAACGCACCCCGCTGTTGGTGGAGACGATGGTTCCGCGCGGCAGGGTAATCGGCTGGTTGTTCTGGCTTAGGAACACGACCTCGCCGCGTGCACGGTCACGCCCAAGCTTCTTCCCGCCGCTCACCGGCAGCGACCCGACCACTTCGACGCGCTGCTGGAGCACCTCACCCGGTACGATCCGCCGCGCGACGTCGCTCTGGCGCGCCGAGGGATCCACCATGATCTCGATGTCCTGCTGTTGCGGGAGCACCTGGGGCGCAATGGTCACTTTCATGACCGGCAGGACGCCGAGAACGAGGAAGACGATCGCGGCGCCGACGATCACGCTGAAGAGCAGGCCGGTGAGCGAAGGCAGCGGTATCCAATCTGGGAGGGCTGGCAAGCCCCAGGAGTGGGAACCGGGCGGACGCGAGAGGTGGCGTAGCGAGCGGACCGAGCGGCGAGTCCGAAGCCCTTCCTGGCGTGCAAGCGCTCGGCGCGACCCATCTCCGGTGACGATGATCGTCTCGGACGAAAGCTCGTGGGTGAGCCTGGCCAGGATCCGGAACTCGAGTGGCGTCCGCAAGATCGGGGAGCGCCGGGGGATGACGAGGTAGACCTCGTCGGCCGAAGTCGATTCGAGCTTTGCCCGCACCGTGGTGAGGTCGTCGTCCAGATCGAGGAAGACGACCTCCTGCGCCGCCGCCGGGGGTGTCGCGGATGCCGTTGCCACTGGTCTACATCCTTCCAACCGCTCGCTCGACGAGGGGTACCACCTGCGCCAGCGCCAGGCCAAGCTGCGCAGGATCCTTGACGCCGCCCTGCGCGAAGTCCGGGCGTCCCCCGCCCTTCCCGCCGGCGGCGGCCAGCGCTTCCCGCAAGATATCGCCCGCGTTGATACCCAACTGGATCGCGTCACGGCTCACGCCCACGACGAACGCATGCTGCTCGCCGATGTTGGCCGCCAGCGCCACCACCGACGTTCCGAGCTTCGCCCGGAGCTGGTCGGCGGTGTCGCGCAGCGCGTCGCGGCTCGACGCTTCGACCTGCACCGCCAGGACGCTCACCTCGCCCACGGCAGTCGCACTCTGCAAAAGCTGTTCCGCGCGTCGTCCGGCAAGCTGCTGCTCCAGCCGCGATGCCTCGCGCTTCGCCTGATCCAGTTCCTCGACCAGCGACGCGAGCCGCGCCTCCAGGTGGTCGAGGGGCGCCCCGACGGTCCGTGCGAGGTGCAGGAGCCGCTCCTGCTGTTCCCAGGCGTGCGCGAATGCCGCCTCACCGGCCAGCACCTCGACGCGCCGGATACCGCTTGCCAGCCCCGACTCCCGGACCAGAATCGCTGTCCCGACCTCGGCCGAGCGATCGACGTGGGTGCCGCCGCACAACTCCTTGCTCCAGCCGCCGATGTCGACGACGCGGACCTGGCTGCCGTACTTCTCACCGAAGATCGCCACCGCGCCGGCCCGGCGTGCCTGGGTGATGTCCATCACCTGCCACGCGACCGTCAGGTTTTCGAGGACATGGCGGTTGATGCGCGCGTTCACCTCCGTCACCTGCTCGGAGGTGAGGCCGCGCGGGTAGTTGAAGTCGAAGCGGGCGACGCGCGGCGCGACGAGCGAGCCTTTCTGCTCGGTGTTCTCGCCGAGGACGTCCTTGAGGGTGCGGTGGAGGATGTGGGTGAGCGTATGATGGCGCGTTGTCGCGGTGCGGTACTCCGGATCGACCTCCGCGATCACGTCCAGATTCGTCACGCGGCTCAACTGGCCCTCGATCATCTCGCCGATGTGGACGACGTGCAACTCGTCGAGGCGGCGCGTCTCCCGGACCCGGAACACGCCATCGCGTCCGCGAATGACGCCCTGGTCCCCCACCTGACCGCCGCCTTCGGGGTAGAACGGCGTCAGCCCCGAGAGCAGGATCTCGCCCCGCTCGCCCTGCGCGATCTCCTCGCGGGTCCAATCCAGGCCGACGCCGTCGATGTGTACGCCGATGGCGACGACCTCGGAGGGCAACTTTAGCGGCTCACCGTGCTGGAACAGGCTGGCCGGCGCGCCGGTCGGGCCTTCGGTCGCCAGCACCTCGGCGGCCGAGCGGAAGCGGGCGCCGGCCCGGCTGCGGGTGCGCTGTGCCTCCATCGCCTCGTCGAAGCCGGCCCGGTCGGCTTCCAGGCCGGCCTCGGCCAGCATCTCCTCGGAGAGCTCACGGGGGAAGCCGAAGGTATCGTACAACTGAAAGAGCAAGTGGCCGTCGACCTGACGCTCGCCGCGCTCCTTCGCCGCCGCGATCCACTCGTTCAGCCGCTCCGTGCCGGCGGCGAGCGTCTCGGCGAAGCGGGCCTCCTCGAGCGCGATCGCCTCGACGATACCGGCCCGCCGCTGGACCAGATCTGGGTAGTGCTCGCCCATGCGGTCGATGACGCGCTCGACGATCTGCTGAAGGAACGGCCGCTCGATACCGAGCAGACGACCGTAGCGAACTGCCCGCCGCACGATCCGGCGCATCACGTAGCCACGCCCTTCGTTGCTGGGCGTGACACCGTCACCAGCCAGGAACGTGATCCCGCGGCCATGGTCCGCGATGACCCGCAGCGCGTAGTCGGTGTGCTCGTCGCGCCCGAACGCCGTGCTGGCGATCGTGGCTACGGTGTCGATGATCGGGCGGAACAGGTCGGTCTCGTAGACGCTCGGGGCGGACTGGAGAATCGCCGTCACCCGCTCCAGGCCGCTGCCGGTGTCGATGTTCTTCTTCGCCAGTGGCGTCCGCCTCCCGTCGCGGTCCTGGTAGAACTGCATGAACACCAGGTTCCAGAACTCGAGGAAGCGGTCGCAGTCGCAGCCGGGCGCGCAGTCGGGCCGGCCGCAGCCGACCTCGGCGCCCTGGTCGTAGTACAGTTCCGAGTCCGGCCCGCACGGTCCCTCGGCGCCGGGCGGTCCCCACCAGTTGTCCTCGAGGTAGCTGATCCGCTCGCGCGGGATGCCGGTCGCGAGCCAGAGGCCGAGGGCCTCGTCGTCGGTCGGGTGGATGGTGATCCAGACGTGCTCGGGCGGGAACTGGAGCCACTCGGTGACGAACTCCCAGGCCCAGGGAATCGCCATTTCCTTGAAGTAGTCCCCAATCGAGAAGTTCCCGAGCATCTCGAAGAACGTCAGGTTGCGCGGGTTGCCGACTTCGTCGATGTCGACGGTCCGGAAGCACTTCTGGACCGAGGTCATCCGGATGGCCGGCGGCGCCTCGCGCCCCAACATGTACGGGATCATCTGCTGCATGCCGGCCGTGGTCAGCAGCACGCTTGGGTCGTTGTACGGCACCAGGCTGGAGCTAGGCTGCTGGACGTGGCCGCGCTCCGCGAAAAACTCGACCCAGGCGCGACGGACCTCGTCGCTCGTCCGGGGCTGTGTCCGAGAAGGCATGCTGGAGTCACCCGCCGACAGAGGAGAATCACGGCCCGCACACGCGTGCACCGGACGTGCTCCGGGGCCGCCGCGCAACGGGCCGTCTCGTGCGGATTGTATCAGACCCCCGATCGTGCGCTTCTCGGCGCGTCATGATTGCGTCGGCACCGTAACGAGGGCATCGCCTCCCAGGCCAGGTGGGGGCCGGCACCGGGTGGGGCCGATACCGGGCAGAGCGCTCCTCAGAACAGGCTGAGCTGGCTGGCGCGCGGCCTCGACGACCAGTCCAGGCTCGGGCGGTGCCGCTCCGCGACCTCCACCGTGACGTGCCCCAGGCCAACCGCCGCGAGCGACCCGGAGACCGCTTGATGGGCGAGGTCCGGGCGGTTGTTCACGGGGCTGAGGTGCGCGAGCCAGACCGTTGTCGGCACGCGCTCGCCGCAGGCCGCGAGCGCGTTGCCGGTCGCCACGTTCGAGAGGTGCCCACGATTGCCGAGCACGCGCTGCTTCAGGAAGCGCGGGTAGGGGCCATTGTGGAGCAACTCTTCGTCATGGTTTGCTTCCAGTACGAGTAGATCGTTGCCCCGCAGGTGACGCTGCACATCCTTCGGCACGAAGCCCAGATCGGTCGTGATACAGGCGGTCGCCTCGTGAGCGGTAATGCGAAACCCGACCGGCTCGCGGGCGTCGTGGGGGACAGGGAACGGCAGCACCTCGGTGTCGCCCACCCGAAATGCCTGATTCGCGGTCAGCGGCCGTGCCCACGACGAATCGCACAGAGACGGGTGGCTCAGCGTGCCGGGCGTCGCGAAGAGCGGCAGGTTGTACGTATCCGACACCTGCCGTGCCGAGCGGATGTGGTCGCTATGGTCGTGGGTCAGGAAGATGCCGGCCAGATCGTGAGGCGAGATGCGGAGACGTTGCAAGAAGTTCACGATCCGCTTCATCGGGATGCCGCACTCGTAGAGCGCGACCGTCTCGCCCGCCCTTACGAGGTAGGCATTCCCAGAGCTTCCGCTAGCAATCGACCAGACCTGCATGTGGCGAGCCGAGAGCAGTGAGGCGAGAGTCGCGAGGAGAGACCACGCGCCTCTCCCTACTCATGACTCCCGCCTCGCTACTCCAGATAGTCTCTGAGCTTCTTGGAGCGGCTGGGGTGCCGGAGCTTTCGAAGCGCCTTCGCCTCGATCTGGCGGATGCGCTCGCGCGTCACCCCGAACTCCCGCCCGACCTCTTCGAGTGTGCGTTGCCGGCCGTCGTCGAGGCCGAACCGGAGTTGGAGCACCCGGCGCTCGCGGCCGGTCAGCGAGTCCAGCACGTCCTCGACCTGCTCCTTGAGCAACTGATGCGAGGCCGCGTCGGACGGTGCGAGGGCGCCCTGGTCCTCAATGAAGTCGCCGAGGTGACTGTCCTCCTCCTCGCCGATGGGCGTTTCGAGCGAGACTGGATCCTGTGCTACCTTCAGGATATCGCGTACCCGGTCCGGCGTGATCTCCAACTCGGCGCCCAACTCCTCCGAGGTCGGCTCGCGCCCCAGGTCTTGCACCAGGCGGCGGGTCAGGCGGCTCAGCCGATTGATCGTCTCCACCATGTGCACGGGGATACGGATCGTGCGAGCCTGATCCGCGATGGCGCGGGTGATTGCCTGTCGAATCCACCAGGTCGCGTAGGTGCTGAACTTGAAGCCCTTGCGGTACTCGAACTTCTCGACCGCTCGGATCAGGCCGATGTTGCCTTCCTGAATCAAGTCGAGCAGCGACATCCCGCGCCCGATGTACTTCTTCGCCACGCTCACGACGAGCCGCAGGTTCGCCTCGGTCAGACTCGCGCGGGCCCGGTCGGCCTCGAAGCGGATCCAGCCAAAGTGCTCTTCGAGCGCCTTTTCCTCGACGACGAACCGCTCGCCCACGCCAGGGCCGAGTGGGCCGAGCGCGCTAGCACGCTGCTCGGCGACCCACGCCTTCAACTCGTCTGGCAGCAGCCGGCAGAGCACCGAGAGCTCGATCAGCCCCTCGCGAGCCTGCTCCGGCGGCTGCACGGTCGCGGCGGCGATGTCCTGGCAGCGGTCGATCGAGATATCGGCCGTCTCACCGAGCGTCGTCATGGCCCGCCGATAGCTCTCGGCGGTGCGCTCGAGTGCTGACGCCCATCGCTCCAGCAGGTCGAGGCTCGCGACGAAGCGGCGCTCCATCTCGGCGATCAAATCGAGGGCGGTCGTCCGTGGGCTGGCCGCCTGGAGCTCGCGTACGAGTCGCTCGAGGTAGGCACCCTCTTCCATGCGCCGAGCGAGCCGCTTCTCGCCGTCCCAGGATAGGAGCGGCACCAGCCCGATCTCGCGCAGATACATCCGCACGTGATCTTCGAGGCCCTCATGCTCCTCTGCTCCGGCCAGCGGCTCGACGGTCGTCCCTGGGGTGGCGGTCAGCGCGACGACCGGATCGGCTTCTTCCTCCTCCTCTTCTTCGAGCAGGAGGTCAGCATCGGTGGGCGCCATCCAGGCGAGTGTGGACGGAGCCGCTTCGAGCACCGGCCGTCCGTCGCCGTTCGTCGAGTCGGACAGTGAGACCGCCGCGTCGAACGGCAGGTCGCCGTCAAGGGCCATCGGGCCGTCGAGCACGTCCGTCGCGGACTCGAGGTCGATGGTGACGGGGCCGTCCACCTCGGCTCCGACCATCCGGTTGGCCCCGGCTATCCTGTTAGCCCCGGCTATTCTGCTAGCTCCGGCGAGCGGCTCGAGCGCGTCGATCTCCATCGCCGATAGCTCCGGATACGTCTCGAACGACTCGGAGTCGAGTGGCGGGAGGCTCTCCGCGACCGTTGTGTCCGCTGTCGCCAGTCTGCTCTGCGGATCGTCAACCACCAAGGACCTCCTGCCCCCGTCGGATGCTCCAGGACGCCGTGCCTACGACGCCGAGCCGCCGTTGCTCCTCGAAGATCCGGCCCAGGTGGCCGGCGAGGCGCGCGAGCCGTTCGTGGTATTCCCGCTGTTCCGCTACGCTTAGCCCGCCGGCCTCCTCGCGGAGCGCCGAATCGAGTGCCTGATGTTGCCTGAACAGTCGGAGCTTGCGCAACTCCAATCGGCGGACCTGAAGTTCATGAACGACGTCGTCCTGGGCGAGCCGCTCGTTTTCTCCGTCCGACCGCTTGATGCGTTCGAGCGTCTCCACGAACGGCTCGCCTAGCTCCTGCGCCAGACGGTCGAACGCTGTCGGCGCGTCTGGCCAGTCCGGTCCATCCGCCAGCCGTTCCAGAATGGCGCGGTGGGCAGCACTTTCGAAATCGTTTGGGGCCGGCCATTCGCCGGCTCCTCGGGCGCGCAGGAGCAGCGCGATGGCCAGATCCTCCAGCCGTTCCTCGTAGGCCGGGGCGGGCGCAGGCGGGGCAGGCGGCGGGCCGTCCTCCTCTGACCCAGCCGGCTGCACGATCCGCATCTTGCGCCGCACCAACTCGCGGAGGACGTCGAGGCCGGTACCAATGATGGCCGCGAGGCGTTGAAGGTGGCGGTCACGGTCGATGGGGTCTGCGACGTCGTAGATCAGGTCGACGGCGCGCATGGCGGCCTCCCGGCGCCCGTCCGTGGTGCTGAGGTCGAAGACGCGCGGCAGGTTCTCCAGCACGAAGTCAATGACCGGCCGCGCGGCCTCGACCGCCCGCGTCCACTCTGACGGATCGTGGCGGATGACCTCGTCTGGGTCTTTGCCGCCGTGGAGGGTCATGACCTTGAGGATGGTGCGCCGCTCGACGTACATCGTCGGCATCGAGCCGCGCCCACGCGGGCGCTCCGCGCGGCCCAGCAGCCCGAAGTCGATCCGGGGCGCTTCGTCGCTGGTGCTGTCATGGGCGACTGCCGAGCCGCGCGAGGCGGCGCGCAAGCCAGCCGCGTCGGCATCGAGACTGAGGACGATCTCGCGTAATCCCTGGCGGCGGAGCACCTGCACGTGCCGCTCGGTGAGCGCGGTCCCGAGCGTCGCCACCACGTTGGCGAAGCCGGCCTGATGGGCGATCAGCGCGTCCATGTACCCCTCGACCACGATTGCCTGGCTGGCCTTACGGACCGCGTCGCGGGCGAGGTCGAGCAGGTAGAGGTTGCTGCCCTTGTCGAACATGTCGGACTGGGGCGAGTTCAGGTACTTGGGCTGTTGATCCGAGCGCAGAATGCGGCCGCCGAAGCCGATGGCCCGGCCTTCGGCGTCGCGGATCGGGAAGATGACGCGGTCGCGGAAGCGGTCGTAGACTCGCGTGCCATCCTCGGACTGGCCAAGCGCACCGGCCTGGACGCACTCCTCGACGCTGTAGCCGGCCCGGATCAGGTGGCGCTCGAGGCCGCGCCCCTGGGGATCCGAGTAGCCGAGGCCGAAGCGCTCGATGCTCTCCGGCGTGACCCCGCGGTCGTGGAAGTAGGCGCGAGCGGTGGCGCCCGTCTCGCTCGTCAGGACGCCGCGAAAGTAGAGCGCGGCCGATTCGAGGATGCCGTGGAGGCGGTCGCGTGCCTCACGGGCGCCGGGGTCGGGTTTGGCGCGCGGCTCGATGACGACGCCGGCACGGTCGGCCAGCACCTGGAGCGCCTCGGCGAACCCAAGGTTGTCCCGCTTCTGAACGAACGTGAAGACGTCGCCGCCCTCGCCACACCCGAAACAGTGCCAGGAGCCGCGCTCAGGCGAGACGTAGAAGGAGGGGGTCTTCTCGCCGTGGAAGGGGCAGAGCCCCTTGAAGCCCTTGCCGGAGCGCTTGAGCGCCACCGTCTGGCCGATGACGTCCACGACGTCCAGGCGTCGCTTGATCTCGTCGATCGTCGAGTCTGCCACGGCCGGCCTCGGAAGGGTCAGGATCGCGTGCCCGAATGATGCATCCGACGCCCACCCGAAACCAGCGATCCGGCATCGGATTTCGCTACATCAGCGTTACAGAAGACACCTACGCCAGCGCGATCCGGCCGGACCCTCTGACTGAAGCCGCCACGGCGTCCGACTGTCGATAGCAGCCGAGCGGAACTCTCCCTCGATCGCTGAGAACTGACGGCTGATAACTCAGCGCCTCGGTCTGGCTCCCGCTCTCTCGTCACGACTCCCAGCTCTCGACTAGCTGTACACCGCCCACTCCTGGGGCACGTAGATCTCCTCGAAGATCTTGACGGCGTAGCGGTCGGTCATGCCGGCGATGTAGTCCGCAATGCGCCGCTCGATAGGCTCGTCTCGGGGGTTGGTCTGCATCTCGTCGGGCATCTGGTGAGGGTGCGTGCGGAAGTGCTCGAACAGGGCGTGAATGACGAACTTCGTCTTCGGCACGTCCGCCTTCGCCGCCGACTCGGTGTAGACGTTCCGGAACATGAAGTCGCGCAAACCGTTCATCGATTCGAGCGTGCCCGGGCTCAGGCCAATTGCCCGACCGTTGCCAACCGCCTCCTGCCAGGATGGCCCGTCGCCGCTCGCCACCCGCCAGTTGTAGTCGACGATGTCGCCGACCAGTGCCTCGATCCGCTGGCCGGTGGTGGTGCCGAACGCCGTGCGGTAGTCTGACGGGATCTGCTCCTCGGTGATGACGCCGGCGCGGATCGCGTCGTCGATGTCGTGGGCAAGGTAGGCGATGCCGTCGGCGAGCTTGACGATCTGGCCTTCGAGGGTGCTCGCGACGCCCCAGCCGGCCGCCGCGACGTTCTCGCGGGTCTTCGAGTGGCGCAGGATGCCATCCTTCACCTGTTCAGCGAGGTTGAGGCCGCGCCCGTCGCGCTCCAGGTACTCGACCACTCGGACGCTCTGCTCGTTATGGCGGAAATGGCCGAGGATCTCCGCCATCGCGTCTTCGCCGGCGTGGCCGAAGGGCGTGTGGCCGAGGTCGTGCCCGAGCGCGATGGCCTCGGTCAGGTCTTCGTTCAGGCGCAAGGCTCGCGCGATCGTCCGCGCTACCTGCATCACCTCCATGGTGTGGGTAAGGCGGGTGCGATAGTGGTCCCCCTTCGGGGCGATGAAGACCTGGGTCTTGTGCTTCAGCCGCCGGAACGCCTTCGAATGGATGATCCGGTCGCGGTCACGCTGGTAGGCCGCGCGGAGGGGATCTGGCTCCTGGGGCCAGCGCCGGCCGCTGGCGTCCGCGCTGCGGGCAGCGAACGGCGAGAGGGTCTGCTCTTCGATCGCTTCGAGGCGCGCTCGGACCTCTGGATGGCTGGTATAGGAGAGCACGGCACCTCCGCGAGTCGAGGCGTTGTCAGTCGCCAGGTATCAGTCAGTGGTGGTCAGGGGCGAGCGCCGATAGCCCGTGGTGTCCATAGCCCGTGATGTCCTGTGACTGATACCGGATGACGGAGATCTGGGGGCGCGCACAACGCGGGGCGAGCCACTGGCTCGCCCCGACCGGTGTACCACGCGAGCCCCCGCCGAATGACGGGGGCTGTGGATGTCAGGCCGTCGAGCTGACCCGTGAGGCGTTGGCCTGGCCCTCGCGCACGACCGCCTGAGCCGCCGCGAGCCGGGCTACCGGGATTCGGAACGGCGACGAGCTGACGTAGTTGAGGCCGGCCCGGTGGCAGAACTCCACCGATTCCGGATCGCCGCCGTGCTCGCCGCAGATGCCGACTTCCAGGTCCGGCCGGGTCGCGCGGCCCTCCTCCACGGCGATCCGAATCAACCGCCCCACGCCGACCTCGTCGAGCACCTGGAACGGGTTGTTCGTGATGAGCTTCGCATCCTGGTAGAAGCCCAGGAACTTGCCCTCTGCGTCGTCGCGGGAGAAGCCGTAGGTGGTCTGGGTCAGGTCGTTGGTGCCGAAGCTGAAGAACTCGGCCTCCTCGGCGATCTGACCGGCCGTCAACGCGGCGCGCGGCACCTCGATCATCGTCCCGAACTTGTAGTGGACGTCGGTGCCGGCCTGCTTCGTGACGTCCTCCACGACCTTCAGGAGCACCTCCTTCACCCGACGCAACTCCCGCACATCGCCGACGAGCGGGATCATGATCTCGGGTTTCGGGTTGCCGCCGGCCTGCTTCAACTCCACGGCCGCCTCGAGGATCGCCCGGACCTGCATCTCGTTGATCTCGGGGAACATCAGGCCGAGCCGGCAGCCGCGCAGCCCGAGCATCGGGTTCTGCTCGCGCATCGAGGCCACTGCCTGGAGCATCCGCTCCTTCTCGTCGCGCTCGGGACCGGTCACGCCCTTGCAGCGCATCTCGGTCACGTCGACCAGCAGTTCCTCGTACTTGGGCAGGAACTCGTGGAGCGGCGGGTCGAGCAGACGGATGATGACCGGCAGGCCGTCCATCGCCCGGAGCAGCCCCTTGAAGTCGCCCTTCTGGTAGCCGAGCAGTTTGTCGAGCGCTTCGAGGTACTTCTTGCGGGCCGCCTCGTCGCCGGTCTGGGTCCTGGCAGCGTTGAGGATCATCTGGCGGACGAACGGGAGCCGCTCCGCCTCTTCAAACATGTGCTCGGTGCGGCAGAGGCCGATGCCCTCGGCGCCAAGCTCGCGCGCCCGGGCAGCATCGCGCTCGCGGTCGGCGTTCGCCCAGGTGCCCAGGCGGCGGCGCTCATCGGCCCACGCCAGGATGGTCTGAAGATCCTGGTCCTCCTCGAACTTCGGCTCGACCGCCGTCACCGCGCCGAGCATGATCTCGCCGGTGGTGCCGTCGATCGAGATGACCTCGCCTTCCTTGACCGTTGCGCCGTTGACCGAGAAGCTGCCGCCCTCGACGTTGACGCGGACGCTCTCAGCACCCACGATGCACGGCTTGCCCAGGCCGCGCGCCACCACGGCGGCGTGGCTGGAGGTGCCCCCCCGGCTGGTCAGGATGCCCTGCGAGACGATCATGCCGTGGAAGTCGTCCGGCGCCGTCTCGGGCCGGACCAGGATGAGGCGAGCGCCCGTCTTCGCCTTCTCCTCGGCGACGTCCGGATCGAACACGACCTGCCCGACGGCCGCGCCCGGCGAAGCTGCCACGCCCTTCGCGATCAGCTTGCCGCTCGCCTCGGCCTGAGCCTTCGCCTTCTCGTCGAAGCGCGGCAGGAGCAGTTGCACGACGTGGCGGGGCTCGACGCGCATCAGCGCCTCATCCTTCGAGATCAGCCCGTCCTCGACCAGGTCGCGGGCGATCTTGACGGCGGCGCGGCCGGTCCGCTTGCCGCTGCGGGTCTGAAGCATGTAGAGCGTGCCGCGCTCGATGGTGAATTCCAGATCCTGCATGTCACGGTACGCCTTCTCCAGTTGGGTGGCGTACTTCACGAACTCGGCGTAGATCTCGGGATCGTGCTCGTTGAGCGCGGAGATGGGCTCGGCGTTGCGGATGCCCGCCACCACGTCCTCGCCCTGGGCGTTCGCCAGGAAGTTGCCGTAGAGGACGTGCTCACCGGTGTTCGGATCGCGGGTGAAGGCGACGCCGGTGCCGGAGTCGGCGCCCATGTTGCCGAAGACCATCGTCTGCACGTTGACGGCAGTGCCCCAGTCGTCCGGGAGCTTCTCAGCGCGGCGGTAGTCGACGGCCCGCTTGCCCATCCAGGACGAGAAGACCGCTCCGATCGCCAGCCGAAGTTGTTCGAGCGGATCGGTCGGGAAGTCCTTGCCGGTCTCGGCCTTGACGATCTTCTTGTACTCGGCCACGACCGCACGGAGGTGCTCAGGCTGAAGCTCGGGGTCGTACGTGACGCCAGCCCGCTCTTTAGCTTCGTCCAGCACCTTGTCGAACTTCTCGGTCGGGATGTCCTGGACGATTCGCCCGAACATGCTGATGAAGCGACGGTAGGCGTCAAGAGCGAAGCGCTCGTTGTTGGTGAGCCTGGCCAGTCCCTGCACGCTCTGGTCGTTCAAGCCGAGGTTCAGGACGGTGTCCATCATGCCCGGCATCGAGACCCGGGCGCCGGACCGCACCGAGACGAGCAGCGGATCGTTGACGTCGCCGAGCTTCTTGCCAGCCTTCTGCTCGACGTGGGCGAGTGCTGCGAGCACCTGTTCCCACATGCCGGCCGGGAACTGCTTGTCGGACGAGTAGTACGACACGCACGCCTCGGTCGTAATGGTGAAGCCTGGGGGGACGGGCAGCCCGGCCCGGGTCATGCCCGCGCAGCCGGCGCCCTTGCCGCCCAGGAGGTTGCGCATGTCGGCGCTGCCTTCTTCGAAGAGGTACACCCACTTGTGTGTCGTGCCCGTGGACGGGGGCACGGTGCTCGCCTGAGCCATTTCGATCGCTCCTTCATGAGACCGTCAGTAGCTGCGCGGCCCCGAGATCCGGCCATCCGTGGCGGTCGGCCGGACCGTCGGGCCGCGCTCACCCCGTCGTGAGGCACGGGTCCGGATCGGGCGATCCATAAACCTCGCCTGCATCACCCGATCATCCGGCTTATACGAAATGGTAGGTACGCCCGACGCGCAGCGTCAACCGTAGTTGCCCGCACGGCGTACCCTACGCGATTCCGCCGGCGACGACCGAGAAGTTGAGGGTCAGGGCATGGGGACCGGGCCGATGACCTCGATGCCGCCCATCCAGGGGCGCAGCACGTCGGGGACCCGGATGGTGCCGTCCGACTGCTGGTACGTCTCCAGCACCGCGATCATGACCCTCGGAAGCGCCAGGCCGGAACCGTTCAGGGTGTGCGGGTACTCCGGGCGGGCGCCGGCCTCGCGGCGGACGCGCAGGTTCGCGCGGCGGGCCTGGTAGTCGCCGGCATTGCTGCACGACGACACCTCGAGCCACTCACCGCAGCCGGGCGCCCACACTTCCAGATCGAACGTCTTGCGCATCGCGAAGCCGAGGTCGCCGGTGCACAGTTGGACGACCCGATACGGTAGCTCCAGACGTTCGAGGAGGGTAGCCGCGTGCGACACCAGCGTGTCGAGCTCGGCGTCCGAGGTGCTCGGCTCCACGACCTTGACCATCTCGACCTTGTCGAACTGGTGACCCCGCTTGATGCCGCGCACGTCGCGGCCGGCCGAGAACTTCTCGCGCCGGAAGCAGGGAGTGTAGGCGCAGTACTGGAGCGGCAGTGCACTGGCCGCCAGTATCTCGTCGGAGTGGAGGTTCACCAGCACGACCTCGGCGGTCGGGATGAACCAGAGATCCTCTTCGGCGTCGTGGTAGAGGTTGTCGTAGAACTTCGGAAGCTGGCCGCTCCCAATCATCACCGATTCTTTCACCAGCGAGGGCGGGTAGATCTCCGTGAAGCCGTGCTCGCGGGTGTGGACGTCCAGGAACCAGGAGATCAGCGCCCGCTGGAGCCGCGCAGCCGGCCCGCGTAGCTGGTAGAAGCGGGTGCCGCTCAGCTTGACACCCCGCTCGAAGTCGATGATGCCGAGCTTCTCGCCCAGCTCCCAGTGCGGCAGCGGCGTGAAGTGATAGGTGCGCGGCTCGCCGGCCTCGCGCAGCACCACGTTGCTGGATTCGTCCTCCCCGTCCGGGACGGTCGGATCGACGAGGTTGGGCAGGGCCAGCAGCATTCCGTCCAGCGTCCGCTCGACCTCGGTCGCCTCCTCGTCAAGCTGGCGGATCCGCTCGCGCATCTCACGCAGTCGGGCTAGCTCTTCCTCGCTCGGCTTGCCGCCCGTGCCCATCGCCTTGCTCGCGCGGTTCTGCTCGGCGCGCAGGTTGTCGCGCTCGTCGACGAGTGCGCGCCGCCGCACATCCGTTTCGAGGATACCGTCCACGAGGGACGGGTCTTCACGGCGGCGACGGAGGGAGCCTCGGACCTCGTCCGGGTGAGACCTGATGAGCGAGAGTGCAAGCACGGCGGGCTACTCCAGAGGCTGAGCGTCTTCAGACAGTCGAAGCGCGCGATGGATACCGGGGTCAGGTGGCAAGTCCAGGATGTCGAGGACGCCAACCTGAGCGGCCCAGCGCTGACAGCGGTGCTGCTGGGCCATACTGCCGATGTTTGGGAAGCCGGCCAGACGGGGATGCGCCTTGACCGAGGGCGCTATGCTCCGCTAGTCGAGGGTCCGAAGCTGCGGGAAGAGGATGACGTCGCGAATCTTGTCCTGACCGGTCAGCACCATCGCCAGGCGGTCGATGCCCATACCCATGCCGCCGGTCGGGGGCATGCCGTGTTCGAGTGCCTCCAGAAAGCCGGCGTCGAACGGCATCGCCTCGTCGTCGCCGGCGCCCTTGAGACGGGCCTGAGCGAGAAACCGCTCGCGCTGGTCGACCGGATCGTTCAACTCGCTAAAGGCGTTAGCGATCTCCATGCCACCGCAGAACGCCTCGAAGCGCTCGACCACGTCTGGGTTGCCCGGGCTTCTCTTGGCCAGCGGCGATAGCTCCAACGGGTAGTCCACCAGGAAGACCGGACTGGTGACGCGCGGCTCCACGAAGACGCTCAGCAGTTCGTCGATCAGCTTGCCGCGCGACCAGCCTGGCTGCACCCGTAGGCCGGCCTCAGCTGCCGCCTTCGCCAGCGACTGAGCGTCCGGATACGCGTCGTAGTCGACGCCGCTGGCCTCGTAGATCGCCCGACGTAGTGGAATGCGCGGCCAGGGCGGCGATAGGTCGATGTGCTGGCCCTTCGTCACGATCTTCGGCGTGCCCAGGACGCGCGTCGCGACTGCTGCGACGAGATCCTCGGTCAGCCGCATGATCTCCTGGTAGTCGGCGTACGCCTGATACACCTCGAGCATCGTGAACTCGGGGTTGTGCTTGAGCGACAGCCCCTCGTTGCGGAAGTTGCGGCCGATCTCGAACACCTTCTCAATGCCGCCGATGATGCAGCGCTTGAGATACAGCTCTAGCGCAATCCGCAACGAGAGAGTCCGATCGAGCGCGTTGTAGTAGGTGCCGAAGGGACGGGCCGATCCCCCGCCGGGCACGCTCTGGAGGATCGGCGTCTCGACTTCGAGGAAGCCGCGCTCGACCAGGAACGCGCGCACCTCGTGGACGATCCGGCTACGAAGCCGGAAGACTTCCATCACCTCCGGATTGGCGATCAGGTCGAGGTAGCGCTTGCGGTAGCGTGTCTCGACGTCCTGAAGGCCGTGCCACTTCTCGGGGAGGGGGCGCAGCGACTTGGAGAGCATGACGAGCATCTGGGCCTGCACCGTGACTTCGCCGGTGCGGGTACGCATCGTCTCGCCCTCGACGCCCAGGAAGTCGCCTGCATCCACCAGCTCCAGCAGGCCGTACTGCTCGTCGCCGACCACGTCGCGCTTGACGTAGACCTGGATCCGGCCGCTGCGGTCGAGCAGGTGGAAGAAGGTCGCCTTCCCCATCCGCCGAATCCCGCCCACGACCCGGCCGGCGACGCGCACCGACGTACCGGGCGACTCGTCGAAGCCCGCGACGACGTCGGCGGCAAGGTCGGTACGCTCGAAGCGGGCAGGGTAGGGGTCGACGCCGGCCGCGCGCAGGCGGTTCAGCTTGTCGAGCCGCTGCTGGAAGAGGCGGTCCTCTTCCTCGGCGGTGAGCTCGTGCTCGTCGGTCGGCTCCTGGGCACCCGGGGCGGGTTGCAGGGTCACGCGGCTACGCTCCGTAGGAGGAATCTCGGTCTGTCAGCGCGCCGAGGCCGTAGACCCGGCGCGGCTGCTCGATCGTCTTCCTTGAAGTGTAGCCGAGGGGCGAGGCTGGGACGGGAATGCTCGCTCCCTCTCCCAGCGGGAGAGGGCTGGGGTGAGGGGTTATGCTCTGACCTACGTTGAGGCTGAGGGTGTTCCCAACCGGCCTGGGGGTCTGCTCAATCCCGAACCGCTCAGGACACCTCGATCACGGTCAGGTCGAAGCTGCCGGCCGGCGCGACCACGGTCGCTGTGTCGCCGGGCTTCTTGCCGAAGAGCGCCCGACCGACCGGCGACTCGTTCGAGATCAGGCCGCGCCGTGGGTCGGCCTCGATCGAGCCGACGATGGTGTAGCGCTCGGTTTCGCCGTCCGCCTCCCGGACGGTGACGTGTGAGCCGAACGTCACGAAGTCCGAGCGGGGGCCATCGCCGATCAACTGGGCGTTCGCCAGCAGCATCTCGAGCTCGACGATCCTGCCCTCGACGAAGCCCTGCTCGCTCTTGGCCTCGTCGTACTCGGCGTTGTCGACGACGTCCGTCAGTTCCTTCGCCTTTCGGATGCGCTCCGAAATCTCCGGTCGTTTGACCGTGCGCAGATGCGCGAGCTCGTCGTCGAACTTCTTGAATCCTTCTCGGGTGAGATAGATCGCGCGCTCTGGCATAGCCGTGTCCTTCCACCGACAATCACGACGCCCCCTGGCTCCATCGTCACGGGCGCGCCGCCCGACGCATGACGGCGCGCACCGGAGCACGCGCCGTCGTGAGGGTCGAATTCCGGATTATCAGGCCCGCCGGGCGGACTGTCAAGAAGAGCGGACGTCTGCACCGCGTCCGGTGGAGGGCGCAATGGCTCAGGCTGAAGACGGACTGGCCTCTCAGAGAGCCAGGCCCAGTGTGTGCTGGCCGGTCGGCGCTGGCCGGTGCGCGCCAGCCTGTGTGTGCTGGCCCGATGCTGCCACGCCAGGCAAACCCGTTGCACGTGCGCGCGCCAGTGGGAAGCACCTGGAATACCGGCTGCGCCCGGCGCCTGCCTCTGGAACCTACCCGATGCCGCGCATTTTGTCTTGTGGCCCGCGGAGTACATCCGTATAATCCCGCGGCGCCGCGGGCCTCTTGGACGGGCGCCGCCCACGGCACGAGAGGAGCCCGGATGCACGCCCGTCTCATGCACGCGCTGGCGATCGTCGTTCTGCTGGCGACTGCGTCAACGGTTTTCGCAAACGAGCGCGTACAGCAGAGCGATCCCCGCTTCTTCAGCGAGACGGGCTATCGCATTTCGAACGACGACTTCTGGGACTTCTTCCAGCGGCGCGGTGGCACCAGGACGTTCGGGCTGCCCACTTCGCGCGAGATCACTTTCCAGGGCTTTGTCGTCCAGTTCTTCCAGCGCAGCGTCATGCAGAAGGGCAAGAACGGCGTCGAGACCCTGAACCTGCTCGACGATGGCTTGCTTCCCTACACCACCATCAACGGTTCGACCTTCCCGGCGGCGAACGAGGCCCTGATCAAGGCCGCGCCGACGCCGTCCGATCCAGCCTACTCCGACCGGATGATCGAGTTCGTCAAGGCCAACGCACCGGATACCTGGGAAGGTCTGCCGGTCAACTTCTCCAAGACGTTCGCGTCGACGGTTACCTACGACGACGCCTTCCCCAACGGGGAAGGCCCCGCCAGCCTGCTGCCGCTCATCAACCTTCAGATCTGGGGCGCGCCGACCTCAAAGCCGATGCGCGACCCCAAGAACGATAACTTCGTGTACCTCCGCTTCCAGCGCGGCATCATGCACTACGACGACACCTGCAAGTGCACTCAGGGGCTCCTGCTTGGGGACTACCTGAAGGCGCTGCTGACCGGCGAGAACTTGCCGATCGACCTGGAGGCTCAGGCAGCGGGCAGCCCGTTGCTACGCCAGTACGAGCCAGGCGCGGCGGACGGCCTCGCCCGGCCGGACCTGCTGCTCGCGACGAATCTGAAGAACGGCTTCGAGAAGCAGGCGGCTGGGCAGGCGTCGACCGCACCAGCGCCGCTCGCGAACGCCGCTCCACAGCCGCCGTCGGCGGGTCAGGGCAACCGGCAGGCCGCGCCCCGTGCGAGCGCCTCGCCTGCCCCCGCCGCCCGTCAGGCGGCCGCCCCCGCCACGAGGCCGCAGCGTGCCGCTAGCCCTGAGTACGGCATGAACATCTTCCTCTGGGGCAACGAGCGCACCACCGACCGTGACCTCAAGCGCCTGACCGATGCCGGCTTCGGGTGGCAGAAGACGCTCTTCCAGTGGCGCTACATCGAGCCCCAGAAGGGCAAGTTCGACTGGGCGGAGGCCGACCGGGTCGTCAAAGCGTCGAAGGCGAACGGCGTCAAGATCATCGCCCGCCTCGACCAGCAGCCGGATTGGGCACGGCGGGATAAGGTACCGAACGGCCCCCCCGACAACTACCAGGACTTCGCTGACTTCGTCACCGCGTTCGTCACGCGCTACTCGAGCACCTCGCAGATCGGGCGGGTCGACGCTATCCAGGTCTGGAACGAGCAGAACCTGACCATCGAGTGGGGAAATCGCCCGATCAACCAGCAACAAGCCGTAGACTACGTCCGGCTGCTCAAGGCGGCGTATGAGGCTGCCAAGGCGGCTGATCCCTCCGTCACCGTGATCACGGGCGGCGTGGCGCAGACGGGCACAGACAACGATCAGGCCCGGCCGGATGACGTGTACGTCCAGTGGATGTACGACGCCGGTGCCAGGCCGTATTTCGACGTGCTGGGCGCGCATGGCCACGGCTACAAGGCGCCGCCGACGGTCAGTCCCGACGAGGCCGAGAGCGACTCGAACTGGGGCGGGCACCGCTTCTTCGTGTTCCGGCGGGTCGAGGACATGCGCAAGATCATGGAAGACAACGGCGACGGAGACAAGCAGATCTGGCTCCTCGAGTTCGGTTGGACGAGCGACACGGTGAATCAGGCGTACGCCTGGCACCGGGTCTCGGAAGAGGAGAAGGGGGATAACCTGGTCGGCGCGTACAAGTGGGCCGCCGAGCACTGGTCGCCCTGGATCGGGGTGATGTGCCTCTGGACGATGCCAGACCCATCCTGGACTCCGAGCGACGAAAAGTACTGGTGGGCGATCCTGAACCCGGACGGCTCCCCCCGCCCGGCCTACGACCGCCTGCTCAAAGCGCGCCGTGAAGGTGTGCTGCGGTAACCGCACGACATCGTCTGTCACGGACGCGCGGGTCCGTGGCCTGACCGCGTGATCACTGACGCCGCGGAGCGTCGAGCCCATGAGGAGGTACTGTTGCGGAAACTGATTTCGACGATCGTGCTCGCTACGACGGTTATCCTGGCCGGGTGCCAGTCCAGCCCGCCGCCGACGCCAACGGCCAAGCCATCGGGCGGCTCCACCAAGGCCACGGCCAAGGCATCGCCGACCCCGATCTCGGTGGCCGCGCCGTCCGTCAAACTGGTGCAAAAGAGCGGCGACCTTCCCCGCGTGAGCCCGGCCTCGGCTGCTGTGCACGTGTTCCTCTGGGGGCATCGTGAGGAGGCCGACCGCGATCTGAAACTCGCCAAGGAGGCTGGTTTCACCTGGGTGAAGCAGCGCTTCGAATGGCGCAACATCGAGAAGACGGGGAAGAACAACTTCGAGTGGAGCGAGCCGGACCTGGTCGTCGACAAGATCAACCGCGCTGGCCTCGGCATCATCGCCCGTCTCGACAACCAGCCCGACTGGGCGCGCAAGGACAAGATCTTCCCGGCCTCCGGCCCGCCGGACAATATGGAAGACTGGAAGGACTTCGTCCAGTCGATGGCCGAGCGATACAAGGGCAAGATCCAGGCGTACGAGATCTGGAACGAGCCGAACATCGCGAACGAGTGGGGCAACCAGAAGCCAGATCCCAAGGCGTATGCCGAGATGCTGCGGATCTCCTACACCGAGATCAAGAAGATCGATCCGGACGCCATCATCATTAGCGCTGGCCTCTCACCCACAACCGAGGTGAGCGAGCGGGCGATCTCGGACACCCAGTACCTGAAGGACATGTACGCGGCCGGCGCGAAGGCGTCCTTCGACATGCTGGGCGTGCACGCGCCGGGCTTCAAGGCTCCGCCGACGATGGACCCGGCCGAAGTCGCGAAGAACCCTGAGTACAGCAATAACGACCCTAGCCCGGAGAACCTCCGCCGCGCGTACTCCTTCCGCCACGCCGAAGACATTCGCAAGATCATGGAGGAGAACGGGGACGCGGCGAAGCAAGTCGCGATCATGGAGATGGGCTGGACGACCGACACCCGACCAAATTCACCGTATACCTGGCACGCGGTGACGCCAGAGCAGCAGGGCGAGTATCTGGTCGGCGCGATCCAGTACGCCCGTCAGAACTGGTCGTCCTGGGCGGGCCTGATGACGGTCATCTACATCGCCAGCCCGGACTGGACGCCGAGCGACGAGCAGTACTACTGGTCGATCACGAACCCGGACGGCACGGTCCGGCCGGCCTACAACGCCCTGAAGGCGATGCCACGTCAGGCGGCAGGCGCGTCAGCCTCCCCGGCCGCGTCACCCGCCGCCTCGCCGGCGTCCAGATAGAGCGCGGCGGGTACGGGGTGGGTGGTGAGTAGCGAACCGCGATCCGGGGACCACTAGCCGCCTGCCACGAACTCCAACTGAGCCCCTCCCCGGCGACCCGGGGAGGGGCTCAGCGCATCGACGAGCTATCCGCTCGCCCTCGGCGCTTCACATTGCCCCGATCTGCTCGACCAGCGCCCGTCCTGCGTGCTCGCATTCCAGCCCAGTCGTCGCTCGCCCCTCGTCGCTCGCCAGTCGTCGCTCGCCCCTCGTCGCTCGCCAGTCGTCGCTCGCCCCTCGTCGCTCGCCAGTCGTCGCTCGCCCCTCGTCGCTCGCCAGTCGTCGCTCGCCACGCGCCCCTCGCCCCTCACTCCTCGCCACTGGTACGATTCCCGGCAGTGATTCAACACGGTGATGGATGGGAGCAGCAGCGGCGTGATCAAGGACGACCTGAAGCGTTCGATCGAGGCGGCCATCGAGCGAGCGACGGAGCGCGGCGATCTGCCGCCTCTGGCCCCGCCCGAGATCGTTCTGGAGCACCCGGCGCGGCTCGACCTTGGCGACTACGCGACGAACGTCGCCTTGCGTCTCCAGCGGACAGTTGGCAAGCCGCCCCGCGAGGTCGCCGGTGCAATTACCCACAACCTGGAGCTGCCACCGTCCGTGGCGGCCGTCCAGGTGGCCGGGCCGGGCTTCATCAACCTGTTCCTGGCCGACGAATGGCTCCAAGATCAGGTCGACGTGATCCTGGCCGAGGGGTCGGCGTTCGGGCGAGTGCCGCTCGGCAACGGTACGTCGGTGCAGGTCGAGTTCGTGAGCGCCAACCCGACCGGACCGCTGCATGTGGGCGCGGCCCGTAACGCGGCGCTCGGGGACACGGTCGTGCGGCTGCTGGAGGCGACCGACCACCGCGTTCAGCGCGAGTACTACATCAACGATGCAGGTTCGCGGATCCAGGCGCTTGGAGCGAGCGTGCTCGCCCGTTACCGCCAGATGCACGGCATCGACGTGACCTTCCCTGAGGATGGTTACGCGGGCGAGTACGTCGCCGAGCTTGCCCGGGAGATTGCCGCCGAACAGGGACGGTCGCTCCTGGATCTGCCGGAGGACCAGGCGACCGAACGGATCGGACGGCTGGCTGAAGCGATCGTCATGCACTGGATCGAGCGGGATCTCGTCGATCTGCGCGTCCAGTTCGACCGCTGGTTCTCGGAGCAGTCGCTGTACGACGAGGGACGGGTCGCGAAGGCGATCGAGATGCTCCGCGAGGGCGGGTACGTGGTCGAGCGGGAAGGCGCGGTCTGGTTCGCGTCGACGGAGATGGGCGAGGACCGGGACAACGTGCTGGTGCGCACGAATGGCCAGCCGACCTACTTCGCGTCTGACGTGGCCTACCACTACGACAAGTTCGTGCGGCGTGGCTTCGACCGGGTCATCGACGTGTGGGCGGCCGATCACCAGGGCCACGTGCCACGCATGAAGGCGATGGTGCGGGCATTCGGTATCGATCCGGATCGGCTGACGATCCTGCTCTATCAACTCGTCAAACTGTTCGAGCATGGCAAGGAACTGAAGATGTCGAAGCGGGCGGGCACGTACGTGACCGTTCGCGAACTGCTGGACGAGGTCGGCGCGGATGCGGCGCGCTTCTTCCTGATCCAGCGCTCGTCCGACGTGACGATGAACTTCGACCTGGACCTTGCCAAGAAGTCGACCGACGAGAACCCGGTCTTCTACGTCCAGTACGCCCACGCACGGACGGCCAGCATCTTCCGTGAGGCCGAGGAGCGATTGGGAGGCGTGGACGTCTCAGGTGGGGACGTGCGGCTGCTGGCGACGGAGTCCGAGCTCGGGCTGATTCGGAAGCTGCTGCTGTTCCCAGAGGTGGTAGAGTCCGCGACGCTGGCGCTCGCGCCGCACCAACTCCCGTTCTACCTCCAGGATCTGGCGACCGCCTTCAGCAGCTTCTATCGGGATTGTCCGGTCCTGCCGCCCCGCAACCCGGAGCTGGCGCTGACGAAGGCACGCCTGAAGCTGGTGGCGGCGACGCGGCAGGTGCTGGCGTCAGGTCTTGGCCTGATCGGGGTGAGCGCACCGGAGCGGATGGCTGAGCGGGCCAGTTCATCGGCGTGATCGTGCGAGCGTGAGGTAGCGGCGAGCGTGAGTCAGCGGCGATCATGCAAGCGCGAACCAGGCATGAGCGTCAGGCCACCCCTGTGATATACTGTCCGTCGCGCCGCGATTCGGGCTATCGCGGCGTTTCTGGCGCGCATGGAGGGGTAGCATAGCCCGGCCTAATGCGCCCGTCTCGAAAACGGGTAGGGTTAACCGCCCTCGTGGGTTCGAATCCCACCCCCTCCGCCAGCAGACGGCCTTTCCCTCCTGGGAAGGGCCGTTTTTCGTTCTAGCTGATGAGTGACGTCACCAAGGCAAGTAGTCGGGTTTGAGGGCCACCATTGCCGGATTCTTGGTTTTGCCCCCAGGTCCGGCACGACAACTGGGCACGTTACTCGTGGTTAGGCGCGGTGGCCGAGGGAAGCCCGGAGCGCGACTTGGAGGTCAATTCGGTCTACGCCTAGGCAACCGACAACTGAGTCGCGCGCAACGGAGACCTAGCCCCTCGACTGGTTCGTCGTCGCACCGCCATGGCGCACATCCTTGATTCTCAAGAGTCGCATTGTCTACAGTTGGCCTGATACGAATCAGGGCGACACGGCGAATTGGTCGGCATGCATGCGGCGAGGAAATTGATGAGCGAGCGCCGAAAATGACCCTGTCCCTCAGCGTGCGGCTCATTATCACTCTGGTTGGACTCACGTCTCTTGGCGTCATCATGCCGACCGGCGCTGTCGCACAGGCGCCCTGTAATCCGCGACCGAATGTGTCGGTTCAGAGCAACGTCGAGGCGGGCCGGCTACGAGTTGTCGCGGCGACAACGACGAACTCTGGCACGCCCACTAACAGCCTGCGTCGCATTCAGTTCACCAGAATGGACAATGCGCAGGTCGATACCCCAGGCAGGGCCGGCGTCGGCCAGCCCTTCACCATGGATTTGCCTTCCGGGACGTCGGCGTTCACGTTCCATGTGCGTCGCACCACAAACACCGGCGGCGCCACTGTACACATGGTGATCGTGGACGCCTGCGGCGACTGGCCCACCTTCGTTGGAGGAGGGGCGAACGCACTGCCGGTGAACCCGGTGCCGATGCCCACGCCTACCCCGAGTCCGTCGCCATCGCCTTCTCCGGCTCCGGGCGGGCAGCCCATTGTCATCACTGGTCAGGGGCCGCAAGCATCTGCGAGGTTCCACCTCCAGGCCGGCTTGGTAACTCTGAAAGCGCAAAAGTCGGGCAACTTCTTCCTGTTCGCCGATCTTCTGGCATCGGACGGTGACTTCATCGACTCAGTCGGGCTTTCGCGTGACGAAACTGTCGGGATGAGCGCCGATAGGATCGCTGTGGCGGGCGAATACCTCATCGACGTGGGTGGCAGTGGGGCGTGGACGGTCACAATTGAGCAGCCGCACCCAACTGGTGCATCGCCTCCTCCGGTGACCTACAGAGGTACCAAGGGCGAGTCGCTCACGCCCTTCTTCTACCTAGACGAAGGGCTAACAATTCTCCGAGCATCGCAGATCGGAACCGGTCACCTGTGGCTGACCCTTCTCGATGCCGAAGGGCGGTACGTTGACTCCGTCGATCTCTCATCTGGAGAGTCAGTCGGTGCAGGGTTGGACGGGATCGAAGGTGCCGGCGTGCATTTCATCGAGGTTGACGCGGATGGCGACTGGTCAGTCATTGTCGAGCAACCGCGACCAAAATCAGGGCCGCCTGCTCCGCAGACGTTCAGTGGTCCCAAAGGCGAGCACGTTTCCGGTTTCATCTATCTACAGGCTGGGCTGAATATCCTGCGGGCGACGCAGTCCGGTGCGGGTGACCTTTGGATCAACCTCGTAGATGCTAACGGTGGGTTTGAAGGATTGTTCCATCTGGACGATGGCGTCCCCAGTGGGTCGAGAGCCGTCGCCATCGAGCGGTCTGGGCTCTACCTGCTCGAAATCGACGCGGACGGTGCCTGGACGGTGACGGTTGAGTAGATCTAGTTCTCAGTGCGGCGAGCCCAGCGAGATGGGGTGGAAGTGTCAAGCCCGGCGGTTCGAATCCCACCCCCTCCGCCAGCAGACGACCTCACGCGTCGGGTAGAGAACGCGTGAGGTCGTTGTCGTTCTCGACGACCGTCGTCAACTGTGACAAGGTGCGCCGTCAACCCGGTCACGCCCCGCCGTCCGTGCCCGGCCGGGGACGTTGCAGTGGGGGATCTGAGCCGCGCCCGCCTCTTTAGACCAGACCACGGCGGCACCTCCAGGGTCGTAGCCCAGACGCATGAGCGATAGACCGTGGCATCAGTGTAGACATCGGCATTCGTCATCGACCGTCTGCCCTGGCCAACGCGGCCGTGGCCGCGAGAACCCGTCTCGAGCGATCCCAATACTGGGCATAATCTGGCGTACGGACGACCCGGCCCGCGTCGAGAGCAATCGAGCCGGGATCGTGGCGAACCAAGGCCCGAGTGGGCCGCGCGGAGTCTCGGGTAGTGGAGAGCGACTGGCTGGAGGGGCGCGTGGGGTGGATCGTCTCGCTGATTTCCGCGCTGGTATTCGGCGTGGTGCTTGGGCGTTCGTTGCGCTGGCCGACACCCGTCGGCGAGAGGCGCTCGACGCCTGAGTCGGCTCCGCCGCCCGCGGCTGCGCCGCGCAAACCCGCCGGGATGACTGCGCGAGCAGAGACGGGCGCCGCGCTTGCGGCCGGGATGACTGCGCGAACAGAGACGGGCGCCGTGCTTGCGGCCGAGATGGCGGCGGCCGAGATGGCCGCCGGATCGTCATCCTGGAGCGGACGGGTGCCAGGCGTTCTCGGGGACGCAACTCCCGCCATCCCAACGGGAGCTACCCTCCCTCCGTCCGGGGGGCCAGTGGCAGTTCCGTCAGCGGCCTTGCCAATCGTCGTCGGGCGGAACGTCGGCCCCTGGCGGCTGGTCGTCGGGACGATCTTCTTCGTTCTGCTCGTCGTCGCGGCGATCTATTTCTCGTTCCGCTTGAGCGATGCCATCGTTCTGGCGCTCGTGGCGATGTTGCTCGCCGTTGGGTTGCAGGGGCCGGTGGCACACCTCTTCAAACTCGGCGTTCCGCGCCCGCTCGGACTGCTGCTTATCTACGTGAGCATCATCGTTGGACTGGTACTGGTCCTCTGGCTCCTGGTGCCGCCGGTCGTCCGTGACGCTCGTGATTTCGCGGCCCAGGCGCCGACCTATATCGCGGAGATCCAGACCTGGTTGACCAGGCTGGATGCAAACATCGCCCTGCCCCAGACTCGCGAACTCGAACGGATCATCCTCGATCAGTTCTCTACCGACGTCTCGAGCTACCTTGGACGGGCGCTGACGATCCTGAGCTTCACGCTGAGCCTGTTCGGCGGACTGCTGAACGTCTTCCTGGTGCTCGTGCTCAGCATCTTCATGGTGATGGAAGGACCGACCTTTCGCAGTCATCTGCTCTCGTTGTTGCCGCCGGGCAACGCTCAGCAGTGGGGCCGGATCACTGAGCGGATCGCAGTGAAGATTCAGGGCTGGCTCCTGGGGACGCTATTCCTCGCTCTCGCGGTCGGCTCGATCGTCACGGTGACGCTCCTTCTGCTCGGGATGCCGTACGCATTCCTGTTCGGCTTCATCGCGAGCGTCGGCGAGTTCATCCCAATGCTCGGCCCGATCATCGCCGCCGTGCCGGCCGCCACGATTGCTGCCTTCTACGGCTGGGGAATGTTCGCGGCCGTCATCATCGCCTACGTCGTGATCCAGCAATGTGAGAACTACATTCTGGTGCCCCGCATCATGGGCTCGACGGTGGAGCTACCCGGGCTGGTCGTCCTGGTCGCGTTCTTGATCGGCACCGAGTTGATGGGCGTCATGGGCGGCATCCTGGCGATGCCGGTGGCCGCGATCTTCCAGGTGCTCTGGCTCGAGTGGGCGGTTCCGGCCATCCGGGCTCAGAGCGGCGAGCAGGTGCCCGCCCTGTTGCCTGTATCGGTCCAGGATTTCACCGCCCCCGTCGATCGGGGCGCTACGGCCGAGGCGAGCCCCACTCCTTCGTCATGACACACCCGCGCGCCGTCTCGATGGCAGCGGACGAGACTGGGAATGACGCGCGGACGCCGAGCGTCAGTGCGGAGATGACAGCGTGACTGTCGCTTCAGGAGCGCCGTCGACGGTTGGGATCGCCTGGCCGCTCGCACTGACGAGACGGACCGCCAGCGTGACGTTACCTCGATCGAGGGCGGGAGGGTCGAACGCGACGCGCTGCACCAGCAGTTCGCCAGGCCGCGGGCTGCTGCGCGGCAGCGAGGCCGATGCCTGACGGGCAGGCTGACCGTCGGCCTGCCAGGTGACGTCTACCTCCGTCGACGTAGCAGTCACGTCTGCCGACAACGGACGTGCCGGCGTCGCGCCGCTCGTCGCATCCGACGGCTGGCGCTGCCACAGCAGGTCGAGGCCGGCGCTCTCCGGGTGGATCTGAATGCCGGCCAGGAGCGAGCCGTCCGCAAACGCTACTTCAGGGGTGGCCATGGCGCTCACCAGCCAGTCGACCGCCGGGCGGGGACGTAGTGTGACGACCCGGGCGACGTCGGCGGATGGGTCGCTGCCGGGCACGGGTATGACCGCGAGTTGCGCCGATGGCCAGGCGAGGAGGCGCGGACGCTCGGCGCCAGGCAGGGTCAGATAGACGGTTTCGCGGTCCAGGGGCAGGACGATCTGGTTGTTGGGCAGGTCGCGAATGACGAGGTCAGGGCCGAGCAAGCCGGCAAGCAGGATGCGAGCGCGGGCTCCGGTGAGCGCCCCATCCGGTGACGCAAGCAGGATGAGATCGTGCGATCCGGTCCGGGCGGCGGCATCCTGGACGGCGTCGGCGACGGCTTGCCAGTAGCGGAGCGGAGCGGTGCCATCGCGAGCGATGAACGGACTGTTCGTGCGGCTCTCGGACGCCGCAACCGCTCCGTTCGTCAGGCTGACGAGCGTCACAGTGGACACGACAGCAAAGGCCACCCCGCCGCCCCATCCGATGTGTGGGGGAGCCTTCGAGGCGAGGCGCGCAGCAGCGGGCGGCATCCGCTCGAGCAGTCGCACAAGCCAGCGACCCCAGGTCGCGAGCGGCGCGGCCGGGACGGCCAGCGCGAGCAGCACCACGATCCCCGGTAGGAGTGAGAGCAGCGCGCCCGGCCCGGGCAGGGGCAGACTGGCCACCGTCGTGGTGCCAGCGGCAAGCCCGTCACTGCCCCCGGTGCTACTGGCCGGACCAATCGCGGCGAGCGGCCGGTCGATGAGCGTCAGCGCGGCGAGGGGAAGCAACGTCCAGGCGAGCGCCACGAGCGAGCCGCGTTCACCATCCCGGACACGCTGCGCGGCCGCGATAACAGCCAGCGTCAGCAGCACGCCAACGAGCCCGAGCGCCGCACCACTCATGCTGTCGAGCCAGGCTGGTAGCGCGAGCCAGCCGTCCGTGGCCGGCCTCAGGCCGGTGCCAGCGGCGAGATGGAAGGCTGCCGTTGGACGGTCGAGCAACGCTGCGGACGTGGGGCGAAGCGCGCCGAGCGTCGAGAGCAGGACGCCCCCGCCGCCGGCGAGCACGCCGAACAATACGCTAACCTCCGAGGTCCAGGGCGCGCGCGCCAGCACGACAGCGACGAACAGCGCTGGCACGAATGCCCAGCCGGCCGGGTCGGCTCGTACCAGCAGCCCGACGACCAGCCCGAGCAGCAGTCCGGTCCCGAAGCGTGGCGATCGCTGATAGCGCACAGCCAGCGCGAGCGCGGCTGCTGCCAGCAACGGCGCCGCCGTTACGCCGGCGCTCCGCGCTGCGAGCCAGGCCCAGGGTGAGACGAGGTAGAGGCTGGCGGCCAACAGGGACGGCCAGACGCCAAGCAGCGTGCGCGCGGCCAGGAAGATCGCTCCGACCGTTGCGACGTCGAGCAGCCCACGTACGACGACGAGCGTTTCGATGGGCCACGGCAAGTCAACCACCAATGGGCGGACCAGCGCGAGTGCCGGAGTAGACGTCCAGGTCGCTTCTCGGACGGCCGCGAGCACTCGCTCCTCAGCAGGGCCATAAGGCGCGAGGCCGGGCGACCAGAGGCGGATGATGCCGGCGAGCAGCAGGAGCAGGAACGGCAGCATCGCCAGGCCGAGCGCACGGATACGAGCGGCACGTAAGTCCGCGACGGTCCGCGGAAGGGCGGAGGTGTCCCTTGGGGTGGTGAGCGGGCCAGGCGGTGTGTCCTGGTCCGTCGGGGCGAGCGCTGAGTACTCGGCGCGCGTCAGGCGACCACCTTGACTGGGGTGGAAAGGGTACCGCCGCCGGCCTGCCGCCCCTCGAAGCTCCAGGGGGGTAGCTCGACCTGAAGGGTGTAGTCGCCGAGAGGCATGTCGTTGGGGATCAACAACGACCGTTCGACTGCCGTCGCGTCGGTCGGCTTGATGTCGATCTGGACTACCTCAGCCTCGGCAACGACCTGCTGGCCGCGTCCAATGAGCTTGGTGCGAATGCGGGCCGTTGCGAAGCGGCGGCTCTGGTTGTTGACGATGACGTGGAGGCGGATTGTGTCGCCGGGATGATAGGTCGGGGCGAACCCACTGACCAGAACGAGAAACTCGTCCTTCTCCATTTGCAGGACCGGACCCTCTGGCGTCTGGACGACCGTGACGTCCTTGTCCGTGCAGGCGCCCACGGCCGACATGATGCTCGTACCCCAGATCCCGAACGCCGCCCGCCGATCGACTCGTCGCATGGGGAGATTATACAGGCGATCTGCCGGCCTGAACCCGCGGCGTTGGGCAGCCGTGCGCGCCGCCCGGCGCCCGCCAGCCAGAGCGACGGGGTGCGGCGGTCAGCGGGCACTCACCCGGTAGACAGCGAAGCCCGGCCCGTCCTTCTCTGCGCCGAACAACGGCGTCAGCGTGAAGTCACGGCCGAGCCGCCCGGCCTTGTCGCTGTTCAACACCACCAGGCGTGACGGATGGCCGGTCAGTGCCTCCTCGACGGACGCGGTGCGTGCGTCGATGACGGTGTACGGCACGTCGCTGCCACCGAGCAGCAGCAGCATACTTTTGTAGGCGCTGCCGGCCGCCATGAAGAAGATGCCGTCCAATCCGTAGTCGAGGACGACCGTCTCGGACGGCTCGCGGTGCGCGAGGACGGCCTCATACGCGGCGACGATCGCATGATTGGTGCGCGCCGACCGCTCGTAGGCGACCAGCGGTGCGAGCGGGTACAGGGCCGCCAGCACGACGCCCGCGAGAAGCACCGCGCTGACGAGGCTCTGCCCCTGAGCGCCGGCCGTGCCGCGCGGACGCCGACGCTGGAGGGCCGTCCAGGCATCTGCCGTTGCCAGTCCAATCGCGGCAAACACGAGCGGCAAGACTGGCATCATGTAGCGGCCGTTCAGGATCGGCTCGAACTTGGGGATCAAAGCTGGCAACGCAAGCGCGTAGGTCAGCGTCACCAGGAGCGACAACCAGCGGCCCCGCCGTGCGGTCCAGAGCAGGCTGCCAACCGCTAATCCCAGATATGCGAGCAGGAGCGGGTGCGCGAACGTCTCACCCACGAAGCGCCGCTTTTCGATCGCCCCGCTCAGCACCCAGGACGTCGCTAGCACCAGCCGCCCGAGGTTCTCGACATAAGCGCCAGGGTCGGCTCCCTCGTCCTGGCCGGTGTAGTCGCTCAGGACATCCTGCCCGCCCCAGAGAGTCTGCCCGCCGGTCTGGAGGTTGTAGGCGAGCAGGTTCGCGGTCGCTAGCAGAAACGCGAGCGCCCCGAAGGCCATCCAGCGCGAGCGGAGCAGGCTCGGCCGCGCCACCAGGACGGCGAGTACGACGCCCGGCAGAAGTAGGGCCGCCGTGATGTGGGTTTGGACGCCAAGTCCCAGGAAGAGGCCGGCGGGGGTGAGGTAGCGGGGATCCCCGCTCGTTGCACGCGGGTCCGCTCGATCCGGAGCCGAGCCATACAGCACTAGCGCGAGACTGGCGAAGCCGAGCGTGGTCCAGAGTGGCGTGATCGCGTTGGACCATGCGACGTGGCTGTTCACCAGGATGTGCGTGGAGCAGCCGGCCACGAACAGTGCCGCCACCATGCTCCCGACCCGCCCGCCCAACACTCGCCCGAGCCACCACGCCGCCCCGACGGTTGTCACCCCGCCGATGAACGCGAGCAGGCGCGGCAACCACGGTGACAGCCCGAACAGCCAGAAGCCGAACGCGAGCAGGTAGTTCCAGAGCGCCCCGATGTACGGATCGACGTTTGTCAGCGGCGCGGCCTGACCGTGGTAAATCTGGTAGGCGAGTTGGACCTCGATGGTCTCGTCGGTGAAGGTGGGGATCAGCCACAGGCTCGGCCAACGCGCACCCGCCGCGATCCCGAGGGCCGCTCCGAGCACGACGAGGTCGAGGAGCGCGGCTCGGAGGCGGCCTGGGCGTGCGGTGGGATACCCCGCACCTTCGGGTATGAGGAGTGCCCTCACCCCCCAGCCCCCTCTCCCGCACGCGGGAGAGGGGGAGGACGAGAGGGTGCGCTGCGGGTCGTTCATCGACGTTGACCGCGCGGGCTGGCGGAGAGGGGGAAAGATGGCGGAGCTACGGCGGGCGGGGTCACGGAGGCCGGGGTCGCGGCGGGCGGGGCACGCTCCGTCCACGGGGTCTCCGGCGGCCCGTGGCTCCAGGCGCTCAGAATTGCTCTTCGCCGACGAGCAAATCGTCGTAGGTCTGGCGGCGGCGCATCAGGCGCGCTTCGCCATTCTTCACCAGCACGACGGCCGGCTTGAGCGCCATGTTGTAGTTACTGGACATGGCCAGGTTGTAGGCGCCGGAGGCTGGGACGGCCAGGATGTCGCCGGACTGGAGTGTTGGCAGGTTGATGTCTCGGATCAGGATGTCGCCGGACTCACAGTATTTGCCGGCGATCGTAACCACCTCGTCGGCCGGCGCGTTCGCGCGGTTTGCCACGATCGCCTCGTAGCGTGAGCCATAGATGGCTGGGCGAATATTGTCGGCCATGCCGCCGTCGACCGAGGCGTAGACGCGCAGCCCGGGAATCCGCTTGATCCCGCCGACCGTGTACAGCGCGACGCCGGCCTGTCCGACGATCGAGCGGCCCGGCTCGACGAAGACGCGCGGCTCGCCAAGCCCACGCCGTGCAAGTTCGGCGTGGAGCGTCTCGCCGACCGTGGTGCCGACCTCCCGGGTCGGGCGCGGGTCATCCTCGGGCGTGTAGGCGATGCCCCAGCCGCCCCCAGGGCTCATCTCGCGAAGCTGAACGCCGTGGCGGTCTCGCATCTCGACAGCGAAGTCCAGCACGACGCGAATGGTCTCCTCGTAGGGAGAAAGCTCGAAGATCTGCGAGCCGACGTGCGCGTGAAAGCCGAGCAGATCGAGTGACGGCGTTGCGGCGGCCTTGCGGACCGCTTCTTCGGCCTGACCGGTCGAGATTGGGAAGCCGAACTTGGAGTCGAGGATGCCGGTCTTGCGGTAGTCGTGCGTATGGGCGTCGATGCCGGGCGACAGGCGCAGCAGAATCGGTGCCTTCACGCCACGGTTCTCGGCCAGCCGTCCGAGCAGGTCGAGCTCGTAGAAGCTGTCGACTACGAACCGCCCGATCCCCAGGTCGAGCGCGAGGGCGAGCTCGTCGGCGGCCTTGTTGTTGCCGTGGAAGTAGACCCGCTCCATCGGGAAGCCGGCCTGCTTCGCGACGTACAGCTCGCCGCCGGACACCACGTCCAGGCCAAGCCCCTCCTGAGCGAGAATCTGGAGCAGCATCGGGCTGGTGAACGCCTTGGATGCGTAGATCACCAGCGAGTTGGGGTACGCGGTGGCCAGGGTGTCGCGGTACTCGGCGGCGCGGGTGCGGATGGTTCGCTCGTCGTAGAGGTAGAGCGGAGTGCCGAACTCGCGGGCGAGTTCGACCGTGTCGCAGCCCCCGACGATCAGGTGTCCCCGCGCGTCGACCACTGATTCAAGGGGCAGGATGGCAGATTGCTCGGCAACGCTCATCGCTCCGGCACCACCGTCCACTCGGGGCCTAGTTCGTAGCGCTGAACCCGGTTTGTTGGCTTCGCCCCCTCCATGACTCGGAGCCTCCCTTTACGCTTGATGTCGCCGTAGGTGTTCTGGATCTGGACGATCCGGCGGGCCTTGAGGTTGAAGACGACGGCGCCGGCCCAGACCGGGCTCAGGCTGACCTCACGCGTACAGTCGTCCACGACCCGGAAGACGGGCACGTCTTCACGACGGCAGTAGTCGAACGCAGCGTGAATCCAGCGCGGATTGTCGCGCGAGCAGTGCTCGTCGAAGACGGCCAGCCCGCTCATGACTCGGTCGCGGAGATCGCCCACAAATGGTGCGGCACGATCGAGCAGTTCCGCCGTCGTGTCCGGGCCGGTCGAGCAGGCTGCGACGAGCGCGTGTAACGATCGATCTGGCGCGATGAAGCTGACCGTCGAGTCCAGACCCACGACGGTGAAGCGCATCAGGCCCACGATCTGGCTCCCTGATGCGTGCCTCGGCCGCTCTGGTAATGCCCTGACTGACAGCACACGACAGGTGACACGATGACGCCTTCTGGATCGCGCGTTAGCTCGCCGCGCCGCGAAGAGCCTTCGTGCCAACGGCGTCCATCCGCTCGATCCAGCGGTCCGGCTCGCGGATCTCGGCCTCGGACGGCAGCCACTCTGGCGCTTGCCACGCCCGATTCAAGCAGACCATGCCACGACGGTCGGCCACACGCGCGGCGAACTGCTCGCCGAGCGCGTACTGCTCCATCTTCATCTTCAGGCCGGTCAGTCGCAGGAACAACTCTTCGATCTGGCTGCGGTTCTTCTGGCGGTGCTCGACGCGCTCGTGGATCTCGGCGTAGGCTGGCAGGAGGGTGGCTCCCACCCGGTTCATCACGTGGTTCGAGTATCCCTCGGCGAGGCTCATTAGCGCCTGGAGGTGCGAGAGCAGTTGCCGCTGATGAGGCGACATCACCGACTCGATCAGGTTATGTCCGTTGCGGAGGTTCTCGACCATCCGTCCGACGATGCCACCAACCACGTTCAGCGACGCCGGGTTGGTCAACTCCTCGGCCATGCTCTTGAGATACGTCTCCAACTGGCTGTTCAGATAGCCGCGCACCCAGGGGTTCACCTCGAACTCGTGAGCGTGCGTCGCCTCGTGGAGTGCGATCCACTTTCGGACCTCAGCCGGCGGCACCCGGAGCTGTCGTTCGAGCACCCGGATGTTCGGCTCGACGAAGTAGAGCTTGCCGGCTTCGAGCGGCTCGTGCCCAAGCAGGCTGATGTCGTACTGTCCCAAGACCTTGCGTGCGAGAAACCCGAGCAGTAGCCCCACCTGACCGGAGAGCACGATCCGGCTCAGCCGGGTCATCCCGGGCAGGGGTGCTGCGCCCTTACGGATGGTGTCCTGGTAGATCTCTTCGAGCGGGCGAAACAACTGCTGGAAGTTACTGATGTTCGCCGCGACCCACTCGGAGCGGTCCAGCACCCGGACGTCGATCTCGCCGAGCGGGAGAACGGTGCCGGTGTAGTCGGAGATCGGCCGCTCGATCTCGCGAACCATGGTCTCGTACTCGTGCTGGAGGCGGGTCCGCTCCATCGGTGAGAGGCTGCCGTCAGCGCCACTGGTGCGACCGGCCATCCGCGCGACGATGTCCCAGTCCAACAAGCGGAGGTCGTCATCCTGCGAGAAGCGGCGAGCGAGCGCCCAGCCCACAGCGGCGGCCCCGCCGACGAGCGCACCTCGGACAAGGGTTCCTCGGAGCGACGTCGAGCCGAAGCGTGCCCGGGACGATGCCATGACCTCTCCTGGTGGACGGTAAGGAACAGACAGCCCGTCGGCGGGAGCCGCCGAACGGGCCGACAGCGAAATTGTACCCGTCTCCAGAAATGCCCTGCCAACGCACGTCGAGGGAGACGCCAGGGTGAGGAGAGGCTGTGTTAGCCGAGGCTGAGGCCAAATTGCCCCAGGATCGTCATCAGCAGGTACACCGTCGACAAGGCGGCCACGAACGCGACGAGCGTCCAGCCGACCAGGTTATAGAGGCGGCCGTTGACGTGGCGTCCCATCACCTCGCGGTCGTTCACGAGCCGAAGGATGGTGATCAACACGACCGGTAGCAGCAACCCGTTCACGACCTGAGCGTAGATCAGCAACTCGATGACATTCAGGCTGGGCCAAAGCGCCAGCGCCGCCCCGAGTACGAGCAGCCCGGTGAACAGGCCGTTGAAGATGGGCGCCTCACCGAAGGTGAATGAGACGCCTTTCTCGAAGCCGAACGCCTCGGTCACCGTATACGCCGTCGCCAGCGGCAGCACGGCCGCGGCGAGCGTCGACGCGCCGAACAGCCCGGCCCCGAATACCATGCCTGCGTATTGCCCGGCGATCGGGACGAGCGCGCGGGCTGCGTCATCGGCCGTCTCGATCTCCTGGCCGGCGGCGAAGAGGGTTGCGCCGGTCGCGACGATGATGAAGCCAGCCGTCAGCATCGAGAACGCCGTGCCGCCGTAGGCGTCCAGCCGCACGCTCGCGACGTCCCCGCCTCGCCCCCGCTCGGCTACCGACGATTGGATGTACAGTTGCATGTACGGCGTGATCGACGTGCCGACCAGCGCGATGAAGAACGTGACGTAGGTTGTGTCGAGGCGCAGCGTCGGGTGGACGAGCGAGCGTCCCACCACGCCCCACTCGGGGTGCGCCAGGATCGCCGCGACCGGGTAGGCGAAGAAGGCGAGGGTCAGTGCGAGGAACACTTTCTCGACTCGCTCGTACGAGCCGCGCGTCACCAGCCACCAGATCACGAGCGCCATGCTCGGGACGCTGACGACGCGTGGTACCCCGAACAACTCGGACGCCGCCCCGATACCGGCGAACTCCGAGACGACGAGCGCGCTGTTCGCCACGATCAGCGTGGCCATGACGAACGCCGTAACCCGAACCCCCAGTTGCTCGCGGACCAGATCCGCGAAGCCCTTGCCGGTCACTGCTCCCATCCGCCCGGCCATCTCCTGCACCATGGCCAGGCTGATGGCGATTGGAATCATCGCCCAGAGCAGCGCGTACCCAAACGCCGCCCCGACCGACGCGTAGGTCGCGATGCCGCCAGCATCGTTGCCGGCGTTCGCCGCGACCAGCCCCGGCCCGAGCGCACCGAGCGCCACCACGAACCGCTGCCAGCCCGAGCGCCGCAAGACACGTCGACGAGCGGTCGGCCCGTCACCCGGCCCGTCACCCGGCCCGTCGGCGGAGCGCTCGGCTCGTGCGTCGGCTGGCGGCCCCACGCGCCCTGCTTCTGGCTCGCTGACGATGCCCGTCGCTGGTTCCGTAGCTGGCCGCTCGGTGCGTTGCCGGCCGGGGGGCTGCCTGACAGGGGGCTTCCTGACAGGAGGCTGCTCGGCAGGTGTGGAAGCCGGCTGCCTGGCCGGCTGCCTGAGCGGCCGGGTGATTGGCCTGTCGGATCGCGCAGCGGCAGGCGGCTCGGCTCGCTCGCCGGGTGATCTATCGCCGCGACGTTCGACTGGCCGCCCCTCGAGCGGCTCCGTCATCGGCCGAACGCTCGCCGACGCCGCCGCCCGACGTCCGGGTAGAAGGCGTCGATCACGTCGTCGATCGCCACCACGCCGAGCAAGCGGCCCGCCTCGTCGATCACGGGCGCTTCCGGCAAGTTGTACTCGGCAAGCACCCGCCCGGCCTGCTCGTGGCTGTCGTTCGGATGAAGCGCGTGCAGGTCCGGCCGGCAGAGGTGCGTGAGCGGCGTGTCCGGCCGCGCCAGGATCAAGTCGCGCAAGGCCACGGCTCCGACCAGGTGCTCGGACTGTTCGTCCGTGACGAGATACACATGGTAGATCGCCGACGGCGGCTCCTCGAGTGCCCGAAGGCGCACGATAGCGGCGTCGACGACAAGGTCCGGTGGGAACGCCACGTACTCGGTTGTCATCAACCCGGCTGCCGTATTCTCCTCGTACGCCAGCAGCGTACGGACGTCTTCGGATTCCTCCGGCTCCATGAGCCCGAGCAGCGTCTCGGCGTGCTCGGCCGGCAAGTCCCCGAGCACATCGGCAGCCTCGTCCGGCTCCATCTCTTCGAGAATGTCGGCGGCGCGCTCGTGATCGAGGGCGCCGAGGTGCTCGGCTGCCTTCTCGGGCGGAAGCTCCTCGACCGTGTCGGCGGCGGTCGCGTCGTCGAGGGACGCCAGGATCTCCTGCCCGCGATGGAACGGCAGCGACTCGACGATGTGCGCGATGTCGACTGGATGGAGCCGCGCGACCCCGTGGTGTGGGGTGCGGAGCCGGACCATTGGCACGTCCGTCGCGAACGACTCGACGTCGGCCCAGTCGATCATCCGAGTGCTCTCGAGCGCGCCGGTCAGCGCGGCCGGTCCGAGGCGGCGTAGGAGCCCCTGAACGCTCACGTCCACACCCACGAGCCGGTAGCCGTCCTCATCGTGCGCGAGCCGGAGATCGTTCGCTCGGACGACCCGCCGTCCATCGACGTCGATCAACTGCTTGTCGAGGATGTCGCGCCGCAGCAGCACCTCACCCGCGCGCCGCTCGAACGGCCGCAGGTTGACCTTGAAGGTGGCGAGTCGCGCCCCCGCAACTGACAGGTCACCCACCTGCACCCACTCGAGGAAGAAGTCGCGCCGCCCCTGGTGGGCCACGAGACCGCTGATCGGCGGGTGCGGCTCGCTCCCGAAGCGGGCTACCAGATCGCGGATGGTAGCCATCTTGCCTCCCTGGGCGTCACGAATCGGCCGTGCCAGCACCTGGGAGAGGTACAGGCCGGGCAGACTGGGTGTCGGCTGGAGCGTGGGCAGCGCCATCGGGGGACTCCCAGCGCGCGAGTCAACGCAGCATAGCGGCAATCAGGGATCCGGAATCAGGGTGCGAAATCGGGCGGGAGCCGTCTTCTAGATTATGGCGGGGCACGCCACGCTCGTGACTGAGAGCCCCCACCCCCTCCCCCGTACGCGTTCAGGGGCGGCTGATCCGAAAGCACCGAGGCTCAACCAGTGGTGGCGTGACCCACGAGATTATGGCGGGGCAGGTCGCGCTCGTGGCTGATGGTGGTGCAACTCACGAATGACGTGATGTGCGGCGGGCGCCATTGAGAGATGGCTGAGGCGGCACTCGGCTAGCCAGGCTACGGTTGTCGGCGAGTGACGCCAGGAGGTGACGCTCGCCGCAGCAGAGGCCGGCCATGAACCACGGCTACCGGCGGATGATGATGGCGCTCGCAGCCGTCTGGTAGCCGTCCGGCAGCGCGTCGAGAGGCTGACCCTGTTGCTCGCGGGCGTGGCGGAGCAGCGTCGCGTTGGCGGCCTCATCCGCTACCCCGACCCGGATCTCGTGACGCAGGTTCGGCGGTCCGCCGAGCACGATCTCCGCCTGCCAGGAGCCGTCCGGGCGGACGTCGAGCGGCCGATCCAGGGCGTACCAGCGACCATCCGACACGTTGGCGCGGACCACGAGCCAGAGCGGTCCGCGTGTGGCGCGCGGATCGGCGAGCGTCCCGCGCACCAGGAGGCGAGCGGGTACCTGAGCGTCCGGTCTCGGGTCCGTGATCCGGACCGCTAGCACACCAGGAGTTGGCGTCGGCGCGGCGGGCGGCGCGACCTCCGGGACGGCGGCAAGCGAGTCGGGGGCCTCGGTAAGCGCGACGCTCGCGGCAGCGGTGCTATCGGCGGCTGCCGCTTCGGCGGCTGCCGCTTCGGCGGCTGCCGCCTCTACGATGGCTGACGCCTCCTGGGCCGCCGCTTCGGCCTCGTGGGCGGCCCGTTGCGCCGCCGCCTCCTCCGCTTCGCGGGCGGCTTGCTCGGCACGCGCGGCGTTCATGGCGATCGTCTGAGCTGCGAGCTCCGGCGGCTCCGCAATCGCCCAGAGCCTGTGGGAATAGTCCTGACGAAGCGGATTCCAGACGCCGGTACAGGTCATCAGCGAGAGGCGCGGCGTCTCGGTCGGGAGCGTGGCCGAGAGATCGTCGTACGGTCGAACCGTGACCTCGCTCACCACGAAGCGGTACGGCAGCCCGCGCGATGTCGCGACGACCTCGTCGCCCGGGCGGAGCCGGTCGAGGTGAGCGAAGACGTCGCCGTCAGGGCCGCGCAGGTGGCCGACCAGCACGGTATTGCCCAGGCTCACCGCTGCCGTGCCGAGGATCTGGCCGATCGCGAACCTCGGCGGCTCCCAGGCCGTCTGGACGACCGTCGCCCGGACGCCAAGCTTCGCGATCTCGATACTGCGCGCTGGCCCGGGGCGCGGCTTCGGCGCGACGGTGCGCGGGCGTACGTGCGCGACCTCCGCACCATCGTCGAGCACGATGCGCACGTCCGGCGCGTCCACATCTTCGCCACGCGAAATGACGTGGAGTGCCAGCGCCTGCCGCCCCGCTGGCTCGACGGCGAGGAACGTAAACGTGCGCGTCCCATCCGGCGTCTCGTCCGAGAGCGCCGCCGGCACCGCTCCGAGCACCTCGAAACTGCCGAACCAGTCGCGGTCGACGGCGAGCCGGATCGCGCCGGTCGGATTCGCGCTCCGATTCTCCACCATCACCGAGAGCACCGCGTGGGCGCCCGGCTGCGGCGGATCGAGGAAGCGGAAGTCGACGCTGGCGACAGCGACCTCGTCGGGCGCAGCACGCGGAGCGGGCGCCCGGGCCGGCACCGCCTCCGGAGTTCCCACCTCCAGCGTCGCGTGAGTCTCCCCGGCAGGCGAAGCGGCGGTCGGGCTGGACGCGGTGTCTGGAGTCAGCCCAGGCACCGCCGACGCGACACTCCCAGGAATCACCTGCCCCGTAGCCCTGGCCGGCGCACGTGCGGCTGCCGACGCTCCCTGATGGGGCGCGGTAACCGAGGCACGAGGCTCGAGTGCCGCGCCCGCTGCCCTCTCGCCTGCCGACAAGGTGCCTGCCGCGGCAACCACACTGCCGTCAGGCGAACTTCCCGTACCGGTCGCGCCGCCGGCTGATGCGCTGTCCCCTGCCTGCACGCTCGCACTGGCGTTCACCCCGCCGTCTCTGACACCCTCAGGAGGCGGCGCCTCGATCCAGAGCGGCGCCTCGGCCTCCGCGATACGCTCGCTTCGGCGCCCCTCGTCGGAGTGCGCGAAGGCCCAGGACGCCCACCAGGCGTCTACCAGGATGGCGACGCCGACCACCGCGCCCCCGATTCCGAGGACGACGGCAAGGATGGCGGCCGCCGTGCAGAGTCGACCGTACAGGCGGCCACGCATCGGACGGTGCTGTGATGGGCGAAGCGGCGATCAGGAGCGCCGCAGTCGTCGCCGCAACGCGTACGCGCCCCCGCCGGCGAGCGCGGTCCCGCCGCCTGCCAGCATGACGGCCAGTTCCATCGGCATTCCGCCGGCACGCGGGGCGGTCGTGGTGGCAGGCCGGGCGGCCGGAAGTGGAGCGGTGGTAGGTTTGGGGACCGGCGACTGCGCGGCGACGTCGACGGGTGGCTGAGCGAGCACGGAGGCGATGACGATCGCGGCGACGCCGAACGGCGTGCCAGCCAGGAACAGCTTGCGCTTCACACGTCCTCCTCGGTCGTGCGCCGGGCCACGGCGCGTGCTCCTTTGCGGCTCACCATGGGCCGGCTGCCCGTCATGGTGAAGGCGTCATGACGCCCTGGTGGCGATCATACCCCGGCTTCATTCTTCCGTGACGCCACGATTGGACGAGCCTGCCCCGAGGTGTGAGCGCCAGGTCGGCGAGCGTGCTCTGGGCGGGGCCGGCAGCGCAGGGGCGGCGGACCCGGGGTCGGCGCACAGAGCAGGTGGCGAGCGCCACACCTGGAAGCGCCCGAACCTTCGGCCGCTAGCGATCTCCGCACGGCGACCTGGTGATACGGCGACCTGATGATACGGCGACCTGATGATACGGCGACCTGGCGATACGGCGCGGGGCGGTCCAGCCCCAGGCCGAGTCAGCGCCCACGTGCGTTGGCGTCAGGACGTGCGGGTCTGCTCGCGGAGGCGGGAAAGGAATGGCCGGATCAGGCTGGTCTGCCGGGCCTCTTCCAGCAAGAAGGCGTCGTGGCCGTACCCAGACTTCAGGTTCCGGTGCGTCACGTCGGCGTCATTTTCCTGAAGCGCCCGCACGATCCGCTGTGACTCGTGGGGTGGATAGAGCCAGTCCGAGCTAAACGAGAGTACCAGGAACCGTGCCCGTGCCTGCTCGAACGCCCGGCTGAGCGAGCCGTCGCCAAAGGCCTCGGCCAGGTCGAACTCATCGATGGCTCGGCTGATCGCCAGGTAGCTGTTCGGGTCGAAGCGTTCGACGAATCGCTGACCCTGATGGCGCAGGTAACTCTCGACTTCGAAGACCTGACCGCGGCGGTCCGGGCCGACCTCGCCCGGCTGAAGGCCGCGGCGCTGGCGGCCGAACTTCGCCTCCATCGAGCCTTCGCTCAGGTAGGTGACGTGGCCGATCATCCGCGCGACTGCCAGCCCGAGCGCTGGCGGCGGGCCGTCGTAATACTCACCGCCCCGCCAGTTCGGGTCGGCCATGATCGCCTGTCGACCAATCTCGTTGAAGGCGATGCCCTGTGCGCTCAGGCTGGCACAGGTGGCGATGGCGACGCAGCCGGCGACCATGTCCGGGTACGCGAGTGTCCACTGGAGTGCCTGGTTCCCGCCGAGCGACCCGCCCGTCACGGCCAGCAATCGCTCGACGCCGAGATGGCGCAGCAACTCACGCTCGGCGTTCACCATGTCCCCGACCGTGACCAGCGGGAAGCGCGAACCGTACGGCCGGCCCGTCATCGGCTCGATCGAGGCCGGCCCCGTCGAGCCGCGACAGGAGCCGATCACATTCGAGCAGATGACGAAGTACTTGTCGGTATCGAAGGCCTTGCCGGGGCCAATCATCCCGTCCCACCAGCCGAGGCCGCCGCGTGGGCGAATGCCCTTCTCGTCGGCACCCATGCCATCGACAGCACTCGGGGCGTTCTGGTCGACGCTCCAACCAGCGGCGTGGGCGTCGCCGGAGAGCGCGTGGCAGGCCAGAATCGCGTTGCCGCCGTCCGGTGCGAGCGTGCCGTACGTCTCGTAGGCGAGCGTGACCGGCCCCAGGCTGCCGCCGTGCTCGAGCCGAAACGGCGCGTCCGGCGAGCCGAACGTGCAGAAGCGTGTTTCGACAGTGCCGGTCGAGCCAGCGTCGAGCGGGAGCGGCCGGCGCGGCAGGCGTCGTGCAGGAGCGAGCGAGGCGATGGTGATGCTCCGGGTCGGTGACAGGCTCCTCGGGACGGCGGAGATCATATGCACCTCAGCCCCCAGGCGGATAGGCCAGTCAATGAATCCAGATAGGTGAGAATACGGGACGGCCACGCGCCCCGTCAACGCCGTCAGGCATTCGCCAGGCATTCGACCCGTATCCCTGGGGGGCGCCGGCGCGCTACCCGGAGTCACCGGCTAACCGTCGACGTCTTCAGCCGTACCGCCGAGGACGCCGTCTGGGATGCCGCGCGGGTTCGACGGCCAACCGTCACCGCCTTCAGGCGCTCGGCGTGTACCTCTGGAGAGCGCCAGGGAGGTAGTGTAACCCGAGCCGCCCGGCACACTCTTCGAAGACGGCGAGGCGGTCGCGGCCATGGTCCTTGGCGCAGTAGAGGGCGCGGTCGGCACGACGCAGAACGGCATCGGCGTCCGCGTCGCCTGGGTGCGACTCGGCAATACCGATGCTAGCTGTGATCCGAATGGCCTGTCCATCGGCGTCGAGCGCGAGCAGTCGGGTGGCGGACAGGATTCGATTCGCGAGCGCACGTGCCTGGTCCGCCGTCGTCTCGGGCAGAAGCATGGCGAATTCCTCCCCACCCAACCGGCCGACAACGTCCAGACGCCGGGATTCGGCGGTGAGCACACGCGCGAACGCCACGAGGACGTCGTCACCGGCAGCATGACCGAACGCATCGTTGACGTGTTTGAAGTGGTCCAGATCCACGGCCAGCACAGTGATGGGGCGATGGTATCGGTGATAGCGAGCGACCTCGTCGTGGGCGATCTCCAGGAAGCGTCGCCGAACCAGCACGCCGGTCAGGCCGTCCGTGGTCGCCATCACTTGCAACTCGTCGCGCACCCGCTCCAGGTCGCGGTACGCCTGATACTGCTGGCGGCGGTAGCGGTACAGCCGCACCGAGATGACGATGCCCAGGACGTTCGTGAGCAGCAGCGCAACGAACATGACATTCAGGCCCAGCGCATCCGTCACCCGGTAGCCCGTCGCGTACAACACGATGATGATGGTGGTCAGCAGGAGCGGCGGCAGGGTGCGATACGCGAGACGATTTGGGATCGCCAGATAGTACACCAGGATCAGCAGCGTATCGACGGCGATGTGCTGAGAATAGGTTGGCGGCCGAGTGACTGGGCCGATCAGGACCGTCGAGCAGCCGACGAGCCCCCAGATCAACATCAAGCGATCGTACGTCTGATACCGCTGGGTTCGCCGGATCGCCCGGATGATCCAGATGTCGAAACTCAAGAAGCCAGCACGGAACGCCAGGAGCAAGACGAACCCGAGGCTCGTGCCGAAGAGCAGGTAATCGGAGTACGCGAACAGGACGAGCGGCAGCGCCAGGATGAGCACTCCGGCCGTCGCTTGACTGGCGTCGTTACGGAGAAAGTGCTGACGATAGGAATCCTTCTGGCTGTCCGACACCAGTTCCAGGAGCACCAGCCAGCGCTGCCAGCCGCGCGCCAGGTTCGACAGCAGCGCACCGCCCTCACCGCCGCCGGCCGTCATATCGTTCGCTGCCCTCGTCTCGTTTCAGCAGGGGCCAATCCGGTTCGTCACAGCCGCATGCAGCCAGGGCACCACCCTCGCCCCGGGCATGGCGTATGGCAGGATCGTGGCGTCCGGCCCCACACACGCCACACCCTCATAAAACGATTCTCGGGCACGTCAGGGGACGCCGCCGGTGAAGCCGTACGCCTCCCCACGACGATATGCACCTTCGTGATGCCTGTCCGCCAACCGCGAACTGGCGCGAGCCGAGGGTCTGTTCTTCCCGCTCCCTCCGGTTCGACTGTGAGCGTCAGACGCGAGCAGCCGCTCGCTTCCTGGCTCAGGAGGACGAGCCGACCGGCTCCGGCGGCTCGGACGAGGCCGGCTCGACGTACGTGCCATGCTCATCCCCAGTTACATAGATGACGCCGGCCTCGCGCAGCGCCTCCACGTCCTCCCGGCTGTACCCGACCTCGAGTAGCACCTGGACGGTGTGCTGTCCAAGGGTCGGGGCAGCCCGTGTCACGGCGCCCGGCGTCTCCGAGAGCTTGACCGGCACCCCAAGCGTCTTCATCCGCCCGAGCCTCGGGTGGTCCACCTCCACCACCATCTGGCGCGCCTTGACGTGCGGGTCGTGCTCCAGCACCTCCGGCACCGTCTTGATCGGCCCGGTTGGAACCCCGACCTTCTGGAAGGCAGCGATCCATTCGTCGGATGGCTTCGTCAGGAATGCCTGTTGTAACTCCTCAGTCAGTTCCTCGTGATTCTCATTGCGGAGCGTCATCGTGGCGAAGCGGGGATCGTCGATCAGGTGCGGCACTCCGAGCGTCTCGCAGGTTGCCCGCCACAGCCGGTTGGTCGGGCCGATGTTCACCCAGCGGCCGTCGGAGCACTTGAACGCGCGATAGGCGCCAAGGCCGCTGCCCTGCGGCCCGGGAGTCTTGCCGGTGCCCCAGTACTCGGCCGCGCGCCACGTGAGCCAGGAGATCGGGGTGTCGAGCAGAGTCGCTTCGACGTGCTGGCCCTGGCCGGTCTGCTCGCGGTGGTACAGTGCCGAGAGGATGCCGATGGCGCCGTACATGCCGGAGCCCATGTCGGTGACCGGCGTGCCGGCTTTGACTGGTTCGCCGCCTTTCGGGTCGCCGGTCACGCTCATCAGCCCGCTCATTCCCTGGGCAATCAGGTCGAGGCCAGCCAGGTCGGCGTACGGGCTGCCTTCCCCGAAGCCGGAGATCGAGCAGTAGATCAGGCGCGGATTGATCTGGTGTAGGGTCTCGTAGTCGGCGCCGAGCCGCTTCATGACGCCCGGCCGGTAGTTTTGAACCAGCACGTCGGCTGATTCAACCAGCCGATAGAAGGCCGCCCGGCCGCGCTCGTCCTTCAAGTCGATCGAGAGCCCGCGCTTATTGCGGTTGACGACCAGGAAATGACCGTTCTCGCCCTTGAGGGCGGACAGTCCGCCGGCCGTCCGGATGTCTGGATCGGGGCTCTCGATCTTGATGACGTCGGCGCCAAGATCGGCCAGCACCAGGCCACAGAACGGCCCGGCCAGAGCTAGAGTGAAGTCGAGGACGCGAACACCCGCAAGTGGTCCCGGCATGCAGTATCTCCAGCAATCAGGTATCAGTCGTCAGGTATCAGCGGGCATGTCGTGGCGGCTCGCGGTGCGCGGTCTCGGACACGTAACCACTGATACCTGACGACTGCTTACTCGCTCCTGTTACTCGCTCCTTACGAGAGCCACATCTGCTCTTCGCGCCAGTAGTCGGCGTACATCGGTGGAACGTTCTGGACCTTCTTGCTGAAGACGTAGTTCCAGGGTTGCAGCCAGATGTAGCCCCACCAGGCCGATTCGTGCATCAACTTCTGACAGCGGACGTAGATCGCCTGACGCTTCTCTTCGTCGTAGCTCGCGCGGCCCTCGGCGATGGCCGCCTGAATCTCTGGCTCCTTGGCGCGGATGTAGGCCGCCGGGCCGGTTTCGGCCCATGAGAGCGTGAAGAGCGGGTCAGGGTCGATCGCGCCGCTGGTTCGCTGAGTGCCCATGTCGAAGTCGTTCTGCTGGCGGACCTTCTGGCCCCAGGCGACTCGTTCGAGCGCCTCGATGTTGACCTGAATGCCAATCTTGTCGAGCATCGCCTGGAGCAACTGGGCCTGCTGCTGGTCGGCCTCGCGGGTAATGACGGTGAGCCGGATCGGAAGCGGCGTCGAGACGCCGGATTCCTTCATCAGCGCCTTCGCCTTGTCCAGGTCGAAGCCGTAGAACGGGATCGACTCGTCGTAGCCGAGCGTACCGGGTAGCAGGTCGTACTTCTGGGCCACGCCGACGCCGCCGCCGAGCGCCTTCGCAACCGCCTCACGGTCGATCGCGTACTGAACGGCCTGGCGCAGTTTGACGTTGTCTTTGAACGGTCCCTGCTGGCCGTTGAAGAAGAACCGGTAACGGTTGCCGTTGCCCGGGTCTTCGACGTAGACAAGGCTCTGATCGGACTTCACCGAGGGGACGTCGCGGCCTCGGACCAGTTCGGTGAAGTCGGCGTTGCCGGAGCGTAGCTCTACCAGCCGAACCGAATCGTCCGGCACGAAGCGGTAGTGGATCTTGTCGACGTACGGTAGCGGCTGACCGTCCGCGCCCTTGTCCCAGTAGTTCGGGTTCTTGTTCAGGATGAGTTGCGAGCCGCTCTGCCACTCGCCGAAGGTAAACGGCCCGGTCCCGACTGCCTGGAGACGAATGCCGTCCTCGCCAAGCTTGTCGTACGCCGCCTTCGAGATAATGGCGGTCGTTCGCGTCCCGTCCGAGACGGCTGACAGGATCGACCCGAACGGCCCCTTCAGGTTGATCTTGACCGTCGAGTCGTCGACGACCTCGGCCGGGTTGTCGGCATCCACTCCGGGTAGGTCGGTCTTGGCGAGCGACTTCGGGTTCTTGATCCAGGTCTCGACGTTCCAGCGGACCACCTCGGCGTTCAAGTCCGAGCCGTCATGGAACTTGATGCCCTTCCGGAGCTTGAAGACGGCCGCCTTGTCGCTGAGATCCCAGGACTCCGCAAGCCCAGGCTTCGGACCCCAACGGCCGTTGGCGCCCTTCCGCCACATGACCAGCCAGTCGAACACCTGATTGGCGGTCGGTCCGGTCGTGACGGCCGGGAACATCGTCACGAAGTCGTTCTGCGCGACCACGCGCAGCGTCCCGCCACGCTTCGGCGCGCCGGCCGCCTGGGTGGCCGCCTGGGTGGCCGGCTGCGCGGTCGGCGCAGCCGCCGGGGCGGCTGCGGCCGCAGCCGGCTTCGCGGCCTCAGTCGGCTTGGCAGCACCCGAGGCGGCCTGAGCCGGCGCCTGCTGCGTCGGCTTCGCGGCCTCGGCTGGCTTGGATGACTCGGCCGGCTTAGCCGGAGCGGGTGCCTGCTGGCAGGCCGCCGCCAGCAGCACGAGCGGTCCCCCTGCCGCCAGAAGTTGCAGGCCACGACCCAGCGCCTGCCTGCGGGAGATCGTCCTACGCACCATCGCTGTACTCCCTCGTATGCTGACCCCGCTGCGCCTGCCGTCAGTACGAGCGGCATCCGCGCGAGGCATCTTCCACGACCACGGCGTAAGGCTAGCCGGGGCGCTGTCGACGGTCAACAAGCGTCGCCACGAACCAGCCGGAGCTTGCGCCCTGTCCGGCCACGATCGATCCTTGACCATCGCGCGGCGCCATGATACCCTGCAAAAACGTTTGAGCACAGGCGCTCAGAGGGCGAGATGCGACGTCGCGGAAACGTCACAATCGACGTAGTGGCCGTCGAAGCCGGGGTGTCGGCGTCGACCGTGTCGCATGTGCTCAACGGGCGAGCCAAAGCGGTGCGCATCAGCGACCCGACTCGCCAGCGCGTTCTCGACGCCGCGCAGCGGCTCGGCTACACCCCAAATCACGCCGCCCGTAGCCTGCGCCGCCAGCGGACCGGGATCGTCACCGTCCTGGTCTGGCGCCTTGCAAGCGCCCTGTTCGCCGATATCGCTGAGGGCGTCCGCACGGTCGCCCTGCGACACGGCTTCCAGGTCAGCGTGATCGACGCTGGGGCCGTCGACGTACAGGCGGAAGTTCGAGCGCTCCGCTACCTGCGCACCGGCATCTGCGATGGCGTCGTCGTGGCGACGAGCAGCCATAGCCAGCGTGGGCCGGCTGTCGACGCGCTGCTGGAGCTCGTCGAAAGCGGGATTCCCGTCGCACTGGTGTTCGACCGCAGCCCCAGTCCGCGCGTGCCCGCCATCGACATCGACAATGCCGAGGGCGGGTACCTCGCGACCAGACACCTCCTGACGCTCGGCCATCGGCGCATCGCGCATCTGACATTCGCCGATGGGCCGCTCGATCCGGTCGATCCGCGTCCGCCGGCGTCTCGCTACCGGGGCTACCTGACGGCGCTCGCCGAGGCTGGCATCGCGCCGGACCCGTGCTGGCTAATCCGGGGCGGGCGCGAGGTCGAGGGCGGGCGTGAGATGGCGCACGCGCTGCTCGAACGCTTCCCGGCACGTGCGGCCCGGCCAACGGCCGTGGTCACCGTCAACGACCGTACGGCTATCGGCGTCCTGCGCGGTTTCTACGAGGTCGGCGTGCGGGTGCCGGACGACGTCGCGCTGGTCGGGTTCCACGACATCGCGACCGCCCGCTATACGGCACCCGCGCTGACGACGGTGGCGCATCCACGCATGAAGTTAGGAGAACTGGCGGCCGAGGCGCTGTTTACATGCCTGCACGGTGGTGAGGTGGTGGTACGCGATCGGACCGTACCGGTACGGCTCGTCGTGCGCGAGTCGTGCGGTGCGCTCCCGCTGGGAGCCTGGCAACGGCCGCCGGTGGCCGTCAGCGTGCGACCAGCAGACGGAAGGGGAAGGCTCGATGCATGAATACGTCGTGCGGCGCTTGATCAGCATGGTGCCGGTGCTGTTCATCGTCAGCATGATCTCGTTCGGCTTGCTGTACGTCCTGCCGGGCGATCCGGCCCTCGCGATCCTCGGCGAGAACGTCGGCACCCAGGAGACGTACCGGAACCTGCGGCGCGAAATGGGCCTCGACGACCCGCTCTGGGTCCAGTACGGCCGCTGGCTCCAGCGCACCGCGACGGGCGATCTCGGCCGGTCTATTCGGACTGGCGAGCCGGTGGCGGACATCCTGATGCGGCGTGTGCCGGTGAGCCTGTACGTGGGCCTGGGCGGCCTCCTGTTCGGCATCCTGATCGGCCTGCCGGTCGCCATCATTTCGGCAGTGCGCCCGGGCAGCCGCCTCGACATCGCCGGCACGATCGTGGCGCTCGGTGGCATCGCCCTCCCCAGTTTCTGGCAAGCGCTGCTGTTCATGTACGTCTTCGCGGTGATGCTGCGCTGGCTCCCCCCGAGCGGCTACACCTCGCCCTTAGAAGACCCCTGGCTGAGCGTGAAGATGCTGCTGATGCCGGCGGTCGTGCTCGGTACCCACTCAGCGGCGGTCATCATGCGGCAGGGCCGCTCGGCGCTCCTTGAAGTGCTCGAACAGGACTACGTGACGACGGCTCGCTCGAAGGGGCTGACGCCACGCGTCGTGGTCGGCCTGCACGCGCTGAAGAACGCGATGATCCCGATCGTCACGATCCTCGGCCTTCAGGTCGGCAACCTGGTCTCTGGCGCAGCGATCACCGAGACGGTATTCGCGATTCCGGGCGTCGGACGGGCCGCCGTCGACGCGATCTTCTTCCGTGACTACCCGGTGCTCCAGGGTGCCATCGTGATGCTGACAGCGGCGGTCATCGTCGCCAATCTGCTCACCGATCTGGCGTACGGCTACCTGGACCCCCGGATCCGGTACCGCTAGGGAGGACGTCATGGCAGATGATCGTGTCGACCCTGGCGCCGCCGTTGCCTTGCCCGCCGAGCGGGTCAGCCGCACACCCGTCTTCGTCGACGAAGGCTCCGGGCTGCACCGGACCCTCACGCGAGGACGGCGCTTCCTCAGCAACGTCCTCGAGACGCGGCTCGTCGGCACCGGACTGTTCGTGCTGGCGCTGGTGCTGTTCTGCGCGCTCTTCGCAGACGTCATCTCGCCGTACGATCCGAACGCGCAGGACTACCTGGCCATTACTGAAGCGCCATCGTGGAGTCATCCGCTCGGGACCGACGATCTCGGCCGGGACATCCTGGCCCGGATCATCTACGGCTCGCGCGTCTCACTCGAGGTGGGCGTGATCGCGGTCGGCATTGCCGTGAGCCTCGGCGTCACGTTTGGCCTGATGGCAGGGTACGCTGGCGGCACCCTCGACGACGTTATTTCGCGCATCGTCGATGCCGTCCAGGCGTTCCCCGGCTTGATCCTGGCGCTCGGGATCACAGCCGCACTCGGACCGAGCGTTGGGAATGCGATGATCGCCATCGGCATCGTGGCGACGCCGGCCATCGCCCGCCTGACACGCGGGCAGACTTTGGCCGTGCGCGAGCGAGAGTTCGTCACCGCCGCGCGCGTGATTGGCGTGCCGCCCGCCCGGATCGTCATGCGGCACATCTGGCCGAACGTCACCTCGCCGATCATCGTCCAGGCGACGCTGCTCGTCGCGACCGCGATCGTCACCGAGGCGTCGCTCTCGTTCCTGGGCGTCGGGGCCAAGCCGCCGACGCCGTCCTGGGGCGCGATGCTCCGGACCGGCTCGCAGTACCTGGAAGTCGCGCCGTGGCTGGCGTTCGCGCCCGGCCTGGCGATCTTCATCACCGTGCTGGCTTTCAACTTCGTCGGCGATGGCCTGAGGCGGGCGCTCGATCCGCGCCTGCTGAGCCGGCGGCGCGGCTGATCTTTGGTCGACCGGGTGGGCGGCCTCGCCTTGCCTTGCGATGCCGTTCACCCACTAGCGGCTCCCTGTTGGCGGCTCGTCGACGAGCGCCAGGCCAGGGGAAGGGAAAACACGCATGCGGACGAAGACGACCCGTCGATCCTTTCTCGCAACGCTCGGCGGCGTGAGCGTTGGCATTCTGGCGGCATGCCAGCAGGCGCCGGCCCCGGCGTCGAAGCCGGCTGAAAGCGCGGCCGCGGCAAAGCCGACGACGGCGGCGGCCATCGTCCCGCCAACGGCTGCGCCGGCCGCACCCGCCCAGAAGGCGCCGGCTGGCCCCACGACCGCTCCGGCCGCCCAGAAGCCGGCCGCTCAGGCCGCGCCGACCGCCGCGCCAACGACCGCTCCGGCGGCTGCACCAACGGCTGCACCGACGGCTGCCAGCAGCGCCATCAAGCGCGGCGGCGAGCTACGGATGGTCCAGATCAACGACTTCGTCTCGATGGACCCGATCCACGCATCCGGGCCGACCGCCCGCGCCTGCTACGACACCCTGTTTGCGTGGCGGCCGAACGACAAGGGCGTGTTTGGCGTCAAGCCGATGCTCGCGAAGTCCTGGGATCTCGGGAACGACAAGCTAGTCGTGAAGCTGCGGGAGAACGTCAAATTCCACGACGGCTCCGACTTGAATGCCGACGCCGTGGTCTGGAACATCGCGCGGATGGTCCAGAATCCCAAGAGCTTCGCGCGGATCACCCTGCCGCAGATCGACAAGGACAAACCGGCCCAGGCCCTCGACCCGCTGACGGTCCAGATCAACCTGACCCGGCCGAGCGCGGCGATCCTCAGCGCCCTCAGTGACGGCGCGTCCAACATGAACGCGGCGATCGTGTCGAAGAAGGCTGCCGACGACAAGGGTGAGGAGTGGCTGAAGCTGAACCCGATCGGGACCGGACCGTTCAAGTTCGTCTCGTTCCAGTCCGGCGACAAACTCGTCGTCGAGAAGAACCCCACGTATTGGGAGATGGGCGCGGACGGCAAGCCACTGCCCTACGTCGACCGTGCGACCTACCGGGTCATCATCGAGGCGTCTACCCAGTTCACCGAGATGCGAGCCGGCACCGCCGACCTGATCGAGAACGTCCGGGGGCGCGACGTGCCGGCCGCGAAGCAGATCCAGCACGCGACCTACATCGAGGCGCCGCTGCGTGGGAATAAGCGGCAGTACTTCTTCAACTCGCTCAAACCGCCCTTCAAGGACAACCTGAAACTCCGCCAGGCCGTCCATCACGCCGTCGACCGTGACGCGCTGATCAAGGCGCTCGATGCTGGTCTCGGGATACCGCTGCCGTACGAGTTCGTGCCCGGCTCGATCGGCTACGACAGCACGGTGCCGTACTACGAGTTCAATCCCGACAAGTCGAAGCAGCTCCTCAGCGAAGCCGGCGTGACCCTACCGCTCGAGGTTCGGCTCACCGCTCACAACCGCGAAGTCGACCAGCAGCAGGCCCAACTGCTTCAGGCGATGCTCGATAAGGTCGGCATCAAGGTCAACCTGGACATCGTCGAGCGGGTGGCCTGGGGCGAGAAGGTCCGCATCCAGAACGACTTCGAGATGGCGACCCGCCAGAGCGGCGTGGCCATCGATCCGTCCCAAGATCTGCTCGTGACCTGGGCCGAGGGCGGCAACTCGGCGTACCACCGCGCCCACGTCGACGGCTTGATCGAAACGCTCCAGAAGGCAGACTCGGAGTACGACGACGCAAAGCGCCAGGACTTGTTCGTCCAGGCGCAGAAGCTGATGCACGAATCAGCCTGGTTCGGCTACATGTGGTTCGAGCCAGGCAACTTCCTGGTCCACAAGCGGATTCAGGGTTTCCCACCCGCCATCTGGGGCTCGCTCGCCGAAGCCGAGTGGTGGATCAAAGAGTAGGTTGAGCCGGCGCGCCGTGTAGGAGTGGCGCGCCGTCCTTCACCCTGGCCCGCCCCCAGAGGGAGCGGGCGTGGAAGGAGATCTCGCGTGAAGATCACCGGTATCAGTGTCGAGGCATACCAGTGGCCTCGGACGAAGCCGATCACGAACGGCTTGCACACCTACACCGACGTCAACTACGGCCTCGTCAAGATCGAGACCGACGAGGGCATCACCGGCATCGGGCTGGGGGCGGGGCGCGGTATCGAGGGGGCGACGGTCGAGCGACTCACGAAGGAGCTGATCGGCGAGGATCCGATCGACGTCGAGCGGCTCTGGCACAAGATGTGGGTGCCGAAGCTTATCGGCCGACGTGGCCTGACGACGCGTGCCATCAGCGCTATTGACATCGGCCTCTGGGACATCCGCGCCAAGGTGGCCGGGCTGCCGCTCTACAAGCTGCTGGGTGGCTATCGGAACCGCATGCCGACCTACGTCGCCGGCGGCTATTACGAGGAGGGGAAGGGCCTTCGCGAGCTCGCCCAAGAGATGGAAGAGAACGTCGAGATGGGCGCCCGCGCCGTCAAGATGAAGATCGGCGCCGTTTCGATCCGTGAGGACGTCGAGCGAGTCAAGGTCGTCCGCGAGGCGATCGGCCCGGACGTCAAGCTGCTGGTCGACGCGAACTGCGCCTACCGCTTCTACGAGGCGATCCAGATCGCCAGGCGGATGGAGGAGTACGACATCTTCTGGTTCGAGGAGCCGGTGATGCCGGACGACTACGACGGCCACCGTAAGCTCGCCCGGGCGACCACCATCCCGATCGCGACCGGCGAGAACGAGTACACTCGCTACGGCTTCCGCGATCTGATCAAGAACGAGTGCGCCGCCATCCTGAACGCAGACGCCAAGGTGCTCGGCGGTGTCACCGAGTTCATGAAGGTCGCGGCGCTGGCTCAGGCCAATGACTTGCCGATTGCGCCGCACGGCTCGCAGGACATCCATATCCACCTGGTCACGGCCATCTCGAACGGCCTGATCCTCGAGTTCTACCGCGACACGGTGGATCCGATGTGGGGCAAGATCAACCACAACACGCTGCGCCTGAACGACGACGGGACGGTCAGCCCGCCGGAGGTGCCAGGCATCGGCGTGGACCCCAACTACGAGGTGCTGGCCCCGTACCGCGTGGGGTAAGGCTTCCACACCACGCCGCCAGGAATCCCCATCAGCTCCGTCGCTTCCCTCAAACAGGGCGAGCGGCGGGGCTGACGGGCGTTCAGTGCAGTCGCCCCGGTCACTCCCGGGCGCCCCGCACCTCGACGACTCGCAACGGCACTGCGTCTGACTCCGCCTGCACGCCGGCCGGCCGCACTGGCTGGCGGGTCACCGCCACGAGTCGCCCGTCCGTGTCGGCCACGCGCACCGCGAGCACGTAGGCGCCGGGCGCCAGGTCCGCGCCGATGGGAAACTGGTAATCAGCTTCGACGCGCTGCCCCACGCGCCAGCCGCCCGAGACCCTCCCTGTGTCGAGCGGCAGCGTCCACGTCCTGACCGATCCAGCGCCGTCCTGGGGGCGCATGTCCTGGGGGCGCACGTCCTGGGGGCGCACGTCCTGGGGGCGCACGTCCTGAGAGCGTGTATCCTGAGGGCGTAGCTCCACGAGCAGGCTCGTCCCGGGCGGCAGCGCCGCGAGCGGCATCCAGTGCAGCCGAAGCTCCAGCCGCCGGCCGGGCCGCAACGTTGAGTTGTCCAACCCGTACCCGTCCAGGCTGGCCAGATCTCCGAACTGCGCCCCGACCGGCGCGCCGGCAGACGTGTCGTAGACCCAGGCGTAGTCGAAGCCGTTCAGCGTGACGGTGGACTCCGGCGCCCAGGTCAACAAACTCTCGTCGAAGAAGGGCGGACGCTCGCCGAGGTCACGGTTGCGGCTGTACACCACGAGATAGTCGTAGGCGGCGGCGTCCGCGCCCTCAGCAGGGGCGACCTGACCCCTGAACTGAGTGTCGAGGACGGTGGTGTAGATCTCCCCCGGCATACCGACCTTCAGGCCGGCGGCGTTCGGCTTCTCGTTCAGGTACGCGGCGATCTGATCCAGGCCCTCACCCCAGCCGCTACTGACGGCCGCTCGGGCACCCGTCGCCGGGGGAACGAGCGGATTGGCGTAGGTGAGCAGATACGGCCAGGTGGAGAGCGTCGCCCAGGTGCCCAGTGCCACGATGCCGAGCCCGACTGTGGCGGCAGCAACTCGCCGTGCGCGTGGCTGTCGGAGCCGCTCGACGACGAGCCAGAGTCCCAGCCCGGCCAGCACGTCCAGGGTCGGGAAGATCGGCAGGAGGTAGCGGTCGAAGTTCTTGGCCGCAACCGTCATGGCAACGCCGAAGAGCAGCGCGAACAGGCCGAGCGCGAGCGCCGCGCGGCCCGCCGCACCTCGTGGCCGGACGACGACGAGCGCGAGCAGCCCGGCGAGCATCAGCGGCGTGCCCCGCACGAGCAGGACCAGCAGGTAGAAGAGTGAGCCTGCACGAGCATCGGCGACGGCCGCGTGCTCCGGATTGGCGTTGTCGCGGACGAAGCCGAACACCCGCCCGAGGGTGTCGAGCGGCGCCGTCCACATGGCTGGCCAGAGCAGCAGATACGTGGCCGCCGCGAGGACGCCCCAGGCGAGTAGATCGCGCCACGCAGCCGGCCGCCGCAGCGCGCTCGGCCCGCGCACCAGCACGAGTGAGAGCGGGACCACGCCAAGCAGGATCAGCGCCGGCGCCTTCGAGAGCAGCGCCAGCCCGGCCGTCACGCCGGCCAGGACGACGACGCCGGCACCCCCACCCCGCCAGCGATCCAGCGCAGCAAGCACGGCCAGCGTCAGCCAGAGGGTCAGCGAGGCGTCGATGTGAACGAGCCTGGCGTGCGCCAGGAAGAACGGGTCCAGCGCGAGCAGCAGCCCGCCGAAGATGGCCGGCCCTGCACCGAACAGCCGCCATAGCAGCCAGACGGCCACCCCGACGCCAAGCGCCGTCACCATACCGAACGCCCGCCGTGCCGATGTAAGCGCCGATAAGAAGCCAGGGCGCTGACTCACCTCCCGCCGCGAGACGTCGCGCCGGCTGGGAGCAAGCTCACGTGACGCCACCGCGCCCATCCCGAGCGAGGCCGTCCACATCGTCGTTACGCCCGGGTGGCCGGTCTGGAACGTCTGCCCGTACTGCCCGGCCTCCAACGCGCGGGCGAACGCTGCGCTCCGCCCGATCCAGAACAGTTCGTCCGTCGTCACGAAGCGGTCGAGCGCCAGCGCGCGGGGGACCAGCGCGACGAGCATGGCCAGAACGGCCGCCAGGATCGGCGCTGAGCGCTTGAAGGCCGTCATCTGGGAGATAGGGCGTACCGTGCGCTCCTGAGGCACGCGCGGCCGGCTGCCGGCGCCCAGGGCAGCCGCGGTTGATGCGGTCGCGACCGCCCCTTCGCTCGGTACCGCCCGGCGGCCCGGCTCCTCGGGTATTGCTTGCAAGGCGCTAGCCGTGCTCCGTCCGCTGCGCCCCGTCCCGGCCACTGGGCAGCCCGACCAGCCCTCGCACGTCAGGCCGCGTGTCCAGCCCGGTGATGGACGCCGCGAGCGCATCAGCGTGCCCGGCGTAGGGCGTGCCGGGCAACATGCCCAGGAACTTGTCGGTCAACTCCTGATGGCTGAGCGGGTTCTCCGGATCGCCCTTGGGGCTGCCCACCGTCGCCGCGACGGTGCGCCCGTCGCGCAGGGTGAGCCGGACTTCGGCTGGGAACTCACGTGGATAGCGGGCATCGAGCGCCGGATCCAGCCGCACGGACGTGCGCTGCATCAGGTCTCGGACCTCAGCCTCGGCGATCCGGTCGTCGCTGAAGTCAGTCAGCCGCAGCGCGCCGTCGACGAGTGCCCGAGCGGTGCAATACTGAACGCTGAACTTGGCGGCGTACAGGTGCGCGGGCGCCGGATTGTCGGTCAGGTCGAGGACCGAATGATACGCTCCGATGTCGACCCTCGCCACCTCGGCTCCGCTCAGGCCGTACTCGCCGCGCAGCCAGAGGGCGGCGTCTACCGACGAGTGGGTGTGCCGGCAGGACGGGTACGGCTTGATCGAGACGCCGGGCAGCTTCCAGCCCTGACCGAGCGCGCGGGTCACGGCCGCCGGGTCGCCGCCCGGCGCAGTCGCCGCGAAGAAGCCCTGGCGGCCCTCCAGAATCGTGCGGGCGCCGCTGAAGCCGAGCGCCGCCAGTTCGGCTGCGAGCACCCCGTTCGCGGCGGCCCGTCCGGTATGCAGGTGCTTCGACATCGCGCCGTCCGCGATGAACTCCCAGAGCCCGCCGGCCTGGGTACCGGCGTTCCCCAGCGCCCAGGTCAGCCGCTGCCGATCGAGCCCAAGCAGCCAGCCGGCGGCGGCTGCCGCACCGAAGACGCCACAGGTGGCCGTGTTGTGCCAGTGGAAGTAGTGGCTCGGACCAACGGCCTCACCCACCCGGATCGCCACCTCATAGCCAAGGGCAACAGCAGCCAACAGGTCGCGCCCGCTCGCGCCACGCTGCTCGGCAACGGCCAGAGCGGCCGGCACCACAACCGCCGCCGGGTGGATCACCGATGCTCGGTCGACATCGTCCATCTCGACGATGTGGGAGACACCGCCATTGTGGAGGGCCGCCGCCTGCGTGCTCCGGCCCGCGACAAGCCCGACACAGGAGCAGCCGGCTGCTGGCTGCGCGCCGCTGTGCTCCAGCAGGATTCGGCCAGGCTGCGTCGCAAGGCCGGCGATGGCGCAGCCAAGCCAGTCTAACACCCACCAGGCGGCGTTCTCGCGCACACCGTCCGGGACGTCGGTGGCCCGAGTGCCACTCACGAAGGCCGCGAGGCGCTCGGTGAGGCTGGCGTCCACCGGCGCGGTGCTCGCGCCAGCGCAAGATCGCGCGTCAACCGTCATGCAGGGCCTCCTCTCAGCGCTACACCTCGACGATCTGCTGCCCAGGCGCCCGATATCGTCACCATCCGGTGCTCTCCGGCTGCGTCTGCCAGCCGCGTCGCTCGACTGCACGCCCGACGACGTGTCGTCTGGCAGTGTCGCCTGGCAACGTCAAGGGATAGTGCCACCCGGCAACGTACACGAACCATCCCATCCGGACGTATTGTGCAACTCGCCGAGCACGCCGGATCGTCGCCAACGCGGATGCCAGCTATCGAGCGAAGGCAGCCCTGTCGACCGTTGCGTGGGCCTCTCAGCCGCGCTGCACGGAGTACGCCAGCCCTCACGTTTCGAGTGCGCCGGATGCATCGGTGGCACGGCAGGCTTGACAGGCTGGCTAACACGTCATAGACTCGGAAAAGGTTGACGTGCGACATCCCGTCGTGCAAGGCCGCCGCCCGAATTCTGCCCGGTACCCGTGGAGCAGCATGCCTCTCGCCGTCGCGTGCGCCCAGGCTCGATCTCACGCCGCCCCGATGCGGGATGGCGTGGTGATCGCGAAGCCAAAACGATGGGCGACCGTTCTCTCAATGAGTTCACAGCGGCTTGCGGGATCGAGTGGCAGGGGATCGATTGGATCACTTCGGGCGGAGTTGTCCTCGTCGCCCGCTCGCCGCTCCCAGAGGGGCTTCCGCAGCGGGTGTGCCGCGATCTGCCGACGGCCAGGTCGGCCGCCGGGCGATTCTATACCACAGCCATGGACGTTCGCGAGCGCGCCACAACGGGGTGGCGCCGTTCGACGCCGATGACAAAGGAGTGTCACTCGCACATGGATGATGAATCGACAGACTCGCCGGGAGCGCGCCAGCGAGCGGCCGCTGTCCTGGCGCGCGAGGTGAGCCACCTGGAGGGGCGGCGGCGTCTCGTAACGAGACGACACGATCGGCCACGCCGAATCAGCGCGGCAGAGCGCAGCCAAGTGTTGCGGAAGGCCGTCAGCCTCGTGTATTCTGTCAACAGAGGGCGTGAGGCGACGCCTCGGACGTTCGCCATCGATCGGTGCGGCCGCGGCAATGATTGGTGCGGCTCGCTTCGTAGTCAGGGCTAGAAGCGCGAGCGATGATTATTGACGACCTCCGAATCAACGACGCCGGTGCGTCTAACGATCGCGACGGCTTTAGCACCGAGTCCCTCGGCCCCGACCTCTCGGAGCTCGAGCAGATTCACGTCGAGGCCGAGACAGAAGTCGGCCCGCCCACACCCACGCACTCTGCCGATCATGCCGACGCCACCATCGACTCGCCGCTCGGCATCTACTTCCGCGACATTGCGCGAATCCCTCTGCTGACGGCCGAAGACGAAGTCACCCTCGCCAAGGCGCTCGAAAAAGGAGAGATCGCGCGAGTAACCCTCCGGGACGAGCCACCACAGGGCCGTGCCGAGCGTCAGGCGCTGGAAGCAGACATTACCGCGGGCGATGCCGCGCGCACGAAGCTGATGGAGTCGAACCTCCGCCTCGTCGTTTCGGTCGCGCGGCGTTACCTCGGCCGTGGGCTCCCGTTTTCGGACCTCATTCAGGAGGGCAGCCTCGGGCTCTCACGCGCGGTCGAGAAGTTCGACTACAAGCGCGGGTTCAAGTTCAGCACCTACGCGTACTGGTGGATTCGTCAGGCGGTCACCCGGGCCATCGCGAACCAGAGTCGCACGATCCGCGTCCCGGTCCACATGATCGACCAGATCGGTCACGTCTACAGCGAGTACCAGAAGCTTCAGCAGAAGCTCGGGCACGATCCACGGGTCGAGGATCTCGCCGAGGCGATGAACATGCCGGTCGAGAAGGTCCGTGAGGCGTTCCGGGCCTCGGCGAACCCGATCTCGCTCGAGACACCGGTCGGCAGCGACGAGGAGAACACACTCGGGGATCTCCTGTCCAACCACGCCGAGGAGGCGCCGGCCGATGTCGCCGAGCGGACGCTGCTAAGCGACTACCTGGACGATGCGCTCGAGGACCTGACGCCCCGCGAGCGGATGGTGCTCCGAATGCGATTTGGGATCTCCGATCAGCGCCCCCGCACGCTGGGAGAGATTGGCCAGGTTATCGGCGTCAGCCGCGAACGGGTCCGTCAGCTCGAAGCTGAGGCAATCGCCAAGCTCCGGCGGCCACATCTCCGTCTGCGCCTGGCCGAATACCTGGAGTAGTGAACGGCGAGGTGCCATCATGGTAACCTCGCGCACGAGGTGAACGATGGAAGGGGGCGGTCCTCAGGCGGGGACCGCCCCTTGTTTATGGCCTCGAGGTCTGTGGCCTCGAGGTTTGTGCGCTCAATCGCCCTGCCCTCGCGCCCGACTCAGGGACGCTCGCTGCTCCACGCCGCTCTGTGTCGCTGGAGGCACTCCTGTTCAGGCGGGGTAACGTAGGCGATGTAACGCAAGCTAGGCAACGCAGGCGGAGTAACGCAGGCGGAGTAACGCAGGCGGAGTAACGCCGCGGACATCATTGACGAGACGGGAGTGACGCTGTGCAGGAGATCGAGCTTTCCACCGCCGAACGCATCCTCGAAGGAGCGATCCTGAATCTGATTCGGCGCGGGACGGACGGATCGCTCGTCCTGTCGATGGACCACTGGCGGCTGCAATCGATCACCAATGCCGCTGCGACCTTTACGCCCGAACCGCCGGCCCCGCCGACAACCGACCCCCTCGTCATCGCCTGCGACCAGATGGTCCGTCTGACCTGGCATCGCCTCCCCAGGCAGCGGGAGCGTTCTCAGGTCCGCTTCGATCTCCGGAACGGCGATATCCTGACCTTCAGCGGTCGACTCCGCGACCCAGATATCGCGTAAGGCTGCGAACTGCCGGCAGCGCAGCCCGAGGGTCTCGTTATGTCCCCGTTGCGCTCGGCTTGCGGCCGGCGACGAGGTAGCCGCTCGTGAGTGCATCGCTCGGAAGCAGTCGGCCTGCCACCGGCTCCATACCCCAGAGCAGGGCGCACAGCGCCAGCACGGGCGGCGACACCACCCGATTCAGGCGTGTCGGCTCCATGACCAGCCGCACCACGAGCACCAGCAGGGTCTGGTAGGCGGTGTGCTGCGGCACGACCGCCGGATCGAGTGGCGCAAACAGGCGCGTCAGTGTATACGGCGTGAACCGCCAATAGTCGGCTGGGCGGTCGTGGAGCGGGAAGCAGAAGCGCGTCGTCAAGATGAGGCGTCCCCCCGGCTTGAGCACCCGCACGATCTCGCGCGCGGCGGCCGGCGGATCGAGCAGATGCTCGAAGACTTCGGTACAGACGATCGCGTCGAACGATTCGTCACCGAACGGCAGATGATGCGCGTCGCCGATCGCGTCGACATCCGGTCGGGGTCGGTGGTCCAGTGCAATCACCCGTCCCGGTAACAAGCTGGCGAACGGCCGCAGCCCCGCGCCAAGATCGAGAACGACCCCCTGCACGCCCCGAAGTTCGCGCCGCAGGAAGGTGTCGATGCCATGCCGGCTGAGCCGCTTGCTCAGAGCGACCTTCGCGATGGCGGCGCGTCGCAGCATGGCCGATGCCCCCTGGCCGGCGGCCCCGGCCAACGCGAAGTATACGGCGAGGCCCCGCCCGCCCGACCGTCTACCGTGTCAGTTCGAGCGCTCGTTCACACGGCGCGCATACGATCCAGGTCCCTCGTAGTCCTTCGCCCGTCCCCGGAGAGCCAGACGGTACGTTTAATGAACGCGGTGGGCACGTCGGCTGCCCGCTCGGGTCGCGCGCGGCCCGAGCGGGTCCGCCCACTCAGGACCGTGCCTGTACGTACCGCACGTACCTGCGGTTGCCGGCGTGCCGAGCACCCGCTCCGTCGACTGCTCGGGCCTCCGCGGGCGCATCCCGTCGCCGGTTCTCGCTCGTGACCCCGTGCGCGCTCGTCCGTTCTGCATGGTGGAGCGAGTGCAGGCGTACGGTCGAGGCACCCGCAACGGCGTACATGACGCTGCTCGATCGCCTGGTTTGAAGCCGGTACGCGGACGAGATGCGATTCGCCTGACCTGCGATGGCCGTTCGGTTTACAATCCGACGACTTCGAGCCTGGGGAGGGTACCTCAGTTCGGGCCGGGCCGTTCGAAAGGCTGGTGCCCTGCGCTCGCGCCGCTCAGTCACCGTGCCCCAGGGAGGAAGGGACGACCACATGAGATTGCCCATTCGCTCGCTCGGCTTTCTGGTGGGAGGTCTGCTGATCGGGACGGCGCTCGTCCCAGCCGCCGCGCAGCAGCAGACCTCAGGGGTCGACGGCCAGGTTGCCGTTCGGTCGGACGGCGCGGTCTACCTCATCTCGAACGGTCAGCGCCGCTGGGTCGCGACCGTCCAGATCACTGACGACGAACTGAATGCGTATCCCGAAGGCGAGCCCATCTACGCTGGCCTCGGGCCAATCGGCCAGAACACCGCATCCGCGCCGGCTAGCCAGGGGAGTACCACTCGCACCTCAGCAGTGCCAAGCCCGGTGGCCGCCAGCCCGTCCGCGTCCGGCTCTTCGGCAAGTAGCCCGTCGACCGGAACGACGGCTCGCGCTCCCGGCTCGGGCACCACAGCCACCGCGAGTGGCGCGGCGGCTCCGACGCCGACCACCGCCTCAGCCTCGGCTCCCACGGGCTTCAGCGCCAAGGTCGATATCGACGGAGCGGCCAAGTTCGAGGCTGGCGACAAGATGAAGGTACAGATCAAGACCGGCAAGCGGGACGTCTCCTGTGAGCTTACTGTCAAATGGCCAGACGGCAGCCAGTCCAAGGAGGACTCGCGGCTGGCCGATGGCGACGGCAAGTGCCGCTTCAGCCTCGACGTTCCCTCGAACATGACGGTCGGCACCGGCACGCTGCTCGGCTCGGCGCGGGATGGCGGCCAGGTGGCGAACGATCAGATCGAGTTCGAGATCAAGTAGGCGCCGAGATCACGTAGGCGTCGAGTTCACGTAGGCGTCGAGCACCAGGAGCGTCCAGATGCACAGACACGAGCGCCACCGCGGCCGGCTCTGCCGGCTCACCGTGGCGCTCGTGTCTGTGCTGGTCCTGCTGCTCTCCCCCGTGCACGCCCGTGCCCAGAGTGTGCCCGGAACGATTGGCACACCGGGTTCGGTTGGGCAGTCTATTCGCGGTCCGCTCTACTTTCCAGAAACCAGCTTCGCTATCGACGAGCCAAAGTTCGTCGACTACTTCCTTCACCGGGGGCGCGTCGCGACCTTCGGCTACCCGATCTCGCGAACCGTTCAGTTCCAGGGATTGACGACCCAATTCTTTCAGCGAATCGTCGTCCAGCTTGCGCCCGATGGCGGCGTGCGCCCGTTGAACCTCCTCGATCCGGGCTTGCTCCCCTACACCCAGATCAACGGATCGACGTTCCCTGCCCCCAACGAGCGGCTCAGCGCCCTGGCCCCGGTCCCAGATCATCCCGGCTACGACCGCGACGTCCTCGAGTTCGTCCGCGCCAACGCCGTCGAGACGTTCAACGGCCAGCCTGTCCGCTTCTTCTCGACCTTCAGCGCGACGGTAACTGCTGACGACGCTTTCCCTGACGGGCGCGGCGACCCGCGCTTGCTGCCGCTGATCAACCTCGAGATTTGGGGATTGCCGACCTCTCTCCCGACACTCGATCCGAACAACGGGAACTTCATCTACCAGCGTTTCCAGCGCGGCATCATGCACTACGACGCCGCCTGCCGCTGCACCCAGGGGCTGCTGCTGGCTGACTACTTCAAGTCGGTGTTGACCGGCGACAACCTGCCGCCCGATCTGGCCGTCCAGGCGGCCGACAGTCCATTTCTCCGCCAGTACCAGCCGGGCGGACAGCGTGGCCTGAGGCGAGCCGCCATCCTCGGCGGGACCGACCTGACCGATGCTTTCGCGCGCCAGCAGGCACCGGCTGTCGCGGTATCGGTCCCGATGGTGTCGGCGTCAGCCGCCTCGACCTCTGCCGGAGCGGGTACAAGCGCCGCGGCGGGACACGCCCGGCCAGACGGCTCGCTGCGGTCGCGGATGCGCCTCGACCCGGAGATCGTGCCCGCCGTCGACGCGCTCGAAGGGACCGGAACGGTTGGCCCGCTCGCGGCCATCGTCGACAGCGACACCCAGGTGCTCTTCGGGCCGCTCCGCGACCGGTACGACCGTGAAGCCGCCGTCCACGCCAGGTACAGCAACCAGGGCGGAGATCGGACCATCGTGGTGAACGAGCGCTGGCAGAACAGCGACCCGAAGGCGATCGCGGCGCTCATCGTCCATGAGGGCAAGCACCTCCAGGATGATCTGGCCGGTGGCGCTCCACGCACCGCCGACCAGTGCATCGGTTTCGAGGCCCGTGCCTTCATCCAGCAGTCGCTTGTCTGGCAGACTTTCTACGGGCCGAAGGGCAAGGCTCGGCCGCAGGACGACCTGGACGCCGAGTTGAATGACTGGCTCGCAGCCTACCAGCGTGGTCCGGCCGACGTCGAGCGTCGGGTGCGTCAGTATTACACCCAGGACTGCTCGCGGTACGTCGGGCGCCGGTAAGAGTCCGCGCAACTGCGCCTCGTCCGCCTCGGGCAGCGTCAGCGCTTCTCCTTGTCGCCGCGCCGCAGCAGTTCTCCGAGCTTGCCGGGGAAGAACAGGCTTTGCGGCTTCAGGTCGGCCGTGTTGAACGCGGGCGCCTCCTCGGCGGGGGTGCGCCCGATCAGCCACTCGGCGTGCGCGTTCTGCACCTCCGAGAAGCGATCGAACAGACGCTCGTCGTGCTGCTCGAGTGCCGCTCGAAGGTCGCTCAACTCGTCAATCAGCCGGTCGATCTGACGCGCGATCTGGTCGCCGTTTGTCAGGCAAATATCGGCCCACATGCGGGGGTCGCCCTCAGTGAGGTGCGTGGCAGTGGCGAATCCGCCGGCTGCGATCGTCTTCGCCTCGCGCCAGCCTCGATCGGTTGAGGCGGCCCGCATCAGCGCCGCTGATACGACGTACGGTAGATGGCTCACGCTCGCAACCAGGCCGTCGTGCTCGTCTGGCTCGACGAAGTAGGGCACCGATCCGATTGCCTCGGCCAGGTTCACGATCCGCTCGACGGCCTTCGCCTCGGCCGACGTCGGCGAGGAGATACAGTACACCGCATTGACGAAGACGTCGGCGGACGGCCCCGTCGTCCCGGCCGTCGCCTTGCCCGTCATCGGGTGCCCGCCGACGAAGCTGACAGTTTCGGGGAGGTGCTCGGCGGCCCAGGCAAGTACCTGTCGCTTGGTCGAGCCTGTGTCCGTGACCACCGTGCCAGTACGGAGCAGTGGCGCGATCTCGCGGAACACGAGCTCGGTGGCGCGGACCGGTGTGGCGACAACGACGAGGTCGGCCTCGCGGACGGCGTCGACGATGTTGCCAGTCGCCCGATCCACGGCACGTACCCGCATGGCTTCGCGACGAGCGTCGCCGCTGAGGTCGCAGCCGACCACGTGCGGCGCCGGCGTCAGCCGCTTCAGTGCCAGCCCGAGCGACGCCCCCAGCATCCCCGTCCCGACGATCGTTACTCGCTCGAAGCCGATTCTGGCCACGCTCACTCTCCCCTGCTTTCGCCCGCGCCGCTGCTCGCCGAGGCCAGCCGAACGTCGGACGGTGATGCTTCGATGGTGTGTCTCAAGCCGCGTCGTACACGCCCCTGCGTCGCTGCTCCTGCCCCAGCACTGCTACCGCTGCTCTGGCCGACACCACGCCTTCTTGCGCTCATTCACGAACGCCTACGCGCCTCCCTGCTCCCCTACATGCCGAAGAAGACGATCTCCTGAATGAAGTTCCGGAGCGGCCCCATGACCGGTCCGATCAGATCGGCCTGCGGCCCAAGGAACTGGGGCACAAACACCAACGCCAGCAGCACGAACATGCCGTACTGTTCCAGGAAGAAGGTCACGTTTCGGGGTAGGATGAGCCGCGCGAGACTAAAGCCGTCGAGTGGCGGGATCGGCAAGAAATTGAAGGCGGCAAGCAGGATGTTGATGCCGATCAACTGCTGCAAGAACGCCATCTCCCAGGTGCCGCGACTGACGGCCTCCAGGCGGAACGGAATCGTCGCGACCAGTGCAAACAGCACGTTCGAGGTCGGGCCGGCCAGTGCTGAGATCGCCGCACCGACCATCGGACTTACGCCCTTCATCTGATACGGGTTGATCGGCACCGGCTTGCCCCAGCCGAAGCCAAAGAACAGGAACGCCAGCGAGCCGAACAGGTCGAGGTGACGGATCGGATTCAGCGACACCCGGCCGAGCGTCTTGGCCGTCCAATCGCCAAGCTGAAGCGCGACGAAGGCATGGGAAAATTCGTGGACGGTAACGGCGAGAATCAGCACCGCGATGAACAGCAGGAAGGTCTCGGGCCTGCCGAAACTTCGCCCGCCGTAGTACCAGATGAACAGGCCGGCGATGACGGCGAGAACGAGGATATCGCGCGGGGTATAGCGTTGCATGGCGTGGTCGGATGATACCAGGGGGATGCCCGCAAGACAGGAATTCTCGGCGGCCGCTCCGCGAACCGCGGTCAGCCGGTCCAGAGGGTTGCGTGGGCGGCTACGCAGGGGCCGCGTGAGCGGCCCGGCGGGCGTTTACGTGAGCGGCGGCGTGGCCGACGACCCCCGCCGCTACGCGGGCGAGATCGTCTTGGACGGCGCGGTGCTGCGTGCGAGCGAGGCTCGATATAGCCCGCCGACCACGAGGGGCCCGAGCACGAGCAGCGCGCCCAGGGTGTTGAGGATCGGGAAGCCCCACGCCTGGAGCACCATCCCACCCAGCGCACTTCCGAGCGCCCCCATCAGCCCGGTCACGAGATCGGCCCAGCCCTGCACCGACGTCCGCTCGGCCCGAGAGAGTGCGTCCGTGAGAAGGGCGCTCCCGCCGACGAACCCGAAGTTCCAGCCGACCCCGTTCAGGAAGAGGGCCAGCGTCACCAGTTCACCATTGCTGCCGGGTGCAAGCGCTGCCAGCACGACCGCCAGCACCAGCAGGAACGCTCCCGAGACGATAACCAGTTGACGCCCGATGCGGTCGCAGAGCCAGCCGGTGAGCGGGGAGACGGCAAACATCCCGGCCAGGTGGGCGGAGACGGCCAGCCCGATGGTGTGGACGTTGTGGCCCTCGTCACGCAGGTACACCGGCGAGATCGCTGTCGTGCCGATCATCACCAGTTGGCTCGTCATAAGCGCAGCCAGCGCGATGCGAACGGTCGGTCGCCGGAGGATCGCGCTTAGCGACTCGATGCGGTCACTCGAGTCAGTCGTGACGCTACCGATGGATGCCGCGTGAAGCCGCTGTGCGATGGTCGACGGGTCGGGTCTGAGCAACAATTCCAGCAGCACGGCGGCCAGCCCGAAGCCGAGGACGGCGATGAGGAACGGACTGCTGATAGTCGGGAGTCCGAGCGGAGCGGCGGCGCGCTCGGCGGGCGCGAGCAGGTTGGGTCCGACGATCGAGCCGATGGCTCCGCCTGCGACGATGAGGCCAATCGCGCGGCCTCGTTGCACGAGCGTCGTGACGTCCGAGGCGGCGTACCGCGACAGCAAGTTCGAGGTGTTGCCGATCCCGAAGAGTACCATGCCGACCAGCAACAGCGGAAAGCTGCGCAGCGCGATGCCGGCCATGCTGATCATGCTGCCTAGGATTGCGACGCCGTACCCCAGCACGAGGCCGGGCCGCCGGCCGAACCGGCCCATCACGCGCGCGAGCGGCAGGTTCCCGAACGCCGCGCCGAGGGCGGCCACGGCGATGGGCACACCCGACCAGGTATTCGTCCCGGTCAGATCGGCCGCGACGATGCTGAGGACCGCCAGCGAGATCGAGTGGCCGGTCGTGCCGCAGACCTGGGCAGCCAGGAGCGTCGCCAGCAGCCGCCAGCGCGTCCTTGCGCCCTCCTCAGGCCCGGTTGCCCCGCCGGCACGTCTGTCATCCGGCGCTACGTTCCTATCGATCGTGTCTGCACTGGCCGCATCATCGCTCATGCTGACTGATACACCATTTGCCCGCCACCATGCTCCGCCTCGCCATCGCTCTCAATCGATGAAGGCGGCCTATGAAAGGTCAGCCTCATCGACCTTCCAGCCCACCTGTTCGAGGCTCTTACGTCAGCTAATCACTAAATGGCGCATTACGCCATCGCTCTAATATAAATCAGGGGTCGAGGTATGCTAGAATCTGTCAGCAGTATCTAGACTCGACTTCCGCCACTATGCGGTAGCGAGTAAGTCGTGCGCCCAGGAGAGGGCCGATTTTTGCACGGCCGGTTCGGGCAACGGTGGATCAGAAAAGTAGAGACGCCACGATTCCTGGCGGACAGCGGTGAGCATGTCGAGGAAGGAGGGGGTGGACTTGGAGCGGTACCAGGGGCGGACCGGCCAGTCGGCGGCAAGGCCCTGCTGAACGCGGGCGGCGTACCAGAGCAGGACCAGATCGTAGGCGATACCGGCCAGCGGAGCGGTGCGAGCAACCGCTTCGGGGGTCTGGTTCTGAGGATCCTCGAAGCCGAGGAACTGCTTCTGGTTGTAAAACGCGACCTCGATGGTCCACCTGCGAGCGTAGCCCTCCAGGATGAAGGCGTGGTCGACGGTGAGGTCGGTGCAGAAGAAAGCCTCGTCGCGGCGACGACCGCTGGGGTCTCTGACGAGGACGATGCGGACCGGCTGGTCACGCAGCGCGCCGTACCAAAGGGCGGTGCAGCCGAAAACCAGCGGGGTGACGGCCCGGCCATAGAGGGTCACCGGGAGCGGATCCCAGCGTCGGCGGGTTGCGGCCATCGCCTTGGGGGTGGGCAAGCGGTGCCCCTTGCGTCGTGGACGGCCGCGCTGGCCCGGTCGGCGGCACCCCGGCCGTGCCCAGAGGGCGGCGTCCGGACGGAGGCGACTGAGCACGTGGACGTTGACCGGCCGGTCTTCCAGGAGGGTCCGGGCGGCGTAGGCGCTATCGACCACGGCGTAGACGGTGCGCCCGTCAGCCCAGCCGGCGACCAGGGTCAGGAGGTCGCGGGCCAACGCCAGCTTGGTCGGACGTGAGTGTGCCGCGTGGGCCTTCTCCGCCGCCTGCTGGCGGGTCCCGCGGCGCGGGCGGCCGGGCGCATCCTTGGTGCCGCCGCGCTTGGCCCCGACGTACAGCCGGAACAGCAGCGGCAGCGCGAACCCACGGCTCCCGCCCATCGGCAACGGCACCCAGATCGCCAGCACCACCCAGACGTGCCCGAAGCTGCAGAACGGCTTGCGGGCGCTCGACAGCAGCGGATCGCGATGCATGGTCGCCAGGCTGATCCCCTTGCCGGCCTTGCGCGCCAGCGTGTCGTCAAGCAGCACGAACAGCGGCTGCTCGGCCGGGATCCAGGCCAGCGCCAGCCGGAAGACCACCTGGCCCAGCGCGTCCAGGCTCCAGCTCGCACGACTGAAGAGCCGGTGAAACACCGAGATGTGGCACCGATCGACCCCACCCGAGGCCACCGCTACCGCCGTGATCGTTCGTCGCCCCGGACAGTGGATCCAACCGGCCACCAGCCACTGGAACGTCCGATAGCTCGGCGCCGTGAAGCACGGCTCGAACGCCACCAGCAGCCCGACCATCGTGCTCGGTAAGATGATCTCGGACATGGCCCCCTCCGCTCCCTGGTCGCTGACACTTCCAGGGTCTTCGAGGGGGCCTTGTTCCGTCAACCTACCACTGCACCGCCTCCAAAATGGCGGAAGTCAAGTCTAGACTCGACTTCCGCCATTTCTCGCCAGGGCCACCAGATCCAGATAGCAGGAAGCGGTGATTTTCGTCGGCGTCGCGACGCATACGACGGCCCTGAAACTCCCGACGAGGCCATCCCTTCCTGGTCGTCATCTCATCTGGTGTCCCACCAATGGCCGAGGTCCGCCCGAGGCGCGAAAATGGCGGAAGTCGAGTCCAGGTGCATCCGCGCACCATGAGCCCGAGCGAGCGGCGGTTCTGGACGAGTTGCACTCGCCCCGCTTCCAGGACGCAACTCCTGCGACGGTCTACGCCACCCTTCTGGACGAGCGGGTCTACCTCACCTCCGAGCGCATGATGTATCGCAGCGTTCCGGCGGGACTTCTTCCGCTGGTACAACGCTGAGCATCGGCACTCGGGCATCGGCATCATGGCTTCCGAGGTCGTCCACGCCGGTCAGACCCACGTGGCCTACGATACCTGCGCTCAGGTCCCCGCCACCGCCTACGCCGCTCACCCCGAGCACTTCGTCCGCCAGGCGTCGCGTCTGCCTCAGTTGCCGACTGCCGTCTGGATCAACCCGCCTGCGCCGACCACCGACGCTCCCAATCCGTCACAGAAGGTGCCTCAGTAATTCCCCGCGCCACATGTCTCATACCTAGTGACAGGTTCCGGAGGCGCTACCTGTCACAGCCAAACAGGAGCGCGGCCTCGCGGATCAACTTCGCCGCCGTGACGGCCGTGATCCCGGCCGGGTCCGCATCTGGCAGCACCTCGTTCACGTCCAGCGCCACCACGTTCAGCCCGCTCAGGCTGTACAGGAAGTCGAAGAGGGCCGCGCTCGACATCCCCGGCGGTTCTGGTGTCCCTGTACCGGGGGCCGCCGATGGGTCCAGCACGTCGATGTCCACGCTCAGGTAGATCGGGTGTTCGGCCAGGGCAGCACGCACTGGTGGCGGTAGCTCCAGGCGCGGGCACACCCAGCTACACGAGTGCGCCCGCTGCCACTCGTCGCGGGTGCCGGAGCGCACCCCGAGGAGCACCAGCGACGCCAGTCCGACCTCTTCTCCAAGCCGACAGGCCCAGGTGCCGTGCGCGAGCTTTGCGCCGTCCAGTTCGTCGGCGAGGTCCAGGTGCGCGTCGAGCGACACTACCATCGCGTCCGGATAGCGCCGTTTCACCGCTCGCCCGATCCCGAGCGCGATCGTGTGCTCGCCGCCCATCACGATCGGTACGCCCCGCGCGAGCAGCGTCTCGGCCTGCCGCTCGACGACTCCGAGCGCGTCCTCTAGCGCCAGTCCTTCGAGCGCAAGGTCGCCCAGATCTGTCAGACCCACGTCGAACAGGTCGGCGTCCAGGAGCGGGCTGTAGCTCTCGATGTTCTGTGACGCACGACGAATCGCCGGCGGCGCCTTGCCCGTCCCCAGTCGCCCCGACCCCGTCAGGTCGAGCGGCGCCCCGAATAAGAAGCAGCGCGTGCTCGCGTCGGCGCCACTACCCCAGAATCGGACCGCGGGTGGCGTCAGCATCGCCAGCAACTCCCAATGCGCCGGCCACGCCCTGCACTCCTGCCGGTCCGGCCGTGCCCGGCGATCCTGCCGGTCCGGCTGTGTCGCCCGATACTGGCAGGAGATACGCGGGCAGCGCAAACGCCCCTCGATGGACGGCCGACGTGTAATACCGCGTGTTGGGGGGCGGCATCCGGCGCGGCTCGCGCGGAGTGTGGCGCTTCGAGCCGATCGTGAACGACCACAACACCCCAGGATAGGAGGGCACATGCCCCAGATACGTCGCCACGATCGGGAAGACACTCGCCATCCGGCTGGCCGCTGCGTCAAGCTCGTCGCGCATCAGAAGCGGCGAGCCGGTCTGCATCGCGAAAATCCCGTCGTCTGCCAGTGCCGCCGATGCAAGCTCGTAGAACTCCGCCGAGATCAGCCCCTCAGCCGGCCCAACCGGGTCGGTCGAGTCCACCAGGATCACGTCGAACGGACGGCCCACGTCGCGAGTTTCGCGCAAATAGCGTAGCCCATCGCCGATGATCAGCCGGCCGCGCGGATGCTCGAAGGCCCCGCCCGCCAGCCCTGGCAGCCAGTCCTGGCAGGCCCGAACGACCAGTTCGTCGATCTCGACCTGTACTGCCTCGTCCACTGATTCATGCATCAAGACGTGGCGTAGCGCACCACCATCGCCACCGCCCACGATCAGCACTCGCTTCGGTGCCGGGTGTGCCAGAAGAGGGATATGTACCAGCAGTTCGTGGTAGCAAAACTCATCCGCTTCGGTCGTCTGAAGCGCGCCGTCCAGCACCAGCGCTCGCCCGAACGGGACGGTGTCGAGGATCTCCAGGTGCTGGTACGCCGAACGCCCTTCCCAGAGCCGGGCCCGCAGCGCGAACGTCTGTTGGAACCCGCTCCGTGCCACCTCGGCGAACATCGCCTGTGCCGACGTCGTGTCAGGTGCCCCGTCTGGGACAGCGGTCCCCACGCCTGAAGCACCGGGGCCAGTGGCAGGCGCACCGGCTCCGGCAGGCGCACTGGCCCCGGCAGTCGGACGGGCCGAGGCGCTCTCGCCCCGGCCCGTCACGGCCGCACGTGTTTCGGCGTTCGCCGCCGCGCGCTCACTACCCTCAGACACCAACCAGCCCCCGTGACATCTCCATCACCTGGATCCGCTCTGGCGCGAAGTGCTCCCGAAGGACTGGCACGGCATCCTCCGGATTGCGCTCGGCGCCACACGTGAAGACGTCCACAGCCGCGTACCCAAGCTCGGGCCAGGTGTGAATGACCACGTGAGACTCGGACACGATAGCGACACCCGTCACCCCTATAGGGCTAAACGGATGGACGTTCAGACTGAGGAGCGTCAGATTCAGCGCTTCGACGATATCCAGTAACGCCCGTTCGACTACGGCGGACGAGTTGAGATTCTCGCACCCCCACAGCTCGAGGACCAGATGTCGACCGACACTCTTCACGTCAGTTACCCCCACCAGAGAACGACGGCCGCGATGGCGCACCCAAGCCGCTCGACGCGATGCTCGGCAACGCGCACCGTCACCCGCTCCAGCGGAAGACCTCGCCGCGCGAATCCCTCCTCGACCATCCCCGTCACGACACGCTCAGCAACTTCGCGCGACGACGCGTGATACTCGAAGATCATCCCGTGGCTATCTCTCCCGACACCAATACCCAGCGCGGCGCAAATCGTGTCGCCGGCTGTATCGCTATGCATGACCGAAAGGACCGTCGGGACGAGCGATCCCGGCGTGATGGCCGGTGGGATGTCGAGAAAGACGGCACCCTCCGGCACGATACTGCTCACCTTGATCAGATTCAAGTTGCCGATACCAGCCGCGAGGAGGGCGTTGTCGAATGCGTTCAACTCCGTCGTGCCCTCGGCCGAGCCGGCCGTCAACCAGAGCCGATTCGGGGTCGGCCACGGATTCATCACCACGTCGCGTCCCCTCTGGCTCCAGTCAGCGCTACAGACTGCACCTCGGGCGTCGCCCTGGGCCGTACGTGAGCGTACGCCCCAACTCTCGCCTTCCGGTGCAGCCCGGCTCGCACCGTGCGCACCACTCGTTCGACCACGTTTCGTACCGTCCTCGCCCGCTCCTACCGTCGACGCTCGTCCCGTGCGCCGGAAAGTAGGCAACGAAAAAGCACCACCCCAAGGCGGCCCCACCTGGAATCGCTCCAGGCAGCATTGGCGGTTAGCCGGCCCCAGCAAATGGTGCTGGTATTGACTTTGGCGCTCGCGGACTGGCTTCCAGTCGCCGTTACTCGACGTGCATGCCGCGAACAACCGAAGAGTATACCACGCGATCTCCTGCCCCGCACGCGGCCTGACGGTCAGAAATCGCGTCACCCTCACCCCCCAACCCCCTCTCCCGCGCGCGGGAGAGGGGGTTGGGGGGTGAGGGCGTGCGCTGGAAGGTGAGGTGCAAGAAGTTCGACCGGCTCGGTCTCCTCCCACGGCCGATGGCCCCGTACTGCCAGGCGCCGTGCGAAGGTCAAGAACGCCGTATGGCTCACCATCTGCTGAACCGGACGGATGGCCTGCCCCTTGATATGCCACGGGCGGTACAGCACTTCCAGGCTCTCGATCTGACTGAAACCGCGCGTTTCCTCCAGGCACTCAACCGTTCGCTGGACCTGGATAATCGACGGGCTGTAGCAGGCCAGCATGCCGCCCGGGCGGAGCGCGTCGAGAGCATGCGGGATCACCCGCCACGGCTCCGGAAGGTCGAGGATCACCCGATCCACGTCTGCCTCAGCAATTCCGGCGTAGATGTCGGCTTCGCGGACGAGCAGGTTGCCGCACGGACCGGCGAATCCTTCGATGTTCGCCTGAGCGGCCGGGATCAGATCCGGGCGCTGCTCGTAGACGACCACCTGCCCGCTCGGGCCGACCGCCCGCAGCAGTGCAAGCGTCAGACTCCCTGAACCAAGTCCGGACTCCACCACCGTCGCGCCCGGATAGACGTCGGCCCAGACCAGGATCATGGCGACGTCCTTCGGGTACACAATTGCCGTGCGGCGCGGCATCTCCAGGGCGTAGTCGGCCAGGCGCGGGCGGAACGCCTGATAGGCCGTGCCTGTAGACGTTCGGACGCTCGATCCTTCGGGCTCGCCGATGATACGGTCGTGCTCGACGTAGCCTCGGTGGCCGTGGGCCTTTCCACCCGCCTTCAGCCGGATCAAGCGGCGGTTGCCGGCCTTGTCCAGCAGGAGCACGGTTTCACCTTCGGCGAACGGCGCAGATGACACGCGCAGAGGGTACCACGAGCGAGAGTAGTGCGTGGTGCCCGATGTGTGGTGAGTCGAGAGCGTTGCGGGAACAGCCGCGCGGCGATGGGGAAGCTTGGACAGACGATGAGAGCGGCTGCGCGAGTTACGGAAGGATGGAGCGGTTCAGGCCGCTGGTATACTGACCGGTACGCCCCGGCGCATGGCCCGGGCGAGATGACGGGCGAGAGCACGATCACCGCAGAGTGTGCGACGGCCATACGACGGCGAGAGTACGACGGCGAGAGTACGACGGGGCGAGGCGACGATGGGCACCTTCAACATCTGGACGATCGGCTGCCAGATGAACACCGCGGATGCGCGCAAGCTGAGCGACGAGCTCGAAGAGCAGGGCTTCCAGGAGATCGAGAGCGCCCGCCACGCCGACCTCGTCGTCCTCTACTCCTGCATGGTTCGTCAGCATGCCGAGGACAAGATCCGTAACAAGCTCGGCGAACTCCGCCGACTCAAGCGCGAGAAGCCCTCCACCCGCATCGCCGTGGCTGGCTGCGTCGGCGACGTCGACGCCTGGCAGAAGAAGTACCCCTTCGTCGACTTCTTCCTCTCGCCCGGCCAGGATCTGTCCGTCCGCGACCGGCTCGCCGACCTCGTCGAGTTAGACCAGTTCTATCGAATCGAGCCGCCGGACGCGGCTCGCGCTCCCCGCGTCTCCGAAGGCATCACGATGCACCAGGGCTGCAATCGCAACTGCACCTTTTGCATCGTGCCGTCGACGCGTGGCCGTGAGCGCTCGCGCACCCCTGACGACATCCTCTGTGAAGTGCGCGGCTTAGTCAGCCGGGGCACGCGCGAGATCGTGTTGCTGAGCCAGATCGCCGAGCGTTACGGGCGTGACCTTCGCCCCCGCGTCACCCTCGCTGAATTGCTGCGCCATCTGAACGACGGGGCTGACGGGCTCGAACGCATTCGCTTCCTCACCTCCTATCCCGCCGACTTCCACGCCGACTTGATTGAGGCCATCGCCACGCTGCCCAAGGTGATGGAAGACTTGAATCTGCCGCTCCAGTCCGGCGACGACGAGATGCTGGGCCGGATGCGGCGGGGCTACACTGTCGGTCTCTACAAGGATCTCGTAGCCCGAATCCGCGACCGAGTGCCGGGAATTAGCCTCGCCACCGACATCATCGTCGCCTTCCCCGGCGAGACCGAGCAGCAGTACCAGAACACCCTGGCAGTGCTCGCCGAGATTCAGTTCGACGTCGTCCACATTGCCGCTTACTCGCCCCGCCCCGGGACCCCCGCCGCCGACTATCCGGACCAGTTGTCGCTGGAGGAGAAAAAGCGGCGCGTCCACGGCGTCGAGGCACTTCAGAAGGACATCGCAACGGCGAAGAACGCACCGCTGCTCGGTCAGACAGTCGAAGTGCTGGTCGAAGGCGAGTCGCGGGGCAAGTGGTATGGCCGGACGCGCACCAATAAACTCGTCCATCTCGCCTCCGAGCGCCAGTTGGCTGGCGAGACCGTCCACGCCCGCATTACTGCCACGAGCCCCTGGTCGCTCCAGGGCGATCTTGTCGAGGCGGGAGCCGTCGTCCTCGCCTGATCGATCTCCCGCTGCCCCACCGCCCGACGCGAGCGTCGACTACGGCAGCCGGTAGAAGCGGCGGGCGTTGTCGTGCCAGAGCTTGCGCTTCGCCTCGTCCGACAGGCCGCTCGTCAGTTCACTGAGCGTTTCCACCCAACGCCGGTATGACGAGGCCATCAGGACGACCGGCCAGTCCCCCCCGAACATGACGCGGTCCTCCCCGAATACCTCGATCGCGTGTGCGACGTACGGCCTGAGATCGGCGGCCGTCCAGGTCTCGCGGGACGCCTCGGTCACCATGCCGCTGATCTTACAGAAGACGTTGGGGAAGCTGGCGAGCGCGCGGATCTCGCCATACCAGGGGCTCGTCATCCGCGCCGCGATGTCCGGCTTCCCGATGTGGTCGACCACGAAGCTCACGTCGGGGCAGGCGCGGACGAGCGCGATCGTGTTTGCCAACTGGCGGTACCGGACTCCCAGATCGAACGAGAGCCCGTACTCGGCCAGAAGTTGTACGCCGCGCACGAAGGCGGGCTGGATGCAGAAATCTACGTCGGGCTCGGCCTGATAGAGCCGGCGGACTCCCTTGATGCGCGAATCGACGGTCACCAGTGCATCGAGAAACGAGCGCGCGCATTCGCCGTCTTCGAGCGGTGCCCACGGCACGATGCCCTGGATGATGCGACCGGATGGGTCGAGGCCGGCCACCCACTGCGCTTCGAGGAGCGCGTATGGCGGCTTCACTTCAACCTGGAGGTAGACGATTGCCTCGACATCGATGCCCGCTGAGTGCCCCCGGAAGTCGGACAGCCCGAACCGCCGATCGAGCACCGGGTTCCCGTCGAGCCAGGGCATCCGAAAGCGCGTCGGATCCCAGAGGTGGACGTGCGAATCGACAATCGGCACGGGCGGCATGAACGAACCCTCCGGACGCTCCTCGGTAGCGGCGCCCCATCATAGCCAGGGCCGCCGGCCCGGCTGCAACAACCTTCGAGCCCCCGCTTCCTCCCCTCCCATAGAGGGGGCCGGTGTACCTGCCTCCCTTCAACCCCGTTAGAGCACAGCTATCCATAGGTGCTGTATCGCCGGGACCCCCACGGTGATACCAGCCCGGGCGATCGTCGGATCCGAGTATGATGCCGACCGTGGAGCCGGCGTCTGCTGCTGGATCAGCGGGGCCGCCATGGCGAGGATCGAGGGGGTGGGCTATGACAGGCGATCGGCCGGAGCCGACCGGCGTGAACGCTGCGTGGAGTTCTGGGGACGTGGCGAGCGCCTGGCAGAAGGGGACAGCGGCGCGTGAGCACGCGCTCGCCCAGGTGAACGAGGTGATGTTCGATCTGGCCGGCGTCTCGCCTGGCGGGCGGGTGCTCGACCTGGGGGCAGGCACGGGAGACCAGACTGTTTTAGCCGCGCGGCGCGTTGGTCCTCGGGGCTCGGTGCTGGCGACGGACATCTCCGGCCCCATGCTTGACCTCGCTCGGGAAGCGGTGCGGGCGGGCGGGCTCGATAACGTCGAGACACGGGTAATGGACGCCCAGTGCCTCGAACTAGCGTCCGGGTCGTTTGAAGCGGCAATTGCCCGCTTCAGCCTCCAGTTCGTCCCGGATGTGCCGCTGGCGCTCGGCGAGGTGCGGCGAGTGCTGAAACCCGGCGGCAGGTTCGCGGCGGTGGTCTTCTCGGACCTGGAGCGGAACGGGTTTCGGGCTACCCCGCAAGCGATTGCAAGCCGCCTGGCCGGTCGACCCTTTCCCGAGCCGGGGCCCGGCCAGTGGGCGCTCAACGACCCGACTGTGCTCGCGAACGCGTTCGAGCGCGCCAGCTTCCGCCACGTGGACGTTCGAGCCGTCCCCTTCGTGTACCCCTTCGCTTCGCTGACGGACGCGCTATGGAACCTTCGAGAGGCGCAGCCGCCACTCATGCGCTTGTTGGATCTGTTGAGCGACGCCGACAGGGGTGCAGCCTGGGCCGAGATCGAGCGGGCGCTCGCAACATTCGACGGGCCGGACGGGTTCGCGGGGCCAGCCGAGGCCCTGGTTGTCGTAGGAGCAGCCTGAAGGCCCAGCGAGCCGCGCGTCGCCCGATTTGCACCGAGGCCACCGTGAATCTCGCCTGCGCCCTGGCGACGACCAGGGAGGAGCCAGCGCGGCGTGGTCTAGACGGTGGGTGTGCCAGCTAGCTGGTCGAAGAGGTCCGCGATGCGGTCGGCGGCGCCAAGATGCTCCGCCAGGGGAGCGGGTGCTGGCGGCTCCAGCAGGGCAGCGCGGAGATACGCCCGGAGCTGCTCGTTGGTCCGAGCTAGCCGGACGCCGAGCGATGCCGGGTAAACCGGCTCCTGATCCCAGTATGGCCCAGGCAGGTACGCGATGGCCGCTCGCCCAAGCATCCGGGCCTCGCCCATCAGCGTCGAGCTGAGTCCGACGACGACTCGCGCGCGGCCGGCACTCCGCAGCCGGTCCGCATCGTCGTCCGCCTCGACGCGCACTCCATCGGGGCCGTTCGGTACACGATCCGGCCGCTGCGTCGGGTGCCAGCGCACTCGGACTCGAAAGCCGGCGGGTGAGAGCGCACGCAGGCCGCCGAGCGCCGCGAGCACATCGTCGAGGGTCTGACGCTCGTCGATACTGAAAGGATTTCCGGGCAGGTGGCGATTCGTCACAGCCTGCGAGACGAACAGCACGTCCATCGGCTGCGCTGGTGCGACACCGTTGGCGGCCACGGGATACTTGGCGGCAGTGAGCCCGATCTCAGCGAGCGTCGGGTTACCGGTGCCAATGACTGAACCCGCCGGGGCCCCGGCTTGCAGTAACCGCTCGGCCGTCTCCGAATCAGGGCACGCCAGGACGTTGGGAAGATCGCCAAGTCCGCCAGTTCCGGCACGAGATGGGCCGTCACCCCGCGCAGCGACAGGTCGAGCGCCGCGTAGGTTGCTGCGCACGTCGCCCAGCACGTCGATGGCTGCTGCGCTGCTTGCGTCCATGGCTGCGATGCTGCTCGCGTCGATGGCTGCTGTGCTGCGCCGGTCGGCGAAGCGCAATTCAGCGAAGAGCATCGCGTCCAGCACCCCGAGCGTGGGAATACGGCCCCGCGCCCGTCGTGTCAGGACTCGCTCGACACACGGCTGCACCGACGTCCCGAGCAGCAGGCTCGAGGGTCGTTCCGCAAGCACCTGCTCGGCCCGCCCCTCGGGCGACGGCGCGTCGAGCCGCACGCACGAGATGCCGGCCGCCTCCGCGTAGCTCGCGGCCGGCTGAGCGAGCATCAACGACAGGGTCCGGCCCCGATCCCGTAGCGCGTTGACCACCGGCCAGACGACCCGCCAGGCTCCGACGTCGGTTGCCACGGCGACGGCTCGGCCGCTCATCGACCCATCCGCGGGCCAGGCTGCACTCGGCCGCGTACCAGCATCCCGTCCGACGCCCTCTCCTGTTGCATGCGGGAGAGGGCATCAGAGGGCGAGGGTGCGTCCGGACCCACGGGTGACAGGTTCAGCGTGTGGGAGCGGTGCCCAGGTGTCGAGAGGGCAGCCCTCACGCCGTGCTGATGCCGGTCAACTGGATCTCGTCCGAGCGGTGGCAGCGCGCCCAGTGACCTGGTGTCTTCTCTTCCCAGACCGGTGCCGTGGTCTTACAAATGTCGATGGCGTACGGGCAGCGGGGGTGGAAGTAGCAGCCCGAGGGCGGGTTGGCCGGGTTGGCAACCTCGCCGCTCAACGGGATGCGCTGAGCTCGGTTGCGTGGATCGGGACGCGGCACCGCCGAGAGCAGTGCCGAGGTGTACGGATGCTTCGGCGTGTGGAACAGGGTGTCGCGGTCGGCCAGTTCCACCATCTGTCCGACGTACATAACCGCTACCCGGTCGCTGATATGCTTGACCACGCTCAAGTCGTGGGCCACGAAGAGGTAGGTCAATCCCAGGTCGTTCTGGAGGTCCAGCAGGAGATTCAGGATCTGCGCCTGCACCGACACGTCCAGCGCCGAGACCGGCTCATCGGCTACCACGAGGCTTGGATTGAGCGCCAGCGCCCGCGCGATGCCGACGCGCTGTCGCTGCCCGCCGCTGAAAGCATGCGGGAAGCGGCGCATGAACTCTGGCCGCAGTCCGACTACCTTCAGCAATTGCTCGACTCGGTCGATGCGCTCCTGGCGATTCTTGATGCCGTTCACCAGCATGGGCTCGCCTACGATGTCCAGAATCGTCATGCGAGGATTCAGCGAGGAGAACGGATCCTGGAACACCATCTGCATCTGGCGGCGCAGGGGCCGCAGTTGGCCCACCGACAGCTTCGCCACGTCGACGACGTTGCCGCGCTCGGTCGTGAAGAGAATCTCGCCGCTAGTTGGATGGATCGCGCGCAGGACGCACCGCGAGGTCGTCGTCTTGCCGCAGCCGCTCTCCCCGACGAGCGCCAGCGTCTCACCCTTCTGGATCGTGAAGCTGACGTCGTCAACGGCGCGAACGTGCCCGACGGTCTTCTGAAGGAAGCCCCGCTTGATCGGGAAGAACTTCTGGAGGTTCCGGACGTCGAGTAACGTCCGTCCATCCATCACTCGGCCTGTGGCGCCATTCGCCTTCACTCCGGACGACGACACGAGGCCATCGCCTGGCATGGTCGCGCTCATCGCCCCACCTCCGCCGGCAGGCCGCCGTACAGGAAGCACGCTGCTTCCTGCCGCTCCCCAACCGGCAACAACTCCGGTTCGAAGGCATCACAGGTCCCGGGCATGAAGTCCGGGCAGCGTGGGTAGAACGAGCACCCGGTTGGCCGATTGTACGGATGCGGGATCGAGCCGCTGATCGTCGGCAACATCACGCGCGGCGGTGCGTCGACGCTCGGGATCGAGCGCAGGAGCGCCCGAGTGTACGGATGCCTGGGGTTGTGGAAGATGTCGTCGACCGAGCCTTTCTCGACCACGCGCCCGAGATACATGACGACCACCTCGTCCGCCATCTCCGCGATGACGCCGAGGTCGTGCGTGATGAGCATGATCGCCATGTGGTGCTGCTGCTGAAGCTGCCGGAGCAGGTCCAGAATCTGCGCTTGCGTCGTCACGTCGAGCGCCGTCGTGGGCTCATCCGCGATCAGCAAGATCGGGTCGGCCGCGAGCGCCATCGCGATCATTGCCCGCTGGCGTAGGCCGCCCGAGAGCTGATAGGCGTATTCGTCGACGCGTGCCTCGGCGCGTGGCACTCCGACCATCTTCAGCAACTCGATGGCTCGTGCCTTCGCCTGCTTCTTGTTCAGCGGCAGATGTAGCCGGATCGCCTCGATGATCTGATCCCCAACCGTATGGACGGGGCTGAACGAGGTCATCGGCTCCTGGAACACCAGGGCGATCTCACCACCCCGAATGTCACGCATCTGCTTGCCGTCAGCCGGTAGTTGCGCCAGGTCGATTGCGCCGGACGAACTACCGTTCGCCTCCGGCTGGTACAGGATCTGGCCTTCCACGATCCGGCCGGGCCGCTCGACGATTCGGAGGATCGAGCGCGCGGTGACGCTCTTCCCACAGCCGCTCTCACCCACGATACCGATGGTCCGAGCGCGCGGGATGTCGAAGCTGGCGCCGTCGACGGCTTTGATGGTCCCCTCGTCGGGGAAGAAGTAGGTTTTCAGGTCACGAATCGAGATCAGCGGCGCGTCGCTCATCGAAGTCCCTGCTGCCGAGTATGCGGTGGATGGCCGGTCGTGGAGCGCGGTCGGCGATCGGCAGGCGGGCGCCCTGGCACGCCCGCCCGGTCCGCCGAGTGTCGGTGCACGGCGCGCCTAGTTGTACGGATCGGCAGCATCGCGCAGTCCGTCACCAAGGAAGTTGAACGCCAGGATCACCACGATCACCGGCACGGCCGGCAAGAGCAGCCAGGGAGAGATCGCGACGGTCTGCACATTCTGCGACTGCTGGAGCAGGACGCCCCAGGAGATCGCCGGCGGGCGCAGGCCAAGGCCAAGGAAGCTGAGCGACGTCTCGCTGATGATCATCGCCGGTAGCGCCAGCGTGGTCGCCGCGATGATGTGACTCAGGAAGAGCGGCACCATGTGGACGAAGATGATCCGCGCGCGGTTACAGCCGGCCAACTCGGCCGCCATCACGAAGTCCTCTTCGCGCAACGACAGGAACCGGCCGCGCACGACGCGCGCAAGCTCGGTCCAGCCGATCAGCGAGATGATGATCGTGATCACGAAGTAGACCTGGAGGATGCTCCAGTCCTGAGGTACCGCGGCTGCGAGGCCCATCCAGAGAGGGATCGTTGGGATCGAGCGCAAGATCTCGATGATGCGCTGCACGACGGTGTCGAGCCAGCCGCCGTAGAAGCCGGAGAGACCGCCCAGGGTGACGCCGAGCAGCAGGCTCACCGCCACGCTCACGAGGCCGATCGTCATCGAGATGCGCGTGGCATACATCAGCCGGGACCACATGTCACGGCCCTGCTGGTCGGTCCCGAGCAGGAACAATGACTGCTCCGCTTTCGCGCCGTCACCGACCCCGATCAGGTGCAGGTTCATCGGGATGAACCCCATGAACTTGTAGTCGAAGCCCGACGTGAAGAACTTGACCGGCACCTTGTTGTCCGGATCCGGGGCGTACACGCGCTTGAAGGTCACCGGGTCTCGGCGGCCGGCCAGGCCGTACACGTGCGGGAAGAAGCTGCCGTCGTCAGCAAACCAATGAATCGACTGAGGCGCGATCAGGCCGCGCTGAGCGTCTGAATCCTCGGGGTCCGAATAGGCAACGAAGTCAGCGAAGATCACGTTGAGGTACGCGAAGATCAGTACGACCGCGCCCATCATCGCCAGCTTGTGCTTGCGGAAGCGCCACCACATCAGTTGCCATTGGCTGGCAACCGATACCCGCTCTTCAGCGGACGTCGTGAACGGCGTCTCTTCCGGTGTCGGAGGAGCAGCAGGCGCCGCGGCCTCCGACACCCCGGGGACGCCGAGCGGCGCATCGAGTGGAGTCGCACCGGCCGTACCACCTGGCGTTCCCAGGCCACCCGGAGTTGGGGCCACACTGCCTCGGTCGGGGATCACGTCTGCCATTAGCGTCCTTCCAGTCGGATGCGCGGGTCGATCCACATCAGCACGAGGTCAGAGAGGAAGGTGCCGATCACCGTCATCAGGCCGAGCAACAGGACGATGGTGCCGGCCAGGAACATGTCCTGGGCGATCAGCGCCTTCAGGAGTAATGGCCCGACGGTAGGCAAGCTGAGCACGAGCGAGACGATGATGCTTCCCGAGACGACATAGGGAAGCGTGTACCCGATCGTGCTGGCAAACGGATTGAGGGCGACTCGAACAGGGTACTTGAGGATTGCCCGCGTCTCGGACAACCCCTTGGCGCGCGCCGTCACGACGTAGGGCTTGCGAAGCTCGTCGAGCAGGTTAGCGCGCATGATTCGGACCGCCTGCGCAGTCCCCGCGAGCCCGAGAATGATCGCTGGCGCCGGCAGGTGGTTCACCATATCTATGAACTTGCCGAAGGACCAGGGGGCGTCGAGGTACTCGGCGCTGAACAGGCCACCGATGTTCGCATTGAACAGGGTGAAGCCGAAGTAGAGTACCAGCAAGGCTACCAGGAAGCTCGGAACGGCCAGCCCGATGAACCCGACGAAGGTGAAGACGTAGTCGCCAAGCGAGTACTGGCGGACCGCCGAGTAGATCCCGATCGGCAGGGCAAGAAACCAGGTGAAAATCACCGCCACGACCGAGACGACCATCGTGAGCGCGAGCCGGTCGCCGATCACTTCGGTGACCGGTCGGCCCCACTCCATGGCCATCCCGAAGTTGCCCTGCGACGCAAGCGCCACCCACTTCAGGTACTGGATGTAGATCGGCTTATCCAGCCCGTACTGAATGCGGAGGTTCTCCGCTTCCTGCTGCGAGACCGCGCTCCCCGAGGCCGACATCTGCGCGATGTAGGCATCGACGTAGTCGCCCGGCGGCAACTGGATGATGGTGAACGACAGCATCGAGATCGCCACCACGGTGAAGATGGCGATAATGGTCCGACGCACGAGGTAGACGAGCATGACCCTGTCCTGTCCCGAGTGGTTATCGGGGCGAGGCGCCCGCACTGGCGCCCCGCCCTCTGAACCGTCACTGCGTTGTGGTTAGCTCTTGAAGAACAGCGTCTCCACGTGAGAGGAGCATGGAGTCCGGCAGTGCTGGGCGTTGATCTCTCGGTCGGGCACGTTCCCGATGTTGTTCTTGACGATCCGTACCCCCATAGTAGCGGGTG
>JADLFM010000142.1 GCA_020845495.1 Chloroflexota bacterium
CCCGACCGCCCGTTCCATGATGCTTCGGGGACACCAATGAACATGCCATCGCCCTGATGCTGCTACCAGTGCAATCGTATGTTGAGCGCGTCGTGCGGCCGCGTCGGGGCTTGAAAGCCCCGCCTACACGCCTGCAGTCGCTGCGCGACGCTCCAGTCTCGCCTGTTGCTGCCGTTCCCGACGGCCGTCGCGCAGCGACGGCGTGACTGTAGGCGGGGACTTCAGTCCCCGACCGCCCGCTCCATGATGCTTCGGGTACACCAATGAACATGCCATCGCCCTGGTCTCTCAGCCTCTCAGCGGCTCTGAAGTCGATTCCTGACGGAGAGCCTCGGGTTCTGCTGGCGACCGGCCGATACATCGGCGAAGGCTTCGACGATGCCCGCCTCGACACGCTGTTTCTGGCGATGCCCGTGTCCTGGCGCGGCACGATCCAGCAGTATGCCGGTCGCCTCCACCGCCTCCATTCGAGCAAACGCGTCGTCCAGATCTTCGACTACGTAGACGCCGGTGTGCCGATGCTTCTGTCCATGCACGAGAAGCGACTCAAGGGCGACAAGGACATCGGGTACTCGGTACTCGACGAAGCTCGGGGCTGAGGCGACGCCGGGCCACGGGAGGCACGATCGGGAGGCGCCCCGATCATTGCAGCGCCCTCAGCAGCGGCACGAGGTTTCGCTTGCGCCCGTGGCGGTGAAGCAGGTCCGCACGATACGCCTGCCATTCCTGCCCGCGTCCAGCCGCCTGGTAGGCCGCGCGGGCCCGCCTGAGCCAGCCGGCGGCGGCGCCGTAGTACGGCGCCTTGCCAGCGTCCATGATCCCCTCGGCCTGCTGGCGGGATGCCTCGATCACCCAGTCGGGGTGCGATCCGATGGCGGCGTCGGCGACCAGCTCGACCACGCTGTGGGTCGCGCCCTGGTCGACGGCGGCGATGGCGTCCTCGATCAGGCCCTCGTGGAGGAAGATTGCGACCGGTCCCTGCGCGTAGTACGATCCGCCGCTCGTGCGCAGGCGATCGAGCAGCTCCGACCTCCGGGCCGGCCAGCCGTCGCCGGCCAGCGCCTGGACCTGCAGGTAGGCGGCAAGATTGCGCTCCGCTTCGAACGCGATCAGCGCAGCGGCCAGGGCCCTTTCGAGTTGCCCCTGCTCGGCCGCCCGAGCGCACAGCCAGGACGCCAGGCCGCTCTTCGGTCCATCCAGGGTGAGGCCGAGCTCGGCACATTCCAGGGCGCGCTCGATCTCTCCGCCGTTCCACAGCGCCGTCGCGAGATCGGACGCGTGTCGCACCATCGTCAGGTGCGGTCTTGCAAACTCCATGGCCTCGACGCCTCGACCCAGTCGCGCCAGCATCGTGAGGTACAGGTTCATCCGACCCTCAGCTTCGGCGAGGTAGAGATACTCCTGGAAGCGGCCCTGGCGGTCCAGGACCGCGAGCCGGGCCTCGGCCAGCTCGTCGGCCCAGAATGGTGGCGCGGCTTCCCACGCCCCTGGCTCCGTGATCTCTCCCTGCAGGACGCGCTGCAACGGCGGGTACTCCCAGCCGTGCTCGGCCGTCCAGCGCGCTGGCTCGAAGACGTCGTCGATGCTGTAGTCGGACAGCTCGCTCTGCCAGGCTTCGAGCTTCGGACCCCAGGCCTGGCGCTCCTCCGCGCTCTGATCGGCCGTCAGGAGCGCCTCGGCCCAAAGACCTCCCAGCTCCTCGAAGAAGTCGCCGCTCTCGCCGCTCGAATCGTCGAGATCCTCCCAGATGGCCAGGAACTCCTCGGTGATGATGTCGAGCATCACCAGCGCTCCCCGGCCGTCGCCGGCCTCGATCCGCCTCTGCGCCTGACCGACGACGGTTGTGGCCGCCGAGGCGGCGGCGCCAACATCGGCGAAGGCTCTCCGGTACCGTCGGCCGCCGCCGCTCCCGAGGAGCGCCTGGACCTGCATGCGCAGCGCGCTCCGATCCACCGACGGATGGAGCGGCTCGGGCTGCGCGGCGGACAGCCCTGCGCCGGCGTTCTGGGACGACGCGAGGAGCGGCATCTGTGCCTGGATCGCAGCTACGAGGCTCGGCTCGTGCTCGGCCAGCTTCAGCACGAGCGCCTGAAGCTGCTCCCGATCCAGTCCAGCGAGCAGCTCCGTCAAGGATGAAGGCATGTCGGCCTCCTCGGGCATCTGGCGAGCAGCCAGGAGGGCAGCGGCGAGTTGCTTGCACCGGCGATCGCCTCGGCGATCAGCCGAGCACGGACCAGCGGCGCTGGGACCACAGACTTCACGTCGCCTCCAGTATCTCAGGGCAGCCGGTTCCGTCTGCGTCGGTAGCCTCTTGTCCGGTCCACCGTGAGCACAGGCCATGCCCTCAGCGGCCGTGGCACCTCTTGTATTTCTGGCCGCTGCCGCAGGGGCACGGCTCGTTGCGGCCGATCTTCTGAACGGCTCGCGCCGGTCCGCGGGGCGCCGCTGCCCTCGATCTCCCGCCGACGAGCCCGTGGTCGTGATGCCGCTCTGTCGGCAGCCGCCCAATGCCCGAGCGCTCGAACGGTTCGACCAGTTCGTCGAGCTCTTCGGCGGCCGCCTCCACGTAGTCCTCCCGCGTGTTGCGCGGCAAGCGACTCTTCGGTGCCTGCGCAAGGAGACTTTCGAACATTCGGCGGGCTTCCACCCGATCGCCGGTCGCCCGAGCCAGGCGACCCAGGTTGAAAAAGGCTTCGAGATTCGCGGGCTCGAGGCGCAACGCAGCCTGGTAGTGCTCGGTCGCCCCCTCCCGATCGCCGAGAAACTGTAAGACGTTGGCGTAACGCACCTGCAGGTCGGCGCGATCGGGCTCGGCCTCAACCCGCTGGCGATACAGCGCGCGCGCCTCGTACGGGTGCATCTCGCGGCCATCGGCCAGACCGAAGCGGATGAACTGCAGGGCCCCTTCGTCAGAAGCGCCACCCGGCTGTCCTGCCGCGCGAGCCGCCAGCTTCTTGACCAGTTCGGCTGTGAGCGTGATGTAGGCCAGGCTCGACAACTCGTACTGATCAACGGCGCCGCATTTCTGACAGGTAATCCGCTGGGGGATGACCCACTCGTCGAAGGGTGTCTGTTCGCCCCGCTGCCGGCGCCCCTGGGTCGCGAGATCACAGTAGATGGTCTCGATGGAATGCTCGCGCGTGTATCCGCACGCGGTGCAACGCAGACGGAGCCTAAGGCCCTGTCGTGCGCCGGACCTGGCCGGTCGCGACTCCGACGCCAGACCGAGCTCCTCGAGAGCGCGGTCGAGGTCGACGATGCTGGTGTCGACCCGATCTTCGTCGAACGCTCGGCGGATCGCCGGCGCGGCCTCAACGGCCTGCAGGTCGAGGAGCTCGCAGACGACGAAGCCGTTGAGACACTCGTCGTCCGGCACCCGAGACTCCGCCGGGTCGAGGCGCGCGACGAGCGTGCTCGTCACCTCAGAGCGCGTCTCGGGCTGGCGCCGACCGATCTCACCCAGGCTCTGGGCGGCTCGGACCCGAGCCCAGATATCCCTTGCGCGATCGAAGAGGAGGGTGCGCAGGGGCGCCACGGCGGGAGCGCCGATGCCGCCAAAGGCTTGTGGGATCATCTGGGCAAGTGAGTCATCGTTGACTCGATCAAAGAGTGGAAGCAGCGGTTCGATAGCCTCGACTGAGCCAAGCTCGCCAAGGATCTGGATCGCATGCAGCGGCGCCCAGACCTCCGGGTTCGAGGAATCGGCGCCATGGAGCTTTTCGTCCACGGCCAGCTGGATGAGAGGATGCACGGCGGCCTCGCCGTGTGCCTTGATTCGTTCGAGCAGAGACTGATCGGGATGCTGGCCGGCTTGACAGAGCTGGCCCAGCGACCGGTTCAGGTCACCTGTGCCCGTCACCGTTGGCTCTCTTGTGTCCGTCATTTCTTCGTTCCCAGACAGTGCCCACGTATTGTACTTTCCCACGGCCTATACTCCACGTGGGTTCGAAGACAGGACCGATGGGGAGGCGGCCGACTTCTCGATGGTTCGGGTCTGGTAGCTCCGTCGCGTTGAGAGGCGCGCCGCCGCCCGTCTTCGCCGTAGGCATCGGAGTCCCGCTTCATGATACGTTCGACGATGCCGTGGCGCGGGGCCCGCGTCGATTGCCCAGATCGATGGCGCGACAATCGGAACCCTAAAGCCAGGTAGCGCGCGACGGTTGTTTCCAGGCGAGTCGCAATCCGGATGAGAATCGCAGACTCGACCACCTTTTGACTGTTCAGATAGTCGAATAGAAATGCCCTTCCGGAGCGTGTCCGGAAGGGCATCTTCGAGCTGGTCGGGCCGAGAGGATTTGAACCTCCGACCACCTGAACCCCATTTCGGTTGGGGTCGGTCCGCCAGGGCACGCGGAGGTCCGTCCTTATCTGGTCAGGATGCAGGGCCGGACCGTCAGGAGTCGCCGAGATTCGCCAAGATCCGTCCGGGTTGCTACAACGGCTGCTACATCCAGGTCCCTCTGATTCTTCATAGAAGTGGGCCACCGAACCCCATGGCACGAGGCTCTTCATCACCGTCGACGAGGTACCAACCGAGGTCAGTCTCGACCTGCCAGGTCCAATCTCCGGGCACCCATGACGGTGCCTCGCCTCTGGCTCGCAGCCAGCGCACCTCACGCTTCAGGGTTTCGTAGAACATGATCTCCTCTGGGTGAGGGACCAAAATCCCGTCGCCGTCGGGAACCACGGAGAGCGCCTTGCGCCGACCGGCAAATGGGCGTGCCGTAATGCTCACGCTGACCCGATTGCGCGCCATCCGCTCGATCCGATCCGCTGAGAGCGAGATGTTGGCCCCGCTGATGCTCCAGGGCATCACATCGACGAGGACGTGCGTCCGATCTGTGGGGCCGCCCCGCGTCTCGATGGACTCGCAGAGCAGCACAAGCTGATGTTCGGGCGTCCTGCCGGGGAGCGGTCGGTCGATATGGCCGTAGATCTGCATCGAGAATGGTGGACCGTCTGCGTCGCGCAGCTCGAAACCGGCGCAATGGTCGAGAAGGTCCTCTGGCCTGAACCAGACGCCCCGGCCCCGGGTCAGGAGTGCCAACTCGGCCTGGTGCTCACCGACGACGATGAACCGGCCGTTGCCGAGGCCCCTGACCCAACACTTCCCGGCGAGGACCTGCTGCATCAGTTCGTCCGCGAACTCGGAGGAGTCCTCATCCTCGGGCACCAAGAGGAGCAGCACGGGATCTGATCGATACTCGTCATCGTCCTCGGCGATCTGATCGTCCGGTACGTCGGTCAGTTCCAAGAAGGGCACTTGGTCAGTGTTCGGCCGACCCTCGAAGATGTCCCACTCACCCATCATTGCCTGGCCCTGCTCGATGTACCGCTGAGCTGCCCTGAGCACGTCATCTGGCGGCAGATCGTGCAAATCGTCCAGCGAAGGTAGTTCTGGCACCTCGTCCCCCGAGTTTCGTTGGCATCCTGCCCGTCGTTCCTACACGATATTATACACCTTTATAGGTGTATAATATCGTGTACTTGAGGTTACTGGTGGAGATGCTGATGCTTCGAGCTGACGACGTGGGATTCGGAATCGAGGTCGACTGCCGAATGCCCAAGGGGTACGAAGTGCCGACTGGAGTCGCCCCCGCCGGCATCCAGATACCGGCCCTAGATCAGTGGGAGGCCGAAGGGTGGCTGGCGTACGTTCGCGGTCATCCTGGGGCGGGCGGAGCGAGGATCACGTCACCGGCCCTAACGGGAGGGGCCGGTCTCACCGAGGTCGTCTGCATGGCCGATTGGCTGACCGAGGTCGGAGGCCTGATCGATGACCGGTGCGAGATGCGCGTGTGGGTCGCAGCCCACGATCTCACCTCTGAGACGGTCGACCAGGTGGTTCAGGTGGCTGACATGTTGAGCGCTGGCCTCGTGACCATGGCCGGTACCCCGGTAGCTAGGCGGGGTTTGGCCGCCGCCCGGCCTCCGTATATTGCGAGGCTAGAGACGCCCATCGGCCGATCTGCCGGCTCACCGGACACCGGCCGTCGACTGACGTTCGGCCCATTCGCCGGAATCCTGGACTCGGCCCGAATTGTCGCTCTGGTCCTGTCGGTCGTCGGCCTGGTCTCTGGCGTGGCCGGCGGACTCGTTCCACCGTCAGTGCCGGCCGATGCTTCGGGTCAGTTTCGCACCATCATTCGGGAGTACACGCTCAGTACCGAGTGGTGCCGTCCACGGCTGCTGAGGCGTCGGACCTCCGCGATGTCATTCGCTACGTCCTGTCCAGCACGGCGGCGGCCGTCTGACGGCATGGTCTCGGATGCGGCACCAGATGGCGGAACAAGACTACCGGACCGAGGGTGGGCGCGGCCGATCATTGTGGATGATAGACTGCACGATGTAGCCCAATGCGTGGACCAGGTGCGCCGTCGTGCAGAATTCGCCCTCGCGACAAGACGATCAGCCGGCTGGCCCAGCGCCCTCTGCGGGGCAGGCCAGGCCCCGCCCGCGTGTGTACACCTCGGCCGAGGTCGCTGAGCTGACGGGTAGACGCCCGGTGAGCATCAAGTTGCTCGCCCAGCGCCGGCACCGGGAGGGCAACCCGATTGGCCAGAAGCTCGGCCATATCTGGGTATTTGATGAGAATGAGGTTCGCGAGATAGCTGGAATTCCGAACCGTCGAGGCCGTCCCGGAAAGGAGAAGAAGCCGAGCGCTGATGTCGACTTTGGGAAGCTTCCTCAGTAACTCAGAAGATCAACCCGGCAGCCTACACCATCTTGCGACGAGCCTACTCACGCTCTGTGACAACCACTATTGCCCGACTTCTCCCGGGTCAGGCGAAGTCAGTGCCTTCGGACGTTCGGTCATCGGCGTTCACGCGCGTCGCTGTGGCCGCATTGCCCTGCTTCCGGACATGCCAGCGATTGGGGAACTGCTGCTGCACCTCCTCACTGTGCGAGCAGATGACGATGCTGTGAGCCATCTGGCGCTCCAGGATGGCATCGGTGGTTTCCGTCAGGCGCATCGCGAGGTCGTACCGACGACGGCTGTCCAATTCCCCGAAGCCCTCATCCACGATCAGCGTGCCCGCCAGCACGTGGGGGTGAACCGGTCAACGTGGTCGAGGGCCGGCTGTTGCAGCCGTGGTCCCCACGCACGTGGGGGTGAACCGCCGACCGTCTTCGGGCCGCTGCTCCAGGGGTTCGTGGTCCCCACGCACGTGGGGGTGAACCGTCCATCGTCGTCAAAGACCAGAACCCAGCGCGGTGGTCCCCACGCACGTGGGGGTGAACCGCTCACTGGCCCGGGACTTTCTGCTGGTCGAGTGTGGTCCCCACGCACGTGGGGGTGAACCGTACAGCCCCGTGTTCGAGGCTGGACGGGCCGCCGTGGTCCCCACGCACGTGGGGGTGAACCGGAGCGGTGGGCACGCATTCCACCATGCCCGTCGTGGTCCCCACGCACGTGGGGGTGAACCGCCGCACGCGCGCGGCGTGGTGCACGACGCTCCACGTGGTCCCCACGCACGTGGGGGTGAACCGGCGACGGCGAAGGAGTGGGAAGGTCGGCTCAGGTGGTCCCCACGCACGTGGGGGTGAACCGTCCATTGCCAGCACGTCGCGCGTCCGCTCCCAGTGGTCCCCACGCACGTGGGGGTGAACCGAACCTGATGCGGCTCGGGCCGCTGACGTTCGAGTGGTCCCCACGCACGTGGGGGTGAACCGTACGGCATCAAGCGGTTCATCCGCCTGGAGACGTGGTCCCCACGCACGTGGGGGTGAACCGTGGAACAGCGGTTACGTGGCGGACCTGGACCAGCTCGAACGAACCTTTTCGAGGGTGACTCTATCGCTACTACTTGACGAGCGTGTCTACGGCGACCAGAATTTCGTCATACTCAGCAATCGAACTACCCTGCCCCATCAAAGAGGCTGTCTTCGTCTGTCCCGCAGCCAAGTCATTCACTGCCCCTGACATCACGGCAACGAGCTGGCCGCCCTTCAGGAATGTGGCTTGCACGGTGAAGCTGTGCATCGACGAATCTTGATTCGTGACCTCGGCGTCAAGCATGGGCAGGAAGCCGCTCTTCACCGTCGGCTGGTGGAGATCGTGACGATCGCGCTGTGCGGGGTGCTGTGTGGGGCGGACGACTGGGTGACGATCGAGGCGTTCGGGCAGGAGAAGGCGGACTGGCTGCGGACGTTCCTGGAGCTGCCGGGCGGGCTCCCATCGCATGACACGTTCGGGCCGGTGTTCGCCCGGCTGGACCCGGACGATCTCCGGGGCCGCTTCCTGGCATGGGTCCGTGCGGTGGACGGGAAAGTCGGTGCGCAGGTGGTGGCGGTGGAGGGGGAGACGCTGCGCGGGTCGCATGATCGGTCGGCCGGACAGGAGGCGCTGCACCTGGTGAGCGCCTGGGCGACCGCGAGCGGGCTGGTGCTCGGGCAGGTGGCCACCGACGCGAAGTCGAACGAAATCACGGCGATCCCCCACCTGCTGCGGCTGCTTGCTCTCGACGGCGCGACGGTGACCATCGACGCGATGGGCTGCCAGACGGCCATCGCGGCCCAGATCATCGAGCAGGGTGCCGACTGCGTGCTGGCCCTCAAGGCGAACCATCACACCATCCACGACCTCGTCGGCCGGGCCTTCCGCGATGTCCCCCGGGCGGCCGTCGTGGAGTTCAGCGAGATCCCCAAACGAATGTCGACCTGGTCGTGGTTCTGACAATAGATCAGCTCGCTATTGCGCTCTCGTAGAGTCCCGGAAGTGTCACAGTTCGCGTGACAATCGCCGGAGCGTCGCAGGTCGTCGACCATACTCTTTGGTTGGCGGTCGTCCTCGGATGGCCACTACTGGTGCCCGAGACACGTGCACATCTGCTACGGCGATCGGTCCGACGATCACCGGCCATGTTGAGCTGAATTCTGTGCGGGTGTGAGGATGAGCCATGTCCAGGAAGGCGAGGTCGCGGCCGAAGCGCCAGCCGCCCGCCCGAACTCCGGGGGACCAGCCGGAGATCCGGTGCGAGCAGTGCGGGGCGGTCATCCCTGGGGCGCACCGTCGGCGACGATTCTGCGGACCGGTGTGCCGCGTGCGTGGTGGCCAGGGGAACTTCATGGAGCGCTACATGATGGAGTTGGTGGTTGAGCAGCGTCCGCTCACAGCCCTTCATGAAGCTGCGCACGCCGTTGTGGGCCTCGCTCTGGGGTATGAAATCTCTTACGTCGATCTCGCAATTCAACCTGACGGCTCGATCGGCTTCACGAAGGTTATCAGCCCACACGTGCAGTCGATGAATGCGCGTGATCGGGCTGCGGCACTGACGACACGGTCAGCAGGGAGTGACGACCCCGGGTCTATCGAGCGGCCCGAGCCAACGAATGCGGATCTGAGGCTCGACATCGTCTTTTCGCTGGCTGGCCCCGTCGCTGACGAGATCGGCCGGGCCACGGCCAATCCGGCTGCCGCAGTTCTCGTCCGAGCCGAGCAGACAATCCGCGAGATTGTGGGTGCCCGACGGGCTACGATGAAGCTTCGTGTCGATGCGTATGATGATCTGAACTCGGCGATTCGGTGCGCAATCGCGTCCCATCGAGAACTGAACGTCAGCGACATGGAGGGCGCACATGGCCCCGTACAGGGCGTTGGCTCCGCCGAGAACCCCGAGGTTCTGGCGATACTTGACCGGGGGCTCGGCAGGCCGAGCAGATGCTCCGGGAGCGGTGGCTGGTCGTGAAGGCGGTGGCCGACAAGTTGCTTGAAAACGAGTACCTCGGCCGGAACGACATCTTGGAGATCATCGGCTCCGGATCTGTTGGGTGTTCGATCACGAGCATCTGATGTGCGAAGCCGCTGGAGTACCCGACCGGCAGCACGCGGGCTCTGCTCTCCACTACTCGTGTTCGTCGGGCGAGCGGGAAAGACGACGGCGGACTGGGGCGTTGCACTTCTCTCAAAGGTGGGAAGCCACGACGATAAGCGTGGGAGGATGCTGTGAACCGTCAACGCTGGGGAGCACTGACCTCGAATCAGGAGACCGCTCGACGGGCGGGTGGCCGTCGGCGAATCAACGCCGTCAGGCGACTTCGCGCCGACATGCGCCGCCTGGAAGTAGTCCGGCTGCTCAAGCGATACGGATTAGGCCACGGGAGCCAAGCTGCAATTGCGACGACTCTGGGTGCTAGTACTTCGCCACGCTGATTACGAGGGGTAGAGCCGATGCAGCTTGCGCCGCGCGTCATCGACGGTGAACTGCCAGCGGATGGTGGCGCGCTGTTCGTTGCGGGCGGCCTCCCAGGCAGCGACC
>JADLFM010000143.1 GCA_020845495.1 Chloroflexota bacterium
AGCGCCTGGGTCCGCGCAACTGGATCTTCCACGACATGCTTAGCGTCGACAGGATCGAGCAACTCCTGGCCGAGACCTCTGATGCCAAATCCGCCGAGGAGCGCTTGATCGAGATGTACCGCGACCCAGAGACCATGAAGTGGTGGACGATGCGGCTCCGATCGTATCAAGGGCTACGGGAACGGCTTCACCAGATCGAGCGGGCTCATGAGCATTACGACGCCGAGCAGTACGACAGCTGCGTGCTGCATCTGATCGCCGTCATGGATGGCTTCGTGAACGACTTCGAGCCCGGTGAGCGTCAGGGGTTGCACTCGCGTGAGCCTGACGAGATGGCTGCTTCGGACAGCGTCGTCGGTCATCACATGGGCCTTTCCCATGCGATGACTACGTTCACCAAAACCATCAAGAAGCGTGTCGACGACGAGGTCTTCGAGCTGCACCGACACGGGATCATGCCCGGTTCTGTCGTGCGGTTCGACAACGTGGTCGTTGCGACGAAGGCATGGAACATGCTGTTCGCCGTTGCCGATTGGGCGACCGCGACGACGAAGGCAGCCGAACCCGCGAAGCCCGAACCCTCGTGGAGAGACACCTGGTCTGCGCTCACCCGGCATGCCACGTACAAGAAGTACCAGCGCGAGTTCACTCCCGCGACTGTGGAAGCGTCCGATCCAGGCTTCGCCACGGACGAAGTCGTAGGACTTGCCTCGGAGTTCCTCGGCGCATGGGCAAAAGGCCGATGGGGGATCGTCGCGAGGTTCATGCCGCCCCTGGTTCGCAACTCCAGTTCCAACGGATCGGCGGCACGTCAGGCAAAGGAAGCATTCGAGCGGTACGGAATAGCGGACTGGATCATCAATTCACTGACCTACGACCAGGCCAGCACGGCGGAGATAAGGGTCAGGGTCACGGCCAATGGCGAGTCGACGGAGATGCGTTTCCGATTGGTGTTCTGGACCCACGATGGCAAGGTTGGCATACCACGGCACGATGAGGGTAGCTGGAGTCTCGCCGTTTGGGCCCCGCACACCTACTTCCAGCCGCCCGCTTAACGGGGCGCCCTGCGCTGATATGTCCGACGTGGCCTGTCGCTTGGGCGCCATGGTCGTGTGCCTGAGTCCTGTCGGCGTCGCAAGCCCTGATCCTCGCGGGCCGACCACTACATATTGCCGCTCCAGCCGGACGCTACGAGAGTAGCTGGCCGGCACTGAACGAAGCCACGCGGTTTTGATGTCGGGACTTTGGCGTCTGTCTCGGCGCACGAACGGAGGTTCGTGTGGCTGTTGGCCCAGTTCGCCTACGGGACTTTAGCCAACTCCGTCCCGGCGGCGAACAGATTACGAAGAGAAGCGGCGAGCCAAGCGTAGACTCGGATCAAGTCGTTCTCGTCACCCGAGAACGCCGTGGTGCTCGACGTGGCCGCGAGGTCTAGAGTCTTACCCGGCGGCGGAGCTGAGCCTACTGAGGCCTTGATGATGCGCGGGAGATTTGACCGATGGGTCATCCGATTTCTGAACTCCACCCAACGCTCCCACTCTGGCGCTGCGAGTATTATCCCGAGAGCCTCAGCTAGCGGTTCCGCTCGCGCGGTGGTTCCGAGTGCGGACTGCAACGACTTAACCCCGGCGCGCCGCTGATCGTCCGGCCCGAAGGAGACGGCCAGCACTTTGGGGTGGCTCGCAACGGCGTATAGCGAGTAGACCGTGCTCTCCAAGGCCGAGACCCCGGAAGAGAACATCGAGAACAACCGAACTTCTCGTTGATAGATCTCCTCGTGCTTAACGTCGTACCCCCGAGCACGCCACGACTCTAGGTACCAGGACATAGCCTCGAAGCAGGATCGGAACCGCCATCCGATGAGATTAGAAGCACCTGCGAACTCAGCCCAAGCAGCCCCCTTTTCAGGATCGTGGAGCACCGCACTCGCTGCCTCCCAGTAGTCGTGGTACTCCGCGACTGGGAACTCGTCTGGCAAGTCGATCTGAAACTCTTTGACGAACTGCATTGCTGGTCCCCGCCCCCCGGCGACCGGTCGACGTGTCCGGCTGGCTAAGCCGCAATTGTAGAGCCCGGCAACATGAGAGATTCGAGTGCCCTCCGTTCGCCCCAGCGGCCGCCTCACTCCGGGCGCCGTTCTGAACGAAATGAGAGCGAAATTGGAACGCACAGCCCCGGATTGGAACGGGCGGGGCGGAATCCTGGAACGCTGAGGGAACGCCGCTTCGCAACCTGACTCTTCACGGCCTCCTGGCCGCTGGAGTCAGACATGCGCTTCCTCATCTTCGCCGCTCTTGCACTGGGATTGTTTGGCGCGCTGGTGGTCGGAGTAGCCACCGCCACCGCGCAGGAGGCCGACGACACCCTGGACGAGCTGTCGTCGGCCGGCATCCCCCTCCTCAATAGTCCGCCGGCGCCGGTCCAACAGCAGGTCCCACCCGGGCAGCCTGGCCCGGAGGGCCAGCCGCCACCTGACACGCTGGTCGACCTCCCGATCCCCGACCCGACCGACTGGATCCCCAATCCCCTCGACTGGCTTCCCGGCGGCCTCAACCCCGTGAACTGGACGAAGGACATCGTCAACGCGGTGTTCACTCTCATTGGCCAGGCGATGCTGGAGGCGATCCGCGGGTTCGTCGACTGGGCGCTGGGCATGGGCGGCTCCTCGCTCAACTTCGTGACGCGGACGCCGGCGGAGGGCACCTACGACAGTCCGACCGTCCGCAGCCTCTACGACTTCTCCCGCGCCATCGTCAACGTCGCGCTGGCAGTCGTCGTCATGTGGGGCGGCTTCAACGTCATCATCAAGGAGCACACCAGGTCGCCCTACCACGAGGCGATGGAACTCCTCCCGCGCGTCATCCTCGCCGCCCTCGCCGCCAACCTGACGCTGGAGTTCGCG
>JADLFM010000144.1 GCA_020845495.1 Chloroflexota bacterium
ATCGTCGCCGCGCTGGTCGTATCGAGGTTGCGGTAGCGCCCGAGGTAGTCGCGCCCTGCCGGCAGGCAGGAGAGGAAACCCGGCAGCATCTCGAAGAGCGCGGCGCGAGAGGAAGCCATCATCCCGCCGAGGGCCGTCTCCACGCGGCGGTGGAGGTCGTCCACGCCGGAGGTCGAGCCCGAGCGAAGGCACACGTAGAGGCTCACAGAAAAGACGCGTTCCTCGCCCCGCTGGAGCGCATCCCGCAGACGTTCCACGTCCTCGTAGGCGACCTCGCGCTCGGCGCTGGCGATCTTGCCGCTGCGCGCGTCGAGCAGGCGCGACGACTGGAGTTCCACCAGCTTGTGGGTGAGCCTGCGCACGGTCGTGGCGGAGTCGAGCGGGTCGATATGGATGCTCAGGTCGAGCGGCTCATCGAAGTCGATGAGGCGGGCCAGCCAGTTGGGATGGACGTAGCGCGGATAGTCGCTGAGCCCGAGCACACGGACGTAGCGGCCGTCGATGACCAGGTTCGAGCGCGAAGCCTCGATGGCGGCCGGGGCGAGGTGATCGATCGCCGACCGGGTGCCTAAATCGAAACGCAGGTCGTCCACGGAAGGTTCCTGCCGGCGTCGCCGGCTTCGCCGCTGTTGTGGAAGGCTAACCATGCTCCTGGACCTCCTTCCGGGATGCCGTGACCACCGGTCGTACGCCGGCCACCAGCGACGGCGCGATCTGGGAGACCTGGGAGCAGAGGCAGGCGGTCCACAACTCGGCCAGGTCCCCGCTCCGCAGCCGCCGGGAGCTGACGCCGAATGAGGTCAGGCCCTGTTCGATCTCGTGGCAACGGGCGTCGAGCTGGGCCGCCGCGACCGCGAGCTGCTGCTCATCCCGCCCGCGAGGGCCGCGCTGCCACGGCCAGCGGATCGCGACGTGGCCTTCGCCCTCGCCGTGCCCGGACGGGACGACGAGGTAGAAGCGCCGCTCGAGCAGCGTCCGTTCGCGGGCCAGCCTCCGCACGAACATTTCGTGGTCGAGGGCAAGGCGGCGGATCGCTTCGCTGTTGGCGTAGCTGGTGACGTTGGTGCGGAACCCCTTGAGGTAGGGCTCGACGTTGGTCGGGAGGATGCGCACGAGCATCTGGACGGGATGGCTGAGGGAGTTGAGGAAGGAGCGATAGGCGGCCATCACCGCCTCCTGCTCCTCCTCGGACTTGAGGGCGAAGTTGACGCTCTGGGCCTGGATGACCGCGCGGTAGTCGCCGCCCCGGAGGCAGAGCACCCCATCGACGATCTCTTCCAGCGGCAGCATCTCCTGGACGCTTCCGTGCTTGCCGTTCGTCGTCATCGCTGCCTACTCCGGCTACGCGTGTCGAGTTCCTCCCGGTCAGGCAACAGGACCTCGAAGCGCGCCTCCTCGGCGGCCACCACCGGGCGTGACGCGCGGACGCGCCAGACGACGACGCGCGGCAGGCTGACATAGCGCAGGAGGACGAACGCCCAGTCCTCCAGCGAACGGCCGGCCGGCTGCCAGAGTGAGATGGCGGCGGTCATCAGTAGGACCGTCGCCCCGGCTGCGAGACGGACGACCAGCGGCAGCGGCGCTTCGCTCATGGCGGAATACGCCAGGGCCAGGCCGATGATGGCCACCATCAGCTGGCGCATCGTCAGTCCGGCAAAGGCCTTGTCCTCGATGTTGAGGTGCGTGGGGACTTCGTGGCGTTGCACAGGCGTCTCCTCGGCGTTGTTTGAGGAGAGCGTGCTGATCGCGGTTCCATGAGGGTTCCAGGATTCGGGCCGATCCGTTCCAGATCCGGCCCTTTTGCTCCAAATTCGCTCCAAGCGCACTTGGGCTCATCGTCTGGACGCGCTGTCTCGTGCTTGCAGGCCGCACCCAATGGCGGCTCGACCTTGCTAGGATCTCGAACTGTGCCAACGCTGAAGTCCAGCCGCTTCCCGCCCCCGCGATCCTGGGAGGAGTTCGAGATTCTCTGCGCCGACGTCTTTCGCCAAGTCTGGAACGATCCTGGAACGCAGAGGAACGGACGGACTGGGCAGCCCCAGCACGGCGTAGACGTGTTCGGCCGGCCCGATGGAGGGATGCACTACGCGGGGGTGCAGGCGCGGAATAAGGTCTACCCGCCGACGGCAGCGTCGGTTGCCGAGCTTCGCGAGGAGGTCGAGAAGGCCAAGAGGTTCGTGCCGGCCCTAAAGAGTTTCGTCCTGGCGACCACCGCGCCAAATGACGCGAAGATCCAGGAGGAGGCGCGACGCCTGACCGAGACCAACGAAGCTGAGGGCCTGTTCTCCGTCGCGGTGTGGGGCTGGGACGAGCTTGAATCAAGGATGACGGAGTATCCCGAGGTTCTCCAGCAGCACTACCCGCAGTTCGCGGTCGGGCAGCCTGACGCCGACGGCCCGGCCGCCGAGCTTGTGCGCGTTATGAAGGAACAGGCCAAGTGGGCCGAGGAGAAGGACCGGCCAACCTTTGAGAGGACGAATGGCGCGCTCAGCAGTCTCGCACCGAGTTTCGAGCCGAGTTGGAGGATTCGGCAGGCCAGCGGGGACTACGTGCCCAATCTCGAATGGCGCTTCTGCGGCCCGAGGTTTCACATGGACTGGCGCGCCGTTGACGGCTCGCGCCTGAAGGACACGACCATCGCGTGGGTCTTCGACCTCACCGGGAGCGAGTTCGTGGAGCATCCATACGTCGGCGTCGACGAAATCGGGCTTGAGGTTCGGTTTCACTGGCGCGGCAAGATGCGCCACGAACTCCATCGTTGGCCACTGTCATCAAGGGAGCTACCGAAGGGCGTCTTGTGGGATGTCGGACGCGAAATCTTGCCAGTGGTCCGATTTGACGAAGAGTCCAGGAGCGAGGACGCGGGTTAGCAACATGGCCGGGAAGTCTCCGAAGGGTCCCAACAAGCCGTCGGCCTACGGGTCGGCTGCGGACCTGCCGTCCTATCGGGAGCTCGCTCAGCAGATTCAGGGCTTCAAGCTGCTGACGCTGTTTTTCGCTCGCCGCCAGCGCAAGGAAAATTCTGGAAGTCGAGCGACAGATGAAGCGCCTGACGCGGGTCGTCGACGACTTCTACGAGCGCCTGGGTCCGCGCAACTGGATCTTCCACGACATGCTTAGCGTCGACAGGATCGAGCAACTCCTGGCCGAGACCTCTGATGCCAAATCCGCCGAGGA
>JADLFM010000145.1 GCA_020845495.1 Chloroflexota bacterium
CAGGCCATGCCGGCCGCCACGCCCGCCCTGACTCCTCCAACCCCCGAGACGCCGACCTCGCCGCCTCCCACCGTCACCTCTCCGGTCGTGCCTACCCCGACGACTCCAAAGACCATCGTCGCTGGCCGCCCCACCAAGGATCATCCCTGGAATCGCCGCTTCTTGCCTCATCGACCCGCTCCGCCTGCAGAAAACTGACGGGCACCCGCCCGGCTCTGTGACGAGGCAGCCGCCGGCCAGATCCTGGTGAGTGGGCGCTTCCACGGGATGGTCGAGGAGCTGGTCGAAGCCGAATCAGCCGGCGAGCTGACGCTCAAGGGGTTCCACCGGCCGGTGACGGCCTTCAGCATCACTGGACTCCGAGATGGCGAGCCGGCGGAGGGTGTCGCCACCACCTGAAGGCGTGTCCGTGGCTGCTTCAGCCCGCTTTTCAAGAGAGCAGAGTGTAGAGGATCACGCAATCATCCTGGAAAATCATCCCATGTGAGAGTGCTCGACCAGAGGCAAACTACGAAGAGATCGACGTGGGCGCACACCCAGGCCCCCTTACACTGGAAGTTTGTACAAGAGCGGGCATGAGGCCCAGGAGCAGCCATCGGGCGGCGCGCCGAGTCGTGGTCCGTCCGCTGCCACGCTCCACGTGACTCGGAGCAGAAGTTCGTCGGTCCAGAGGAGGAGAGCCAGATACCCATGACGAATGCTCACGTCCATACCGTCCTGGATGCCCAGGCCGGTCCCCTCGTCTCGCGGCGCCGCATGCTCGGAGTCTCACTCGGCGCGGGTCTCGGACTCGCCGCCGCGGCGTGCATCCACTCATTGCTTATTGCCGACACCGCCCACGCGGACGCCACCGTCGCCGCCCTACCCGCACAAGAAGGGAATTTCACGATGGACATGCAGCGCAATCAGGCAGCCGTCTCGATGCAGGCTGGTGACATTCGGACGGTCTCACCTGCCCTCGAGCGGTACCTGCAAGGGACGCTGTTCGGCGATCTCTGGACCCGACCCGACCTGTCGGTGCGGGACCGGAGCATCGTGACGCTCTCAGCCCTGATCACGCGCGATCAGACGATCGAGCTGCCGACGTACGTCAACCTGGCCCTCGACAACGGCATCACTGCGCGTGAGATCTCCGAGATCATCACGCACCTGGCGTTCTATTCGGGCTGGGCGAACGCCACATCGGCCATCGCCGTCGTCAAGGAGATCTTCACCCAGCGCGGGATCGGGGCCGATCAGCTTCCCGCCGCCGCACCACAACTCCTTCCGCTTGACCAGGCTTCGGAAGAGCAACGCGCGGCCCGCGTGCAGCAGGATGTCGGCCCGGTATCCCCGGGGCTCGTGAAGTTCACCGGCGAAACTCTCTTCCGCGACCTGTGGCTGCGCCCTGACCTCGCCCCTCGGGATCGGAGCCTGGTGACCGTCAGCGCCCTCATCAGCGCCGGACAGGTCGGCCAGATCACGTTCCACCTCAACCGGGCGATGGACAACGGCCTGACGAAGACGGAAGCATCCGAGGTACTCGCCCACCTGGCGTTCTACGCCGGCTGGCCCAACGCCTTCTCGTCAGTGCCGGTCTTCAAGGATGTCTTCGACAGTCGGCCGAGCTAACGCCCGACACCGCCGCCCACGTCGGCGCGCCGTGCCGCCGACATCCTGATCTCGCCTCGAAGACACGACTTATCGACAGGGAGCCACCGCGTGCCGGAAGACGGCTACAGCGAACGCGCACGTTGTCATCACGCTCACGTCACCCGTCGACAGGCGCTCCTGGCAGGAGCAAGCCTGGCGACGCTCCCGCTGCTGGCCGGTCTGGCCCCGGTCGCGTACGCCCAACGAACAGAGGAGATCGTCATCATGAGCATGGAAGTCTGGCCGAACGGCTCGCGTCCATCGACCAGGGGTGCAGTTGCGAACTTCACCGGTTCCGCCGTCGTGTCCCCCTTGTACGCTCCGAACGAGAGCACGACCTCGTCGGGGGGCCTGGTCACATTCGAGCCGGGTGCACGCTCGGTGTGGCACACCCACCCGGGCGGCCAGATCCTGATCGTGACCGCCGGGACGGGCTGGGTGCAGGAAGAGGGCGGCCAGAAGATCGAGATCAAGCCGGGCGACGTCATCTGGACGCCGCCCGGCGTAAAGCACTGGCACGGGGCCTCCGCGACCAACGGCATGAGCCACATCGCGATCACCAACGCGGTGGACGGCCGGGCCGTCGATTGGCTGGAGCAAGTGAGCGACGAGCAGTACCTGGGCTGACGCTGACCTTCCTCTTATCCGAGTCTGGGCCGGGACTTATCGGCGGCTTAGCTGATGGCCGTACCGTTACGGCCATGAGATCGGCGCCGCGCGCTTCCTTGTGACCGAGGAGGGACGCTTGAACGAGCATGTGCTGGTCGTCGATGACGACCCGGAGATCCGCGACTCCTTGCGGCGTGGCCTGAGCGTCGAGGGGTACGCCGTCTCGCTGGCAGGCGACGGGGCGGAGGCGCTCGCCACGGCCCGTGACCGCGCGCCGGACCTCGTCGTCCTGGACGTGATGATGCCGAAGCTGGATGGCCTGGAAGTCTGCCGGCGGCTCCGGATGGCCGAAGACACGCTGCCGATCGTCCTGCTCACGGCCCGCGACGCCGTGGCGGACCGGGTCACCGGGCTCGACGCCGGGGCTGACGACTACCTGGTCAAGCCGTTCGCGATCGAGGAGCTGCTGGCGCGGGTCCGGGTCCAGCTTCGGCGCCGCGAGCCGGTGAGGGCGTCGGCGGTCGGCGCCCGCGAGCTGCGCTTCGACGACCTCCGCCTGGACACGGCCGGCCGGGTGGCGCGGCGGGGCGAACGCCGGATCGCGCTCACGACGACCGAGTACGAGTTGTTGCGGCTGTTCATGCAGCACCCGCGCGAAGTCCTCCCCCGCGAGCGGATCTTCGAGCGGGTCTGGGGCTACGACTTCGATGGCGAGTCGAAGGTCATCGAAGTGTACGTCAGCTACCTGCGCGAGAAGCTCGAAGCCGGCGGCGAGCCCCGCCTGATCCATACTATCCGAGGCGCCGGTTACGTCCTGCGCACCCCGTAGCGTGGAGCGTGAGATTCGCTCCTCAGTCATTGAGTCTTGACGATGTCGATCCGCCTCCGCCTCACCCTCTGGTACACGGCGCTCCTGTTCCTCGTCCTGGCCGGGTTCGCCCTGCTGGTGTACGTCGTGGTGGGGCAGCAGCTTGCACACCAGCTCAACTACGACGTCCGCCTGCGGGCTCTCCAGGCGTCGCGGACGCTGCGCGCCGTCTCGGGCGGCTACTCCTACCGCACCGTGACGCCGCTCGACCTGCCGGCGGCGCTCCCGCAGACAGGAGAGGGCCCGTACGCCCAGATCGTCGGCCCGCGCGGCGACGTGCTGGCCACCTCGCGTAGCATGACCGAGCCGATGCCGGTGCGACCGGACACCTTGCGCGAGGCACTGGCCGGCCGCGAGGTCCACGACACCGTGACCGTCGACGACGAACGGCTCGAAATGTACAGCGCGCCGCTCCTGCTCGACGGCGAGGCCGTCGGCGTGCTCCAGGTCGCGGTGCCGCGCGCGCCGATGGAGGAGAACCACGCCCAGCTCGGCCTGGTGCTGGTCGGCGTCGTCGTCGGGACGGCAACCGTCGCGGCCGGCCTCGGCTGGCTGCTCGCGACGTTGGCGATGCGGCCGGTCGACCGGATGACGCGGACGGCCCAGGTGATCGGCGGCTCGGCCGACCTGTCGCGGCGGCTGCCTGAGCCGGCCCGGCGCGACGAGCTGGGCCGGTTGGCCCGGACCTTCAACGAGATGCTGGGCCAGCTCGACGAGGCGATCGGCACCCAGCGCCGCTTCCTGGCCGACGCCTCCCACGAGCTGCGCACGCCAATCGCCGCCATTCGGACGAACGCCCAGGCGCTGCTGCGGGGCGCCGACGCCGACCCGTCCGAGCGCGAGCTCGCCTTGCGGTCGGTCTCCCGCGAGGCCGACCGGATGAGCCGACTGCTCGCCGATCTGCTGGCCCTCGCTCGCGCCGACGCCGGCCAGCCCCTTGCGCACGAGCGGCTGGCGCTCGACGCCATCCTCCTGGATGTGTACCAGCAGCAGCGCCCGCTGGCCGGCGAGGTCCGGCTGCGGATCGGCGAGCTCGAGCAGGTCGAGGTGCGCGGCGATCCGGACCGCCTGAAGCAGCTCGCGCTGAACCTCGTCGACAACGCGCTGCGCTACACCGCGCCGGCCGGCACCGTCACCCTGGACATCGTCAGGCGTGGAGGCGAGGCGCACTTCCGTGTTCGGGACACCGGCGTCGGCATCGCGGCCGAGCACCTGCCCCGAATCTTCGACCGCTTCTACCGGGTCGATCGCAGCCGAGCCCGCCAGGGGGGTGGGACCGGCCTGGGCCTGGCGATCAGCCGCTGGATCGCCGAGGCCCACGGGGGCCGTATCGAGGTGGAGAGCGCGCCGGGCGTCGGCTCGACGTTCGCCGTCGTGCTGCCGGCCCTCCCGAGCGACTCGATCATCGTCCCGAACTGGGCAGACACCGCCGTGGCGCCGACCATCCCGGCCGCGGGGTTCTAATCCCCGTCTAAACGACGGCTCATCTGGCCCTGATGGGCCTCCCGTACCTTCTAGATAGGCACGGGATGGGAGTCGTCGGCCGGGGCAGCCAGCATCCGCACGGCGGTCCTCTCGACTGGCGGCCACCGACGCCTCCCACTTCCGTCGCCCGCGCGGCCCGGACACGCAACGCGCGGTCGATATGCCGTGGCTGCTGCGTCGCCTTCCGCTTTGGACGGAGGTTCAGATGTACCCCTTCAGACTCGATCAGTCGCCTCGGGAGCCGGCCACTGCCGGCCCACCCGAGCAGGCATCTGCGACGACAAGCGAGCACGCCAACGCTCCGACCCCGACAGCCCCGGTGCGTGGTCGCGGCCGACGCGCGAGCACGGCGGTGCTGCTCTCGCTGGCCCTGCTCGGGGGCGCCGTCGGCGGCGGCGCGGTCGGCGCGTCGGCTGCGTCCCGCTGGGCTACCCCCCAGCCCGTGACCGCCGCTGTCGTCCAGGCCCGGCCGGTCTCCGTGAACGCCCAGCTCGGCCCACAGAGTGTCGCCGGCGCCGTCTATCAGGCGACCGGCCCGGCGGTGGTGCAGGTCGTCGTCTCGGGGCGGCAGGCGGCAGGGACGCCGAGTAGGGGTGGCAGCGGATCGGGCGTCGTCGTGGATGCGCGCGGGCTGATCCTGACGAATAACCACGTCGTGGAGGGCGCGCGGGCGATCAGCGTCCGCTTCAACAGCGGGGCGACGCGCGAGGCGACCGTCCTCGGCACGGATCGTGGCAACGACCTGGCGCTCTTGAGGGTCGATCTGCCGGCCGACGTGCCGGTCGCCCCGCTCGGCGACTCGGACGCGGTCCAGCCGGGCGACGTCGCCATCGCGATCGGCAGCCCGTTCGGCCTCGACAAGACCGTGACCCAGGGCATCATCAGCGCCGTCAATCGGAGCTGGGCGCCGGGCGACGGCCGGGCCCGTCAGGGGCTGCTCCAGACGGACGCCCCGATCAACCCGGGCAACTCTGGCGGCCCGCTGCTGAACGCCAGCGGCGAGGTCATCGGGATCACCAGCATGATTGAGAGCCCGATCCGGGGCTCGGTCGGCGTCGGCTTCGCGATCCCGGTCAACACGGCGAAGCGCCTGCTGCCCCAGCTCGAAGCCGGCGCCAGGCTGGAGCCGGTCTGGCTCGGGATCGCCGGCCAGCCGCTCGACGCGACGATCGCCCGTGACCATGGCCTCGCGGTCCAGGAGGGCATCCTGATCGCGAGCGTCGTCCCAGATAGCCCGGCCGCCCAGGCCGGCCTGCGTGGCGGGCAGGGCGAGAACGAGCGCATCCCGCGCGGCGGCGATGTCCTCGTGGCCGTGGACGGGAGCCCGGTCAAGGACATGCCCGGCCTGGCGGCCCAGCTCACCGGCAAGAGCCCCGGCGATGCGACCCAACTGACCATTGTCCGCGACGGGCGCGAGCAGCAGATGCGCGTGTCGCTCCAGGCCTGGCCTCGCGACTCTCGCTAGCTGCTATCGACACGCCTACTTCGTGAGTGGCCTCACGAGCCGCCGGGTTCGCCCCGCCACCCACCACTCCCCTCGACTCCCCGATCAGGAGGAACCGTGATCGTTCAGCATCCGCTCGCAACCAACGGCCACAGCACGTCGGAGCCGCCCCATCAGGCGGAGCGCCGCCACCAGACGTCGAGCATCGCCGAGCACGTCCTCTTCGAGGTCAAGCGCCTGATTGTCGGGCAGGACCACCTCCTGGAGCGGCTGCTCGTCGCCCTGCTCGCGCGCGGCCACGTCCTGCTGGAGGGCGTGCCGGGCCTGGCGAAGACGGCCACCATCAAGGCGCTCGCCCAGGTCGTCGGCGGCAGCTTCGGTCGGGTCCAGTTCACGCCGGACCTCGTGCCGTCCGACCTCATCGGGACGCGCATCTACAACGGCCGCTCCGGCGAGCTCACCACCGAGCTCGGCCCGATCTTCGTCAACCTGCTCCTGGCCGACGAGATCAACCGAGCCCCCGCCAAGGTCCAGTCGGCCCTGCTGGAGGTGATGCAGGAACGACAGGTCACGATCGGCAAGCAGTCGTACGCGGTGCCGAGCCCGTTCCTGGTGATGGCGACCCAGAACCCGATCGAGTCGGACGGCACCTACCCGCTGCCCGAGGCGCAGCTCGACCGCTTCATGTTCAAGGTGCTGGTCGACTACCCCGGCTACGACGACGAGCTCGTCGTCGTGGAGCGGATGATCGGCGGGCCGATCGAGTTGCGGACCTGGCTCTCGCCGGAGCGGCTGTCCGCGCTCCAGGAGGAGACTGCACGCGTGTACGTCGATCCGCGCGTGATCGCCTACGCGGCGACCCTGGTCACGGCCACCCGCGCGCCGGGCGAGCACGGCCTCGCGGCGCTGGCGCCGTCCATCCAGTTCGGCGGAAGCCCGCGCGCCTCAATCAACCTGATCCTGGGCGCCCAGGCACTGGCTCTGCTGCGCGGGCGGCAGTACGCCCTCCCGAAGGACGTCGCGGACCTGTTCCCGGACGTCCTGCGCCATCGGCTCGTCCTCAGCTACGAGGGCATCTCGACAGGCGTGACACCGGAGTCGGTGATCGCAGCGATCCTGGACCGGTACCCGCCGCCGCGCATCGACCTGGGGGACCGTCATGCAGCGGGCTGACGTCATAGGCCGGACGTCCGACGTCGAGCGGAACGATCGGGCGCTGGCGGCGCGATTGGCCCGTCCGCTGCGCGGCTTGCTGCCAGGCGCCTGGCTCGACTGGGCCCGTGAGGCATGGCAGCGCGATGGAGATCAAACGGTAGCTCCCGCAGCCGTGCCGGAGGCGCCCGAGGGACTGCTCCGTCGGCTCCAGTGGACGATCCTGCGTCCTCTGGCGTCGCGGCTCGGCGGCGACGAGCGCTCGCTGGTGCGCGGCTTCGGCCTGGAGCTGTCGGAGCTGCGCGAGTACCAGCCCGGCGACGACATCCGCCACATCGATTGGAACACGACCGCGCGCACGGACCGGCCGTACGTGCGCGAGGCGTACGCCGAGCGGGCGCTGGATGTCTGGCTCGTGGTGGACGTGAGCCCGTCGGTAACGTGGGGCACAGCGCGCTGCCTCAAGCGAGACCTCGGCGTCGAGCTGGCCGCGGCGGTCGGGCTGCTGCTCGGGCGACAGGGGAACCGCATCGGCGCCCTGCTGTTCGCCGAGCGACCGCTCGCCCTGGTCCCGCCTGGGACCGGGCGGGCACACCTACTGCGCCTGCTCACTTGCCTTCGTGACGAGCCGCGCCGGGACGGCGCTGGCCGGACTGATTTGGCCGCGGGGCTGGCGCAGATTCGGACGTTCGCTCGGCGTCGCTCGCTCATCCTGATTGTGTCGGACTTTCTCGTGGCCGACGGCTGGCAGGCGGCCCTCGGGCCGCTGGCCCACCGCCATGAGGTCGTGGCGGTCCGGCTGCGCGACCCGCGCGAAGCCGAGATCCCGGACGTCGGGCTGCTCGCCCTGGAGGACCCCGAGACCGGCGACCAGATGCTCGTGGACACCGGCGACCGACAGCTGCGCGAGCAGTTCGCCGAGGCCGCCGCCGCGCAGGACCAGTCAATCCGCGCCGAGCTCGTCCGTCGGGGCGTCGATCAGTTGTTTCTGTCCACGGCGGAAGATCTCGTGCCGGCGCTCGTGCGCTTCCTCGGCGCCAGGAAGTATCAACGTGGGCGCACCAGCGCCCGGGCCGCGCTACGCCGGGCGGGCTAGCCTGCCCGCCATCGCTTCCATGCTCCACCTCCCGTTTCGGAGTCTTCCATGTCATTCGAGTGGCCGTTCCTGCTCTATGGGCTGGCGTTCGTCCCCATCATGGCGGCGCTGTACGTCCTCGCCCAGCGGCGCCGACGGGCCTACGCCGTGCGCTTCACCAACCTGCCGCTCCTGCGCGAGGTCGCGCCGCGCCGGGCCGGGTACCGTCGCCACCTCCCGCCCCTCTTCTTCCTGCTCGGCATGGCCGCGTTGCTGCTGAGCCTGGCCCGCCCGAGCGCCGTGATCGCCGTCCCGCGCGACCAGTCGTCCGTCATGCTCGTGCTTGACGTCTCCGGCTCGATGTCGGCCGACGACGTGCAGCCGGACCGAATGACGGCCGCCCGGCAGGCGGCGCGAACGTTCGTCCAGGCGCTGCCGGAAGATACCCAGGTCGGTCTGGTCAGCTTCAGCAACGCGGCCAGCGTCCGGGCGCCGCTCGGCCGCGACCGCGAGGCGCTTCTGCGGGCGATCGACGCGTTGCGGCCGGACGGTGGCACCGCCATCGGCGAGGGCCTCGACCTGGCACTGGAGCAGTTTGCGCGGCTTCCGGCCGCGTCGGACGGGACCCGACCGCCGGGGCTGGTCGTGCTGCTCTCGGACGGCGAGAACTCGATCGGCCGGGAGCCGGCCGAAGTGGCCGCGCGTGCCGCCCAGGAGGGCATCCCCGTCCATACCATCGGCCTCGGTCAGCGTGGCGCGGCGCCGGTCATCGGGCGGAACCAGACCGTCCGCCTGGACGAGACGACACTGCGGGCCGTCGCTGACGCGACCGGCGGCAGCTACTTCTACGCGGCAGAGGCCGGCCAGCTCGAGCGGATCTACGCCGATCTCGGCTCGCAGGTGAGCTGGGTTCAGGAGCGGACTGAGGTCACCGCTCTGGTAGGCGCCCTCGGGACGCTGCTGATGATGTTCGGCGGGCTGTTCGGGCTGCGCTGGTTCGCCCAGTTTCCATAGGCTCCGCCCGATGCACCTGGACCCGCTTCCAGGGGCGCCGGGCGGTTGCCACCACGTCTCTCATCGGACTCACGTACGACAGGGACAGGCGAGTGCGGAGCGGAAATCGAGCGGGACGGCGGCCAGCCCGTCCCGTTCTGCTTTAGCTGCCTCATGACCGCCGCCTCAGCCCATCCCGACCTTCGCCATCTACCCGCCCGGTAGGCAGGAACACCTTCTGTATGGCCCGTGACATGCACGTCGCAACTTCTTGTTCCACCGTTCTCAGGCATCGAGCCGTCGCGCAGCGTCGTCGCTTCTGGCTGGCGCCGCTGGTCGCACTCGCCGTGGTCGGGGCCGCCTGCTCAGCGCCCGCGCCGGATGCGCCACCGCCGGAGCTCCTCGCCATGTCGGCGCCCGATCCGTTCGAGGCCGCAGGCTCCGAGCCGGCCGCCGGCGCCGGACCATCCGACACCACGCCGCACGGACTCGACGCTCCGACCCCAGACTTGCCCTCGCTGGCAACCCATGAGCAGCCGTCCGAGCCGCCGATAACGCCCGCGCCCGCCATCCCGGCTCCGCCGCTGGTCGTGCCGCCCGTCGTCGTGCCGGCCGTGCCCGTGCCGCCGGCCCTGATCCAGGCGATCGAGGAGCCCTGCGTGCCGGGGTCAGGTCCGCGCCCCAGCAACTGGCGCGAACCGCTGCCGCCGACGCCGCGCCACAACCCTGACGGCCCGAAGCGGGTCGGGCTCCAGGCCGGCCACTGGCTGACCGAGCAGGTCCCGGCCGAGCTGCGCGGCCTCCAGCACGGCGCCATCGGCGGTGGCAAGATGGAGTGGGAGGTGAACCTGGACATCGGCCACCGTACGAAGGCGCTGCTCGAAGCGCAGGGCGTGGTCGTCGATATCCTGCCCACGACGGTGCCGATCCGCTACCGCGCCCACCTGTTCGTGTCGATCCACGCCGACGGCGACACGACCTGCCGAACGAGCGGCTTCAAGATCGCCCACCCGGCGTTCAGCTCTCTGCCATCTGTGGACGACCGGCTCGTCGAGTCGTTGTACGCGGCGTACGGGGCAGCCACCGGCCTGCGCCGCGACGACGAGCACATCACCTCACGCATGCGCTACTACTACGCCTTCAACTCGCGCCGGTTCTGTCACGCCGTCGCGCCCGGGGTGCCGCAGGCCATCGTTGAGACCGGCTTCCTGACCAACGCCGCGGATCGTCAGCTCCTGATCGCCAGGCCCGACGTCATCGCGAACGGGATTGCCGATGGCATCCTCCGCTTCCTGCGCGAGAACCCGTAGCCGCCGCATCGCGCCTGCCGCAAGCACTCGGTGAGCTCGGGCCGCGACTTGGTCCAGCAAGTCCTGGAGAATCCCTCCAGCATTCTAGAGGATCATTATACCCTGGGCCGCTGCGCGCGGGGGATACTCCGGGCATGTCGATCTCGGCAGTTCGCCGTGTTGCATGGAGGCATGGTGCAGAAGCGCCCGCTTGGAGCCAGCAATCCGGAAGTCTCGGCGATTGGACTCGGCTGCATGGGCATGAGCCAGAGCTACGGCCCGCCGCCTGGCGATCGGCAAGACAGGGTCGCCTTCATCAGGGCACCCGGTATCCCGAACATTTGGAACGAGTGACCAATCGCTGAGCGGAGATGGAACGACATCGGGGCGGGCGCCTACACGGGGCCACGCTCGAATACTGGAAGAAGTGAGGCTGCGCCGGGACGGGCTACAGGTCGGTGCTCGTCCCGACAGCGGTGCGGAGCCGCTGGATGTCGCGCATTTGCGGTGTGCCGCACGGCGTCGATCTCCCGATCATGCAGATGCTCTTCCGCACTGTCGGCGTGCGCAGGGGCGGCGTCCCGGCCCGCATCTACCTGCTCGAACTGCCCAACGACGTGCTAGCCGAGCACATCAACCCCAGGCGCGTCTTCGACTTCGAGATCGACCTCGACGGCATCGCCGAGGCGTACGCCGCCATGGATGAGCGCCGCGCGATCAAGTCGCTGGTGCGAGTAGGGAGGCCCTGACCGATGGCAGAGTGGACGAGCGACGCGTTGACCACGATCGGCGGCGCCGAAGAGGTACGGGTCGCATCGCTCCAGCCGGATGGCTCGCTGCGCAAGCCGGTGATCATCTGGCTGGTCCGCGCGGGCGACGACCTCTACGTCCGCTCCGTGAACGGGCGCGGTGCCGCCTGGTTCCGGGGCATCCAGAACCGCCACGAAGGGCGGATCTGGGCGGGCGGAATCGAGCAGGACGTCCGGTTCGTCGAGACGGACGACCGGGCCGACGAGATCGACGCGTCGTACCGGGCCAAGTACCGGCGGTACCCGACCATCGTCCCGAGCATCGTGAAGCACGAGGCGCGCGCCGCGACACTCAGGCTCGTTCCGCGCTGACCGAGCGCGAAGCTCGGGGATTGAAGGGAAACGTCATGCGGACACGAACGAACGGGGATGGCAAGCCGAGCGCGCTGGGGCGGCGCTCGTTTCTACGGCGTGCCCTGCTCGGCGCGGCGGGCATGGTCGTCGGCGCCCAGATCGGCGGCTGCGCCGCGTCGTCGCCGCGACTGGTGGGGGCCGGGACCGCGCAGGCAGCGAGCGCACCTGCTGCCACCGGGGGTGTCGCGTCTGCCGCGCCCGAGAGCTCCGTTCTGCTGGCCTATTTCTCGCGGGCCGGCGAGAACTACTATTACGGCGGACGCACCGACCTGACGGTGGGGAACACCGAGGTGCTGGCGGGCATGCTCAGACGCCTGATCGGGTGCGACGTCTACCGCATCGAGCCCGCCGATCCCTACCCCCACGACTACGAGGAGACCGTCGCGCAGAACGGACGGGAACAGCGCGCCGACGCCCGCCCGGCCATCGCGAACCCGCTGGACTCGATCGGACGCTACGACACCGTGCTGCTGGGCAGCCCGATCTGGAACGTCCGAGCGCCCATGATCGTGTCGACCTTCGTGGAGGGCTTCGACTTCGCCGGCAAGACCATCTTCCCGTTCACGACGCACGCGGGGAGCGGGCTGGGCACGACGGTGCGCGACTACGCCCGATTGTGCCCCGGCGCGACCATCGGGGCGGGCCTCGCGGTGCGCGGCGAGGAAGTGGGAGCAGGCGGACCGGCGGCCGAAGCATGGCTGCGAAGCATCGGCCTGCTCCAGCGCTGACGCAATCAGAGGACATGCAGACATGGCAGCAACACGCATGCATGGCGTCGGACGGCGCTCCTTCCTGCTCGCGGCGGGGAGCCTCGCCGCCGCGCCGATGCTAGGAGGCCCTGTCAGGCCGGCCCTCGCGCAGGCCCATGCTCGGACATCAGGGTCGAGTAGGCAGGCGGCGACCGAGGCGATGGGGCGCTGCAGGCTGGGCTCGCTGGAAGTTTCCAGCATCGGCATGGGCGTCCAGAACACCACCCGTAAGTATGAGACGACGGTGCCGCACCGCCCGGAGATGATCGAGCTGATCCGCGCGGCGTTCGACCGTGGCGTCACCTTCTTCGACGCGGCGGAGGCGTACGGCCCGTTCGAGGTGGAACGCCTCCTCGGCGGGGCCATCGCCCCGTTCCGCAACGAGGTGGCGATCACCTCGAAGTTCGGCTGGAACATTGCTCCCGACACCGGGCAGCGGCTCCCGGGGCTCAACAGCAAGCCGGAGATCATCCAAGGCTGCGTCCGCGAAGTGGGCTACTATGTTCAGGAACCCGGGCCGGGGTCAGTAACTACAGTAACGTAAGATACGCGCATGTCCGATGCCGAACACGAGCTCCATCAGGGCGGCGAACACCGGGTCACTCCGCTCGAGCTCTTCTTCGACCTAGTGATGGTGTTTGCGTTCACTCAGGTCATGCGTCTCCTCGCGAACGACCCGACGTGGGGTGGACTCCTTCGCGGCATGCTCGTTCTCGCAGCCCTCTGGTTCGCGTGGAACGTCTATGCATGGCTGACGAGCGCGACGGATGTCGATGAGGGTGGCGTCCGGCTGACGATGCTCGCCGCCATGGGGGCGATGCTGATCGTCGCGCTGGCGGTGCCGGGTGCCTTCGGAAACGAGGCCCTTGTATTCGGCGTCGCCTATCTCGTCGTCCGTCTCCTCCACCTCGTGCTCTCCGCCATCGTCGGTCGTAATGATCCTGATCGCCGTGGCGCGCTCCTACGGTTCGTTCCGACGGCGATCTTCGGTGCATCGATGCTCGTGTTGGCCGGCTTTCTCGAGGGCAACGTGCGCATCGCGGTTTGGCTGGTCGCGCTAGCGATCGACTACCTCGGCCCAGTCGTGATCGGCATGGGGGCGGGGTGGCGGATCGCGGCCGAGCACTTCGCGGAGCGATTTGGGCTGATCATCCTAATCGCGCTCGGCGAGTCGATCATTGCCATTGGCGTCAGCGCCGCGCCGCAACTTGACACCGGGGTCCTCGTGGCGGTCGTGCTCGGAGTCGTTCTCGTTTCGGCGCTCTGGTGGCTCTACTTCGACGTCGCCGCGATCTTCGTGCGGAGGCGTCTCGTGGAGGCCAGCGGCGTCGAGCTGGCGCGGCTCGCGCGAGACTCTTACGGCTACCTGCACCTCCCGATGATCGCCGGCATCGTTCTCTTCGCTTTCGGACTCGAGACAACACTGCACCACCTCGGTGAGCCACTCGATGCTGTCCCCGCGGTAGCGTTATGTGGCGGCACCGCGCTGTACTTGCTCGGGCACGTAGCGTTCCTGTTCCGCACCACTCACTACGTCTTTCGACGGCGGACGATCGGGGCCGCCGTGTTGCTCGCGCTCATCCCAGCTGCGGTCGTGATCCCGGCGCTTTCGGTGCTCGCCCTTGTCACCGCCGCGTGCTCACTGGTCGTCGCGTACGAGGCTGTCCGCTATCGTGCGGCTCGGGCCAGGGTCCGATCCCGAGCTCGGGCTCTGACTGCCACGCCGCCACCGCGCTGCGAGCAATGAGTTCTTGCCCGGGCGACACCGTGTCGTGTTGCCAGCGCGAACGAATCGCTGGTAGCTCGGCGCTCAGCGCATAGAGGCTGTTATGAACGTACGCCACGTGCGGGAGTGGGGCGGCTCGAGTGAGCACAAGGCAGACGAAGGCGACGAGGTGGAGGCCGGCCAGCACGTCGAGGCGCCGCTCGTTGTCTCGCACGAGGCGTCGGAAGCGGGACTTCCAGGCGAAGGACCCCTGACCACCCACCGGCGGGGCAGGAGGACGAAGCCGCGCTTGGCATCGGGGAGCTTGACCACGTGCCATGCGCCATTACGAGGAAGGGCCCACCTGAGTGAGCCCAACGCGTCTGTGGAGCGCGCCGCTCGCGACCATCGCCGCCCTTCCAGCACCCCTCCGACCACCCTGGCCCCGTCGCTCACTCAGATAGCTCCTATTTCAGCAGCCTGCTAGCGCCTGGGACGTCTGGCGGCGAATTCGCTCCACTTCGTTCTCGAATGCGCGACACAACCGGTCGGCATCTCGTGACCGTAGTGCTTCGATCATCGCCTGATGGGTTTGCTGACTGCGATCGCGGCCGTGGGCAGCGGCCGCAAACCTCGCCCGAATTCGAGCGGCGGTCATCACCCGCCCAACCCGCCGGCTGCGATCCAGGACGAAACGATAGGTTGCGCTCAGCGCCTCGCTGCGTGCCACACCTATCAGTTGTTCGTGGAATTCGCGCGTCCGGGTCGAATATGTTGCATAACTTGCCTGCGTCGTCCGGGCCGTCGTGGTGTCGAGGGCGATCGCTTCCATATCTGTTTCGATCTCCTCAAGCGCGGTGACGTCGCCATCCGTAGCTCGCTCCACACAGAGCGGCGCGGCGTATCGCTCCACGAGGAGCCGTAGATTCAGGGTTTCGAGAAAATCCTCGGTGTCAAACCGTGTAACGAACGTACCCTGCCTTGGCAACACGACGACGTAGCCTTCGAGAGCCAATCGCTGAAGCGCTGTCGCGACGGGGTAGCGGCTAACACCAAGCTTAGCCGCAAGCGTGCCGACCGAGAGGCGTGTATCGGCTGGCAGATCGCCGCGCAGGATGCTCTCACGGAGGGATTCGTACACGCGGTCCTGGATGAGCGTCGCATCAATCCTTGGCAGGCTCAAGTCCTCGAGCCGTGTGGGTGCAGGAGGCAACGTCTAGTCCTTCACTCTCGCCAGATCGTCGGCTGGATCACCATACACGTCCTGACATGTTACACGCTCGGTGCTCGGCACGGACGAAATCATGACGCATCGTCATCGGCGCGACGATGCTTCTGGGCGCGTGGCAGGCACGGCCACGTCATCGGGGTCGTCCACCACGGAATGTGGCTCTGCCACGAGTGGCCCCGACGTACGTCCATGTCGCCATGGCGTGCGAACTGTTGACAGCCTCCTCAAGCCCGGTTAGAGTAGGGCGCCAGTCGGTTCGTTTTGACGCCCGCGATGGCCGCAGGCTCGCCACGTAAGGAGGATGCTTGTGGAGGCATCGATCTCGCGGCGACGGTTCCTACTCCTGTCGCTCACGGCTATGGCCGTCCCGCTGGCGCAGGCGTGTGCGCCCCAAACGCCGGCCCCAGGCCCGGCGACGAAGCCGGGCACCAAGCCGGACGCGGCGGCCAAGACTGCGCCGACGCCTGGGCCGGCCCCCACCACCGCCTCCCAGGCGGGCGGTGCGACGCAGCCAGCGACGGCCGCCAAACCGGCCGCTGCCCAGGCCGTGAAGCCGGAAGTGAAGCCCGAGGCGGCGATCAAGCGCGGCGGGCAACTGGTTCAGGCGATCGCCTGGACCTACCCGACGATGGATCCGCACCTGTCGTCGATTCAGTACATGGTGGGCTACAAGGGCCTGTACAACGGGCTCGTCAAGTTCGAGCTCGTCGATCCCAAGACCTGGGAGCACAAGGTCGTCGGCGATCTGGCCGAGTCCTGGGAGCAGCCGGACCCCAAGACCGCCATCTTCAAGCTCAAGCAGGGCATCACCTTCCACGACGGCAGCCCCTTCGACGCCGAGGTTGCCGCCTGGAACTTCCTGCGCGCCCGCGACCACGAAAAGTCCCAGCGCAAGGCCCAACTCAGCGTTCTCGAAGCGGCCGAGGCCGTCGACAAGCAGACGCTGCGGCTGCGGATGAAAACGCCCTACGCGCCGCTCCTGCGGAGCATGGCCTACGTCACCGGCGCCGATATCCCGATGATCTCGAAGGCCCATTTCGACAAGGTAGGCGAGGAGGCGTTCGCCCGCAATCCCTCCGGGACCGGCCCCTTCAAGTTCAAGCAGTGGATCACCGACGACCGCCTGATCCTCGAGAAGAACCCGAACTACTTCGAGAATGGCGTCGATGGCAAGCCGCTCCCCTACCTCGACGAGTTCGTCGGGCGGTTCGTCCCGGACCCGACCGTCGCGCTCGTCGATCTCCAGGCCGGTACGCTGCACGTCTTGGAGTGGGTGGCGACCAAGGACGCCGCTACCGTCAAGGCTAACTCCGCGCTGCACCTGCACGAGATGCCCTGGGCCGGTCAGGTCTACTTCATGGTTGGGTTCAATTCCGAGGCCCCGCCGTTCAACGACGTCCGCATTCGCCAGGCCGCCGCCCATGCCATCGACCGCGACAGCATGGCGAAGGCGCTTGGCTTCGGGGTGGGCGTCCCCCACTACTACCCAGACTGGGCGGCCGGCTCGCCGGGCTACGACGAGAGCATCCCCAAGAACGAGTTCGACCCCGCTCAGGTCAAGGAACTGCTCGCGGCGGCCGGCCACCCGAACGGCATCGACATCGAGTTGAAGGTGATCGCTCGGGAGCCGGAGAACACGATCGGCGAGTTCGCCCAGCAGATGTGGTCGGCTCAGGGCATCCGCACCAAGCTGGTAAGCATGGAGCGCCTGGCCTGGATCGACGAGGTCCGCGCCAAGAAGTTCCAGTCCTGCTTCTGGCGTGGCACGCTGGTCACCTCGATCGACCCGGACCTCCTCAACACCCGGATCACCTGCGGCGGCTCGGCGAACTGGGCGCAGATCTGCGATCCAGACATCGACAAGCTCATGACCGAGGGGGCTGCCACGCTCGACGCCCAGAAACGCGACGAGATCTATAAGAAGGTACTGCGGATGACCCAGGAGAAAGCGTACCTCGGCACCGGTATCGCGATGCCGCTCCTGACCGCGTCGCGGAAAGAAGTCCAGGGGCTGACCTTCAACTATCAGGTGCCGAACCTCGACCGGATCTGGCTGAACACCTGAGCCTTCCGAGGTAGTGGGCGTGACCTGGCCGCGATCGGGCTCGCCTCCTGATCTGTCGACCGGGTACGAGAACCGAATGAATGTAGCAGGTACTGGCGAGGCCGGCGCCGCGACGCCGGCCTCGCCGTCAGCCCATCCCTCGCCCGGTCTGTACGGCACGCCCGAAGCGACCGATGGCCGGCCGCTCGAACAATTGCTCAGCGCCGTCACCTGTACCGTGCTCCGTGGCGGCTGGTACGCGTTTGCCCCGGACTGGAACTTGCCCGAGCATACGCGGCCGTACTACAGCCTCTTCGTTCCCGTCGAGGGCGCGGCCGACTTTACCATCGACGGGCAAGTGCATCGGCTCTGCGCCGGCATAGTCCTGCTGCCGCCGCCCCACGTCCCGCTGGCCGGCCGCAACGATCCGGCTACACCGCTCTCGATGTACACCGTGCACTTCGAGGCGCGGCTGTACGGCGTGCTCGACATGCCAGCACTGTACGGGCTACCGACAGCGTTTCAGCTTGCACAGGAGCGCGTGGCCGTGTTCGTCGAGGCCGCGCGGCGTATCGTCACCGAACTCGCGAACGGCGAACCGGGCTGCGCGCTCGTCGCCAGCGGTGAAGGCGCCCGCCTGCTCGGCCTGCTCTGGCGAGAGACGGCCAGCCGACCTGACGTCTTGCCGACCGATGGCGCCGCTCGCGCTGCCGAGATCGCCCGTCTGGCACCGGTCTTTCACGTCATCCGCGATGACCACACCCGCCGTCTGACGCTGACGGACCTCGCGAGCATCGTCCATCTCAATCCAGCCTACTTCTCGACCGTTTTCAAGCGGGTGACCGGCCTGCCGCCGCTCGAATATCTGGCTCGCTATCGACTCCAGCAAGCCGCGCACCTCCTGCGCTCGACCGACTACTCGGTGCGTGAGATCGCCCTGGCGACCGGCTACCGCGACCCGTTCTACCTCAGCCGGGTGTTTCGCCGAGTCCAGGGGCTCTCTCCGAGTGAGTACCGCCGATCCAAAAAGAGTCCAGCCCTGCCGTAAGCCCGTGCATTCTCCCGGCTCTCACGGCCTGCCTACACTGGCTACGGATGAGGGGCGGGCGGCGTCACGATGACCGTGCCGCGATAGGCGCGGCGCTGGCAGCGCGACGTGGGCTCGGCTCAGGGGAGGACCGTGGGATGGCAGTGACTCAGCCCAAGACGGCCGATGCGATGACGCCGGCCGAGCAGAAGGCGTTCTACGAAGACCAGGGCTATCTCGTCTTTCCGCAGATGCTCAGTGCGGAGGAACTGGCGGCTGCACGCGCGGCCCTGGCCGAGGTGCTCGAAGAGTCGGTCGGGCTGACCGAGAACAACGAGAAGTTCTCGGTTACGCGTGGCGACGACGGCAACTACTATGTCCGCCGCATCTTCAGCCCGATCGCGCACCACAAGGTGTTCTACGATCTGGCCTTCCACCCGAAGATCCTCGATGCCGTCTCGAACGTGCTCGGGCCGAACGTTCAGCTTCATCACAGCAAGCTGAACCTGAAGCCACCGACGAGCCGTGAGGCCCGCTTCGAATGGCATCAGGACTATCCGTTCTTCCCGCACACCAATTACGACCTGATCGCAGTGCTGATCCACCTGGACGACACGTCCGAGGAGAACGGTTGCCTCAAGGTTATCCCCGGCAGCCACAAGCTCGGTCCGCGCATCCACGTCTTCGCGAAGGATGGCGCCTTCTCCTCACAACTCGAGGACAAGAGCGCCATTGGCGAGGAGTCGAAGTGGCTCAATCAGGTCTGCCCGGCCGGCGGCGTGGAGATGCATCACTGCAACATGCTCCACAGTTCGACGGCGAATCGCGGCGACAAGCCGCGTAGCGTGTTGATCTTCCAGTATCGCGCGTCGGACAATACCCAGCTTGGGGGGGCAGCCAGCCACTTCGGCTGGGGCATGCAGGTCCGGGGCGAGAATCCGTACCAGGCTCGCATGCTCGATGGCTCGATCGTCAAGCTACCGGGCGAGATCAAGGATCCGCTCCAGCGCGACGGCTGAGCCAACTGAAACGGCTGACCTGGCCGATTGGCTCGCGTCGGCCGATACGCTCGATCGGCGTACGGAGTCGTCTGGGCCTCCATGCTCGGCGACAGCGCGACGATGCACCCGCCTGCTAAACCGAAGCTACGGTGGGAGCTACATGGTCGTAACCTGGGGGCATGTGGTTTTCACCTCGGTATTGGTTTAGGAACCAGCGGATGGAGGTGGGTGCCTCGTCGCGCACTCGTGCCACTCGTGCGCGGTAGCTGCCGCTTTGACGGTGCCGCTCGCACACGCCGCATGCGGCTGAGCGAGACAATCGAGCGGCCCCGTTCGTAGACCCAGTTGGCGTCCCCTGGCGATGATGATGCTTGCCCGTCCGGAGTGGACGCTTGCCGCCCACTCCGCGTTCGCGCCCACCTGGTGACGAGGAGGTTGCCATGGCGTCGCGGATCACCCGGCGCTCGTTTCTGGCGCTCACCCTTGGAGCCGCCGCAGTACCGCTCGCTCAAGCCTGTGCGCCTCAGGCTCCGTCCTCCGGCCCGACTGCGCCGGCACAACCGGCGCAGTCGTCGAGTGCGAACGTCGCCCCAACCGTCGGACTGCCGCCGAAGACTGACACGAAGCCGACCGTCGAGGCAAAACCGGCGACGGAGGCGAAGCCGGCCGCTCAGCCTGCCGGGCAGCCAAGGCGCGGCGGCCAACTGGTACAGGCCAGCAACTGGACTTACCCGACGCTCGATCCGCACCTGACGACCATCGGGACCAACCTCGGCTACGAGGCGCTCTACGATGGGCTGCTCCGCTTCGAACTGGTCGATCCCAAGACCTGGGAGCACAAAGTTGTCGGTAACCTGGCTGAGTCCTGGGAGCAGCCCGATCCTCAGACCGCGGTCTTCAAACTCAGACAGGGCGTCACCTTTCACGATGGCAGTACCTTCGACGCTGAGGTCGCTGCCTGGAACGTGCTCCGCGCCCGTGACCACGAGAAGTCGCAGCGCAAGGATGCGCTCCGAGTCGTCGACGCGGCCGATGCCGTCGATAAGCAGACGTTGCGCATCAAGCTCAAGGTGCCCTACGCCGCGTTCCTTCGGAGCATGGCCTACGTTGGCGGCGCCCACGTCCCGATGATCTCAAAAGCTCAGTACGACAAGGTCGGTGAGGACGGTTTCGCCCGCAACCCCTCAGGGACGGGCCCCTTCAAACTCAAACAGTGGATCGCTGACGACCGCCTGATCCTCGACAAGCACCCGAGCTACCACGAGAACGGCGCCGACGGGAAGCCATTGCCCTATCTCGATGAACTGGTCGCCCGCTTCGTGCCGGATCCGACCGTCGCGCTGGTCGACCTTCAAGCTGGTACGCTCCACCTGCTCGATCAGGTGGCCAGCAAAGATGTCCCGACTATCAGAGCCAACCAGCGCCTCGAACTGCACGAACTGCCGTGGGCCGGCCAGGAGTACTTTACCGTCAGCTTCAACAGCGAGGCTCCGCCCTTCAACGACCAGAACATCCGACTCGCGGCACTCCATGCGATCGACCGTGAGGCGATGGCGAAGGCGCTCGGCTTCGGCGCGGGCGCACCCCACTACTACCCGGACTGGGCACCCGGCTCGCTCGGCTGGGACGACAGCCTTCCGAAGAACGAGTTCAACCCGGCCCGCGTCAAGGAGCTATTAGCGGCGGCCGGCCACCCGAACGGCGTCGACATCGAACTGAAGGTGATTGCCCGCGAGCCAGAGAGCACGATTGGCGAGTTCGCCCAGCAGATGTGGTCGGCTCAGGGCATCCGCACCAAGCTGGTAAGCATGGAGCGCCTGGCCTGGATCGACGAGGTCCGCGCCAAGAAGTTCCAGTCTTGCTTCTGGCGCGGCAACTTCGCGGGCGTCGTCGATCCGGACCTGTTGTCGGTCCGTTTCAAGTGCGGTGGCACGTCGAACTGGGGCCAGTGGTGCGACAAGGACGTCGACAAGTTGATGGATGAAGGCGCCGCTACTCTCGATACCAGCAAGCGCAGCGAGACCTACAAGCAGGTCATGCGGCTGATTCAGGAGCGTGGCTATATGGGCGTCGGCATGTCCATGCCGCTACTGGTCGCCTCTCGCACGGAGGTCAAAGGTCTCCGCTTCAACTATTGGCCGGCCGACACCCAGTACGCCTGGATTGACAAGTAAGGTCAGGGCAGCAGCCGTCAGTCGGCGGCTGCCCTGACTCATGATAGGAGACCGTTCATGTCTCGATGTCGCTGTGTCACCGACGATGGCCAGCAGTGTCTCTTGATCCCCTGCGGCTGTTTTACGAATCGGCCCGCCCGTGTACTACCCTCGGTCACGGCGGCTTCTTATGCAGTCCGGCTGTAATACCGCGAGCAATGCCGGCAGCTTATTACAGCATATGGGGACTATGCAAAATAAGCTCAGGTGGCACCTGGATGATGGGGCAGAGCGTGAGGTTCGCCGAGAACCGCTCGCCGCCTCCGCCTGACACGCGGCAGCACGTCCCTGCCCGCCGCCGAGCTGTTGCTTGACCGCTCTACGCCGGCGCGGGTAGCATGCCGCCGTAGTCAGCGTTGACTCCGTATGAGGCGCGATCGGTTGGTCTTGTGGAGGGCCGCCGTGAAGACCTATCTGCTACGTCGTCTGTTGCAGGCCATCCCGACGCTGTTGCTCGTCACCATGGTGACCTTCACGATCACCATGCTGCTGCCGGGCGATCCTGCCCTCGCGTTCCTCGGCGAAGCCGCCGCGATGGACAAAGTGGCCTACGAGGCGATGCGGCGCGACCTGGGCCTGGATCAGCCGTTGCCGGTGCAGTACGTCCGCTGGCTTGGCCGAATGGCTCAGGGCGATCTTGGACGGTCGGTTCGGACGAAGGAGCCGGTCTGGGAGGCCATGCAGGCCCGCTTCCCGGTCACCCTCCAACTGACCGCGATGGCAATGATCGTCGCCCTGCTCATGTCGGTGCCGGTCGGCATCATATCGGCCGTGCGGCCAAACTCGAAACTGGATATGGTCGGTACTGTCGTCGCGATCAGTGGGCTGGCCATCCCGGCCTTCTGGCTCGGCATCATGCTGATCTTCGTCTTCGCGCTCTGGCTCCACTGGCTCCCGCCTTCGGGCTACGCGCCGCCCTCGGCCGGGCTTGGCCAGAGCCTCCAGTTGATGCTCTTGCCGGCGCTGGCGCTCGGTGCAGAGCAGGCCGCGGTGATCATGCGGCAGGTTCGTTCGGCTCTCCTCGAGGTGCTTCACCAGGAGTACATCACGACGGCCTGGTCCAAGGGCCTTCCCGAGCGCCGCATCGTCGTCAGGCACGCGGTTCGGAACGCCTTGATCCCGATTGTCACCATCATCGGGCTTCAGATCGGGCGGCTCTTCGGCGGCGCCGTGGTCATCGAAACGGTGTTCGCCCTGCCAGGCCTCGGGCGCCTGGCCGCGGACTCGATCTTCTTCCGCGACTTCCCGTCTCTCCAGGCGGTGGTGCTGATCCTGGCGCTTGCCGTCTTCGTCAGCAATTTGCTCACAGACGCGGTGTACGCCTGGGTGGACCCGCGTATCCGCTACGCCTGACTCGGAGATCCCTGACGTGGAGACGCCTTCCTGACTGGAGGCGTCTGGCCTAGACAGATGCTGCTGGAGATGTCTGATAGGAGACGCCTGAGGCTGGGGGACGCCTGGGGCTGGGGGACGCCTGAGACCGAAGCGCCCGACGGGTGGAGATGGGCACGCGTGGCACGGGCACGCGATGAGCGTGACGCGCAGCGCCGTAAGGGACGGCCGTAAGGGACTGTTGACGTGACTGTGGAATCGACCGCGAGCGCCGTATCGATCGAACGTTCAGCGACCGCGCGGGGATCGAGCCGAGGCGAACTTGGCGTCTTCGTGGGACGCATCTTGCGCACACGCGGCGCCGGCTTCGGGCTAGTGGTCACGGCCGTCGTCCTACTCGCGGCGGTGCTGGCGGGCGCGATCAGCCCCTACAGCCCAGCCACACAGGACTACACCGCAATCCTGAGCCCGCCGACGCTGACACATCTCCTGGGAACCGACAACCTCGGGCGTGACGTGCTCTCCCGAATCATCTACGGCTCGCGCGTCTCGATCCAGGCTGGCGTGGTGTCGGTCGGCTTGGCGGCCATCGCCGGTACCCTGACGGGACTGATTGCCGGGTACTGGCGCGGCTGGATTGACGATCTGCTGATGCGGCTGAGCGACGCGCTCTGGTCGTTCCCGGGCCTCGTGCTGGCACTGGCGATTGCGGCGGCGCTCGGCCCAGGATTAGTGAACGCGATGATCGCCATCGGGATCGTGTTCACGCCGGTCTTCGCGCGCCTCGTGCGCGCGTCGACGCTCTCCGTCCGCGAGCGCGAGTTCGTGGTGGCCGCTCGCGTCGTTGGGGCCGGGCACGCTCGGATCATGACGCGCCATATCCTGCCAAACGTGCTCGCGCCGGTCATCGTGCAAGGTTCGCTGCTGACGGCGCTCGCCATCGTGCTCGAAGCGACGCTCAGCTTTCTCGGGCTCGGCGTCCAGCCCCCGGAGCCGAGTTGGGGCTCGATGCTCAAGGCCGCGTCCCAGTACATGCAGGTAGCGCCCTGGCTGTCGTTCTTCCCGGGCTTCGCGATCTTCGTGACCGTGCTGGGCCTGAACCTGCTCGGGGACGGCCTCCGCCGCGCACTCGATCCGCGACTCCGCCAGACCGGCGAAGCGTAAACTCGTCGCTGCCGCGATGGACATAACTCCACTATGCGCTGTTCCCCCATGTAGGCCGCTCGGCGAAGCGTAACCCTTGCCGCTGCCCCGATGGGCGCCGCTCGCGTAGACCGGTGGCACTGGCAGCCGTCCCACAACCCGCTGTCAACCGCCAGTGAACCAGACTGGACGCCGCGAGCGCGCACACTGCCAGCGGTGGGACGGACCGCCGCATCCGCGTGACCGCCGAGACTGCCCCGGCCCTAAAGCGCCTCTAAAGCGCCCCTGGGGGTGCCGGCAAGCAGCCCAACCATCGCTATGTAGGAGCGAGGTGACGTGGCACTCGACCATGAGATGAAGCCAGCCGTCAGCATCATCATCCCGACCTTCAACCGTCGCGCCAGATTGCACGACTTGCTGCGGCGATTGGATCGCACGGAGCAGGCCGGCACGGGCTTCGAGGTCGTCGTCACGGTTGATGGCGCAACGGACGGCACCGTCGAGATGCTCCGCGAGTTGCGCACCGGATATCCGCTCCACAGCGTGATGCAGCCCAACAGCGGACCGGCTGCTGCCCGGAACCGAGCTATCGCGAGCGCCACCGGCGACCTGCTGCTCTTTCTCGATGACGACGTCATCCCGGCGCCGGACTTGATCGCCCATCACCTGGCAATTCATCAGCAGGATCCCGATGCGGTGGCGATAGGATCGCTCACCGCTCCGCCGAAGACCTTGAAGCCATGGTCCCGCTGGGAGGCCGCCGCCCTGGAGCGACATTTTCGGGCACTCAAACGCGGTGAGAAGTCGGTGACGGCGCGCCATTTCTACACGGGGAACGCCTCGGTGCGCCGTCGGCACGTCGTGGCGGCGGGTGGGTTCGACGAGACGTTCCGGCGTGGTGAGGACGCCGAGCTTGGGTATCGCCTCGCCGAGCGCGGGCTACGGTTCTACTTCGCGCCGGCTGCGAGCGTCGAGCACGAATCCGATCACCCGTTCGAGAACTGGCTCACCGTCTCCTACAAGTACGGATGCCAGGACGTGGCGATGGCTCGCGACCACGGTCGTCCGCACGCCCTCACGCTCGCGTACGACACCTGGCGGCAGCGCCATCCGCTCACCCGGCTTCTCGCGCGCTGGTGCGTCGGCCATACCAGCCGGCTCGAGGCAACCCGGGGTCTGTTGACGCGCCTCATCACCTATGACGGACCACTCGCTCCGGGTCGGCTCCAAGAGGCGCTCGCGGGGACGATCTCGAACATCCAGTACTGGCAGGGAGTCGCTCAGTCGACTGGTCTGGGCGCACGCGTCTGGGACGGGCCGAAGCTGTTGCCTACCGAGGCCATGGCCGCCTCCGGCGTCGCAACCGCATGGCGACCGATGGAATGACGCGCGCCGGAGCGAAGCGAGTGCGATCCGACGCCGGGAAGCGCTGCATCGGCGTGAGGCCGGCGCGAGGAGTGAGGGGGCAAATCTGATGGCCGTGAGCGTCAACAGCCCGATGTACGCACCGGGACGAGCCGCGATGAAGGCGGCGCGCGTCGTCGCCGATATGATGGCCTATACCCCTGGCGACTTACGGTACGTTCCGCGCTGGCTGGCCTCCTTGCCGTCGCGCGGGAACCAGTTGGCAGCCGAAGTGCCCTGGCTGCCCTATTCGGCGATTCGTTTCCTCGAACGCCAGATTGGCCCCCAGGCCGTCGCATTCGAGTACGGCGGCGGCGGCTCGACGCTCTGGCTCGCGCGGCGCGTTCGCCACCTGACCACCGTCGAACACGACGCTGCCTGGTGCCCTCGACTGGCCGAGGCGCTCCAGGCGAGGCAGGTGCCGAACGTCGAACTGATCGCCTGCCCTGCTCGGCCTGAGCCCCTCCCAGCGGCTGCGAGCCTGCCAAACGGCATGACCTACGGCTCGGAGTCCGCCGAAGGCAGCTTCGAAACGTACGTCAAGACGATCGACCAGTTTCCTGATGCAAGCTTCGACCTGGTGATCGTCGACGGTCGGAGCCGCGCGGCGTGCCTCGTCCACGCGGCTCCGAAGGTGCGACCGGGCGGGTTGCTCGTCCTCGACGATTCAGACCGCCCACGCTATCAGGTCGCGAAGCAGACGCTTACTGGCTGGCTGCGCCGAGAGTTCTGGGGAATTCGCCCCTTCTCGCTCGAACGGAGCCACACCACCTGCTGGCGGCGGCCATCGGACGCTACCACGATAGGCATCCGATGGTAGAGCGTGTTCCGGCCGACTCTGGTTGCCGGGCGTGTCCGATCGTAGAGCGTGTCCGGTTGCCCCCCGGATGTTGCGTCGAAGCACACGCGGCCGGCCAGCGATCGCATCGCACGTGCTCCAGCGTCGGCCGGGACGGCACTCCCTCAGTCAGTCGCAGCGTCGTGGGTCTCACGCGCTATCTCGTCGACTGGCTCGACTAGTTGCGGAGGGAGGTGCAGGTAGCGGGTGGCGCGGCGCTTGGCGTCGATGTCCCGGTAGACCCGCTCGATTTGCTCAGGTGTCAGCCCGAGCGCCGTCGCGACCTCGGCAACGGGGACGTCGTGGTTCCTGCCGTACAAGCAGAGATCCATCGCGTCATAGGGAAGCGCGAAATAGAACTCCTCCTGGGTCTGTGGCAGCGAGTACGTATCCGTCGTCGGCGGCCTGCTTCGGATTTCCTTCGGGACGCCGAGGTACTCCGCGAGCGCGTACACCTGGGTCTTGTACAGATGTGCAATCGGTTTGAAATCGGCGGCGCCGTCACCATTCTTGACAAAGAACCCTTGATCGTATTCGAGACGGTTCGGCGTGCCGGCGACGGCGTAGTTGAGACGATCGGCGAAGAAGTACTCGGTCTGTTTGCGGATGCGTTGCTTCATGTTCGTGGCGGCGACGAGTTGCAGGTAGGCATCGGTGGGGAGACGGGCGCGTCGCTCGCGGCCGTCTGGGGCCTGGGCCACCACACTGAAGACGTTCAGGCGGTTGCCTTCGAGCAGCGTGGGCAACACGAGCTTCATGGCCCACGCCTCGTCGTACTCGGGAATGACTCTGCGGACGGCCTCGGTCTGGTAGCGGTAGCAGCCCGCCGCTTCCAGAATCTCGCCGATCGGCACGAGCTCCGTTCGCACGCCGGCCGTCTCGGCAATCAACTGCCCCAGTTCCAGGCTCTCGCTCGCCGAGGCACGCTCGGGCATGAACAGACCCAACACTCGTTCGGGACCGAGTGCGCGAGCACACAGCAGACAGACGACCGAGCTGTCGACGCCGCCGGACAGCCCCAGGACGGCGCCGCGCCGACGCAGCGTCTGGGCTACCTGATGGCGGATGGCAGCCTCGATCTCGAGCGACGTCTTCTCGGGATCGATCGCGAGGACATCGGTACTGAACATCGTCACACCTACCCTTGTCTCGGACCCGAGCACGCCCGGCCATGCTCGGATACGCCGTTTATATCTCGCGCGGTCACGGGTGGAGAATGCCACACCGGCCAACGGTGCCCAACTCCCGTGTCAGATAACGTGTGGGGGGTACTCGCCGGCGACGTCGCGAGCCGCGGACACGATCCGAAAGCGTTCGCCCGCAATCAGCATCGCGGGCGAATCATGACTGGCACCGATACGAAGCGGCGCCTATGGCGAGGCAGGACGGCGATCGTGATGACTCCCTACTCTACTCGATACGGAATACCAACAAAGAGAACACTGATTTCATAGAAAGATCTGTCGCCATTGTGTCAGACAGTAACGGTGCTGTAATGTTCGTAACTACTGCACCCATCGAGCGTGTACGGATCGTTCTTGGCAGCAGACGACGAGGGAGTTCTGCGATGAGATCGATACAGTGATAACGGTCGATGTTGGTGCAGCGTACGCCCGTTCGTCACGAGTATTCGCGGGCGCCTCTGTGACCGTTACGTGGGGAGGCACATCTTGAATTGGTTGAGGCACCGCCGACAGAGAATTCAGCGCCTGTTTGCCGTCTTGTACATTCCACTTGTCCTTGTGGTGCTGGCGGCGGGTGGCGCGGTCAGTCCCAGCACGACTGCCGCTGCTGGCGGCCCCACGCTGGCTGCCGGCACCGTGAGCCACGTCGTTCATAGCGTACCGGGCAGCGTTGCCCCTGGCTCCCCGCTCGGCCCCAGCCTGCGTGCGAGCGCTGCCGCGCCGGCCGCCCTCGCTGCGCCTTCTGGCCTCGACGTCGTGCCGCTCGACTCATCACTCCATGTCACCTGGACGCCATCATCCGACCCGGCGACGGCGTGGATGGTCGCAAGCGCCTGGGACGGCGACGCCCTCCAGGGGACCAAGGTCGTAGGCAAGACAGCGCGGGCGGCCCAGGTGAACGGCCTGATGCCGGGTCATACCTACACCGTGCAAGTGCAGGCGATGGATGCGAACGGCGGCCTCTCAGCGCCGGCCGAGGTGATGGCGACGACCGCTCCCCAGCCACCGATGCAAGATGCCGCCTTCTTCGAGAACTTCAACGGGCCGGGCGGCGACCTTGACGCCAACGTCTTCGACGTTCGCTCGTCGTATGGCACCGGGCTCCGGCCGGAAGATCTCGGCCCCGAACGCTTCCTGGTCATCAACGCCGAGAACCATTTCCACACCCAGTTGATCGGCGGCAAACAGCGCGCCGAGTTGTATATCCGGCCGCGTGTCCCGTTCGACTTCGCCGGACGCACCGGTACCTTCCAGGTCGAGGTGGACGTTGGCCCGACCCAGCACAGCGAAGGCAAATGGTGGGAGATCCACCTCGTGAAGGATTTGCCCTGGAGCGCCGAGGAGTTCGGAGCCGGGCGGGGTGACAACTTCCCGGACAGTCTCGAGTTCTCGTCACGCGCCAGCCGCGACCCGGAGACCGACCAGAACGTCAACATCCCCCAGATCACGGTCAACATTGGCGGCACGGTCCAGACCTTCGTAGGGACGACCCCTCAAATCACGCCTACGAACATTCGGATCCCGGTCGTCATTCGGGTGAGTGAGACGTCAGCCGAGGTGCTGATGAACGGTGTGAGCGTGGTGCAGGCCACGGGCCTCCGCCTGCCGTTCAACCGTGGCTATTGGGTGCTGGCGCATCGGGGCTGGTACGCCCCGCGCGACACCCGCACGACCCCGGTCGCGCTGCAACTGGTGCACTGGGAGACGATCCAGTTCGACGGCCCCTCCGGCAGCTACTCACCCGTGGTACGCAGCTACCTCCAGCCCGGCTGTTCGGGCGTGGTCCGCAACGAGCACAACGAGATTCTTGGCTGTCCGAAGCTCGGCTTTTCGCCGCAGTCGCCGACTCGCACGGTGCCGCTGACGATTCCGGACGACGTCAGTTCGGCGCGGAGCGCCCGGTTGCTCTTCAACGGCAGCGCCAACGCCGGCTTCACAGTGCAGGTCAACGGTCATCCGGTCAGCGTTCCGACCAAGACCTGCTGCTACTTCAACGCCCTGAATACCGTCGAGTTTCCAGCCTCCTGGCTGCGGCAGGGAGCGAACACGCTCGCATTCTCGTATGACGGCTCGCTCAGCAGCCTGCCGGAATTGACCCAGGTCGAACTGGAGATGGTCTACAACCAGGCCCGCGACATGACGGCGGCGCCGATGGCTCCGATGCCGATGATCGGCGCTACTAGCCAGAACTACCGGGTGGATCATGTGGCTGGCGATCCAGCCATCCACACGCTCACCACGTACCTGTACAGCCAGGGCGCCGTCAATCCGGTGCCCTTCAGCGCCAGTGTCATCACGCCGCAGACCCCCTGGCTGACCGTGTCGCCGGCGTCGGGCGGACTGGTATCCCCGGTGCTCGGCGGCAGCCTGACGCCGCTGACGCTCCAGGTGAACGCTGCCGCGCTGAGCACGGATAGCGACGGCGAGGTCGGCGTAGTACGTGTCGACGGCGCGTCGATGCCGGTCTACATCGCGGTCCTCGGCGTCAACGATGGCTCGAACCGCCGTCCTGACTTCATCTCCAGTTTCCGCAATCAGATCACCACGTTCAACCGTGACGCCATCCCGAACTACGGGCTGGGGAACACTCCGCCACCGGCCCAGGGATCTCGCCCGCCCATCAGGCTCGCGACGACTCCTGACGGCGCCGGCGCCCTCCGGATAACGGTGACCGTCGGCCATCCCTCAGCCCCGCTCCAATCGATCCGCTTCGGAGCGGCGAAGAATGCGCTCATCGACATTGCAGGCCGCCGGGGAGAACGGGGCAACTTCACGGTGTCACTGGCATCCGGAACCCAGCAGATAGCGTTTACGGTACGACGCGAGGTGCAGGGGCAACCGACCACGGTCCCGCTGATCCTCGTCGACCGCTACGGCGACTGGCCAACGTTCGTCGGCGGGGGGCCGAGCGCTTTCTGAGGAACGCTATTTGGCGCCGCGCTGTGGCCGTTCGGCAAGCGCCGTGTAGATCGGTGCGAAGCCCTCGGCCACGCGTGCTTCCCCAAAGCATGCTTCGGCGCGTTCGCGAGCGGCTCGGCCCATCTGGGCGCGTAGCTCCGCATCCCTCCCTAGTACCACCATCTTGTCGGCCAGTGCCTCGGGAGCATCGGGTGGCACGAGAAAACCGGTCACGCCGTCGACGATCTGCTCGGGGATGCCGCCGGATGCCGCGCCGATCACCGGTTTCGCAGTCGCCATCGCCTCGGTCACGGCCAGATTCCAGGCATCGCCGATCGACGGCATGACGATGATATCGGCCGCCGCGACGACGGCCGGTGCATCCGGGCGCGCGGGCGCGATGATGAGGCTATCTCCCAGACCTTCAGCTTCGGCGATGTGGCGTAGCTCGGCGGCGTAGCTTGGGAAAGAGCCAGTGTAGCGAGGGTCTTCCCAGCCCACCAGCAGGCAGCGCAGGTCTGGAACTTCACGGCGGGCGCGTGCGAAGGCTTGCACCACGACGCTCTGCCGCTTCTGCTGGATGATACGGGCGAGCTGGAGGACGAGCGGGGCATCCGCCGGTATCCCAAGCTCTGCCCGAATCTGTGTCCCGTCGTTCGTGGGGGTGAACTTGTCGAGATCCACACCGTTGACCACGACGCCAATCTTAGTCGGGTTCATTCCGGTGCTGGGGATCGTCGCCGCCAGGAAGCGCGAGACGCCTACGGCGTAGTCGGCTCGGCGAGAGACCAGATTCTCGAGGAAGCGGCGCGGACCGGCAAAGCGTCCGGGCAGCACGTGGTAGTGCACCACGAGCTTTGCTCCCACCAGGCGCGCCAGCAGCAGTCCGAGGATCGCGGCGCGCGGTGTCGAGGAGACTTGAACGATGTCTACCCGCTCGGCTCGGGCGTAGCGAACCAGCGCTGTCATACCGCCGATGAGTTGGACGATCGAGCGAATGGCGCCACCCATTGAGCCGCCGAGGGTCTGGCCGAAGTTCCAGCGACGGACCGTCACCCCAGAGGTTTCGTCGACGTGGAGCGCTCCAGACGCCGCGGAATTCATGACGAGGGTGACGTCGAAGCGTGCGCGGTCCAGATGTCGAATGATCTGCGCAAAGATCGTCACCTCAGGCCCGAGAAAGTCATTCGGGTAGAACAACAGGACGTTGATCCGTCTCACGGGTGTGACGCTCTCCACTCCACGGGCCAATCCTGGCTGCGTGGCCTACACACCGATACCCGAGTACAGGTCACCGAACTCTGCCACGTACGTGCGGCCCTCGGGCTGGCGGCGTGGCCTACACACCGATACCCGAGTACTGGGCTGATCCTACGTGCCGGGAGAAGAGGCATTCAAGGGATCGATCCGGCCTGGGTACGCTCTGGCGCTGACCGATGGCATCCGCGCCTGCCCGCCGGGGCTTGCCGCGTGCCTACCTCGCCTGGGGAGTAGGGCTGTCTCCGCCCAGGGCTCGGGATGCCCAGGCGGGGAACCGAGCGACTCCGCCCAGAGGTGTCGAACTGGCTCCACTCAGGACGCCCGGCCGGTGTGCGGGGTACCATCGGGGGCCGCCTCCTCAGCCCGACCTTCGGCGTTGACGGGCGGCCACGGTACGCGAGGAGTTGACTGATGCCCGAAACAGCGAGCCGACCGAACATCCTGCTGTTCCACGTCGACAATCTCGGCATGGGCGAGCTTGGCTGCTACGGCGGTGGGGTGGTGCGCGGGGCGCCGACGACCCGTATCGACCGATTCGCCCGCGAGGGGCTGCAACTCTGGCACTACATCGCCGAGCCGCAATGCACCCCCTCGCGGTCGGCGCTGCTGACCGGGCGTCATGCCATCCGCTCGGGCACTCACTCCGTGCCGACCGGCGGCGAGACCGGCGGCCTGGTCGCCTGGGAGCGCACGCTCGGCGACATCCTCTCCGATGCTGGGTACTCTACTGCCTGCGTCGGCAAGTGGCATCTTGGCTCCGAAGATGGCCGTTGGGCGACGGACCATGGTTTCGACGAGTTCTACGGGCCGCCGCGCTCGTACACCGAATGCCTCTGGCCCGACGATCCCTGGTACGACCCGGACCGCGATCCGGCGTGCTTCATGCTGGAGGGCCGCAAGGGCGAGCCGATGCGCACGCTCGAAGATGAGCGGATGACGCAGGAGCTTCGCCGCGACGTCGATGCCGAGTACACCCGGCGGGCGGTCCCCTTCATGCGGCGGAGCGTCGAGGCCGGCCAGCCGTTCTTCCTCTACTACAACCACTCACTACTACACATGCCGACTATCCCCCGCCCGGAATACAAAGGGAAGAGTGGCAACGGCGATTGGGCCGATTGCCTGCTCGAGCTCGACGGAGACTTCGCCCATCTCTTAGATGTGCTCGACGAGCTTGGCGTCGCGGATAACACGATCGTCATCTTCGCGGGCGACAACGGCGCCGAGGACCGGCTACTCTGGCGCGGCACATCCGGCGTGTTCGAGGGCTCGTACTTCAGCTCATCAGAAGGCGGACTGCGGACGCCTTGCCTGATCCGCTGGCCGGGTCAGGTCCAGCCGGAGCGCATCAGCAATGAGATGGTCCATCAAGTCGACCTGTTTACCACGCTGCTCGGCTGGACCGGCTGCGAGGTTCCGAACGATCGGGAGATCGACGGCCTGGACCAGCGCGCGTTTTTCGAGGGGCAGCAGGACACATCGGCGCGCGAAGGCTGCCTCGTCTGGGTGCGTGACCGGCTCCACGCGATCAAGTGGCAGAACTTCAAGATCTGGTACGTGAGGCAGCGCTACTTCGACGAGCCGGCCGAGACGCTCACCAACCCATACTTGATGAACCTGCTCGTCGACCCGAAGGAGCGGGAGCCACATAACGATCGGCACCTGCACAGTTGGGTGAGCGCGCACACCCGCCCGCTGGTGAAGGGGTTCAACGACAGCGTGGCGCGCGAGCCAGTGATCCCCTTCGGTGCTCCGCTCGACTACGTGCCGACACGGACGGTGTGAGGAGCGACAAGACGGCGCAGACTCGTGGCGCCCGCTACACGGCTCGCCCGATTGGGTGGTCCGCCCGCTGCGCACCCTGTTTGCCGCGCAACGGACGAGTTGCGCGGCCTGGTAGCCAACTGGCTGCGAGCCACGGGGCTCAGGGAGCGACGGCCTCGGCCTGGGTGAGACGATGCGTCTGATCTCCCTCAACATCTGGGGCGGACGAGCGTCCGAGGCGCTGGCGGCGTTCCTGCGGGAGCACGCCAGCGCTACCGACGTCTTCTGCTTTCAGGAGGTTATCGCGGTAGCGTCGGGCGGCGTTCCGGCCTTGCACGCTGGCCCGATAGGTGACGGCGAGCCCGACGACGGCAGACGACGGCTCTCGTTCGCCGATCTCGAAGCCATCCTGCCGGAGCTCGTCGGCGTGTTTGTCCCGACAGAGCGCCGCTCCGCCTCCGCGGGAGCGCTCGAGTTCGGGCTAGCGACGTTCGTGCGGCGGGATCACGAGGTCCGAGCGTGGGGACGGATCCCGGTCCTGCGGCACTGCGAGGCGTTCGTCGGCCCCGGCTGGCAGCCGCTCGAAGGCCGGCCGCTCCAGTACTGTCGCTTGATCCTCGGCGAGCGTAAAGTGCTCGTGGCAAACTTTCACGGCACGCCAACCCCCGGCGCCAAGCTCGACACGCCGGAGCGGCTCGCGCAGTCGCGGCGTATCCGTGATTTCCTGCGCGAGGAGGACGGTGAGGTCGTTCTGGCGGGCGACTTCAACCTGCTCCCGGACACCGAGAGTATCGCCCTGCTGGAGCGGTACTGGCGGAACCTCGTGCGCGAGTACCGCGTTACAACGACTCGTAGCCGCCTCAACACCTACTACGGGACGCCGGAGGAACAGAAGTACGCCGACTACGTCTTCGTGTCGAGCGGCGTCGCGGTCAGCGGCTTCGCGGTCCCCGACGTCGCCATCTCCGACCACCTGCCGCTGATCCTCGACTGGACCTGAGATGCATTCAGGAGGGGCTGGCGGGGATCCACCTCTCATGGTGATCCCCCCAGCGTCACCTGGAACGGCGTGAGGCATCAAGGGTGTCGCCTCGTCAGGCGCTCACGAGAGCGGTAAGCACACGCTTCGACGCTCGCGGATCGACTGCTCGATGGCGAAGGCGATCTCGTGGGTGCGGGCGGCGTCGTCGAGGTCGATATGCGAACGCTGGCCGGTCTGGACGCAGGTCACGAAATGGTCGATCTCGCCGCCGAAGGTGTGATGGACAACGTCGGAACTGTCCTGGCCCTGGACGGGTAGCTCGAAGAACGCCTCCTCGCCGGGCAGGCGGTCGAGGTAGAGCTTCTTGTTCCGCGCCGTGCCCTTCGAGCCGAGGATGTCTAGATCGAACTGATACGGCGTCTGGCCCACGATGGCCGTCGTGAAGGTGCCGGTCGCGCCGTTGCTCCACTGGACGGCCGCGGCCTGCACGCACTCGTAGTCGTAGCCGTAGGCAGGGCCGGCCGGCGCGGCGTAGCCCGCCACCTCGGTGACCTCGAGGCCGGTCACGTAGCGGATCGCATCGACGGCGTGGCAGCCGCCGACCAGCCAGGGGCTGATGGCTGTCGCGCGGGCCTTCTGGAACGCTGGCCGCCCGGAGCGATTGGACCAGTAGGCGGCGTTCGCCAGGAAGATCTCGCCGAAGTCGCCCTGCTCCCGAAGTTGCTTCAGGGAGAGGATCAGCGGGGTCCAGCGCACCACGAAGCCGGCCACCGTGATGATGCCGGCCGCGCGTACGGCCTCCTGGGCCGCGCGTAGCTCGTCGAGGTTCAGCGCGACCGGCTTTTCGATGAGCAAGTGCTTGCCGGCCCGCGCCGCCCGGATCGTCTCGTCGGCGTGCAGGTGATTGGGGGTACAGAGCACGATCGCGTCGACGTTCGGATCGTCGAGCAGACGATTGTAGTCAGTGTATGCGGGTAGGTCGAGACCGTGCGGCGCCAGCAACTGGCGGCAGCTTTCCTCGCGACGGCTGCCGACCGCCACAACCTCCGCATGCGGGTTCGCCAGGAACGCCTTCAGGTGCCCGCCGGCCACCCAGCCAGCGCCCCAGATTGCCACCCGAACGGACCGCTCGGTTGCCTGCATCTCGCTCGCCTCCATCTCAGCTGCACCACATCAACGCGGTCATCGCCAGATTCATCGGTGTGCCAGTCTGTGTATCGTCTCGTCGCCGCACGCATCGCCACGCGTTGCATCGTTCGCCACTACGTTCGCCACTACGTTCGCCGCTGCTGTCGCCTCGATCGTCGCCGAGTGACGTACGCGACGCTCGCGCTCATCTGCCCCGCAGGCGCCGGCCCCACGCCTTCAGACGGTAGTCGAGAATCAGGCCGACCATCCGCGAGCCGACTTTGACCGTCGTCACTCGCGAGCCGGTGATCTTGGACTCGCCGACGCGGCCACGGTAGTTGACTGGAATCTCGATGACGCGGAGGCCGGCTTGCAGGGCCAGCACCACCATCTCGGGCAGGAAGTGGGAGCCGCCGACCGTGAGCCGATCGGCGAAGCGGTCGAGCGCGCCGCGCCGGATGAGGCGTAGGGTGCAGCCGCAATCCGAGAGCGAGGGGCCGTCGAACAACACCTGGAGCAGCTTGGCGACGGCCACGTTGCCAACGCGCAGGAACCAGCCCATGTTGGCTTGATCCCAGATCAATTCGCGGGTGGTGCGGGTGCCCATCACCATATCGAACTCGTCGGCGTAGGCCAGCAACTTGACGACGTCCCGTGCGACGAACGTCCCGTCCGGCTCGGCAAGCACCACGAAGTCGCCATCGGCCTCGTGAAGCCCGCGCCGGAGGGCGTTTCCGTAGCCCTGCCTCGTCTCGTGGACGACCCGCGCGCCGGCTTCAGAGGCTAAGTCGCCGGTCCCGTCGCGCGAGTTGTTGTCGACCACGAGCACCTGGTCCACGACCGGGACGGCGCGGAACTCACGGACGGCACGACCGATGTTTGCGGCCTCGTTGTAGGCGGGGAAGACGACGACGACCCGCTTACCTTCCCACACGTCAGCCGGCTCTCATCCGAGCATCTTCCACCTGGGGCACGCCACTCCACGCCTGGTGCGAGGCTCGGCCGCTACACTCGGCGACCCCGATGCTCCCACGCGCCATGGTATTCGACCTCTGGTTCATCGGCACTCGCTTCGGCCTGTGTGTTTCCTTCGGTCGCCGCTGCTCGCCCAGGCAACGGCTACCTATCGAGCACGCGAGGATAACACGGTCGGGGCAGCGCCTCTCGTCGGGTTACGAGCCGGAGGGCATGTGCCGCTCATGGCCGTGTCGTCATACGCTCGTGGCCGTGTCGTCATACAAGGTCAGGTCGGGCGCCAGGCCGCCGTTACTCGGCCCGCTCCCCCTGACGCCGATGCGGCGCCGGTTACACGAGTCAGTACCCCGGGGCGGACGCGTTGAGCCCTGCACGATACCTTCGGCGCTGCTCACCTCGGGCGCCGAGGAGGGCGACTGTCACCAGGCCCACCAGGGTTACTTCGAACAGGTACACGGCCGGCCAGTAGAGCGAGCGGGCCAGTGGGCAGTACGACATCTGGACGAGATGGCGGCCGGCGGAGATGGGCACCGCCATGTCGAGGAGTTGCGCGCGCACCGGCGTCACCGGCTGGCCATCGACCGTGATGTGCCAGAGCGGGTCGTAGGTTTGCCGGATGCGGAGCCAGCCGTTCCCTGGCGAGGCGACTTCGAAGGCGAAGTCGTTGTAGGTCCAGACAAGCGGGCGCCACTGCACCCGGTCCGTAGGTGCACCGGCCGAAGGCGCACCCGGCTGCGCCTCTGACAGCGGCTCGGCGGCGAGTAGGAGGACCGTGGCAAGTCGCTCCGGGGCGGATGCGACCCCGGGCGGGATATCGGCGACCCGCCTCACACCGAACATCGCCTCCGGGTAGTAGGCGAGGTCCGGCCCCGGAGCCAGCAACACGTGACGGAGCGCGTCGGACGGCGTGGCGTTGACGTCGATGCGTTCGGCGGTGTCCAGGTACGTGTTCGCCGGCCAGAAGAAATTCTCGATCGGCAAGTTGGGAATCGGCGCGTCGAAACCGCGGGTCAGGTCCGGATCGGCCCACGCTTGCCGCAGTCGCGCCACCTTCTCCTCGCTCAACGGCGGCGGGCCGTTCGCGGCGAAACGCTCGCTCGTGAACTGCCGATCCAACTGGCTGACGTCGGCGAAGTAGCGCGAGAGGTCAGTGCAGGCGAGTAGCAGGAGCGCGGCTGTGAACAGATGACGTCCCTGGCGCCCGGGCGGCGACGCGAGCAGTCGCTGGAGCACCAGGATACCCGAGGCGAGGAGCAGCAGCGCGAACTGAAGGTTCCCTTGCAGTGCCGGGTCGTTGGCGGGGAATGCCGCACTCGTAAGGGAGTAGCCGACCAGAATGAGCATGGCCGTGCCGACGACTGCCGAGGCGACAAAGACGAGCCGCCGCGATGAAGGATCGTCATCTCGGATCAGGATGCGTTGTAAACCCATCCCCGCGATCAGTACGAGCATAAGCTGAAGGTAGAGCGTATACCAGTAGAACTGGTCGACGATGCCAGACATCCCGGGCGTGAGGCTCCAGAGAGGGAGCAGAAATGGCGGCGCCAGGCAGACGATCAGCACGCCGAATGCCGCGGCCACGAGCCAGCCTTCGGAGCGGTTCCAACGATAGAAGGGGATCAGCGCCAGGAATGGGAGCAGGAAGGCGCCCAGGTAGCGCGCGTTGTGCATTGGGTTGACGATCTCGTATTGCAGCGCTTTCTGGATACTCGGATTGAAGAACTCGGTGGTGAACCGCCGGATTTCCTGTACCCGCTCGGCCGCCTGCTGTGCCACGCCGGTGTGCCCGCCGCGAACGTAGCGGGCCGATTGCTCGACGACAATCGATCCCAGCAGAACGAGCCAGATCGTTGCCGTCGCAAGCACCAGCGCGACGAGCGCCTGTGCAACTCGGTCCCGCCGAATGAGAGCCCAGGCGGTCGCCGCCAGCCGTCGCACGCGCTCGCGGTGGAACCAGCAGTACGTGCCAAGGAAGATGACGATGAACCAGGAATTGAAGATCGACCAGTAGTTGAGCGAGGTCAGTTGAATGAGGGCCGCGCCTGCGAGCAGCAAGAGGCGGGCACGAGTCGGGCAGGCCATGGCCGAGAGCGCTGCCGCCAGCAGCAGAAACAGCGTGAATGGCTCCTGGAAGTACAGCCACGCCGAGTCCCACAACCCGAGCCCCGAGAGCGCGTAGACGAGCACGGCCAGCGCCACTACAGCGCGGGGCTGGAACACCTGGCTCGCCAGGATCGCCAACGACAGGAACGTGAGGAACGGCAGAACCAGGAAGTTGACGGTCAGGTAGCTGACGTACTCCGGAATCGCAAGGCCGAGCAGGCTGAGGAGGCGCGCGATCTGCGCCCAGACGATGAACACGATGTGACCGCTGGTGGGCGCGAGCGGTGCCAGGAACGACTGGTAATACTGGGCGTATCCCCGGCCGACCGGGTTCCACCACGCGATGTCGCCGCCGAGCCGTATGGCGTGTACGCTCGTCGCGAAAAAGGCGATGCCCTGCGACAGGTCATGGTTCGGGACGTAGACCATCCTGAAGAGCGAGGCGTCGAAGAGCGCGAGCCGCGCGCCGACCATCGCTGCTGCCAGGGCCACGCAGAACCCCGCGCGCGATCCGAGGATGCACGAGGCCAGCAGGATGCACGAGGCTAGCACGGCCGCTTGCCGACGCTGGCGGTCAGTGCCGCTACGACGAGTATTCCGCGCGACGAACGTCCCTTCCGGCTCGGCCAGCACGACGAAGTCGCCGTTGGCCTCGCGCAGTCCGCGCTCGAGGGCGTTTCCATACCCCCGCTTCGGCTCGCGGATAACCCGTGCGCCGACCCCACGGCCGAGGTCGCCGGTTCCATCGCGCGAGTTGGTGTCGACCACGGGCACCTCGTCCATGACTGGAACGGCTCGGAACTCGCGGACAGCACAACCGATGTTTTCGGCCTCGTTGTAGGCGGGGAAGACGACGATGCGCTTGCCTGCCTACAACGAGGCCGATCCTCGTCCGAGCACCTTCCCCCTGGGACACGCCACTCCAGGTCTGGCGGGAGTACGGCCGCTACATCTGGTCACCCTACTTCTCCTGCCCGCTACGTTACTCGGCCTCTGGTTCATCTGCACTCGCGTCGCACGATGATGCTCGTTCCGGCCGCCAGCGCCCGCTCAGGCAACCGTTCCGCGACGGGCACGCGAGGATAGCACGGCCCGCAGGCGACCCACGCGACCGGCGGCGTTCAGTCCGGGGGCAGCAGGCGCCAGATGCGGGCATGCACGTCGGCGCTCGATGAGGTACTGCCCTGGATGACGACCTCGACCTGTTGGCCAGTCTCAACTTCGAGCCAGAGTGGGACGCCAGCGCCGTGGCCTGGAATCCCCGCGCTAATGGTCCGAGTGGACAGCGTCGTTCCGTTCGCCCGCACGTCGATCCGGACTCCCGCGAGGCCGTCACCACCTATCGTAGCGAAGTACCGACCAGGGGCGGATGACAGCACGAGAATGGTAGGTTGGCCGCCGCTCTCGACGTGCAGAGAGCGGTCCTCCGCGGCTCGAGTGCGCCACGTCTGCACGTAGCCGTTTCTGGTGAGTTCCATGAAGACCGGGGTCGCCGGTACGGTCCGGGTGTAGAAGAACTGGGTGTCCAGGGCACGCGCGGGTCCAGGCGCAACGGCCAGGGCACCGGCGAAGTGTAGATCGGCCAGGAGCGCTTCCATCAACTCACGTCGATGATCTGGGTCGATCGGAGCGCCCGAGAATGACGCCCTGGTCTGCACGGTTGTGCTGTAGTTGAAGTCGCTCCAAACGGCCCCATCGTAGTCGCTGCGCCAATCCGCGACGTCTCCGGTGAGCACCTCGTAGATCGGGGCTAGCCGTGCGCCAGCTGCTCCCCAGGTCACGGAATCTGCGTAGATCGGCGGGCCATCGTGGCGGTCGGGGGAGAGCCCGACCGCCTCCGACATGCGGCGCATGGCGGAAATCTGGACGGCAGCGCTGGCGTTTGGTGCACCACTGTTCGCCGCCACGGCGGGAACAAGATAGGCGGCACCGAGGGCGGCGATTGCGGCCAGAGCGGTCAACCGTGCGCCTTCGTCGAGGAGGCCACGCCGACGCCACCAGCAGGCGATGGCGACGTAGAGGATCAAGCAGACCAGTCCGTCGAAGTAGATCGCATAGTCGACGTTCGGCCGTACGATACTGACGAACAGCGCGAGTACCAGCGCGAGCCAGAGCAGTGCAAACGCCCAGGTTCGTCGGTCATCGACGGGCGATTGCCGGGCTCGAGCGAGACGCCATGCGATGCCGGCGCTGCCGCCAAGCAGGACGAGCAGCGCCGCTACCGTCCAGCCGTCTATCAGGCTGGTGCCGACCAGTGCGCCACCGGCCTGGCTCCCGAATGGCGTAAGCCCCCAGCGGACTGAATTGAGCGCGGCCGTCACCGGATCGGGGAGCCAGGCAACCGGCGGCGGGCCGAGCGCGATGAGGGAGGCGAGGCGCTGAGGGAGGTGGGCCGTTTCATACGCGCGATTGGCCTGGTAGTACCGTATGCTGTTAATGGGGTCGGCGAGGAAGTACGCGACCGTTGCGACCACCGGCACGCCGAACGCCAGGACCCACAGGATAGCCAGCGACCTGGGTGCCAGCGCTCGGCCAGTCACTATGCGATGTCCCAGGTACGTCCCGACGATCGCACCGCCGAAAGGTACCCCGTACACGTGCATGGATGCCGCCATACCGGCCGCGACGCCACTCGCGGCAAGGCAGGCGCTCCGGAAGCGCGGGCCGTGCACTTCGAGTAGCACGAGTAGAAGCGATAGGCAGCCGAAGAAGAAGACATCCTGTTCGAAGCGGAGAGATCTGGCGAAGAAGAACGCGGTCGGAAAGAGCAGGACGAACGGGAGTGAGAACGCGGCCACTGCAAGAGGCGCGCCCATCCGCCATACCACGATGCCCGTCAGCACCCCGACAATCCCGAACTGAGCGGCGCTGATGTAGCGCGTCAACTCGGCGCCGACGCCTGTCAACCCATGGATGATGGAGCGCAGGACGAAGTTTGCGGGCGGCAGTTTGCCGTGGTTGCCGTGATTGGCATACAGGTCGAAGCCGACCTTGTCCGAGAGGTCGCCGTAACGAGCCAGTCGGTCGTACCGCGACGTGAACCACCACTCGTCGTTGCCGGCAATGGGAACGGTCTGGATATCCGTGAGCGTGAACGCGACCGCCTGTACGCACGCGAGCAGGGCAGCCAGCGTCAGAACGTGCGGAAGCCAGCGGCGGAGCGCCGGGATCGAGGCTGCGGCAGTTGGCCGCGCGCCTGGGGCCGATGGCCCCGTCACCTCGGGCTCGGCCGTTCGGGTGCCCGTCAGCATGAGGTCCGGCATTCTGCGCGTGCCTCGCTCAGAGGCCAAGAGCTTTGCTTCGCGTTGTCAGTGCGGCGGCTGTACCCGGATGTTATCAACGTGTCGCACCTTCTTCGTGGGAGCCGTCGCGCGCCTGGTCGTTCTGGGGGTCAGCCACGCTACTCAGGGTGAGCGCTCGCGCGGCGATGAGCGCCGATTGCGACCTGCGCGTAGAGAACCGCCGTGATGACCAGGACGGCGACCCCCTGGACGATGTATTCCTGTGGCTGCATCCAGGGACCAAGATTCATGAAGAGACGCGGCGATGGTATTTCGGCTGAGCCGATCGGCAGCCAGATTTTCGACGCGACGAGCGACATGGTGCCAAAGAGGACGACATCAACACCCCGCCAGCCGCGCCTGTCAGCTGCCATCGCGGTCAGCGCCACAGCGACGGGGACGAAGTTGAACAGGCGTCGCGACTCACTGCCGAGCGAGAGCACCACCGTCGCCGCAAGCACGATCAGCAGTCCCAGCCCAAGACTGGCCGCCGAGCGGCACACAGCCGGCCAAAGCAGCGCCGTGAGCACGACGACCGGGCCGAAGAAGACCGCATGGCTGACGAAGAACGCCCCCGGCTCGATCACGCTCAGCAGCATCATGTGGGGGAAGACGTCCGCCTCGCGGTAGCCGCCCGGCAGGGCGAGCGACACTTGCGCGTACCAGATCGCCCCGAGCATGACGCCTATTGCGCCGAGCCGTCGCCACACGGCGCGGTCTCGCCGCAACGTGGTGAGGAGCATAGGCACGGCTGGTGCCGCGAGCGGCGTGAGTGCCACTGTCAGATACGCGAAGACGAACGCGAGGCTGAGCGGCAGCCATGCCGCATCCGGCGCCTGCTTGTTGAACTGGATGGTAGGGTAGACGTCAGGACGGAGCAGGTACAGGATGTAGCCGACGACCGCCACCGCTGCACTGCACCCGAACGCCGCTGTCACGAACCAGGGGAGCGTGAACGGCGCGTCCACTTGCCTGTCGTCGGGCCGGGGAAAGATGAACAGGATGGCCCCGGTATACACAGCAGCTGGCCAGGTGAACGCACTCACCGCTGTCAGGACGAAGAGAAGCCAGGGCTGACGTGCAAGATAGGCGTACAGGAGCGCGGAGCCGAGAACGAACCCCTGGGAATCCGTCAGGACTGGGTAGAACGCCAGCCACTTCAAGACCGCGAAACTCCCGATCGAGCCGATGCCACCGATCCAGAGCCCATACTGACTCAGCCCCAGCAAGTCGGCGGTATGCAGCCACAGCCAGATACTCGCGATGAGGGCGAAGGTGGCGATGCACAGGAATGCCGTGACGATGTGGGTGTTTGTCAGAGGAATGCCGAGTGCCCGAAAGAGGTAGTGAACGGATACAAGTGGTAGCAGTCGTTGGATATGGTGGATACCGTCGCCGAGCACCAGGACGCGCTGCCAGGGATCTTTGACGATGACGGCGTAGTCGGCACCATCCCAGCCGAGTCCATCGCCAACGTCGATCTTCTCGCCGAACACGTTTGTCGCCAGGATCGCGGTGAGCATGACGGCGACGAAGACGACTCTCTGGCGCGCCTGCCACACCGGGCGCGCATCAGCCGCATTCAGGTCAGGGGGTGCCGAGAGCACCACTTCGTTGTGGTTTACCACCGGATCGCGCACGCACTCGGACCGCGCATCAGGGCGCTCGAGCGCAAGACAGCCGACCCTCGAGCACCCCATAGTCGGAGGGCGCGCCACCCTGCCAGCGCCCGGCGATCGAGCCGCCAGCCCCACCCATCATCGTCCGCATCGTTCAATGAGCATGTGACAAGTGATGTGCGTCGACAGTCGGCTGAGCCCAGGCTGGCGTCGGCGCGGTCTTGATTCCTTCGGCGACGATCAGGCCGGCGAGATGCTTGACGCCCGGAAGACGGCCACAGAGTCCATCGGTGACCCGCAGGACGTCGAGGCCGAGTCGTGGGGGCAGGAAATACCAGAGATGAGGCGGTAGATACGTCGAGAAACTGAAGCGTGGCTCCAGGCAAGCTTCAGTGAGCCAGCGGCCGAGCTCAGCCTGCGAAAACGTGTGCGAATCGCCGGCTTCCTCCTGCCAGAGCGGGCGCAAGCGCATCGCCTGATCGAAAAGGGGGCGGAGCGGGCTGGCGTGGTTCTCGAGGATATAGAAGGTGCCGCCGAGACGGAGCCGAGCCGCTGCCTCGCGGATGACTCCCGGTGGGTTGTCGAAGTGATGGAGCCCGCCGTACAGCACGGAGGCGTCGAACGCATCGTGGCGGACCGGTGGGTCGTCAGCCGAGGCGACGATGAACTCAGCGCGATCGAGCAAGCCGCGCTGGGCCAGTTTGTATCGAGCCATCCGGACCATCTCTTCCGATACGTCGAGGCCGATCGTGCGGACGCCACGCGCGGCAATCGGCAGCGACTGGCGGCCGGACCCGCACCCGAGTTCGAGCACGACCTGACCCGGTTGGAGAGATCGTCGGACCCACCCGGCGAACCTGTCGATGTCGACGAGGCGGTAGAACGCGCTCCTGACGACCTCGGTTTCGTATCCGGCGTGGTAGCGGGCGAAAAACGAAATCTGCTGGAGACTATTGCGGGAGGGCATATGGCCATTGTGATGCGTGCCGTTCAGCCGATTGCGATCTGCGAACGCCTCATGGCGGGGGTGGCGACGCAACGCTAGCGGCAGCAGGTCTGGGATAGACTCTTCGATGCGAAACCAGCAGTCGCATCCATGGCAGATGATCCGCCCCTCGTCGACGTCTTCGCCGCTGCCCCGGAATACGTCCAGGTCCAGATCTGCGCCGTGACATTCCGGACAGACGAGCAAATCGAGTGTAGCGCGCTTCATCGCTCACATAGCCCAGTGGGGCTCGCCCGCCTCCCCGCACCTCCCTCTGTACTGGCTGGGGGCTGCGGAACCAGCGAACCACCTCGGTCATCGGCGCGTGCAAGATCGCCGGACTAGATGGATGGACGGCGGCGTAGTCTACTCCGGTGCGTTTCGTCTCATCAAGGCGGATGTCGCGGTTACGCGTCCCATATCCTTGCCTGGGGGCCGGTACGGCCGCTACACTCGCCGGGCCTGTCCCGACGTGTCCCAAAACGGCGGAACGGAGACCTGCGTTGGTTGTCGCCGTGCACGGCGAAGCCCGAATGGCGACCCGTCGCTTCTCCTTGCACCGCGTCGTGGTCTTCCGCGCTCCCCTGCTGACGGTACTCGCACTCGCCGTCCTGATCGGCTTTACGCTCGCCGTCTTCAGCGAGGGGCTGACGAGCGGATTGCTGTACTACGGGCGCGATACTGCCGTCTTCTACTACCCGCTCACCGAGTGGGCCGCCGGGGAGCTACGGTCAGGCCGGCTCCCGCTCTGGCTGCCGCTCATCTTCGGCGGCTACCCGATCCTCGCGGACGGCGAGATCGGCCTGCTCTCGCCCATTCACGTCCCACTGCTGCTGGCCTTCCCGACCCCGCTCGCGTACAGCATCGAGCGGGCGCTCCATTTCGGACTGGCGGCGGTCGGACTGTATTTGCTGGCCCGCAGCCTTGGGGCTGGAAGGCTCGGCAGCGTCATCGGCGGGCTTGGCTTCAGCTACGGCAGCTTCATGGTCGGGCACCTCCAGCACGACAACATCTTGCGCAGCGCCGCCTGGCTACCCTGGCTGCTGCTCGTCGCTGAACACGCCCTGCGCACGCGCGGCTCGCGCCGCCTCGGCTGGGCCGTCCTCGGCGCGCTCGTGCTGGCCGTTCAGGCGCTCGGGGTCCACATCCAGCCGGTGTTGCTGAGCCTGCTCGCGCTCGGACTGTACCTCCTGTTCGGGCCACTCGGCCGAGCCTCGATTGCGCCCGGAGTCCGCCCCGGCGTCAGCCGTGCGGCCGCCCTCGGCCGAACCATCTACCGCGCGCGTGAGGGACTGGCCCGGAGCCTCTCGGCTGCCTCCGTCGGCGGCTTGCGCGGCTGGGCGGTCGGACGAGTCGGACTCGGGGCGATCGTCGTTGCGCTGGGCCTGGGCCTGGCCGCCGCCCAACTGATCCCCCTCTACGACTTCGGCCAGCACTCGCTACGGCCGTCACTCGTTACCTACGACTACGCTACCAGCTACGCGGTCATGCCGCCCCAGGTGCTGACCCTGATCTTCCCCCGCATGTTCAACTTCGATCAGGAGCGGCATTGGGCGTTCTGGTCGCCTGCCGAAACGACACTCTACTACGGCATCGCGCCGCTCCTCCTCGCCATCATCGCGCTGCTCTTCGTGCGTGGCCGAGCTGTCGCGTTCTTCGCCATCCTCGGACTGGTCAGCCTGATACTGGTCTTCGGTGACTATCTCCCGATCAAGGCGTACATCGTCATCTGGTCGCTGCCCGGCTTCGCCTACCTGCGGGCGCCCGCCCGGTTCGGCCTGCTGCTCGGCCTCTCGATCGCGGTGCTGGCTGCCTTTGGCATGACCTGGTTCACAGCACGCGCTCGCCACCCGGCCGCGCCGCGCGTACTGCGTAGCGTGCTGTCGGGCATGCTGCTCGCGCCGTTCGTGCTGGCGATCCTGCTCGGTGCGCTCCGCTGGTGGCTTCGGTTCGAGCCGCTCCAGGCAACCCAACTCATCACGCCGCTTCTGGCCGGGCCGAGCAAGGAGAACGCACAACTTGGAGCGTGGCACGTCTACTACGGCCTCCTCGAGTTCACCCGCCCCGACAACCTCCGGACCGGCCTCGCGCTCGGGCTGCTGATCGCGGTGCCCGGGCTGCTACGCCTCTGGCTCGCCCGCCCGCGCTTCGAGGTGCTCTGGAGCGCGCTCATGATCGTGCTCGTCGTCGGCGACCTCTGGGTGTTCGCGACCGAGTTCTTCCCCCGGACCACTCCGGAACACTTGACCGCCAGCACCGCCATTGTCGACCAACTGCCGGCTGAGCCGAGCACCTCACGGGTGTTCGTCGAGCCATCCTTGAACGCCGAGGACGGCGCCAATATGCTGGTGCGTCACGATCTGGCGACCGTGAACGGCTACAGTTCGCTCGAACCCCCCCGCTTCACCGACTACTTCTGGAGTCTGGTGATGCAAGACAATTTCCTGCTGGACCTGTTCAACGTCCGCTACGTGCTGACACCGCGTAGAGTGACGGATCTGCGCACCTTCGAGGGTGCGAACTATCATCCGTCCGATCGGTTGCTGAGCGGCGTGGCGGGAAACCCGTCGGGTAGCGAGGACTTCCGGGTGCCGGCCACGCCGGCGGCCACGCAGGTGGACGCGCTCGTCGTCATCGGCGCCGTCGAAGGCATGGGAGAAGTCCCGAGCGGGACGCCCGTCGCCGACGTGACGTTGCGGGCCGACGACGGGACCAGCCAGACCGTGCAGATCCGCGCTGGTGTGGACGTTGCCGAGTACCTGGCGCCGGAGCCGGGCTGGCCAACCGCCGAGTACGTGGGGCCGCGCGTCGTCTGGGCAGGGGCCGCGTTTCGACCGAATCGGACTGGGCCGCCGGTGCGGTTGTACGGCTCGACGATCGCGGTCGGCAGCCAGGTCGAGACGACCAGCATCCGCGTTCAGGTCGTCATCCCGACCGGGCGCTTCCAGCTAGTCGGGCTTGGGCTGCGCGGCTCGGACGCGAGTGTCCGCTCGCTGCGCCCCTCCGACAACGCGAAGTACCGTATCCTCGATCGAGGGTCGACGGCGCTCCTCCTGGAGAACACGACTGCCTGGCCACGCGTCTCGATCGTCAGCGGCGCCATGCCTGCTCCGGCGGGAGGGGCGACGGCGGACGGGCTCATCGAACGGCCGTGGGATCCGACGCGCGCGGTGATTGTCGAAGGGCTCGCACCCGCCGACATTCGCGCGCCATCGGCGAGTGGCCCGGTCGGCGAGGCACGCATCCTGAGCTACGAGCCCAACCGCGTCGTCGTCGAGGCCAATCTTACCAGCCCAGGCTATCTCGTGTTTGCCGACCGCTACGACGATGGCTGGCATGCTTACGTGGACGGCGCCGCGGCGACCGTCGCGCGGGCCGACGAGATCCAGCGAGCGGTGAGCCTGCCGGCCGGCCCGCACGAGGTCACGTTCGTCTACGATCCGTTGCCCTTCAAGATCGGGCTCGGAGTGAGTGCAGCGGCCGCCATCGGACTGGTGCTCGTTCTGCTGCTCGCGACGAGCCGAGCGCTCGGGGGGTGGCGCGGCAGACGCCGTGTCGCCTGAGCGCTCAGGCACGGCCCCATAGCCTGTCCGCACTGGCGTCAGGCGGCAGCGCGCGGCGACGGGATGGCCGGCACGCCCGATACGAGTGTCGCGCCCTGGGTGACGCCGTGCTGCGTCCGCTGGTCGTACTGCGCCTGAGCGGCGGCGTGGCGGGCCAGCAAGTCGCCGGTGGCGGCCCGGACCGCGATGTCGAGATCCTGACAACTCGCGGCCGGAGGCAAGGTTTCGATCGTGCGGGCAAGTTCACGCGCGGCTTGCGCGGCGATCTGGCCGTGCCCCTGCTCGTGGTAATCGATGGCGCCGATGTACCGCTCCCAGGCGCCGGCCAGGGCTCTATCGGCCCCGTCGAGCCCGGTCCAGCGAGGGTACGTATACATGAGTTCTAGATCGACCGTGGCGCTGGTGGCGCGGCAGCCGCTCTGATCGACCGCCGGCCGGTAGGTCCAACGGAACGTCCAGGTCGTCGCGGCAGCCCATTGGCCGTCGCCGTCGTGCGGGCCGTGTGCCCGGATGGAGGCGAGGATGGACGAGGTGTCCACGCCGTCCACGTCGTACTGGACGCGATGACTGGAGAGTGTGATGTTGCTGGGGAGCGCCGCGCTCGTCGAAGCAGGGTGGGCCGGCCCCGTTAGCAACGCGATCTCTTCGGGCACCAATAGCGTCCGAGCGCCGGAAACTGCCGCGCCAGCGCTCCCGTGCTGGTCCTGGGGTGGCGAAAGATCGTCATTCCCCTGGGCCGGCGCCTGAGAGTGACGGGCAGTGACGGCGGAGCTCGAACCGGATGACCAGAGCAGGCTCGCCGCCAGGGCGGCGACGACGAGCGAGCGTAGACGATGGGTCATATGGGCGCCAGATCCTCCGCCCTGGTTAACGTCGTGGGGTGACGTTTCGGGAGGGTTGCGCCATGGTAGCATTTCGTAAAGTCGAGACCCCAGGGTTCCAAGTACATGTCAGCGCGGGAGTCAGCCACGTATCATCCAGGTGTCATGCTGGCCGCCCCCGATGCGCCGCGCAGCGCGCACCCCAGTGCACCATGCAGCCGCGCCGGCTCGCGCTGGCTCACGCGCTGGCTGGCGCCGCTGCTGTGCGTCGTGCTCGGCCTGCTGTTTGCCGTTCACACGTCCTGGCCGGCGCTCGTCGATCCGCTCGTGGTCGCCGATGATGCGCGGCAGCACGCCTTCTGGTGGCCGCGTCTCCACGATCCGTCCCTGTTCCCAAACGACCCGATCGCGGACTACTACCAGGCGGAGGCGCCGCCCGGCTTTGTAGCCGTCGCCTGGGCCCTGACGCTCGCGACGGATACCGTCACCGCGAGCGCCATTCTTCCGCTGCTGCTAACGGTCGTGCTTGCGGCCGGAGCCTTTGCGCTTGGACGCAGCCTCTGGCGGCGTACGGATGCCGCGCTGCTGGGCGCGGTGCTCCTGTGCTGGTCGGCGTGGCAGTATGACGACCTGTCGTCTTCGTCGCCGCGCGGCTTTGCCATGCCGCTGCTCGTGGTGTTCCTGGCCGCGCTCGCCGCGCGACGGGACTGGCTGGCGGTCCTGCTGGTGGCGCTCCAGGCGCTGTTGTATCCGCTCGGCTGCGCCACAATGCTCGGCACGTGGATGCTCCTGCTCGCCGGCCGATTCGTCGCCGCAGCCGTGCGCGCAGGTAGTGGCAAAGGGATCGGTGCAGGGGTTGGCGTGGGAATCGGTGAGGCCGCTGGCACCGGCACGGCCGTGGATACAGGGACCAGTATGGGCACTGGTACACGGGCTGGTGCTGGCGCCGGATCTGGGGCCGGCGGGACTGACAGACCGTCCAGTGCGATGGGGGCGGTCCGGGCGCTCGGGCGCGCCCCGATCTGGCTGGGGTTGGCGGTCGTGCTCGCGGTGCTGCTGTTCACCCTGGGACAGCAGTCGGCGAGGGCGTATGGCCCCTCGGTGACCGCCGAGCAGGCCCGCGGCATGCCCGAGTTCCAGTCCGGCGGGCGTGCGAGCTACTTCATTCCAGATCCGGTCCGCTTCTGGCTCGACAGCACCCGGAGCGGGCTGGCGCTCACCGTGAAAGACCCCTTGCTCGGCGGCCTGCCAGCCCTGACGATCCCGTTCGTCCTGGCGGTTGGACTGGTAATCTGGGGGCTGGCGGGTTGGCGGAGGTGGTGCGCGCCGCCGGTCGTACCGCGCGATGGCGCATGGGTGCTCGTGGCGCTGCTCGCCACCTCACTACTGCTCTTTGGTGCGGCCCATCTGCTGCTCTACGCACTCTACCTGCCCGCGCGGCACGTTCAGTTCAGCCTGCCGATCGTCTGGGCGCTGGCCGGCGGTCTGGCCTGGGCGCTCCTGGGCGACCGGATCGGCGACCGGCTGAGCGATGCACTCGGCAACGTGCTGACCCGGCGGCAGGCGCTGCAAGGACGAGTGAGGAGCCTGGGGTGGTTCCGCTCTGCTGCCCCGCTGGCCGGGCTGACGCTGCTGGTGCTCCACGCGCCGCCCGTCGGCACGTTCTACGTCGCCGGGCGTCATCCCGCCATCTATGCCTACTTGCGGACCACGCCCCCCGCGATGCGCGTCGCGGCTCTCCCGACCGACAGCAGTATGATCCCGCTCCTGGCCGAGCGGCCGGTGCTGGTCTCCTGGGAGCACGCGCTCCCCTATCACGCCACCTACTATGTGCCGCTCCGTGCCAGGATGCGCGCCCTCTCCAGCGCCTACTATGCCGAGAGCCCGGTTCCGCTGGCGCGACTACTCGGGCGGGAGCAGGTGGGGATCGTGCTGGCGAACGTGAGCGCCCTCGAGCGATACCAGCAGCAGGTGTCGGGGCGGGCGCCCGCGCTCGCCGCACTCGCCGAGCAGTGCGGCGTCTTCCGTGAGCGCGAACTCGTTGTTGTTCCGGCCGCGTGCATTCGGCGCGCAGCTACAGAGACGCAGCCCGGCTGACCGGCCGGCAGCCAGTCGAGGTGCGAACATGCGGCTCAGCGCGAGCCGCATTGGACGGTCACCACTCGCGCTGGCGACTGAATCCATTGCCGTCCGGAAGGCCGCGGTGGGCGCGGAGAAGTGTGGCTCTCGGCGGCGACCCTGCTCTCAGGCGTGCTGCCTCCAGGCCGGCCAGGCCGGGTGGATCCGTTCCGTGCTTCACCAAAGACTCGCGCTGACATACCGTGTGCGGACAACGAACGACGGGCGAGGATCTTCTCCTCGCCCGTCGTTCTCAGAGTTGCCTCGCCCGAGCGATTGACTCGACGGTCTAGAAGTCCGGGAGCCCGTCGTTGTCGGCATCGTTCCACTCAACCCCAGGCACTGGTGGGGCCGGCGCCGCCGGTGGGGCGGGCGCGGCGGCCGGAGGCAACGGGGCTGCCGGTGCGCTGGCTGGGGGTGCCGGCGCCGTCGTGCCCGAATTCGTCACCCCGCCCGGCTGGTCGTCCGGGATGCCGTTGTTGTCGGCGTCGTTCCACTCGACGGCCGGCGCCAGCGTCGTGCTGCTGCTGTTGTCAGCGTTGTCGTTGCTGTCGCTTGAATTGTCGCTGTTGTCCGAGCTATCAGAGTTGTCGCTGTTGTCGGAACTATCCGAACTGTCCGAATTGTCGCTGTTGTCCGAGTCGTCAGTATTGTCTTCATTGTCGACGCTGTCGCTGTTGTCCGAGTCGTCAGTATTGTCTTCATTGTCGACGCTGTCGCTGTTGTCTGAGTCGTCGGTATTGTCCGCATTGTCGACGCTGTCGCTGTTGTCCGAGTCGTCGGTATTGTCTTCATTGTCGACGCTGTCCTCGTCGTCCGAATTGTCCTCTTCGTCCGAGTTGTCGGCAGCGGCGACACCACGGACCGACGGTGCTGCGACGCCCGCCTTTGCCGAAGCGGCGACGGCCACCTCAGGAGCGCCTGGACCGACCTTGATCAGGTGCCGGAGCGCCCCCGAGCTTGCAGCAGCCATGAGGACGACCAGTCCCAGGAGGAGCAGGCCGCGAGCGTAGGTGACGAGTCGCTTCGACATCGAGGTTCCTTTCGCGTCCAGCGCCCGTCCGATGAACGGATCGCCGCGACGTGCCGACGGGGCAGGGTGATGCGCCTTGCTGGAGCCGACCGAGCGGCCGCCTATTGTCAAGCTAGTGGTCGTCGCAATGCCAGCCCGTCGAGTCGATGTTCTCGGAAGCGCTCATCGCGACTCGAAGACTGAAATACGATTGAGATACTTCGTATCCGTCGAAGTATCTGCCGACTGATCCTGCTTAACGTCCGAAGCAGACGGCGGTTGCGCGCAGGCTCGGCGCGCCGTGGCTGCCCCGAGGTCGGGCTGGTACAGGTTGCCGATGGGGCGCCACGGTGACGTCAGGTCACGATCGAACTGCTCGGCGAGCGGCACGGCGTCCAGAGCGATCTGGTGTCGGGCGGCGTTGGGCGGCATCTGAATGGCGATCGTACGATGCCCATCGACCGTTATCCAGGCACCGTCGACGTAGCCGGTCGGCAGCGGCACCGGTCCGGCGAGATTTCGATCCTGGGGCGTGCGCGGCGCCCGAAAGACGTAGGCGAGCGAGCCGGGGCAGCCTTGAGGTTGCCGAACGTACCAGGCCGCGATGGCGGGGCTCTCATTCGTGGCGTACCCGCCCGGCAGGACGCCGTTGGCGGCAAGAACACCGAGCGCCTTCCAGCCGTGGGCGTGGACCAGCCCAAACACGCCGCCGATGCCGCGCCCATCCGTGCCGCTCCAGTCTAGCGGGTGGCGGTCCTGCGGGTAGGTGATCTGGTACTCAGGCCAGCGTTGCATGTAGCTGACCCAGCCGAAGTGAGCACTGCCCAACACCAGCACGACGAGCCCGCTGGTCACGACGCCCCGGCTCAGCGCCCGCCAGTTGGCCGCTCGGCCAGAAGCCCGAACCGAGGTCAGCAGCGGGGCGAGGAGCCCGCCAGTTAGCAGCACGAGCCCTGGAAACGCCTCGCGGAAGTGGGTGCCGGGGAAGCGGATCAGCAGCAGGTGAACCAGCAGTGGCCCGGCCAGCCAGGCTAGCCCAACCCGTCGGCCGAGCGGCTGACCCGGTGCCAGGATCAGCAGGGTCAGCACAACCAGTGCTCCGAGTGTAGCCGCCACGCCCGGCTGCCCCCACGCAACGCCCGCGATGAGTAGCGCCAGACCTACCTGCACGGCCGCCACCCGCGCGCGGCCAGCACGTAGCCGATCCACGAGGCCGAGCAGGACCGTCGCCGCGCCAGCCAGCACCGTGACCAGCAGGTACGGTGTCGACAGATAGTGATTCGCGGAGCGTAGGAAAGCGTCCGCGTTCCAGTACGGGCGTTCTCCGCCCAGGCGCGGACCCAGGTACGACCAGACGCCGCTCGGGCCGCCACTCGGGCCGCCGGGTGAGTCGCCGCCGGTGAAGATGAGCGCGGCGGCAAGCACGGCCGGCAGGAGCGGCCAGCCCCAGGCAATGGCCCAGACCAGTAACGTACGTGCGGACAGGCGCCGGCGTGCGGAGAACGCCGGCGCGACGAGCAGCAGGGCGGGAGGGAGGAAGAAGACTGCGCCGAGCGCCACGAGTACCGCACTGGCAAGTGTCAACGCCCCGAGGACCGCCCAGGCGACGTGGAGCGTCTCGGGCCGTCCCATCCATCCGCCGACGACCCCTGGCCAGTCATTCAGGTCGGCAGATTCGGTCGACCTGTCTGGCGGGCTGGCTAGTCTGCTCGGTACGACTCTCTCGGCGTTGCCCTCGGGCAGCGCAGCCGCGTCGTCGAGCGTGCGCACGGCCGATCGGACCACTTCGACGTGCCCGACGTGCGCCTGTCCGAACCTCCAGCAGCAGAGCAGCCCGACCGTTCCGAGGAAGAATGCCAGGCTGTCGTACTGGAGGATCCGGCCGAAGGCAACGTAATACCCATTTACGGCCAGCAGCAGTCCGGCGATGAGCCCGGCCGGCCGGCCGAACAAGATACTCGCGAGGTGAGCGAAGGCGAGCACCCCAAGCACGCCGGCGAGCGCGAACGGGAGTCGGCCGACGAGCTCGGTCATTGCCCCGAGCTGCCCGTAGAAGACGTACGTCAGCAGAATCTCGCCGGGCACCTTGCGATGGGCCGCCAGCGCGCCCGGCTCGCCCTGGAGGGCTGCCATCGCGCGGAGGAGGATACGCGCTTCGTCGCCCTGAAACTCGCTCCAGCCAAGATCGAACAGCCGGAGCGGCGCGGCCACGAGCGCCACGAGAAGGAGTGGCTGGGCACGTAGAGAGTGGAGCAGCGCGAGACGGGAGTGGCGAGGAGCGGATGAGCCGAGCGTCGACGTTTGGGAGTTGAGAGGGGCGAGAGGTGGACGAGTCGGGGGTCGGAAGCCGGATGATGAGGAGGTGGACGGGTGGGTACGGTGCGATGTCGGTGCCGGGAACCGCCGGGGCGAGAGGCCGGACCAGAAGGCCAGCCCGAGGGCGAGCAGGACAGCGCCAAGGGTGATCTGCCAGGGGACGATTGGACGGAACACGCTAGAGAGCGCCAGCCCGAGCAGGATCGCCAACCCGTAGCCAGCCGCCAGCGCGATCAGGATGCGCTCGGGCGGCGTAACGGCTTCGGGCGGCAGTAGCCCCCGGGTCAGCAGCCAGCCCGGTACCGTCACGAACAGCCCGTACACGGCAATCCAGCGCGTGGCGAGCGCGGTTGGCCCGAGCGGTTCGGTGACGATCACCAGCGCGCCGAGTGCCAGAACGAGGCCCGTCACGAGCACCGATGCAGTTGCGCACCATCCGGCAACGACGGGCAGGCTTGTACTGGCACCCACCTGCCCGTCCGTGTCCGTCTCCCGCCTGAGTGGCTCGGCGGCGGATCTCAACACTCGCCCGAACCGAGCCGGCCCGGCCATGTGCCAGCCCGATGATGCTGACTCGACAGCGTGTTCCTTTGCGGAGGGCTGTTCGGCCGCCCCGGGTTCAACCGCCTCGGATGTAGCCGCCTCGGATGCAGCCGCCTCGGATGCAGCCGCCCCGGATGCAGCCGCCCCGGACGGGTCGTCGGCCGCGTGCGGCTGTGCGTCCGTCGTCACCGGCCGTTCACCCTCGCCGCTCAGTCGGCGTGAACGCGAAACACGACGACCGTTCGCGTCCGCAGGACCTCTTCGAGGCCAGGATCGTTGGCCGCGACCCGGAGGAAGCTCTCGTGGGCGCGGTCGGTCAAGACGTAGGGCGCGTCGAACGCCTCGCGGATCATCCGAGACGGTCGATCGACCCGCCCGGCCGAGATCGCGCGCCAGAGCCGATACTTCTCCGGGTCTTCGAGCGAGAAGTAGGTCGGATCGAGACCCACAAGGTACGTATTGTGGATGTCCCAATAGAACAGGTGCGGGAAGTCGTCCCAGTCAGTCGTGAAGACGCGCGAGCCAGTCGGGGTGTTCGCCGCCAACCAGAAGGCGCCATCGCGGTAGGCGTCCCAGGGCACCCCGCCGCGCGCCTGCCGCATCGCGGTTCCGACGCCAACGACTGCCCCCGCGCAGAGTGCCGCGCCCACCAGCCACGGCGCCAGGGACGCGGGGAGACGGCTCAGCGCATGGGTGAGACGAGGCCAGCGTTGCGCCAGTCCGTCGCGGATCCGGGCGGCAAGCTGTGCCGGGTCGCGGGACCAACTCCAGGCACAGAAGAGCACGGCGAAGGCCGGGAAGTACTCGATCAACCGCTGTGAACGGATCACCATCGCCAGGAAGCCGAGCGCGAGGGTGCCGAGGACCAGGGCTCGCCAATCTGGGCGACGACGCTTCCAGAGGGCGAAGGCTGGCGGGAGCAAGCCGAGGACAGTCAGTACGGTGGACGGGCCGGCTCGCGTGAGAAAGTCGAGCGGTGAGTACGGGTACCACTCTCGCCCGACCGGGACGTCGATCTGCTCGGCCGGGATAGCCTTCGGCAGCAGGTGGTAAAACGCGAACTCGACGTTCCTCGGGAAGTAGGGGTGTAGCAGCAGACCCAGCCCGATGCCGAGTAGCGTCCAGGCGAGCGCCGCGAGCGCGAGACGGACGGTAAGGTCGGCTTCCCTGACGCCATCGACGGCCGCCCAACCCTCCGACTCACGCGCAGCGCTCGGCTGGGAAGCAGCGCTCGGCTGGGAAGCAGGGGCAGCATCGACAGCCCGGTGTGCAGCCGCGGCCAGCGCCGTCGAGCCCACTGTACCAGCCTCGACGACCACGAGGCCGGTCACGCCAGCCTCAACGGATGATCTCCAGGTCTCGGCGCTGCCGGCGCGATCCTCAGAGGCCAGGTCGAGAGGCTGCCCCGAACTCGTCCGGATGGCCGTGGCGTAGGATGCGCTATCGATTGCGCCGTCGATGTCTGCCGGCCTCTGGGCCACCGGAAGCTCCCTATCCGCCACCGGCCACCTGCCCCAGTTGGCACGCATCTCGTCGGACCCGGCACCGAGCCAGGATGCGAGGCCGAGGCGCATCGCGACGCCCGGCAGGTATCGCCCGGCGACGGCCCAGGCCAGGGCCGCCACTGGCCCGCCGAGCACGAAGAAGAAGCCGTTGAACAGCCAGGCCGCGAGCAGCCCGACCGGCAGGAGCCGGCGCGGCCGACCGGCGAACAGCGCCCACAGTCCGAGCACTATCAGCAGCAACGAGAGCGATTGCGTCCGGACCATCGATTGCCGCCAGAGGAACGTCGAGGCGCAGCCGAGCAGCAGCATGATCCAGAACAGCGGGTACCGGACCCGAAAGCGGGCAAGAACCAGGTAAGTGGTGTACAACCCGACGGTCGCGAACAGGACCGCCGCCATTTTGGCTCCGACGCGCAGGTCACCGAATGCCAGGGGCGTCAGGAGCAGATGAAAGAGGAAGTGGTGGTCGGTGTAGCGGCCGGGTCCGAGGATGGTCAGTTGGAGCCACGGAAAGTCGAGCGGCTCGAGCAGACGCCAGCCCTGAGCGCGCATCAGGCCGGCCACCTTGATGTGGTAGTAGCCGTCGATGCCGATGATATTCGGCGTGGCAGCCTGGATCAGGCTGTACGCTCCCGCGATAAGGAGCAGGGCCGCGCTGCTCTCCCATCGGCGGAGGCCGGCGATGAGACGGCGGAGCAGCGGCAGCGGGCGGGCGAGCGTGCGAATGGCGGGGCCTGTCCAGGTCGAGGGGTAGCCAGGAGTGTACCACCCCTCGTCGGTTATGGCTGGCCTTTGCTGGTCGTGGCTGTGGCACTGCTGGTCCGGCTCTGGGGCATCGACTGGCAACTACCGGCTGCCCTCTACTTCGACGAACTGAAGTACGTCGAGTGGGCGGGCGCGATGTCAGCCGACCGCCCGCCTGAGACCACCGACTTCCGCAACCCGTCGCTGTATCGCCATCTGCTCGCGCTCGAGTATCGCGCCGCTAACCTGATCCAGCCGTCCGGAGACGTTCGGTCGACGGCCGTGCTCCACCTCTGGCTCGCCCGTCTGACCAGTGCCATCCTGGGGGCGCTGGCCTGCGTGCTGACCGGTCTGACGGGCGCACACCTCGCGTCGGTGCTCTGGACGCCACGGCTCGGCGTCGTGGCGGGGCTGGCGGCTGGGCTGACGCTCGCACTGAGCCTGCTGCACGTCCACATCTCGCACTATGCCGTCAACGATGCGGTCGGCTCAGCGTTCCTGGCGGCCGGGCTCTTGTTCGGGCTGCGTGCCGCGATCTCGCCGTGGGTGCGAGACGTCGCGCTGGCCGGCCTATGCGCGGGACTCGCGTTCGGCACCAAGTACAACTTTGGCGTCGTGCTCGTGCTGCCGCTCGCCGTAGCAGCGGTCTCGGCGTTGCCTGAGCTCGGCGTGCACCCAGCCCCTCTCCGCGGTGACCGCCGCTTTGCCCCGGGCTATGCCTTCCGACTGCTCGTGGCGGCGCTCCTTAGCGCAGCGCTCGGGGCCTGTATCGCCATGCCGGAACTGGTGACTGCGCCAAGGGAGGTGCTGGCCGGCATGGTCGAGCAGGCCCGCATCGGCCAGGAGCCGTGGAACGGGCAATCTGATGCGCCGGTCTGGTTGCTGTATGGGGAATCGCTTCTCCGTGGGATCGGGCCGGGTGCGCTTGCGGTCGCGGCGCTTGGGGTGCTGGCTCTCGCGCGGTCGCATCAAGCGCTGCTGTTGGCGATCCTGCTCGTCCCGATCTGCTACCTCGCGGTCATGCTCGGCAGCGCGCTCTTCTTCGCCCGCTTCGCACTACCGCTCCTTTCGCCATTGGCGATCCTGGTCGGCCTGGGCATCGCTCGTATAGCGCGCTTCAACCGAGGAGGCGCGACGGCCTCTCTCGTGCTGGCGGGCGGACTGATGACGCTCGTGCTCGTACCCCAGACGCTGGCCGTCGTGGATCACGACCGTCTCGCGGCGACGACGGACACCCGCATTCAGGCCGAGGCATGGCTGGAGCGGCATGCCGCCGGCTCAGCGGCGGTCGTCGAGGTCTACACTGTCCCGATCACCTGGAGCGGCCTCACGGTGTCCCGCCGCTACCGGACGCTCCGCGTGTCGTCACTGGTCGACGCACCGGTGCTATACCGCGCCGCCTGCGCAGGCGCACGGTACGCGCTGGTGTCGAGCCTGACCCGCGAGCGGAAGATGGCGTCTCGGCACGACACCTGGGCGTCGACCGGCTACGAGGTGTTGCGCCGCGAGGCGAAACTGGTGGCGACGTTCGATCCGTTCCGTGAGGGGCTGTCTGTGCCGGCCCACCCGGACGACACCGGGATCCCGTTCTGGTACCTGGGTGCCTATGCCCGGCCCGGCCCCCGCATCGACGTCTATGAGCTACCGGCCAGATGGCAGGAACGTTGCGAAGCGACCGGAGGGTGAGCGTTCCTCCGGTCGCTTCGAGGCGTGCGTTCGCCATGGCTGCCGCTCGGGACGTTGCCGTCCGCCAGACTGAGGCTCTATCGTGGGCGTCCCGACGCCCAGGACGATGCCCCAACCGACGCCTAGCGGGAGCCGACCGTCACCATGCCTGGCTGGGCCAGTGGCGCCGCGATGATGTCCGCAACCCGGCCGAAAGGCCGGCTGACGGAGGTCAGCATGCGGCCGAGCGCCGAGGGCTGCCTGGCCGCATCGGTCTGGACGTTCAGGAGGTTGCGCCGAACGCGCTGCTGGTACACCCACACGAGAACGCGCGGATCGTCGTAGCTGCCGTCGAAGACCGCCGTATCGCAGGTCTGCCGGATGGCTCGCGTCGCTTGCATCGCTCACTCCTGTCGCTGCCGAGTGCACTGTGTCGGGACCACGGGCCTCGGTGTTTGGTCTGACGGAATGGTGGTCGCCATCCCGTCGCTTCTGTATTCTCGAACGTCCGGGTAACCTGACGAGGGATACGTGGTTGCGATCTGGTAAGCACCCCGAACGCGCTGTTGCACCGCCCGCGCAACGTCTCGGTGCCGACCGTGCGTCTGCACGCCCCACTATCCGTGCGTCAGCGGACGGGCTAGCGGCATGATGACCCCGGCCGCCTCGGGACCCGCTCCGCCTCCCTCGGTCGAATCGCCCGCTGCCTCCGAGCAGTCCCGGTTGCTGCGGCTCGGGCTGAGAGGGCTGCTCGTGGCGCTGACGCTGCTGGCGCTCGCCGTTCGCCTCAACGGCCTGTTCCAGCCGGATGGCGACCTGGGAACCGACGAGGCACGGCTGGGGCTTGCCGCTGATGGCGTCCTGGCGACCGGCCTGCCGGTCCTCCCGTCCGGCCAGGTTTACCTGCGCGGCCTCGTCACGACCTACGCTATCGCGCCGAGCTTCGCACTCTTTGGGCGGCACGACTGGTCCGCGCGTCTGCCAAGTGCTCTGGCTGGCACGTTGCTGGTTCCGGTGATCTTCCTGTTCGGCCGGAGCGTCGCCGGTACGGCAGCCGGGCTTGTCGCGGCAACACTGGTCGTAGTGGCCGAGCCGCTCGTCGAGTGGTCTCGGCAGGCGTGGCCGCCGTCGACGTTCCTGTTGCTCTTTACGCTCGCGGCCTGGGCCGCCTACCGTGGTTTCGGCCGCGACGAGGTGCGCTGGCAACCCCGAGCCGCGCTGCTGTTCCTGGTGGCGCTGCTGGCCTATGAGTTCGCCTTCTTGCTGCTGCTGGGTGTCGGGCTGTACCTGGGTGCACGCCTGCTGCGGCGTGACGTTGGCTGGTGGCACGGACGTACGACTGTGACGGCACTGGCGATCGTGACCGTGTCCCTCGCCGTGGCTGGGGTATTCGGCCTGGAGTTGCGCGCCGACTCCCTGGCCGGCGCGGACGCCGAATTCCGCCACTACTTCACACCGGGCCTGCACCTCTACGGCTTCGCGTACTACCTGGTGGAGGTCTGGCGGCCCTATGTCCCGCTGCTGCTGCTCGTGCCGGCTGGCTGGCTGTGGTGCCGGCTGGCCGGCGCCCGACCGCCAGACGGGTTGGGGTTCGTGCTGGCATTGCTGGTGGTCGCGCTGGCCGTTCCGGCGTTCGGCATCCAGCGCAAACTGGAGCCGCATTACGGTCTGGCAGTCGTGCCGTTGATCGGAGTGGCGGCTGGCTGGGGTATTGCAGCGCTCGGGCAGACGACCGACTCGTTGTCGCGTCGCCGCGAGAGGTGGCTGACTGGAGCCGTGGCGCTGGCTGCGCTCGCGCTCGTGCTGCGGGTAGACGCCGCGGCCGCCGCACGGGTCGACGCGCCGTCGCGCGCGCCGACCTGGCTCGAGCAGTTACGGGCGCAGGGCTGGCAGCCGGACGAGCTCGTCTTTGCCGAGGCGCCGCTGGTGGCCCAGTTCTACCTGGGCCGCGCCGATTTCTACATCCAGCCGGACAACTTTGAGCGGTATGCCCGGCAGGACGGCGTGGTTGACCGGTCGCTCTACACGAACGCGATCTTGCTACGGGCGCCAGGCGATTTCGCGCGGCAGGTCGTCCAGGCGCACCCCGGCGAAACGCTCTGGGTCATCGGCAAGGACGACCGGCTGCCGCGTTTGACGACGCAGCTGGAGCCGTCCGTATGGTCCTGGATTCAAGAGCGCTCCGGCGTGCGTCGCCCAACGCGCGGATGGTGGCTCATGCGCCTGCATCTGCCGGGATAGGCCGGCCTGCCGGACAGGCCGGCCGAGGTTGCCGGGTCGGGATTGCCGGGCCGGGGTCAGTTCAGGCGGATCGCGCCCCGTTGAGATCCGTAGCCCTCTCGCGCTCCCGAGCCCTCTCGCGCTCCAGTTCCCCGAGGATCTGGTCCTTGCGGTATTGCTGGACCGCGCCCTTGAGCGTTCCAATCCCGACGGTTGCGCAGCGGATCCGGCTCGTGACGACGTCGCGGCCCATCTCGTCGATCATGTCGTCAGTGCTGGCCGACTCGATCTCTTCGAGCGGCTGGCCTTCGTACTTCTCGGCGACCATCGAGGCGCCAGCCTGGCTGATCGTGCAGCCCTGCCCCTCGAAGCGGATCTTCTTGGCGATGCCATCCTCGACCTTGACGTGCATCGTGACGACGTCGCCGCAGCCGGGGTTGCCGCCGCTCACTGTGACGGTCGCGTCGTCGAGCCGCCCCTTGTTGCGCGGACTCTGGTAGTAGTCAATCAAGTTGTCGATGAAGGCTTGACGGTCGAACACTGGCACATCCTCGAGCGGGTCGAAGGTTGAAGGGCAGACGAACACGTACCTACAAGAAGGATACCAAGGGGGGTAGCCGCTCACCCCTCAGTTGGGAGTGAGCGGCTGCCGGTCAGGCGCCCGCGCCCTTCTCGATTGGCACCCGGACCAGGCTACCCCACTCGGTCCACGAGCCGTCGTAGTTGCGGACCTCTGGGTAGCCGAGCAGTTGGGTCAGGACGAACCAGGTATGCGCCGAGCGCTCGCCAATACGGCAGTAGGCGATGACCTGCCTGTCCGGGGTAATGCCCCTGGCGCCATAGATCTGGCGCAGTTCCTCGGCAGATTTGAACGTCCCGTTCTCGTTCGCGGCGGTTCCCCAGGGGATGTTCTTCGCGCCAGGGACGTGCCCACCCCGCATCGCCCCCTCCTGGGGATACCCCTCCATGTGGAGCTTCTCGCCAGTGTACTCGGCAGGAGAGCGGACGTCGATCAGTGCGCACCCCTGGTCGCTGAGCGTCTTCAGGACGTCGTCACGGTAGGCCCGCAGTTTCGGGTCCGGCTCCCTGGCCGTGTAGGTGGTGGCCGGGAAACTCGGCACGTCGCGCGTAAGAGCCCGGCCCTCGGCGATCCACTTCGCCCGGCCGCCGTTCACGATCAGGGCCTTCTCGTGGCCGTAGTACCTGAACAGCCAGAAGCTGTACGCGGCGTACCAGTTGTTCTTGTCGCCGTAGAACACCACCGTCGTATCGTTGGCGATGCCCCAGCGCGACATCAACTGCTCGAAGCCGGCCTTGTCAACGAAGTCGCGGCTCAGCGGATCCTGTACGTCGACCAGCCAGTCCAGCTTGACGGCGCCGGGGACATGGCCTTGCTCGTAGAGCAGAATGTCTTCGTCAGCCTCGACGATGCGCAGGTTCTGGTCGTTCAAATGCTCGGCAAGCCAATCGGTCTCGACCAGCACCTCGGGGTGGGCATACGTGTTCGCTGCCATCTGTCTCTCACCCTCAGCAAGTGGCAGTGCGGCCCCTTGACCGCACCAGCCTCACTGGTATGATAGCTTTGTCCTAATTGTCGGTCAACAAAGTCGGATAGATCCAGGTCTCAGCCTGGAGGGACAGGACCGGTGATGGGATATCTGGAGCAGACTGACTCGAATCTCGCAACCATGCGAATGAGCCCGTTGTATCATCCGCCGTACATGCGCCGTGAAGGAGGCCCGCCCGTCGGCCAACCGGCCTGCGGGCGTCTGAACCACCATGCCGATGCACGATAGGTGCCAGTGCGTTGGGAATGGTCGCGGCGTCACCCCTCCTGACTGGCCGTCGTTACGATTATCGATGCGATACTTCCGCACGCCCTGGGCCAGAGATCTCCGTTCTCCCGAGCGAGCGGCCACCTTCTGGAGCACGCGCACAAGCGCATCGCGCGTTGGACGGGCCTGCCCGAGGCGCTGCGCTCTTCGCCGTAGATGAGGAGCCGCATCGTGCTTCAGCCGGCCCAACGCCGCCTTCGACAGTGGGCGGAGGGCGCGATGCGCGCCGATCTCGCACAACTTCGACGGAGCATCAAGCGCCTCTTGCCGGAGGACCGAGTACTACCTGAAGGAGTGTGGGAGCGCCGTCACACCGCACTCGTGACGCTACTCTGGCTGCACGCTATTGCGTTGGCAGTGTACGAAGCGCTGACGGGGCCGACGCTCGAGCACGCCCTGATTGACGGGGGCACGCTCGTCGCAGCGGCGGTCCTCGCCGGCAGGTCGTGTTTCTCGCGGCATATCCGAGCCGGCGCGGCCAGTTTCGGGCTAGTCAGCGCGTCAGCATTGCTGGTGCACCTGTCTGGCGGCTACATCGAGATCCACTTTTACTTCTTCGTCGTCATCACTCTGATAGCGCTGTACCAGGACTGGACGCCGTTCCTGGTGGCGGTCAGCTACGTGGTGTTGCACCACGGGGTCCTCGGCGTTCTCGATCCGACCTCGGTCTACAACCATCCGGCTGCCCTGGAGCACCCCTTTATCTGGATGCTGATCCACGGCGGCTTCGTCCTGGCGGCGAGTGCGGCGAGCCTGCTGATGTGGCGATTGAACGAGCACCAAACGCTCTACGATCCATTGACGAATCTGGCCAATCGCGCCCTGTTCATGGATCGCGTCGAGCATGCCCTCACGCACGGCGGTCACCAGGCTCGCTCGATCGCCATGCTCTTCCTCGACCTCGACCATTTCAAGGGTGTCAACGATGGCGGCGGCCACTCGGCCGGCGACCTGATCCTGCGTGCGGTAGCCGATCGCCTGCGCGGGTGCGTTCGGGCCGTCGACACCGTCGCGCGGTTGGGTGGTGACGAGTTCGGCATCCTGCTCGAAGACGTCCGTGACGTACGGGATGCGGCCCGGATGGCTCAGCGCATCCTCGACGAGATCACGGCGCCGTTCGCGCTGCGAGACGGCCAGGTAACCATCAGCGGAAGCATCGGCCTGTGCCTGTCTGGCGCCGACCGTCAGGCGGCCGAGACACTGGTCCACTATGCAGATGTCGCCATGTATGCGGCCAAGGACGCTGGCCGAGGGCGGTATGCGATCTTCGAGGCGGGGATGCATGCTGCTGTGATGCGGCGACTTGAGCTCGAGGCGGATCTGCGGCTGGCGGTCGAGCGCGAGGAGTTCCAACTCCTCTACCAACCGATCGTCGACCTGGAGCGGGGGCACATCGCCGGAGTAGAGGCACTGGTGCGTTGGGCACATCCCAGACAGGGCCTCGTGCCGCCGTCCGAGTTCATCGCGGTGGCCGAAGAGGCCGGGCAGATCGTGCCGATGGGCCGCTGGGCGCTCCACGAAGCCTGCCGACAGGCCCAGGCCTGGCACGATGCCCACCCGGCCCACCCGCCCCTATCAGTCAGCGTCAACCTGTCGCCCAGACAGTTGCAAGACGCTCGGATCGTCGAGGATGTCGCTGCTGCTTTGGCGGCCTCCGGCCTGGACTCACGATTGCTCCTCATCGAGGTGACGGAAGGCGTACTGATGGAGGACACCGAGGCGAACATCGCAACCCTCTGCCGACTGAAGGATCTCGGCGTACGCCTCGCGATAGACGATTTCGGGACCGGCTACTCGTCGCTGAGCTATCTGCGCCGCTTCCCGATCGACGTCGTCAAGATCGACAAGTCGTTCATTCACGGGATCACGGAGGGGCCGGAAGCATCCGCGTTGGCCCGGGCGATCATCACGCTGGGCCGGACCTTGCATCTGAGCACTGTGGCCGAAGGGATCGAGTGCGCCGCGCAGTTCGCCACGCTCCGTGACCTGGGCTGTGACCTCGGTCAGGGGTATTACTTCGCGCAGCCGCTGCCACCGTCAGCGGTCGGTGGCCTCCTGGCTTGCCCCGCTACCTGGGCGGCCCCCAAGGCTACCGACGTCGCCTCGCGTTCCGCCGCGGCTTCTCCATCAACGCCGGAAGGAGAGAGGCGTGCGGCTGCCCCTGACGACGCTCCTGTGATGGCGTCGTGCGAAGGCGGAGCTGCGGTCGAACCGGCCGCCTGAGCGGGTCGCTGCCGACGCTCGTCAGATACTTCTGAAAGGCGCGAGCGCGGCGTACTCGCACGCTCGCGGCCTGGTGTGGCGCGTCAGACGAGCAGGCCGGCTGTCGGGTACTATAGATCCTTCGTAGCGCCGGGAGGGGGACGGAGTGACCGCACGCGACGGTAGCCCGGAGGAGGAGCTGGGCCCGCCGACGAGGGGCGCACCGTCGGCGCCGCTGGCCCGCTGGCGAGCGTTGGAGACGTTGCAAGACCCCCACTTCCGACAGCTCTGGCTGGCCGGACTGTGCGTCAACGTCGGACGGTGGCTCGATTTTCTCGTCCTGGGCTGGCTGGCGCTCGAACTGACCGGCTCGCCGTTCATGGTAGGGCTGGCCGCGTTTGTCCGCTATGCCCCGATGATCGTGCTCGGCCTGTTCACCGGCCTCCTGACCGACCGCTTCAATCGAGGCCATCTCCTGGTCGGCGTGCAGGTGGTGAACCTGTCCGTGGCGCTGCTGCTGGCGTTCCTGTTCGGGATCGGTGCCGGGGGGTTCTGGTCCCTGGTCACTCTCGAAACGGTCCTCGGAATCGCCTGGGCGGTGGACTGGCCGTCGCGGCGGACGACCCTCTTCACGCTGGTCGGCCCCAAGCGGGTGACGAACGCCCTCTCGCTCGAGAGCGTCTCGATGCAGGGGACGAAGATCGTAGGGCCAGTCGTCGGGGGGCTGCTGCTGGCCCACGTTGGGCCGGCCATCTGCTACCTGGTGCTGGCGGCGCTGTATGGGGGCTCACTGCTGCTGACGCTCGGGTTGACGCGGCGGGTCTCCCTGGCGGTGGCTGCCGGGGCTGGCGCGGCGACCGAGTCGATCGTGGCCGGCCTGATCGGCGGCTTGCGGGAGGCGCGGAGCCAGCCGGCAATTCTCGGCGTCCTCATTATCACGGTCATCATGAACGGGCTGGTCTTTCCGTATCAGTCGATCCTGCCTGTCTTCGCACGGGACGTGCTGGACATCGGCCCAGAACTGCTCGGGGTGCTGGTGGCGGTCGGCGGCCTTGGTACCACCATCGGGGCGCTCTGGATTGCGGCGCGGCCAGGCTTCACGGCGCACCGACAGGTGTTCGTGGGCGGCTCGATGCTGAGCGGTGTGCTGGTGCTGGCGCAGTCGTTCACGCCGGATTACGCGCTGGCAGTGCTGATTCAGTTCCTGATCGGCTTCGGCGACGCCGGTTTCGGCACGATGCAAAGCTCGATCATCCTGCTGGCAGCGCACGAGCGGGCGCGCGGACGCGTGATGGGCATCCTCTCGGTGTGCATCGGCACCAACCCGATTGGCGCGCTCTGGGTCGGCTTCGCGGCCATGTACGTCGGCGCGCCGGCAGCGTTCGGGATTGGCGCGGCGCTGGCGCTGCTGCTGATGGCGCCGGTCGCCGGGCGGATGCTGGCAGGGTCCGCACAGCCGCTCCGCATTGCCCGATGATCGGCTTCGCCGCCACCTGCCGACGATGGTCAGGCGAGCGGGTCGACGCCGATACGTGCGGCGAGCGCCCGAAGCTCTGACACCCGCGCTGCCGACAGCAGGATGCCGTCCCTGTGGGACGATTCGGCCCGGTCGGCGCTGCGCTCGCCCGGGACGCGCACTCGCTCGATCCCTGGCGCTGGCGGCACGGCATGGACCTCGTCGATGAGCGCGTCTACCCGGGCCAGGAAGGTCTCGCGGAGCAGGAACGCCGTTGGATCGAGCGCGAGCAGGAAGTGGCTGACCTGCTGGGTCCGGGTGCAGTCATCCGGGCTGCCGACGTGCGGCGCGACGGCGAGACCGGCCAGGACGCCGGTCAGCACCTCGAACATGAGCGCCAGCCCATACCCCTTGTGGCCAGCGGCTGGCGCGAGTAGCCCCTGAAGGGCTGCCGCCGGATCGACGGTCGGCTGACCGCTCCGGTCGAAGGCGAGGCCCGGTTCGAGCGACTCGCCGCGCTCCTCGGCGAGCCGGATCGCGCCCCAGGAGGTGGCGCTGTTCGAGGTGTCGAGCAGCAGCGGCGGGTGACGACCGGCCGGGCAGCCGATGGCGTAGCCCTGATTGCCGAGCAGCTTCGCGGTCCCGCCCCAGGGTGCGAGCAGCGGCATCGAGTTGGTGATGGCCAGCCCGATCGATCCCGCGCGGACGGCTATCATCGGGTAGTAGCCGAGTGCGCCCAGCGACGAGCTATTGCGGACTACTGCCACGCCGACCTGATGGAGCCGCGCCTTCTCGCAAGCCAGCTCCATCGCCCAGGCGGCGGCCGGCTGGCCCCAGCCGGTGCCAGCATCCATGAGGACGGTGGTGTCGGTCTCGGCGAGGACGGTGGGTTCGGCATCGGGTGCAGTGACGCCGGCCTCGATACGGGCGGCCAGCAGCGGGAGTTTGGCGACCCCGTGCGGCTCAATACCGCGGGCGTCGGCCCAGACCATCGCGTCGGCCGTGATGTCCGCGGCTGACGGCCGCATGCCGAGCGCGAGGAGCACTCGACGAACGAACGCGCGCACATCATCGGCGGGAACGCGAACGGCGCCGCTACCCGACTGGGAACGATCGCCTGCCTCGCTTCGCTGCTCCGCGCTCACGTCGTACTCCTCGTCATGCCGGCATCACACCAGTATCACCTTGGCACTCGCCGGGGTTTCGGTATCGTAACGTCCACGTAGGGCGGCTGGCACCGAACGTCGCCTCCCATGCGTGCAGGCACTCGACGTTCGGGCTGTCGATACCCGCCTAGACCGAGCAACCGGGCTAGACCAGTAGCCTCTGCCCTCTCTGCCTGGATGCCAACAGCCGGCCGTGTGACAGGGCATGCCAGCTCACGGACGCATCGCCCATACGCTACGATGATGCGATTCTCGCGCTCGTAGTGTTGTGGAGTGGGTGCATGGCAGCTCGTGACGTCGACGATCGGTTGCAGTCGATGGGCTTCACTATCCGTCATTCAGTGGCTGGACGAGAGTCGGTCGCGCAGCTCTTCCCACGCGACCGCCGCCGCGGCATCTACGTCCTGCATTTCGCCAACGGTCAGCACTATGTCGGCCAGAGCGTCGAGGTCGTGCGCCGCTATGGCGATCACCGACGAAATCACCCGGATATCGCCGAGATCAGCTTCCGCGAAGTTCCCCAGGACGCTCTTGATACCGAGGAAGAGTGAACGATTCGAGTGCTGGAGCGCTGGACACAGCTTCGCAACATCGATATCGTCACCCAGACCTATGCTCGCACCCAGTTCGACAGCCTGATGCCGGTCGTGGATCAGAACCGCTGGCTCGACGATCTCAGGTGGGTCGACGGCGCCGGCACCCGCGCTGTCAAAGTCGCCGAGCGCGGACGGACGGCGCACAAGCTGCGCCGACTCCAACGCTCACCCCATGCTGAGGCCGTGGTCCGAATCGCACGCCGCTATGTCCGGCTCGGCATCCCGGCTATTCGGCGCGGCGAGCAGCGGTTCTGGACGCTTACCTGCATGCCGGGGCCAGCCTGGATCTACAGCCGTGTCAGCATCAACGGCCAGGAGGTCATGACGCTCCACACCGAAGGAGCCGGGACACTCGCGTGTTCCCTCCACCTGGCGCGTTTGCGGTTGCGAGACCGCCTTCGCCTCCAGGCCGTAGGTATGCTGAGGCATGGCGGAGGCATCTGGACAAGCAATCATCGCTACGCTCCCGGGGGAGAAGATCAGCTCAACCTGATTGCCTCAGGGGAGAGCGCTATGGCCGCCGTTCTCGCGGACCGAGCCGTTCGGGCCGCCATTCGCCGCTTCAACCTCCGCCTGATGCGGCGTGGGCCGTCGCTCAATGCGAAGTCGCACTGCATCGATCTCACCTCCCTGGTTCTCGACGAGCCTATCGTGTCCGGCCTGAACGGGACGGCCTGCAACCGATCGGCGCCGGATCCGTGTTCTACGGGGTAGAGGCATGCGGAATGGTAGGAGGGATGCAATGAAGCTCTACCGTGAGGACATCGAGTCGCCGATTGGGACGCTGACGGCCGTCGCGTCGCCGTCGGGGCTGTGCGCACTCGGGTTCTTCGACCGTCAGGAGGAGGACTTGCTCGCCTGCCTGCATCGACGCTTCCCCCAGGGCGTCGAGATCGTGCAGGCGCCGGCGCCCGGCGACATCGCCGAGCACCTGCGTGCGTACTTCGCAGGGAAGCTCGAAGCGCTCGACGCTATCCCGGTGGACGCCGGCGGAACCGCCTTTCAGCAGCGCGCCTGGACCCAGTTGCGGCGAATTCCACCCGGAACGACCGTCACCTACGGCCAGCTCGCGGCGACCATCGGCCTGCCACGCGCGATCCGCGCCGTCGGACTGGCGAACGCCCGCAACCCCGTCGCTATCGTCGTTCCGTGTCACCGTGTGATCGGCGCGAACGGATCGCTGACCGGCTACGCGGGCGGCCTCGAACGCAAGCGCTGGCTCCTGGATCACGAGCGGCACTTCGCTGCGTGAGACGCCGATAGCGTGGGCGTCCGATCTCGTCTCCTTCACGCTGGGCGGGTATAAGCTCGGGTCGGGCGCGCGGCGGTGCCGCCACCGCTGCGCCCGATCGGTTTCGTCTCAGGCGGGGATGCGGAGGGTCTGGCCGGGGTAGATCAGGTCCGGGTTGTCGAGCTGGTCGCGGTTCGCCTCGAAGATGCGGTTCCACTGATTGGCGTCGCCGTAGAAGCGCTCGGCGATGCCAGACAAGGTGTCACCCGATTCGACGGTGTAGGACTGCTCGGCGGGCGCCGGCTCCGGCGCGGGCTCAGCCGTTGCTTCGGCTGGAGGCTGGAGCGCGGTGCGCACCCGCTCGATAGCGTAGCCGGCCTCTCCGAGATCCGGGTTGCGGCGCTGGGCTTCCTCATACAGGTAGAGCGCACGGTCTAGCTCGCCAGCCTGCTCGTGTTGGCTACCGGCGTTGTAGAGGGCGGACGAAATCTTCTGGTCGATCTCGGCGGCGTTCTCCGGCTGGAGTACCTTCAATCGATCGAGCAGGCCAGTCACCCGCTCGAAGTCGCCAGCCGCCCACGCTCGATCGGTCTCGCTCCAGAGTTGCTCCTCCTCCAGTTCTTCGGCGCTCTTCGCCGGCGCGGCAGGCGCTTCTGGAGCAACAGCCTCGGCCGTGTCGGTCGTCGCCGGGGCGTCCGCCGGGGTCTCGGTCGGGGGTGGCGGTGTGGTCGGCGCACCGACGTCGGCTGGTAGGTCCACGGCGATCGGCGCGGATGGCGCGGTGGCCTCGGGGGCCGGCGCAGGCGCGGCGGCTTCGGGGCCGGGCGCGGCCTCGGGGCCGGGCGCGGCCTCGGCGACGCTCGACTCGGCCACGTCAGCAGGCATCGACTCGGCAGCCGTGGCTTCGGCGGGCGTTTCGGTCGTCGCCGCACTCGCCTCGGTGCTGGTGTCGGCGGCTGCTTCGGGCGGCGCTTCCTGGGCCGCCTCCGGTGGCGCCTCCTGGGCCGGCGCTTCGTGCGCCGCGAGGCGGCTGCCGATCATCTGCCCGAGCCGCTGGAAGAAGTTCGTCGCCATGGGCTCACCCTCCGTGCCGAACTGGGGGTCAGGGTCTGCACACCGCGTTCGGGACCAGTCGCTTCCGTTCGAGGCGCCTCGGTCCGCGACTACTGCGGTGCACGGCTCAGCGTAGCGCATTCCGAGGCTGACCGGCGGGGATTGCCTGGCTGGTGGGGGATCGCCCGGATCGAGAGGCGTGTACTCCGACCGATACGCTCCGAGCTGTGCCTCAGGCACCAGAGCTCTCGGCCGACCGCGCGTCGGCGGGATGGCTCGACGACGCCTGACTGACACGAGTCCAGACCCAACCCGTCGCGCCGGCCAGCGCTGCGCCGGCGAAGACGGCAATAGGCAGATACATCGGTAGAACCAGGCGATTGTCGTAGTCGTACGGGGTGAACACGACCATGGTCAGGAAATGGATCGCGATGAAGGCATGGAGCAACCCCGCGCGCACGGTGCGGGCACGCCGTGAAAGGACGAGCATCAGGACATAGAGTATGTTCAGGCCGATCAGATCTGGCCAGACGGTCACCTGGCTCTCGTCGATGGCGGCACCGTACCCCAGCACGTACGCGGTGAGTGGTACGTACGAGGCCGCGTACCCGAGGGGATCTTGCAGGGCGAACTCGATGACCTCGCGAGTCGGGATGTCCGTCACGAACGGCGCGTACCAGCGCTCGGCCGCGAAGCCGGTCCGTACGCTGGAGGTCGGGCGGTGGTGCTTGAGCAGGTTCGCGCCGCCGCTCGCTGCCACCAGCGTCGGCTGCCCGGTGACGATCGCGTTCCGCAACGGCACGAGCGCAGCGATCGACAGGGCAAGCGTCACGATGCCTGCCACCATGCCAATGGCCGTTAGCCGCGCCCGCGCCGGCCGAAGCCCCTGCGAGCCAGGGCCGCGCACCAGCAGCAGTGCGGCGAGTGGGAGGTAGAGCAGCGTCGGTGCACGGGTCACAATGGCGAGCCCGAGCAGCAGGCCGGCCAGTACGGCGTCACGCGGCCGGCGCTCGTCCAGGTAGCGGAGCAGGCAGAGCAGCATGGCCGGCAGGATCACGACATAGATGCTCTCGGAGAGCAGCCGCTCCGACACCCAGGTCAGGTGCCATTCCCGCAGCCCGAGGAACAGCGCGAACGTGGCAAGCGCGGCCGGCACGCCGAACAGCCGCTTCGCCAGGAAGTAGAGCAGCACCCCGGCGAGGGCCAGTCCGAACACCTGAAGGGTGAGCACGCCGAACAGGTCTTCGCCGGCGAGCCAGTGGAACCCGGCTAATGCGTACGGGTAGAAGGGCTGAGCGTAGTAGGGCCTGCCCGCTCCCAGCGGCGTCCCAAGCGTCATTAGCGGGCCGTCGAGGAGGATGTCCCGCGCCAGCGTCTCGTGGGTGAGCCAGTCCTGCCCGCCCCCGAGCAGCACCATCTTGTCGACCCGATCGAGGCGAGGCGCCATCGCCTGAACCAGCGTCACCAGCACGAAGACGCCAAGGAGCGGTCCCTCGAGGAGCGGCCAGCGGCCGGCTCGGGCACGCATCGCCAACCGCGCACGGGCGCCGACGAGCGCCAACGCCAGCCCGGCCAGGAGTGCCAGGGCGAGGCTGTCGACGGCGCGCGCCGTCATTCCAAGTGTCTGATCCCGCTCCCAGGTGAACGGTTCGATGGCCGATGCGAGCAGGTACGGCGTAGCGAGTGGGTGGCGACTGCCGCCGAGATCCCACTCGAGCTTGAAATCCGGCGAGCGCGGAGCACGTCGAACGTAGGTGGCCTGGAGGACGTGTGAGCCGCGCCTGAGCGATAGAACGACCTCCTTCGTGTCGCGGCCATCGGCGTCGACCAGTGCGATTTGCTTGCCATCCACGGAGAGCCGGCCCGGCCCGGATGCGGTGAGCCAGAGTCGATAGCTGCCATCGGACGGGACGTAGAGGGTGCCGTCCCAGCGTACCGAGAACGGCAGGCTCTTTCGACGCTCGGACTCCTCGCCGTAGAAGTTGAAGCGCAGGTAGTCGTTCAGGAAGTAGACCGGGAACTCGTCGCCGCCGTACGTCACCTCGCGCTCGCGGCGCGTCCACGACTCGCCTCGGAACTCGGTCGAGCGCTCGGGGGAGCCCTGGAAGCGGGTGTTGGCGTAGTACCAGCCGGGCAGTCCGTAGGACGGAGCCGCCATGCCGAGCGCCACCTTTAGCACCGTCAGGATGACGAGTAAGCCGACAAGCGACCGGCCGAAACGCAGCCGCCCGCCGGCTGGAGCGAGCGCCACGAGCAGCGTGCCGCCGCCGAGCAGAACGGCCAGTGCGAGCGGGCGCAGCGGGACGCCGTCCAACCAGGAGAGGGGGTGGCCCGGCACGAGCAGGTAGAGCGGTGCGATGACGCCAACCGCCGCGACGCCGCCTCTCATAAGCGGTATCGCGCGCCGACGATCGTCGCTGTGCTGGCGCCTCTACTCAAAGCGATACCCGTGGTAGACGTCTGGAATCTTCCTGTGCAGGCCGAGTGGTGTTCGGGGTGGCAGGATCGGGCTACTGCCTGGGTACTGCGTACTGCCTGGGACTGCTGACTCGGCCTCTGCACCGCGTCGATTCACTGGATCAACGCTCACCGCATCAACGCTCACCGCATCAACGCTCTCGGCATCAACGCTCTCGGCATCAACGCTCTCCGGGGGCGGCATGGTGGGCCTGATCAGTGCGCCTGACGCGGTGTCAGCCGATAGACGCCGTAGGTGCGCTCGCTGCCCGAGGCCGATGCGACTTCCTCGCTCATCGGCGCGATCCTCACCAACCGTTCGAGGCCGTCGACTTTCTTGGAGTCCATGATGGCCAGTAACGCGGAGTCTGTCGCGAGGATGTCTTCGACTCCCTGGTGATTCAGCTTCGCGACCTCGTAGGGGATCTGATTCGATTCGAGGAGGACGCGCATCGCCTTCAAGTCGGTGCCGCCGGCGGTCAAGTTCTCCTTCCCCAGCGCTTCATCGAGCAGGACACGATCCCCACGCTGGTACGCGCTCGCTACCGCGCCCGACAACGTGAAGAGCGGCCGGTTGGTGCGTGCGTCCCCGAGGACTTCACGATAGTACAGAGTGAGCGGTACGAGGGGGAAGACGACGAGCGCGCACGCGAGTAGCCCGGCTAGAGCGGAACGGGCCTCGGACTGGCGCGGGAGCAGCCCTCCCAACTCCGGCAGCCGGCGGACCATCGCGTCAACCGTGAGCGCGATCCCCAGGAAGGCGAACGGGAGCATCGGGATCAGGTAGCGCCCGCTCAAGATCGGGCCGTAGCGTGGGTTGAAATACGGAAGCACCAGCGCCATCGAGAGGCACACCGTGAGTGGGAGCGGGCTGCTGCGGCGCGCGAGCAGCACGAGGCCGATGACAGCAAGTCCGAGGTACAGCACGGTCGTTGGGTTGCCGGCCTCGTCGATGGTGCCACTGAGCAAGCGCCCCAGCGATTCCACCAGCGCCGAAAGGTTGGTCAGGTAGACGGTCAGATCGGTCGAGCGGCCGTCGGTGTAGCCCTGCTGGAGCGCACGCGCGTGGACGAACGACCAGAACCCACTCTCCAGGTTGTAGAGCACCATGTTGGCGTACCCGGCCAGGAAGCCGGCCACGCCAGCGAGCGTCCAGGGGCTGACGATGAGTCGGGGCCGCGACAGTGCCAGTCCGAGCGCGAGGCCCGGGATCAGCGCAATCACTGACAGGTGGGTCTGGAGTGCTAGCCCGAAGGTGAAGCCTGCCCCCACGAGCCAACGGCCGTCGCCGCTCCGTGCGGCTCGGAACAACAGCCAGACGACAACCGTCGTCAGCAGCGGGGTGATCGAGTTCGAGCGGGCAGTGTGGCTGTTGATGATCACGTGCCCGCCGGCAGTCGTGAGGAGCGCGGCGGCGATGAGCCCGGCCCGCCGGTCGGCCAGGTCCCGGCCAACCAGGAACGTGACGGCGACGGTCGCGACCGCCAGGAGCATGGCGACGAGCCGGGGGAGGAGCTCAAACGTCGTGTCGAGGCGGATGAGGGCTGCGAGGGAAAAGGCGCCGGCAAGCAGGTAGCTCCAGAGTGGGCCGTAATACGAGTCGACGGCCGTGAGCGGGTGAATCTCGCCCCGGAAGATGGCGAGTGCCCAGAGCACCTCTTGAAGCTCGTCGGTGAACCTGGGAACCTGCCAGAGGTAGGGAAGCCGGATCGCCGCCGCCAGCACGACGAGCGCGCCGAGCAACCACCGGTCACCCAGTCGACCCCAGCGACCCTCCTCGGCGGCACCGGCGGCCGAGCGGCCTGAAGTTGTTGCCCGAGCAGGCGCGTTGGCAGGGGCGACGAGCGTGGGGCTTACCGCCGCCACGCCGGAGCCCGCCGGACGTATGCCCTGGTCGTTGCCCGAAGCCGGGCCAGATGGCTGATGCCAATGCCGCATCGCGGCCTGCCCTCCAGCGCGGATGCTGCGCGCAGGGTTCTACCGGATTGTGGGCTGCCCTGTCGTCCTTCTGCCGCGTGGGAGTCATTGCGCGGCGGCTCGGAGCGGTGGTTCAACTCGGCCTATCGCACGGGCCGCCGATGACCGTGCCGGCCGCGGCGAGTCTATCTGCCATCTCATGGTGAATGTGTGACGTTTCTTTACATCGCGTTCGTACAACGTAACGAGAGTGTATTCACTTGTGCATCGATCGTAATCTTTTTGCTAACCTAGGCGCCGACCTTATGTCGAAACGCCTCCTACAAGATTACCGTGTCGTTTCACAGCGTGCCGATGTCACGAAAACGCCATCTGGATGGTCGCCATGTTTCGAATGCGTCTGGCCCTGCTCACCACGGTCGTACTCTCCGTCATCTCCTTAAACGTGTGGGAGCCGCTGACACCTGGAACTGCTGCTCTGGACGATGCTGGCCTGAGGGTCGCCTACGCGCAGGGGTCGTTGCCGGGGCTGCCGGCGGGATGGCCGACGACGTTGCAGTTGGGGAAGGCGGATCAGCCGGGCGGGGCCGGGACGATGAAGGGGACGGCGCCGTTCGGGTTTCGGTACCAGTACCTGGCGGGCGGAGTGAACACTGGCGAGGGCTGGGCGACGTGGAACACGAACGGGGCGTTTGTGACGATGTACGCGGACGAGTCGCGGGCGGCGGGGATGACGCCGGTGTTCACGTACTACATGCTGTTGCAATCGAACCCGGCGTCGGGGTCGGACGAGAACGAGCAGATCCTGAACAACTTGAAGAACACGTCGACGATGAAGGCGTACTACGCCGATCTGACGCTGTTCTTCCAGCGGGCAGCGGGCACGAA
>JADLFM010000146.1 GCA_020845495.1 Chloroflexota bacterium
CAGGGCGTCCGGGGTGATCACCTCGAAGTCCCAGCCGAGCCCGGCAAGCATGCGGGCCATGCCGTCGAGGTGCTCGGCACGCGTCTCGAACAACACACCGTCGACGTGCTCGCTCAGCCGACCCGCGCTTCGGGGTAGTCGCTCCCCCGCGTCCGCAAGGGTGGTCCGCAGCAACACCGAGACCTCGTGCGACCACCGGACCGCCGCGATGCCCGACTCGACCTGCGTCCTGGCGTCGAAGTCAGCGGGCACGATGTAGGAGACGTCGCCCTGCTGCTTGACTGAGGCGATGCGGTCCAGGCGGAAGGTCCGGACGTCATCTCTGCCGTGGTCGTGTCCCGTGACGTACCACCGGCCGGAGTGGAAGACCAGGCCGTAGACGTCGAGCTCACGCTGCGACTCCCGCCCGTCCCAGGCGGTGTACCCGATCACGACGGTGCGCCGCGCCTGCGCAGCCGAAGCGAGACCAAGCAGCGTGTCGGCATCGGCTGGAGCGGCTGCGCGCACCGGGATCGTGAACTGGGCGGTCGAAAGCAGGCTGTCGAGCCGCTGGCGCAGGGCCCGCGGCAGTACCCGCGACACCTTGGCAAGCGCGCTCGCCGTGGCTGCGTTGTCGGTGGTGGCGAGCCCCGCGCGTTCCGCGGCCTCGAGGCCCAGTACGACTGCTACGGCCTCGTCGTCGTTCAGCATCAGCGGCGGCAGTTTGTGGCCCGGCAGGAGCCGGTAACCGCCATACCTGCCCCGCTGCGCCTGGACGGGGATGCCGAGGTCGGCAAGGTGCTCGGCATAGCGCCGCACCGTGCGCTCGTCGACCCCGAGCCGAGCAGCGAGCTCGCCGACCGTGCGCTGCCCGCCCGCCTGGAGCAGCTCCAGCATGGCCAGCACTCGAGCGGTCGGGCGGGTCACGGTCCTCCTCGTCGCGGATCGGAAATGACTGCGTTGCAGATTCAACATACCGGGCGGAACCTGTCCGCTATCCAGCCTAGCGTTGTCGCCATGAACACCTCTACCTACGTCCTCGTCCCCGGCTTCTGGCTCGGCGCCCTGGTCTGGCGCCACGTCGCAGACTCACTTCGTGAGCGCGGCCACGTCGTACACGCCGTCGACCTCGCAGGCATGGGCGAGCGCGCCCACCTCGCCTCGCCAGAAACCGACCTGACGACCCACATCGAGGACGTCGTGCACCTGCTCGAGCAGCACGACCTGCACGAGGTCGTGCTCGTCGGCCACAGCTACGGCGCCCTCGTGACCACCGGTGCGGCCGACCGCGTACCCGAGCGCGTTTCGCACCTCGTCTACGTCGACTCGGGACCCCTGCCGAATGGAATGGCCCAGGCCGACTTCGAGGGACCCGAAGCGCGCGCGGCCAACGAAGACCTGGTCAGGGCACACGGCCAGGGCTGGAAGCTCCCACCGCCGCCCTGGGCCGCACTCGCCGCCGACGTGCCCGAGGTCGACGACGCTGCCGTCGCCGCGCTCGTCGAAGGCTCGCAGCCGCAACCCTGGCGTACCGCCATCCAGCCGGTCGCACTCACCGGGGCCCGGGAGCGGCTTCCCCGGACGGGTGTGCTGTGCACCTTCAACCTTGAGCAACTGCAGCAGCTGGCACCGCACGCACCGGTCTTCGCGCACATGGTCAACGGCGACTGGACCTACGTCGAGCTTCCGACGTGGCACTGGCCGATGGTGAGCCGCCCGGCGGAACTCGCCAGGGTGCTGGACTCGGTCGGCCGTTAGGCGCTGCTTCCCGGACGCGCGCCGTTGCTGCACCGAGCGCGCGCTTCGGGCGACGCGCGGGCATGCCTATCGGACCGCGTGGCGGACGTAGATCACGCCGTTGTCGAATCGTCGGTGGTCCAGCAGCTCGAGGTCGAGTCTCAGGCCCCGGGGCAACGCCGGCTTGCCGCCACCCACGACGACCGGGCACAGCAGCAGCACGCACTCGTCGACCAGACCGTGCCGGAAGGCCTCCGCCGCGATCCCCGCGCCTCCGATGCTCAGGTCCGAACCGGACGTCTCCTTGAGCCGTCGCACCGACTCGGGATCGAACTGTCGCTCGATCCTGGTGCGCGCGGTCGAGACGTCGGCGAGCGACGTGGAGTAGACCACCTTGTCGGCGTCACGCCAGATCCCGGCGTACTCGCGGACGACCGCAGGCTCGTTCGTCAACCAGTCATCGTTCTCCCAAACCCGCATTGCCTCGTACATCCGTCGCCCGTAGAGCGACGTGCCGATGTGACGCTCATGCTCGTTCCAGAACGCGTGCACCTCCTCGTCGGGCACGGACCAGTCGAACGAACCGGTTTCGTCCTCGAGGAAACCGTCGAGTGAGGTGTTGGCCGCGTAGATCAACTTGCCCATGGAACCTCCGTCGGGGTCGAGGGCTACAAGCCTGCAACGTCACGCCCACACCGGCAACACCGAGAAGGGGATCCTGTCCGGGCCCTTGACAAGATTTGTTGTCAGGCGCAGGGTGGGGTCATGCGGGAGGTCGAGGTAATCGAGAGCGCGGGGGCTGCCGCCGCCGCGCTGGATCCGGTCCGGGCCCGGCTGCTCGGCGAACTGGCCGTACCGGCCTCGGCCGCCGGACTCGCCGCCCGGGTCGGCATCGCACGCCAGAAGGTCAACTACCACCTCAAGGCGCTCGAGGCGCACGGCCTGGTGGAGCTGTCCGAGGAGCGCCGACACGGGGGCATCACCGAGCGGGTGCTCCAGGCGTCGGCGGTGTCCTACGTGGTGTCCCCGGCTGCCGTCAACGCGTCGGCGGCCAACCCGGACGCCAACCCGGACCACCTGTCGGCCGGCTAC
>JADLFM010000147.1 GCA_020845495.1 Chloroflexota bacterium
CTCCCCCTTCATCGCCAGCACCTTCGTGATCGCCGCCGTCAGCGTCGTCTTGCCGTGGTCCACGTGCCCGATCGTCCCCACGTTCGCGTGCGGCTTCGTCCGCTCAAACCTCTGCTTCGCCATCGCCCTCTGTTATCCCCTACCAGTGCTCGACACGTGCTCCCAGCGCGTGCCGGTGTCCGCGATACGGGGTCAAGCCCAACCATCCACCAGTCGGCGCCGCCGCGCCCGGGAGTGAAGCCGCCCAAAGACTGGGCGCACCGGGTCTGTCTCCAGCCCGACGCGAAGAAAGACCGCCGCGCGGTCTCTCTTCCTGGAGCCCACAATCGGATTCGAACCGATGACCTCGTTCTTACCAAGAACGCGCTCTGCCGACTGAGCTATGTGGGCCGATATGAGAGCCCGGGAACAGTCCGTGAGCGATTCCTCACGCCGAGCCGGTGGTGGGAGCAGGATTCGAACCTGCGTAGTCCTTCCGGACGCCGGTTTTACAGACCGGTGCGATTAGCCGCTCCGCCATCCCACCCAGAGCACGCAGCAGCGCCTGAGCGCTGCCGAGAGCCAGCACAGAAGTGTACCGGCCGTCCGGGCCGCGCGGCAAGTCGAATGCCCACGATACCGGGACATGCCTGTGCCCGTGCTAATCACGCGGGCAGACGTCATCAGTCGCTGCGCTGTATACTCCCGCGCCGCGGTTGGCCCCCGCAGCTCTCCTTGACGCGCGGGCAACTTTTCGCAGAGGTGACACACTATGGCGACGATCAGCGTCGTAGGAACGGGCTACGTTGGCCTGGTGACGGGGGCTTGTTTTGCCGACCTGGGCAACCGGGTCACCTGTATCGACGTCGACGCCGGCAAGGTCGCACGCCTGCGGGCAGGTGCGATCCCGATTTACGAGCCGGGCCTGGAAGAGGTGGTCGAGCGGAATGTGCGGGCAGGACGGCTCGCCTTTACGACCAGTTACGACGAGGGGCTGGCGAACACCGAGTTCGTCTTTGTGGCCGTGAACACGCCGCCGGGGCCATCTGGCGAGGCCGACATGACCTACGCGCGGTCAGCCGCGCACTCGATCGCCGAGCACTTGCGGGCGCCAGCCATCGTGGTCAACAAGAGTACGATGCCGATCGGCACCGGCGACTGGGTCCAGGGGCTGCTCGCGCGGTACGGGAGCGCCGCCGTCGCCGTCGTCTCGAACCCCGAGTTCCTCCGCGAGGGCGCTGCCGTCGCCGACTTCAATCATCCTGATCGCATCGTGCTCGGTGCGGACGATCCGGCAGCGGCTGAGAAGGTAGCGGGGCTCTACAGCCCGTTGAAGGCGCCAGTCGTCATTACCGACCTTCGCACCGCCGAGATGATCAAATACGCGTCGAACGCCTTCCTGGCGACGAAGATCTCGTTCATCAACGAGATCGCGTCGATCTGCGAGAAGATGGGCGCCGACGTCAAACAGGTATCTCGCGGCATGGGCCTCGATGCGCGAATCGGGGCATCCTTCCTCGATGCGGGCGTCGGGTTCGGTGGCTCCTGCTTCCCCAAGGACGTGCAGGCGCTCGCGCATATGGCAGCCCTTTCGGGCTGCCACCCCCAGTTGCTGCGTGCCGTGCTGGAGATCAACCGCGACGCTCGCCGCGCGGTGGTGCTGAAGCTGCGGGCAGCGCTCGGGACGCTCGAAGAGGCGACCATCGCCGTTCTCGGACTCGCCTTCAAGCCGAACACCGACGATTTGCGTGAAGCTGCCGCCGTCGAGATCATCCATCTGCTCCAGGGTGAAGGCGCGTCGATCCGGGCCTACGACCCGGCCGCGATGGAAAAAGCGGGCGAGATCCTGCCCGGCGTTGCCTACTGCGCCGACGCCTACGAGGCGGCGACGGGTGCTGACGCAATCGTGCTCTTGACCGACTGGAACGAATTCAAGCAACTCGATCTGCGCCGACTGCGTGAACTGGCGCGGGGTGACGCTTTCATCGACGGCCGTAACCTGTACGACCGGCAGATGATGGAGCTAGACGGCTTCCGCTACTTCCCAATCGGCCGACCGTCGAGCGCGATGACTCTGCAACCGAACGGCGTCGCGCAGGCAGTCGGGGCCGGCGCTCCAAGCTAACACCAGCCGAATTTCAGGACGCAGACGAAAGGGGGGAGCGGTCATACGATCGCTCCCCGTTTCGCTCGCTGGTTTCGTCAGATTGCGCACGGTTATAGGTCTCGCCGTGCAAAGCCTGACTGCCAGTGAGGACGGCGGACGGCCGACACTTGGTGATTCTCGCGCCGTGCCGGAGCGCCTGTTCGCGCCTCGTTTTGGATAGACGACCACCTGCCGAAATCCTATTGCACTACCGTATCGGAATCTCGCAGGCTTGCGCCGCTCGACGGCTCTGCCCTACCATCCGCCGCGCAACATTCCGGGAGGTGCAGTGAGCGTGCGTTCACATGCGTGGCGGCCACGGTGGCGGACCCTCGGCCTCCTGTCTGGCCTGGTACTCACGGCGATCGCGGTCGTCGGCGGCCTGCCAGCAAACACCCAGCGTCAAGCCTCCGCGCAGGCGCAGTTCGTGTCTCCACAGCCGATGCCTAACGAGCGGTTCAGCCTCTTCGCTGCCGCGGTCGGGAGCACGATCTACGTCTTCGGCGGGGGTGGCGACAGTGGGGGCGACAGCGGCCCCGGCACGCTCGCACAGGCATACGACACTATCGCGAACACCTGGTCCCTACGGAAGTCGCTGCCACACGCCCGTTCCCATGGCGGCGCTGCGCTAGGCAAGGATGGAAAGATCTACCTTGTCGGTGGCTACGGTCTGGAGGGGGTGTGCTCCAACACGTGTGGCCTGGTTGACGCGTACGATCCCCAGACCGACACCTGGGAGGCAAAGCCGCCGCTGCCTGCCACGCGGACGTATCCTGCGGTTGTCGCGGGTGCAGACGGTAACATCTATATTTTTGGCTGGGGTGCTGAGAGACCTGGTGGCTGGGTTTCGACCACCACGTACCGGTACGACCCGGACACCGAGGTCTGGACGGCGATGGCGCCGATGCCAACACGTCGTATCGAGTTTGCGGCGACCCTTGGACCGGACGGCAAGATCTCGGTGGTCGGTGGCACGGAAAACCCGAACCTCGTCAATGTGGATCAGCAAACTCACGAGCGCTTCGATCCGGCCTCGAATACCTGGACGACCGCCGCGCCCATGCCGGCGGGGCGGTCGCAGCACGGCGCAGCCTTCGCGTCGAACGGGCGGATGTACGCCTTCGGCTTCTGGGGCGGCGGACGAGTGCTGGACGAGTACGACCCAGCTACCAATCGGTGGGCGCGGCGTTGGTTGGCCTCCGGCGCGCGGCGACGTTTCGCATTCGTGGCGGCGAATGATGCCGTGTATGCCATCGGTGGCCAAGACGACAGGCTACGCATGACGTCCATCACGCTCGCGTATAGCCCTGCACTCGACGCCTGGCTGCCGGACAGCCGGTTGCCCGCGCTCGAAGGGCTGGTCGTCAATGGGGGAGCCGGAATCACTAACAGCACCAGTGTGGCGCTCGCGCTGGCCCCGGACATGACCGGTAGCTCGCCGGTGGAGATGAGCTTCTCGAACGACGGCGCCTCCTGGTCGGCGTGGCGTCCCTTTAGTCGGCGTGCTGACTGGACGCTGGCAGCCGGCGACGGACAGAAGGTCGTGTCGGCGCGCGTTCGCAACGTCAGTGGAGTGGTGTCAGCGGCAGTCACGACGAAGATCTCCCTCGACCAGACGCCGCCGCGCGGCTCGCTCACCGTCCGCGACGTGGCAAGCGTGGGCACCGCGCAGATCGGAACGCTGGCTCTGTCCGCCACGGACGAGCGCAGCGGCATCGACGGCATGCGCCTCTCGATCCGTTCCGACCTCACGGATGCTGCCTGGCGGTCGTTCGCCACCACAACACCCTGGGACTTCTCCGCCGGACCCGTCGTGTACGCGCAGTTCCGCGACGGCGCCGGTAACCTGTCGCCGGTCTACAGCCAGACCCGCCCGAGCCCGTCGCCTGGCTGCGACCCACGCCCGCCGGTCGTGGTCGAGTCGCGCCGCGACGGCAAGACGCTCCAAGTCCAGGTTACCGTCACAGGACCGAACAACGGCGTCCGCGGCGTCCGCTTCGACGCTCTGGCCAACGCCACCGTCGACATCGGAGAGCGGCACGCTCAGACGTCGCCATTCACCATCTCGTACCCTGCCGGTCAGGAGCCCTCGGCGGTCCAGTTCGTGGTTCGACACCACGTCTCCGGCCCCACCACCGTTCGTCTCACCATCATCGACGCATGTGGCGAGTGGCCCACCTTCGTAGGCGGCGGCCCTGGCGCATTTTAGTCGACAACGATTGTGGAAGACGCCCGCGGTACGACGAGCGAAACCTGGACTACCTGCCGTCGATCCAGGCGCGACCTTTGAAGGCATGCGCCCGCGCCGCGCATACGGTCGTCAGGGCATGAAAAGACCGCCCGGTCACCCCGAGCGGTCACTAAGCGATCGGCGGGCGGGGAGCGGCTGACGGGCGTCAGTTTGCTCCAAGCTTTGACGAGCGGGCCTGGAGGACGACGGCGCCCAATCGGCGCCCGTGGAGCTGTGTCGCTCGACCGGCCACCAGGTAGTACACGCCGCCGACGATGAAGCTGCCGAATATCACCGCGTGCTCGAGCACGGCTGCCGCCGCTGCCACGTCTTCGTTCACGCCGAAGAGTACCAGTGTGGCGACGAAGACGCCGTGGAAGACACCAACGTACCCCGGCGCGGACGGAATCGCCATACTGAGATTCGTCGCGACGAGCACGAGCAGCGTCATCTGGAACACGATCTGTGGTGATGACTCCCCGATCCCGACGGCGATCAGGCCGAGCGCCACCATGGCGGCCGAGACCACCCACTGTGCCACCGTCAACAGCATCACCAGGGTAACCGTCGTCGGCACATGCAGAAAGGCTAGCCCGTCAAGCGCATCGTCGAGCAGTCCGGTCAGCCCGATCCGGCGACATCGGGGCAGACGAGTCTCCAGCCGGCGAACGAAACCCATCACCTGACGACGCGCCAGCAGCGCAACGGCCGTACAGCCGATCGCCAGGGCAAGTCCAAGCCCACTCGCACCTGCCGCGTAGCGAGCCGAGGCCGGCAGGTCAGGCACCAGTTGGCCCAGGACGAACAGAAGCAGGGCCATCGCCCCGACGTCGAGGAGTTTTTCGACGGCTACGGTGGCAACGGACGTGCTTCGGCTCGTCTGGGCGAGGTCTGCCGCGAGCATAGCGCGAACCAGTTCACCTGCACGAAGCGGGAGCACGACGTTCATCATGTAGCCGATGTAGAGCGCTTCCGAAAGCCTCCCGAGTGGGATTTCCCTGGGTCGCGGGAAGAGCAGCCGCCAACGCAGACACCTCAGCCACAGCGCGGCCGGTACGAGCAGCGCGCAGCCGACGATTGGGCGGTACTCCGCTTGTTGCAGCGCCGCGATAACCGCCCACGGATCGACGACGTAGAGCAGCAGAGCGGTTGCCGCGGCACTCATGGCTATCCCAAGGGCAACGCGTGGATCGCGCATTGTGGCACCCACTCCGGCTGCCGCGGATCGGTGCGACAGCTACGCACGCTTCTCGTTCGACGATCGGCCGTCAACCCCCGCGGGTCGAGCCTCCGGTTGAGAGGGGGCCGTACAGGCCAGCGGCGGACGTGCCTCAGGGGCACCTGGGTGTCCCAACCACGTGAACGCTGAGAATGGGAGCGCTAAACGCGGAGAAGCGAGTGCCGCGACGCTACCAGAAGGGATTCAGCCGGATCCCTCGGGGGGCTACCCCACGTCGTTCACTCGCTCCTTCGCCCTGCTTATGTACCGGCATCCTCGGACGGAGGCGATTGCGCCGCGATTGAGTTTCCGTTGAGATCCTGGACGTACTGCGACGGAACGTCGAATTTTATATCTCAAGAAGTACGGTCGCTCCGTGGTCCACGGATTCACAACCTGGACGACACTGACCCCATCCTGAGCAGGTCATGCTGCCCATCCCGGCCGGAATCCGATCTGCTTCCGAACCCCGCCATGCCGAGCCGATATCATCGCCAGGCGAGCCGTGAATCTCGCCCGGTGACAGGTCAGGACATCGAGCGCCAGCCGGACTGTATCCAGTGCAGGCGCAGCGACCGACATGGTACGGTGCCCGCGTGAGTCGTGGAGTTAGAGCGTCATACGGTCAGGCTCAGCCGAAGCGGGTCTCCACAGAGGAGCGCGAGATCGAGTTGATTCGACATCTGCCCGCCGTGGTCGCTCGAGGAGTTGCGCAATCTGCCAGGCCAGCCCGCTCAATTTGACCACCGTACTGGCGCCGAGGAAGCAGCGACGCATCCGGCCGAGCCACGACCGAAGCCTCGGCGAGAGTCTGGGCATGCGAAACGCACCCGTGACACGCTCGGCAGGAGTGGACGTAATCTCGTCTACCCCCCTGGGGCGACGAGACAGCGCTCCTGGCTGGCTCGAGGTCGGCTCAATGATTCTGGCGACCGACAGCCGGCACGCTCTGGACGCCTCCGTATTGCCAATCACCGCGGCCGACGCGCCATGGGCGTCGTTCGGTTGCGGTGACACAACGTCGTTCGACCTCTGGGCCTGGGGTAGGTCGGGTGGCGACGTGACGCCAACATCCTGGGGGCCATACCTTGGATGAAGAGGAGGTCGGCGAGCACCGGATGTCGAACCACGACGACCTGACACCCACATCGAATCGTGCTGGCGAGCCCGATACCGAGGCGCTTCGTACACAGGCTGAAGCGGCACAGCGGCGTGTCACTGAGCTTACGCGTGCCGTCGAGACGCTTCGGATCGCACTGATTGGCGTGGCCGAGCGCCAGCTTCCGAACGACCCTCTACCCTGCTTCTGCGTACGCTACGAGAGTGGGCCACACGATGAATGGTGTGAAGATGCTCGTCAGGCACTTGCCGCAACGTCTGAAGGTGCTCCCCTGAGCTACCCGGAGAGCGCTACCGCTCACCGCGACCAGACCGCCTGACGTTGCTGCTCACCGAGCGCACCGTTGCCGACCACGCATCCGCTCGGCGCCAGAGATCAGTCGACGCAGAGACGTAGACGCTCGCCCGCTGCTCCTCCCACGTTTCCAGTCGGCCACCTCAGGTAGAGGTCATGGCAGGTTCGGACCGCTCCACGCCAACCCGCACGGTCGACATCGATGGGGTACGCGCGCTCGGTCGGGCGGGCTGTGGCCCGCTAGTTGGGCCGGGAATACCGTTCGACGACGCGCCGAAACTCGGCAATCTCGTGCGCCTGAACTCCCAGCGCCGTGCAAATCCGCCGGATGGCCGCAAAGCGCGGTACTGACCGCCCGGCCTCAATCATGTAGATAGTGCTCGGTGCAACTGCCGCGATGCGCGCCAGTTCGCGAATGCTCAGAAGATGTTCGGCCCGCACCACCCGCAGCGGCCGCCCAGGATCTGGCTTCAGATTTGCCGTGTCGTCTGCATCACTCGAATCGGACACGAAGTTCCCCGTAACGTGCAGCGCCTGGGTAGGCCCGATGGCCGCCGCGGGCGCGATCCGATGCCACTGATCCGCAACCATGGATTTCCCCCTTACGCCCGCCCCCCGTCAGCAACGCGCGTCGCCCGTCACACTTGAGGTCCAGGGTCGTGCCGCGGCTACGGTCACACCCCGTCGGGCTCCTGCGTGACGGCCTGCGTGAGCCGCTCCAGCACTGTCACTGCTCGGCCGCGCGTCGCCGGAACTCACCCCAGCTAGCTTCTCGGCCACGCGGACCGTATGCATCGATTGGAGGAGATTGATGCTCCCCTCGGCAGTGCGACATCTCATCGCCAGGGGTGATTCGCCGTGCAGTTGACAAGCCACGGCAGGCACCAGTGTCAGTTGACCGACATCCGTCGACGTCGAACGTCCACCTGTCGTCGGTCCTCCGCGAGCTGGCGGTCGAGCACAAGCCACAGGTGCAAGAGCTCTCGAATCGCTCGGATGATGACGCGCGGCTTCGCGCCGGTAGCGCTGCCGGTCGTGCGGGGAAAATGCGTGACCGGCAACTCGACGATGCGGAAGCCGAGTCGGCGAGCCTTCACCAGCAGTTCCGCGCTAAACGTGGCCCCACGGGATTGGACCTCCATGCTCTGCCATACCTCACGGCGGAACAACTTGAACGCGCAATCGACGTCGCGAGCGGTGTAGCCAAACAGACCGTTGATGAGCAGCTTCCAGCCCCAGGCATTCAAGCGCCGAATGGGAGGATCGGCACGTTGGCGGCGCCAGCCGATAACGAGATCCGTCTCGGCGTCCATACGTGGGATGAAGCTGGCGGCCTCTCGGACATCGAATTGCTTGTCGCCATCGGTCAGGAAGATCAGGTCCATGCTGGCCGCGCCGAAGCCGCTGGCTACTGCGGCGCCGTACCCTCGATTGCGCTCGTGCTGGACTATCCGAAGGCGGATGCTCGCATCTTCTGCGAGGCGTGCGAGGACGGCGCCGGTGCCGTCGATCGAGCCGTCATCGACGACGATCACCTCGAAACCGTCGGCGATCTTACCGAGCGCATCCGCGACATGCCGCACCGTGCACCCGATGACAGCCTCTTCGTTGTAGGCGGGCAGCACGGCCGAAATACGTACGCTGCGCGGTGGCAAGGGCGTTCGTGGACTCGAGTGCCAGAAGGCCGGACCTGGGGCGGCGTGGATGACGCGAGCCATGAGCGATTCTTCCTTTCTGCCGCCTCGTCACGGCCGACGTGGCAGAGCGCAGTAGGGCGCTTGATGGAAGAGATGCAGTGCGCGTGGGCAAGCGGGCCAGAACCGGCAATCGCGAGGAGTGCCGGTGCGCATCGCGGCGCCAGGCCTCATGGAGCAACCCAGGACGCGTCTATCTCGGGCCGCGCCTGCTACCCGACCGGCATTCCTGTCAGTTGGGGATCTGGACACCAGTCGTGGGAAACGTCTTCTGCACAGCATTCCCGGGGAACGCGACCTGAGTCATCGTGGGTGCGATGTACTGTTCGAGGCAGACGTTTGCGTAGGTCGTCCCAAACCTGGTGCTCGTGCCGGAGCAGCGGGTATCGGTCGGCCCGCCGACGATCTCACCGAACTGGGTTGCCCAGAAGCGGCCGGTCGGATGCTGTCGGCCAGGTGACGACGAGGAATACCATGCCGCCTCCAGCCGTCGCAGCCCCCCGAGACTCGGGCCGCCCGGCGGAAGGCGCCACTGGGCCATGTCCTGCTCATTATTTTCGCCAGGGTAGAACAGTGAGTTGACGTTGCAGATCGTCCAGCCGAAATCCCAACTCCAGGACGCCGTGAGGCCGTACCACTGCTCGCAGCGGATATCGGCGTCCCAGCTTGCCCGATCCACGACGAGCATGAGGGGTCGACGTCCCGGGTCACCCAGACTACGCGGGATGCGGTCCGCCACCGGGTCGCCCGTGTTGAACCAGCCCTGCCAATGCGATACGCCGCCAGCGGCATCGCGGGTCCAGACATCGTACGAGTGGTAGCGTGCCGAGCGGTCGAGGACATTCGATGCTGCGTGAATGCGGAAATAGATGTCGACGCCGCTGAAGCGGGCCAGAAAGGCCTTCATCGCCGCGTGCTTGGTGGTGTTCTCGCGTGCCGTGGTGTTGAACGGGCCGCTGAACGACACGGTGTAGCCAGCATCGCCGATCCACGACGGTGGCGGATCGCCATGCTCGTGGCCGGCCGTGCATCCGTTGATGACTGGTGGGTGCCAGGCATCCATGGCTTCGCCGCATGCGCCTACTGCGGGTGGTGTCGGCACCGGTGTCGGCTGTGGCGTCGCCGGCGGATTCGGCTGCTCTCCAAACTGGGACGACCCGCCACCCACGAACGTTGGCCACCCGCCACAGTCGTCTGAGACGATCAGGGGGATGGTGACCGAGCCGCTGGTACCCGTCCGGCGAATCAGCAGGCTGACACTCGACGGTCGATCCGGGAGTGCCACGGAACTGTTACTCGGGAGGGCAATGCGGTCGCGGAGGTCGACGACACCGTTGGCGGCGCTGCCGATCCGAATGCTCGTCAGTCGGTTGTTTGGGACGGCTGCGGAAGTGCCGGCGGCAATCGTCGCACGGAGCCCACCAGCTTCACGGATCACCGACACCGACACGCGTGGCCGATCTGAGCACGTCGCCGCGATTGAGCCGTTCTCGTCCGAAGGATTCCTGGCCCCCATGGCGGCGGAAACGGTGCTTGCCAGCGGTGCGCTGGACACTGGAACGTTCGCCGCCGACGTGCTGGCGGCCGCTTCACTGACGGTCAGGGCCGCGCCGAGCCCATACCCGAACGCCCGGAAACCAACGCTCAGCGCCCCGACCACAACCAGGGCGCCAACGAACGTGCCAATCGAACGCCACTGAGGTCTCCTCACCGATACGAGGCGCATCACCCGCGTGCCTGTCTCTGTCACTGGCGGGAGAACTGAATGTCGATCCTGTACTACACGCTCCGGCATCCTTGCCTCCGCGCGCCTGAAACGCGCCATCATCGTTCTGTGAGCGTCTGACGGGCGCGGCGCGCTGCCGCCTGGCTCAAGAGACCCGCGAATCGTCCGTCAGGATTGTCGAACAGCCAGACATGGAGAGCCTCCAGCCCCGGTAGTGACGGCGTGCTCCCCAAAGGGCATCCCCAGGTTGGATCGAGCAAGCCGGCGAGCCGGTCATTCTCGTCAAGGCAGAGCCCGGGATGCGGGTACCAGAGCGTCAACCCACCGCCGATCCTGGGGCCTTCGCCGGTAGGCGCAAGGAAGGCGGCTCCGAGTGGGCCGAGCGCGCCACCCGCTCCTGCGAAATACACCAGCACGTGAGGTCGGTCCGGTTCGAGCCAGGTTCGGTCCCGCTGAAGATCGACGTCGTACAGGCGCACCAGGGGCCCGGTCGGCGTAGCTGGGCCAACAGCCACATATCCAGATCGGCGAGCGTCGTCGACGGTGGCGTAGAGGTGGAGCACGGCCTCACGGACCGCACCGGCGAATGCGTCGGCATCGGCCTGTTGTACCGACGTCACGATCAAGTCAGTTTCGGCCAGGTGCGCGCGGTGGACGGCGAGCGCGCCCGATGCTGGGAGGTCGACGTCACCAGCGGTATCGGCTGACCGTGCATGCTCTTCGTGGCCGGCTGCCACGTGGAAGGATGTCTGGGTCTGAGCGTCGGGGGCCTCCGTATCGGCCAGGAGGTGCCGGGGTGACGTGAGCGGCGGGACAGATGAGGACGGCCCAGTCAGCGTGACATCGCCGAGCCACCATCCCACGCTCACGGCGCTTGCCCACAGCAGCAACGGGATCACGCGTGCCGCGCGGTACCGCCAGCAGCCGATCTGGCGAACTGAAGCGCCGAGGGCATTCCGGGTTGCCGTGGCCAGCCAGGTGACGATGCCTGGGACGCGCCCCGGACCACTCAGACACGCTTGCTCGCGGCTGAGATTGGGGTCATAGCACCACGCGCCCCTGACTTCTGCGCCGACGGCTCGGTGCCCACCGACCCGCTCTGCGATGTCGCGCATGCCCTCCTGCCTGAGTCGAGAATTCATCCAATATGCGCGGTATTCTTGGATCAGTCACGATTTCAGAGCGCTCGAATGCCGCCATTTTAGGTAGACTTTGCGAGTGCTTCGGACCCGTTTCGTATGCTCGTGCGTCTTACGATTTCGGTGAATAGCAGGGGGCAGAATGCGCGTGAACGCGCTCTCGGCTCACGTCGACGTCAGCACAGCGCACCCCGATCGGGGCGTGGTTTGGCCTGGCGTTCGTCGCGTCACTGCAATGAGAACGGTCGGATGCTGAGGTGGCCTCCGCCTGTGCGGCGCGCAGCGCGTACACCACCCGAAACGCCGCCGGTGACGAGACCTACCGCATCCGCCAGAGCCGGGCGCCATGAGGCACAAGTAGCCATCATTCACCTGTTCGAGGCACCCGAGACGCCACGCTGAAGGGTCTGGTACGTGAACCAGAGCGCCAGCGCCTCAACCACCTGTGTGCTCTCAGGGGGGATCGATCGATCGCGGGCACTCGTCCACGCCACTGCTACGTGAGGCAGGCTCCATACACGCTTGGCCCGCGGATGGGTGCTGCGTTACATCTGTCGCGCGCCAGCCTCCGTCAGCACGCCATGAGTACCCTGCGTCCTTCAGCACTCGAAGGATTGTCGACGTGCTGACCATCGGTAAGCCGTCAGGCGCTATCCGCAAAGCACGCCGTAAGGACCCCAGCGACCAGACCGAAGTTCCGTCCTTCTCAGGATCGGGCGGGCGGCCGAATTCGCGGAGGATTCGTTCGCGCTCTGCTGTTCGATACCGAACGGGCGGTCCGCCTCCGTGACGCGGGCTCAGCGCCCCAACGCCCTCAGCATTGAAGCGTGCGATCAGGTGAGCTACGGCGTCGCCTGAGCGGCGGTCGAGACGTCTGGCAGCTTCTGCGAAGGTGGCGCCGGCGTCGACAGCCAGTAGCGCTCGTGCACGCGCCACCCGGTCCGCGCGCTGATTCCTCGCTCGGGCCACCCGTTGCAGCAGTGCGCGCTCGTCGTCGGTCAACGGCCGCAAGGGTGTCTTTTGTGGATACGGCACGCCAGCGTCCCACTGCCCCGTCGGTAGGTGGGGCATCCCCGAACTCGAGGCTTGCTCCAGGGAATGGCCGTTCCCACAGCAACGCCAGGCGCACGATCTCACAGCCAGTGCTGGCCAACTCGCTGTCTACCCGGCACTGTCCAGGCTCCCGCATCTACCCACGTGTGATGCACGGGTTGTGGGCAATGGTACGGTCCCCGCGCGATCGGGCCAGGAAAGCCGACATGGGTATCATGCCGCTCACCGTCCCCGACGGCGGTGAAGCGCAGCGGGAGCACCTCCAGCCCGCGGATTCCACCGGCGTCAGTGCCAACACTGCCCGCTGCGATGGAATGGTCCACGCGCTACACTGCGATCGACCTGCGTACCGCCGTTGGCCCGACGGGTCAGGTGAGTCCTCACAGGGGTGGTCTGGCAGGACGTCATGCCCGTCTCTCGCCCATCGCCCATACCCGAGGCTGCGAGCGCGTAGACGCTGACTGTGCTGGCTGCACGGCCGGCCTGCTCGTGCCTCAGGTGCCGCGTGTCTCTCGGTACCATGTCGGCCAGACTGCCTGCGGATCACTCAACGTCCAACGACGGAATGGCGTCGTCAAGCAGGCGACTGACGTTGTCGCGGTGCTCGCGCTCCAGGGCGCTCCGGATGACGGCGGTAAGGGCATGCCCGATGGCTGAGTGCACGTCCTCGGCCAGCCCGTAGTGTCGGCACGGAATATGAATCGGGATCTCGGCGAGGTTGAGTGCGGCGCCGCCGTCGAACCCGAGCAGAGCGATGGTCCGGGCGCCCAGACGGCCGGCCGTCGTCAGGCCGCGTACGACGTTGGGAGAGTTCCCGCTGGCACTGATGCCGACCACCACATCGCCGGGCTCCACCAGAGCCTCGAGTAGGCGCGGGAAGGTATCAGCGTAGGCGCTATCGTTGCTCCAGGCCGTCATAAGCGGCGTGTTGTCTGCCAATGCGAACGCGCGAAACGGCCTGAATCCGGGCACCTGCGCCGTTTTCACGAGGTCACACACGAAGTGGCTGGCCGTGGCTGCGCTGCCACCGTTGCCGAACACGTAGACGCGGCGGCCAGCCTCACGCGCCCCGAGGAGCGTCGCGGTCGCGCGGGCAAGCTGTTCGCCAGGCACGCGAAGCAGCACCTGGGAAAGCTCTTCCAGATAGGTCGTAGCATCGTAGGTTGTGGTGTCTGCGTCGAGTCGCGGCACATCGACGTGGTGCATGGTCGACTCCAAGAGGGAGTGAATCGCCCCCGTGCCGAGGAGCCAGAGGCTCGAGCGGGCACGGGGGCGGCGGCCAGCAAGGTGCGCTGGGTGGGCGAGTTAGACGGCGACCGGGCGAGGCTCGGCGTCTGTCGTCGACAGTTTGAGCAATCCGACGTGAATCTCGACCGGAACGAGCCGCTCGACGAGCTCGAGGAGAACCCTGACGCGCCCACGCGCCGACAGCCAGCCGTCGAAGACCGCCTCGAGGCCGGCGAACGGTCCCCGATCGATGACGACAATCTCGCCAGGCTTGAACGGCGGTCGATGGGTCTCACCCTTGCCGCGAAGGAGGCCGGTGCGAATGCTCTCGACCAGTTCATCCGGCACTGGAGTCGGATCCCCGCCGCCACCGAGAAAATACGCGATCCCGGGAGCCGATCGCGCCGTCAGCCACTCGCTCTCTGTCGCGTCGAGGCGGGCGAACAGATAGCCTGGAAAGAGTGGCTCGTACACGGCCACTCGTGGTGCTGACCGATGCGCCGCCGGCAGAATCGGAAGATAGGTTTCGATGCCCCGCTGCTCGAGGACCGCGGCCGTCGTAACTTCGCGCCGAACCTTCGTCCTCGCCACATACCACCGCTGCATGAGCCAGCCCCTCATACCATTGAGCGGATATCAGCGGCGCTCGTTCGAAGCACTCCGCTGCTGCCTCCGCTCACTCAATGCCTTGCAGCATCTCGCACGCACCCCGAGATGAGGTGAGGCAGGGATTGGCTGGCGAAACGTCTCAGCGCCGGGCAACATCTGCGCGTCTCGGAGGACGGATCCGCGAGGTACCATCGCTACCCTGCGTCGAACTGTTCGCAGATCCAGGCTATTGTAGATGTCCGAGAGCTTTGCTATAGTCGCCACGGGCAGAGCCGGCACGCCAGCCCGCTGCCCACAGGAGCCTGGGTGGGTACCAGCCATCCAGGCTCTCGCCTCGTCGGGGTATTCCAACGCTGTCAGGAGCGTCGTACCTCGTCGTCACCCCCAACGGTCAACTTACCCGAGCGCACATCCCCCGCCTGGGTAAGGACCATCAACAACTACGAATCTGCACGCGCGCACAACCGCCGTCGAGCGACGAATCCGGACACGCTACCGCAGCGTCCGGGAGTCTGCTGCGCCTGGGAATTCCCTCGCCCTGGGTCGCCGATCCGCTGAACGCTTATGGCGCAGCGACCAGAACATGAGTCGTATTGTCGCGTCAGAGTACACCGAATGGAGCGGGCTGTCAAGTAGGCAAGCTCGCACGGCAGGGCTATCGCATAACCTTTTGTCAAGTGCGGTCAGTGGAGGAGATACTGCGGGCGTGTGGCTCGGTTGGGGCCACGGGGGTCGGCCATGGAGACGGACGTACGGACGAGCCTGTGGGAGCCGTTTGCGACGCTAACGGACCCGCGCCGCGACCATCTGAAGGAGCATCGGTTGGTCGATATCCTGACGATCGCCCTGTGCGGGGTGATCTGCGGGGCTGACAGCTGGTCGGCGATCGAGACCTTTGGCCGCGAGAAGGTCGACTGGCTACGCACGTTCCTGGCGCTTCCGAGTGGCATCCCCTCGCATGACACGTTCGGCCGGGTGTTCGCCCGGCTCGATCCCGAGGAGGTCCGTCGTTGCTTTCTGACCTGGGTGCGCGCCGTCGTCGGCGAGCCGGAGCCGGCGGTGGTAGCGGAGCCACCGGTGGTGGCGATCGATGGCAAGACGCTCCGTCGGTCGCACGATCGACGCGCCGGGAAGGAGGCGCTGCATCTGGTCAGTGCCTGGGCAACGACCAGCGGGCTGGTGGTGGGGCAGGTCGCCACCGACGCGAAGTCGAACGAGATCACCGCGATCCCGGTGCTGCTGAAACTGCTCGATCTCGAAGGCGCCGTCGTCACCACCGACGCGATGGGCTGCCAGACCGCCATCGCCGCACAGATCGTCGAGCAGCAGGCCGACTACGTCCTGGCTCTCAAGGACAATCACCCCACCCTGCATGAGCGGGTCCGCCAGACGTTCGCCGACGCCGACCAAGCAGCCGGCACCACGCTGCCGCTGGGCGACCTGCGCGCGGACGTCACCATCACCAAGGGGCACGGACGCATTGAGGAGCGACGCTGTCGGGCCATCGACGACCCGGCCTACCTCGCCTACATCGACCCGGAACGCGCGTGGCCGAACCTCAAGAGCGTCGTCTGCATCGAGTCTACTCGCCGCGTTGGTGACTCCGTCTCGCTCGAACTGCGCCACTACCTCTCGAGCCTTCCGGCCGACGCCAAAGCGCTCAACACCGCCATTCGCCGTCACTGGGGCATCGAGAATCGCCTCCATTGGGTCCTCGATGTCGCCTTCCGCGAGGACGACAGCCGCGTCAGGGTCGACCATGCCCCCGAGAACTTCGCAATCCTGCGCCATCTCGCGCTCAATCTGCTCAGACAGGACCGCTCCTCGAAGGGCAGCATCCCCACCAAACGTTTCCGCGCCGCCCTCAACGACCGCTATCTCCGCTCACTCCTGGATGGTTTGAGCGCCTGATCGGGTAATGCGATAGCCCTGGCTCGCACGGGGCGTGACTCACTTCCGTAAACGAGAGAGCCGGGGTATCGTGCAAAGGATGCAGAGGCCGTCGGCGTAGAGGCGCCGACGGCCGGAGAGGACGTGCCGCATGAACCGGCCCATCCCCGAGGAGATC
>JADLFM010000148.1 GCA_020845495.1 Chloroflexota bacterium
CCATCTGGTGTGAATGTCCCGCCATTTTTGTCGATGTACGCATCGTTGATCTTGCGCTAACATTGTTAACGTGGCTATCGTTCTATCAACGACGCCACCAGAGCGGTCGTTCTGCATGGGCAGGATGGCCCGAGCGGTGACCTTCCTTCGTCAGGGGACTACGAGGAGCGTGCCATGCTGCAAGACATGATCGATGGGGCCGTTGAGAGCGTGACGGGGACCTGGGCCATCGGCCTCGTGGCCGTGGCGGCCGGCGCGTGTCTGGTGGCCACGGCCGGCAAGCCCACCGCCAAGCGCGCCATTAAGGGCTGGTTTGCCAGCCGCGACAAGATGCTTGAGTTGACCCAGTCCGCCCGCAGCGCTTTCGCCGAGGCTAGCGAGAAGATGCAAGACCTGTACGCTGAGGCCCGGGCAGAGGCACGCGGCGAGACGGCCGCCCCTGCGACCGGCACTCCGTCCGCTGTCCCCACCGCCTGACCAGCGTCTGCACCCTCTGGGAGGGCCGCGACCGGCCCTGAGAGTCCGCCCCTGCTCCCGGCGCTGGGAGCAGGGGCCTTTCCGTTTTCTGATGCATTCTGTCGAGCAGTCTTCGCGTTCGCACCGCACAGTGGCATCCGTGACGGCGCTGTATCGGACTGGTGCGCCGCCGTAACTTTCCCGCCTCACGGCGGCTGCTAGACTCGGGCCACCCCAGCCTGAAGCAGGAGGACCGAGAGACGTGCCGGACCTCGAGCTGAAGCAAATTCAGCCAAACAAGCTCAACCCCCGCCTTCGATTCTCGAAGAGCGGCCTGGACGATCTGGCCGCAAGCATCAAGCAGTACGGCATTCTCGAACCGATCATCGTGCGGCCGGTGAACGGGCATTTCGAGGTGGTCGTGGGCGAACGCCGATACCGCGCCGCGCAGCAGGCCGGTCTCGACGAGGTGCCGGTCATCGTCCGCGAGTATTCGGACGACGAGGTGATGGAGATCAACCTCGTCGAGAATGTTCAGCGCGAGGATCTGTCTGCCGTCGAGAAGGCGAAGCTCTGTCAGGAGCTGCGCTCTCGTTACCCGGACAAGTACATCGGGTGGGACATCATCGCCACGCGGATCGGCGTCGAAGTCGACACCGTGCGAGCCTGGGTCCGGACGCTCAACCTTCCGGAGGAGATCCAGGAAAAGATCGCCGCGCGTGAGTTGAAGCGCGTGCCCGAGGGCAAAATCGACTACCGTACCGCCCTCGACATCGCGGAGAAGATCAAGGATCCCGAGCGCGCCGTCGAAGTGGCGACCCAGTTGGCCGAGGAGCGGATGCCGCGCGAGGTCGCCCGGGAGGTGATCCGTCGGGCGGCCACGGAGGGTCCGACGCCGATCCCGCAGATCGTGCAGGAGTCCGTCAGCAAGCCGCGCGCCTCACTGGCGTTCACCCACCGCCACTACCAGGCCGTCGTCAGTGGCGAGAAGCAGCAGACGACTCGCCGCCGCGTCGATCCGAACATCGAGGCTGGCTCCATCGTGCGCGCGGATGTCATCCAGTTCGCCGATCTGGAGATCACCGACGTGATCCGCAAGCGGCTGGGCGAGATGACCGAGGACGACGCGCGGCAGGAAGGCGACTACACGCTCGAGGAGTTCAGGGATCTCTGGCAGCGCAGCTACGGCGCCTGGAACCCTGACGAACTGGTAACCATCATCCGGTTCCAACTGGCGCGCGTGCTTTAGCACGAGCGGCGTCTGTCCAGACCAGATGCGGCCACACGAGGACTATCAGGGGACGGAGCGCTGCTCCGCCCCCTGATAGCAGTACCCTCCGGAGTGGAGCACCGGTTGGTGCTCCGGCCGGGCCCGCCCGGGTGACGCCTTCCCCCCCTGGCTCCACGAGTGGGAAGAGGCCGGGGTCTGGCACCGACTCCACCAGGTCCTGCTGGAGCAGTTGGAAGCCGCAGAACGGATCGACTGGAGCCGTGCGAGCCTTGACAGTGCCAGCGTGCCGGCAAAAAGGGGGGCGACAACGTCGGGCCGAACCCGACTGACCGGGGCAAGCCGGGCTCGAAACGGCACGTTCTGGTGGACCGGCGCGGGATCCCGCTGACCGTCTTTCTCACCACTGCGAACGTGCCGCCAGACGGCACGGTCTTCGAGCAGGTGCTCGAAGGCATGGAGCCGATCAAGCGCCCCGGCGCCGGTCGCCCCCGCAGCCGTCCCGACAAGCTCCACGCCGACAAAGCGTACGATTGGAAACGGTGCCGTGCCTACCTCCGGCGGCGGGGGATCGGCTGCCGGATCGCTCGCAAGGGCATCGAGTCCAGCGAGAAGCTCGGTCGCCATCGCTGGGTCGTTGAGCGAACCCTCGGCTGGCCTCAGCATGTGCACACCGCAGCCGCAGACCGCGTGTCGCCGGCCGACCGCCTGGCGGTGGCCCCTCGGGGAAGAGCCTGCGCGTGCGGGTGGCCTCAGCGACCCGGCCAATCGCCAGGGTGTGCGCGGCCAGGCGTGGGCCGACGTCGCGCTCGCCCGACAGCCGCCACACGTCGTCGAACGCCCTGAGCATCGTCTGGCCCAGGCAGGCGTTGACCTCCTCAGGTGTCCAGACGAGCACCCCGCGATTCTGGGTCCACTCGAAGTAGCTCACCATCACCCCGACGGCGTTGCAGAAGATGTCCGGAATCATCACGACGCCGCGCTCCCGCAGCGCCGGATCGGCCTCGGGAAGCGTCGGCCCGTTGGCGGCCTCCGCATGTTGACGGCCCGCGCCGAAGAGCCGCGCCGCATCGTTCCTGTCCGCTGACCTGGAGGTCGATTTCGCAGCCTCGGGAAGCCCGACTGCGCGGCGAACGACTGGAGTTGACGCCGACCGAGTACAAGCTGCTCTACCATCTCGTCCGCAACGCCGGCCGCGTCCTCACGCACGGCACACTGTTCGCCAAGGTGTGGGGACGCGACTACGTTGACGAGGTGGACTACATCCGCGTGTACGTCCGCCGCTTGCGGGACACGTTAGGCGACGACCCCGAGCGGCCGCGTTACATTCGCACTGAGCGCGGTCTTGGTTACCGCTTCTTGAGGTAGGTCTTGCGCGGGTCGCCTCGGGATTTCCTCGCGCCGACGTTCAGCCGCAGCCGGCAGATCAGGCGACACAAGGACGGCGGGCTGAATTTCGGATTGGCGGAGAGCTTGTGCAGCAGCCGAGAGCGCCTCGAAGGTTCGAAGCTCGTTGCGTACACCGAGCACCCCCCTCACACCACGAACGAGTCCGTCGATTGCCAGGCGTGACTGCTCCGTCCTGGTCTTGCCGCCCAGCTCGACGACACCATTACGGGTCCGTGCTCTAACGTACCGCAGGTCTGCCAGATGGACGTCGGAGCGATACCAGAGCAGGCTCGAGACGGCATCGGTGATCTCATCGTCGGGGCGATACGCCGGTTGTTGATCCAGTGCGGGGCTGCCCGCTTCGAGCACGATCGGATCGTCTGTGATCTCCCGAACCCAGGCTATCGGCACAATGACTTCTCGGCCTGGCAACCCGCCGCGACGGACGACCAGATGCGTCACCTGGTCTGACTGCGGATCGACGAACACGAGGACGAGTTGCCCGACCTCACCATCGCGACAGGTCACCCTCTGGCCGGCCTGAATACGCCGCTCTTGGGGTATCGGTGACCGGACGGAGTCACGGGAATGCAGATCGGCCAGGTGGTTGACTTGCGCCGCAGTCAGCCAGACATGGACTCGGCTGTCTTCGGTCCGAACGACGGTCTCGATTGGAACTGTGACGCCACGATCGAACAACGGGCCGTCGGAAAGCACGAACCCGCTGATCTGACCGCTGCCAGGAGTTGCAAGCAGCGCTTCGATCCAGCCCAGGCTGTCATCGGCGCCGACCACGAGCGCACCGGGTCGGAGCACAAAACGTTCGTTGGACACCCTTACCTCCAGCAGTACATTCGAGGGACCGTCCCCTGATCGGGCCGGACCCGAACGCCGAGGACTCCCGCATTGGGAGGTCACCCCCACCCACGACGGATGAGCATGACGTCGTCATAGTCCGATGCCAGCCAGATAGGCCCCTCCGGCACAGGCCGCCAGAATCGCCAGTGCAGGCCAGAACAGACCTCCGCCACGGAAGACCGTCCGGCCTTGGAGATGGAGGGACGATGATCCGCGAGGCGACCGGGCCGGGCCATTGGCCGCTGCGGTTGACCTCGCCAGGCGACGCCTGGCCATGATCGGCACGGCGAAGAGCAGCACCTGACCACCTCCCCAGTCCCACGGAAACTTCAGGTCTTCGCGTGGAGCCGCGACCAGAGATCGATCACACCAACACGCCTGTCGGGGTACATCGTCGTACCAGCGCAGTGGATCGTGTCGGCGGGTCATCTGCGGTCGCGGCGCCGACCGCAACCTCAGCATGTGGCCCGCCAGTTGCGGGCGCGATAGCCGTGCATCAATGGCACGTCAACGTTGCCTGAGGACGCTCGGCTCTGGTGGAACGTGACCAGTCCTCACGAACGCGTCAACGTCGTCGCTGGCGACCGCGCATCGCTCTTCCAGCACCAGCGCGGCACTTGGCGATTCCAGCCATGTCGGTTGCAGCGCAGCGACCGCCCCAAGCAGGATGTTGAGATTGCGTTGATGTGTCGCAATCCTCTTCGTAACGTATTGCGGCGAAACTCCTGCTGGTGGATCCACCGGGTCTCGTGTTGGCCCCGGTCGCAGTCCCGCGACCAGTCTCGTCCCGGACTGTCAGCGGCCGGCTGAGCCGCACCGACCTGACTCCGGAACTGCCTCGGGCCGATGCCACCCATCACATCTCAGGCTGGAGGTTCTCCACCCTGACAGGGAGCACTGGTATGAGCCGTCTCTGGATTGCCGTTCTTCTCGTCCTGACGCTGAGCCTTCCGCTCGTGCCTCCCCGGACTCTGGCGAGTGGAAACTGGCTGGACGGTCCGCTGACGCGCTGGAACGAGGCAGGCATGCCTATGCCGTCCGCGCCGAGTCACCATGACGACGCAAGTGCTCCGCTGTCGGCGAGCACCCGCGCTCCCGAGACGGCCGAAGACGAGGCGGTGATCGCCGAGGGTTGGCACTTACACACTCCGCTCCAGTCGGGCTGGGGCGTGAAGGTGATCGAAGGTGCGACCGGTTTCGACCCATTGGGACAGCCGATCCAGCACCAGGCATTCGTCTTCGTCGACGGCGCCTTCGCCGGCACCCTCTCGCCTGACCTGATGCTTGGGGGCGCTGATGGCGTTCTCGATCGGGCGATCGTCGTCAACGGCGATACGATCCTGGCCCAGTTTCGACGGTATACGGGCGCTGAACCGATCGACAGCCCTTCCGGTATGACCGCGGTCAGCTTCCAGATCGAGCGGAGCGAGTCGGGTCCGGTCGTGACGCCGCTCGGCGCGCAGACTGTGGCGCGTACCTCACCACCAGACGCCTTACTGAGCCTTCCCGGCCCAGACGTCCTGATGGAGATCGACGAGGACGAGGTCCGAGCCGGCGAAAAGTTCACCATCTCGATCGAAGCCCGCGCCGACGATGGCGTCGCTCGCATCGTCTGGTTTGCCACCGACACCGATGACCTGGAGCTTCAGCAACCGCACACGGCGGACTGCGCTGGGGCCGGCGTCTGTCGATATAGCTGGCCGGTCGTCACGGGCGACACAACCGGCCGGATCATGATCCGCGCGGCAGCGAGCGACGTCCTGGGGCGCGCCTCTCCGGCGATCGCGCAGGAACTGCGGGTCCGGGAAGCGTCGACCGCGCC
>JADLFM010000149.1 GCA_020845495.1 Chloroflexota bacterium
GAGTGGTCCCACCCGTTCCCATCCCGAACACGGTCGTGAAACGCTCCAGCGCCGACGATACTGCGTGGGCAACTGCGTGGGACAATAGGCCGGTGCCAGGGCCTTCCTTGACGCTCTTCTGTTCAATCAGCTATAACTCACATAGAGCGACGCGGGATGGAGCAGTGGTAGCTCGTCGGGCTCATAACCCGAAGGTCGTTGGTTCGAATCCAACTCCCGCTACCAGATGGGGTCGAGGTTCAGCACCTCGGCCCTTTCCTTTTGTCGTTTCTTTCCCTGACTGCTGCAACTGGTGGGCGCCTGACCGTGCGCGCATGGTACCCTCTTTCTTGCTCATGCTTCGCCCTCATCGTCTAGAGGCCTAGGACGCCGCCCTTTCAAGGCGGAGATCAGGGGTTCGAATCCCCTTGGGGGCACCACTCGACCAGACACGGAGGCCGCCCTTCAGGGGCGGCCTCACTGCTGTCATCGGGCTGTTTGACAACAGTTTTGACAACAGTTTCGCTGGGAGCGACGTTTCGGAGGAATCGGTCGAGCTGCGCCGCCGCATCGTCCGCGACACCCGGCATCACATGCGCGTACACGTCGAGGGTCACCTGCGCGTGCGCATGACCCAGTCGCTGTGCACGGTCTTGACGTCGATGCCCAGCGCAATAAGCAGCGATCCGTTGGTGTGCCGCAGTTCGTGGAAGTCGATCGGCGGGTCGGTCGGCAAGTCGGCCAGCTTGCGCATCGGATACCACGACCACTTTCGATAGACGCTGGCATCAATCTGACGGCCATCATCCGTGCAGAAGACGAGCTTGAACGGGTTCCACGACGCGTCATGCGTGGCAGCCTCGGCCTGCTGGCAATCGAGATGACGTCGGAGCGCCGCAGTGACGATGCCGGGCAGCGTCATGCCGCGACGCCCTTTGCGGCTCTTCGGCTGGCCTTCCTGGAGGCCGAGCTTTCCGACTCTGCGTACCTTACGTTGCACCTGGAGGGTCCCGGCTTCGAGGTCGATGTCAGTCCAGCGCAGCGCGAACAGCTCTCCCTGGCGCAGACCGGTGCCGATCGCCATCCAGTACAGCGCCTCGAGGCGATCGCCGGCCGCTGCGGCCAGCAGGGCCTTGATCTGTTCCGGGGTGAGCGCCCGCTTCTCGGTCTCGACGGGACGCGGCGGTTCGACCGCCTCGGCGACGTTTCTCCCGACAAGGCCCCACTTCACCGCCTGTCGCAGCGCTCCGTGCATCACGGTGTGAACCTTCAGCACCGTAGCTGTCGATAGACCACCATCCTCAAGGTCGGCGTACAGCTTTTGGACGTCGAGTGGCCGCAAACTGTCGAGCCAGCGATTCCCCAATCGCGGCGCGATATGGAGACGGATCAACTCCTCGTAGCGCAGGGCCCCGTTTCCTAGCTTGCGTCGCTTGGCGTCGAGCCATTGATCCCGGAGGTACGCCTCAAGCTTCAGGTGGGCAGGCGGTTGAATGCCTTGTTCCTGATCCCGGATGAGTCCCCGGATCTTCTGCCGCACGTCGCGCTCGGAGCGACCGTAGACCCACTTTCGTCCGCCGGTGGACAGGGAGATATAACCGGGGATGCGACCGTCCGAACGCCGCTTGCCGATGCAGCCCTCGTTATTGGCGCGACGCTTGCCTGGCACGGTGGCCCCCGATCACTGCCGAGCACCTTCCGTCGATGAGATTGATGGTGCCCGCTGATGTAGTTCGATTGCAACCTACTGGAGCACGAGACTCCGCCCGGTCTGCCCATGCTGGCGCTCTGTTGCGACCAGTTCTCGGGCTCCGGACAGTGATCGTGCCTACTACGGTCCACCGAAGTGTCACGAGCTTCCATTGTCTTCGGTCTGCCGCTCGACCCAACGCTGAAGGGCATCCACAGGCACTCTGACTGCCCGCCCTACTCGAACGACCGGTAAGTCCCCACGCTGAATGAGGTCGTACACTGTGGTACGCCCGAGTCCGAGGCGCGCCGCCACCTCGGGCAAACGAAGAAGTAGGCGGTCGTCGTTCTCCGCGGTCGCCATGGTCGCTCTCCTGCAGACTGATCCCGGCGCTCGGCGGCCACTGGACCGACGTGTTCGCCGGGCGAGCATCATCGTCGCTAGATGTTTCGCACTCTTCTCTGTCTCGTCGAAGTCGGAAGGCACGGCGGTTGGCACTGAGTTGTCGCCGAGACGAGCAATGGGTGCCGATCGACATGCGGTAATCCTCCATCACAGTGTGGAAGGCCAGTGGCGCCGAAACGGGGCGTGAGGTGTGCGCCAGATTGAGCCGAGCAAGCCGTCTGGATTTGACGGATCGCGCTGGATGCGCCACTCACAGGTAAGTAGGAGCGGTAGGCACGTCGAGCGACCGACGGACGCAGCACGGGCTGAGTGGGCGATCCGCTCTTCGGTCGCGTTGCTGGTTGTCACGACCAGGATCGTCGGGAAACCATCGTAGTCGCGCTCGAAGGCTCGACTTTCGAGGTAGTGGTAGTAACCGGACCACTTCCCGCCGTAGTCCCGGGCGCTCATGGTGCCGCGATCGAACTCCAAGAAGAAGCCGTAGGCTTCCCCATGGTGCCGGATCATCCCATAGCCGTCTGGTCGTGCCCGACGACGACCGCATGCAGCAGCACTCCGCCACTCGAGAACAGCGTCACCGCCAGTTGCAGCGCTTGCCACGCCCAGGCGCCGATACAGCTCCACGAACACTGCGTCGGCGCCAAGCGTATGCAGGACATTCCGGAGCAGCAGGCGTCGAGCACCTATCTCGTGCCCGGGCCCGCCGCCTGCTAGACCGTTGTAACGAACGGCCTTCGCGACACGAAGGCCCTGCTGCGCGGCGACGAGTGCGACTCCGTCGACGGTGAGCTCGATCATCTCATTGCGCGTCGAGACTCGGATTTCGCCAGGCTCGACGAGTCGAGCGAATCCAAGCCTCATCAGCCGGGCCAGGCGTTCGCGAAGGCGCCTGAGCTCCCATCCGAGCACCATTGCCAGGCCGGCGGACGGAAGGAATGGGTGGCGGCCAATCAGATCCAGCAGATCCCGATCCATGCCCTTCAGCGCCAGCAGGCGGTCCACATTTGGTGCCCGTGCCGCGAAGTCGGGCCCGACCGGCTGGGGGATTCGGCTGCCGGGAAGGCGTGACTCCATCGCGGGCACCTGCAGGCGCATGACGAGGTTGGTTCCGGGTAACTCCGCAGTGCTGTCGGTCAGACTCGTGAGTGGCACGTCGTCCCGGAGTTCGGACCAGGTCACGACGCGAGCGGCCAGCGGTGCTTCTGATCGTACTTGGGCGACATCGGAGAGCAGCCGGCTCCAGGGATGTTTGCGGGCGTTGGTCGTCGCGACGACGAGCGTCGGCATTGGATCCGTGGCCTGGTGGCGGAGGGCTAGCAGGTGTGCGAGCGCCTGACGATGGACGTCGAGCGGCGATGTCGCGAGATCGGGCAGTAGCAGGAATGCCGCAGCATGGTCGTCCCACGAGAGGATTGCGCGGGCCGGCATTTTGACGGTGGTCAACGATCTGTGCGTCGGGCGGCGAAACGTTCGCCTCCACGGCTGCTCCCAGGTGAGAAGATCGATCCGACCTCTATGCGAGGCGGCTACCGACACCAGGAGCTCGTAAAGCGCCAGTACCTGTGGCAGGCCGCGTAACCGGTCGGTCAGGTCGCTGGCGCGCAGTCGCGCCCGCCGAGCCAGTGCACTCGGATCGACCCCCTGGTCGGCGGCGACGGTTGCGATCCCGAAGTCGGTCAGGTAGAGCAGGCCGGGGTTTCGTCTGGGCCTCAGGGCCGGCCGCATGTCGGCGATGAGGCCCAGGGTACGGAGCCGGGCGAGGCAACGGTAGACCGAGGCTCGACCTCGCAGCCCGTACAGTCGCTCGATCGCGGTCTCCCAGATGAACGGGAGATGCACCAGGAGCAGCAACGCACGGCGGTCGCCATCGGTCAGGCGGTTTGCCGTCGCCTCGACATCCCTCCAGAGATCCCGCCTGGTCATCGCTCGTCGCCCCCCACCTTATCGGACGTTGGGGCCGGGATCGGCTCGTCTCGAGTCGTCAGCTCTTCGCTGACGGTCTCGCCATCGCGCATGGCGTCGATCAGGGTTCCCTGGAACGCCTCGCCGGGTTTCGGCGGCTTCGTGCTCTTCTTGCTTCGCACTCGCTTGGTCGTCGATGTGGCCTGGTTTGGCATCTTGCCCGGTGTGCCCGTGCCCATGCCGTTTTGCTCAGCGTTGTCGCTGTCGACTTTCCTGCCCTGTAGGAGTTCGATCCTGACCAGCGCAGATCTCAGGTCCTCTTCGACCGCCTTCTGGTCGCGGCCAAACCGAGCCGACGACAGCTCGATGATCTGATCGCGGGCGATCGGATCGCTCGCCGGTGGCGGATCGAGCGCGACCGAGAACGTCGGCAGACGTTCACCCCCCGACGAGAGCTTGGCGTAGCACTGATGCTCGCCAAGCTCGACCAGGTCGTGCTCATCGATCTCCTCCCCGAGCTCCTGGACCAGGTAGCGCGCGTCTTCGGCGCTGGTATGGAACGCGAACAGGCCGTCCAGGTTGGCGAAGACCGTCGCGCGGAGTGACCTGACTTGATCACGATCGAGCGCTTCGAGGCGAGCCAGGCTCTGGGTGGCGAGGATCAAACTGGCGCCGTACTTCGAAAGCTCGGACAGGATTCCCTCGTAGTCCGCGCCCGGCATGGTGTGGAACTCATCGACGATCAGCGTGGACGGCCGCCTCTGGTCATCCGGCAGCGTGGCTTGCTCGCCAATCAGGAGACTCACGAGATTTATGAGGCTCCCGCCGATCAGGGCCGCCGTGTCTTCGCCGATGGTCCCCTTGGCGGTGTTGACGACGACGATGGCGCCCGACGGCAGCCAGCTCGACGGCTCGATCGTCGAGCGCGGCTGGCCGACGATGGAGCGCGCCGCATGCGAGCCGGCGTATTTATTGACTTTGCTGGCAACGGGATTTGCAATTTCGACCCTCAATCGACGGTCGAGCTGATCGAAGTAGCCGGACCACCATGCCTTGATGACCGGGTCGCTGACACTCTTCAGCACGGTCTTCCGGAACGTCTCATGTGTGAGGACGGTTGGGACCTGGAGGATTGTGTGCTGGCGGCCACGCCCGGCAGCATCTTCGGCACAGATCGCCTGATTCGCTTCGAACAGCGTGAGGAGCCCGAATCGGAAGGCGTCCTCCATCCGAGGTCCCCAGAAGCGATCAAACTCCCGTCGGAAGATCGAAAGAGCATTCGACACCGCCTTGTCGCGATCCCAGCCGAGCCGCACGTCGAGGAGGTTCAGCCCAAACGGGCGACTCCGGTCCGACACGTCGAGGTACACGACATCGCCTCGCCGGCGGGGCGGCACCAGGCCGAGCACCGCTTCTGCCAGGTCTCGATGGGGATCCACGAGGACCAGCATCGGTGCCCGTCCGGCCGGCCCAGTCGACTCCATAACGTACTCCGCGATGCGGAGCAGTAGTGACGACTTGCCGCGGCGGGTCTTGGCGACAAGGAGGATGTGTCGCCGCAGGAGCTCGTCGGGGAGGGCGACGGGCACGGTGCGTCCCTGATGTGCGGAGACGCCGATCCGACAGCCGTGCGTGACCGTGTACGGCCTCGGCAGGTGTCGGCGTGGCCCGGTCCGTTCCAGGAGCGGCACATCGGCCTGGGCCTGGGGCAGGTGCCAGAGGCCCGCGAGCTCGCGGGTGTTGAGGACCGGCGGCTTGCCTGCCCTCGCGAGGGGCTGGAGCAGTCGAAGATCATGATGGACGGTCCTTAACGGTCCTGGGGACAGGGCGTTCCCGGCCGCAAGGTTGAACTGCCGGTAGGCCGCGGTGAGTCGGTCTCGGCGTGCCGCCACGACCGATTCGGGTTCGCCGTTAGGCGCGAAGATCGCCAGTCGGATCTCACTCGTGAACGCGATCCGGCTGATCTTCTCCTGAACCATACGCATGTCATAGATGTTCTGCTGCAGCAGCCGTCTGGCGAGTAGGACAGACGCCGGCGTCGCGACTCCGACACTGCCGACCATCAGGGCGAGATTGAACCACTGCCCGGCTTCGAACCATCGATACCCCTGGAAGGCCAGGCATCCCGCGACGAGGAGACCGGCCAACATGAAGACCGGCGCGAGCGAGGTGTCGGCGCGTCCGCCCGCTCGCTCGGATGCCAGGGGATGCTCGACCGTCAGGCGCAGGTAGTCCTTGAACCAGTCGTCCGGGGCCGGTCTGAGGATCAACTGGCTGAGCGCCCGCCAGCCCGGCGGCAGGTCGCCGAGCGCCCCCAGGATGCCCAGCACGGGGTCGGCCTGGGAGGCCCGATCGGCCGCGACCTCCGGATCGTGGAAGACGCGGAGGGGCAAGTACGACGGACGGCTGAGGTCGAGCGTGCAGGCCGACACCTGTTCGTCAGGATGGCGCCAGGCTGGGTCGAGCCCCGGGTATTTGACAACGTCGAGACGGCGAAGCTCCGCCTGGGGATAGGCCACGCCGAGCTGATCTTCCAGATGCTGTCGCATCTGGGGATTGCCGGCGCGGGCCACGAATCGCCTGGCCTGCGCGGTCGTGGCGATCTCGAGTGCGAACGGTTCATCGAGCGAGATCGCCGCCAGCAGGTTTTCGGCCGGGGTGATGATCGCGGCGTTCGTGCGGGGCGTCACGATCTCGATCAGATCCGACGCCGGGGTAGCTCTCGATCGACTATTAGTTCGGAACAGCACGACCGTAGACCTCGCAGATGATGTTGGAAGGCAGCGGACGGATATGACCTTTCCTCGCGGCTCGGCGACGGATCGCCCAGAGGAGGGCGAGGTATTCGTCGCGAACCGCTTCGAGCTCGCGATGGCCGCACTGCCGCCAGGGGCGGTTCGTTAGCGCCTCGGCGAAGCCGATGACGTCGCGCGGCCCCCAACCGAGGCAACCGCCCAGCCGCAGCACCGCCAGACGGAGCCGGGCTCGTTGACGCTGTCGGATGCGCGCTGATCGCCTACCACGCCGGGGCATCCGACACCTCCGATCTGGCACCGATGCGGGCAGCGCTGAGGAGGCGGAAGAACCAATCGCGGCCATGGGGACGGAGGCCGAGGTCGTTGAGGTCGATGCCGTCCGGTAGGCGGAGCGGTCTCCAGCGACTCCCGAAATCCACGCCGAATCGAGCGGCCGCTTCGTCGCCGGCCGCGTCGCCGTCAAAGACGCCGAAGACCCGCTCCGCCCGAGCCAGGAAGCCGAGTCGATCGCCGGGGATGTGGGTGCCGCACGGGCTGAAGGCCGGCAGCCCCCAGCTCACTGCCGTCAGGTAGTCGAAGACTCCTTCACAGAGGATCGCTTCCTTCCGGCCGACGGCCCGCTCGAACCCGAGAACCGGTCGCTCCCCGCTGAGCGCCAGGTACTTCGGCTGGCTCGGCGACTCGTCGAGGCGCCGACCGATCATCCAGACGGTCTGGCCGCCCCGCAGCTCGGGCACGACGATGCGGCCTGCCATGAGGTCACGCAGCGCCGGATCGGAGCCCCGATGCCTCGGCCGGTGAAGTAGACCGAGGTCCTGGGCAACCTCGAGGCCACGTCTCGGACGAAGGAAGCGTGTCAGGGAATCTCCGTCGGCGTACCCGAGCCAGCACCGACGGATCACCCAATCCGGGATGCCGCGGTCGCGCAAGTAGGCCAGCACTCGAGGCTCTCGCCAGAGGGTGTGGTGGTACACCGCTCCCGCCACGTTCATGACGACCTGCTCGGCGAGGGTCAATCGGTCCCAGCGTCTCGTTCGGTCGGTCCTCGGCGCTGGCGCTGGCGCTGAGGGCGCCCGCAACCGCGCAGGCTGCTGCGAGAGGAAGTCGCACGCCGCCGTGAAGCTAATGCCTTCGCGACGCATCACCCAGCTGATCACGTCGCCATGCGCGCGGCAGCCGTAGCAGTGGAAATGATCGTCGCGTTCGTCGATGACCAGCGAGGGTGTCTTGTCGTTGTGGAACGGGCAACACCCCTTGAGGCTGGTCGGTCCGGAGCGGCTCAGCCGCACGCCGTTGCTCACGACCACCTGGGCCAGGGGATGAGCGCGCTTGATCGCGTCGACATCGTGGCGGCGATTGAGGACGGTGTTCATCGGGCCGCTCCCGTCGATCCCAGGCGGCGGCGCGGCGTAAGCGGATGGCGAGGTCGGTCGGCCTCGGCCGCCTCGGGTCCGGTGGGCACGGCGGATCGTTCCGCAAGCTCGCGCGGCGCGGTCGTCACGAGGCGGTGCTCGGCAGGGCTCGCCTCGACCTTGATGGCGACGTGGCTGCTGCGCGCAAAGAACAACCCTTCGCCCTTGGCGGCCGCCAGCAGGAACTGCCGTTCGTCATCGGAGAGCTGGAAAGCGCCGACCACAGGCTGAATCGTGGACGCGTCCTGCTTCATGAGCAGCTTGATCGCCGCGTTCGCCAGCACGGTCCGTCCGTGGTCGGCGTCGAGGAAGTCGGCGACATCCTGCGTGATCGTGACCAGGCCGAGGTAGTACTTGCGCGCTCGTCGGGCCATGGCCGCCAGGAACGCACCGCCTTCGGCGTACTGCATCAGCGACCAGGCCTCGTCGATGATCAGGAGCCGGGGTCGGCGCGAGCGACGCACCTGATTCCAGACGAAGGTGGTGATCAGATGGATGCCGAGCGGCCGCAGCTCCGGCTCCAGGGCCTGGACATTGAAGACGACGAACCGCCGGTCCAGGGCCACGTTAGTTGAGTCGGCGAAGATGCCGGCCAGGGAGCCCCCGACGTATCGCTCGAGCCTAGTGGCAATATCTGCCGCCGCATCTCCGGTCTCGTCAGCGAGGGCAGTCAGGAGGTCGCGCATCAGCGGCACCGGCTTGTCGTGGGTAGCGGGATCCGGATCGATGCCTTTCGCCGCGTAGGTCCGATACAGCGCGCGGTCGAGGATCGCCCGCTCGTACGAGCCGAGCGGGCGCCCGGGTTCGGCCAGCATGATCTCGAGGAGCGCCAGCAGCGCCGCGACCTGCTCGGCCAGTGGGTCGCGGCCTTCCCAATCCTCGTCGGGCGGCGGCAGGTCGAACGGGTTCAGGTGCTGCGCCGACGAGCTAGCGAGTCGGACATACTGTCCGCCGACCGCATCGCAGAGTGTCCGGTACTCGTCCTCGGGGTCGATCACAAGGAAGTCGACGCCGAACAGCAGGTTGCGCAATGCCATCAGCTTGGTGAAGTACGACTTGCCGGCACCGGACTTGGCGAAGACGACGGCGTTGGCGTTCTCAAGGCTCGGGTCGAACGGATCGAAGATGACCGGCGAGGCGTTGTGCTTCGCGATCCCGTAGAGGACTCCGTGCTCCATCGTGAGGGTGCTGGACGAGAACGGGAAGGTCGTCGCGAGCGACGACGTGTCGAGGTTGCGGGAGACGAGGAGATAGTCCTGGCCCTCGGGCAGGCAGGAGCGGAAGCCGGCATCCTGCTCGAAGATGGTGACTCGCGAGTGCGCCAGCATGCCGTCGAGCGTGACTTCGACCCGTCGCGTCAGGTCGTCGAGGGTGGCAAGCGAACTGGCGCGGAGCAGGACGTACAGCCCGACCGAGAACACCTTCTCCTCGCCTCTCTGAAGGGCATCCCGCAGACGCTCGGCGTCCTCATAGGCGACCTCGCGCTCGGGATCCGCGAGTCGGCCGCCACGCGCTTCCAGCAGACGAGAGGAATGCAACTGAACCATCTTGTTTCCGTCCGACGCAGCAAGAATGCCGGAGGCATTCTTCGAGAGTTACTTCTCGGCCGTCGAGAGCACCGGCCGAGGGCGATCTCGACGCCATCCCGAGGACGTTGGTCAGTTCTGGGCTGAGCTACGGGGACAGGCATCGTACCCGCTCGACGATCTGGTGCCGCACGGCACCGTCGCCGACGTCATGCGGATCGGTCAGTGACGGTGAGCATGGTCGAGTACCTGGTGGCGCGCGACGGCGTGCCGTTCCGGAAGGGACTGGCCTTCGACTACGTTCTGGCTGGCGACGGCGTCTACCTCGCTGCCGAGAACGACGACCTTCAGGTTCGCGTTCCAGTCGGCGACTGCAACGTCCGCGGCCTGCCTCCGGTGTACCCGGCGTGTAACTTGAAGCGCGGTCGGTTGCCCGGCTGGATCTGGGACGCGATCGTGTGGGCGGCGCACGCGGGTTACTTGCAGGGTCGCGAGGTGCTGCTGGCCGTCACCTTCGATCCGGGTGTCGGATACCGCCTGACCGTCCCGCCACAGGTCGCCGGACCCGAACGTGTCGTCTATCGGCCGACAGCCATGGCGGTCCTGGAGATCCACTCTCACGGATCCCACGCGGCGGTCTTCAGCTCGATTGACGACCACGACGAGCAGGGACTGCGCCTCTACGGCGTCGTCGGTCGCCTGGGAACCGAGCGGCCAGAGCTCGCCCTCCGAGTTGGTGCCTACGGCCACTTCCTGTCGGTGCCCTGGGAGACCGTGTTCGGTGGCGTTCGGGCGTCCTTCCATGATGTGAACTTCGATCCTGCGTCTGA
>JADLFM010000150.1 GCA_020845495.1 Chloroflexota bacterium
CTGTGTAGGTGTGGTCTGAGTTGAGCGGGTGCCGCCGCTTCCGGCCCGGAGGGCCGGGAGCGGCGGGCCGGCTCGGAAAGGAGACCAGGCCATGTCCGAGCACCACCCGGAGGAGACGATGCCAGTCGTCGCCTCTGACCGTGATTGTCCGGATCTTCCGGACGAGCTGATCGACGAGCTGCTCGCCGGCGCGCGTACGCCGGAGGAGCTCACCGGCCCCGACGGCCTGCTGGGGCGGCTGACGAAGCGGCTGGTGGAGCGGGTGATGGCGGTCGAGCTGAGCGAGCACCTGGGCTACGAGCACCGGCAGGCGCCGCCCGGCGGTGTCGGCAACGCCCGGAACGCGACGACGCCCAAGACGATCCACACCGGGCACGGGAGCGTGCGGATCGAGCAGCCGCGCGACCGGGCCGGGTCGTTTGAGCCCCAGATCGTGCGCAAGCACCAGCGGCGCTTCGAAGGCTTCGACGAACGGATCGTCGCGATGTACGGGCGCGGGATGAGCGTCCGTGAGATCCAGGCCCAGCTGGCCGAGCTGTATGGCGTTGAGGTCGGCCACGACCTGATCAGCCGGGCCACCGACGCCGTCCTCGACGACGTCCGCGAGTGGCAGTCACGGCCGCTCGAGGACCTGTACCCGATCCTGTTCCTGGACGCCCTGACCGTGAAGATCAGAGACGGCGGCGCTGTGCGCAACAAGGCCTGCTACGTCGCGATCGGCGTCAACCTCGAGGGCGAGCGCGACGTGCTCGGGGCTCTGGTTCCAGAACGCCGAGGGCGCCAAGTTCTGGCTCGCCGTCCTCAACGAGCTCAAACAGCGCGGCGTCCGCGATGTGCTGATCTGCTGCGTCGACGGTCTCAAGGGCTTCCCCGAGGCGATCGAGGCAGTCTTCCCGCACACCTGGGTACAGACCTGCATCGTCCACCTGATCCGCCACTCGCTGCGCTTCGTGCCCGACAAACACCGCCGGGCGGTCGCCAAAGACCTCAAACCGATCTACACCGCCATCGACGCCGACAACGCCGCCGAAGCGCTCGCCACCTTCGAAGCGAGCTGGGGCGAGCGCTACCCGATGATCGCCAAGACCTGGCGCGACACCTGGGAGCACGTGATCCCCTTCCTCGCCTTCCCGACCGACGTGCGCCGCGTCGTCTACACCACCAACACGATCGAGGCGCTGCACCGCCAGATCCGCAAAACGATCAAGACCCGAGGACACTTCCCCAACGAGGAGGCCGCCCGCAAACTCATCTACCTCTCACTCACCAACGCAAAAGAACTGGCGCCAGACCTACAACTGGACATCAGCACTACTCGCATTCAAAATCCACTTCGGAGACCGACTACCCTGACCCGCTTACACAGGAAGTCGGACACCCTCGCGTGAGCGTCAGCGTCTCCTCCATCCCCTCGCGCAGCGAGCCGGCGGCGCCGGGATAGCCGCGGTCGAGCTCGGCGGTGAGCGTCTTGAGCTGGCCGAGCGCGCGGTCGTGGTCATCGAGCGCCCAGGCGCGGCGCAGCCGCTGCTTCACCGCGGGCCGCTCCCGCTCGGGCAGGTGGTCGAGCACGTTGCGTTCCTTGTGCCAAAGACAGCGCTGCACCGGCGCGTCGCCGAAGACGGCGCGGATCGCCTTCCGCAGCGCCTTGGCTCCGTCGATCACGAACAGGATCCCCTGCTCGGGGTCGAGGCCGCGTTCGGCCAGGTCGGAGAGCAACGCGGTCGCGACGGCCGCGTTTTCCGTGCTTGCTTCCCAGAGCCCGAGCGGGATCTTGACGCCCGCGGTGGTGATTCCGAGCGCGACCATGTTCGCCCGCTCGCCCAGTTCGATCCCGTCGACCACCATCACCGCCAACCTGACCTCGTCCAGCCGGCGGCCCATCAGCTCCGACAGCGCCCCCCGCGTCCGCTCGATGAACGCGCGCGAGACCGACGAGCGCGACGTCGACCGCGCCGCCCGCTCGACCTCGCTGCCGACCGGCTCCTGCGTGCGCCGGTAGCGACGCGTCGAGACGCCGGCGAGCATCCGCTCCAGCACCGACCGCGCCAGCGGATCCCGGTCGGCGAAGTACGCCTAGGTCGCCAGCCGCACTTCCGAGCGGCCATCCGCGCTCCGCACCCGCGGCCGCTCCACCGCGACCCGCCGGCCGCCCAACGTCACCTCCCCCGACTCGCGACCATGCCGCACCGCGACGCGGCCCGAGTCGTGCTTGCCTTTCGGCCCGACGATCTCGACGACCTCTTCCTCCAGCAGTTCGGCCAGCACGCCCAGCCCGACACCGACGCTCAAAGCAAAGCAGCCCCTCCTTCGCCGAGCCGACCAGCTCGCTGAGAGCCTCCTGCACCCGCGGCGGCAGCGCCAGCTCCTCCCCTCCGACCTGCTCTCCCGTTACCCGTCCTCATGGCGGCTCCTCCTGTCTCAACGACGATTTCGCACTCGCCACGGTCGCTGCGCGACCGGACAAGGCAGGAGGACCGCCACCTCAAGTTCTACGAGCTACGGGACAACCTCTCAAGTCCTGCCATCTCAGCCAGCACCTGGTAGACGATAGCGAAGTCGTGCTCCGCAAGACCCATGCCTCGCGCCGCCGTCAGCAGCTCGTTACAGACTGCGGTCGTGGGCATCGGGACGTCGAGTTCGCGTCCTGCCTCGAGCGCAAGCAGCATGTCCTTCTGCATCATGTTGACGTCGAACCAAGCCTCGCTTGGCATCTTGACGACGAAGGGCCCGCGATACTTGAGCATCGGCGAAGCAATCACACTCGATAGAAGGACGTTGACGGCAATCTCGCGGTCGACTCCGGCCTTCTCCGCAAGGAGCAAGCCTTCGCTGAACGCGACCATCTGCACTTGAAGACTCAGGTTGATCGCGATCTTGAGCGTCAACGCTTGCCCGTTATCTCCGACGTGGGTGACCGTCGGCCCGATGTCCTGCAGAATCGGCCGTATGCGTTCGAAGGCGACCTTGTCGCCACCCACCATGATCGAAAGTCTTCCCTCCTCAAGCGTGCTGATGCTTCCCGAAACGGGCGCATCTAGCATCTGGGCGCCTGCCTCGCTCACGCGCTCAGCGAGGCGCTTGCTCGCCGCTGGCGCTGCAGTAGTCATGTCGACCCAGATCTTTCCCGGAACGAGGCCGGCGATGACGCCGCTGGGCCCATCTGCGATCTGCTCGAGTGCGGCGTCATTCGTCACCATGCTGAACACGACCTCTGCCCGTTCGGCGACCTGATGTGGAGAATCCACGAGGTCAAGGCCCAGGCTGACGAGAGCGGCCGCCTTCTCTCGGGTGCGGTTGTACCCGCATACAGGGTGCCCGGCCGCAAGCAGCCGCCGGGCAATCCCACCACCCATGACACCGAGTCCTACGAACCCGACTCTGACCACCCGTCCCGCTTTCCTCGAATCGTCGCTTTGCCGCTAGCTACGAGCGCATCATCAGAAGCCGTGCACCGGCACTCACGAATCCACGCCAGAACGCAGCCGGGTCTCCCTGGCCAGCGTCCGCGCTGAACGGTCAACTCGATCAGCGGTAAGGCGGCAAGTTCGCAGGTCGGTGGCTGCAGGGCAGGAGGTCAGACTTCCGGACAGGTAACGACGACGAACTCTACGCTGATCGCACTGGCGTGTCAAGCATGTCCCTCTGCCGGGGGCTCTCGAGTGGCCAGGTGAGCTCCTTGGTACCGGCAGCCAAACCGTCTAGACTTGTCGGTGTCGTGCCAAATGGGCGTTCCGGCGCCCCATGGGAAGAGAGGCGATTCAGGTGAACGATCGGGAAGTTGGATCATCTCAGACAGTGGGATGGTGGACCCGCTCTCGAACTTTTCGGACTTGCCCGTACCCCTCGGTGTGCCCCAGCCCAGCTCGGGACCCAACGGGAAAGGAGTAGCCGCGATGTCGACAGAAAGGAAGTACTACAGACCCGACTCGCTCAGCTGGTATGAAGAGCTACCGGCATCTCCTGCAGTACGCGTTGGCGACCTCCTATTCATTGCCGGACAGGTCGACCTTGACAGCAACTACCATGTTAATTGCCCCGGCGATGTGAGCGGTCAGACCCGTGAAGCTCTTGATTCAATTCGTCGACTTGTTGAGGCCGCAGGAGGCACGCTTGACGACGTGGTTGACATCGTCTCATTTCATACAGACGCACGAGACATCGATAAGGTCTTCGAGATTGGTCAAGAGTACTTCGAACGTGATTGCCCGGCGTGGACACCGGCCGGATGTCTCGGTACGTTCACGAGCGATAATCTTGTCAGCATCCGCGCCATCGCTCATCTCGGCGGCGGACAGAAGAAGTGCTTCACGCCTGAATCGGTGGGATGGATGCGGTCGTATCCTATGTCCGGAGGTTGCAGAAAAGGCGACTTGGTATTCGTCTCCGGCCAAACTGCCCTTGGTAGCGATTGCGGGATAGTCACAGATGTCGACCACAAAGCCCAGGCTCGCCATGCTTACGACCGGATGATCGAGATCGTGGAGCTAGCTGGCGGGTCCGTCGCGGATATTCTCGACTTCTCCTCATTTCATCAAGACATCCGTGGAGCCGAGCCAACGTTGCTTGAGGTCTACATACCCGAAGTGCTCGGCAACATCGGCTTCGGGCATGCCGCGTCAACGAGCCACATCGGTAGCTCCGGCTTGATCAAGGTCGGAGTGCTCGGTACCTACCGCGCCCTCGCAGACCTCAGTGAAGGTGACCGCGTCGCGAGTACGCCGGAGAGCATCTGGTGGAAGAATCTCTATCCGATAGCTGGCGGGGCGAAAAAGAACAAAGGTAGTCTGATCACGATTGCCGGACAGGTCGCGTGCGCTCCGGACGCAAGCGTGGTTGCTCCCGGTGATACTGCCGGTCAAGCGCAGTACATCTTCGACTGTATGAGCGAGGTGCTCGCGGGGTTCGGAGCATCAATGGAGGACGTCGTAGAGGTCACTTCCTACCACAAGGATCCTCGTGCATGGAAGGCAGTGATGGACGTTGGTGAAGGGTATTTCCGGCGAGGGCAGGGACCCGCATGGACGCCGATCGCCGTCCCTGGTCTCTGGATGGAGGGGTATTTGCACGAGATTTCGGCGATGGCGATTGTTTGAGCACAACTGACGAGATTGGGTGACGAAGCGAGTACGGGAGGAAGAGAGAATGCCCCAACACAGCACGGCGGCCGCCTCGCGCTACTTGGATGGAAAGAATGCTCTGGTCGTGGGTGGGACCTCCGGCATCGGCCGCGCAATCGCACTTCGCTACGCGGCTGAAGGCGCTTCCGTAGTCGTGGCTGCAAGGCATCGTGACCCCCATGAGGGAGGCTTGCCGACGGATGAGTTGATAACGGCGAGTGGCGGAATCTCAGAATACATTTCTCTCGATGTTGCCGAACCGACGGAGATCGAGCGCACCGTCACTCAGGCGATCGATCGAATGGGCAGACTGGAGATCCTCGTTTGCTCAGCAGGAACAGTCTCAGCAGCAGGTGATACTCGCGACATCCATTTTTCAGAATTCGATGACCAGTTCACGATCGATGTGCGAGGCACATTCCTGTGTGCCCAGCAAGCCTTGAAACACTTCGTTCCCGCCCGGTACGGGAAGATCGTAATGGTGTCGTCGAACTTCGGTCTCATCGGCGTTAGCGGGCTGTCCGCATACTGCGCCGCGAAAGCGGCCGTCATCGGCCTCGCGCGTGCCATGGCTATCGAGTTTGGCTCGCACGGGATCAACGTCAACGCTCTGTGTCCGGGAGCGACAAAGACTGCCATGGGTGACCGTTACCGAGACGATCCAGCCGTGATCGAGACGTGGAAGCGAATGACTCCTCTCAGGCTTGGCGGCGATGAGTTCATCGCACAAGCCAACGACGTTGCGAACGCGGCACTCTTCCTGGCATCCGAGGAGTCGCGCTTCATGACCGGCGCGTGTCTCGTTGTCGACGGCGGCTGGACAGCGCACTGATGAGATGCGAGTAGCTGGTCGGTAGGCACGGTCGTCGCGGGATCGATGATGCCGTGGCCGAACGTGGTCCCGCGACGTCTGGGCAAGACAGGGCGAAATCTACGCGTCGAGGTTGGCCACGATCTCATCTCCCGCGTCACCGCGCGGTGTTGGAAACGTAGCGGCTGGCTCTGCTCGGCCATTCGGGACGACATCGATCTGCCTCACGCGTCCCGATTCACAGACGCAGAAGCCAGGTCGACGCGCGTGCGTGATGCGGGACCGCAGCGGCTACCAGTCCCCATCCGCGTAGAAGGCGGGCGCGACGTCCGCCACGGCCTCCCGCACCCGGGCGACCTCGGCGTCGCTCAGGACCCGGCTCCAGTTGCGAAGGCTCTCGCCGCTCGCGAGCTTCAGCGAGTGGGCCTGCTCGAGCTGGGCGGGATTCGAGGCGGCGCTGTGGGCCTCGATCCCCCTGCGTGCCTCCAGGGTGAGCTCGAGGCCGAGCCGGGCGTAGAGCTGCTCGAACTCGCCGAGCGGGTCGCGGGAGAGATCCTCGTGGCGACGGAACAGCCACTCCGGGTGCCGGTCGCGGTAGCCCAAGATCGTCTGGTGGACGAGCCGCCAGAGGAGCGTGGCCTCTGCGACGGCGTCCAGGTCGCCTGCGGCGGCCGCGCGGATCTCCGCCTCGTACGGGCGCAGGCAGGCATTCATCAGTAGCGGCTGGTCGAGGAACGAACGGAAGTCGTGGCGCCAGCCGAGCCGCTTGAAGCTCGCAACGACGGCGGCCGGGTGGCGGACGAGAACGACGACGTCCATGTCGAACGCAGCTGCCAGCCACTCGGCCGAGAAGACGGCGATCGGGTCTTTCACGAGCGGCCGGGAGCCCCGGCGCCGCTCGCCCGCGAGGCGTGCCTCGTCGCGGGCGATCCGGGCGAGGTCGCGCAGGCCCCGAACGGCCCGTAGTGCCGCCGGTAGGTCGTAGCGAAAGGCGAGAGCCCGGGCGAGCGCCGGGCGGAACGCCGCCTCGTTCTCGGCGCACACGTGCTGGAGGTGGCGGGTGAAGACGCCGCCGGCGACCCCGGCCGGGATGTCGGGGTTGAACGGCTCGTGGACGTAGCCGACTCCGGGTGCGAGGGCGAGCATCCTGCCGACCCAGGTCGTCCCCGAGCGCGGCGCCCCCGTGACGAGGATCGGCCGTCCTGCCCCGGCCGTCGCGGCCGGCTCGGCGTCGGGGCGGGGCGCGGGCATCGCGAGCGAGAGGATAGCCGCCGGCCTCGCCGCGCCAGGCGGAGTACGCTGGCGCGATGCAGGTGCCGCTCTCGCGCGTGGAGCTCACTCCGGTCGCCTTCCTGGGACGCAGCGCAGCCCTGTTCCCCGATCGCGTAGCGGTCGTCGCCGGGGAGCGGCGGCTCACCTACGCGGAGCTCGAGACCCGCGCGCGCCGGCTCGCGTCCGCCCTGTGCAGGCAGGGGCTCGAAC
>JADLFM010000151.1 GCA_020845495.1 Chloroflexota bacterium
CAGGCAACGCCTTTCAGGCAACGCCTTTCAGGCAACGCCTTTCAGGCAACGCCTTTCAGGCAACGCCTTTCAGGCAACGCCTTTCAGGCAACGCCTTTCAGGCAACGCCTTTCAGGCAACGCCTCGGGGTCAGGCCGGCTGAATCAACTCGATGCGGACGTCGTCAGGAGCCTTCATGAAGGCGATCTTCGCGCCGGTCGGCATCGACGTCGGCCCGTCGAGGAGCTCCGCGCCAAGTCCCCTCAGCCGCTCGATCTCGGCCTCGATGTCGGCGGTGTCCAGGCCAAAGTGCTCCAACCCGTGGTGCGCGGTCGCGTCGCCGGGGCCGAGCGTCTCCCCGGTACGGGCGCCAGAGATGTTGACGGCCATGCCGCCGTCCTCGCTCATGCAGCGGATGAAGCGATCGCCGAAGCCACGCACGTCGTCGCTCATGATCTTGAAGTTGAACGCCTTGACATACCAGTCGGCGGTCTTCCTCGGGTCGGGCGCCTTCAGGTGAATGTGGTTGATTCGATACGCCATCGTAGTTCCCTCCCGCGCTGTCATCTCGGGTAGCTACCGGGGCGCGGTACGCGAACGTCCCCGCTGTGGTTGCAACGGCCACGCGCGTGTACCGGCGGAACCGTAGGCGATGAGACGACGCGCGTCAAGTAGTGAGCGGCTCGCCGGCCCGTGGGCGGCCCGTGGCACATGGTGAACGGGGGCGCCGAGCGGGGTATGTGAGCATGCGTAGACCTGACGCGGGGCGGTGGATGGGACGCACTACAATGTCGACTGGTACCTGCCGTCCGGTCTCGGGCCTGAGCAGACCTGACGGGGCCGGAGCCCGATGGCACCCAGGGTGCCTGGAGGCCAGGCGGTCCTGGCGCGCCGGCGGTGGGCGCGAACTCACAGGAGGAAGTCGATGGCCGTGCAAGAGCCGAGCCAGGAGTCGACGCCGGTCCGAACGATGCCACCGGCCCCGATCCTGAGGATCGGGGAGTTGATGGGACGCCTGAACGAGCTCATCGCCCGCAACGGCGCACCGCCCTGGGTCGAGCCGCTCGTCATGACGGACGACATCCATGCCTGGGTGATCTGTCACCCGCCCGGCCAGCCGAACGATACGCACTACCATCTCCACGATGAATGGTGGGTGGTGCTGGCGGGCGAGATTGAGTGGTGGATCGAGGGCGAGGATGAGCCGATCCGCGCGAAAGCGGGCGACTTCGTCTTCGGGCCGAAGGGACGCTGGCACCACATCGAGCCGGTCGGCAGCGAGTCGACGATTCGCCTGGGGATCAAGGAGCCGAGCGAATTCCACCGCTACGATCGCCCCGGCTGCCGCTCGAAACCCTGGCGACTGAAGCCCGGCGAGACTCCGTCGACGGCGGCCCCACAAGACTGAAAGCGGCGCCCTGTCGTCTGAGCGTGAGACACGGCCTCATCAGCGATACCGGACGCAGGCGGCGACGAAGGAGTGACGATGCTCTACGAGGCGATCAGCCTGGCCATCTTACCCGTATCCGACCTTGCGGCGGCGAGTGCGCCATTCGAGCGGCTCGGACTCACGCTCTCTCCCGTGTCGCACGACGCCGGGCTCGGGGTTCAGAGCCGCACCCTGATCGTCGGCGGGCCGTCCAACCCCTTCGGCCTGATGATGATGAGCCGCGCCGGCGGGCCTGCTGCCAGCCCGTCTGATATCACCTTTGCGGGCGCGGGCACTGCCCGTGCTACTGACACCGGCTCGGCCAACACCGGCGACGCCCTCACGGCTCGGCTGCTGGCGCGCGTTGGCGGCGGCCTGACGGCGATCGTGCTCCGTGTGACCGATCTGCGAGCTGCGCTCGATGGACTGGCAGGCCGCGGTATCCAGGCCCAGGCCCACGAGCTTCGTGACGCGGCCGGACTGAAGATGGGCGATGCCGCGTTGCTCCCTGACCAGCCGGACGCGGCGACGAGCCTGGGACTGGTCCAGTGGGCGGCGCCGCTAGAGGGGCGCTCGCCCTCCGGGACATCGAACCAGAACGGACTTCGCTTGAAGCGCCTCGACCATCTGGCGGCGGTCCCGCCAGACCTGGAGCGAGCCTGCCGCTTCTGGGAGGAGACGCTCAGCATTCCCGTCGTTGGTGAAGTCAAGACGCCGACGACCGTGATCCGTCAGCTTCGGATCGGCGATGCCATGTTCGAACTGCTTGGACCGGCCACCCCGGATAGCCCGATCGCCAGCCGTCCACGCGGGCTCGGAAGCATGTGCTCGTTCGAGGTCGACGATCTAACGGCGGCAGTCGCTCATGCCCGGGCAGCCGGCTTCACGGCTCCTGATCCAGGACCGGGCGCGCTGCCCGGCACCCACACCTCGACCATCCCCGGTACCGAGACCAGCGGACTGAACCTTCAACTGTTGCAGTATCTGTAGCTCAGATACGACGAACGAGTACTACCACCCCCTTAAATCGAAACTCCGTGCGGCGGCTCTGACCGTGAGGGTCCGTGACCGCCACCCACGGTGTCGACAGCCAGGATTGGCAGAAGTACGAAGGAGAACGCTGCGTGGAGTCACGCTTCGAGGTTCACGACCCGGCCTTTTCTCGACTCATCCCCCAGGACACCATCGTCGAGCGGATCGCAGCCGGCTTCGCCTTCACTGAGGGGCCGGTCTGGAGTGACGGTTCGCTGCTGTTCAGCGACATCCCGAACAACCGTGTCGTGCGCTGGCGTGAGCTACCCGAAGGGCCAGAAGTCACGACCTATCTGCACCCGAGCGGGTGGCCTCTGGGGCAGCCGACCAGGGTCGAGCAGATGGGCTCGAACGGCCTGACCCTCGACCGTCAGGGACGGCTGCTCGCCTGCGAGCACGGCAATCGTCGAGTCAGCCGCCACGAGCTCGACGGCGGTGTCACCGTACTGGCAGAGCGATACGACGGAAAGCGGCTGAATAGCCCGAACGACCTCGTGTGCCGCTCGGACGGCCGTGTCTACTTCACGGACCCGCCCTATGGGCTGGTCAACCGCACCGAGGGCAAGGAACTTCCGTTCCAGGGGGTTTTCAGGATCGATCCGGATGGAAGCCTGCATCTCGTCGCCGACGACTTCGACCGTCCGAACGGGCTGGCCTTCGCGCCCGACGGACGAACGCTCTACGTTGACGACAGCGGCCGGCGGCACATTCGGGCGTTCGACGTCGACGCGGACGGCAATCTGACGAACGGGCGTGTTTTTTGCACCCTCGAGCATCCAGATGAGGGCAACCCGGACGGCATGAAGGTGGACACCGAGGGGAACGTCTACTGCGCGGCTGCCGGCGGCACCTGGGTGCTGAACCGAGACGGAGCGCTCCTCGGGCGAATCATCACGCCGGACCGGCCGGCGAACTGCGCCTGGGGCGGACCGGACTGGCGTACGCTGTACCTGACCGCGCGGCCATCGGTGTATCGTCTTCGGGTCGCCGTGCCCGGAGTCCCAGTCCGGTAATCGTCCAGAACCGGTAGTCACACGGGTTCAGAAGCCATCTCTTGAGGCGGCCCTTGCCCGGCTGGATGCACCGGTAAAGGCCAGCTACCCCGGCAGGCTGAAGATGCCGTAGCCGTCGATTACCCGGCGGCTGGCACGAGCGTAGCCACCCCCATGTAGAGGGTGACTACGCTCGCACCCTCTACAGAGGACCGGTGCCCATGGGTCACCCGCTCGGGCCCGGTCCTCCAGGTGCCACGTACGCGCTATCTCAGGCCGTCGGGGCTCGCTTCGGGGTTGACGATGCGCGCGGAGCTGCCGGACGGCGGGGGGCCTCGGCCACGTCACGGCCTGCCGGTGCATCGGCTGAGCGAGACGCCGGTTCAGCCGGGCGCGCAGCCGCCTCGGGCGAACGACGCGGCGCTTCGACCTGGCTCGCCGCCTGAGGCTGTGCCTGCGCCTGAGGCTGTGCCTGCGTCGGAACAGCCGGCTGGCCCTGTGGTTGCGCCTGACCCTGCGGCTGGGCCGGACCGGCTGGCTGTCCCTGTGGCCGGGCGGCACCCTGGGTCTGCGGCTGCCCTTCACGCGGCCGCGCCGCGGCAGCCGCGGCGGATCGAGATCGTGCCAGCACGGCGAACATCGCCCGACCTTCCATCATCGGGCCTTGCTCGACGACGGCGATGTCCTGTACGGATTTGACGATCCGATTGATCTGCGCGCGGGCGATCTCCGGGTGCGCCGCTTCACGCCCGCGGAATCGCACCAGAAGCCGGACCTTATGCCCCTCCTCGATGAACCGGCGCGCATTGCGCGCACGAACGTCGACGTCGTGATCGTCGGTCCCGGGGCGGAGTCGAAGCTCCTTGATCTCCGTGGCGTGCTGGTGCTTCTTGGCCTCGCGCTCCTTCTTCGTCTGCTCGTACTTGAAGCGGCCGTAGTCGAGCAGCTTACAGACGGGCGGGGCAGCGTTCGCCGCGACCTCGACGAGGTCCAGGTCACGCTGACGAGCCATCTCGAGCGCCTGGTGCGTCGGGACGACGCCAAGTTGGGCGCCATCCTCGTCGATCAGGCGAACTTCAGGGACGCGAATCGCTCGGTTGATGCGCGGTCCGGCCGGCGCGCGGGGAGGCATGTTTCGAGGCTGGATGTTGGGACTCCTCCTACAAGATTCTGAAGGCCCTTGTTCGTATTGTAGGGAAAATGGCTCCGTTGGCAAGTGCCCCAGCGGTCATTCGACCCAACCTCAACCGATGTGGCAGATCCGGAAGGCGTTGGAGCCCATGTCCTGGCTACGTCCTGGCTACGTCCTGGCCACGCGGCGGCGGCTGGAGAAGCCATCGTAGCCGACCGGAGCAGGTAGCCCGGAGCAGGCATCGTGCCAGCGCACTGCGTATCGAGCGTGCACCTGAACGTATGGCCGCGCGCCTATTGGGCCTATTGGGTGCCCTGCTGGTTGCCGAGACCCCGCTCGATGTGACGAACGGCCACCAGCCCACCGGGCACCCTCCCTCCGGACAGCGGGTCACCCGCCCACGGTCTTGCTACTGTAACCACCTCGTCTTCTGCTGCCAACGATGTGCAGCACTCTGGCAGCCTGCGGCAGCCTGCGGGCATACCGCTCGCTGGCGCAAGACACCCGTGAGCCTCTGAAGCATACGCCCAGCGAGGACGTTGGAGCCGGGCACTGCGATAGCACGTAGCCGGCGGTGCAGCGCCTCGTCAGGACGCGTGTCCACGCCGGCTGAGCAAGCTGATGACGGCTGCAAGCACGGTCCAGGCGATGAGCGCTCCGATCGAGACGGTGAGCCAGCGGTCGGCCGAGAAGAACATCTCGACCGAATGGACGAAGCGATCCCACTGGAAGGCCGGCCAGGATACAACCTCGAGTTCGACCGGTATGTCCACCGCATCGGCTGCGATGACGAACTGGCTGCTGCCCTCAGTCAGACGCGGCGCCGTGATCTGCCCGGTCAGCCGCCCGTGGACGACGGCACCATCCTCGGGGAGTTCGGCCGGCGCCGTGAACGACCCCGGGACCACCGTCTCCTGCCCGGTCCGGCTGCGGCCGCCGCGCTGCACGATGGTAATTGTCTCGCCCCACCCTGGCGGGCGCGTCGAGGTGACCGTCGTTCGCTGCCCTACGCCTGGCGGGGGGTCGTTCAGGACAAGCTCGAGGCCAGGCGTCGCCCAGAGCCCGGTGATGGAGTGGCCGGGCATCACGTACCAGGTGGACGTCTCTCCGGCTGCGATCTTGATCCGCGTCGGCCCGCTGGTCGGGGTTGTGACCGTCGGGCCGGGCGCCCTGCCCTCGAAGTACAGCGCGAGTGGATTGACGACCAACAGCGCCAGCACGATGACCGGTACGATAACCAGCCCAACGAATGCCCCGACGATCGCCAGCGCCCGAGGCCGGCGGTGGGGCACATGAGCCGCCGTCATCGCGACGGTAGGCGGCCGCGCTGCCGGAGTGCCCGCTGCGAGGCCAGGATGAGCGGCTGCTGTCGATGCGGCGACCGTCTCCCCAGCAACGAGCGACGTGGCAGGGCGGGCGGACATGGCTATCGTCGGAGGAGACGGAGTAATCGCCGGAGCAGGCGCCGGGAATGGCGGCGCCGTTCCAGCCACGCTCGAAGATGAGGACTGCTCAGCCGCCGGGGCAGCCAACGTCGCCGATTCATCCGTGGATGCTGTCAGCGGCGACCCGAATGAGGGGGCCGCCAACTCAGTCTGGGCAGCCGGTGGAGATGCCGATGGGACGGGCGTCCCAGGCGGCACTGCCTCCGCCGTCGTCGAGGTCGTCGCCTCAGTCAGGCTCATCATGGACGGATCTGACTGTGGGACGGCCGCTTGCGTTGAGGCTGGCTGGGTGGAGACGGGAGCGATAGCTGCCGCCTGCCCCGATTGCGACGGAGAAGAGGCGGACGGAAGCGATGACAGCGCGGACGCAGCCGGCGGTGCAGTCGGTGGCGCCGCCGGATCGGTCGTCGCAGACTGGCCCGTAGCCTGCTGGCTCGACGGCGGCTGCTCCGGAGACGGCGACGAGGAGTCCGATGACGGCGGCTCGACTGGCGGGGGTACGCTCGTGGCTGACGCCTGTGGCAGTGGTGGGGCCGCCCCTAACAGTGACGTCAGCGCGGACGTGGCGGGCTGAGCCAACCAGCGCTCGTTGCGCGCCGCACGGAGGAACGCCGGCGGCTCGTCGTCGCCCCCTGCGTCTCGGGCGCCGCCGTCAGCCGCTGGATGGCTCGTCGTGGGCTGTACGGCCGATTGAGGAGGACGCTCGGCCGACGAGGCTGAGCGCTCGGCCGGAATGGGGCTGGCGGCCGGCGGGGGGCTGGCGGCCGGCGGGGGGCTGACGGCCGGCTGCTCGATGGGCGTCAGGCTGGGGGTTGAATCGGGTGCCGCCAGCCGTGCGGACGTTCGTTCGGAGGGCCGACGGTCGCGACGTACCCAGTCGGCGAGGGCGGCATCCCCGTCCGTGCCATCAGCCGTTGACGGATGCACCCGTGTCTGTCCATCGGCGTTCCGGCTCCGCGGTGTCCGGCCTTCGGCGTCCTGCCTTGTCCGCGTCGGACCCGTAGCACCCTGACCCGCGGGTGCCCGGTCGGCGGATCGCCGGTCGGCGGATGGCCGGTCGGCGGATGGCCGAGGCGTTGGCCACTGCTCGGCACGCGCCGACTCCGCATGCGCCTGACCTGACGGTGAAGCCGGGGTATCGCTATTACCCGAGGGTCGCTCGTCGCCGAGCCGCGAGCGGCTGGCGGGTGTCGCGGTGGCTGCCTCGTACCGGCAACGTGCCGCCTCGGCCTGCGCGGCTCGGGCGCTCGGCTCGTCGCCGAGCGCCCGATAGGCCGCGGCGAGGCGTTCGAAGAGCTCCGTCGACCGAGCGCCCGCCTGGAGGTTGCGTTCGTACAACTCGGCGGCCTCTTCGTACATCCCGCGACGCTCGAAGATCCGGGCAAGACGTTCGCGGGCGACGATCTTCGCGGCGTCGTCGCCGTCGCGAAGCACGGTCAGGCAGTACCGTGCTTCATCATCCTCGTTCCGGAACCTCGGCGCCCTCGTCATCGCACCGCCACTCGTGCCCGTTGCCACCCACGCCCCCCGCCGCGTCCTCCGATCCAGCCGATGGTCGTCTGGCCTGTTGATCGGTCACGTTGCGGGCGCCGCCCGACCCATGCGGCACCTGCCGGCCAGAGTATCGGATGCGCGGGCATCGTGACGCTAGCCGCGGGCGCATCGAGAGGCGATACTCCGCGTGTATCGTGTACCGCCGGGTCACACGCAGGGCGTTATCGCACGCAGGGCGTTATCGCACGCAGAACGTCCCGCCGTACTCCGAATCCTGGCCTGTGACGAGGAACCACTCCTCACGCCCCATCGTACGACAGACGGCCTTCCTACGCATCGTCTGCTCGTGCCCGGCGCTCGGGTCCATCGCCGCCCAGGCCACATTCGTCGCAGCCGCATCGGCGCCCACCGTGAGGGCGATCAGCAGCCCGCTCGCAGAGATCAGTCGCACGACGTTCCGCTTCATGGCTGATTCCTTTCCAGACGCTCCACCGCGTACCATTGCCGGGCAGCGGGTCGCACTCAGCCCGCCGCACCACCCACCTTCAACGTAGCACCGGCCAGGAGCACAGACCGTGGGCCAACTGACACGATCGCTGTTCGCTCGCGGACGCTGACTGGTGTCGCCCAGCCCCGGGCCAGTGTCATCTCCCGCCGTGCGGCCTGGCGCCTGCCCCGGTCATCCGGACTCCAGCCAGTGGCACAGCCTCAACTCGATCTCAAGAGCCCCTCTATCCCAAACAACGGCGTGCGCCAGAGAATCGGCGATGTCGCATCTCGACAGGACGCAGTTGCCACCGTGTCGACCTGTACATAGGGGCTCACGGTGATCGCCTTTCACCGCGTCCTCGACGTCGGCGCCGGCCGCTCGCATAGTCGCGTACTCCCAGGGGGCAGCACGATGAGAAGAGCTGTGTTTTCCGGATGTCCGAACGCAGCGTTGCGTCGGGGTCGGCGGCGCTTCGGCACCGCCGAGCGCATCTCGGCGGACGAGAGCATCGGGCTGCTGTGCCCACGCTAGTGGGCCACGCCACCACTGGTTGAGCATCGGCGCTTTCGGATCAGCCGTCCTTCTCCCGCGCACGGGGGGGGTAGGGGATGGGGGCTCTCAGCCACATGCGACGTGACCCACTAGAGCCAGCGTCACCAACGAGGGTGACGTGTACGCCTGAGACCGCGAGCCGGCGTATGCAGGTGATGGGTCAGCGTCTACGGCTCGACGTACTCCCCGTCGCTACCCGCCAGGCGGGCTACTCAGTAGGTGGGCCGCACGATCCGTCACCTCTTCGCGCTCGAATCGAGCAGCGGTGGTATGAGGCTGCAATGCGGCCCGTTCCGGCTGAGCGGCGCCGGCCCTCCGCGGGCCACGATCCGGTGCGGCCGTCCGGCGAGTGCGTTCAACGAACCACACCGACTCGTCGGCCTGCCCAGCGCACCTGTCAGACGCCGGGCTCGCGTCTGGGAGCGCTGTGATGGCGCGATCTACACTGGTAGACCGAGAGCTTACCTCGGCTCGCGAGCGAAGCGATACCGTGACGGCGGGTCTGAGCGGCGCCGAAGTGCCCCGGATCATCAAGCGTCTCCACGACCTGAACGCCCAGGGGCTATACGTGGTCGATAAGTCGGCGCTGGCGATGCTTGCGGCTGTAGACGGCCGATCCCATGTAGCCGAAATTGCGCGCGTTCACGGGACCAGGCGTACCGTCGACGGCCTCCTCTTTCTGCTCGACGTTGGCGCGATTGGTATTGACGGCGCTGTGCCACCGACGCGAGCGCGTACGCGCAGCGCTCAGTCAGGTCACGATCGAGCCGATAGCCGGCCAGGTGACGACCGGGCGCGGCCCGATCTGCCCGCTCGTGAGGCGGGTGCACCGCCTCGTCAGGCCGGTCGAGCGTTCTGGACCGGCGCGCCGACGGTAAGACCTGTGGCGGCCTGGGCGGCGCCTGGCGCGCCTCTCCCCACTGCGTTCAGGAGGACCAGGGTTCACCTCTGGATGGCCGTGAGTGTCGTCGTCGCAACGGTCGTAGGTATCTGCCTGGGGTTGCTGTTGGCTGTGTGGTTGCACCACGATAGCCGCTCCGCCGGTGAAACGGACGCAGGCCGTGTCACGGCGGCTGCCTCGTGGCAAGCGCCAGCCGAGCACTGGGTCTCGGGGGTCGTTGGCTGTGGCGGCGAGGGCGCTGAGTGCCAGCAAGTGGCCCCACTCTCGCCCCCGACCACAGGCAGTCAGCCAGCCGCTCTGTCTCCGGCGGACCCAGCGTCCACGACGTCTCAGGCCACCGGAGTGCCGTCGCCTGGGCTCCAACCCGCGGTAGCAGTCGCGGCACCACCCGCGAAGTCCGCGAGTGCCGCTCCAACGTGGGCGCCGGTAGCTATGGCGAAGCCAACCGCGATGCAGTCAAGCGCGACGGCGCCCATCGTGATGCAGTCGACCGTAACGGCGCCACCCGGCCCTGTGCCCACGCCGCGGGTTCTCATCGACGAGCGCTTCGCGAACAACCAGCGGGGTTGGCCGAACGATCGGCAGGCAACCGCCTGGCTGGAGAACGGTGCATACCGACTGTTCGCGCGGACGCCGGGCAACTTTGTTGCGATCGGCGTCCCCGAGGTGCGGCCACAACGCAGCGTCACTGTGACCGCGAGATTTCGGAAGGTCGGCGGGCCAGCAGGAGGCGGTTATGGCGTGGTCATCGGAGATCGGCGTGATGGTCCGCGCGACGGCATCAATCAGCGGGGCCAGTACTACGTGCTCGAGGTCGGAGATCGCGCGGAGTTCGGCATCTGGCGTCGCGACGACGACCGCTGGATCGATCTGATCTCGTGGACACCGTCGAGCGCTATCAAGCCCGGCGGTGCGGCAAATGAGCTTCAGGTCCAGGTTGACGGCGATTCCCTGGTGTTCCTGGTGAACGGGACCGAGCTGACACGGCAGCGCGACGCGGCTCTGAGCCCGGGGGCGCTCGGAGTCTTCGTGGGAGGCGATGGAAATCAGGTGGTGCTGGAACGTGTCTATGCCGAAGGGATCGACTAACACGCCATCGACGCATGGACGATGGGCGTCCTGGGGCGACGGAGATCGCCGCCCCGGGACGGTGGCGGGCCAGGGTACAGCCATAGTCGATGTCGTCTCGGCTCGAAGGGACGCCGATGAGCGAACAGGGTCTCAGCCCCCTCGGTGATAGACACCCCGATGACGAGTGGCTCAACGAGCACCTTCGAGTCGATGACGCTACCACGGCGTACGCGATTCTCGGGCTCAGCGAGGGAGTGCCATTCAAGCAAGTGCGCCGGGCCTACCTGGAACGCGTGCGTGCACAGCACCCCGACCGCCGCCCGCGTGATCCAGCATCGCAAGAGAAGGCCGAGCGAGCCACTCGCCTGATCATCGAAGCCTACATGTTCCTGTACCAGCGCGACGCGCCGAGCTCGGCTGGCATTCCTGGCTGGGCGGACTACCCTGGGCCAGCCTACGCACGAGTCGAAGCCAGCCCGCGGAGCGGGATGCCGGCCTACCACGCTGAACGGCCGATGATCGTCCTGCTCGTCGCCATCGTCATCGCGATGACGTCGTTGATTGCCATTCCGGCGCTGCTGATCTTCCTGATCGATGCGCTGCTCTGAACGTGCCCTGCCAGCGCAGCGCGTCCGCGTCGCGTACTGCTCGTCGTTCCGCCGCCGCCTCCCGAGCGCAGCCCTCGCACCCCAGCATGCCAGGGTACTGGCGGTCGCCAGCACGAACGTGTAGAACTGGTGCACTCGCGCCCCAGCATGCCAGGGTACAGGGCTGTGTCGGCAAGAAGGGGATGCCCCGTGGGCGACCGGGACATCCGACCCGTCTCGCGTGGCAATCCGGAGCGCGGTAATCAGGCGTGCTGATCCTGGCTGATCCTGATGGGTGACATCTTCGAGTGACACCCGTCGACAGCATGCTGACGACCCGGGCGCGCCTACACCTGATTCACGGGGCAGCGCGGCGGCTGGCCGAGCAGGATACGCACGGCCTCCTCAGCGGCGAGCCGTTGGAGCGCCGCCGAGCCCTCCTCGGAATACCAGGCCGCGTGCGGCGTGACGATACAGGTATCCAGGCCGAGCAGCGGACTGTCGCGCGGGATCGGCTCCGCCTCGGTGACGTCGATGGCAGCGCCGGCGATCCGTCCTGTGCGTAGTGCCCGCGCCAACGCTGCGCCGTCCACGACCGGTCCGCGTGACGTGTTCACCAGAAACGCCGCTGGCTTCATCAAGCCAAACTCGCGCTCGCCGATCGAGTGGCGGGTCTGGTCCGAGAGTGGCGTGTGGATCGACACATAGTCAGAGGCGCTCAGCAGCGCGTCGAGCGTTGGGGTCGGGCGGACGTTCCGCTCGGCGAAGTACTCGGGCGTTCGGTACGGATCGTAGGCGATGACGTCCAGGCCGAAGCCCTGCGCCTTGCGCGCTGCCAGGCTGCCGATCCGGCCCAGCCCGACGATGCCGAGGGTCCGGCCACGCAGCCGCCAGATCGGCTTGAACGGCTCGACGGACCAGGTACCTTCCTGCACCGAGCGCGCCATCGGGATGAGCTTGCGCGCCGCCGCTAAGAGCAGCGTGATGGCGTGGTCCGAGACCTCGTCGGTGCCGTAGTCCGGCACGTTGCAGACCACGATGCCGCGCGCCGTCGCGGCCGGCACGTCGACCGTGTCGTAGCCGACGCCGTAGCGCACGATCCCCTTGACACGGTCGAATGACGCGATCACACGGGGGCTGATCCGCGAGTTCTGGGTGAGCAGGACATCCGCACCCCGGCAGGCGGCGATGATCTCGTCTTCGCCAAGGTGAGCCGGCACCCGGACGACCTCGGCCCCGACCGCCGCGAGCGCCTGGCGTTCCTCGTCGGCGGTGGGATACTCGGACTCGGAGATTACGCGAAAGCGCGATGCGCTCGTAGCCATAGTTGCTCCTGGGTAGAGTAGACCGGTAGTCTGAGGAGCATAGCCGCGCGTCGACAGGCTCGGCCACGCCCACCTATCGAGAGGGTGTCCCACAGGATATTGCGTCAAGTACCCTGAGGCGTGGGAGGGCGCCGATGGGTCGGACGGATTGGGACGCCGAAGAGGCACGGTGGGCGGAGCAGATCGAGGCCGTGGTGGGCGGGA
>JADLFM010000152.1 GCA_020845495.1 Chloroflexota bacterium
CCCGCGGCCCCAGCGACTCCACCCCGTGCCGTCGATAATCGTCCCACCGCTGCCCATCCCTGGCGCAAGCCCTTCTTTCGCTCACGCCAGCGCAACCCGCTCCCCGCAACAAGCTGAGGGGCACCCTGCCCGCCGGGATGCGCCGGAGGCGGCGTGTGGACCGCCTACAGGGCTGGCTGTGCTGGCGATTTCATGGTCAGACGTGCTCGTCACAGTGCATCATGTGAAGAAGGGGAGCGCTCGATGCACCGACCGTCACGCACCTGGACCGTGAGGTGTGCCGCCTGCACAGTCACGGTGGGAGAAGTCGTCTCCGGACGATTCGTCCACGACCCGGACTGCCCGTTTCCACCGGCCATCGGAGGGAGCACGATGCGCTGCTGCCGTTGTGGCGGCGCGCTGACCGGTGAGCGTCGCATCGACGCCGAGCAGGTTGCCGACGCCGTGGAGAACACGCGAGCGTCGCGCGCTGACGCATTCGAGGACGACGATCAGCTGCTCGGCGACGACGCACCACCGCAGCTCGGCGACATCCTCCAGTTCGCGCGCCCAGGCGGCGGGCCGCGCCCAGCACGCCGCAGCCAGGGCTCACGCGCTCCCTGGTGACGCTCAGTCTGGAGTCGCTCACCCAGATGGTCAGGTTACGGAATGAGCGCCTAACCGCCCTGGCATCGTCACGAAACGGGCCGCCGGATCTTCCCTCTTCCCCTGCCGAGAAGCGGACGCGGGGCGGTGAACGGCCTGGCTGGCACGTGATGAAGGCAGTCCGGTGCAGGGCGGAGGCCGTCAGCGGCGGGGGTACCTACCAGTTGGCAGGGGCGTCCGGATCGTCCAGCAGTCCGGCGTAGTAGGCCCACCGGACCTCCCAGCCGACCATCGGGCCGCGCAGCCGCTCGACGACGTCCGGCGGGATCACCTTCGGGTCACCGCCCAGCTGGGCCGCCAGCAGGTTGGCGCGAGCCAGCCGCTCCAGATGGATCGCCGCAATCGTCGCCTCTTCGACGGTGCGCCCGACCGTGACGATGCCGTGGCCTTGGAGGTGCGCGACCGGGTTGTCCCCAAGCACACGGGCCAGTTCGGCGCCGTCCTCGCGGGTGATAACCATCTCGGCCGAGGGATAGATCGGGATCGGGGCCGCGACGAGTGGCGCCTCGACGTGGAGGATCGGCAGGATCGGCTTGCCGACGATGCCGAAGACGGTGGCGAGCGTCTGGTGGGTATGGACGACGCCACCGACGTCCGGCCGGGCCCGGAAGATCTCCGTGTGAATGACCTTCTCGCTCGGAGGCGGCTCGTCACCCTCGAGCAGGTTTCCATCGATGTCGACGACAATGACCCGCTCTGGCGTGAGCTCGTTCATTGCGCGCATCTTCTGGGAGTGGCGGGGCTTGATCAGAATGCGGCCACTGCCCGGCACGCGGGCGCTGGCGTGACCCATGTAGTCGGTCAGGCCGAGGCGATAGAGCACACGTGAGGCCGTCGTGACGCGCTCTCGGAGTTGCTGCTCGTCCGCGGAGCCGCCCGCCGTCACGGCCTGCTCTGGTGACGTCTCGGATGTCGTCATGCTGATACTCCTGCCGCGGCGCACGCGTCCGCGACGTGTTGCGAAATGGCCGCCAGCGCCTCGTCGAGGGTGATGACGTCGGCGTACTTGGCATTGATGTCGAACAGGTTCGCGAGGTGGAGGAAGTCCGAGCGGTCGAAGGTGCACTCCTCCACCAGGAAGACGGTGTAGCCGTAGCTCTGGGCATCCGTGACGGTAGCGCGGACGCAGCCGCTCGTCGAGGTGCCTGCCACGATGAGGGTGTCGACGCCACGCTGCACGAGGTACGTAGGCAGGGTCGTGCCGAAGAAGGCGCTCGCCTTGGCCTTGCACAGGACGTACTCGCCTTCGCGCGGCGCGATGATCTCCGGAATTGGGGCGGCCGCGATCCGCCGCGCCTCATCAGCCGACTTCTCGCGCTTGGTGGAGTCGCCGACGAACGGCTTATCCTCGACGTCTCCCCGGGTCATGACGATGGGCACGTTCGCCTCGCGACAGGCGTCGAGCAGGGTCCGGATGTTCGGCAGCGCCTCCCAGGCGCTCGGCCCACAGGCCGTCTTGTACTCCTCGACGGCCGCATCGCGATCCATCGGCCGCGAGCCGGTCCAGCTTTCGATCACGTCGACGATCAGCAGCGCCGGCCGTGCCCCGAACGAGCGCCGTGCCCCGAGCCCGGTCCGGGTATACAGGTCACGGTCTTCCGCTGGGACGATCGCCTGCCACGGTCGCATCTGCCCCCTACCTCCTGAGACGTGTCTCTGCCGGCGACCTCTTCGCCGTCCGGGATACTCCCTCGCCCGCATAGGGGTGAGCGGGTACCCCGGACCGGCGATAGGGGTATGCTCTACCCAGCCAGTTCCGCCCGAGTGTCGACTCCGTGCGGGAAGATCAGCGACTTGATAACCACGGGCACCGCCCGCGCGGGAAACAGCATGGCGCCGACGTCGACGAAGTCAAATTCCTTGACGTCGATGCCGTCGATCGAGATCACCTCGTTCGTGAGCCCGAGGTCTTCGCGCAGGATCGCGCCGACATTCTTACCGACGTCCCCGCCGAAGACGAGCACCAGCGGTTGCCCGAGACGAATGCTGTTGGGCAGGCCCGCCACGATACCATCGGCCAGAGTGCGCAAGTTCTGGTAACTTGGGATACCCACCCAATCGAGCGCTACCGCTACCGGCGTCTCACCCTCGACCAGATCGAAGCGCCGGAAGCTCGCGCCGATGGCCTCGGCAATCGACGCTGGCTCGACCGCCTCACCGTTCGGCAGGCGCGGATATATCACCTGGAGGTTGTGGATCGGTAGCAGGCCCGGATCGGTCACCGAGATCGTGTTACCGCTCACCTGGACGGTGAACTGCGACGCGCCGATGACGGTGGCGCGGATACGCTCGCCGCCCGCGTGGACGGAGGCCGGCAGGTCGCCCGCCTCGGCGTGCCCGAGCACCGCCTGGGCCAGCCCCAACGCAATATCGCCGAAGTCCTGCGTCTCACGCCCGTAGACGTACTCCGAGACGCCGCCGGACCAGATGATCTCGTCGATGGGTAGCGAGGACGCGAGCGGCGGCGTCACCCAGAGGTCAGCACCCGGCCCATCGAGCGGCGCACGCCGTATCGCCTGGACCAGATAGGCGGCCAGTGCCGCGCCGAGCCGGGCGCGGTCCGGGTCGGAGAGCAGCCCCCCGAGCCTGAGTGGCACCCCGATCGCGTCGGCGATGGCCCGCGCCGCTGGCTCGATCCGGCTAACTCGACCCTCCTCGTCGAGCGCCACTAGCCGCCCGCCCACTTCCAGCGATGCTGTCTCGACGACCTCGCCGGCCTGGCAGATGGCGAGCTTGCTGGTGCCCCCGCCGATATCGACGTTCAACACCGTCTTGCCGGTCTCGCGCGAGCGCACCGCCGCGCCGGAGCCGTGGGCGGCCATCACCGCTTCGAGGTTGTGGCCGGCCGAGGCACACACGAACTTGCCGGCCTCCGCGGCGAACAGGTCGGCGATAGCGCGGGCATTCGTCCGCTTGACCGCCTCGCCGGTCAGGATTACGGCGCCGGTGTCGACGGCCTCGGTCGAGAGGCCGGCCGCACGGTAGGCCTCGCGGATGAAGGCCGCGAGTTTCCCCGCATCGATCGCATAGTCCGGCGTGTAGGGGGTCAGCAGGATTGGCGAACGGTGGAGCACCTCACGACTGACGACCACATAGCGGCTGGACAGGTGCTGCCCGAGCCGTTGGAGCCGAAGCCGTGAGAAGATCAGGTGCGACGTGGACGAGCCGACGTCGATGCCGACGGTCGTCAGCTCGATCAGGTCGCCGGAGTAGACGTACGACTCGGTGATCTCAACCGGGTCGTCCCAGGCGTCGTCGTCCTCACCGTGGTCGTGGATGTAGCCATGCCCCCCGCCGTGGGGGGGCATACCCGGGATACCGTGGTGGTCGTGGTCGTCGAGGCCGTGCATATCGGCGGGCCTACATGTTGACCGCGACGCCGCTCTTGGCGCACTCCTCGAGGTACAGCTTCCGCATCATCGGATCTTCGTTCTCGAAGTCGATCTGCTCGATGCCGCCCTCTTCGCGCTGGATGGCCGACGAGGCGTGGAAGGCGACGAACCGGCAGGGCTCGTCGCCGGTGTTGTAGTGCTGGTGCCACTTGCCCGCCGCTGGTGAGACGACCGTCCCCTCATGCCAGGGGAACGTCTCCGGCGTCCCGCCCTCGTTCCACATCAGGGTGTAGCCGGTCGAGTCGAGGGTGTAGACGTGCGCGCCGGGGCCATGCCGGTGAGCCTTCTTGTACGTCCCAACTGGGAAGCGCGAAACGTGCGCGAACATCGACCCGCTGCCCATGTGGATGTACATGTTGCGGTTGCCCTTGCCGCGCTTCTCGCGGGGCACCAGGTTGATCGCCCGAATGTCTGGGATAAAGTTGGCGTGCAGGATCCCGCCGTAGTACTCGGTCAGGTACTGGCCCGGGCGCGAGAAGTACTCTTTGTCGTCCGGGTCGAAGCGATCCTTGAAGGCATAGTTGGTGTTGTAGATGAAGTCGTCGTCGCGGAACAGTTCGAAGGCGACTGGTGCGCTGGTGAGCGAAAAGAGCCGCACGACCTGGGAGCCGCTCGAGTTGAAGTGCTGGTACTTCGCGTTGAGCGGGATCGCGAACAGCGCGCCCTTTTCCCACTCGAAGGTGTGCTTCGGGGTGTCCTCATACCAGACCGTCGTAGCGCCACGTCCCTCGGAGACGAACACCATCTCCTCGTAGAGATGCCGCTGCTCCTTCAACTGGCCGCCCGGCGCGATCTCGACGATGTGGCCGTCCGCGACCATCTGGTCAGAGAAGCTCAGGATGCAGCCATTCCCACCCTTGCGCTCCCACCAGCCCAGTTCCACCGTCTTGACGTCCGGGACGTACTCACCACCATGAATCGGGACGTCCTGGTTCTTGAGCCAACGGCGATACGGGTCGTAGCGGTCCATCATAAACTGAACGTACGGATGGACCTCGAACTCCTTGACGGCTTTGGTTACCATAGCCCCAACCTACCTCTCGACCCTGGAATTGGCCCGGTTCGGAAATCGCATGCAAAATACCGCATGCAGTTTCGGACCGTCAACGACGCTCCGTGCAACGACGCAGACCGGAGGACCAACCATGAGACTGCACCCTTCCGTCCCCCGCCGGCACACGACCCGCCGGCAGTTCCTGCGCTTCGCGACGGCCACGAGCGGGCTCCTTCTGCTGGCGGCGTGTGGACCGGCCGCACCGGCGTCAAAGCCGGCTGAGGGGAGCGCTACCAAGCCCGCCGAGAGCGGGGCTTCGAAGCCGGCGCAGGGCGCTGCACCAGGGGCAGCGGCACCAGGAGCGGCGGCGCCAGGAGCGGCGCCGACGGCTGCTGCTGGCGGTCCGGCGGCTGGCGCGGCCACGAGCGCACCGGCTGCCAGGCCGGTCGCCGCGAGCGGCCAGATCACGATCGGCATCCCCAACGAGCCGGCCACGCTCGACCCGATGTTCGGTGTCGGCACGATGGAATACAACGTGCTGGTCAACGTCATGGACGGCCTGTTCACGACTGGGGAGCACCTGGCCGTCGTTCCGAGGTTGGCCGAGTCATATCGTCAGATCGACGACATGAACTGGGAGTTCAAGCTCCGCCAGGGCGTCACCTTCCACAACGGCGAGCCCTTCAACGCCGACGCCGTCAAGGCGACGTACGATCGGAGCATGGATAAGGCCCAGAAGCCCCGGAACACCTGGGCGGCAGACGTCAACGTCGACCGAGTCGACGTGGTCGATCCGTATACGGTTCGATTCCATACCACCACTGCCACGCCGCATATGCTCGCCCGCCTCGCCAACGACCACTTCATCTTCCCGCCAAAGTACCTTGCTGAGAGCGATGCCCGAGCCATTGCGCGGAAGCCAATCGGCACAGGAGCGTACGTCTTCAAGGAGTGGGCGAGCGGCGACAAGATCGTGCTCGAAGCGAACCCGAACTACTGGGACACCGACAAGCCGGCGATCAAGACGATCACCTGGCGGTGGACCCCCGAACACGCCGCACGTCTGGCGAACCTCAAAACAGGCGCCATCGACCTGATGGACCAACTCGATCCTACGTCCATCGCCGAGGTCGACGCAGATAGTCACATCAGGTCGCTGTCGACACCGGGTGGGCGGCGTGTCTTTGCTGGCTTCAACCTGAAGGTCGAGCCATTCGAGAAGCTCGAAGTGCGTCAGGCCTTGAACTATGGCACGAACGTGGAGTCGATCGCGAAGGCGATCCTCGGCGGCGCGACGACGCGGATGCGGACCTGGGTCAATCCACCAGTCGAGAACCCAGAGGTCAAGGGATACACCTACGACCCGGCGAAGGCGAAAGAGCTCCTGCAGAAGGCCGGCCTCGGCCAGGGCTTCAAGGTCACCTTCGATGTAGATCGAAGTGCGTATATGAAGGGCGATGAGTTCCCCCAGGCGATCGCTTCGAGCCTTCGGGACATCGGCGTGGACGTCACGATCAATCAGGTAGAGCGGACCGTCGCGGCGCAAATGCAGAAAGAGCGCAAGACGAACGGCATGTATATGCGCAGCACGGCGCCATTCTTCGACCCCGGGCTAGACTTTGACCTGATGCGGCTGAACCACGCCGGCAACTCGATGCAGTGGGAGGACCCCGAGTTTCTGGATCTGATGAAGAAGATGTACTCGGGCGGCACCCCTGACGAGCGCAAAGCGTGGTCGTTCCAGGCGCAGGCCCGGATGTCCGAGCAGGCGCCGATGCTCTTCCTCTGGAAACAGCCGGAAATCTACGGCGCCAGCCGCAAGCTTCAGGGCTTCACGCCGACGGGCGATGAGCGAATTCGAGTGGCGCGCATGACGCTCACGGGATAGGCGATGGGCCGTATCGTCGTCGAGCGCCTGGTCCAGGCCGGCTTCGTCATCGTCGGCGCGTCGTTGGTCGTCTTTCTGCTGCTCCACTACACCAGCGGCGACATCGTCCTGACGATGTTGCCGGACTGGGCGACCGAGCAACAGCGTGCCGAGTACCGTCAAAAGCTCGGGCTCGATTTGCCGGTGTCCCTGCAATATCTTCGCTGGCTCAGCGGCGTTGCGCAGGGTGACTTTGGCGAATCCTTCCGCAACGACATGCCGGCGATGGACGTCGTGCTCGAGCGCTTCCCGGCGACCGTACAGCTTGCACTGACGGCGCTCGGCATCGCGGTCGCCGCCGCATTACCCCTCGGGATCCTTGCGGCTGTCCGGCGCGGCTCCTGGTGGGACCGGGCGTGCATGGCCATCGCCCTGCTCGGCCAGTCCATGCCAGCCTTCTGGCTCGGGCTCATGCTCATCGTGGTCGTGGCGGTCGAGCTACGCTGGCTGCCGGTCTCGGGGCGGGACGGGCCGCAGTATCTCATCTTGCCGGCACTGACGCTTGCGACCGGGCCGCTGGCGCAGTTCGCACGGCTCGTGCGCTCGTGTATGCTCGAGGTGCTGGGACAAGACTTCGTGCGAACCGCCCGCGCGAAGGGGCTCCAGGAGTGGACCGTCCTCGCAAGCCATGCCCTTCGAGCCGCGCTCTTGCCCATCGTCACGGTCATCGGTCTCGAGATGGGGACACTCCTCAACGGCTCGGTGGTCGTGGAGAGCGTCTTCGCCTGGCCAGGGGTTGGCCGGACCCTGGTAACAGGGCTGGAGCAGCGGGACATCCCGGTCGTCGAAGCGGGGGTGTTGCTCGTCGCGATCCTGTACATCGGTATCAACCTCATTGTGGACCTCCTGTACGCCTTCCTCGATCCACGGGTGCGCTACCGATGACATCTGCCGTGTCACCTGTTGCCGTCGCCGATGCCTCCAGACGTCGGCCGGGCGCTGGCGGCCTGCTTCAGACAGTACGCCGCCATCAGACGGTCCTGCCGGCGGTGGTGCTGCTCGGCCTGATGGTCACCATCGCGACTTTCGCCAATGTGCTCAGCCCGACCGACCCGCGCGCCGGCGCGCTCGATGCACGGCTCGTGCCGCCGTTCACAAGCTGGCAGTACCTCCTTGGGACCGATCCGATCGGCCGGGACGTACTCTCGCGGATCATCTACGGAGCGCGCGTATCGTTGACGGTAGGCGTGCTATCGGTCGCGGCGGCGCTCGTCGTCGGAAGCGCGCTGGGATTGATCGCGGGGTATCGGGGCGGCTGGACCGATACGCTTCTCATGCGGCTTGCCGACGTGCAGTTGAGCTTTCCCTCATTCCTGCTCGCGATCACGCTGATGGCGGTCCTGGGCGCCGGGCTCACCAGCGTCGTCCTGGCGCTGAGTATCGGCGGGTGGGTCCGCTATGCGCGGGTCATGCGGAGTACCGTTCTGCCGCTCCGGGAGGTCGAATACGTTCACTCGGCTCGCGCCATCGGCGGAAGTGGCGTTCGCATCCTGCTCCGCCACATCCTGCCCAATGCCGTCACGCCTGTCATCGTGGTAGCGACCCTGTCGCTCGGCGCGAACATTATTACCGAGTCGAGCCTGAGTTTCCTGGGGCTCGGCGTCGACCCCCAGACCCCAAGTTGGGGCAGCATGCTGGCCGAGGGACGCCCCTACCTCGCGAGCGCGTGGTGGGTGGCCGCTTTTCCGGGCCTTGCTATCAGCCTGACCGTACTCGCGGTGAATCTGGTCGGCGACTGGCTCCGTGACCAGCTAGACCCGCGCCTGCGTGGCGGTCGCGGGAAGACGTAGCCTCCGCCGCGCTCTCTGCGCCCATGCCTGCCCCGCCCTTCGCCATCGGCGGCCGGGCAACGTACCCTCCTGTCGAGCCGGCGCTTCAGACGGCGAACCGGCCGGCGCGTCCGTCACACGACGTAGTAGCCGTTCACGATCGCGTCGTGCCACAGGCTGGCGACGGCCGGGCCGATCCCGCGCGGCAGCCCCTCCTCCGGTTTCATGTAGCCATGGACACCCGCTCCGAACTGGACCAGCCGCGCCTTCGGCGCCGGCTGCATGGCCGCGGCCTCCGGTAGGACCGTGCCGAGATAGCGCGCGGCGGTGTGATCCCGGCTCCCACGCGTAATGCTATACAGCAGCGGCGGCACCGGCTTGACGCCCGGCCCGCGTAGCTCGGTTGGGTACCCTCGGTACCGTTCCACGAGCGCCTCGGTCTCCTGTGGGCCAAGCTTCAAGCGCTGCGCAGCGGCGCGCGCTGCTGATTCCAGCACGTCGTACGCGGCGAACTGCACGACGTGCTCGGCCTTGATGTTCGGCGCCGGCTTGCGCAGCTCCCAGGCCGCCAGAACGTCTTCCATGAGCCACGCCAGACGTTTGATGCCTTCTGGCCCAGCCTCCGGGCCGGCATAACGAGCGATGTCTCGCCAGGTCCGGACCGTGATCCAGTTGAACGGGTACGGCCAGGTCTGATCGAGCATCTTGCTCATGATCCGACCGAACGGCGTACTCTCCAGGCCGATCAAACCGGCGATGTTGTCGACACGCTGGAGCAGCATATGGGCGAACGGTCCGCCTGTTGAGTGGCCGTGGGCGTACACGGAGAACGTGTCGGAAGGAAAGTTTCGCCGGCAGGTCTCGATCATCCCTTCCTCGAACGCAGCGGGCCAGGCAGCCATCCGGTCGTAGAACTCGGTGCCCGCGTGCGCTTCGAGGAAGATGAGCGTGCCGTACTTCGCACGGAAGACCGGATCCGAGCGGTCTTCGACGAGCCGGTACTGCTCCGGGCCGATCCGTTGCTCGCGGGTCCAGAGGGGGACGCGTGCCGTGCCATCGGGCTCGATGGTGTCGCCGGGCCAGTCGCGGCTCGGGTCGTTCAGGTAGAGGTGGCCGGGGTGCGACATCGTGGCGACTTTCCAGCCGAGCTTGCTGGCCAGTAAGAGCGCCAGTGGCTCCATCGCTCGGTGATCGCCGCCACCGCCGTGCAAGAGGAACGCGCCGATTCGTCGCCCGTCCGCGCCAGTCGGCACGGCATCTGGATCCGTCGGCTCGTAGACCTTGCCGCCGATGTCCCAGTCGAGGCCAAGGACACGGATACGAAAGACCTCCTCGCGTACGTCGATGGGGATATCAGGTCGGCTCAGAACGTCGTTCGAGGTAGCGACGATAGCGTCGCGAGCGAGCTCAGCCGGCGGCTCCCAGGTCGTGGGCATAGTTCCTCCAGGTGCGGGCTTAGAGCGGCCCGCGTACGTCAACGTCTGGCCGGGTGCGGCGCGTGCCTGGCGCCTGCGGCTCCTGTTCTGTACCTGGCGTCGCCAGTCTCACCCCTCGGCCTCCCGCGGCAGCATGGAGGGCTCTCCTGCATGCAGGAGAGAAGCGTCACCAAGCGGCAGACAGGCAGGCTCTGGCATGACTTCGATTGGTGCGCAAGTTGTCATCACGGGAGGAAGTAACCAGCGCTTATCGCCTCATCCCAGAGAGCAGCGACAGCCGGCAATACTCCGTTTGGCAGATCGTCCTCGGCCTTCTCGTACCCATGGACGCCGGCCTGGAAGACCACCAGATTCGCCCGCGGCTTCCGTTCGAGCCATTCGTAGGTCGGGAGGATGACGTTGGTATAGCGGTCGACGGTGTGGTCTCGGCTCCCGCCGGCGATGCCGTAGAGCAGCGGTGGCAGGGGCTGCGCCGCGGGATCCGTCAACGGCGCCGGGTAGCTCTGGAAGCGGCGGACGAGGGCGTCCGTCTCGTCGGCGGACAGGTCGAGACGCCGGGCAACTGCACGTGCTGCCATGCCGAGCTGCTCGACGTTGCCGTAAGTAATCAGGTACTCGGCCTTGAACTGGGGCTGCTTCCGCGAGCGTTCCCAGGCGTCAAAGACGTCCTCCATAAGCCAGGGCAGCTTCCAGGCGCCGTCTGGGCCGGCTTCGGAGCCGACGTACTTCGCGATGTGTCGCCAGGTCCGAATCGTCAAGTCCGTGAACGGGAAATCCCAGGACATACCGAGCATCCGGCTGTAGATCTCGCCGAAGGGGCTGCTCTCCATGCCGATCAGACCCGCCACGTTCTCGACGCGCTGGAGCAACATGTGCACGAACGGTCCGCCCGTCGAGTGGCCGTGGGCGTAGATCGAGAACTGCTCGGGCGGGAAGTACCGCTGGCACACCGCGGTCATCGCGTCCTCGAATGCACCCGGCCAGGCGGCCATCCGATCGAAAAAGGGCGTGCCCGGTTTCGCGCGCAGGAAGAAGAGGGTGCCCCACTTCGCGCGCTTGGCCTGGTCTGAACGATCCTGGATCAGTTCGTACTGGTCTGGCGTAAAGCGCTCGCCGCGCAGCCAGACCGGCGTACGGACGGAGCCATCGGGCTCGATCGTGTCGCCCGGCCAGTCGTGGCTCGGGTCGTCCAGGTACAGGTGACCGGGGTAGGTCATACAGGCCACGGTGTACCCGAAACGGCGAGCCAGAAAGCGGGCCATCGGCACCTTTGAACGGTGGTCTCCGCCGCCGCCATGCAACAAGAACACCCCGATCCGGCGGCCGTCCGGTCCAACGGCGGCATCCTCCGCTGCGGGCGCCACGACGACGCACCCGACGTCCCAGTCAAGTCCAAGCGCCTGGATACGGAAGAGATCCTCCCGCTCCTCGATCGTGCGCTCCGGTCGAGCCAACACACTGCGCGAAGCTGCGACGATCTCATCGCGCGAGACCTGTGATGGCGGACTCCATGAGCGGGCGGACGTCAGTGGCATCATGAAACCTCTCGGCCAGAATGTGGCGGACGGATCGATTCGAGTCGGTGGGAACGGACCGCATCCCCAGCCGTGCGGCCAGCGGGTGTGTCCACGCCCGGCAGGGGCAGGGTGTGGGTGAGGCGACGCATCGGCTGCGCATCGGCATCGCCCCGCCGCTGGCGTACTATCATCGGCTGCCACTCCCCCCGCCGAGGCATAGCTCGACGAGGACGTGGCAGCCCGGAGGTGACGGTATGCCGCACGCGCAGATCGACGGACTTCGCCTGTACTACGAAACCCACGGCACGGGGGAGCCCTTCCTCTTCCTGGCCGGCACCGGTTCGTCGAGCGAGTACCTGAAGGTGTTCACGGTCGACCGGTTCGCCGCGCATTTCCAGGTCATCCTGTTCGATTACCGGGGCACCGGCCGCAGTGACAAGCCAGACGCGCCCTACTCGACGCGGCTGTTCGCGGCCGACGCGGTGGGCGTTCTGGAGCACCTCGGCATCGATCGGGCGCACGTGGGAGGCCGTTCGATGGGTGGGCGGGTGGCCCAGTGGGTCGCGTTGGACCATCCGTATCGCGTCGGGGGGCTGGTGTTGTCGAGCACCGGGCCGGGAAGCTGGGAGAGTCACGGCGAGCGGTTCGAGCCGCTGCGCGGCGTTCCGTACCGACAGGCGCTCGAGATGATCGAGTTGGGATACGAGCGGTACATGGAAAAGCATCGCGCGAGCGAGTTCATGTTTACGCCAGCCTTTGTTGCCGAGCACCCGGAGGTGGTCCAACAATTCGCGGCAACCTCCGACCGCTACCCGACGCCGCTGAACACGTACCTGCGGCACGTCATCGCGCGGCAATGCCACGAGACGCGGGATCTGCTTCACCGCATCCAGGCGCCGACGCTGGTAATCGACGGCCGCGACGACCAAGTCGTCGCCGGGACCGGGAACCATGTGGAGTCGTCCCGAGAACTGGCACGTCTGATCCCCGGCGCTGAGCTTCGGCTGGTGCCGGGGGCGCACAACTACCTGATGGAGCACCCGGAGAATCATCAAGTCATCATCGACTTCCTCCTGCGCCATCCCATCCGCTGAGCCAGCCCTGTTGAGGCAACGCTGAGGCCGATGGTGGCGAGTCCAGAACTGGACGTGGCCGGTATTGTGGCGCGAGTGTATTCTTCATGCAATCCGGCCGGCAGGGGTCGAGCCGGGCTCCGCGCGCACTACAGGGCCAATCTCGTGGAATGGCCGTCCCAGGGAGTGTGATATGCAGGTTTCCGTCTCCGAGCGTTGGTGGCCAACGACCGGCATCCGAGCGCTCGAGATGCTCGAGCGAGGCGCCGATCTGTCGGCCGGCGAGCGCGCCGAGGCCGAGCGCGAGCGCGCCGCCCGGGCCCTCCGCGAAGCATCAGCGCCGTTCGTGCGGCGCGAGCAGATGACGCTCGCGAAGTCGTCGCACCGTGGTGTCTGGATCGCCGAGGTCGTCTCGCCGGCGCTCGGCCTCGACACTCACATGCTGAACGCCGAGATCCACCATCTCCCGCCGGGCGTCCGTACCGACAAGCAGCGCCATGCCGACCAGTTGATGCACGTGTTGACCGGCTCCGGGCACTCCGTCATCGAGGGCGAGCGGATCGATTGGGAGCCGGGCGACTCGATCCACATCAAGCCCGGCTTCTGGTACCAGCACGTCAACACCAGCTCTGAGCCAGCGAACTTCCTGGTCGGAAGCGCCAATCGCCTGCTCGAGCACATGATGCCGCACCCGCTCGTCTACAAGGGCGACAGCTTCAGCGACGTCTCGGACGACTTCAAGCCGGAGCATCCGTTCGGGCTGGGGCCGCAGGAGATCGTGCCGGTCAGCAATGAGAAGTGGAACAGCTCCGTCCATGTCGGACGAAAGGCGCGCCAGGAAGCGTTACGGAAGCAACTCGACGAGTCCCGCACCATCACCAGGTGGAACGAGGCGAAGATCGAGCGCTCGCACCACAAGGGTGACTTCAAGGTCGCGCTGATCGACCCGGTCCTCGGCTACGACTGCCGGCTCGTGACGATGGCGATTCACCAGATGCCGCCCGCCAGCTACACCGAGACCCACAAGCACGAAGAGGCGATCGTCTACATCCGAACTGGCAGCGGCTACAGCATCATCGACGGCGAGCGCTACGACTGGAAGGCCGGCGACTGCATGCACATCCAGCCGGGGTCCTGGCACCAGCATTTCAACACCGACCCGGAGCGGGTCAGCCAGCACATCGCGATCTTGCCGACGCCGCTCCTGATCTACCTCGCCAGCTTCCCCGGCTTCGAGGTCGTCGAGGACGTGGATGCGCCGCCGGTTCCCGAGAACTACGAGCCGAAGCTCCCCTGGGAGTTCGACTACTCGGTGCCCTGGCCGAAGAAGCCGTAAGCGAGTAGCGGCGAGCCGTCAGCCATCAGTCTCACGCGATCGGCAGTCTGGGCCGGACGTCCGGACCTCCCCTGACCACTGGGAACCGATCGCTCACAACTGACTGCTCGCCGCGCCTCACGGGGAGCGTATGGAGTGACTGACGAGGCTGCGACGGGGCGGCTGGCGGCATTTCGCTACCGGTCCTTCACCCTCTTCTGGATCGGGCTGGCCGTCTCGTATACCGGTGTCCGGGCCACCCTCGCAGCAAATCTCTGGCTCCTCCTCGACCTGACCAACTCGGCATGGCAGGTCGGCGCAGTCGGGCTCGCCGACGCCGTGGCCATCATCCTGCTCACGCCGCTCGGCGGGGTGCTGGCCGACCGGCTGGAGCGGCGAACACTGCTCCAGATGAGCCAGACGTTCGCCGCTGTTGTCTCGTTGAGCATGTGCGGGCTGACGGCGACCGGGCTCGTCCAACCCTGGCACGTCTACGTCGCGGTCGCCCTCTCGTCGGCGGCCGTCACGTTCGATCTTCCCGTGCGCCAGGCTATGGTTCCCGCGCTGGTACCCCGCGCTGCCCTCGTATCCGCGCTCACACTGGCTGCGCCGGTCCTCAATATCGCAGGGCTGGTCGGACCGGCCGTGGCCGGATTGGTCATCGCCTCGCCGGGTGGCACGGCTGCCGTCTATCTCGTCGATGCGCTCGCCCACCTGTTCCTCGTCGTCACGCTCACCTCGGTCCGGCTTCGGCCGACCGAGCGCGTCGCGAACGTCCGGCAGGGGCTGTTCTCGAGCTTCACCGAGGGCATTCGCTTCGTCGCACGGCAGCCGGTTCTCTGGCAGCTCATGGCGCTCGACTTCGTGACGGTGCTGTTCGCCGCATACCGGGCACTGCTGCCGGTCATCGCCCGCGACATCCTCGACGCCGGCGCGACCGGCTACGGCTTACTCGCCTCGTCCGTCTCGGTCGGATCGATCCTGGGCGGCGCGGCGATGATCCGGCTCGGCTGGGCCTCGACCTCGAGACGCCTGATCCTCACCACGACCACCTGCTACGCGCTGGTGGCGATGCTGCTCGGGCAGATGACGCTCTTCCCGCTTGCGCTGCTTACGACCGGCCTGCTCGGCTTTCTCGACGCCGCCAGCTTCACGATCCGGAACACACTCGTGCAAGTGGAGACGCCGGACGGTTTGCGTGGGCGGGTCGGCGCTGTCGGGTTCATGGCCGCTCGGAGCGGCCCGGCCATGGGCCAGACGCTGATGGGCGGCCTGGCGACCCTGCTCGGCGTGCCGAGCGCACTCGTACTCGGGGGCTGCGTGCCACTCCTGCTGGTCGGCGGGCTGGCGGTGTTTAGCCGCACCCTCCGCGAGTACCGCGGCTCGACGGCCGTCGGCACAGTTGAAGGGGGTATGGCCGCCCCAGGAAACCTCGCCGGCGGCACTCCGGTTAAGCCCGGCAGCACGCTGGCCGGCCCGATAGCGGAAGGGGCTGCTACCGAAGGGGATACCAGCGAAGGGAGCGTCGCTGCCGGAGAGGGCGTCATCGCCGAGGGCGCCTAGACCAACCGTGGGCGCGCCGACGCCGAGAGCAGGACGGCTGGCAGCCACAGTCTGGCCTACGCCGACGCGCCCCGTCCGATCCTGTCAGCCGCTCTCCGCCCCTCCTCGAACACCCTTCATGAGCCGCTCGCTCCAGTCGCCTCCCTCGTCACCTGCGCCACTCACCACTCGCCCCGCCCGCCCTTGATCCGGGGGATCAGCGTCACCACGTCGCCATCACGGAGGGGTGTGGCCGCGTCGGCCGACGAACCGTTCACCCGGATGTCGAGGCCGGACGTACCCGCCAGGCCGACCCCGTCGAGCGCCGAGCCGACCGTCAGGCCGGGCGCGCCGACATGGGTCAGCACTCGCCGGCCAAGCTGAAGCACGCGCACACGAACCTGTCCATCGGCGGCGTCAATCGACACGGTTCCCTCCCTCACTCAGGCACTCAGGCCACAATCGCCCACGTTCGAACCACGGTCACGCGACGATCAGGCTCAGCGTGACGAAATCGAAGATGACGTCTTTGTTGAGCGCTTCGCCGGTGACGAAGCGCCGCACCTGGCTCGCGACGAGCGCGGCCACCCCAAACGTGGTGTAGACGATCGCCTGGGCCGTGCACGGCTCGTCGAGTGCCGCCTCATCGGTGTAGAGCGTGCTCTCGTAGAAGCGCACGTCGTCCGGATCGGTCGGGCGGATCGTGAGAAGCCGGCAGACCTGGGCGCCCATGCGGGCATCGACGAAGAGGGGGATCGCGGCGCGATACCGGACGGATTCGCGCCAGATCGCCTCGCGTGATGCCATGCTGTCCACTGCCGCAACAACGATCCCGTCGAGCCGCGGCCCGGCCACCCGCTCCTGTACGGGGCGCACCTCGGCCGAGGTGAAGGCACGCACCACCTCGGCCAGCGCCTCCACCTTCGGCCGGCCGACGTCGTCCAGCCGATACAACTGGCTCGGCAGGTTGTGCGGCTCGACCGTGTCCGGATCGTAGATGCTGAGGCGGCGGCAGCCCATCTTGGCGAGCGCCAGCGTCGTCGGTGAGCCGATCCCGCCCACCCCCACGACCGCCACCGGCCAGCGCAAGTGTTCCGGCGTGACGAGATCGGTCTGCCGCCAGTAATCGACGCTCACGCCGTCCACCACCAGCCACTGACCGTCACGTGACTCGTGTTAGCCATGTCGCTTCGGCAGATCGCCATCGGTCCAGAGCTTGGTGGTCGTGCGCCGAACGACCCGTACCATCCGCGCGAGGTCGGCCCGCACGGCCTCTGCCTCCGGTCCATCGAGCGACGGCGGCGGCCCCGGCGGCAGTACGTCGAGCCAGCCGACCGTTTCGCGGCGCGGCTCGTAGCGGTCGAAGCGCGCCAGGAACTTGCCCCGGAAGTTGCCGACCAGCGCGACGAGCCACTCGCCACCCCAACGGTCGATGGTCCGCTCGTCGTCGGGACTCCAGAAGCAGGATTCGTGGGCGTGGCTGTGCCACCAGAGCCGCAGGGCCGACGGATCGGCGTCCGTGAGCGCGTAGTCGAGGAGGAAACGGCTCGCAGCCTCGGGGTCAAGCTCCGTATCGACATCCGTCGCGCGCTGATCGATCAGGAAGCACTCGGTCATGACGAAGTCGGGGCCATCCTGCACGACCGCGCCGAGCCCACCGACCTCGCCCTCGGCAAGCTGGATGTAGCGCCAGAGCTTTTCCCACGCGGCCGGCTCGATTCGGAGGGCGGGCCGCTCCGGCGACCGGATCAGGCCGGGGGGCCGCTGTGATTGGACCCGCTGACGCGGTGTCATCTCGTCGGTCACGGTCGCTCCTCAGTCACCATTGCACCTCGGTCAACGTTGGCCCTCCCACCTCAGCCGCGAGCCGTCGCCATCCGTCGTCTCGATTCTGTCGACGCGTGGGGATACTTCGTCCCGAGTCACCCCGTCAGCTTGCGACGCGGTATTGGAGAAAGATGCACCACCGGCGATGGGCCAGCCCTCGATGGGGGTGTAGGCGTCCTCGGGCTGGTAGAGATGGAGGAAGTCGAGCAGCAGTTGCGTGGCGAGCGCAAGCTCGTACTCTGCGATCAGCTTGAGAACGCCCTCGCGCAGGTTGCCCAGGCAGGGCAGCCCGTCCTGAACGTGCGGGTGATCCCAGGCCGGGCGGGGTCCGAGCCGGTCGACACTCTGGATGCGCACGTCGCCAGCCAGATCGAGCAGCAGTTGGTACGCTCCCAGCCGATAGACTGCCCCGTTCCAGGGAAGATGAATCGGCTCAGAGACTACCGTGAGGCGGTCCCCCTCCACCGCAACAGCACGGACACCACCGAGACGCTTCAAGCATGCGAGCTCTCGGGCCGCGAAGGTCTTTGCATCCTCAGCCGCATCTAACTCCGCACGACGACGCGCGGCGGCCGGCAGGCGTCGGTCCAGCGCGACGAAGCGCCGCGATAGCTCGGCAAGGCGGGCGGGAATGGTCGCCACATCCTCATCGAGGACGGCGCGCTCGGCGGCGACCGACCGACGCACGAGCGCTTCGAACGCCGTGCCCAGGTCAGCCGCATGCTGGGGCGACTGCTCCGGGGTATCTCCGCGCAGGGAATCGCTCACGAATGGTGTCCTCGAGAATCCTTCATAGCTAGCGCATCGCGTAGGCACCGTCGAGACGGAGTCGATGCTCGGTCGATACCGGCCGCTCGGCGATGCGGCCCGCGAGGGCGCGGTTGCTCCAGAGATCGCCAGATTGTAGATTACATGCAATCCGCATGACGACACCTCAGCCCACCGTGGCCGGCGTCCCGCGCGACGCGCTCCTGCTCGGCGTCTGCCTCTTCCTGATCGTGTCTGGCGCCAACATTTTGACGCCGCTGCTGCCGGCTGTGCAGCAAGATCTTGGCATCGACTACGTGACAGCCGGGCTGCTCGTCTCGGCGTTCGGGATCGCCCGGCTGGCCGCCACGCTGCCCACCGGCCTGCTCGAGCGGCGCGTCGGACGGGGACGTCTCGTCGCGCTTGGCCTGGGCATCATGGTTGCCGGCTCGGTGTTAGCGGCGTTCGCCCCCACGTTCACCCTGATCGTCATCGGGCGGGTGGCAATGGGGTTCGGGTCGTGCATCGCGACGGTCATCACCCTGACCAGTCTCGGAAGCCTGGCTCGCGACGGCGCCCGCGCCAAGACGCTGACCGTGTTCCCCTTCGCCAACAACGTCGGCATCGCGGCCTTCCCGCTGATCGGCGGCCTCCTCGGTGAAACGCTCGGCTGGCGCTCTACGATGCTGCTGTGCGGTGCGCTGGCGCTCCTGGCGGGTGCGGTGTACCTCTACGTGCTGCCGCGCACCGCGCCGCGCGGGCCTGGCGCAATCAGCGCGACGGGCAGTTCGCCGGCGGTCGCGATGTCTCGGATGCGGATTTTGGCGATCGTCGCGATCTACTTCGGCGTCGTCATTTACATCGCCAATCGCCTCGGCTTCCGCAACACCGCGCTGCCCCTCATCGCTGCCGATTACCTCGGGTTGGAGCCGCTCCAGATCGCTTCGGGTATCACCCTGATGTCGGTGACGGGGCTGCTGATCTCAGTGCCCGGCGCAGCCATTGCGGACCGCTGGAGCCGGCGCGGCCTGATCGTCGTCGGCTTCTGCATGCTGGCGGTCGGCGACCTGACGTTCCTGACGGCGAGCGGCTACAGCACCTATCTGGTCTCGGCCTTCATCCTTGGGCTCGGCGACTTCTTCTCGGCCAGCCAGATGGCGGCCCTGACCGAGGTGGTGCCGGCCGAGTGGCGGGGTCGGGCGCTGTCAGCGTACCGCTTCTTCGTGGACCTGGGCGGCACGGTCGGGCCAGCCTTCCTGGCGGCAGTGCTTCAGGGCGGCGGCCCGGTCGCGACGATCCTCGCGATGGTGGCGCTGCTGCTGGTGGCGGCGCTCGGGGCGCTCACCGGCGCGCTGGCCGACCGTTCGGCGCGCGCCACGTCTGACGCATCTCGGCAGGCCGCCCCACAGACCTGACCCCGGCGTGTCCCCACGCCGATGCGCCGATGGGCGCCGAAGTGTGCAGACACCCCCTCACCCCCGTCCGCTCTCCGCGTGCGAGACGACGATGCCAGGCAAGCCTCGGATGGCTGGGGGTGGGGGGTGAGGGGCGCTCGGCTACCGTAAGGTGTCGAGCACCAGCGACGCGACGATGTTCGCCTCCTGCACCACCTTTGACAACGGCACGAAGTCGATGCCCAGGGGCCAGTCACCGCCGCTCGCCCCAAACATGACGGTCGGGACGCCAAAGGAGGACGGGCCGCCGGCGTCGTAGGTGCCGCCTGCGTAGAAGGTGCGCGGCTCGGCGCCGGTCACCTGTCTGAACGCGGTCGAGAGGTCGCGGACGATGGCTGCATCCGGCTCCACCAGTGACGGCAGCATGTAGACGCCCCGTTCGACGTGCACCCCGTAGGGTGCCAGGTCGCCGATCGCCTCGCGGATCTCGGCGACGGCCGCGTCTGGATCGTCGCCCGGCAACAATCGCCGGTCGATCAGCAGCCGTGCAGTCTCAGGGAGGGTGTGGGGCGCGAGCGGCGCGTAGGTCACTTGATAGATGACGGCGTGCTGCCCACCGAGGATCGGGTGCTGCTTCGTGAAGCGCATCGCCCGAATTCGGTTGATGGCGTCGTTGGCACCGTCGATGGCGCTCAGCCCCAGGTGCGGGCGGCTCGAATGGGTCGCCTTGCCCGTCACCGTGACGACCGCGTCCACTCGGCCACGATTACCGAGCTGGATGCCGAAGTCGCTCTTGGTGAGCAGTACAGCCGCGTCCGGTTTCGGGTCGATCGCGCCGAGGATCAGGTTCGAGCAGGCGTGGCTGCTGCGGCCCTCGTTGTTGATCCCCAGGTACAGCCGGCCTCGCAGGTCGATCCCCTCGTCGCGGAGCAGCTTCAGCACGGTTAGCGCCACCGCCAGATGCGCCTTGTTCTGGCTGACGCCCTGCCCGAAGACGCACGGCTCGTCGATACCGTGGGCGGCCCCGTTCGCAATCCAGCCGGGGAACGGATGCTCCATCAAGTTATGGTGCTGGGTGACGGTGTACACCTGAAGTAGCAGCGAACGGCCACTCTCGTTGCGGCCAACGCGTACCAGCAGGTTGTTACGGCCGACGTCGACGAGATCTCGGACGCCGAGCTCGTACAATTCCGGACGCACGACGTCCTGCACGTAGTGAACGAGCTTCGGGTCGTCCGGCTCCATGAGGGTGCCGGTCCCGAGCGGGACGTCGGTGCGGATCGCCATCAAGTCCAGCAGGGTATGGACGAGGTACTCCTCGTCGATCGGCGGCAGGCTGGCCATGTCACCCCTCGCACAGGCGCCTGGCGCCCAGCTGACTCGTAACCGTGGAGCGTCCGCTCGCGCCGCGCCGACCTCGGCCCGCGCCCTTGCAGTGACCGGGCATGCACAGTATATTGCATGCAATCTGCGGGATACCACGAACGGGAGTGCGCAATGGTAGGGACTCCGAAGCAGTATGGCCTGCTGCTTCCCCACTTCGGAGATCAGGCTTCGCGTGAGAAGCTTATCAAGGGCGCTCAGATGGCCGAGGCGTACGGGTTTGACTCGCTCTGGGTGCGCGATCACCTCGTCTTTCATCCCCACGGGATGGAGGGGCAGGATCGGACCCACGTCGACCCGATGATTACGCTGTCGCTGGTCGGCGCGGTCACCGAGAAGCTGATCCTGGGCACCGGCTCGTTGATCCCTTATCGCAACCCGATCCAGACCGCGCTCCTGCTGGCGTCGCTGGAGTTCGTCGCCGGCCCCGGCCGGGTCATCGCCGGCTTCGGCATCGGGACATTCGACCACGAGTTCCGTGCGGCCGGGTTGGGTGGCCTGGACCGGAAGAAACTCCTCGAGGAGCAGGTCCAGGTGATGCGTCTGCTCTGGAGCGGCGAGGAAGTCAGCTTCAAGGGCGAGTTCTACGAGTTCAACGACGTCGACATTCATCCGTCGCCGTCGGCGCCCGGCAGCATCCCGATCTGGTATTGCGGCAATTCGCCGGCCTCCGTGCGCCGCGCCGTCGAGTACTGCAACGGCTGGATGCCCGGTCGGATCACCCTCCAGACGTTCGTCAAGCGGGTCGACCGCATGAAGATGCTGGCCGAGCAGCACGGCAAGCCGCTCCCGACCGCTGCCGCGATTCCGATCACCAGCCCCGGCCGGACGCGCGAGGAGGCGCTCGCGAAGGTCAACTGGCAGGGTATGCTCGCGAGCGCCGTCAAGACGGACTGGGTCACCCCGAAGTCCGGCGGCTGGAACGGTCCGGACGACCTGGAAGGCGCGCTGATCGCCGGCCCGCCCGACCACATCATCGAGGAGACGGTCAAGTACCAGGAGTCGGGTCTCCAGCACCTGGTGTATGACCTCCGCTTCCGCTTCGAGGACTGGTACGACTGCCTCGCGATGATCGGCGAGGAAGTGCTGCCGAAGCTACGTGCGATGGAGAGCGGAGTACAACCGGCCGCGGCAGCGGCGGGCTGATCCGACGATGCGTACAGAACCGATCGAGTTTCTGAGCGACGGCGTCCGGCTGCGGGGCTTTCTCCGCACGCCAGACGTCCTCCCCGAGGAGCCCATGGCCGTCCTGGTACAGGGGCCGGGTTGGCTCGGGATGGCCGAGGCCAAGAGCTATGTGCCCTGGCACGAGGGACTCACGGCCGCCGGGTTCGCGGTCATCGCCTTCGACTATCGCGGCTTCGGGCGGAGCGAGGGCGAGCGTGGCTGGGTGCGCCCGGAGTGGCAACTGGCCGACGTCCTGAACGCGATCACCTACGCCGAGACCCGGCCGGAGGTGAACCGCTATCGGATCGGGACGTTCGGCATCGGCGGGACCGGTGGCGGCAATGCCATCATGGCGGCCGCCGTGGACAGCCGGGTCAAGGCGGTTGTCGCACAGTCGGTGGTCGCCGACGGCGAGGACTGGCTCCACCGGATGCGCCGCGAGTACGAGTGGGTCGCGTTCAAGCAGCGCGTTGAGGAGGACCGCCGGCGTTGGGTGACCGAGGGCACCGGCGAGATGGTCGATCCGCGCCAGGACTTGATGGTCGAGACGCCGGAGCGCCGGCAGGTCGGCCACAAGCGTGACGTCGACGGCTTGATCGCGCCGGAGTTCTATCTCCGGAGCGCCGACTTCATCATGCGCTACCGCCCGATCGACTACGTGGACAAGATCGCCCCGCGTGCGCTCCTGATCACGAGCGTGGTCGACGACGTGGTGACGCCGGAGGATCATGCCGTCGCGCTGTTCGAGCGGGCCGGCGCCCCGAAGAAGATCATTCGCCAGAGCGAGACGACGCACTACCGCTCGTACGGTGAGTATTACCCAGCGGTCATGCCGCAAATCGTAGACTGGTACCGTCGGTATCTGGCATATACCCCGATTCAGTCGCGCGAAGTCGACTTGACCGAGGAGAGCGTGACCTACCTCGACCGGCCGCGCCCGGCCGTGCCTACCGGGTGAGCCGGCGGGGCGGTGATCGATGCGCGGGTACACTTCTCGAAGCGGCCAGAGCACGGCCGTCACTTGCGAGACAGGCCGGGGCCACATGCGCCTCGGCCTCCGTCTAGGCCCCCAACGAGCAGGAGAATGACCGTGGCCATTGATACGCACCAGGAAAGCCCGAAACTGGCCACGCGCGAGCTATCGAAGTCCTTCGTCCGGGACGAGCACGAGTTGCTCGTCCTGGACAACATCAACATTGCCGTCCGTCCGGGGGAGTTCGTCAGTCTGGTCGGCGCGAGCGGCTGTGGCAAGACCACGCTCCTGCGAATCATCGACGGCTTGCTGCCGCCGACCGCCGGCGAAGTGCTTCTCAATGGGCGGCCGGTGCGAGGCCCGGCTACCGATCGCGGCTTCGTGTTCCAGAGCGATAGCCTGCTGCCCTGGCGTACCGTCATCGACAATGTGACCTTCGGGCTGGAGATCCAGCGCATCTCGAAGAAGGAAGCCCAGACGCGCGCCCGCGATCTGATCAATCTCGTCGGCCTCAAGGGCTTCGAGCAGCACTATCCGCTCGAGATTTCGGGCGGCATGCGCCAGCGCGTTAACCTCGCACGGGCGCTCGCCGTGGACCCCGAAATCCTGCTGATGGACGAGCCATTCGCGGCCCTGGATGCCCAGACCCGCGAGATCATGCAGGGTGAGTTGCTCAAGATCTGGCAACAGCGTCAGAAGACGGTCATGTTCGTCACCCACCAGATCGACGAAGCGGTCCTGCTCTCGGACCGAGTGATCGTGTTGCGAGCGCGGCCTGGCCGGGTCAAGGAAGAGGTCACGATCGACCTCCCGCGCCCGCGCCACCTTCAGGATAAGCGGTCGCCGGCCTTCGTCGGGCTCGTCGACCACATCTGGCACCTGATCGAAGACGAGGTCATTCAGAGCGTCCGAGCTGGCGAGGAGTAGTCCTTCCTCGCGCTGGCCTGGCCGCGTGCGCTCGCGCGGAGCACTCTCGATCCATCGCCGCGTCACACTCGTACCGGGAGGTCAACACGAGCACCATGAACGAACATTCGGCTCAGACCACCTATCGTCTCTCACGACGCCGCTGGCTGCTGGGCGCCGCTGCGACAGCTAGCGCGATGCTGGCTGCCTGCCAGTCCGCACCCGCACCCGCTGCTCCCACGGCGGCCCCTGCCAAGCCGACCGAGCCGGCCAAGCCGGCGGCCGCGGCATCCCCTGCCGCACCGGTCGCGTCGCCAGCCACGAGCGCCAGCCCAGCCGCGAGCGCGGCTGCCAGCCCGGCGGCCAAACCGGCGGCGTCTCCAGCCGCCTCACCTGCGGCATCACCTGCGGCGAGCCCGGCCGCCAGCACGAGCGCGGCGCCGGCTGCTGCTGCCAAGCCGTCCGGCCCGATCGTCCCCTTCAAGCTCGCGGTGAGCGGCGAGGGTGAGTTCACGAACGGCCAGCAGAAGGGCACGAACTTCAACAAGATCCCGAACGGCATCGCCCTCGAATCGTTCGTGAAGGACGGCGTCAACGTCGAGTCAGCATACCTGAACGAGTCGGAAGCGCCGACGCAGGCGCTTCTCCAGGGCAGCGTGCAGTTCGCGCACACCGCCTTCACCTCGGCCATGTCCGCCATCGCGAAGGGCGCGCCGATCTCGATCATCCTCGAGACGCGGCGACCCGAGTACGTGATGGTCGCGCTCAAGGATATGAAGACGCCGCAGGACTTCGACGGCAAGCGGGTGGCGATTCACTCGAATGTGTCGAGTGTGGCCCTGATGACCCGGCTCTACCTCAAGGCTGCGCCGAACGCCAAGCCCGACATCGTCGTCATCCCCGGCTCTCCCAACCGCATTCAGGCCATGCTGGCCGGCCAGATCGATGCGAGCGTGGTACAGCTTGGCGACGACGATGCAATCATGAAGGCCCAGCCGGACAAGTGGGCGGTCGTCTTCAACTACGCCAAGGAGATGCCGGATCTACTCGACTCCGTCCTTGCCGTGCGGAACGATTTCCTGAGCCAGAACCGGTCGACTGTCGTCGAGTTCGTGCGACGGATGGTGGCCGCTCACCGCAAGGTCAACTCGGACAAGGCCTTCCTCGTCGACACGGCGAAGCGGATGGAGGTCATCATCCCCAAGAGCGCGACGCTCGAGAATCACGCGACCCGCTACATCGATGCAAACGTCTGGCCCAACGACGGTGGACTGACCGAGAAGTCACTCGACTTTAGCATCGGGGCTGCGCGTGACGTCGGCTTCTTCAAGGAAGACGTCCAGTCCTCAAAAGCAGCAGACCTGTCAGTGCTGAAGGACGCCCTGGCCCAGCTCGGCTAACCATCCGGCCACCTGAGCCCAAGGGCCGCGAGGTATGGGGGGTGCCCCATGCCTCGCGGCCCTCAGCATGATAATCCGAGATGTGCGCCGCCAACCGCTCGCAGGCGCCGGGTCTCCTCTGCGCGGACCTGTTGACGGTAGGGCACGGTAGAGCACAGTCGCTGGAGCGCGTTAGCCGACCTTTTCACGCTCCCACTCGGGAATGAACTTATGCCAGCTCTGCTGAACCTCGAGATACTGCGCGAAGAGATAATAGCTATTCGCCTTGGGCTCGAAGGGCATCCGGCGGAGCGGCATGCGCGCCTCTTCCAGGGCCTTCCCGCCCTTGCGATGGTTACAGGACCGGCAGGCGCTGACGAGGTTCTCCCAACTATGCTTACCGCCGCGATGTCGCGGAATCACGTGGTCGAGCGTCAGGTCGCGAGACTTTACTCCGCAGTATTGACAGGTAAAGTGGTCGCGCAGAAAGATCTCGCGCCGCGTCAGGCGAACGCGAGGTCGTGGCCGCTTGATCAGGTACACCAGACGGATTACGGACGGTCGCTGGATCGCGCGGGAGGGTGAGCGCATCTCGCCCTGCGCGTGTTCGAGCACTTCGGCCTTGCCACCGTCAACGAGCACCAGGGCACGCCGCGCGTTGCACACGTTCAACGGCTCGTAGTTCTGGTTGAGGACCAGGACCGAGCTCACTCGACCCCTCCCACACACACTACCGGCCCGCCGTCCGTGCCAGGGAGGGCGGGCCGCGTCCATGACCGTCAGGGTGGTACCACAGCGTCCACCGAGCGCATTGTAGCAGAGGGTCTCGACCAGGGAATAGATCCCGGCGGAACGGCACCAGCGCGCGGTGAGGTAGGCGTCACGAGGCCGGACTTCGCTCCCCGCTGGGCGCCCTCACCCCCAGCCCCTCTTCCGCGGCTGGGGCGCCCTCACCCCCAGCCCCTCTCCCGCACGCGGGAGAGGGGTGCCAAAGCATCGTTCAATCTGCTTCCAGGTGTCGAGAGCGAGACTCCGAAACCTGCGTCAGCATGCCGCCTGCTCCCCCACACCCCCTCGCTCTTCTGGGGTAGGTATGGAGTTTTGACTTGAAGGGACGACGAACGGGGTGAGGACGGTCAGCCCGAGTCCGGTGGATGGTCTGGGACTCCTGTCTCCGAGTGAGGCGACTCCTCCAGCGGCGTCACGGCCTCGTCCGGCACACTATCGCCTCCTGCGGATCCTCCTACAACCACTCCGGATGTACCACGTTCTTCGAGCGGGGGTGAGGGGGTGGGGGAAGGCTCGTCCACGTCGGCGCACGTCGGGCAGCCGGGCTTGAGCCGGAGCGGGATGCCGGCAACGAGCAAGTAGACCACCTCGGCGCGAGCGGCGATCGCCTGATTGGCGCGTCCGAGCGCGTCTCTGAAGATCCGGCCAAGGGGCGTTGACGGCACGATCCCCAGCCCGACTTCGTTCGTCACGACGACGAGATCGAATCCCCGAGCCTGCTGTAGCGTCAGGAGCGCCGAGAGCTCGTCGGCGATCGTGGCGTCGAGCACGTGGGCCGTCGCCACCGTCGGCCCAGCTTTACCGATCAGGGCCAGCAGGTGGTTGGACACCAGGATGCTCAGGTCTTCGAGCAGAACGGCTCCGGTCTGGACTGTATCCAGAGCTGTTGCAATCCGCGTCGTCGCCTCGATGGTTCGCCACTGGGACGGACGGCTGCGGCGATGCTCCTCGATCCTGGCCCGCATCTCGTCATCCCCGGCTTCGGCCGTGGCGACGTAGGCGACATCACGCGCATGGGCCAGGAGGCGTTCCGCGAAGCGGCTCTTTCCGCTCCGCGCCCCCCCGCTGACCAGCACCACCCGGCTCACGCTCGGCTCACAGCAGGCTCACCGGGTCCACGTCGATGGACCAGCCATGCGCGAGATCGAGGCGATCGAGGAGACGAGCGAAGCGGTCGCCGCGTAGCACGATCTGCCAGCGATCGAGACCTCGCATGCGGCGCATGAAGCAGGGCGCCGGTCCGAGTATTTGAATGTCGCTGATGGCCTGGTGTGCAATCTCCTCGTCGAGGCGGCCGCGCACCCTCATCGTTTCGCGCAGGCACCGTTCCTCCTTGCGGGCACTGTAGACCAGCCGGACGAGCCGCCCCAGCGGCGGGTACCCGTGGGCGCGCCGAAAGGCAATCTCCTGCTCGTAGAAGCGGTGATAGTCGTGCTGTGCGGCCGCCGCGATGGCGTAGTGCTCGGGAACGTAGGTCTGGACGATCGCCCGGCCGGCCAGCGTCCCACGCCCACCTCGCCCGGCCATCTGGGTGAGGAGTTGGAAGATGCGCTCTCCAGCCCGGAAGTCGGGGAGGAACAGCCCGACGTCGGCCAGCACGACGCCGACCAGTGTCACCCGGGGGAAGTCGAGTGCCTTGGCGATCATCTGCGTCCCGATCAACACGTCTGCCTCGCCGGCCGCGAATGAACGCCACAGTTCTTCGTAGGCGCCGCGCTTCGCGGTTGCGTCGCGGTCCCAGCGGATCACGCGCGCCGCCGGGAAGGTGTTCCTGAGCTCTTGCTCGACGCGCTGAGTGCCCAATCCGAAGTACCGAATGCGGGTTCCGCCGCAACCAGGGCAACGCTCGGGAAGCGGTTGGCGACGATTGCAGCGGTGGCAGATCAGACTTTCGCCGGCACGATGGTAGACCAGCGGGATGTCGCAGCGGCGGCACCCCGCCACGTAGCCGCAATCGCGGCACGAAACGCAGGTCGCGCTGCCCCGCCGATTGAGGAAGAGCAGGGCCTGCTCCCCGTGCCCGAGGACACTGGCGAGGGCAACGGTCAGCGCCCGGCTAAAGATGCTCGTATGGCCTGCCCGAAGCTCGCTCCGCATGTCGACGATGGCGACGGGTGGCAACGATGTGTCGTACGAAGGCGTAGACTCGCCAGGTGAGCCCGTCTCCCCATCGGTCGAACGCGGCATCGCCTGCACGGCGGACAGCGCTACCGTCAGAACGCTCGACGTTGCGACGGAGGCACTACTCGCGGTTCCTTCACCTGACCGCGTCGCGGGGGACGAGTCGCGGTCATCATTCGGCCGCATGGGTGACGCTGCCGCCTGAGTGCCGCTCGGTGCATGTCGATAGCGCGTGGCGAGAGTCAGCAGGGTGTAGCGGCCGCGCTCGGCCCGGTAATACGACTCAACGTCCGGCGTCGCGCTCCCCAGCACGACCGGCGCTCGCGCAATCTGCCCCCACCAGAGGGCGACCTCGCGGGCGTGGTAGCGCGGGCTCATGTCCTGGCGATAGGCTGGCTCGTGCTCCTCGTCGAGAATAACGAGTCCCGGCCGCCGGACCGGTGCGAATAACGCCGACCGCGAGCCGAGCACGATGTCGGCCTCACCGCGCCGCACCCGCTCCCAGGACCGCCGGTGCTCGGACGGCTTCAAGCCGCTGTGGAGCACCGCAATTCTCTCGCCGAAGCGTTCTGCGAAGCGCCGCTCCGTCGCGGGGGTCAGGCCGATCTCAGGCACCAGCACGATTGCTTGCCGCCCCCGCGCGAGCGTCTGCGCGACCGCCTCCAGGTAGACGTGGGTCTTCCCGCTGCCGGTCACGCCGTGGAGCAGGAACGCCTGATGGCGATGCTGCTCGATCGCACGAACGATGCGGCGGGTAGCAGCCTGTTGCGGCAGGGTGAGCGGCGGCCCTGACTGGGGCGGCGGAAACGTCGGCGGCGTACCGGACGTTGGTGGAAGGGTCGGCGCCTTCAGGTGGCCGGCCTGTGCCGCTTTCGTCAGACGCTGGGTGAGCCCTGGTGGAAGGAAGAGGGTCAGGCAGGCGTAGAGCGACGCCCGATAGTGGGCCGACATCCAACGCGCCAGCATCAATTGGAGCGGCCCGACGAAGGCGTCCTCGGCAAGCTTCTCTTCGACCGGCTTCGTCTCGAAGCTCGGCGCCTCACCCACGACGCCCACCACCACACCTGGCAGTAGGCGCTGCTGAAGTGGCACCAGCACCAGATCGCCGGGTCGAATCGGCATGTCGTCCGGGACGCGGTAGGTCAGGCTCCCGGCTCCGCGCAAGCTGCCCAGATCGAGGGCGACTTCAGCGTGTCGCACCGTTCATGTCCACGCCGCGAAGATCTGGGCTCAGAGCGGCGCGCCCGGATACACCCGCGCAGGAACGGCACTCGTGGCGTCCCGGTAGCGTCGGGCCAGGAGCCCGACGGCCGTCCGGCCCCTGGCGCTCACAACTGCACCTCGCGCCGTCGGATTCGACACCGCTCGGCGGTCACGATCGCCTTGACCTGCTCGACGGTCTCGTCGATTCGATCGCGGCGATTGACGACCTTGTAGTCGAACTCGTGGATGCGCTTCATCTCACGCTCGGCGGTCGCCATCCGCACTGCCAGTTGCTCCGGCGTCTCCGAGCCGCGCCCCTGGATGCGCGGCCGCAACTCTTCGAGCGTCTCGGGTGCGAGAAAGATCGAGATGACGTTCGGGAGCATCGCTCGGAGGGTCGCCGCGCCCTGCACGTCCGGCGTCACCAGCACGTCTTTGCCCGTCCGCAAGCCCTCGCGCAGCCCCACCAGCGGGATGCCGTACCGCTTGCCGTGGACTTCGGCGTGCTCGACGAACTCGTTCCGCGCGAGCATGTCGTCGAACTCCTGGTCGGTGAGGAAGTAGTAATGTACGCCGTCGACCTCGCTGGTGCGCGCCGCGCGGGTGGTGGCGGTGACGCAATAGCTCAGGCGAAACCCAGAGTCCTTGAGGCGGCGCGAGATGGTGTCCTTGCCGACACCACTTGGGCCTGAGATGACGAAGATGAGGCCGTGCGCTTTCGCGGCGCCCGGGCGGTGCAGGCGGGCGTGCTCTCGCCAGCCGCTCGGCGCCTCCTGGTCGTTGGCTATACTCCCCACGATGCCCCGATTCCAGCCAGGCGGGCTTCGCGATCCCGAGCACAAGGCGGCGGGCCAGTGAAGCCCACCCTCAGCTTCGATGCGCTCGCGCTGCACGCCGTCGTCGACGAGATCCGCGCACGGTTTCTCGACGGGCGCATCCAGCGCGTCTCACTCATCGACGAGTGGACGGTGGCACTGGAGTTGTACGCGCGCGGCGAGCGGGCGGCGCTCGTCATCTCCACGGATCCTCACGCCGCCCGAGTGTATCTGACGCGTCAGCGTCCTGAGCGAGCGTCGGAGGCGGTGACACCGTTGCTGCTCCTGCTCCGGAAGTATGTGCGGGATGGCCGGTTGGAACGCCTCGACCAGCCGCCGCTGGAGCGTCTGCTCGAGCTGCGGGTGTCCTCGCGGGACGAAGCGGGCGAGCACCGCGACGTTGGGCTGATTATAGAAGTGATGGGTCGGCGGAGCAATGTGATCCTCGTCGGTGAGGACGGTACCATCCTCGACGCACTCCGCCGCGCGAGCCCCGAGAAGAACCCCACTCGCCCGATCCTGCCGCGCCGTCGGTACGAGCCGCCGCCATCGCAGAACCGCCTGAACCCCTTCGCCGCCGACTCCTGGGAGCACGTCCGAGCGCGCTCGTTCGAGCACCCGGAGGCGCTCCTTGCCGATCTGCTCGGGCGCGAGTTGGCGGGCATCTCGCCGTTACTGGCGCGGGAGTTGGCGTTCCGTGGCACCGGCGACGTCGGAGCGCGGGCAGGCGCGACCGACTGGCCGGCCGTCCGCGCTGCCGCCACCGAGATGCTGGCTCCAGCACGGGGCCACGGTCCCTGGTCGCCGTCGATCGCGCGTGAGGACGGCCGTATCGTCGCCTACGCCGCGTATCGGCTTCACCACCTCGAAGCTGGATGCGATGTCGAGGACGTCTCAACCATGAGCGACGCCATCGAACTCGCCTATGGGGACGGCGAAGCGAGCGCTGAGGGACGCGAGCGCGGCGACGCGGTGGGTGGGATCACGCGCCCGCTCCTCGAGGCTATCACCACGCGGCGTGCACTCGTGCAGCGACGGCACGCGGCGCTCCTGCGCTCTCGCGACGCCGCCGGCAACCCCGACGAGCTTCGCGAGGCCGGCCAGTACATCCTGGCCTCGATCCACCAGATCGCGCCGGGCCAGGACAGCCTGGACATCCCCGGCCGCACGATTCGCCTCGATCCCCTCCTCACGCCCGCCGACAACGCTCAGCAGTACTTCAAAGAGTACCGCCGCGCCCGTGACGCGTCGCGAAGGGTTCCCGAGCTCCTCGCCCGCGCCGACCACGAGTTGGCCCACCTTGACGACATGGAAACGCTCGTCCGCAACGCCGATGACCCCGGCCGGGTCCGCACGCTGCGTTCGGAGCTCCGAGAGTCCGGCGTCCTGCGCGATCGCGCCCCTCGGCCAGTCAAGGGCCGGCGCGGCCAACACCCCGACGATGGACCTCGCCCGATTACCGTTCCCCTCGGCGATGGCTTCGTGGCGCTCGTGGGCACGAGTGCACGCGGCAACGAGCGCGTCACCTTCGACCTGGGGACACAGGACGATGTCTGGCTGCACGCCCGCCAGATGCCCGGCTCGCACGTGCTCGTTCGCACCGGTGGGCGGGCGGTCCCCAGGCCGCTCCTGGAGCGCGCCGCGCAGATCGCCGCGTACTACAGCCGCGGCCGGACCGACCGCCGAGTGCCGGTGGACTGGACGCCGCGCAAGTTCGTGCGCCGAATCCGGGGCGGGCCGCCAGGGCTGGTGAGTTACATCAACGAGCAAACCATCGATGCCACACCGCGCCCGCCGGAGCAGCAACCAGGCGTGCCTGCCGGCTCGCGGCCTGGCCGCCCCTGACTGCCGCGACCAGGCTGAAGAGAGTCACGAAGCCCATCGCGTTCGAGCGCAGGTCTGACCGCGCTGGGCACACGTAGCGCTCAAAGTGTCCGGTACGGGATGATGGCCGGCGCCCCCTCATATGGCAGAATAGGGGCCGCATGGCCGCCGGCTCCAACGGACACGGACGCAACGGACACGGACGCAATGGGCGTGGCTCGGACACGAGCCGGGGGAATGCTGCGCGCCCACGACGGTCCGACGTCTGGCGGTCGGACTTCCAGGTGCTCCAGCAGCGAGCCAAGGCACGCCACCGCCGCGAGCGCCAGCCCAGGGGTGGCGGCGTCCGCGCTGCGCTCGTCGCGGTCACGGTGCTCGGCCTGGGGCTGCTCTCGATCGTGCTGATCGGGACGCTGGCCGGCATCCAGTTAGCGTCTACATCGTACGCGGCGATCAATCGCGACTTGCCGTCGATCAATCAGATCTCGAGCCGTGAAACGTTCAAGACGGCCCAGATCTTCGACCGTAAGGGCCGACTGCTCTGGGAATTCTACGCTCAGGACGCCGGCCGCCGAACCGTGGTCCCACTGTCCGAAGTCTCGCAATACTTGATCGACGCGACCCTCGCCGCCGAGGACGCCAACTTTTATTCCAACCCGGGCATCGAGCCGCGGGGCATCCTTCGGGCACTCTACCAGAACATTGCCGAACAGGAGGTCGTCTCCGGAGCGAGCACGATCACCCAGCAACTCGTCAAGAACGTCCTGATTCCCGAAGACGAGCGCTACGCGCAGCGTGGAATCGCCGGCTACCAACGCAAGGTGAAGGAGGCGCTGCTCGCCTATCAGGTCACCCAGAAGCTCTCGAAGAGCCAGATCCTCAGCCTCTACCTCAACGAGATCCTGTATGGGAATCAGGCGTTCGGCGTCGAAGCGGCGTCCCAGACCTACTTCGCGAAGCACGCGCGTGACCTGACCCTCGCCGAAGCGGCCGTGATCGCTGGCCTGCCGCAGTCACCGTCGGTGTACGACCCGTTCCGCAACCCGGTCGCGGCCAAAGCCCGCCAGACCTACGTGCTCGACCAGATGGTGAAGAACGACTTCATTACCGAGCAGGAGGCGGATGCCGCGCGGCAGGCGGAACTCCCGTACCAGCGCCAGAAGCCCACCTTCCTCGCGCCCCACTGGGCGATGTACATTCGCTCGCTGATTGAGGAAAAGTACGGCACCAGGGTGCTGTACCAGGGCGGGCTACGGATCTACACCTCGCTCGACTTTGACCTTCAGACCAGGATGGAGGAGGTCGCGGAGTCGAATGCGCCCAACCTCGCCCAGCGCGACGCCGAGAACACCGCGATCGTGGTGATGAACCCGAAGACCGGCGAGATCCTGGCGATGGTTGGCAGCATGGACTACTACAACGCCGACATCGACGGGCAGGTGAACGTCGCGATCTCCGAGCGTCAGCCGGGCTCCACGATCAAGCCGATCGTCTACCTCACGACGTTCATGAAGGGCTGGGTGCCGTCTACCACGATCGTCGACGAGAAGATCTCGATTCCGGACGATCTGGGCCGGGTCTGGGAGCCTGAGAACTACGACAAGCGGTTCCGGGGAACGGTGACGGTTCGGACAGCGCTCGGGAATTCACTCAACATCCCGGCCGTGAAGGCGATTCAGTTCGCCGAGGTGCCGGCCGTCGCCGACCTCGCGCGCAAGATGGGCATCACTACCTGGAAGGACAATACGCGCCTGGGGCTGGCGATGGCGCTCGGCGGCGCCGAAGTTCGGCCTCTCGACATCGTGTCGGCGTACACCGTTCTGGCGAACAATGGGCTACGCATCCCGCCGGTCGCGATCACGCGCATCATCGACGCCGACGGCAATACCGTCGAAGAGTACAAAGTACCCCAGGGCGAGCAGGTGGTGGATCCTCGCTACGCCTACATGATCACCAACATCCTCTCAGACAACAATGCCCGTCTCATCACCTACGGACCGGACAGTCTGCTCAAGCTCGGTCGGCCGGCGGCGGTGAAGACCGGCACCACTGACAGTTACCGCGACACCTGGACGATCGGCTACACCCCGAATCTGGCGATTGGCGTCTGGGTCGGCAACTCGGACAACCACCCGATGAAGGAAGTCCTGAGCTCGATGAGCGCAGGCAAGATCTGGCGGGAGTCGATGGACGCCGCTATCGGGGCGCTCGACCTGCCAGCGGAGGAGTTCGTGCGGCCGGCCGGCCTGCTCGACGTCGAGGTCTGCGGCGACGCGGCAATGCGTCCCGGCGCCCCAACCTGCTACCCGGAGGTCTTCCCGGTCGAGCGCGCCCCACGCACCCAGCGGGTGTATCTGACCGGAACTGGCGCACAACAGCCGGCGGCGCCGGCTCCGGTGCAGCCGCCAGGTCCGGCTCAGCAGGAGGAGCGGCCGGCGGCGGAATCGACGCCGGGCGCGGCGCCCACCAGCCGGCCCGTCCTCGTGCCGAGCGGGCCGCTGATCCCGCCGGCCAATCGCCCGAACGGGCCGCCGCCTCAAGCAACACCCGCTCCCAGAGCGACCAGCGCGCCCCGGCCGACTGCCCCCCGCCCGACCGCGCAGCCAGCCAGTCGACCGGCTGCCCCGCAGCCCACCCCCGCTCAGAGCCGACCTCCGCAGCCGCCCGCTCAGCCGGCCGCCAAACCCCAGGCCAAGCCCCAGAACGGCCGATAAGCGCCAAGCCTCATCGGCTCCCGCCTCCGGAAGTGAGGGATACCCTCTCTACAACAGCGGGGCACGGAGATGATGGCGGCTCCAGGGGCAAGCGCTTCCTGTCGACGTTTTGCGATGCTGCCCCCTGGCCGTTATGCTTGCGCTACGACCGTGCTCGCACGCACGGCCCTGGGGCGTTACTCACCGAAAGGGGACCGAGCACGTGGATCAGCCGCGCGCCAACGGGGCGCCGAAAACCGTCGATCTAAAAATCGTGAGTCGTGAGCTGACCGAGGGCGCCGAGCGAGCCCCGGCCCGCTCGTACTTTCATGCTGTCGGCATCACCGATGAGGATCTGGACACCAAGCCGCTCATCGGCATCGCGAGCACCTGGAACGAGTTCTCGCCCTGTCAGGCAAACCTGAAGCAGGTCGCGGATCAGGTCAAGCAGGGCATCCGCGCCGCCGGCGGCGTCCCGATCGAGTTCACCACGATCTCGGTGACCGACGGTATCGCGATGGGCACCGAGGGCATGAAGGCGTCGCTCGTCAGCCGTGAGGTGATCGCGGACTCGATCGAACTCGCCGTCTTCGGGCATCGCCTCGACGCGCTCGTCACGCTCGCCGGCTGCGACAAGACGCTGCCCGGCTGCCTGATGGCCATCGCCCGCCTGAACTTGCCATCGGTCTTCATCTACGGCGGCAGCATCCTGCCCGGGGTGTACCACGGCAAGGATGTGACCGTGCAGTCGGTGTTCGAGGCTGTTGGCGCGTACTCGAAGGGCGAAATGACCTTCGAGGAAGTCCGGGAGCTCGAAAACGTCGCCTGCCCGGGCGCGGGCGCCTGCGGCGGTCTCTTCACCGCCAACACGATGTCCTCGGCTATTGAGGCGCTCGGCATGATGCTGCCGGGCGGCTCGACGCTCCCGGCTGTCGACGGCCGCAAGATGCAAGAGTCGTTCGAGGCTGGCAAGCGGGTCGTCGAGTTGATCGCGGAGAACCTTCGCCCCCGCGACGTCATGACCCGGCAGGCGTTTGAGAACGCCATCGCCGCTATCGTGTCGATGGGCGGTTCGACCAACGCGGTCCTGCACTTGCTGGCCATCGCGCACGAGCTCGACGTCCCGCTGAGCATGGACGACTTCGACCAGATGTCCCGCAGGACGCCGGTGATCGGCGACATGTTGCCGGGCGGCCGCTACGCGATGCCTGACCTGGGCCGAGCCGGCGGGCTGCCGATCGTGCTGCGGCGGCTCATCGAGGTAGGCCTGTTCGACCCCACCCAGAAGAACGTTGCCGGTGGCACCTTTGAGGATCATCTCGGCAAGTTCCCGGAGTCGCCCGGTCAGGACGTCATCCGCGACATGACCAATCCTCGCTATGCCGAGGGCGGGTTGGCGATCCTGCGCGGCAACCTGGCGCCCGATGGCGCGGTCGTCAAGGTGGCAGGCGTCAAGAACCAGCACATCGTGGGTCCGGCCCGCGTCTACAATCGCGAAGAGGACGCCTTCCACGCGATCATGGATGGCAAGATCGAGGCTGGCGACGTCATCGTGATCCGCTACGAGGGGCCAAAGGGTGGGCCAGGCATGCGCGAGATGCTGGCCGTGACTGGAGCGCTCGTCGGGCAGGGGCACGGCGAGGATGTGGCCCTGATCACCGATGGCCGCTTCAGCGGCGCGAGTCGCGGCTTCTGCGTGGGGCACGTTGCGCCCGAGGCGATGGACGGCGGCCCGATTGCTCTTTTGCGCGAGGGCGATCGCATCACCATCGACATCCCCGGCCGGCAGTTGTCCGTTGGCCTGTCTGACGAGGAGCTGGCGAAGCGGCGGGCCGAATGGACGCCGCCGGCCCCGAACTACACGCGGGGGGCACTCGCCAAGTACGCGCGGACCGTCTCCTCGGCGAGCAAGGGCGCCGTGACGGCCTAACGCCACGCAACCTCGCTTCCCAGGTCTCAAAGCGGCGCTCTCCCTCTGGGAGAGCGCCGCTTTGAGATTCACCCACCTCAGACGTGCGCGCCTGCCCCGCCCGCTATCGTCAACGTGGCAGCACAGCGGCCGTCGTGCTGGCACGCCCGAGTGTCGGCCTTCAGGTTCCGGCCGCCCCGGTCTGACGAAGTTGGCTACTGGGCTGTCGTGACGTCGTGTACGATGGAGGTGCTATGGATGTCCGTGCCGCCTATGCTGAATGGGCCTCCACCTACGACTTGGATGAGAACCCCACCCGTGATCTCGATCGAGCTGCGACAGGGGAGAGTCTGTCGCACTTTCGCTGCAGTACCGTCCTCGAGCTCGGCTGCGGCACCGGGAAGAACACGGCCTTCCTCGCGCAGATCGCCACGCAGGTGCTGGCGCTCGATTTCTCAGAGGCGATGCTGTCCCGCGCAAGGGCGCATGTCGACGCCGCCAACGTCTCGTTTGAGGTCGCCGACATCTCCCGCCCGTGGCCGTGCGCGGATCACTCCGTCGACCTGATCGTGTCGAACCTCGTGCTGGAGCACGTTGACGATCTCGGCGTCGTCTTCGCAGAAGCTCAGCGATGCCTGGCGCCGGGCGGCTCGATGTTCGTGTGCGAGCTCCATCCGGCCAGGCAGTATCGGGGGACAACGGCACGATTCCAGCGCGGCGAGAAGATCGTACACGTCGCTGCCTTCACGCATCACGTCTCAGACTTCGTGACCGCCGCGGAGCAGCATGGCCTCATGCTGAAGCAGTTGCGAGAGTGGTGGCGCCAGCCCGATCGCAGCGGACCGCCGCTCCTCGTCTCCTTCGTGTTTCGCAAGAATCGCGAGACTTGCGCCGACTGAACCGTACGGTGAATTGGCACGCTGAGCGGCGGCCCTGGGGCCGAGCAGGACGTGACGGGTAGGAGTGAGTCCCGGCGCAGACCGCAGGGTCAGCGATGGCGCTCAACGCACCTGATGAGGCTGGCTCAGCGCGACCGACGCGGAGTCTCGGTGCCACATGTCAGCAAGCGACGGCCTGCGTCCCAGATGACGCGTCCTCTCGAGAGGTCGTACGTAGGAGTTACGGGATGACCTGGATCGGGATCTCGCTGACTTCACCATCGCGAATGTGGAACGCCTTCACGTAGGGGTTCCGCTCGTCCATCAACGAGACGATGAAATACAGCGCATCCGGATAGGTGGCGAGCCGGATGTCCGTGGCCGAGGGGTAGGCGCGGGTATGCGTATGCGAGTGGTAGATCCCGAGGTGATCGAGGTCGGCATCGTCGATCTCACGGAAGATCCGCAGGAGGTCAGCCGGCTCGATCTCATAGCGGACCGGGCTCCGCTCTCGGTTCGTCGCCCGAAACGACCGCTGAATCTCCCTGCCCTGGCCTGCCAGCAACCCGCACACCTCGTAGGGTCGATCCTCGAGCGCGTGCGCGATCATCTCATCGTAGACGGATCGTTGGACCTCGATCAGCGTCGCCTCAGGCACGTCAATTCATCCCGCGTCGCGCGTTCTACTTCCGCCGACCTCTCCTGGCACCGGGTGAGCGCCGGGCGCCACAGCGGCCCGAAGTACGTGCCGAACCGGCGACGTCACCACATAACTCGACCACGGATCCCCTCGGCAGCAGTTTCCGCCGCGCCGGTCCAGATGCCCGTGGACAGGTACTTCCAGCCGCCATCGGCGAAGAGCAGCACGATGTTACCATGTTCCATCCGGCTGGCAACCCGTAGGCCGACGTGGAGGACTGCCCCGGACGACAGGCCCGCGAAGATACCCTCGCGGTGGGTCAACTCGCGGGTCATCTCGAGCGCGTCGTCAGACCGCACGACGACCTTCCGGTCGAGCCGCGCGAGATCGAGAATCGGTGGAATGAAACCGTGGTCGAGGCTCCGAAGGCCCTGAACCTGATCCTCGGGGTGAGGCTCGGCGGCAACAATCTGGACGTTCGGGTTGTGCTCCTTGAGGCGCCGGCCCGTCCCCATCAGCGTTCCACCGGTGCCAAGCCCTGCCACGAAGACGTCGACGTCTGGTAAATCGGCCACGATCTCCGGGCCGGTTGTTTCGTAGTGGGCGCGCGGATTGGCCGCATTGCCGTACTGGTAGAGCAGGTGGTATGCCGGCTCCGCTGCAAGTTCCTGGGCGCGGCGGATCGAGCCGTTGCTACCGAGCGCGCCATCTGTCAACTCGATCTCGGCCCCGAAGATCTCGAGGAGTTGCCGCCGCTCCACGCTGACGTTGTCGGGCATGACGACCTTCAGTCGATAGCCCTTGATCCGGCAGATCATCGCCAGCGCGATGCCAGTGTTCCCGCTGGTCGGCTCGAGGAGGATGGAGTGCGGCCCGATCGCACCCGAGCGCTCCGCATCCTCGATCAGGGAGCGGGCGATCCGGTCCTTGACGCTCCCGGTCGGGTTGTGCCCTTCGAGTTTGGCAAACAGCCGTACGCCCGGGCGCGGGCTAAACGAGCGCAACTCCACCAGTGGCGTGTGCCCGATTGCCTCGATCAGTGTGCTATAGCGTGCCATCGACGCTCAGATTGCCCTCTGTCGTCTCGACGGCTCCCCTTACCCGTCACTTCCATCCCTGGCTTCGGCCATCCGCCGCTTGCCCAGCCGTCCCATCAGGGGTCGCTCGGCCGTCGAGCATCTCACCTCCTGCACCCCGTCTCCCGTATGGAGAGGGGGGCGCAGAGAGTGAGGGGGAATGTGACGCAACGGGGATTCCTACGCCCCGCCAGCCACCGCGGGCAGGATCGACACGACATCGCCCTCGGTGACCGGGGCTTTCAGGCGTCCGAGATAGCGGATGTCTTCGTCGTTGACGTAGACATTCACGAACTGGCGCAGATCGCCGCTCCGATCGAACAGCCCGCCCTTGATACCGGGGTACCGCTGGTCCAGATTGTCGAGCACCTCGGAGACGGTCCTACCCTCGCCCTCGACGACCTTCGCCCCCTGGGTATGGACGCGCAGGGGCGCCGGCACGCGTACTTCGACCATCATCATCCTCCGGTAGCTGCCATCGGTGCACCGCAGAACACTTCATAGTCGATCAACTCTGTGACCGTCGGGTTGTCGCCGCAGAGCGGGCACTCCGGATCGCGCCGAATCTTGACCTCACGGAACTCCATCGCCAGCGCATCGTAGAGCAGCAGCCGGTTCACCAGCGGCTCGCCGAGCCCCAGGATCAGCTTGATGGTCTCGGTCGCCTGAATGATGCCGATCATGCCCGGCAGCGCCCCAAGCACGCCGGCCTCAGCGCAACTGGGGACCGCACCAGGCGGCGGGGGCGAGGGGAAGAGGCAACGGTAGCAGCCCTTACCGGGCATGAAGACCGTCGCCTGCCCCTCGAAGCGGAAGATGCTGCCATCCACCAGCGGCTTCTTCAGCAGGTACGCGGCGTCGTTCACCAGATAGCGGGTGGCGAAGTTGTCGCAGCCGTTGACGATGATGTCGTACGGCGCCAAGATCTCCATCGCGTTCGCGGCGGTGAGCGCCTCGGTGTGCATCACGACCTTGACGTCTGGGTTGACGTCGGCGATGCGGTCCTTCGCGGACTCCACCTTGGGCCGCCCGATGCTCGCGTGGCCGTGGATAATCTGGCGATGCAGGTTCGACAGATCGACCTCGTCGAAGTCGATAATCCCGAGCGTCCCCACTCCCGCCGCCGCCAGGTATAGCCCAGCCGGCGAGCCGAGCCCGCCTGCGCCGATCATAACGACCTTGGCGTTCAGGAGCTTCCGCTGCCCGACCCCGCCGATCTCCGGCACGATGATGTGACGGCTGTAGCGGATCGCCTGATCGGGCGTAAAGCGAGAGCCCGTCGCACCGCCAGCCATCGCGGGAATGACTGCCACCTCGTCCTCCTTGCCTAGAGGCGTCGACAATCCATGCAGATCGTCGATCCCCTGGCTATTCACGTAAACATTGACGAACCGATGCAAATTCCCCGTCGCGTCGAACAGTTCCTCATGAAGCGCCGGGTAGCGCTGGTCCAGCCGATCCAGCAGACCACCAACGTCGGGGGCTTCGATCTCCAGCCGGGCCGTTCCGCCGGTCAGCCGGCGCCATGAAGTCGGAATGTAGACTCGCGCCATAACGCTTAGAGCTCCACGCTCAGATAGCGCTCGCCGGTGTCGCAAAGGATCGTCACGACCGTCGCCGACGAGCCAAGTTCGACGGCGACACGCCCGGCCACCAGCACGTTCGCGCCCGACGAGATGCCGACGAGCAAGCCTTCCTCGCGCGCCAGCCGCGCCGCCATCGCCGTCGCTTCGTGATCCTGCACGCCGACGACTCGGTCGATCACCGACCGATCGAGGACGCTCGGCACGAAGCTCGCGCCGATGCCCTGGATCGCATGCGGACGGGCACGCCCGCCTTGCAGGACCGGCGAGCGGGCCGGCTCGACCGCTACGACGAGCGTCTCGGGTCTGATCCGTTTCAGGACGCGGCCTACCCCGGTGATCGTGCCGCCGGTCCCCACGCCCGCGACGAAGGCATCGACGTTTCCTTCAGTCTGCTCGAGGATCTCCCGGGCCGTCGTCTGCTCGTGGGCATCCGGGTTGGCCGGATTTTCGAACTGCTGCGGCATGAAGTAGTCCGGGTGACTACGAAGCAGTTCCTGGGCCGCGAAGACCGCGCCGGTCATCCCCTCGATAGCCGGTGTCAGGTGAAGCTCGGCCCCGAGGCGCGCGAGCAACTGCCGCCGCTCCAGGCTCATGTCCTCGGGCATCGTCAGGATCAAGCGATAGCCGCGCGCCGCCGCGACCATCGCCAGTCCGATGCCGGTGTTTCCGCTTGTGGGCTCGACAATCGTCGCACCAGACCGAAGCCGTCCGTCGCGCTCGGCCTCCTCGATCATCGCGACGGCGATCCGGTCCTTCACGCTGCCGCCGGGGTTCAGCGACTCGAGCTTGGCCAGCACCCGGCCTGCACCGGTCGGTACGACCCGGTTCAGGCGAACGAGCGGCGTGTCACCGATCAGGTCCACGACTGACGCCGCCGTTCCGCGCGAACGACGGCCGGACAGCCTCGGCTCATCAGTCCCCACGCCGCACGCACGATCCTCGATCATCGTCCCCCCGTCTACGGCCACTCCCCGGTCTGCCCCCGCTCGATCGTCGTCTCACACGCTCCGGATACCCACCGGCCACGCCCACCCGTGAGCCACTCGCACGGCCACACTCGCACGGCCACACCCGCACGCCCGCCGTACCGATGTAGGCATCCAGGGCGCCTGTGCAGTCCCCGGGCGCCCGGCCTCTCAGATGTAGTACATCACCCGCTGCTCGCGCGATTGCTGGCGCTCCACCAGGGCTGCGACGGTGGTGGCGTTGAGGATACCATTGGCCGCTCGAGCGACCTCCTCCCACAGCTCACGGGTAACCGTCATTGTCGAAGAGGGATCCCCATCTGGCTCTCCGAGACAGTCCAGCGAGAGTAGCGGCCCTTCGAGCGCCGCGACGACATCCCCGATCGATACCGCTGCCGGCTCGCGCGCCAGTTCGTGCCCGCCGCGCGGCCCCCGGCTGCTCCGGACCAGTCCTGCCTTGCGAAGTGACGTCAGCAACTGCTCGAGATACGCTTCTGGAATTGCCTCACGGGCGGCAATCTCACCGCTCTGCACCGGCCCCTCACCGTACCGTCGCGCCAGTTCCACCACCGCGCGGACACCGTAGTCACTTCGCATCGAAAGTTTCACGCCGTGCCGCCCGCCTCAGATTGTTGACTTCATGACTCAATATTGTAGTCTTGGCCCGCAGGTCTGTCAATCACGGTTGCCCGCGGAGCAGGCCAGGGCGATGCTACGACGGCGGCAGACTCGGGACGACGAGCGCGCGCCAGTCGTCCACGCCGTGCGTCCATTCGCCGGCGAGTTGCAGGGCTTCGGCGAGCCGGTCGAGGCCGCGCACGTCTGTACCGTAGCGGAGGCCGGAGCGTGCGAGGAGCGGCGCCAGATCCTCGGGCGTGAGCCCCAGCCCATCGGCCTCGGGGATGAGCCGCGCGACACCTGGCCAGTCCGATGCAGCCAGGGCAACGCCCTCGTGCAGGACGTCGACGACGGCGTCCACCAGAGCGGGCTGCCGCTCGTGGAGGGCCGGCAAGGCGTAGACGAGCGCGCTCGTCGACGGTCCGCCCAGAAGATCCTCGCCGCTCACGATCCGCCGCGCCCCCGGGACTTGCTCGTCGACGTCCAGCGCGGGCGTCTGACTGGCGGCCCCGGCGAACTGGCCACTCTGAAGGCCGCGCAAGGTCCGGGCCGGAGTCGCCGATACCATCACCGCGTCGAGTGCGTGCCAGTCGCCAAGGTCGCGCAGGGCTGCCAGCCGGAGCAGCGTCGCCTCGTAGCCCGTGGAACTGGCGACGCCGATACGGTCGCTCGGTCCGAAATCGGCCAGCGAGTGGGCCGCATGGCGAGGCGTGACGATCCCGCTCGGCACCTCGGCCAGGCCAGCCAGGATCCGGACGGGAAGGCCACGCTGGCGCGCCCGGAAGAACGCTGTCGGGGCGCCCGCCGCCAGATCGAGGCCACCGGCAGCGAGCGCGTCGTGCACCGCGTCGACTTCCGGGATCGGTTTCCACTCGACCGCCAGACCGGGCAACCGCCGTTCGAGCAGGCCGCGCTCCCGCAGCAGCAGCAGTGGAGCGAAGCCGGCCTCGCCGAAAATATTGATGCGGAGTGTCTGGGGGCGCGGCGGCCCCCGCTCGATCAGGCGTGCGGGCTGACAGGCCAGCCCGATGCCGGCGCTCGCCAGCCCGAGTAGCAGGCTACGTCGGGCTGGCGAGGATTCCCGGCCACACGGTCGGCGGCGCATCACGCCGAGTGGCGCTTCCTGACTCGGACCTCGCCGGCCGGCGGATCGACCACAAGCCAATCGCCGCTTTCAATGACTTCAAGAGGGTCCGGCTCCAGGCGATCCATGAGCGGAAGATCGGCCAGCGCTGCGCCCTGAGCCATGATCGGATTCGCCAGTCCGAACACGATACCGAGCGGCGCCGTCCCGTGAGCGCGCATGTCGAGGAGCGCCCAGGCCGTTGCGACGCCGCCCTTGGCCGTCGGATGCACCAGCACCTTCCCCACGATGCTCTCGCCGAACAAGTCATGCGACTCCCGCGAGAACACGCCAGTCTTGCGGTTCAGGTCGTAGCGGGCGCTGAAGCCATGCCGCGAGACGAGCGCTTCGCCCTCCACTCGCTGCCCGATGCCGGGGTGTCCCCGCAACACGATCTCGCCCTCACGCTCACTTGCCATGCGCGCTCCCCCTCCCTCGTTTCTGCCCTCGCGTGACGCCCTCTCCTGAAGCCACCGATCCAGGCGTTTGCGGGTCACGTACCGTGCTCACCTCGTGACTGACTACGCTCGACTCGCCAACCGCTGCCGTTGGCTGACATTTGACGGTTGCTGGCTCCTCGGTCACCACGGAATCCGCCCGCTCACGGCCGCCTCGACGCAGACATCGGTCGGGCGAAAGACCGAGTTGTAGCCGTACCCGGGGATGATGTTCGCGAGTTTGGCGGAGTCGGTGACGATCGTGCGCCAGCCATGTTTCTCGGCAAGCTCGCGCGCCGTCATCAGGTAGAAGCAGACCCCCGAGAAGAGCCGTCCGCCGGCAGCCTCGATGGTCTTGACGTAGCCGAGCCGGTCGGCGGCTGCGCGGTTCTGGTAGTTCGTCGTCGCCAGCAGACACACCTCAGGGTTGACGCGGCGCCCGTCGAGCAGCGCGGCCAGGTCGCGCAGCTCAACCATCGACAACTGGGGCGCCGTGAACGCCACGACGTCCGGTCGGCTGCGCTCCGGTTGGAACGTCTCGTAGGTACGACGAATGTCGCCCATTTCCATGACCAGCCGCCGCTGTGGCTCGCGCCCGCCGAACGCCTCTTCCACCGTCCGGGCCTCCGGCGTCACGCCGACGAGGTGGAACATCGCCAGCGAGCCGTAGCTCGCCAGGCAGGCGCCAAGTTGCTTGAGTTGATCGACGGTCGGCTCGACCTCCAACCCGGCGATGACGGGCACCTGCCAGTAGTCGTTGACCTGCCGCCCGATCCAGCAGCCGAGCGCACCCCAATCGCTGGTGCAACGCGGCTGATCGCGCACCTCGACGAGCACGGTGCCGAGCCGCTGCTCGGGCAGATGGTAGCCATAGCGGGCGGTACGGCCGGTCAGCGCAGCCGCCAGTGCGACCGGCCCGCCCTCGAAGTTGGAGCGGGCGCCGGCGACGCCGTTGGCGAAGATCACCGTACCGGTGTCACCCCAGGCGACGTGCTCGCCGAACCGGGGCGGCGCGACGGTCTGATAGTTGATACAGGTGTCGAGCACCATGATGCCGAGCCGTTCGAGCGCGCGCGTCAGGCGTAGCTCGAGCTCCACCTGGTGCTCGTCCTGACCGAGCGCGTCCCAGAGCGCCACATCGACGCTGCGCGGGTTCGAGGTCGTCGGGACGATGGCCCGCCCGCCGAGTGACGCCATCTCCTCGACCCATGCCAGGCACGGCTCGCCCATGGATTCGATCTCGGCCATCATGTGGGCCGAGTCGATCGGCACGAAGTCCTCGGCGCCGAAGAAGTCGCCCACCGTCATTTGTAGTTGCAGGGCGCGCCGAACGGCCTCCCCGCGCTCGCCCGCCAACATCGCACGTTCATCGTCATTCAGTCGCATCGCTACGGTCATCTCCTCGCTGACACGCTCGCGTCGTTCGGACGTCCGCGCGCCTCGCCTGGATCGTTGGACTTGTGTGGCTTGTCGCCGTCAGAGAACACAGCCGCGAGTCGCGCGAGCTCGCCCTTTTCGAGCCTCTCAGTTGGGACGGATCGCTCGCACGGGTCGCCGATCTTGTCCGCTGGCGCCAGCGATCGTCACCTCCGCTCGTCAGCCGCGCAGCAGCATGGACCGTCTCGGGTAGGTCCAGACTACGAGGCCGGCCGCGATGATGGCCGCGGCAATGGGCGGAGCATCGCTGATGAGCTTGGGGGGTTCGCCGCGAATCGTGCTCGCCACGATCGCGAGCACCGCGAGCAAGTAGATCTGGATCACGTGGGGCCGATGGAGCGGGTCGCGGCTGGCGAGCAGCGGCGCGAGCACCAGTCCCACGAACCAGAGAGAGATCAGGTAGTTCTCCATGTGGCCGATTGGCCCAGGCAGTCCCCAGACCCAGCCGCCCGGGGCGAAGAACCCGACGACGAGCAAGAAGAGCCAGATCAGCGCCCCAATCCGGAGCGCCCAGCCCACCTGTCTTGCCCTGGTGACAGCGTCAGGGGATGGAAGGTCTGCCGGGAGCGCTCCCGGCCCTGGTCGCGCTGTGACGCTGCTCTGGTCCGTCATCTTGCCTCTCTGGCCGGGCGCCGCTCCGCCCCAGCCCGGTGGCGCGAGCAACGCGCCACCGCTCCAGCCCACCGGCCCGGCTGTCCGGTGATGCCGGCCCCACAGTTCGCCGTTTCGGCCCAACTGTACATCGCTCGGCCGCTCGCTCCAAGTCGAGCGAGCGTCTGTGTCGAGCGAGCGTCTGTCGGACGGTGACCCTCTGCCGCCTGTCTCGACCACGCTGTGACAAGGGTAGCATGTTTATGCGCGAGAATAGCCCGAATGGACGCGACAATGCATCATCTGGGTGTCCCCGTTCCCGCTCTTCCGGGCGTTGACATCAGCAGAGGCGAAGACTGCGTCTCGACCGGCTCCCATCCCTGTGCTGCATCCCTCCTGAGCGACCGGGACCGTTGGATTGCGTAGGGGGACGAGGCACGGTACGTGGTCGCCAGGTGATGGCGAGACGCGCGGGCTCCCGGCCGAGCGGTGAAGGAGGTATGGGACGGTACCGATGACACACGGTCAGAGGGTCATGACGGCCGCCTTGACGTCGCGCCTGCCCTCCGGCTCGGCGACTGTGTCGCCGAGCCCTCACCGTAGGGCGCGGACCGCCGGGCAATCCATCGTCGAGATGGCGCTGATCACCCCGCTTGCGATTGGCATCGTCCTCGTCACCCTCCAGACATCGCTCATCGTGGCGCAGTTCTGGGGTGCCGGGCACGTCAGTCGGGCCACCGCCCGCTGGCTCGCCGTACGGATCGACACGACCGACTCGGCCGTCGACACCTACGCGCGGAGCCTCGGTGCGCCGTTGCCAGGATTGTCTGGGACTGGGATCACCTCGGTGGCGGTGAACCCATCCTGTCCCTCGCTCAGCGGTGGGAAGTGCTCGGCGCGGTCGCCCGGCGACGCGGTGACTGTAACGGTGACCGCTGCGCCGGCCCGCGTGATGTTCCTACCGACCTCGATCAGTGTGTTCTCCTCGACGATCAGCCTGCCGACTACGCTCCCACCGGTCAGCACCACGGTGGTGCTCGAATGATCCGGCGCCTGAGTCTCCATAGCGGTCGACCGACCGGCGGGCCGCATCAGCAGCGCGGGCAGGCGCTCGTCGAACTAGCCATTTTCTTTCCGATCCTCCTCTTGTTCGGGCTGGCGTGTTTCCAGTTCGTCGCGATCTTCCTCACCTACGCGGACGTCATGCGGGCCACCCGAGACGCTACCCGCTGGGTGGCGATCCATCCGCATGCTACCGACACCTCGACGCGCACCATGATCGACGGGCGTTTGCCGTCCGGGCTGACCGCCGCCAACTTGACGATGACGTTTTCACCTTCGTGCACGTCACTCTCGAGTGGCAAGTGTGCGAGCCGGCCGGCCGGCACGCAGATCTCAGTGACCAGCACCTACAACGTCGCGAGCAAGATTTTCCTGCCAACGTCGTTCAGTTTCGGGCAGGCGACGATCCAGATCCCAACGACCCTGCCCGCGTACACCATGTTCATGCAGGTGGAGCCAGGCTGAGATGAGCGTATTTCGATCGATCCTCACCCGCATCGCCACGCTGACTGGCCGCGGCGCCGGTCGAGCTGCGCCCGGCCAGATTGCCGTCTACTCGGCGCTCGTCCTGGTAGCACTGGTCGGCCTCGCCGGCTCGGGCATCGACTACGGACTTGCCATCGTCGAGAGTTCGCGGATGCAGAACGCCCTCGACGCCTCGGCGCTCGCAGGTGCGCGCGGACTGGTTGGGGGCAACCCGCCCGGCGATTCCTCTGGACGTGCCGCCGCTACCAGCTTTATGACGATGCACGGTTACACCAATGGCGTCAACCAGACGACCATCACGCTGACCACGTCGCGCTCAGACCCCTCGGGGCCGCTCGACACGATGCAGATCGACGCCACGCGCGTCCTACCAACTAAATTCTGGCCCGTCATCGGGATCAACACGATCACGGTGACTCAGCATGCTGCCGCCGTCGCCTCCGGCAGCATGGTCGACGTGATGATGAGCCTGGACCTCAGCCGTTCTATGGAGGAGAGCGGGGCCGCGGCGTCTCCGCCCCGCGACGACGTGGCGTCTCTTCAGGGCGCGGTCGTCCAGTTTATCGACCAGCTTCAACTGCAAAGCGGCCTGCCGCGCGGACCGCAAATGGGCCTGGCCCGCTGGGCGGGTATCAGGTGCGGTTGGCAACGCAGTGGCGGTGGTGCCGATGGTGATACTTACCTCGACCTCGATCGGGGGCCGAGCGGCAGCGAGTACGTCGGCCCCTGCACCGACGATGCCACCATCCTCAGCGGGCTGACCCAGGACCGTGCCAGACTGGTCAAGATCGCCGATGGCACTGGCGGAGGAACTTGCCCGCCGGCCGCGTCTGGGTTCGGCTGCCCGCTGGCTCCTGTACCTTACATCCCCACGGTCGTGCCTGGCGGCGGCACGCCCACACCACTCCAGGGCTTGCAGCGCAGTAACAGGACACAGACCTGGACACAGTCGACTGGCACCAAAGTCTCCAACGCGATCTCGATCGTGAGCAACGGGCCGTACCACGCCTGGAGCACTGCGAATGGAGGCCGAAACGACCCCCTGGGCGACGGAGTCGCACGCAAGATTCTCGTGCTGATGACAGACGGCTATAGCGAGTCGAGCACCTACGGAATCCCGTCGAGTGTGGGCGGGTCGTCCGCGCCCGCTACCTGGGACACCCAGGCCGTGTCACTGGCAAATGCCTTGAAGAATGGACCGAACGGCGTCAGAGGCGATGACGACGACGTCGAGATCTTCACCGTCGGGTACTACTGCACGCCCTACAACAGTATGCGCTGGTGCGCGAGCAGGCTAGCGGCGAGCACCCCTCACAGGTGTCCTGGCCCGGTCTATCCAACGGCCAGCCCGGCACCCACGGACGTGGACGACCTGCTGGTGGACATCTCGTCGTCAACGCCTGGCACCTGCGACCACTACTTTCCGATTGCCAAGGGCGAGGACCTTCCCCAGATGTTCCGCGTCATCGCAGGCGCCGTCACACGAGGAAGACTCCAGTGACGCCTCCACCTGAGTGAAACGCCGCCCTCCCCGGCTCTCTCGCCCAGCAGGAGGAGGACCGATGGGAGGGGCCTGTCGCAACAAGGTCGGGTCCGGGCTCGTCGTGCAGACGAGCCCGGACCCGCGCAACATCCGGCCCCACTCACGGGGAGGTCAGGCTCGGGGGACGGAACCGGCGCGTGCACGAACCGCGCTCGCTGTCCTGGCACGAACCGCACCCGCGCAACTCGTGGGCTCCGCTCACGTGGGCTCCGCTCAGGGGAAGGCGCGCTGGGTCCACTCCATCGCGGCGACGTTCTCGCCGGCAACCCACATCTCCCAGTGCAGATGCGGGCCGGTGGACAGGCCGGTGCTGCCAACCTTGGCGAACGGCTGACCCCGCTCAACGACCTGGCCAAGCTGCACGTCGACGGCTGAGAGATGCCCGTACACTGTGAAGACCCCAAGCCCATGATCCAACACGACCACTCGGCCACGCAGCTTCACCTCGTCGATCTTCACCACCCGGCCCCGCGCCGGGGCCACGACCGGCCGGCCGGCCGGCGCCGCGATGTCGACGCCGCCGTGATGCCCCACAATCGGGCCGCCGTTGTACGAGCGCATGGTGCCGAATTCGGTGATGATCTGCCCGCTGAGCGGCTGGAGGAAGCGGCCATCCCAGAGTTTCTGGGGCGTGAACTGCTGGTAGGTCGGAAGCAGGTAGCGGTCCTCTTCGTTGCGGACGCCGATGCTCAGCAGCGGCAGCATGCTCGCCTCGACCTCGACAGCATCATGGTCGAAGTCACCGGATTGCACCTCGACCGGCTCCTGCCGTTCGGCGTGGTTTCCGGCTGGATCGGTACCATCCACGACGACGTTCGACGTCGTCAGCGGCGCATCCGGCCCGATTCCGATGATGGCCCAGCCGAACCCATCGCCAACCTGCACGTCGAGCGGTCGGTCGCCCAGGCGAGCCTCGACACTCGCCGGCTCGTTCGTTTGAATCCGCAAGAGCCAGGTATGTCCCTGCTTGACGCGCTGTGGCTCAGGGTCCAGTGATAACTGCGGCGGCGTGTTGTCGGACTTCAGAGCGGCGGTCATCGTGGTACGGTTGTGTCGCAACGATAGATCTTCAACGGTGACCGACACCTGATGCTGTCCATCCGGTAACGTCGACGTATCGACGAGGAGCGGTTCGGCAAGCGCAAGCGGGCGGCCATCGACCTGCGCATCGACGAGTCTCACTCGGCCCGACGGCGCGAGGCGCGCTGCGATGCCGACCGTCCCACGCACTGTGGACGGCGGCGCCTCCAGCGTCACGACGGGCGGCTTCGACTCGGTCAGCCACCAGACGGCGTACTCTCCGGCGCCAGTAACCCAGAGCACCCCGCCAATCACGATCGACAGGGCCAGCGCGCCAAGGAGAGCGGGGAGGACTACTTTCGAGCGGGATTGTCGCCCAGCTCGGTCTCGTCGTCCAGGCCGATCCCCCACATTCGCTCCAGATCACGCCGAGAGTAGCACTGGAAGGCCATCAGCGTGGTGGTGTTGGTGATCCCGGGCACCCGCGCCAGACGTGATGGCACGACTTCGGCCATCTGGTCGTACTCGCGCACGCGCACGATGGCGACCAGGTCATAGGCGCCAGCAACCGAGTACACCTCGCTGACCTCTGGCACCTCCAGGAGGGCCTCGGCAGTCTCCGAGATTCGGCCACGCTCAGTATTGATCAGGACAACCGCGGCGATCACGGCCGCCATTGTAGCATGGCCCCCCCGTACGCCGCTCAGACGATCAACTCCGGCCCGCCCATCCACCGTCTCGGTGCCGCCCCCAGTGTCTCGTGGCGTCCGCTCCATGCAGTTGTGGGCCGCGAGTCGAAGCCTGCCCTGCTGTTTGCGGCACAATGCTGCTACTAGCCCGGGGAGCGTGCGAATGTTCCAACCGCGTCCGCTGATCGGTATCTCGGCTGGCCTCCAGACGACCAGAGACGGCCGTACCTACGTCCACTTGCCCGAGAGCTACGCGCGCGCGGTGGGCACGGCCGGTGGCGCGCCGGTCCTGATCCCGCCACTGGACGAGCCGGACGCCCTCGAACGGATCGTCGGCAGGCTCGATGGGCTGCTCTTTCCCGGTGGCAAGGACGTCGAACCGGCGCTGTACGGCGAAGCGCGGCATCCGAAGGTCAACCTCGTTGATGGGCCGCTGGATGCGCTCGAGATGACGTTGGCAAGCCTCGCGGTGCAGATGAGGTTGCCAACACTCGGCATCTGCCGGGGCCAGCAAGCGCTCAACGTCGCGCTCGGCGGCACGCTCTTTCAGGATCTCCCGACCGAGCCGTCGCTGGGCGGTGTGCCTCATCCCCAGAGCGCAGCGGGCGAGCGGGCGGACCTGGCGCACGCGATTCGGGTAGCCTCAGACTCGCGCCTGGCCAGCATTCTCGGCGCGACCGACCTCGGGGTCAACAGCTTTCACCATCAGGCGGTCCGGAGGCTGGGACGAGGGTTGAAGGCCGTCGCCTGGGCAGCGGACGGCGTCGTTGAGGGGTTGGAGAGCGAGGAGCATCCGTGGCTCTTCTGCGTGCAGTTCCACCCCGAAGACCTGATCGACGACCACCCACCGAGCCGCCGCCTGTTCGCGGCCTTCGTCGAGGCGTGCGCGTCGGGCGCTCGGGACCGTACTGCCGCCGCACGCTGACACCCAGCGCATCGCGATCCTTCCGGGCTGTCGGACGATGCCTCACCCGGCTACAGTTGCTTTCACGGGGCGCCCGGGGCAGGCGGCAGTCCCCCAACAGGCGATGACTCGCGATCGTCTATGCTTTCGAGGTCGCTACCCTTCAGCGAGGTTGCCGACCAGTGGGATGGACTTACCATAAAGGCAAGCACCTGACGCGCCAATCTCTTCGTGGGGGCAGCAGCGCATGACCGGACTCGAGGACTTCTTCGGCCCCAATGCCGGCTACGTCGCCGATCTGCTCGACCGATATCAGCAGAACCCGGCGTCGCTCGATCCGGCCATCCGCGCGCAGCTTGACTCCTGGTCTGTAGGCGCAGCGCCTGTCGCGGTCACAGCCGCGCCGGGGCACCCGCCGGTCGGCGATCTCGACGTGTCGGCAGCAGCGGCGACCGCCGCGCTCGCACAGGCAATCCGGCTGTTTGGCCATCTCAGCGCCCGCCTTGACCCGCTCGAGTCACTTCCGCCCGGCGATCCCCAACTTGACGCGGCGACTCACGGTGTCAGCCCGGATCTCCTGGAGCGGTTGCCGGCTCGAGCCGTCGGCGGGCCAGTCGGACGAACCTCGCGGAGCGCCGCCGACGCCATCGCGCGTCTGCGCAGCCTCTACTCCGGGTCGAGTGGCTATGAGTTCGCACACGTGCAGAATCCGGAGGAGCGTGGCTGGCTCCAGGAGGCGATCGAGGTCGGGCGGTACTTGCCGCCTCACGATCCGGTCGACGAGCGCGGCTTGCTGGATCGCTTGACCGAGGTGTCGTCCTTCGAGCGCTTCTTACAGCGTGCCTACCCTGGCCAGACCCGCTTCTCGGTCGAGGGCGTCGGAATGATGATCCCGATGCTCGATGAGTTGATCGCTCGCGCGGCCCGCACCGGGACGCGCTCGATCCTGCTCGGGATGGCTCACCGCGGACGCCTCAACGTACTGGCCCACGTCCTGGGCAAGCCCTATGACGAGGTGCTGGCCGAGTTCGAGGGCCGGGGCCGGGCGCTCCGCACGCGGCCGAACGATATGACCGAGGGTGGCTGGGCCGGCGACGTCAAGTACCACGCCGGCGGGCGCCAGGACTACGAGGCCGGGGCGGTCGCGGTGGTGATGGTTCCGAACCCCTCGCACCTGGAGTCTGTCAACCCGGTGGTTGTCGGGATGTCGCGGGCAGCCGAGGAACTCCGCCACGAGCCAGGTCCACCCACCCAGGACGTGGACGCCTCACTGGCGGTGCTGATTCACGGCGATGCTTCCTTCATGGGGCAGGGGGTGGTGGCCGAGACCCTCAACCTGTCGAACGTGCCGGGCTTCGAGACCGGCGGCACGATCCACCTGATCGCCAATAACCAGTTGGGCTTCACGACGCTGCCCCGTGAAGACCGCTCGACGCTCTACGCCAGCGACCTTGCCAAGGGTTTCGAGATCCCCGTCGTGCACGTCAATGCGCAGGATCCGATCGCCTGCCTCGCGGCCGTCCGGCTGGCGGTGGCGTACCGCGCCCGCTTCCAGAAGGACTTCCTGATCGACCTGATCGGCTATCGCCGCTGGGGCCACAACGAGGGCGACGAACCGTCGTTCACCCAGCCGGCGATGTACCAGAAGATCGCCACGCTTCCGACCGTCCGCGAGCATTTCGCTGAGGATCTGGTGGCGCGCGGCATCGTCAGGCGAGGTGAGCCAGAGGCGCTTCTCAAGGCTGGGCTGGATGAGTTCCAGCGGATTCGCGAGGGTGTGCTGGCGCGAGGCGTCGAGATCGCGCCGCCGCCGCGCTTCGCGGTGAACGATCCGACGACCAATGGCGCAGTGACGGAGGGCGACGCAACGGCCCTCTCATACGACTGCTTGCGTGAACTGAACGCGGCCCTGCTGCGGTTGCCAGAGGGCTTTACCCTGAACCCAAAGCTCGAGCGAGCGGTACAGCGCCGCCGCGCGGCCTTCGAGTCGCCGGACGCGCCGATCGACTGGGGACACGCCGAGACGCTGGCATTTGCGACGATTCTGCGGGCCGGCACGCCGGTCCGCCTGACCGGGCAGGACGTCGTGCGCGGGACGTTCAGCCAGCGCCACCTGACGTTCTACGACGCGAAGACCGGCGCACCATTTACGCCACTCGAGGCGCTGCCCCAGGCACGCGCCGCGTTCGACGTACGCAACAGCCCCCTGTCCGAGAACGCCGTCCTCGGCTTCGAGTACGGCTACAGCGTCCAGGCGCCCGACACCCTGGTGCTCTGGGAGGCGCAATACGGCGACTTCGCCAATGGCGCCCAGGTGATCGTCGACGAGTTCGTGGTCTCGGGGTATGCCAAGTGGGGCATGGAGACCGGCCTGGTGCTCCTGCTCCCGCACGCCTGGGAAGGACAGGGGCCGGACCACTCGAGCGGCCGTCTGGAACGGTTTCTCCACCTGAGCGCCGAGGACAACATCCGGGTCGCCAACTGTACGACCGCTGCCCAATACTTCCACCTGCTTCGGCGGCAGGCCGCCAGCCTCGGACGGCGGCCCCGGCCGCTTGTCGTCATGGCGCCGAAGAGCCTGCTGCGGCATCCGCTCGCCGCTGCCCACGCCAGTGAGCTCGTGAACGGGACGTTCCAGCCGGTACTGGACGATCCTCGCTCCCAGGGCCGGCGCAGCACGGTACGACGGGTGGTCCTGTGTAGCGGGAAGATCTGGGCCGACGTGGAGAGCGACGAGCGCCGTGCTGCTGACGACGGGTTGGCCGTGATTCGGATCGAGGAGTTGTACCCGTTCCCATCTGGGCAAATTGCGACGATCGTCGCCGGCTACCCCAACGCCGAGGAGATCATCTGGCTTCAGGAGGAGCCACAGAACATGGGCGCCTGGACGTTCGTCGAGCCGCGCCTGCGCGAGACACTGGGCCTGAACCGGGCGCCGCGCTACGTCGGCCGGCCGCCGATGGCGAGCCCCGCCGAAGGCTGGTCGGACGCCCACGCCGCGGAGCAGCGACGGATCATCGAGACGATCCTGGAGGGAGTGGTCAGCCATGCCGGTTGAGGTTCGCGTGCCGGTCCTTGGGGAGTCGGTGACGGAGGCGACCGTCGCGACCTGGTTGAAGCACGAGGGGGACGTCGTCGAGGCCGGCGAGCCGCTCGTCGAGCTCGAGACGGACAAGGTCAACGTGGACGTGGCCGCGGAGCGCTCGGGCAAGCTCGTGCAGATCACGCACGGCCCAGGCGAGACCGTCCACCCGGGCGACGTGCTCGCGATGGTTGACGAGACGATCGGCCAGTCCGGCGACGGTCTGGCGCCGGCGGGCCAGGTCCACGCCCAGGCCACGGGCTCAGCTCCAGAGAATCCGGTGGCGTCGGGCTCGCCAGGGCCGGCCAGCACGCTGCCAGCCCCACCGTCCGCGCCGCCCACCACCACTCCCAGCAGTGAGCTCGTCGACCGGCCGCACGCCTCGCCTGTCGCGCGGCGGATGGCCGACGAGCACGGTCTGGACCTGAGCCGGATCGCCGGCAGCGGCACGGCCGGACGGGTGACGCGCGAGGATGTCGAGCAGTACCTGGGCCGGCAAGCTGTGGCTGTCCAGGCCCAGCAGCCGACACCGGCTGCACCCTCGCCGCCCGTCACCCGCCCGGCCGACGCGCGCGGTGAGGAACGGGTGCGGATGTCGCGCCGCCGCCAGACCATCGCGATGCGGCTCCTCGAAGCCCAACGCACGGCCGCGATGCTCACGACCTTCAACGAAGTCGACATGACGAACGTCATGGCGCTGCGGCGCGAGCGGCGAGAGGAGTTCCAGAAGCGCCACGGCATCGGCCTTGGATACATGTCGTTCTTCACCAAGGCGTCCGTGGCAGCGCTGCGGGCGTTCCCAAGGATGAACGCCGAGATTCAGGGCGACGAGATCGTCCTCAAGAAGTACTACGACATCGGCATCGCCGTCGGAGCCGCCGAGGGGCTGGTCGTACCGGTCGTCCGGGACGCCGATCGCAAGAGCTTCGCACAGATCGAGCGCGAGATCACGCAGCTTGCGGAGAAGGCCCGTACCAACACGCTGACGCTCGACGACCTCCGCGGCGGCACCTTCACCATCACCAACGGGGGGGTCTTCGGCTCACTGCTCTCGACGCCAATCCTGAGCCCGCCACAGGTCGGTATTCTCGGGATGCACAAGATCGAGCAGCGGCCGGTCGTGGTTGACGGCGCAATCGTTGCCCGCCCGATGATGTACCTGGCGCTCTCGTACGACCACCGGCTGGTAGACGGCCAGGAAGCGGTGCAGTTCCTGGTACGGATCAAAGAGCTGATCGACGACCCAACCGCGCTGCTACTCGACTCGTGATCCGTACGCGAGAATTCAGAGTACGCGAGAATCCAGGTGGGGACAGGGTGGCCTGGCTGTCAGGGGTCGATGGGCGGAGCACTGCCACGCCGCGTGAGACGGCCATCACGCGACGATAGGGGACGGCGAGGAGGACGAGATGGTGACAATCCTGCTGGCGCACGGGGCCTGGTCGGGCGGATGGTCGTGGGCGAACATGCGCTCGCGGATGCGCGAGCGCGGCCACGAGTTTCTCACCCCGACCTACACCGGCCTCGGTGAGCGAGCGCACCTCGCCCGACCGGACGTCACACTCGACACCCACATTCAGGACGTCCTCGGCGTGCTCGAGTTCGAGGATCTGCGGGATGTGCTGTTGCTCGGTCACAGCTACGGCGGCATGGTGGCGACGGGTGTCGCGGACCGGGCACGCAACCGCATCGCCAAGCTCGTGTATCTGGACGCCTTCGTCCCGCGCGACGGCCAGTCGCTGATGGATCTGTTGCCCGGCGACGGGCGGGCGCGGATGGAAGCGGCGGCGCAGGAGGTCGGCGAGGGATGGCGCATCCCGTCGATGCCCCCGCCGCCCGATACGCCCGCTACTTACGTCGAGTGGTCGACGTCCCGTCGCTTGATGCAGCCCATCGAGACGTTCCGCCAGCCAATTCGGCTCTCGGGCGACGACGTACGACTGCCCCGCACCTACATCTATTGCCAGCGCAGCAGCCCCAGCGACACGTTCGGCCAGTTTGCCCGGTGGGCGCAAAGCGAGCCGGGCTGGCGTTACCTGGAGATCGACTCCAGTCACAGCCCGCACGTGACAGCACCGGACACCCTCGCGAACATGCTGGCCGAGATCGCGTCGTCCTGATCAACCCGCGACCATTCCCTACCCAATCAGGAGGGGCAAGTTTACGCGCAGCCAGCGGGGATGCACACACACTCCGCGCTGACGCCGCGAGCCACTCGCCGGTGCATCATCCTCCTGGCCGCGATCCTCGCCGGCTGGGGGTGCTCCGACCACCAGCGCTCGGGACCGTCCGGGTCAAAGTTTGGCCGGCTGCAAGTAGACGCCATCCCACCCGTCGAGGGGTGGCGCTTCGACGAGTGCTTCGGCGCGGCGCGCCATAACGTCGGCGGCAAGGTCATCTGGCTGGAGCGTCAGCACGAGACGGAACGCCTCGGCGGCCTCGACGAAGCGGCGGTCGAGGTAGTGGGCGAGCCCCTGCTCGTAGGTGTCACGCGCATCGAGGACCCGTCGCTCGACCTGCCCGCGCTCGCCGAGCAGTTCGTGGATCAGGGTAGGGCCGTCGCGCCCGGCCACGGCCACCCGGTCCACGGTACGCCACTCGAACAGGTCGCCGGTCTCCTCGCGCACCTCGCCGCTTGCCAACACCCACGTGCCGTAGAGTTTGTTCAACGCCTCGAGGCGGCTCGCGAGGTTCACCGCGTCGCCAAGCACCGTGTACTCGAAGCGCTCAGGCGTCCCGATATTTCCGACGAGCACGCCCCCGACGTGAAGGCCGATCCGGGCGCGGAGCGGTGGACGGCCGCGCGCAAGCCAGTTGACGCGGAGCTCGTCGAGGCGCGCCTGCGAGCGCAGCGCCGCTCGACAGGCATGCTCGGCATGAGCGGACACCTCCAGCGGCGCATTGAACAGGGCGAGGATGCCATCGCCGATGAACTTGTCGATGACACCTAGTTCGGCCCGTACTGTGGCGGTCATCTCCGACAGGTACTCGCCAAGGTGATCGACCAGTTCTCCCGGCGGCATCCGCTCGCTGATTCGCGTGAAGCCTTCGATGTCGGAGAAGAGGACCGTCAACCGCCGATGCTGGCCGCCGAGCCGAGCCTCTTGACCGCTGGCGAGGAGGCTCCGCACGAGCTCGGCCGGGACATACCGGCCGAAGGACCGTAGGCCGGCCTTCATCCGATCCACTGAGTCGCTCACCACGGCGATCTCGGTGATGAACGAGCTCGGTGAGTCCTCGGCCCCGATCTCGAACCGTCCCACCCGCTGCAAATCGCGGGCGATCGCGTCGAGCGGCCTGGCCACCCGGTGCGCCACCAGCAGACCGAGCATGGCGGCGATGGCGAGGAAGATCAGGCCGAGCATGACCGCATTTCGCTGGTTCTCGGCGACGACGGCATACTCCTCGGCGGTCGGCAGCACGACCCCGATGATCCAGCCCGGGCGGTTTGGCGCGTCGAACGCCTGGAAGGTCGCCAGGTAGGACGTCCCGGCCACGCTGACGGCGATCGTCATTGGCGCTTCGGTTGGGATGGCTGAGACGCCGCCAGGCACCGCCGCCAGCGCTGCCGCCGCCAATGCCGTTGACCGGTCTGTCGGCCACTGGCTGGACGCGGCCACCATCTTTCCGCTCCGAGACAGTAGCAGCAGTTGTGTATCGTGGCCGGGCGCGGTGCCGGCGATTTCCGTGAGGAAGCGCGTCACATCGTCGAGGAAGAAATCGGCCGTGACGACGCCGAGCGGCTCACCCGAACGGTCAGAGCGCACGGCGAGCGCGGCGGTGATGCCCATCCGGCCCTCGTTGAACTCGAACGGCTCGGTCCAGACGATGGCGTCGGCGGCGGTTGCCGCCTGGTACCAGGGCCGCTCACGCGGATCGTACCCCGAGGGCAGATCTCGCGCGAACGGCAGCAGCAGATCCGAGGGGGTCACCTCGTATTCGGTCGGACGGCCACCGTCGACGACCGGATCCGAACGGTTCAGGACGACTGCCCCGTCATCACGCCGCCACGCACCGATGAAGCGCCCGCTCGCCTGGTGTGAGAAGCTCAGCCACCCGACGGTTCGAGCGAGCCGCAACTGATCGATGAGGTAGCTCTGGATGGCGATCTGATCGTCGGTCTGCAACAGGTTGCGCTCGAATCGACGTTGGGCGTCCACGAGGAACGGCAAGGCCGGATCCAGGTAGGCATCGAGCCGGCTCTCGACCGCCAGCACAGCCACCCGGTACACGCGGGCCTGAAGCTCGTCCACCACGCGGCTGGCACTGAAGTGCGCGGCGGTCGCGAATGACGCGGCCGTGAGCACCAGCAAGCCGAGCAACATGGATACCAGCGTCACCCGCAGCGAGAGACGCCCGCGACGGACCGGCATCGCGCCAAGAGCCTCCGTCAGATCGAACGACCAGGCGGCGCAAAGCTCCACATCATCCTCGCCCCTGGCGCCGGCGAGCATTCCGGTGCGGGTTGCATGGTAGTCGAACGAGACCGGTCATGGGAAACCAGGCCAGACCACCGGACCCAGCCGCTACCGCGCCACGCTGGCACGGCAACTGCTACCGAAGTCCCGTACATCCCGCGGTGAAGGGGGCTAGCGGCAGCCAACACCATCGATCCAATCCAGGTTCAGAAACGCCTCACGCGCATCGACCATTCGGCCTCGAACGTGCAGGCCGTGGGAAAGGCAGGCGACGAGGGCACGGACCGGAGCGTCATGCACATCCTGACTCGGATGTCAGCGGCCGGCTCCATAAGTCAGACGCCGTCTCCGACACGGTCGGCTAGGTCAAGTGACCGACGATGTACCCGTGAGCCGGTGGTGCGCCGGCAGAGTACCAGCACGCACCAACAGACCAACACAGTACCGGGAGGTACCACTATGTGCATGACGTGTGGATGCGGCGATCTCAACTACCGGCCCTCACCTGGCGACATCACGCTCGACGACGTCAAGAAGGCCGCCGCAAACCACGATCTGACTGTCGAGACTGTTGGCAAGAACATGGCCGAGGCGTTCGCGCAGGTGAAGGCGAAGGGCTCGATCGGGACCCGCTAGCCGCGTCTCAACGTGAGCCTGGCAGACACCGCGTGACCCTGACGGAGCCATGCTCCGTCAGGGTCACGGATGTCGACGGATCGTTTCGGCCGCGAACCCGAGTCAATGTCAGCGGGGCAGCGGCGGCTCCCCGTCGCCGGTAGCGCTCCCCTCTGGCTCGATGTCGAATGCATCCTCGTTCATATTCAGCGCCTGCGCCTGCGAGACCGAGACCGGCTGCATCCAGGTGATCAGCTTCGTCCAGATCCGTTCGGGTACGTCGTCGTGGCAGGCGTACGTCGGATCGATCGGCGGTTTCTCGTCACCCGTCGCGACGAAGGCGCCGCGGGCTGGGTTGTCGAGATCGAAGTAGACGTGACCCGGCTCGAAGCGGGCGCCCTTCCAGAGCAGCACCTGCTTCAGGTCCTGGTCCTCCATCCAGGCCGAAAGCGCCGGCAGATGGTCTCGGCAGTCATAGGCGGTCACGCAGTCTCGAATGTCGTCCATACGGTTGTCGCTCACGTGACACCGTCCTTCCTGTGTGCTGACAGGTGAGGGGGTGCAAGTGACGTACCCCATACGCGGGCCACAACCACTGGCGCTCGCTGATGCCCTTGAGAGCTCCACTCCGACGTGGGAGGCACTACCTCAAGCGCCAAGCTGGCGGGCCAGATCGACGAAATCGCGCGCCACGATGTCGACGCGGTCGTCAGGCTCGCCTTCCTGCGTGCCGTCCGGACCCCACTCCAGCGGGCGGCGGACAAACGCGGTCCGCAAGCCTTGCTCCCTCGCGGCATACAGATCGCGCAGGTGGGCAGCCGTCATGACCACCCGGTTCAACGGTACCCCCAGGAAGCGGCCCGCCGAGCGATACGTCTCAGGATCCGGCTTGTACCGCCCGACGAGTTCGGCCGAGAGAATGCAGTCCCAGGGCAGCCCGGCATACTTCGCCATGTCGGTGAGCAGCGCAACGTTGCCATTCGATAGCGTCGCGATGGTGTAGCGGCGCTTCAGGCGGCCGAGCCCCTCCACCGAGTCCGGCCAGCCGTCGAGTCGGTGCCACGCCCGTGCGAGCCAGTCGAATTGCTCGTCCGAGAGCCCCCGCACCCTGTACGTCCCGAGCAGGTGTTCGAGCTTGCGGCGCATGAAGACGTCCACCGTCTCCCAGGGCGCTTCGCCACGCCGGATCTCGGCGATGTGCTCGTGATAGCCTACGCGGCGCCACTCGTCAGCAAGCGCCGCCCAGTCGACAGTCTGGCCCGTCTGACGCCCGATCTCCTCACCGGCTCGCGTCACCGAGCTACGCCAATCCACCACCGTCCCAAAGACGTCGAAGACGAGCGCATCCACCTCGCCGGCGAGCGGGCTGACCTGTGTCTCGGCAGTCATGGCGCGATACTCCCCACTGAGATACCGACCATGGTACGCTGACGCCATGCTCGAAATCAGCGAAGTGCCAGATCTCACGCCGGACGACGTGTCGGCGCTCACTGACCTGCTCGTCGCGGTCGTCGACGATGGGGCATCGATCGGGTTCTTGCCGCCGCTCGACCCGGCTGATGCCGAGCAGTACTGGCGCAGCGTGCCGGGACCGAACACGGTTCTTCTACTCGCCCGAGAGAACGACCAGCTTGTTGGGACCGCCCAACTACGCCTCGAGCCGCGCCCGAATGGCCTCCACCGGGCCGAGGTGGCCAAGGTAATCGTGCATCCATCGGCGCGGCGGCGGGGGATCGCGCGAACGCTCCTGCAGGAGGTGGAGCGGGCGGCTCACCGCGAGACCCGCACTCTCTTGATCCTCGATACCCGCGAAGGCGATCCGTCCAACGACCTGTATCGAGCTTTCGGGTTCCAGGAAGCTGGCCGGATTCCGCACTTCGCGCACGACGGCAACGGGCGGTTCGATACGACGGTGATCTACTACAAGCGGCTGCCGTCCGGAGAGGCGTTAGCACCGGAGAGGCGTTAGCACCGGAGAGACGTTAGCGAGGGAGCATACGTGACCCGGAGGATCCAGGGGTTGAGGCGTAGGTGGCAGCGGGCCGAAAGAGTATGACGCAGCGGCTAGCGATCGTCGTCGGCATCGTACTGCTGATGTGGCTGCTCGAGATCGTCGATCTGCTCACCCCGTGGCAGACGACCGACATCTACGGTATCCGGCCGCGGTCTCTCGACGGGCTCTCGGGCATCGTCCTGGCGCCGTTCCTCCACGGCGGCCTGGCGCACCTCGCGGCCAACACCATCCCCTTCATCATGCTTGGCTGGCTGGTCATCATGCGGGGCATCGGGACGTTCGTCGCGGTGAGCCTGCTGGTGATGCTGGCCGGCGGCCTCGGCGTCTGGGTGCTCGGTCGACCGGGTACGGTCCACGTCGGCGCGAGCGGCATCATCTTCGGCTACATCGGCTATCTGATGGCACGCGGCTACTTCGACCGGAGCTTCGTCTCGATCGTCGTCGCACTCATCGTCGGCGTGCTCTATGGCGGCGCGATCTGGGGCGTCCTGCCCGGCCAGCGCGGCATCTCCTGGGAAGGCCACCTTTTCGGCTTCCTGGCCGGCATCCTCGCCGCCTGGCTGCTCCAGGCTCGCCGGTAAGCCCGGACCCCCGCTCCCGTGTGTGGGAACGGGGGTCCGGGACGCGCCTACGCCCGCGCCGGCACCGGCAGATCGATGTGCGCGGCGGCGAGCGCTGCGTCGATGACGGCCGCCGACCTCTCGTCTGGCTCCACCAGCGGCAGGCGCGGCGACCCGACGTCGAAGCCGACCTTCCGCAAGGCGTACTTCAGAGGGATCGGGTTGGTGGTGACGAACAGTGCGTTGAAGAACGGCCGAAGCTTGCGGTGCAACGCCGACGCCTCGCCGGTTCGCCCAGCCACGAAGTGCCCGATCATCTCCTGAATCTGCGCGCCGACGAGGTGCGATGCGACGCTGACGATGCCATATCCGCCGAGCGAGAGTAGCGGGAGGGTCGCAATGTCGTCACCGCTCCAGACCCGGAAGCCGGGCTGGCTTTCCTCGATGATCTGGGCAATCGCGTCGAAGTTCCCGCTGGCCTCCTTGATCCCGACGATGTTGGGGATCCGGCTGAGCCGGATCGTGGTCTCGGGCAGCATGTTCGTGACCGTCCGAGACGGCACGTTGTAAAGGATCATTGGCAGATCGACGGCTCGAGCGATGGCCTCGAAATGGGCGTACAGGCCCTGCTGTGGCGGCTTGTTGTAGTACGGCACCGTGCCGAGAATACCGTCGACGCCGGCTGCTTTGGCCTCCAGACTCGCCTCGATGCTCTCGGCCGTGTTGTAGTTACAGGTTCCGGCTACGATCGTTGCCCGCGCGCCGATTGCGTCGCGGACCTCACGGAACAGTCGGACCTTTTCGCTCGATGTCAGCGTCGGCGACTCGCCGGTGGTCCCGGAGAGAACCAGCCCGTTCGAGCCGGACGCGATCAACGCCTCGGCAAGCTCACATGCCCGCGCGTAGTCGACGTTGCCCTGTCCGTCGAATGGCGTCACCATCGCCGTGAGAACTCGCCCGAACTCCGCCATCGCAGCCTCCCGCACCTCTTCGTGTCTCCTGCCCCCGCCCGGCAGGGGCTACGTATCCCGTCATCGACTCAGATCCTCTTGGCGACGAAGTCAACGTCAACCAACGGACCCGGTAGGGAGGCTCCCTGCCGGGTCCGTCTTCAGACTCAGCGCGCGGCCACAGCAGCCGGCGCGACTGATGCCAGCGGCGCACCGTAGAGCAGTTCCGCGATTTGCACCGCATTGAGCGCGGCGCCCTTGCGCAGGTTGTCGGAGACGCACCAGAGCACGATACCGCCCGGATTCGAAACGTCCGCGCGAATCCGCCCGACGTAGACTGGATCGCGGCCCGCGGCATCGAGCGGCCGGGGGTACTCGTCGTTGGCTGGATCATCCACCACTACGATGCCCGGCGCCGTCGAGAGAATCTCGCGCGCCTCCGTCGGGTCCATCGGCCGCTCGAACTCGATGTGCAGCGCCTCCGAGTGACCGATAGCGACGGGTACCCGCACGCAGGTCGCCGAGAGCCGCAGGTCGGGGATGCCCATGATCTTCCGAGTCTCGGCCAGCATCTTCCACTCTTCCTTGGTGTAGCCATCGTCGCGGAAGCTGTCGATGCGAGGGATCAGATTGAAGACCAGCGTGTGCGGGTGCGCCTCCGGGGCCGGGTGTTCGCCGTTCAGCGTGCGTCGGGTGTGGTCAACCAGTTCGTCCATGGCCGCCTTGCCGGCGCCGGACGCCGCCTGATAGGTGTCCACCACGACTCGCTTGAGCCTGGCTGCCGCATGGAGAGGCTGGAGCACGACGACCATCTGAGCCGTCGAGCAGTTCGGGCCGGCGATGATGCCGTGGTGGGACCGCGCAGCAGCCGGGTTCACTTCCGGCACTACGAGCGGAACGTCCGGGTCCATCCGGAACGCCGAACTGTCGTCGATGACCAGCGTGCCGTTCGCGGCCACCTGAGGCGCGAACTCGCGGGCCAACTCGCTTGACACCGTGAACAGCGCGATATCCAGCCCGCGGCACGCCTCGACGGTGAACTCGCGGACCGGCAGCGGCTCGTCCTTGAACGTCATCGTCGTTCCGACCGAGCGCGCTGAGGCAAAGAGCCGCAGTTCGCCGATATCGAGCCGTGCGTTCTCGAGAATGCCGAGGTAGTGGCGGCCGACCATCCCGGTCGCGCCGACGACCCCAATCTTCAAGCCTGACATCAGACCGACTCCCTCCGTGGTGAGATTGCATGTGGACATCAGACCGTCGAGCCTGATGTCCTCGGTCTGATGTCCCTTCGCTAGGCCAGACCCATCAGGCGGTCGAGGCCATACACGAGACCGCTACGCTTCGAGACTTCCTTGACCGCCAGGATGACGCCAGGCATGAACGACTCGCGGCTGAGCGAGTCGTGGCGGATGGTCAGGATCTGCCCAGGACCGCCGAAAATAATCTCCTGGTGCGCGACCAGTCCTGGCAGCCGAACGCTATGAACCCGGATACCGCCCTCGACACCGCCGCGTGCACCTTCGAGGATGAAGGTCGTGGTCGGCGGGTCGCTGAACTCCTCGCCGCGTGCCTCACGCATCGCGCGTGCCGTCGACATGGCCGTCCCGGACGGTGCGTCGACCTTGGCATCGTGGTGCATCTCGATGATCTCGGCCGCGCCGAGGTACTTCGAGGCCACCCGCGCGAAGTGCAGCATCAGGTTGGCACCGATGGCGAAGTTCGGTGCGACGAACGCTCCGACGCCGGCCTCGTTCGCCAGACGGTCGATCTCCTCGAGGTTGGCCGGGCTGATGCCACTCGTGCCGACCACCGGCGAAACCTTGAGGCGCAGTGCTGTCCGGACGTTCTGCATCGCGGCCTCGGGCTGCGTAAAGTCGACCATCACGTCCGGGCGAACGCGAGTGATAATCGCTTCCAGATCGCGCCCGAGCGGGATCAGACCGCCGCCGCCCGGCAAGTCGAGATAGTCCTCCGATGCGCGCGGGTCAACACCGCCCGCGAGGTCAATATCCTCCTCGCGGATCAGCGCACCGATGACTTCGCGCCCCATCCGGCCGAGGGCGCCCGTGACGATGACCTTGGTCACGCGAGTCCCGCTCCCACGCTCATCCCACTCGTCAACAGTGGGCCCAGAACTGAGCCCACTGACGAGCGTCGCGACAAGTGTAGCAGACGCGTCAACCCTCCGGGCGCACCGACCCAGCGAATCGGCCTGCTAGACTTTCTGACGACACACAGTGACCAGATATTCGGCCAGGAGGCGACACGATGGCGAAGGGTCCGGTTCGGCGCATCGAGCGCGACACGATGGGGGAGCTAGAAGTGCCGGATGGTGCCTACTACGGGGCAAGCACGATGCGGGCGATCGAGAACTTTCCGTCGAGTGGGCTGAAGCCACCCGCGCGGTTCGTCCACGCGCTTGCGCTCATCAAGCTCGCCGCTGCCCGCATCAACAGCGAACTTGGCTTGCTCGATCCGAAGCTCGCTGGAGCCATCGAACAGGCCGCTCAGGAGATCGTCGACGGCAAACTCGACGGCCAGATCGTCGTCGACGTGCTCTTCCAAACGGGCTCTGGCACCTCAACCAACATGAACGCGAACGAGGTGATCGCCAACCGCGCCAATGAACTGCTCGGCGGCGACGTTGGCTCCCGGAAGCCGGTCCACCCGAACGATCAGGTCAACATCTGCCAGTCCTCGAATGACGTCATCCCGAGCGCCATTCAACTCGCAGCGCTCATCGCCCTCGAGGCAGACCTGATTCCCGCCCTCGAACGCTTCCGCGACGCCCTCAGCAAGAAGTCTGACACCTTGATGCCGGTCATCAAGACCGGCCGGACTCACCTTCAGGACGCGACGCCAGTCCGACTCGGTCAGGAATTCCTCGGCTACTCCGGTCAGGCCGCGCGGGCGCTGCGCCGCCTGAAGCACGCCCAGTCCGAGCTCGGCGAGCTTCCGCTTGGCGGGACGGCTGTCGGGACTGGCATCAACGCGCATCCCGAATTCGCGCGGCGGACCTGCGCGCTGCTGTCGCAGTTGAGCGGCGTCGACGTCTGGGAGACCGACAATCACTTCCAGGCCCAGAGCACCCTCGACGCGGTGCTCGAGACCAGCGGCGTGCTCCGGACCATCGCGATCAGCACCATCAAGATCGCCAACGATCTGCGCTGGATGGCGTCCGGCCCGCGCGCCGGCTTCGCCGAGGTCGACCTGCCGGCCCTTCAACCTGGTAGCTCGATCATGCCGGGCAAGGTCAATCCGGTCATTGCCGAGGCCGTCTGCCAGGTGGTCGGACAGGTCGTCGGCAACGATCAGACGGTCGCGATCTCGGCGCTTCAGGGTAGCAACTTCGAACTGAACGTGATGATGCCAGTCGCGGCCTACAACCTGCTCCAGTCGATCGATCTGCTTGCTCACGCAATCGACAACTTCCGTGAAAACTGCATCGTCGGCCTGACCGCAACCACGCGCGGCCCGGAGATGGTCGAGCGGGGGCTGATGATCACGACGGCGCTGGCGCCTGAGATCGGGTACGACGCCGCTGCCGCGATCGCCAAGGAGGCGTACGCCAGCGGCCGGACCATCCGCGAAGTCGCCCGAGAGAAGACGAACCTGTCCGATGCGGACCTGGACCGCATCCTCGATCCGTCCGGCATGACCGAGCCGGGCCTGACCAGCGCACCTGCCGGCGGCTGACAGTCCCACCTCGAGCCGCGTCGACCGACACATCCGTCGACGCATCAGGGGAGCGGACGACGACCACCGATCGGCAGTCGACGCCACGGCAGATCCGAGTAGCCAGGTCACGGAACGGCCGATAGCACGGGCTATCGGCCGTTCCGTGAGGTCTCGTGCCTGGCGCAAGTCAAGGCGAGATTCACGGGGATGCGTTTTCTGATCGTTCCCACCATAGGCGGCCGGGGCTGCACGAGCGATGAGGTATCGCGACTAGCGATCTGGCCGCGACGGCTCGGAGATGGCTTCCAGCGTCGCGCCGCTCATCGGATCCTCGCCGACGTCCACGGCGAGGTCGCCGAGCGACACGATGCCGACGAGATTTTGGTTTCGGTCGACGACCGGCAGTCGGCGAATCTGGTGCTCACGCATGATCTGCGCCGCCTCCTCGACCGCTACGTCCTCGGAAGCCCAGGCCACGTCGTGCGACATCACGTCCCACACACGGGTGGTGGTCGGGTCACGGCCGTCGGCAATCGCCCGCACAGTGATGTCTCGGTCGGTCACCATGCCCTGAAGTTGCACGCCATCGCAGACCGGAAGTGAGCCGACGTTTAGACGCCGCATCATCGTCGCCGCTTCCGACACCGTCGAATCCGGCCGCACGACGCTTGGGTCGCGGGTCATGATGTCGCTCAGGCGCATCGACGGGTGTTGGTTACCGCCGCGACCCAGCAGGTACCACACAAGGGCCGCGAATCCAGCCGCGGCCGGGATGGCGAGCAGCCACCTCCTCGACGGCACCTCGTCCGCCAGGTAGCCGCTCATGTCGGAAAGGTACGTGCCAGCGGCATCGATAAAGGCGCGCTGCTCCACGCTGGAGAGGCGATCTTGCCAGTCACCCCGCTTGAGGCTGGCCAGAAGATCCTGCCAGTCAGCCCGACTCATACTCGCCAGGCGCTCCGTCCAGTCACCCCGAAACTGGTCCCGCGCCTGTTCGATGGTGCTGCTGTGGGACGGCCAGAAATAATACGCCAGCGGCAGCGCCACAGGGAGCGTCATGGCTGCCGCGAGGCTGGCCCACAACCTCAGCGAACGGTCGTGAGCGGAGTCGGCCACAAGGTCAACCGCTTTCTCGAGCATCGATCGCTGCCGCCGCCGTCGCCACCAGTAGTAGCCGCCGGCTCCAGCACCGGCGCCGGCGCCGGCCAGCGCCAGGCCAGCGATATACGGCAGCCAACTCCTGCCACCCTCAGAGTCCACGGTCCTGACGGGGGTCGGCTGGCTGCCGCGCTCGTCTGTGGCGGCGGCGCCAGATGTCTGCATCCGGTCACCCTCCGGCGCAACGCCCGTGATCGCCGCTGTGCTCGACATCGGCACGGACGTCACTGTACGGCTCATAAGTCCCGGCTCGGCCGGAATGGCTTCCTCGATGCGAATCGAACAATGGACCTCATTGTTCCCGGCCCGCATGACGTCGGTCATCAAGATGTCGAAGAAGCCGTAGCCCACTGGCCGGCCGTCGACCGTGATACCTCCGGGCTTGACCTCGCAGACAGTCCCCATCGGGCGGTCTTCCGCATCGTACACGGCCCAGCCCTTGTCGATAACGCCGACGTTCGGAGGCGGCGTTCGATCCGCTCCAGAAGGAAGATTCTCTGGCATCGTCTACTCCTCTCCTCATGCGCCGCCATCTCGGGATACCCGGGCGGTACAGCGAGGCCCGGCGACACATCCGCCGGGAGGGTTGCAGGGTGCGTGCCTGAGCCAGCGCCGGTACGGTAGACATCGTCGGCGGATGGGGGCTGCCCATGTCGCTGGCTGGTGGCCGGGAGTCAACGCCCGATCACGGGGCTGAGGCACGACGCTCCGGCCTCACCGCGGATACTCCAAAGGCTGGGGTGAACGCCGCGCGGCCATCGAGCGCGGCCGGCGATGAGGGAGCGCCTACAACGACGGAGGCCGAGGAGCAGTTGCTCCTCGGCCTCCGTCACGGTGTGGATACAACCACGCCGTCTATCAGCACCGCCCGACGATAGTCCCCGCCTCGGCGACGCCGAATGAATCAGTCGCCGTCGTCGTCATCGTTGAGTGGCTGATTCGACAGCCCCTCGTCGATGTCGTTGCCCTCGTCCTGGCTCGGATCCTGGAACGTCATCGCCACATACCTCCTGGCACATGCCAGTCATATCTGGTAGGGCGCTCGCGAAGCCGCCCCGGCCTCACTTCGAGCGCCGCTCCCCACGCGGCCACTATAACACCGTGCTGCGACGAATGGGCCGCTTTTCATGCACAATGTCGGCAGGGCGACACACCAGGTGTGAAGCCGACGACAGGGCGGTCAGGGAGCACGTTTGGGAGGCTCCGAACGCGTTCGGGTGGCTGCCGGCCAGTGCCGTCGGACGGGTGTACGCAAGGCAAGCCGCCGCCGAGATGGCGGCGAGAACGTTGGCACGCCCGGAGGGATTCGAACCCCCGACCCCGTGGTCCGAAGCCACGTGCTCTAGTCCGCTGAGCTACGGGCGCCTATCCACGAGTCATCAACTCTCAGCGGCCAGTCCTCGGAACGGAGCCGACCCATCGGCACGTCCTGAGAGACCTGGCGACCTGGGACTGACAACTCAGCGGGGGTGAGCGAGGGGATTCGAACCCCCGATCTCCAGGGCCACAACCTGGCGCGTTAACCGCTACGCTACGCCCACCACGAGCCGGAGCACTACTCCGGCGCCGCCAAAGTGTACCCGCCCACCGCCGGCCTCGGCAATGCCCGAAACTCGTGGACTCGTGAACTCGTGGGGGTGCGGTTCAGTGTTTCGCGCCCCCTCGTCGCCGAGATGCCCTCTCACCCTCGGCCCGCAGGTCCGTCAGCTACCGTCGTTCCTCGCGGCGCTGCTTAATGGCCTCAGGAACCTTCCAGCACGCGGGCAAGGGGCCGGAGCACGGGGGGAGACGGGTGTCGGGCTATCGCAGGTGGAAGTACTTGTACGCTTCGGCGTACTTCATATCGTGGCCCTCAGCAATCTTCGCGGCGCGCTCGCGGATCACCTCATCGAGATCCCAGCCCGGCCGAACGCCGGTGCCGACCTGACTGACGTGGGCGCGGAGTGCGTTCACTTTGTCCCCGATCGTGTCGGAAACGTCGATCCAGACGTCAGCCGAATTGCTGCCACCCACGTAGACCTCGCGGACCTTGTGCGGCTGGAGCCCCTCGGCGAGGAGGTCAGGGAAGACGTGCGGGTCGCGTGCTGAGGGGTAGACGGAATCAAGCGTCGCATCACCGGCTGCCCGGTGATCGGGGTGATTCAGGTACCCCTGTGCTGACCAGCGCGTCGTCGGATCCTGGCAGATGACCACATCGGGTCGAAAGCGCCGAATCTGGCGAACGATGTCCTTGCGAAGCCCGAGACTGTTGACGAGCACACCGTCCTCGTAGCCGAGGAACACCAGAGCCTTGACGCCGAGCCGGTCACAGGCATCCCGCTGCTCGATCCGACGAATCTCGGCCAGTTCGGCGGGCGCGAGCGATTGGTCGGACGTGCCCTTGTCGCCGGCCGTGCACAGCACGTAGTTGATCTCTTTCCCCTCGCGCGCCCACTTCGCCACCGTACCCGATGCCATGAACTCGGCGTCATCCGGGTGAGCCACGACGACTAGCACGCTTCGAGCTTCGTACGCTTCCTCGTCCGCCATGCGGCCTGTCTCTCCACTCTCTGGATCTGATGATTTCTCACAGAATCTGATGATCTCGCACGTGTGCGCCCGGTCGGCCACGGTTCGTCCGACGATGCCTCGACCTGAGGGGCCAGCCGCCACAGGCGGCCGACATGACGGCTCGCGGCAGGCGGGCAAGCAATGGCAGGCAGACGGGGCCGTGCCTCGACACCTGGAGAGGAGTGCGACGAGCAGTCCCCCTCCTCCGTCACCATAGCCAACGGCTCCGGAGGCGTGCAAAATGCCGGCCATGATCCGCGTGCCCCGCCCCTCTCGGGTAGCGGACGCGTAGATGCGGCGCGGCGGCCTCACCACCGTTTGGGCGACGTTGGTGATGGACGACAAAAACGGCGCGCCCGCTCTCGAGAGCAGGCGCGCCGTGCGTGTTATGGACACGCGGCCGGGGGCATCCTGAAAGGCTTCCCCCGAAGCTGGGCTAGGAGGTCAGACCTCCCAGGATGCCCCCATGACTACTACTCATGCGGCATCACCTCCTTTCACCGAGATGGAGCATACCACACCACGTTCTCGTTCGGGTACCCCTTTGCATCCACTGGGTGTCCCACAGGATATTGCGTCAAGTACCCTGAGGCGTGGGAGGGCGCCGATGGGTCGGACGGATTGGGACGCCGAAGAGGCACGGTGGGCGGAGCAGATCGAGGCCGTGGTGGGCGGGATGC
>JADLFM010000153.1 GCA_020845495.1 Chloroflexota bacterium
CCATGGCCGTTCAGGGCCTGGTCAGCGGTGCTGACACGTGTGTAAGCGATGAGATTCATGGACACACTGTACACCACTGTACAAGGGGGTGAGCGCCATATCTGAGCCGCACCTCAGCCCTGTTGATAGCCCAACGCCTCCTGAACGGCTCGACACGCTTCCACCCTCGCCGATCTCGGGGCACGCACTGACCAGGGAGGACGCCAGGCGCGGCGGCTTGAAGCGCGTGGCGCAGCGGCGAGCCGAGCGTGAGGCGCGCGCCCGCTCGGTGGCGCAGGTCATCCAGGAGCGCGTCGAGCGCGACGCGGACGAGATCTACGAGGCGTACCGGACGGCCTGGCGTAACGGGGACTGGCGTGCTGGAGAGGCGCTGCTGGATCGGCACCTGGGTAAGGCGGTGCAGCGTCAGGAGATCGAGGACGTCACCGAGCGCGAGATCGCGTCGGACGACGACCTGCAGCGCCTGGACGCCCTGGAAGCAGAGCTGAAGCGGCGCAAGGCCGCGTAGCTACAGGGCTAGCGCATACAGGGGACTACAGTCTCATGTACACCTGGTGGGTGATAGACCCCATAGGGGTATGCGTCCCCACCTGGCACGGGGCTGCGCCGGCAGCGGCGCAGGGGCGAGCGGCTGGTGCTCGCAGGCAGCGGCGATGCGTGCGCGGGCCGGACTGGTCACCTGGCCCGCGCCCCGCCGCATCCGGCCACGCTCGAGCCACCCCCACCCCCCCGAGCTCGATCGCGCGCCCAGGTTCCATCTACGGCGGACTTACTCACGATAGTCGGTTCCATGAACCCTGTTTTCTCTGGAGGCAACGCATGGGTAAGCGTAAGGGCGGCAAGAGGGGCTGTTGACCGTCGTCGATCCTGAGCTGGCTCCGCTCTCGACGGAGGAGATCGAGGAGGAGCGTGCTCGGCTGATCCAGTCGAAGCGGCTCAGGCGAGTCACAGAGCACCCGATCTTCCTGACCCCGTACGTCCGTTGTTTCGACTCGGAGAAGCTGGAGGAGTTCGAGTTCGGTGCTCCGGGTTGGGAGTGGCAGGGGGATCTGCTCCAGTTCTGGATGGATTCCCCGAAGAGCATCGTCTTGAAGTGCCGCCAGATCGGCATTACGTGGCTTGCTGGCTTGTGGGCGCTGCACAACCTCCAGTTCCAGCCTGGTAGCCGCTCTCTCTGGGTGAGCATCAACGAGAAGGAAGCCTCCAAGGCGATCAACCGCATCTGGGATATGCGGGAGAGCCTGCCGAAGGAGCTGCTCCGGGGCACGAAGGTCATCAAGCCGGCAAGGAACACCCGCCCGACGGGTGAGATCCAGGTGCAGCATCCGGGCGGCCGGGTCAGCACCGTCGTTGCTCTGCCGTCGACGCCGAAGGCGGGCCGTGGCGAGACGGCGAAGCTGGTGGTGCTGGACGAGTTCGCGTTCCAGGAGTACGCGGAGGACACCTGGACGGCCGTCCTACCCACTGCCGCGAAGGGCGGCAACATCGTCATCATCTCGACCGCGAACGGTGTGTCGACCGTGAGCTCGGGTGGCGACGTGATCGGCGGCAACTTCTACCACCATCTGTGGGAGCACTCGGACCACTACTCCGTCAAGAGCCGGTTTTTCCCCTGGAGCATCCATCCTGGCCGGGATCCGGTGCTGTTCGCGGAGGAGCGGTTGAAGATGCCGCCGAAGGTACGGGCGCAGGAGTACCCGGAGACGGAGCGTGAGGCGTTCTGGCTGACGGGCGACAAGTTCTTCGACGCGGAGGCGTTGGACGACTACGAGCGGAACCTGCTGGTGGAGCCGCTGTTCCGCGGGAGGTTCGTCCCGGAGCCGGATGGTGCGACCGCGAAGTTCGTCCGCGGCGAGTTTGGCCCGCTCCGGGTGTTCGAGCTGCCGATCAGGGACCGGAAGTACGCGATCGGCGCCGATACCGCTACCGGCAAGGGGCAGGACTACTCGGCCGCGACCGTCGTTGATCTGTCTACCGCAAGGATCGTTGCTCGTTTCCACGCCCGCCTGGGTGTCCCCGAGTACGCCACCCAGCTTCACTTCCTGGGCAAGTGGTTCAACGACGCCGTCATCGCACCGGAGCGCGCGGGCGGTTACGGCGACGCGCTGATCATCCTGCTGCGTGACGGCAAGGATGGCCGGCCGGCGTATCCGCATCTGTACCGGCACCGGCAGTTCCTGCGTGGTGATCAGAAGCAGATGGGGAACTGGGGGTTCCCGACGTCGTCGACGACGCGGCCGTTGATCCTGGAGTACCTGGCGCGGGTGGTGAGCGAGCGGGCGTTGCCGGCGTTGGATCGGGACGCGTTGAAGGAGTACAGCACGTTCATCTACCGCGACAGCAACCCGAGTCCGAGGGCGGCCGAGGGGGCGCACGACGACATGGTGATGGCGGACGCGATCGCGCTCGAGCTGTTCCGGCAGCGTGGTGAGCATCCCCGTGACGTGCGGAAGCGTCGGCGGCGGACGTCGGGGAAGCCGGCGCAGTTGTGGGCGGGCGAGGTGGCGGCATGATCGTCTCGCGTACGGGTAGGCCGGGCCGCTGGATGAGCTTGCTGCTGTGGTTGCGGTTCGTGCTTCCGGAGCTCGCGTTCCCGTTCTGCTTGTTCGTGGTGGTGGCGGCGTTCGGGCTGGTGCTTGCTGGCTCGTACTACCGTTCGCAGGCTGCGGCTGGGCCGCCTGTCCCGTCGTGGGTTCCCGCGGTGGTGGGCGTGCTTGCCGGCCTGTGGGTTGTTCGCCAGCGGGACAGGTGGCGTTGAGCGTGGTGGCCGCGTGACGCGACCGGTGGTGTTCCATCTGGTCAGGCAGCGTTGTGTCGAGTGCTCTGGTGGGCGCGGCTCCGGTGTCCGGGTGCTGTTCGCCGGCTCGAGCGAGCTGGTCGAGGTGGAGTGCGGCAAGAGCCCTGTCGGGTGCCGGCGTGGCTTCACGTGCCCGTTCTGTGGCGGTTCCCTGTCGGTGAGTTTCGGGCGCGCGTTCTGTTCGGCGCACGTGTTCGACCGTGACCGGATGAAGATCGTGGATGTGTCGTGTGGGGCCGAGGGCGTGATTGACGGCCAGTGGGAGCGTCGGCCGCGGCAGGGGTTTGGGCGCGGGTGGTCGGGTTTGCTGCCGGTTCCGTTGGGCGTGTGTGAGCACCGGCCCCCGGTGTTGTTGCCGGAGCGTTTCGTCAGGGAGGTGGGATGAATGCCGATGATGCCGATGGCTGGGGGCCAGGGTGGCCCGCCTCCCGAGCTGCTGCAGGCGTTGATGGCCGGGGGTGGGATGCCGCCGCAGGGTGAGCCTGAGGACGATGGGCCGGCGCAGGAGTCGATGGAGTCGCATCTCGAGCAGATGCTGCTGCACGCGCGGATGGCGATGGACGCGTCGGACGCGGACAACCAGGAGCGGGCGACGATCTCGAAGGCGATCACGATCCTGCGGTCGCTGATGGGTGACCGGGAGAAGCAGTCTGATGCGGCGTTGGG
>JADLFM010000154.1 GCA_020845495.1 Chloroflexota bacterium
CCGTCTCGACGATGGCGAGCAGTCGCTTGTCGGTCTGAGGTAGGTCCAGCCCGAGCAACTCGCCAGCGTACAGCCCGATGCGCGCACCCAGGATCTGGCGAGGACAGAGTCGAGCGTGGAGCGGCAGAAGCCGCTCCACGACGCGATCAAGTCCGACGGGTGGTTCGGACACCACTGTTGCATTCATGCCTTGTACACTCGGACGGTGGCTTCCTTGTGGGAGGCCTGGCCCGATAGCGGATCGGACTTCGACGGCCGCAACGGCCCGTCGGTCGTGCCGCGTCCAGCTGCATTCCGTCCGAGCGCGGTGTGTCCGAAGCCGTGCTGGAGCCCAACGACCTCGGGGTGCATCCGCTTTGAGACCTTCAGCTCACCCTTGACCTTGCCGAATTGTGACTCGATCCAGACCGGGTCGCCATCCGCCAGGTCGAGACGGCCGGCGGTCGTTGGATGCATGATCAGCGGGCTCGACGGCTTGATCTCCAGCAGGAACGGGTTGTTCTGGGTGCGCGTGTGAGTGTGGCTCGCCTCCTTCCAGTTGATCAGGTAGAGCGGGAACTCCTTCGACGGCTGCCAGTCGCGCGGCGTGTACACCGGGAGCGGATCGACCGCGTTGCCATTGGCGTCCTTTTTCGTGGCCAGCGACTTGGTCACCAGCTCCAGCTTGCCGCTGGGCGTCGCGAACCCCGCGAGCGGCTTACCGCCCATGACGATCCCAATCTTGACACCGCCCTGGTCCTTTGGCTTGTCGTAGACCAGCGTGCCGTCGGCTGCCTGGTCTCCTTCGTACCAGGCTGTCTTCAGACGATCCTCGGCCAGCGGGAACAGGAACTTCTCGTAGCGCGTGCCGCGCTTGTCGACCCAGACGGCGCCGGGGAGCGCCTTCAGCTCGGGGAGGGTCAGGCCGGCCGGGCTGCCCTTCAACTCCGCCGACATGTAGTCCTCGTACCACTGGGTCAGGTCGTCAATGGGCTGGCCCGAGAGTAGCCCGACCTTGAAGAACTCCTTGCCTTCCTTGGTCTTCAGGCCCAGGCGCCGCCCGAGCGCCGTGAAGATCTCGTACTCGGCCGGCTGGCCGAAGAGCGGCTTGACGACCGGCTGGCGCAGGCCGATGACCTGCCAGGTGACCCAGTATGTGATCGCCTCGTACCGTTCGAGATAGTTGGTCCCGGGCAGGACATAGTCCGCCATCATGGCCGTCTCGGAGAGCATGGTGTCCACGACGACGAGCGTCTCCAGCTTGGCGAGGGCCTTCGCCGTGGTCTGGGGACTCGGGACGGACATCATCACGTTCTGCATGACGATGACGCCCATCTTGGGCTGATACGGACCCTTGCCCTCGGCGATGTTCGAGAACAACTGGGTGTAGACGCCGGACCCGTGCCCCATCGGGTACTTGCTCAGCTCGTCGATGCGCGGCTGCTTGAGTGCGGTCGCCGTGGCGTCGTCCAGCGGCGGGTCGACGTGCTTGAGGCCCGCCTTCTCTGGGATGACCAGCGCGCCCTTGCGGTCGATGCCGCCGATCAGGACCGACAGCGCGGCGATGGCACGACCGCCCTGCACGCCGTTACTGTGCTGGCCGGGGCCGCTCCAGACGTCCACGATCGCCGGCTTCGTGGTTGCCAGCTCACGTGCGATCCGCTCGATGGTTTTGGCCGGGACACTGGTGATCTCCTCCGCCCATTGCGGCGTCTTGTCGGCGACGTAGGCCGCGTACTCCTCGAAGCCAGAGACCCAGTTCTTGACGAACGGCTCGTCGTACAGCTTGTCACGGATGATGACGTGACCGAGCGCCAGTGCCAGCGCGCCGTCTGTGCCAGGCCGAATCGAGACCCACTCCTGGCCCTTGACAGCCGTGTCGGAGAGGTAGGGATCGACCACGACCATCCGGGCGCCATTCTCGATGGCCCGGGTGATGATGCGCGGCAGATACACCCACTTGATGGCCGAGGTCGGGTTCCAGCCGAAGAGCAGGATGTACTTGCTGTTCATGAAGTCGGTGAGCGGCCGGTCGTGACCCATCACCGTCTTGAACGACGCCTTGCGCGCGACATCACACAGGTTGGAGTGCAGGCCGAAGTTCGGGGTGCCATAGAGCTTGGTGAAGTCGGTCTGAATGTCGACGAACGAGGCGTCCTCGCTGAGCCAGAACAGCTTGTGCGGCTCGCCGGCATCCCGCAGCGTCTTCATTTTCGCCGCGATCTCGTCCAGCGCCTGGTCCCAGGTGATCTGCTGCCACTTTGGATCGGCGCCCGGCGTCCGGTCGGGGTTGGTCCGCTTCAGTGGCGTCTTGACCCGGTCCGGATCGTAGAGCGCCTGGATGCCCGCGTTTCCCTTCGGGCAGAGCGAGCCGCCCTCCTTGCAGCCATTCTCGACGGTGTAGCCGTCGAACCAGTCGGTGGAGATGTTCGAGTAGTTGACCGGGTTCCAGGGGTTCGGCTCGATCTTGTCGACGACGCCGTTCGCGACGTGGACCAGGATGCCGCTCTGGCCGCCGCACATCATGCAGGCAGACGGCGTCCAGGTTCCGGCCTCACGGCCCCACTGCTGGGTGCCGGCGGCACTCACGGGGAGTTGATGCTCCTTCGAGCCGACGCTGCTGCAGGCGGTTGCGCCCGCGCCCGCCGCGGCGGCTGCCGCGACGCCAGCGCCCTTGAGGAACGTGCGCCGTCCGACCTTTCCGTCACGCGCGGACATAGGGGGCCTCCTCGATAGCTGGCGGGACGAGCACGCCGTCATGCGGTCTGATCGGTTGGGGAACGACGGGCTCCTTGTGCTCTGGCTCCTCGGGCATGAGCATCTCGCCGAACCCGAACATCAACAGGCCGAGGCCGGCGATGCCGATACTGACGAGCCACTCCATCATGCTCGGGAAGTAATTGGTGCTGACGCGGGCGGACGCGAACGCCGCCGTGATCCCGCGCACCTCTTCGACGGTGAAGCCAGGGATCACGATGTTCAGGCGAACTGCCAGGAACCCGGCGGCGATCAGCAGTCCAGCCAGGGAGACGAAGCGCGGATCTTTCCGGGTGGGAAGCACCAGCAACAAGATCGGGAGCAGCGTCCCGAGCACGATCTGCCAGCCCCAGAAGACCCACCAGAACGAGCCGCCGACGATGGCCTGAAGCGCCCCAAGATGGTCCGGGCTACCGCTGTAGAAGCCGACCAGCAGCTCGGAGAACTGGAACAGCACGTCCAGCAGTAGCAAGCCAAGCACGAGCTGGCCCAGCGCCAGGACCGTCTCGCGGTTGCGGGTCCAGCCATGCTGGAAGATGGTGGCCACCAGGGTCAGCAGCGCACCGCCGCTGGCCAGCGCCGAGAGCAGGAACAGGATCGGGAACAGGCCGCTGTTCCAGAGTGGCCGGGCTGCCACGACGCCGAACAGGGCGCCGACGCCACCGTGAAACATGATGGCGACCGGCACGCCGATCGTTGCCAGGACTCGGACAACCTTGCGGTCGCGTTCGGCCGAGGCATCGGACGCATCGTGCGAGCCCAGCGAGAGCACTCGATGAACGCTCGCGCGGAAGCCGTGACCACGACCGTCAACGACCATATCACGTCGAATGAGGAACCAGAACTCGACGACCAGAAGCAGGAAGTACGTCGAGTACAGCCAGATCATCCAGGCCATTGGCGACTTGAAGTTCGGATAGACCAGGACGTGCCAGGCCCGGTCCATGTGCCCGAGATCCACCCAGATCGAGAGCAGGGCCAGGAGCAGCGTGACGATGGCCGTGAAGACGGAGAGTCGGCCGACGGCCTCGAATCGCTTGATGCCGAAGACGTAGACGAGTGACGAGATGAGGAACGACCCAGCCGAAAGGCCGATGAAGTAGATGTAGGCCGCGACCCAGAGGCCCCAGGGAACCAGGCTCCCGTAGTTGGCGTCGAGATGCCCTCGCGTGAGGCGGTCGTACCAGCCGACCGTACCCACCAGGAAGAGGATCGCTCCTGTGACCCAGAATATCGTTTTCAGCGCGCGTGCTTGCATGATCCTCACCCCCTACAGCAGGTAGTAGACGTTGGGCTCGGTGCCCAGCTCTTCTTTGAGTCGGATTGCCTGCCGTTCGCTGAGGAGGCGTGAGACCTCACTCTGGGGATCGTTGAAGTCGCCGAAGTGGATCGCCTTGCCGGTGCAGGTCTTGGCGCAGGCCGGCCAGCGTCCCGCCGCCTTGTCGTACTGACCGTTCTCGTCCTGAAGGTGGACGCAGAAGGTGCACTTGCGGACGTTGCCCACCGGCGATTTCTCGGCTTGCCGGACTCGGAATTGCCCGTACTCGGGGGATGGGATCTTCGAGAACTCGGTGCCAGCGGTGATGGTCGGATAGTTCTCGCCGAAGTCGAAGTAGCGGGCACCGTAGGGGCAGGCCGTCTCGCAGTAGCGACAGCCGATGCAGCGGTCGTAGTCGACGACCACGATCCCATCCTGAGCACGCTTGAACGTGGCTGAGACCGGGCAGACATCGACGCAGGGCGGCTTCTCGCAGTGGAAGCACGGCTTGGTCATAAAGATCGGCTTGTCATCAGGACGGTTGCCGATCGCCTCTTCCACGACGACGGTGTACGAAACCCCAGGCGGAGTCTTGTTCTCCTGCTTGCAGGCCACCGTACACGCCTTACAGCCGACGCAGCGCCGAGTGTCGATGACCATGCCATAGCGATACTTGCGTGTCGTGACGCCGTTTGTCGCGGCCGAGGCCGGGGTCGCGGCCATCATCTCGATGACGGCTCCACCGCCCATCGCAGCTGCGAGGGCTGTGGCACCGGCTTTCAGCAGGTGGTCGAGCAGGGTCCGTCGACTGGCGTCGGCAGGACCTCCGACCGAGCTCATGGGCAGCGCCACACTGCGTGAGGACAGGCCCCTCGCTGTGACTATCTCGGCTTCCGGTTCGGCTACTGGCGCGCCGCGGGCCAGGCCGGGTCGACCATCGTTTGCCATCGTCGCCTCCCTTTCCGGATGCAGCCACGCATTCCGGAGACACTCCGCACTCCGCGAGACCGCTCGCCAGTCGCGTCAGACGCGGTGACCACGGGAGGCCTCCTCGTCTCGGGGCTTCAACTCCAGGAAGGAGAGCAGCTAGGTGACGGGGCATGGTCAGCGGCGCGGCGCGCGTCAGCGCGCATGGACGAGGGTCCTGCCAACTAATCTACGGAGATTGATCTATCGATGGATATGGCACCTGTCCCGGACCCGGCGGGACAATCCGTCAAACGAGATGCTCCGGGCCAGCGTCAATCCGAGTCGCCGCCACCAGAAGCGATCGATCGGTAACCGGTGGAGCGCCGCGGTGCCGGCCGGCGTGCGATTCAGGCAGCCTATTTCTTCGCGCGCCGACGTCTCTCGATCCTCCACCGGACATGGCTCCCGGGAGAGTCGGGACAGGTGACCCCCTCATCGGCGCATCGAGCGCGCTAACGTATCGATGGACATTGATCTTTTACCATCCAATCGAGGGGGCGAGGCTCCCCGTACGATCTCTTTCCGCACGATTAGGAGGCACCATGCTTTGCCACGAGTGCTTGATGGAGGGCGACGAGAGCCCGTCCGTCGCCATATGCGAATACTGCAAGGTGTTCCTCTGCAAGTCTCATCTCATGGCGCTCTACCGCGAGGGTGCGCGGCTGGTGCCGTTCTCCAGTTGCGGACACGATCGCGCTGGCGCTCCGCGACTGAGGTCCAGACCGCGGGACGCGGCTCACAATGCGCCGACCGAGGCGTCCGGCCGCGTGCCGGAGCCGGCCGGCAGTCGCTGAGCGCAGGCCCCGGACAGCTACGTCGTTCCGCCGTGTAGACGCCTGCCGGGTGTGACCAACCCTTTCGGAATTGACGATGCGCATCGAGTTGAGCGCGGAGCCGCGTGCATCCACCTCGCCAGCCGACGTCAACGAGCCAGCAGGCCGCTTGCTCAAACTGCTTGGCGATCCGACGCGACGGCGAATCTTCGCCGCCTTGATGGCAGGCGACACCTGCAATTGTGAGTTGGTTCAGTCGCTAGGTATCGCGGAGAATCTCGTCTCTCACCACATCAAGCAGTTGCGCCTGGCCGGCTTCGTCCACGAGCGGCGCGATTCCCGAGATGCCCGCTGGGTGCACTACGGCCTGGACCGTGCTGCGCTCTCGGAGGCCTGGGCGTCGCTCGGCGCCTTCCTGAATCCGGCGCGCCTGGGCTCGCGAGAGCCGATGTGCCCGGCGCCCGGAGAAGCGCCAGGAACTGTGGCCACAGGATGCCCAACATCTGCGTGCCGGCGGCCGTTCCCGGAGGGAGGAGATGTCACGTGAAGGACGCCGCCTCGAATGTCCCCCAGACGAGACTTGCTTGACCGCCCCGAGGGAGAGGGGAGGACGAGATGCTTCCAGTGACGTTGGAGTTTCAGACCGTCTACGAGACATTTCGGCCACGCATTCACCGCTATCTGGCTGCCCGGGTAGGCGAGGACGCCGCCGATGATGTCGCGCAGGACGTGTTTGTGAGGATCTACGCCGCACTCCCGGGCTTCCGCGGCGAATCGCAGGTCACGACCTGGATCTACCGGATCGCGTCAAATGCCGCCGTCGACTGGCTTCGCGGGTCGACGCATCGCGATCCGTCCGGGGGCAGGTTCTCGGTGGATTTGATCACGGAGGCTGAGGACGAGCGTCTCTGGGCCGACATCGGCGAGCCGTCCGCCGACCAACAGGTGATCCGGGAGGAGATGAGCGAATGCGTTCAGGCGTTGGTTGGGCGGTTACCCGAGGCGTATCGCACCGCTCTGCTCGCGAGCGAGGAGGAAGGACTGAAGGATGCCGAGGCCGCCCGACTTCTCGGGCTAACAC